>NZ_HE978584.1:2657-3910 GCF_000311865.1 Peptoniphilus obesi ph1 | reverse complement strand
CGGCTTGCGCCTTATGCTTCGTCTCTTAATACATTGCTCCTCTACCATCATTTCTGATCCACAGCTTCGGTATATAGTTTAGCCCCGGTTATCTTCGGCGCAGAATCACTTGACCAGTGAGCTATTACGCACTCTTTAAATGTATGGCTGCTTCTAAGCCAACATCCTGGTTGTCTAAGTAATTCCACATCCTTTCCCACTTAACTATTATTTTGGGACCTTAGCTGGTGGTCTGGGCTCTTTCCCTTTCGACAATGAAGCTCATCCCACATTGTCTGACTCCTTAGTGCTTGATTTGGTATTTGGAGTTTGATAGGTTTTGGTAAGCGTATCGCCCCCTCAACTATTCAGTGCTCTACCCCCTCATCATTGTTCACTAAAGGCTAGCCCTAAAGCTATTTCGAGGAGAACCAGCTATCTCCGTGTTCGTTTGGCTTTTCACCCCTATCCACAGGTCATCCGATAACTTTTAAACGTTACCCGGTTCGAGCCTCCATTGAATTTTACTTCAACTTCACTCTGCCCATGGATAGATCACACGGTTTCGGGTCTATGATAACTAACTTTCGCCCTCTTTAGACTCGCTTTCGCTGCGACTTCAGTGCTCTACACTTTAATCTTGCTTGTCATCATAACTCGCTGGCCCGTTCTACAAAAAGTACACGATCAAGGAATTGCTCCCTTTTTCGCTGCTTGTAAACATTAGGTTTCAGATTCTTTTTCACTCCCCTCCCGGGGTTCTTTTCACCTTTCCCTCACGGTACTTGTTCGCTATCGGTCACCAAGTAGTGTTTTGCCTTAGGGGGTGGTCCCCCTGTATTCCCACAAGATTTCTCGTGTCTCGTGGTACTCTTTTATGCCGGATATTTTCGCTTTCGACTACAGGACTGTTACCTTCTTTGGTCCACCTTCCCAGATGGTTTGTCTAGCTATTTTCTCTTTTCGCATGGTTGGGCGTCTGTCCCGTTCGCTCGCCGCTACTTGGGATATCGAGTTTTCTTTCTTTTCCTCGGGTTACTTAGATGTTTCAGTTCACCCGGTTTGCTTCTTTAGCTTATGTGTTGGGCTAAAGATACCATTTAAATGGTGGGTTGCCCCATTCGGAGATCTGTGGTTTGATGGATATTTGCTCCTACCCACAGCTTTTCGCAGCTTGTCACGTCCTTCTTCGCCTCTTGGTGCCTAGGCATCCGCCTAATGCTCTTTTTTTCTTGACCTTTGTTTTTCCAGTGAATTGTCTTTTATTTCTTTTG
>NZ_HE978584.1:0-1651 GCF_000311865.1 Peptoniphilus obesi ph1 | reverse complement strand
GAAATCCAGTCGCAGTGAAAGCTCATTATCCTTAGAAAGGAGGTGATCCAGCCGCACCTTCCGATACGGCTACCTTGTTACGACTTCACCCCAGTCATTCTCCCTACCTTCGACTGCTGCTTCTTATTGTTAGCTCACAGGCTTCGGGTATTGATAACTCCCATGGTGTGACGGGCGGTGTGTACAAGACCCGGGAACGCATTCACCGCAGCATTCTGATCTGCGATTACTAGCAACTCCGACTTCATGTTCTCGAGTTGCAGAGAACAATCCGAACTGAGATCGGTTTTATGGGCTTTTGCTTCGCCTCACGACTTCGCTTCCCTTTGTTCCGACCATTGTAGCACGTGTGTTGCCCAGGGCATATAGGGCATGATGATTTGACGTCATCCCCACCTTCCTCCGATTTATCATCGGCAGTCCCTCTAGAGTCCCCAACTTTACTTGCTGGTAACTAAAGGTAAGGGTTGCGCTCGTTGCGGGACTTAACCCAACATCTCACGACACGAGCTGACGACAACCATGCACCACCTGTATAGCTGTCCCCGAAGGGTATTACTTATCTCTAAGCTTTTCACCTATATGTCAAGCCCTGGTAAGGTTCTTCGCGTTGCTTCGAATTAAACCACATGCTCCGCTGCTTGTGCGGGTCCCCGTCAATTCCTTTGAGTTTCATGCTTGCGCACGTACTCCCCAGGCGGAGTGCTTATTGCGTTTACTGCGGCACCGACTTTTGCCGACACCTAGCACTCATCGTTTACAGCGTGGACTACCAGGGTATCTAATCCTGTTTGCTACCCACGCTTTCGTTCCTCAGCGTCAGTTTGTGTCCAGTAAGTCGCCTTCGCTACTGGTATTCCTACTAATATCTACGCATTTCACCGCTACACTAGTAATTCCACTTACCTCTCCACATCTCAAGATATACAGTTTCAATAGCTTACATGGGTTAAGCCCATGCCTTTTACTCTTGACTTGTTTATCCGCCTGCGAACCCTTTACGCCCAGTGATTCCGGACAACGCTCGCCCCCTACGTATTACCGCGGCTGCTGGCACGTAGTTAGCCGGGGCTTTCTTCTATGGTACCGTCATTATCTTCCCATAGGACAGAGCTTTACGAAACGAATCCCTTCTTCGCTCACGCGGCGTCGCTGCATCAGGGTTCCCCCCATTGTGCAATATTCCCCACTGCTGCCTCCCGTAGGAGTTTGGACCGTGTCTCAGTTCCAATGTGGCCGGTCACCCTCTCAGGCCGGCTACTGATCGTTGCCTTGGTGAGCTTTTATCTCACCAACTAGCTAATCAGGCGCGAGTCCATCTTTGACCGCTTGGTCGCTTTGATCTTTGCTACATGTGTAGTTTAGATTTCATCTGGTATTAATCACGGTTTCCCATGGCTATCCCTGTGTCAAAGGCAGGTTACTCACGTGTTACTCACCCGTCCGCCGCTAATCCACCTAATCTTCATCCCGAAGGAGTCTGTTAAGGTTTCATCGCTCGACTTGCATGTGTTAGGCACGCCGCCAGCGTTCGTCCTGAGCCAGGATCAAACTCTCGATTATAATTGTTTGTCCTTAGCTTCATCATTTTTTTGACTTTCCGCTAAGCTTGCTTTGCTTGTGTTCTTCACATTATTTAATTATCAAGTTT
>NZ_HE978583.1:88341-144764 GCF_000311865.1 Peptoniphilus obesi ph1 | reverse complement strand
GGGTCTTCTTTTTTATTGCAAAAAAATTATATTGGTAGGAAAAAATTAATACTTAAAAAGAAAAGCATATGCAAAACATAAAATTAAATAGTTTTGAAATAATTATTTAAAGAAATTTTTATAAAAATCAATTCTTACTCTTTATAAATTTTGCTAGTTTAGTTTAAAAATATTTTTAAATCTTCAGATACCTTAAATGCTTATTAATTTAAATTTATTTGTAATTAAATTACCAATTATAGATTTTTATTTTCATAAATTTTACGTAGTTTTTTAATATTTGAAATAAATATTGAATCAATTAAGTAATAATATAAATTAAATTATTAAATATAGCTGTAAAATTTTATGTTCTAATTGTGATTAGTTCTAGTTTACTAAGTTTAATCATTAAAAATTTATTTATTTTATAATTTGATATGTAAAAAAGACTAGTTATTTTATTAAACTAGTCTTTTTATTTTTATTTTTGTTTTAAGTTTTTAATAGGATTATTTATGTGATCTATTTATTTTCTTCTTTTAAAATAAAGTCTATTGTTTCGACAAACATTTGATAACCTATATACAAGCTGTTTTCGTCGATATCAAAAGCGTTATTATGGTGAGATGCGGCTGTGTCTGATCCCAAGATAAAGTGTAGTGCCTTGCCACCATTTTCTTCTACTGCAGCAAGTAGATAGCAAATATCTTCTGATGCATTCATTGCTGGAGCAATTTTAGTATTAAAATCTTTTTCTAAATACTTATTTAAACTATCTCTAAAATCTTCATTTTTTGTATCAAAAGTGATTGAAGATCCCATAAGTTTGATGTCGTATTCAAGGTCATAAGCAAGGCTGATGCCCTTAGTTGAATTTCTAACTTTCTTTTCTAATTCTTTTACTATATCGTCGTTTTCGCCTCTGATTTCAAGTTCAAGATGGGCAAAGCCTGGAACTATATTTCTTTCACTGCCAGTGTTTAAAAGTCCCACATTTAATCTTGTCATGCCTTTTGAGTTTTGAAGTTCGCTGTGTAAGATTAAGCTAAGGCTAGCTGCTCCTAAAAGGGCGTTCTTGCCTCTTTCTGGGAATATTCCTGCGTGTGATGCTTTTCCTTTTAAGTCTATATCAAATTTTTTGGTTGCTAAAAATTTTCTAGTTCCCACGCCGATTGTTCCTGTTGGAGTTCTCATTCCAATATGAAGTCCAAATAAATAGTCTACGCCGTCAACTGCACCTGCTTCTAAAAGTGATTTTGCTCCATGTACTCCTTCTTCTGCTGGTTGAAAGATTATCCTGTAAGAGCCAGAAAGATCCTTATTTTGAATTATATATTTAGCAAGGCCAAGTCCTATTGCCATGTGGCCGTCGTGTCCGCAAGCGTGCATGGTTTCTTTAAATTTAGATTTAAAGTTTTCTTTGTTTGGTATATGAGAAGAATCTTCGGTTTCTTCTATTAAGAGTCCATCTATTTCAAATCTAAAGGCAATTTTTGGGCCAGGTTTTTTGGTATCGTAGTCTACTATTAGTCCAGTGTAGCCTTCTTTTATTTCAGATAGATCAAAGTCTTCTTGGTCTTCTATCATCTCAGCGTGAGCTTTTATTTTTTCATCATTAGGTAGACCTATCCTATCTTTATGGATTTCTTTTCCGTATCTAATATCAGTAAATCCAAGCTTTTTTATTTCTTTAATTAATTGTATTGTTGTTAGCATTTCAAGGTAGCCAGCTTCTGGTATTTGATGAAGTTTTCTTCTATAATTTATTAATTGATCTTTTATATTTTCCATTATTCATCTCCTTTTTATCATAAAAAAAGCATTAGAAATCAATCTAATGCTTAAAAATTATTTTTCAACAGATGCCTTATAGATTTCTTCTATAGAGGAGTCTAGTTTTTTATTAAATTCATCATCGCTTTGATCTGCTTTTAGGCCTTCTGTAAGGGCTCTTGAGAATGAAGCGATTGTGCTTTTGTTTGCTTTTAGAAGTTTGTTTGATTCTTCTCTAGAATATCCACCTGATAGGGCAACAACTCTTAGAGTTTGGTCGAAGTCGTAAAGTTCTTCGTATAGGTTAGCCTTGCTAGGAAGGGTCAATTTAAAGATTACTAAAACATCTTTATCTAATTCTTTTAGGTGTTTTACAAGTTCTTCTTTTAAAAGTTCTTCTATTTCTTCTTTATCCTTAGCATGAATATCAACTTCAGGTTCAATTATTGGAACAAATCCAGCATTAGATATTTTTTTAGCAAGTTCAAATTGTTGGTCAACAACTTTTTTTATGCTTTCTTCGTTAAGTTCTTTTATAACTGATCTCATCTTTGTGCCAAAGATATTTCTTTCTTTAGCATTTTCAAGAAGTTCGTCTAGGTGTTTCATTGGTTTCATAAGTTGAACGCCATCTTTTTCTACATCAAGACCTTCGTCAATTTTTAAGATTGGTAGTATTTGCTTCTTTTCCCAAAGATAATCGCCTGTGTACATGCCGTCGATTTTTGAGTTCATTGTAACTTTAAATAATATAGCTGCAAGTATTCTATCTGATGTAAAAGCAGGAGATTTTATTATTCTAGATCTCATCTTATGAACTAGGTCAAACATCTCTTCTTCGTTTTTATATTGGTCTTCATCGATTCCATAAAGTCTTAAAGCCTTAGGAGTTGATCCACCACTTTGATCTAGAGCAGCAATAAATCCCTTACCATTTTTTATTCTTTCTATTTTTTTACTATCCATAATACCTCCATTAATTATCTAATTACTTATTTAAATTATATCATATATTAGGTAAAATTTGCTTTTCTTGTTTAAGATCAAGATTTATTGTAAAATTCTTCTAGGTGATAAAATGTATTATGCAGTAAAAAAGGGTCGCGAGCCGGGCATATATGAAAGCTGGGATGAATGCAAAAAGATGGTCATGGGCTATAGTGGTGCCATCTATAAAAAATTTAAAAATAAAGATGAGGCTCTTAATTTTATAAATGACCAAGAAGAAATTTTAGAAATAAAGGAAGATGAGATAGAGTTAAAAGAAAATGAAATCATAGCCTATGTTGATGGGTCTTATGATAAAAAAGACAAGTCATTTTCATATGGAACTCTTTTATTTGATAATGATAAAATTTATGAAACAGCATCAAAAAGATTTTGGAAGGAAGATGCTGAGATGAGAAATGTTGCAGGAGAAATTAAGGGCAGCCAATATGCTATGCAAAGAGCCATAGAACTTGGGAAAACAAAGCTTTACATCCACTATGACTATACTGGCATAGAAAATTGGGCAAAGGGCAATTGGAAGGCAAATAAAAAGGGCACAAAAGAGTATGCTGCTTATTATTCTTCTATTAAAGATAAGTTAGATGTGGTTTTTATAAAGGTAAAAGCTCATAGTGGAGTAAAATACAATGAGCTGGTGGATAAATTAGCAAAGGAAGCGAAATAAGTGAGAAAATCTTGGGATGAGTATTTTTTAGAAATAACTGAAATGGTGGCGACAAGGTCGACTTGTGATAGGGCATTTGTTGGATGCGTGCTTGTAAATGAGGACAATAGAATAATATCAACTGGTTATAATGGATCTATAACGGGAAATAAACATTGTGATGAAGTTGGACATACAATGAGAGATGGGCATTGTATAGCGACAATTCATGCTGAAATGAATGCTCTTTTATATTGTGCAAAAGAGGGAATTTCTGTAAAGTCAGCAAAATGCTATGTTACACATTTTCCTTGTTTAAATTGTACTAAGGCTTTGATTCAGGCAGGAATTAAGGCTATAATATACAAGGAAGCTTATAGGGTGGACGATTATGCTCTTGAGCTTTTAAAAAGGAATAAAATAGAAATAAAACAAATAAGTGAGGTGTAAAATGAAAAAATTTATTGGAGAATTTAAAGAATTTATTTCTCGCGGAAATGTTATGGACATGGCAATAGGGGTTATCATAGGTGGAGCATTTGGTAAAATCGTATCTTCACTTGTAGATGATGTTATTATGCCAGCTATAGGAATGCTTTTAGGAAATATTGATTTTTCAAATATCTTTATTGCCCTAGATGGAGCAAATTATCAAACTTATGCTCAAGCCAAAGAAGCAGGGGCAGCAATTGGTATAGGTGTATTTATTAATAACATAGTAAACTTTTTAATTATAGCACTTGTAATATTTTCAGTTATAAAACAAATAAATGCAATGAAAGATAAATTTGCCAAAAAAGAAGAAGAGGCAGCAGCAACTACAAAGACATGCCCGTTCTGTAAGACTGAAATTGCAATAGATGCAAGTAGATGTCCAAACTGCACAAGCCAGCTTGAAAAATAATTACGGACTCGTTTTAGAAGGCGGGGGAGCAAAAGGAGCCTACCAAATAGGCTCCTATTTTGCTTTAAAAGAACTTGGTTTTGAATTTAAATCTGCTGTTGGAACATCAATTGGATCAATAAATGCTGCTATGATAGTGATGAATGAGCCAGAAAAGTGTGCAGAGTTATGGCGAAATTCCAACATGGATTCTTTTATGGACCAAGATAAGAGAAATAAAGTTAAGGAAATATTAAATAACAACAAAATCCAAGATGAAAATATCTTCGATATTCTAAAAAGAAAAGCAAAAGAAAAGATCGATGGAGCTACGATAGATGTAGAACCGCTTAGAAACTTAGTTTTATCTAACATAGATGAAGAAAAAGTTAGAAAATCTGATATGAATTTTGGACTTGTTACCTTTAATTTGACAGATAAAAGAGGAGAAGAGCTATATATAAAAGATATAGCAAAAGGAAAACTTCACAATTATATAATAGCATCTTGCTACTATCCGATTTTTAAACTAGAAAGTCTGGATGGTAAATACTATCTAGATGGAGGATTTTACAATAATCTTCCATATAATATGGTGGAAAGGTTAGGGCAGACACCAGTAATAATAAGAACTCACCCGAGCAAAGTAAAAAATATTTATATACCTAAAAATGCCATAGTTATTGAGCCAAGAAAAACTTATACATCTGCCATGAACTTTGACCCAATCAAGGCTGAGAAACTGATGAGAATAGGTTATTTTGACACTTACAAAAAGATTAAGGGACTTCTAGGCCAAAAATATTATATAGAGCCTTTTGATGAAGATAGGGCATTTAAAATAATAAATGTACTTTTGGATGATGTATTTAATAGTTATATTAATGAAGAAAAATTTAAAAACATATCTAAATATAGAAGATATTTTGAAGAAGTCTTGCCAGAATTTGCAGAAAGTTATGGCTTAGCAGATGATTATAGTTATGTCAAACTTTTGACAATAATATTAGAAAAAGTTGCGGAAAAATTAGATATTGACTACTTAAAAATTTATCAAGCAGAAGAATTACTAGAAGAAATAAAAAAAAGAAAAAATATGCTAGACAATAAAAACAAGAATATTATAGAAAAATTTATAGATGATGTATTAAGAGGTTGATAATTTGAAGATAGATGATATTGTAAAAATTTCAAAAGGCTTAAAGCCAAAAGCAATAGGCATAAATAGAAAATATTCAATTTTCATACCGTTTATAGAAGTTGATGGTGACCTACACCTACTTTTTGAAGTAAGATCAAAAGATTTAAGATCTCAGCCTGGAGATATATGTTATCCAGGGGGAAAAGTAGAAGAAAATGAAGGACCGCTTTTAGCAGCAGTAAGAGAAACAAAAGAAGAATTAAATCTTTCAGACAAGCAAATTGAAATAATTACAGCCTTCGATTATCTAGTAAGTCCTTATGGATCTATAATTCATACAAATATTGGATTTATAAAAGAAGATGTAGAAAATATAAAGCCCAACAAGGCAGAAGTAGACCATATTTTTACTGTACCTTTTGACTATTTTATAGACCATGAGCCACAAATCTATACAGTTAAATTTGATGCAAATAGGGATACAGATTTTCCTTATGATTTAATAGAGAATGGCAAAAATTATAAATTTAAACAAAGTAAAGATAAAGTCATGTTTTATTTATATAAAGATAGAGTAATTTGGGGATTTACAGCGAAAATGACAAATAATTTAGTAAAAAGAATTGTAAATAATTTGTAATATACTTGTAACCTTAAAAGATAAATGGCTTGAAATAGCCATTTGTTTTTTTGACAAGATTAAGCAAAGGTTACATGAAAACATATAAAAGTCTAGAAGCTAGTAATATCAAGCTATAGAGAATTAGTTACAAAATAATTACAAAAAATTTGACAATATAATGAATAACCTTTATACTAAGCAAGTGATTTAAATTAGTTACAAAAAAGTTACAAAAATAACAAAATTGTAATTTTTTAAATTTTAGGAGGTTATTATTTAAGATGGAGACGACAAATTCGTTCAGAAAAAAATTACTAATTATCGGGATACTTGCGATATTTGCTGTTTCAGCTCTAATCATGGGTTTCTCAACAGTACTTGCTAAAGATGTAAATTTAATTGTAGACGGTGAAGAAGAAGTGATTTCAACTTATGCTAATACCGTTGAAGATTTTTTAATATCAGAAGATATAGAATTATCAAAAGATGAAGCAGTTTTTCCTACAAAAGATACAGAAATAACTGATGGAATGGATATAAAAATTGCAAAATATAAAACTATTACATTAAAGATTGGCGATAATGAAGAAAAGAAAAAAGTTTTATCTGAAACTATAGACGATCTTATGGAAGAATTAGGCATAGAGCTTGATGAACATGATGTAGTTACAACAAAACCTGCAAATGAAATTGTAGACAAGGGAATTGTTGGAATTGAAAGAGTAGATAAAAAACAATTTAGTAAAACAGAAGAAATTCCTTATGAATCAGAAGTTATAGAAAACGATGAAATGTATCAAGGAGAAACAAAAGTTGTACAAGTTGGTGTAAAAGGAGAACAAATCCACACTATGCAAAATATATTTGTAAATGACAAATTAGTTTCTATTGAAAATTTAGATACAGAAGTTGTAAAAGAACCTGTAAAAGAAATTGTACATAAGGGAACAAAAGAAGTAGAAGGCTTAAACGGTAAAAAGGTAAAAAAAGTTATAGTAATGCAAGCTACTGCTTATGACCCATCAGCTGGATCAAAAACAGCAATGGGAACAAGAGCAAGAGTAGGAGCTGTTGCAGTAGATCCAAAAGTTATACCACTAGGATCAAAACTTTACATTGAATCTATGGATGGATTTCCAACCTATGGATATGCAACTGCAGAAGACACAGGTGGAGCAATAAAAGGAAACAGAATAGATTTATTCTATAGTACAAATTCACAAGCATTAAAATTTGGTAGAAGAAACGTAAAAGTTTATGTATTAGATTAGAATAGCAAAAAAGCATCTCGCAAGAGATGCTTTTTTTAGGTTGGAATAATATAAAATTTAATAAAGTATCTATTAAATATATTTCTATATGCCGAGCATTTAACCCGCTAATCTAATAAAAACAATGGCAAACTTTTAATAAATTAGCAAATCAAGAAATATATTCAATATAAATATTTATTCATTAAACAAGTTCTTATTATTTATTACCCAAATTTATGAAAATATATCAGAAATTAAAAATTATAGAATTATTATCAAAAATGATATAATAAATTAAGGTGATAGTATGATAAACAAGGAAGAGGTCCTGGAAATATACTTAAGAGAGATGACCAAATACATGACCTATGAAAATTCATTGCAAGCAAGAGATGATTTCATATATATATTAGAAGAAAATATAGGAAAAGACTATTCAAAAGAAAAATTAGAAAATTATTTACAAGATTTGGGCAGCCCCTATTCACTTGCAAGTTCTTATAGAGATAATAAAGATATATTAATTACAGGGAAAAATTATGTGATTTTAAATAAATTGTTAAAAACTTTTTTCCTTTCTTTTATTATAAGTATAGTTATTAGTTTCTTTATAAAAAATATAGCAGATGAAAAATTATTATATTTTTTTGAAGTGTCTAAAAGTTTGATTTTAACAATATTTCTTTCCTCTGTAATAAGTGCCTGGATTTCAGAAAGGGTCAAAAACACAAAAATACTAACCTCGCTATTAAAAGCTTTTTCTATAAAAGAACTCTATAATTATAAAAATACATACAGGATAAAAAATTCAAGATTTATAATTTGTTTTGTATATTCATTTATCATATTTATATCGGCTTTTATGGAATATGATTTGGACTTAAAAAATTATATATTTTTATTAGAACTTGCTTTCTTTTTTCTAGTTTTTAGAGATTTTTCTTATTTTTCAGAAGGAAGCTATGGAAGATATGTAACAATGGTAAACATAGCAAGCAATACAATAGCCATATTAATATTTATGAATTTAGCTAAAAATGTCATTACTTTTAAGGCTATAAAACTTGCTTATTATCTACTTGTAATCTTGGGAATATTAAAGATATTAACTGCTTTAAAAAGATCAAATAGAACGTTTTATCAGCTTAAAGATTGATTTTAGACAAAAATCGGGTATAATAAAAATAGTTTTATATTATATATTTTAGGAGGATTATAATGATTAAAAAAATAACATCAGTTACTTTAGCAAGTGTTTTACTACTATCAGTAGCAACACCAGTAAAAGCTGAAGAAGCAAAAGAAGTAAAAGAAGAAGTAAAAGTTGAACAAAAAATTGAAGACAAAAAAGAAGAAGCAAAAGAAGAAATTAAAGAAGTAAAAGAAGAAGCAAAAGAAGTTAAAGAAGAAGTAAAAGAAGAAGTTAAAAAAGAAGAAGTTAGAAAAGTTAAAGCAACTACTCAAAAAGTAAGACTTGACGACAAAGATGTTGTAATCTATGGATACAATATTGATGGCGAAAACTATTTCAAATTAAGAGATGTAGCTGCAGTATTAAAAGATAGCAAAGTTAAATTTGGCGTAGAATATAAAGATGGTCTAGTAACTCTAACTAAAGGAGCAGACTACAAAGTACTTGATACTGACCAAAAAGAAGTTAAAGCAGAATCAGAAGCAATGCTAACAAATGATAAAGTAAAAGTTGGCGAAACTGATTTAACAGCAAAAGCTTTCAAAATTGACGGAAACAACTACTACAGAGTAAGAGATCTAGGTAAAGCTCTTGATTTTGGAGTAGACTATGATGAAGAAGCTAACACAGTTCTTCTAAGCTCTGAAAAAGTTGCTGAAAATAAAGAAGTAAAAGAAGCACTAAAAAAAGAAGTAGCTAAAGAAGAAACTGTTAAAGCAACAAAAGAATTTAAAGAAGCTAAAGTAGAAGATCAAGCTAAATACGAAGAAGCTCTTGCAGCAGCAAAATCTATAGTTGATGATAAAATCGCAACAGATGAACAAGTAGAAAATGCTTTAAAAGCACTTAAAGAAGCAGAAGAAAAACTTGGTCTAAAAGAAGAAAAAGCTGAAGTAAAAGAAGAAAAAAAAGCTGAAGACAAAAAAGAAGTTAAAGAAGACAAAAAAGTTGAAGAAAAAGAAGTTAAAGAAGCAAAATAATTTAACTTATAAAATTACTTATAAACACTAAAGAGGACCTTAATTGGTTCTCTTTTTTTTATTTATGGATAATTTATTTAAACTTTTAGAAATATAATGCAAATAAAAAGCTTGTCAATCCTAAAAATACAAAGAATAAATATAAATTTTCAAATATAAAAATTTTATTAATTTTAATCACACAAAACTTGACATTCTTTGACCTTTAACCTATACTATAAATAGATTAGCAGTCAAGCTAATCGAGTGCTAAAAAATTAAAGGAGATGTTGATATGAGTATTAGACCATATAGAAGAAGTGATTTAGGATTAATAGACAATGGATTTGAAGATTTTTATAATATGATTGACAGTTTCTTTAATGATGGATTCACACCAGAAAAAGCTATAAAATCTGCTTCATTTAAAGTGGATATAGCAGAGGATGAAAAGGCCTACACAGTAGAAGCTGAACTTCCAGGATTCAAAAAAGATGATATACAAATTACTTTAGAAGATGGAAAATTAACTCTACTAGTTGAAAAGAAGGAAGAAAAAAACGAATCAAATAAAGAAAAAAATTATATTCATAAGGAAAGAAAATTCTCACACATGCAAAGAAGCATGTATTTTAAAGATATAGATGAAGAAGGATTAAAGGCAAGCTTAAATGATGGTGTATTAGAAATCATAGTTCCTAAAAAAGAAATTCAAGACAAAAAGAAACAAATCGAAATTGAATAATAAGATAAAAATTAAAGAAGGGTTTATCCCTTCTTTTTTTAGGTCTTTACAAAAAATTTAAAATATTATGAAAATTCATATTATCAATAATAGCTAGGATTGATAAGGATAAATTTACAATTATCTAATAAGATTATAGATAATTAAGAACTTAGATATTTTACAAAAAATTTATTACACTTATATAAAACATATAGACAAACATCAATATGTTTTATATAATATCAAAGAAAAATATTTATATAAAAGGAGAAAGTGTATATGGATAAATCTTTATATATAAAATATTCTAAAAAATTGAAAGTTCTTAGTGATCCTAAGAGATTGGAAATAATAGATTTATTATCTTGCAGAGAGTTATGTGCATGTGAGATTTTAGAATATTTTCATATAAGTCAACCAACTTTATCAAATGATATGAAAAAATTAGAAGGGGAAGATTTAGTAAAAAGTAGAAGAGATGGGAAAAATACATTCTATACTTTAAATAAGGAAGTTTTAAAAGATTTGAATTATTTTATAAGCCATATAAGTGAAGCTAGTGATGATTGTATTTGTAATATTGAATAAAATTTTTACACAACATATAGATAAAGTTCTATATGTCCATTGAGAGGATGATGATATGAATAAAAGTGAATCAAAAGATATAAATGTATTTCAAAAATATTTAAGTTTGTGGGTATTATTATGTATGTTTGTGGGGGTATTTATAGGTGAAGTTTTTCCATCAGCCGTAGAAGTTTTGTCAAATCTGCAGATAGAAGGAATATCTGTACCTATTGCAATTTTAATTTGGATCATGATTTATCCGATGATGATTAAAGTAGATTTTGAGAGTATAAAAAGAGTCGGGAAAAATCCGAAAGGTCTTTTTGTAACTTGGATTGTCAATTGGCTTATAAAGCCTTTTACCATGTTTTTTATATCGTATATATTTTTCTTTGTGATATTTAAAAATTTAATAGGAGAAGTCTTAGCTAAAGAGTATCTAGCAGGGGCAGTTTTATTAGGGGCGGCTCCATGTACTGCTATGGTTTTTGTTTGGAGCAGTCTTACTAAGGGAAATCCTGCCTATACAGTTGTACAAGTTGCAACGAATGATTTGATAATATTAGTAGCATTTATTCCAATAGTTAAATTTTTACTTGGGGTATCAGATGTTGTTGTGCCTTATAAAACTTTGTTTGTGAGCATATTACTTTTTGTTGCGATTCCATTAATTTTAGGTATAATTACTAGAAAATATATTATAAATAAAAAGGGGAGCCAATATTTTGAAAAAGAATTTGTAAATAAGTTTGATGGGGTTACAACTTTGGGTCTTTTACTAACGCTTATATTAATATTTAGTTTTCAAGCAAGCTTAATAGTAAAAAGTCCAATTCATATTGTTTTGATTGCCGTTCCTTTAATTTTGCAAACATTTTTAATATTTACTATTGCATATATTTCTTGTAAATTATTAAAGCTTCCATTTGAAATAGCTGCTCCAGCTGCTATGATAGGTGCATCAAACTTTTTTGAGTTAGCTGTTGCAGTTTCTGTTGCCTTATTTGGAGTAGGATCAGCTGCTTCCTTGGCTTGTACGGTTGGTGTATTAACAGAGGTTCCGCTGATGCTATTCTTAGTAAATATAGCAAATAAAACAAAGAGATACTTTATTTAAACTAAGCAGGGTAGAATTTTAAAAATGATTAAAAAATAAAAATTTATTAAATTTCATAATTGATATAAAAATGAGTTTTATTTAAAGTTTAAAAAATTCTTATAAAAGAGAGGAATATTATGGAAAAACCTAAAGTGGCATTTATTTGCGTTCACAATTCTTGTCGAAGTCAGATTGCTGAAGCTCTTGGCAAGTTATTAGCTGGAAATGTTTTTTATAGTTATTCAGCAGGGACTCAGGCAAAAGAAGAAATTAATCAAGATGCAGTAAGGCTTATGAAAAAGATTTATAAGATAGATATGGAAGAAAGTCAAAACTCTAAAACAATTGATAAACTTCCAGAAATAGATATTGTTATTACTATGGGTTGTGAAGTTTACTGTCCATTTCTAGAAGCTAAATATAAAGAAGAATGGAATTTAGAAGATCCTACTGGACAAGATGATGAATTTTTTGAAGGTATAATATATAAAATTGAAAACAATATAAAAAAATTAAAAAAAGATATTTTAAATAAGAAAATATTAATTGATTGATATATAAATATAGACTTTATAGTAGAAGAAGGGTTTATCCCTTCTTTTTTGTGGTATTTTTTACTAGAAGAGATTATTAAGATAAGATATAAGCATACAAATAAAAATTTAAATAATATATACTAAAAATAGGAGGACGATATGGATAAAAAGATTTTACTTTACGGATTTAAAGATGATGATAGACTTGCTGAAATAAAAAAATCAGCTAGCAATTTAGGAATAGATATTAAAGAGCTTGATGAGTCGGATTTAAAAAAGACCATAGGAGAACTTATGGATTTAGGAAGTTTTGATCCTAGTCAAGTGTATGAGGGACAAGAAGTCGATACTGAATTTATTTTATTTTCAGATTTTGATAGGAAAATTTTACAAAAATTTGTCCTTGATTTGAGAAAGAAAGATATAAATGTCCCACACAAGTCTGTTGTAACTGAGCACAATAAAACTTGGCAATTAGGTTATCTGATAGACCATATTATGGAAGAACACCAAGTTATGCAGGTTTTTTCTAAACTAAAGGCTTTGATGGGTCCAGCGAAAGAAAAATACCTAGCAAGCAAGGACCAAAAAATAAAAGATGCTATGGATTATGTAATGACTTTGAACGAATTAAATGATGTAAAATATGAAGATGTAATGGATAGATATAAAAAACTAAAGGAGGCAATAGATGAATAAGGAAGAAATTTCAAGAGGCTTGGCAGACTTTATAGATAATTCAGTTTCTGCCTACCATTCAGTTGATAGCATTGAAAAAATCTTAAAAGAAAATAATTTTAAAGAATACAAACTTAGTGATGAAATTAAATTAAAAAAATCTGACAAGGGATATTTTAAATTTAACGGATCAACTATAATAGCTTTTAATATAGGAAGTGAAAATATAGAAGAAGACGGATTTAGGATTATTGGTTCCCACAGCGACTCACCAACTTTTAAAATAAAATCTAACCCAATAATTAAAGATGGGGGCCTTGTAAGACTAAACACAGAAGTATACGGTGGACCAATCTTTTCAACTTGGCTTGATAAACCACTTAGCATAGCAGGCAGGGTTACAGTAAGTTCTGGCGATATCTTAAAACCAAAATCTATGCTTGTAAAAATAGACAAAGACCTTTTAACAATCTCAAACCTATGTATCCATATGAACAGGGAAATAAATAATGGATTTAAATATGAACCACAAAGTCACTTGCTTCCAATTTTAACAAGTGATAGTGATGAAATAAAAGAAGATTATTTAAATGAACTTTTAGCAGAAGAGTTAGGAATAAATAAAGAAGAAATACTTGATTATGATTTATATTTATATGATCGTCAAAAAGCGAGCATGGTTGGACCAAATGAAGAATTTATTTCTGTTGGTAGACAAGACAACCTTAGCATGGCATATACAAGCTTGATGGCACTAGTAGATAGCAAGGCTCAAGCAGTAAATCTTTATATTTGCACAGACAATGAAGAAGTTGGATCAATGTCTTACCAAGGAGCGGATTCTCCAACTAGTGAGCAAGTTATGCAAAGAATTGCACTTGGCTTAAATAAAAGCGAAGAAGAATATTTAAGATCACTTGATAATTCTTTTATGATCTCAGCAGACATGGCACACGCTCTTCATCCTGCCTACAAAGATAAAACTGATCCAAGCAACAGACCAGAGCTGGGACAAGGACCAGTAATTAAATATTCTGCAAATAAAAGTTATTCATCAGATGCTTATTCTGCAGCAGTATTTAAAGAACTTTGCAAAAAAGCAGGAGTTCCAGTCCAAACTTTTTACAACAAGTCTGGATCAAGAGGCGGAAGCACTATTGGACCCATATCTTCAAAGTATTTGAGAATACATTCAGTAGATATTGGAAATCCACTGCTTGCAATGCACTCTATTAGAGAACTCGGATCAAACATGGATAATTATTATGTCTACAAGGTATTTTTAGAATTATTTAACAATTAAACGCACATACCACCTGATGGAGATATAATCTGTCCAGTCATATAGGAATTTTTATCAGAAATTAAAAAACAAACAAGCTCTGCAATTTCTTCAGGCTCTGCCATTCTCATCATGGGAATCTCATTACAGATTTCTTTAATATCGATATCTGAATAGAATTTCATCATGTCAGTATTGACAGTGCCTGGAGCTATTGCATTTACTCTTATATTTGAGGGAGCAAGTTCAAGAGCAAGAGATTTTGTAATAGCTTCAATTGCACCCTTGCTAGCAGCATAGGAAACTTCACAAGAAGCACCATGTGAACCCCAAATGGATGAAAAATTTAAGATAACTCCATTTTTTTCACTCAGCATATATTCAATAGCACACTTTATATTATTAAAAGTACCATGCACATTTACATCAAACATCTTTGTCCAATCTTCATAAGAGAGGTCTTGAAATTGACTTGACTGAGAAATCCCAGCATTATTAATTAAAATATCAACCCCACCAAAAACTTCATTTATCTTATCAAACATTTTTTTCACTTGATTAAAATCAGAAATATCTGCTTGGAGGGCCAGACAATTTATATTTTTTTCCTTAAGCTCTTTTTCAAGTTCTAGAGCAGAATCGATAGAAGAATTGTAATTTATTACAATATTATATATTTTTTCATCAGCAAGTCTTTTAGCTATGGCCTTGCCAATTCCCCTTGCTGCACCTGTTATTAAAACTGTTTTCATATTATCACCAACAAATATTATATATAAAGATACAATTATTTAAAAGATGGGTAAAAATAAATAAGGATGTGATATTTTGAATTCAAATTTATTAGAAGTGATGAAAAAAAGAAGATCTATCTATGCTTTAGATAAAAACGTTGATATAGGCAAGGAAAAATTAGCATCATATATAAAAGAAATCGCCCACCACACTCCAAGTTCATATAATGGACAGTCTCAAAGACTAGTGCTTTTATTTGGAGAAGATCATGACTATCTTTGGGGAAAAATAGTTATGGAAACTTTGAGAAAAAAAGTAGGCGATGAAGAAAAGTTCAAAAAAACTGAAAAGAAAATAAATGGATTTAAAAATGCTTTTGCAAGTATTTTGATTTTTGAAGATGGAAAAGTTAATGAAGAATTAAAAGAAAAATATCCAAAATATGCTGAAAATGTAGACCCTTGGTCTGATGTAAATTCTGGTTTGATAACCATGGCACTATGGTTGGGATTAAGAGATATTGGCCTTGGAGCAAATTTACAACACTACAATCCAATAATTGATGATGAAACAAAAGAAAAATTTGGAATTGATAAAGATTGGATTTTAAAAGCTCAAATGGTTTTTGGAAATATAATTGAAGAACCAAAAGAAAAGAAAAAAATGGATATAGACGAAAAAGTTATAGTTAAATAAATAAAGGACTCTCAGGAGTCCTTATTTTATTATATGAAAATCAAGTGCAGCTTCTGCGATCTCAAAATTTATATTTTTGTCTTTAATAATGTAGCCATCAATATTAATTAGCATCTCTTCATCAGAAGAAATTTGTCCACTCTTTACTAGATAATAATCTACATACTTGCTAGATAAGTGGCTGCCTTTTTTATACTTTCTTATCAAGGGAATGATATTTAATAGGTTGGTATCATCAACCAAAAGCAAATTCAAAAAACCATCATCTATTTTTGCATCAGGAGCTGGATTAAAACCAGACCCATAATAAGATCCGTTGCAAACAGTGGCAAAAAATATAGGAATTTTCCTTTTCTATTTTTAAATCATTTTCATCAAGAAAAGAGATTTTTAATTTAGAAGCCTTTATCTTAAATATTATTTTTAAAACAGCAAGAGCATATGCAAGGCTAGAAAGCCTTGCATATTTATCCAAGAGTTTTAAAGCCTGGTCTAAAACCTTGGCATCAAAACCAGTCGAAAAGATATTTATAGAATAACGGTCGTTTATTTTTATCAAATCAATCTTGCTTAGCTCAGGTTCAAAAGTATCTTCTAAAGAAAAATTTGAATAATCAAAATTTTTAGAAAAGTCGTTTGCAGTTCCCATGGGTATAAGTCCAAGTCCAGCCTTATTCTTAGAAGAAGCAATAATATTTGCAATTTCATTTAGGCTACCATCTCCACCACAAGCATAGATAATTTTTTTATCAAAATTTGGAAAATCTGTATTTAAAAATTTTATGCAAGAATCTTCCAAGTCTTTCTTGCTTTTAGTTTTAACAATTTCAAGTTCGTCCAGTCTATTATTTTTCTTATAGCAGTCTATAATTTCTTTTTCAAACTTATCAAAGTCTTTTTTTCCAGCAGCAGAGCTTAAAATAAATAATTTTTTAATCATTGTTTCACCTAAAATTTATTATAAGACAAAAATCAAATAAAAAACAAAAATAAGAAATAAAAATAAATTTAATATAGTTTTAAATTTATTGTACTTTAGTCAATTATCATGTAAAAAAATCTTGAATATTGTTTAATAAAAGAGTATAATGGAAAAAATATTTAAGAGGAGGAAGAAAATTGACTGCTTTAACAAAGCACATAAATCTCAATGTGCGGCCCTTTTTTAACTAAAGAATGATGTCGTTTAAGTTAAAAATTGAGGAGGAAAATTATGAAAAAAATATTAGTTTTAAGTTTATTGTTAGGAATATTACTTGTTGGATGTAAAGCAAATGACCCAACTGCAAACCAAAATGTTGATGCTACAAATGCAACTAGCGACCAAGAAGCTACAACACAAGCAGGTCAAAGTCTGGAAGATATTAAAAAACAAGGATATATCACAATGGGAACATCAGCTGAATATCCACCATACGAATGGCATGATATTGATGGCTCAAAAGATGAAATCATCGGTGTTGATATTGAAATAGCAAAGGCAATAGCAGATGATTTAGGTGTAGAACTTAAAATTAAAGATATGCAATTTGACGGCTTATTAGCTGCCCTAAATGCAAATGAGATGGATTTTGTTATAGCTGGTATGGCTGCAACAGATGAAAGAAGAGAAGCAGTTGATTTTTCAGATCCATACACTTCACAAGAACAACTTTTATTAGTTAGAGCTGAAGATGCAGATAAATATAAAACAATAGATGATTTAAAAAATATTACTGTTGGTGTTCAACTTGGATCAACTCAAGAAATTTTTGCTAAAGAAAACTTTGAAAAGAATGGAGTTACTGTAACAGGCCTTCCAGATAATAACAACATTATTATGGAACTTAAAAATGGAACATTTGATGCAGCCTTCTTATCAGGTATACCAGCAAATAAATTTGCAGAAATGCACAAAGAATTAAAAGTTATAGATATACAAGCTCCACCAGAAGATGCTTATTCAATAGCAATCAAAAAAGGAAATGCAGAACTTGTAGAACAAATTAATAAAACATTAACTAAATTAAACGAAAATGACCAAGTTAAAGCTTGGGAAAAAGAATATTTTGAACTATCAACAGATAAATAGGAGATAATAGTGTTTATACAAAATGAATTAGATTTTATTAGAAAATACTACTATGCTTATTTATCAGGAATAGGGATTACAGTTCTTCTATCACTTATAGGCGTAGTATTTGGAAGTCTTTTAGGACTTTTAATAGCCACTATGAGACTTAGTAACAAAAAAGTTTTAAGAGGCATATCTAGAGTTTATATAGAAACTATTAGAGGAACACCACTTATGGTTCAACTTTTAATTATCTTTTTCGGACTGAAGACAGTTATACCAAAGGATATGGAATTTTTAAGAAGTTCCATATTACTTTGTTCAATTGCTATAATCGTAAACGCCGGAGCATATATTGCAGAAATTTTTAGAGGTGGTATTAATTCTGTTGATAAGGGACAAACAGAAGCAGCTAGATCGCTTGGTCTAACAAAATCTCAAACCCTAAAAAATATAATTTTGCCACAAGCTGTAAAAATTATTCTTCCTTCACTAGGAAATGAATTTATAGCTCTAATTAAGGAAACTGCAATTGTAATAATGGTTGGTGTGCCAGATATTATTTATAAGGCAACAGCTGTTAAAGCACAAACCTATATGCCAATCAAGCCAATGGTCTATGCTGCAATATGCTATCTTATATTGACCCTAAGCTTATCAAAACTTATGGCTGTATGGGAAAGGAGTTTGGCTAATGATTAAAACTGTAGATCTAAAAAAGAATTTTGGAAAATTAGAAGTTTTAAAAGGGATAAATGAAGAAGTAAAGGACGGAGAAGTCCTTGTTGTTATAGGACCATCTGGATCTGGTAAATCAACCTTTTTAAGATGTCTCAACCTACTTGAAGAAGTAAATGGTGGAGAAATTTATGTTGATGGAGTTAAGATAAATGATCCAAAAGTAGATATAGATAAGGTTAGACAAAAAATGGGAATGGTTTTCCAATCTTTCAACCTATTCCCACACAAAACTGTTTTAGAAAACATAACACTTGCCCCAATTCTTACAAATAAGATGACAAAAGAAGAGGCAGAAAAGAAAGCTATAGACCTATTAAAAAGAGTTGGACTAGAAGATAAAAAGGACCAATATCCTAAAAAATTATCTGGTGGCCAACAACAAAGAATAGCTATAGTTAGGGCCCTAGCTATGGAGCCTGAAGTTATGTTATTTGATGAACCAACATCAGCACTTGACCCGGAAATGGTCGGAGAAGTACTTGATGTAATCAAGCAACTTGCACAAGAAGGCATGACCATGGTTATAGTAACTCATGAAATGGGCTTTGCTAGAGAAGTTGCTGACAGGGTAATATTTATAGATTCCGGTGTGGTTTTAGAATCAAACACACCAGATGAAATATTTAATAACCCACAAAATGAAAGAACTAAAAGTTTCTTAAGCAAGATACTTTAATTAGTTTTTTCTCTTAGACTTTTTTGATTTTTTTGCTTGGGCTTCGTCTCTTTGTCTTTTCTTACTCAAATGAGTTAAAGAAAAATAGGCAACAGCCATAGTAGATAAAACGCCAACCAAGTATTCAATATCATAAGTAACATGACCATTTTTTATGTAAACTACTAGGGTATAAACAATGGCAGATAATATAAATAGTGGAAAATATGCAAGGGCATATTGTAGTAATTTTTTCATTAAAATTCTCCTTTGCTGATTTATTATTTATACTTTACTATAAAAGCAAAAAAAATTCATTAAGCAAATAAAAAAGGGTGATAATTCACCCTTTTTTTTTACGCATTTTCAACAGAAGTTACCTTGTAGCCAGCATCTTCAATTGCTTTTTTAAGTTTTTCATCTTCAACATCTTCTTTAGATTCAACTTTTGCAGCATTTCTTAATAAAGAAACTTTAACACTATCTAATTCGTTTATATTTTCAAGTGATTCAGTAACATGTTTTACGCAATTTTCGCAAGACATGCCTTCAATATTAATTATTTTTTTCATTATATTACCTCCATATATTCATATTATAGCATATTAGAAAAAAGTAAAAAAATTATAATAAAATGGCTTGCAAATGGGATAAAAATGAATTGAAAAAATCTATTATGGTATAATTAAGAAAAGAAATTAGGTGAAAAATATGGCATTTATTGAAGTTAGAAATTTATATAAAAATTATAAAATGGGCGAAACAATAATAACTGCAAATGAAGACATAAGCTTTGATATAGAAGAAGCAGAATTTGCTTTAGTTGTTGGACCATCTGGAGCAGGTAAGTCAACACTTTTAAATATTATGGGTGGAATGGATACAGCCAGCTCTGGAAGAATAAAAATTGGAGATAAAATTATTTCAGACATGGATTCTAAAGAACTTACTAAGTATAGAAGAGATGACATGGGTTTTGTATTTCAATTTTATAATTTAATACCTAATTTAACTGCACTTGAAAATGTAGAACTTGCAAGCCAAATTGTTAGAGATTCAAAAGATCCAAAAAAAGTTTTAGAATCTGTTGGACTAAAAGATAGGATGAATAATTTTCCTTCTCAATTATCTGGAGGAGAACAACAAAGGGTGGCAATAGCAAGAGCAATTGCGAAAAGTCCAAGCATACTTTTATGCGACGAACCAACAGGAGCACTTGACTATAACACTGGAAGACAAGTTTTATCCCTACTAAAATCACTCACAAAAACATTTTCTACAACTGTAATAATAATAACTCACAACCACGCCATAGCACCTGCAGCAGATAAGGTTATAGAAATTGTAGATGCAAAGGTAAGAAATATAGAAATAAATGAAAATCCTGCTAATATCGAGGATATAGAATGGTAGGCGGTAGTTTTGAATTTAATAAATAAAGATACATTTAGAGATATAAAAAAATCATACTCTAGATTCTTATCAATTCTTCTAATCGTTGCCTTGGGAGTATTTATTTTTATTGGATTAATAACAACAGGAACAATCATGAGAGACAGCCTGGATAAATTAGTCAAAGAGCAAAATTATGAAGATATTATGATTACTTCCAGCTTGGAATTTGAGAACAAGGACATAAGACTGATAGAATCTTTGGATAATATAGAAGAATTGGAATATGCCTATGACCAAGACCTATCAGTAAAGGGCGATGTTCTTTTGCTAAAGCTTACTAATATGCCCTTTAAAATTAATATGCCTATCATAAGAGAGGGTCGACCGCCAAAAGCGGGCGAGATTATCCTAGATAGAGTTTTAAAAGAAAAAGGATATAAGATAGGTCAAACAATAAAATTCAATAAGGAAGTAAATAAATTTTCATTAGAAGATGAAGATAAAGAAGATAAATTAAATAGCTATGAATTTAAAATAGTTGGCTTTTTTGATTCAGCCCAAAATATAATGAAAGATTTCAGGGGTTATTCTTTAAGGGGATTAGGTAGTCTAGACGGATTGGCATATATTGATGCAGAAAATTTCAATATGGATCCGACAATAGCTAGAATAATTTTAACAAGCACAAAAGGGTTAAAAACTAGTTCACAAGAATATAAGGACCAAGTCGAAGAAGCGAGAGAGGACCTAGACATACTCTTTAAACAAAGACCAAAAGAAAGACTTTATGGCATAAAAACAGACATAGAAGACGAAATCGAAAGTGGAGAAGATAAGATTGATGATGCAGAAGAAAGACTAGTCAAAGGTAAGGATGATTTAGAAAAAGCAAAGGATAAATTATTCAAGGCCAAAAAAGATTATGCCAGTGGAGAAAGTGAGCTAGAAAGTAAAACTTCTGATGCTAGGTCAAAATTAGATGAGGAAAAAAATAAGTTATATAAGTCTAAATCTGACTTAGAAAGCGGAGAAAAAGAATTAGCAGACGCAGATGGAAAATTAAAAAAGGGAAGAAGCGACCTAGACCAAGCAAAAGTAGATATAGTAAAAGGTCAAGACCAATACCTTGAAGGAAAAAGTAAATATGACCAAGGACTTGGAGAATTAAAGTCAGGAAAAACCCAAATAGATGAGGGCGAAAAACAGCTAAGAGAAGGAAGAGATGAACTCGAAAAAGGCTGGGCAAAAATAGATGAGTCCAAGAAAAAAATTAATGATGGTCAAAAAGAAATAGAAGAAAATGATAAGAAAATAAAAGATGGACAAGAAAAAATAAATCAAGCTATAAACCAGCTTGCAGGGTCTTTATCTATGACAACATCTGATTTAAACCAACTTGAAGATAAGATCAACGAATTAGATTCACAACTTGCTCAAGCAAAAAGTCTTTTATCTTCCTACCAAGAAGTAAATTCATCAATTGAACAAGCAAAGGCTGGAATAGATCAGCTAAATGCAGCAAAGGCACAAGTGGACCAAGCCATAGCCTTAAAGCAAACTGAGCTTCAAGATCCAAACCTATCAGAAGAAGATAGGGCAAGAATAAATGCAGAAATTTCTGCCATGCAAGCAAAATCATCTGAATTAGATTTACAAATAAAAGATTTGAATAATAAACTCCAAGTAGCAAATGCTAGCAAAGCCAGCCTAGACCAAGCAGTTTCTAGACTTCCAGCTGACATGAGAAGCCTTGATGCAGTAAATGCTTATCAATCAAAAATCAAAGAAGCAAGATCTGGAATAAGACAGATAAGAGATAATTCAAAAGAACTTGAAGTTGGAAAAGCAAAACTTGACCAATCTAAAGAACAACTTGAAGATGGAAAGAAACAAATAGCAGAAGCAGAACAAAAGGCTCAAGAAGGAGAATATAAGTATCGAGAAAATAAAGCAAAGATTGATCAGGCAAAAGAAAAGTATGAAAAAGGAAAAGCTGAACTAGAAGATTCTAAAATCAAGCTAGATGATGCAAATCAGAAACTAAAAAAAGCAAGAAATGATTATGACAAGGGCGAAAAAGAATACCAAGAAAATTATGGCAAGTATTTAGAGTCCAAAGGCAAATTAGAAAGTGGAAAAGACCAATACGAAGCTGGTTTAAAAACTTATCAAGAATCTGAAGAAGAATTTGACAAAGAATATAAATCAGCCAGAGGAAAGCTAGACGATGCTAAAAGCAAGCTATACAAGGGAGAAAGGGATCTAGCCAAGGGTGAAAAAGAATATCAAGATAAGTCAATTGAAGCAAATCAAGAGATTTCAGATGCAAAAATAAAACTTGATGATGCAAGAAGAATAATGAGAATTTTAAAAGAACCTATCTACTCGATAAGTCCTAGATATTTAAACTTTGCTCTGAATAATTACTATGACTTTTCAGACAGGGTCGACTCCTTGTCCTTAGTATTTCCAGTTTTCTTCTTTTTAATTGCATTATTAGTTTCATTTACCAGCATGACAAGGATGGTAGATGAGCAAAGAATTACAATAGGAACCTACAAGGCACTGGGCTATGAAAATTCTAAAATTGCAAGAAAATATTTTAACTATGGAGCCTTGGCATCAGTTATTGGAGGTCTAATTGGTTCTATTCTAGGATCTTATATACTTCCAAATATAATAGCCAATGCATATTTCACAGGAACCATACTTGAAAATCAAATAAGCATTAGATTTTTCCCAATAAGAATGATTTTATCAATCTTGGTTGGCTTGTTATTCACTGCCTTTGCTGCCTTACTCGCAGCTAAAAAACTATTAAAAGAAGACACAAAACTTATTAAGAGTAAAAGCGCCGACATCAGGAAATAGGATTTTCCTAGAAAGGATAAGTCCAATATGGAATAAAATGAGCTTTTTGCACAAGGTAACTGCTAGAAACTTATTTAGATACAAGGGCAGGATGATAATGACAGTTATCGGAGTTATGGGCTGCATGTCGCTATTAATTTTAGGCTTTGGACTAAAGAGATCTATAAATGGAATTGAACTTATCCAATATGAAAGCCTGCAAAAATATAATTTAGCAGTATCCTATGACCAAGAAATAGATCCAGAAGCCTATGAATCTTATAGGCAAGATGTAGATAGTTTAAAAATCGATTATGGAAAATTTTATCAAGAAAATTTCAAGGTTAAATTTCCAGCTATAGACCAAGACTTAACTTTAATAATTCCAGAAGATGACAAAGAATTATCTGACTACTTCCTTTTAAGAGATAGAAAGACCAAGGAAAAAATTGATCTTCCAAAAAGAGGAGCAGTGATAACAGCAAAACTTGCAGAATTAAAAGATTTAAAAGTTGGAGATAGCATAGAAATCATAGACATAGAAGATAAAATCCACACAGTTGAGATAGCAGCAATATGTGAAATGTGTAATGGTCATTATTTATTTATGAATAAAGATTATTATGAAAAATTGTTTGGTTATGAATTTAATAGCAATACAGACTTTATGAAATTAAACTTAGATAAGTCAGACAGACAAAAATTAGCTGCAAAGTTCACAGAAAATAAGGCGGTACTTTCAAGTTTTGATACTGAAAATGCAAAAAATATAATGAATAAATTTATGTATTCGATATCAAAAATTGAGCTAATAGTAATCGTTGCTTCAAGCACGCTAGCAGTTGTAGTTTTATATAGCTTAACTAATATAAATATTGAAGAAAGGAAAAGAGAGCTATCAACAATAAAAGTTCTCGGATTCTATCCAAAAGAAATGACCATGTATGTGTATAGAGAATCCTTTGTTTTGACCTTGCTGGGAATATTAATCGGGATCTTCGTAGGATCAATACTCCACCACAGTGTTTTAAAAATTGTAGAACCAAATGTCATGATGTTTGATCCATCAATAGGGATAGAAACTTTTATCATAGCAGGTCTTATAACATTTGTTGTCAGCCTTTTAGTTATGGTAATATTCCATAAGAAACTAAAAAACATTGATATGATAGAGTCATTAAAATCAAATGAGTAAATCTTTATATGAAGATGGTTTCATATGATATAATATTAGTATTAATACGCACGGAGGTATGTTTTGGAAAAAATTATAGTAAAAAAGAGTCCTGCACTTGTTGGATCTGTCAGGGTTAGCGGTGCGAAAAATGCCGCACTTCCAATACTGGCCGCATCTATATTGGGTACAGAAGATATATTTTTAGAAGATGTACCAGAACTAAAAGATGTTGAAATTATTATTGAAGTCTTAGAAAGTCTAGGTTGCAAAATTGAAAAACTAGGCAAAAATAACTTAAAAATTAATTCAAAAAATTTAAATAATACAGAGACTGATTACCAGTTAATGAACAAAATGAGAGCGTCATTCTTGGTTATGGGACCATTATTAGCTAGAATGGGAGAGACAAGCACATCTTTTCCTGGAGGATGTAATATTGGATCAAGACCAATAGATCTTCACCTAAAAGGCTTTGAAGCCCTTGGAGCAAAGATTGATATGAATGAGGATGTCATAGTAGCTTCATGTGATGAACTTGTTGGAGCAAATATATATTTAGACTTTCCATCAGTTGGGGCGACTGAAAATATAATCATGGCTGCTACAACTGCAAAGGGAGAAACAATTATTGATAATGCAGCTAAGGAACCTGAAATAGTAGACCTTGCAAACTTTTTAAATAAAATGGGAGCAAAGGTTATGGGTGCTGGAACATCAACAATACAAATAAAGGGTGTAGAAAAACTAAGAGGTTGTTCTCATCAAATTATACCTGATAGGATAGAAGCTGGAACTTTTATGGTAGCAGCAGCTATTAGCGATGGAGATATAGAAGTTGAAAATGTGATATCTTCTCATATGAGACCAATAATAGCCAAACTAATTGAATCAGGTGCAAAAGTTATAGAAGACGATGATAAGATTAGGGTAATTGGTTGTAAAGAAAAAAAGGCAATAAATATAAAAACCCTGCCTTATCCAGGATTTCCAACAGATATGCAAGCTCAATTCTTAGCCTTGATGACCCAACTTGAAGGAGAAAGTCATGCAATCGAAACTGTTTTTGAAAACAGGTTTATGCATGTAAATGAACTAAAGAGAATGGGAGCAAATATAGAAATTGATGACAGAGATGCAGCAGTATTTGGGGCAAGTAAGCTCCACGGAGCAGAAGTTAGGGCAACTGATCTAAGAGCAGGAGCAGCCTTGATACTTGCAGGAATTGTTGCAGAAGGCGAAACAATTATTTCTGATATTTATCATATCGACAGAGGATATGAAGATATAGAAGAAAAATTTAGAAGCCTTGGAGCAAATATTGAAAGAATAAATTTATAAGAAAATGAAAGACTTAAGTTTAAAAACTTAGGTCTTTTTTATTTCATAAAATTTTATATAAATGCTCTTTTTATTTTGACAATTACAAGTCTTGGTTATAAAATCTAGCTAGAAAAATTATAAAAATAAAATATAAGATAGGTAGAAAATGGAAAATAATTCAATAAATAAAATCTACAATAAAATAAGTTCAAATCCTCCACTTGTGCTGGCCTTAGCTTTTGCACTTTTAATTACTCTTGGAGGACTTCTTTTGTCTTTGCCATTTGTCAGCAAAAGTGGTCAAGCAACAAGTCTATTTGATTCATTTTTCACAGCCTCAAGTGCATCATGTGTAACAGGGCTCACAACTGTAAATACGGCTGGACATTGGAATCTATATGGACAAATTATAATTATTTTTCTAATTCAAATTGGTGGACTGGGAGTCATGAGTTTTGCATCGCTTATTCCACTAATATTAGGAGAAAAATTTGGCTTAAAATCTAGGCAAATATTAAGAGAACAGTTTAATATAAAAAATTTGAATGGGATTATTAGACTTTTTAGGTATGTTTTAATCTTTACTTTTAGTGTAGAACTAATAGGAGCCTTGATCTTGTCTATATCTTTTATTCCAAAATTTGGTATAAAAACTGGAATCTGGTATTCAGTCTTTCACTCAATATCAGCCTTTTGTAATGCAGGATTTGATATACTTGGCGACTCAATAATTTTATACAAGGATGACTTTATAATAAATATATGTCTAGAACTTTTAACAATTATTGGGGGTCTTGGATTTATAGTAACCGGTGAACTGTATTATAAAAGAGACTTAAAAAAAATCTCAACTCATTCAAAAATAGTTTTAATAGTGACTGGCCTATTAATTCTACTTGGAACTTTAGGATTTTTTATATTAGAAAAAAGTGGCGGAGTCTTGGCGGACCAAAGTTTGGGAAGTTCAATACTTCAATCAAGTTTTCAATCTGTTGTTGCAAGGACATCTGGATTTTCATCTGTGGATCTTTCAAAAATAAAAGATTCAACGGCCCTTCTTTTAATGACCCTTATGTTTATAGGAGGATCTCCAGGTTCAACAGCTGGTGGAATAAAGACAACAACCTTTGCGGTCTTAATTCTATCAACTGTATCCATAGTAAAGGGAGAAAGAGAAACAATAGTTTTTGATAGACATATTGATGACCAAGTTGTAAAAAAAGCCTTGGCAATTTTTACTATAAGTATATCTATAGTCATGCTACTAACCTTCACTTTAAGTATAAGCGAAAACTTTAAGACCATAGATATATTATTTGAAACAGTTTCTGCTCTTGCAACAGTAGGCACAAGCAAGGGAATAACTTCAGATTTTTCAAACTTGGGAAAAATTTTAATCACAATTTGTATGTATATAGGTAGGCTGGGACCAATAACGATGGGCTATGCCTTTGGAATGAAAGCAAAAGATAGGCTGCTTAGGTATCCTGAATGCTTTATTAATATAGGATAGGAGAATTATGAAGAAAAATGTTATTGTACTAGGTCTTGGAAGATTTGGTACTGCAGTTGCAAAAAAACTCTATGAAAAAAATGTAGAAGTTATGGCTGTTGATATAAACTATAATAAGGTACAAAAAATAGCAGACAACGTTACAAGTGCTGTCCAAGCAGATATGACAGATGAGGAAGCTATGGAAGAGCTTGGAATATCAAATTTTGATGTGGCAGTTATAGGAACAGGAACCAATCTGGAAGCTTCAATAGAAGCAAGCTTAATATGTAAAGATGCAGGAGTCCAAACAATTATAGCCAAGGCAACAAGTGAAACCCATGCGAGGATTTTAGAAAAAATCGGCGTAGATAAAATTACTTATCCAGAACTTGATACAGGAAACAGACTTGCCAATATAATTTCTGGGTCAAACATACTTGAAATGCTAAAATTTTCTAGTGAATTTACCCTAGTGGAATTAAAGGCAAGAAAAAAATGGATAGGAAAAAGTTTAAGAGATTTAGACTTAAGAGATAAATATGAGGTCAATGTAGTGGCATTTAAAAGAGATGATCAGATAATTTTTACTCCAGGACCTGATGAAAAAATTCAAGAAGATGATAATCTACTTATAATTGCAAAAACTGAAAATCTTTCAGAATTAGAAGATAAAGATTGATAAGTAAAAAAGAAAGGAAAGTGCTATGAAAAAAAGAAGCGAAATATCTAAAAAAGAAAAATGGGCAATAGAAGACTTATATGCAGATGATCCTAGTTTTTATAAAGATCTAGAAAGATTAAAAAATTTGGCAGATGATTTTTTAAAAAACTATAAAAATATAGGAAACGAAGAAGAATTATTAGCGTCTCTAGATGCTTATTCTGATATAATACATCTTTCAGGAGACCTTCAAACTTTTGCAGAAATAACAAAAGAAGTTGATGCAACAGACCAAAATCCAGTAAAAAGAGAAGCTAATCTATTAAATGCTTTATCAAATATCTGGGCAGAACTTTCTTTTTATATGCTAGAAATTTCAAAACTAGATCCAGAAATTTTAGAAAAAGCAGCAAAAGATAGGCCAGAATATAAATACTTTTTAAAAAGAATAAAAGACCAAGCTAAATACAAATTAGATCAAGGCCAAGAAAGCCTACTTGCAAAACTTGCTCCTAGCCTAGATGCAGCTTATCAAAACTATAACGATACAAGATACGGAGATATGTCTTTTGAAAACTTTGACTACCAAGGCCAAGAAATCAACCTAAACCACAATACCTTCGAAGAATATCTTGAACTTGACCCAAGAACAGAAGTTAGAAGAGAAGCCTTTAAAAGATACCACGACACTTTAAGAAAATATGAAAACACAACAGCTTCCATCTACAACAATCAAATAACAAATGAAAAAAGAATATCAGACATAAGAGGCTATAAATCAGTATTCCACTATTTATTAGATAGGCAAGATGTGGATTTTGATATATATGAAAATCACATAGACCTTATTATGAAAGAACTAGCTCCACACATGAGAAAATATGCAAATATTATCAAAAGACACTACGGACTGGACAAGATGACTTATGCAGATTTAAAACTAGGAATAGATTTAGATTTTGAACCAGAAGTCAGCATAGAAGAAGCAAGAGACCAAATAGTAAAAGGACTTTCTCCACTAGGAAAAGACTATACTGATATGATAAAAAAAGCCTTTGATGAAAACTGGATTGACTATGCACAAAACATAGGCAAGAGAACTGGAGCCTTTTGTTCAAGTCCATACGGATCTCATCCATTTATAATGACAACTTATAACAATAAGATGAGCCAAGTTATGACCCTATCTCATGAACTAGGTCATGCTGGACAAGGAATACTATCAAATGCAAATCAAAAAGCTTTAAACGCAGAAATGAGCATGTATTTTGTAGAAGCTCCTTCAACTGCAAATGAAATAACAATGGAAAGATTTTTACTAAAAAATGCAAAATCTAAAAGAGAAAAACTTTGGGTACTAACAACAATGATTAGCAAAACTTACTACCACAACTTTGTAACCCACTTCCTAGAAGCGGCTTTCCAAAGAGAAGTTTATAGAAGAGTTGATAAGAAAGAAAGCTTGACAGCAGAAGAATTAAATCAAATATTTAATGATAAACTAAAAGAATTTTGGTCTGATTCAGTAAAACTTGTTCCTGGTTCTGAACTAACTTGGATGAGACAACCTCACTACTATATGGGACTTTACTCATTTACCTACCAAGCAGGCCTTACAATTGGAACAATGATTTCTGATAAACTTGTAAATGGCACAGAAGCAGATAGAGATAAATGGCTAGAAGTTTTAAAACTAGGTGGATCTATGGGACCAATAGAACTTTCAAAAGCAGCAGGACTTGATATGTCTAGCACAAAACCACTTTCAGACACAATAGCCTTTATAGGATCAATAATAGATGAAATAGATAAATTATTAGAAGAATTAAATATGTATAAAAACTAAAATATAAGGGCTAGATAACTAGCCCTTTTTTATACTCAAATTAAATTTTATAAATAGTTTTCAAATAAAAAAGACAAAGCTAAAAATAATAGCCTTGTCTTTTTAAAATTATTTAATTATTCTTCAACTTCTTCAAATTCAGATTTGCTAGCTCCACAAACTGGACATTCCCAATCTTCTGGAAGATCTGCAAAAGCAGTTCCAGCGTCAATTCCGCCGTCTTCATCGCCCACGCTAGGATCATATATATAACCGCAAACTGTACATTCGAATTTTTTCATTAATAAAAAACTCCTTTCATATATTAAGTTAATAATTTTTTACCTAAATTGTAAAATTTAATTGTCATATTAGATTATATAAAAGTTTAGCTATTAATTCAAAGGGTAATTATAAATTGAGGAAGTGAATATATGTCTACTACATTTGAGTACGAAGGAAAAGTTAAAAGTGATTTAAACCAGCTTAAAAGTTTTCTTGAAAATGCAGTACTTGATTTAAAAAAATATATTTGCGATGAAGATACTATGTTTGATCTGAAATTAATATTAGATGAATTAATGGTTAATAGTTTGTTCCACGGCAATAAGAAGGATTCTAAAAAAGACATTTCTTTATCAATTCGTATAAAAGATGAAAACGTGATAATAGATATTGAAGACGAAGGCAATGGAGTAGACTTTGACTTTGATAATTACGATTTTACAAGTAGATCATCGAGCGGTAGAGGGCTAATACTTGTAAAAGCTCTTACAGATAGCCTGACATTTGATAAAAATAGGGTAACTGCAGTAAAAAAAATATAATTACATATTGATAATCAAAGATTTCCTTACTTTGACTGGTTACAAATAAACGTATGTTTACAAAACATACGTTTATTTGCTATAATCATAAAAGGTGATGGAATTGGAATTAATCGACAAATTAGCCATATTAACAGATGCTGCAAAATATGATGCCTCTTGTTCATCAAGCAACTCAAACAGGAAAAATAAAGACGGCATAGGAAATGGTCATATGAGTGGGATATGTCATTCTTGGAGCGAAGACGGAAGATGTATATCACTTTTAAAAATCCTATATACAAACAAGTGCATATATAATTGTGATTATTGTATAAATAGGGCCCAAAATGATGTAAAAAGAGAAGAATTTACACCAGAAGAAGTTGCCTATTTAACCATAAATTTTTACAAGAGAAATTATATAGAAGGACTTTTTCTATCAAGTGGCGTAATAAAATCTCCAGATTACACAATGGAAAAATTAATTGAAGTAGCAAAAATTCTTAGAAATAAAGAAAAGTTCTACGGCTATATACATATGAAATCAATACCAGGAGCCTCATCTGAATTAGTAAAAGAATTAGGAGAACTTGTCGATAGATTATCCATAAATATAGAGCTTCCAACAGCAAATTCATTAACAGCCTTGGCACCACAAAAGTCATATCAAAAAATTTTCCAACCCATGAAATTTGTATCAGACCAGCTTGTAATAAACAAGGAAGAAAGAAAAAAATTCAAATCAGCACCCAAATTTGTAACAGCAGGACAAACCACACAAATGATAATCGGAGCTAGTGGAGAAAATGATTTGGCAATTATGAACAGGGCACAAAGTTTGTACGATAATTTTACTATGAAAAGAGTTTATTATTCAGCCTATATACCAGTAAATTCTGCCCAGCTTAGCCAAAAATTAAAAAATCCACCCCTACTTAGGGAGCATAGGATATACCAAGCAGACTTTCTGCTTAGATTTTATGGATTTAAAACTGGTCAACTCCTAAATGATGACCAACCAAACTTTGATTTAAAAATGGATCCTAAGATGAATTGGGCAATAAACCACATAAATCTTTTTCCTATAGAAATAAATAGGGCAAGCTATGAAGAACTGTTGTTGATTCCAGGCTTTGGCAGGACTTATGCAAGAAGAATTATAAAAGCAAGATCCTACGCCGCTTTAAAATATGACGACTTAAAAACACTAAAAATTTCTACCAAAAGAGCTAAAAACTTTATAACTGTCATGGGAGCCTATAGGGGAGATAAATTTACAAGCGTTGACACTCTAAGATACTTAATGACAGAAGATAAATTTAAAAAGCCACAACAAATAAGTTTTTTCGGTGATGAAAATGAAATACTTGTATGATGGAACTTATGAAGGCTTTTTAAGCACAGTCTTCGATGCTTACAAAGTAATAGAAGATATAGAAATTAAGAAAAAGACAGACCAGATTAATTTTTTTGAAGATTGCATATTAACAAAAACAGACCTAGACAAGGCAAAAAGAGTAGAACTTGCCATGGAAGAAAAAATATCCAGAAGATTTTCAGATAGTGTGTTTTTATGCTTTAGCTCCAGACAAGAAAATCCAGAAACTAGCATAGCAAGAGTCATAAAATTAGTTTTTACAAAAGGGCTTAAAGTATTGAGCAGTCCAAATCCAGATTGCAAAAAATTTATGGCAATGATTAAAAATGTATATTCAGAAAACCATAAATACAAGGGTCTACTTAGGTTTAAAAAACTAGAAAATCAAATTCTCTTTGCTATAATTGAGCCAGAAAATGATATCTTAGAAATTTTACTGGGTCATTTTGCAAAAAGACTCATGAATGAAAAATTTATAATCTATGATAAAAACAGAAAAAAAGCTGGCTTTTATGCAAATAAAGAGTGCAGGATATATAAGGTTGATAATCTAAATATCGAATATGACCAAGATGAGGACTTTCTTGAGGACGCTTGGATAAGATTTTACAATTGTGTTAAAATAGAGAACAGAGATAACAAAAAATTGATGGCAGCTAACATGCCTAAAAGATATTGGAGATATTTGCCAGAAAGGGGTAATAAAAATGGGATCATTAAAGGGAACTAAAACAGCAGTAAACCTATTAACTTCATTTGCAGGGGAATCGCAAGCAAATGCAAGATACACTTACTATGCAGCTAAGGCTAGATCAGATAAATACATTCAAATTGCTAATATTTTTGAAGAAACAGCAAGAAACGAACTAGCTCATGCTAAGAGACTTTATAAATTCTTAGTAAAAGATTTAGACGGAGAAGAACTAGCAATAGATGGATCATATCCAATCCACTTAGGTGACACTCTTTCAAACCTAAAAGCATCAGCTGCTGGAGAAAATGGAGAACATGAAAGTATGTATCCTGAATTTGCAAAAGTTGCAAAAGAAGAAGGATTTGATGAAATAGCTTCAGTTGAAAAACACCATGAAGCAAGATTTTTAAAATTAGCTAAAAACTTTGAAGAAGGAAAACTATTCAAAAAAGATAATATTGTACTTTGGAAATGTAACAACTGCGGATATATTTATGAAGGAAAAGAAGCTCCAGAAATATGTCCAGCATGTGATCATCCACAAGGATTCTTCGAAGTATTTAAGGAATTATATTAATTAGACAATTTAATAAGAGAAAATGAGCAGCCTTTGAGCTGCTTTTTCTTTTGCCTAAAATTAGCCAATAAAAGCAAACTATTCTTAAATATGATTTGGGTATAAATAAGATAACAAAGGAGGTCAATATGGAAAATATATTAAAAGGACAAGTAATTGAATTAAAAGAACAAATCGACTACATAGAAAATAAGGTAAATGAAATATACTTAAAAGATACAGACCATGTAAAATTAATTTTAATATCCTTTGATGAAAATACTGCCCTTGATCCACATGGATCCCCAGGAGATGCCCTGATTATCCCATTAGAAGGAGAAGGCTATGCAGTAAATGAAGGTGAAGATGTAAAACATAAAATTTATCCAGGCAAGCAATTTGTATTTAAAAAAGGAGTAGTCCACCACGTAGAAGCAGTAACAAAATTTAAGATGCTTGTGGTTTTACCAGTGGAAGAATAAATAAAAAAAGATAAGATTATAAGAAGTTCGCTCTTGGCGGACTTTTTTTATACAAGAATAATAGAAGAGTAATATTTATAAAAAATTAAAACATATTTGAAATTAGCAAGTAGATAGATAAAAATGAAAGAAATTGAAAATTTAGAAAATAAATACATTGAAAGATTTGGAAGTATGTTTCCAAACATCGACATATCTGAAGAATATGAAAAAGAAATAATATTAGAATGTTTGAAACAAGGAAAAGATGCCTATGAATTAGGATACTTCACTTTAGATCCAAACATTTTATATTGATACAATACTAAGGGTAAGTTTTTATTAAAAAAATATTTTTAGAAAATAGAATTTTCAAGATAAGAATTTTTAAAATGGGCAAAAAAATAACCATCTAAAAAGATGGTTAAAATAATGGTCGGGGTGAGAGGATTTGAACCCCCGGCCCCATGGTCCCAAACCACGTGCGCTACCAAACTGCGCTACACCCCGACGAACTACTTTACTAGTATACAAGATTTTTTTAAAAAATGCAAGTAATTTTTTATTTATTTTTTACACTAAAAGAATTATAACAAAATATAATTATAAATACAAGTTCAATTTATAGAAATTGAATTCTAAAAAATTGACTTATAAAATTTGCACTTGTATAATATTTTAAAGAAATGAGGTATTAGGTGAAAGGAATAATATTTGATTTAGATGGAACCCTGATCGATTCCATGACAATGTATAGAAGCTTATCTAAAAATTATTTAAGAAAATTTGATATAGAATTAGATGAAGATGTTGCTCACAAATTAACGGTGATGGATCTTGCAACCAGCATAAATTATTTGATTGATTATTATGATTTAAAAAAAGATCCAATAGAGGTCTACAATGACTACCAAGAGATGATAATTGATTTTTACTCAAACAGAGTTGAATTTAAAGAAGCTGCAGAAGAAACACTTAAGCACTATATAGAAAAAGGCTATACTCTAGCACTCGGCACAGCGACTCAAAGACATCTCTTAGCCCATGTATTTAAAAGGCTGGAACTAGAAAAATATTTTGATTACATTCAATCTGTTGAAGATATAGAAATATCAAAATCCAAGAGAGAATTTTTTGATATCTTGGCTCAAAAAATGGGCGTAGAAAATCAAGAAATTATGGTCTATGATGATGCACCCTACGCTCTAGTCGCTGCAAAAGAGGCTGGCATGCAAACGACAGCAGTCTATGATGTAACTGCAGGAAAAGCTTGGGAAGATATGAAAGCAAAAAATGATTATCATATAAAATCCTTTAAAGAAGTCTTGAACAAATGAGACAAATTTTATTCTTTTTGCCAAGAGTAATATTTGTCTTTATCTTTAGCTTTATCATTTTCTCTTTAATAAGGACTCGGTTTTTTAAAGAATATAAATATAAATCAAACTCAAAAAGAGAATTTGTATATTCTCTATTTGCAGGATACGCCTCTGCACTCAGCCTAATATTATTTATGCCAAATGCCTACTTATCAAATAAGGGAATAGAATTGTCATCAAACAATTTCGATTTTATAGGAGATTTTAAGGAAAGAATCCACCAAGGCAATTGGGGAGTAAATATAGTTCCTTTTAGAACCATAAAGAATTATATAAATTATTCCGCTTCTTTTCATATATTCTCTAATATAATTGGCAATATCTTAATATTTATTCCACTAGCTTATATGCTAATTTACCTCTATAAACCTTTGAGAAATTTAAAAAAATTTATGATAACACTTACACTAATTTCATTTTTTATAGAATTTTTTCAATTTTTCATGGGCAGGTCAGTAGATATAGATGATATTATTTTAAATCTTTTGGGTGGATTAATAGCTTACTTAATATTTAATCTAAAAAGTCATTTTGACCAAAAAGACTAAATGTTATATAATGTTTAAATAGACTCGTGGGGATGAAACTGGCTTCGACGGGGATTTGGAGCCTTCAGCAGCGAGCAGTTGTGAGAAGCAACTTAAAAAGTCTCAAAAAAATTAAGCGAAAACGAAAATTACGCTCTAGCAGCCTAAGCGCTGCTCATCTTATGTTAGAGGCCCACGGCTAATAATAAGGTGTCAAATTAGTGGGAAACAAAGTTCTGTAAGTCATCATAGCAGGATGGGTATTTATGATGATATAGTTTAAATATCGTGACAATTCGAGATTTAAACCGAATTTAAAAAATATGTCTGCGCTCGGAGAGGCTGATTGTGAAGAGTTTTCGGACACGGGTTCGACTCCCGTCATCTCCACCATAAATTGTTAGATTCCATAGAATTTATTTTAAACAAATAGATTTTATGGAATTTTTTTATTCTGAACTATAAAGGCTAATAAATATGAAAAGCTTCTAGATGGAAAAAAGATAAGCTTTTTTATATAATTTACTTAATAAATTTTGATAAGGGATTAGATATTTGTATAAATTTTATTTTTAAACAGGAGAGAAAAACAAATGAATTATAAAAGAGAAAGCTTGCCAAATTTTAGATATTCTCTGCACGATGCCAGCCTAAATAAAATATAAATTTGGGCAAATAAAAAGAGAAGTGGTATTTAAACCATTTCTCTTTTTTGATTATAATGGAAAATATAAGTAGAAATTTCATAAAAAAGAGCTGTTAAAATCTTGCCTTTTGAAAAAATAAAAACATTTAGTTGTTTAAGATAATTTATAGCTTATAATTAAAAAAAATTAAAAATGATTATTTAAAATAAGATTTTTTATAAAAGAAATTTAAAAATTGAAATAAAAATAAATTTGGGCAAATAAAAAAGCCTTGACTAATCAAGACTTAAATATCGAATATATTATCAACATAAACCCTGCTTGCCTTTATTTTATCTTTGGCAAGTATTGAATGTTCATGAATTAACTTTTCAAACCTTTTTGGATCAGAAGTTGTAAAAAATTTTACTCTACCTTCATTTTCTTCATCATTAAAGGCATTCATTTCCTTTAAAGTATCCATCAATTCTAAAGCAGTATTGTGAGCGGGGTCTACTAAAAATACATCCTTTTCTTCTTCTTTAAATATTTTTTTGAAGTTTGCTCTTGCTAAAGGATAGTGGGTACAACCAAAAATCAAAGTATCATAATCAAAGTCACCGAACTCATCTAAATAATTTTTTATAACAGCCTTGCCAACTTCATCAAAGGCATGTCCGTTTTCAATATTTAAAACAAGGTCGGAACAAGCGACTGCTTGAACTTCTATATCAGGGTTTAATTTTTTTATAAATTTATTATAAAGGCCACTATGCACAGTTGCATCAGTAGCAACAAGAGCAATTTTATTGTTTCTTGTAACAGTAACAGCATCGCGACTACCGGGTCTTACAACATCTATAATAGGAAAATCATAAGAATCTCTTAGATTATCAATGGCACAAGAAGAAACTGTATTGCAGGCAATTACAACTGCCTTTAAATTTTCACGAGAAATAAATTCAATACATTCTTTAGAGTGTTTTTTTATATCATCAATTGGCCTGATTCCATAGGGCATTCTTATTGTATCTCCAATATAAACGTAGTTTTCGTGTGGGAGTAACTTAAGAAGTTTGTTGAGAACGCTGATTCCACCAACTCCACTGTCAAAAATTCCAATGGATCTGTTATCCATTTATACTACTCTCCCTTCATTTTTATATCCGAAATAACATTTTATCACAAAGATTCAATAATTTTAAGATATTTTATCAGAACTTGCTAATATTATTGTTATAATAGTACAGAATATATTATACTATATTGTAAAAGTCTTGAAAGCTACAAGTCTTAAATATATAATATTATTGCTAATTGTAAAAAATAAATGGAGGGAAAAATGAGACTAACTCAATTATACATGCCAACTTTAAAAGACGATCCTCAAGATGCAGAGATACAATCTCATGCACTTCTTGTTAGAGGAGCTTTTATAAGAAAATCGGCAAGTGGAATTTATAGCTATTTACCTCTTGGATACAGAATAGTTAGAAAAATTGAAAACATAGTTAGACAAGAGATGGATAGGGCAGGTTCACAAGAAATTCTTATGTCTGCAATTCAACCAAGAGAAATTTGGGAAGCAACAGGCAGATGGGAAAGATTTGGACCTGAAATGTTTAAACTCAAAGATAGAAATGATAGAGAGTTTTGTCTTGGACCCACAGCGGAAGAGTATTTTACAACATTAATAAAAGACGAAGTAAAATCATATAAGCAATTACCATTAAACCTATATCAAATACAAACAAAATACAGAGATGAAAAAAGACCTAGATTTGGAATAAATAGAACTAGGGAATTTTCAATGAAAGATGCCTACTCATTTGACAGAGATCCTGAAGGATTAGAAAAATCCTACATGATAATGTATAGAGCTTATGAAAAAATATTTGATAGGCTTGAACTTGATTATAAAATTGTTGAAGGTGACAATGGTTCTATGGGTGGACACAAGAGCCATGAATTTATTGCACTTTCAGAAGTGGGCGAAGGCGAAATAGCATATTCAGAAAATGGTAAATATGCAGCGACTGTTGAAAAAGCACCAGTAGATTACCCTGTTGGGGAAAAAGAAGAAGAAAAAGAACTAGAAGAAGTTAAGACACCAAATTGCAAAACAATAGAAGAAGTTTCAACTTATCTAGAAGAAGATAAGGCAAAATGTCTAAAAGCAATTGATCTTATGGCAAATGGAGAAAAAGTTGTAGTATTTATACCTGGAGATAGGGAATTAAATATGGCAAAACTTGAATCCTACCTAATGCTACCAGACCATCAAATTGAAATGATGTCAGATGAAGAAATTATATCTATAGGATCAGCTCCAGGCTTTACTGGACCAAAAGGCCTAGAAGATGTAAGAATAATACTTGACAAATCAGTAACAAAACTTCAAAATTTAGTAATCGGTGCTAACAAAGAATCTAGTCACTATATAAATGCAAACTACAAAAGAGACTTTGACGGAGAAATAGCAGAAGATCTTCTACTAGTAAAAGAAGAAGACACAATTCCAGGCACAAATGACCTATACCACTTTGCAAGAGGTATAGAAGTTGGAAATATTTTCCAATTAGGGACAAAATATGCTGAAGGACTACATGCAAACTACCTAGATGAAAATGGAAAAGAACAAGTAATTTGGATGGGTTCATATGGAGTTGGAGTAACAAGATGTGTATCAGCAATTGCAGAGCAATACCTAGATGAAAAAGGAATTGCTTGGCCAATGGTAGTTGCACCATACCACGCTATTGTCACAGTATTAAAAGCAAACGATAAATCTCAAGCTGAACTTGGAGAAAAAATCTACCAAGACCTTATAGACCAAGGTTTTGAAGTTTTAATAGATGATAGAAAAGATAGACCAGGAGTTAAATTTAACGATAGAGACCTAATCGGTATTCCAGTAAGAATAACAGTTGGAAGAAGAGCAGAAGAAGATATAGTTGAATACTCCCTAAGAAGTGATCTAGATAATAAAGAAGAAATATCATCACAAGAAGCCTTAGACAAGGCAAGTCAATATATAAAAGAACACTTAAACAAATAGGTGGTATAATGGCAGATATAAAATATGAAATAGTAAAAGAAATTGCTGTTTTATCAGAAAAAGCATCAGGCTGGACCAAGGAAATAAATCTTGTATCTTGGAACGGAAGAGATGCAAAATATGACATAAGAGAATGGGCTCCAGGACACGAAAGAATGTCAAAGGGAATAACCCTAACAGAAGAAGAAATGAATATAATCTTAGAAGCCTTAAAATAAGAACAAATAAATGATTAATATATATCTATATGATAAAATGTTAGTATAAATTAGAAAGCGAGTTATGGAGGAAATTATGACCGAAATTAGTAAAAAGGAAAAAAACACTGTATTTTTTGAAATAACACTTCCAGCAGAAGAAGTTAAAAATGCAGAAACAGAAATATTTAAAAAGAATAGACAATATTTTCAAGTACCAGGATTTAGAAAGGGAAAAGCACCTAGAAAAATCATAGAAAATATGTATGGAAAAGACATATTTTTAGAAGATGCTATCAACGAAATTCTACCTGAAAAATACGAAGAAGCAGTAAAAGAACTTGAACTAGAAGTTGTTGACCAACCACATGTTGATATAGATGAAGCTAAACCAGGCGAAGATGTTGTAGCAAAAGTTCATGTTGATGTAAAACCAGAAGTTAAACTTGGTGAATATAAAGGCATCGAAGTAGAAGAAGTTAAATATGAAGTAACAGATGAATTAATTGAATCTGATTTGGAAAACCAAAGACAAATGAACGCTAGAAGAATCAACGTTGATGATAGACCAGCTCAAGAAAAAGATAAAGTAAATATCGACTTTACTGGAAAAATCGACGGAGAAGAATTCGAAGGTGGAGCAGCCGAAAAACAAGATATAGAACTTGGATCAAACACATTTGTTCCGGGATTTGAAGAACAAATTATCGGTCACAATGTAGGAGACGAATTTGATATCAAAGTAAACTTCCCAGATGACTACGGTGCAGAAGAACTACAAGGGAAAGAAGCAATATTCTCTATAAAACTACATTCAATCTCTTACGATGAATTACCAGAACTTGATGATGAATTCATAAAAGACATCTCTGATTTCGATACAGTTGATGAATACAAGGCTGATCTTAGAAAGAAAAGAGAAGAAGAATTTAAATACAGAGAAGACCAAGAAAAAGAAAAAAATATCCTAGACAAAGTAGTTGAAGGCATGGAAGTAGACGTACCACAAGGTATGATCGACCATCAAATCGACCTACAAATCCAAAACTTTGACCAAAGTCTAAGAGCACAAGGTATGGCACTAGAAGACTATATCAAGATGATCGGTTCAGACATGGACGCTTTTAGAAAAAATCTACAAGGCGACGCTGAAGACCAAGTTAAAACAATGCTTGCAGTAGAAGCAATTGCAGATAAAGAAGGTCTTGATGTTACAGAAGAAGAAATCTTAGAAGAAGTAGAAAGAATGTGCGAACAATACTTCGGAAAAGATCCTGAACAAAAAGAAAAAATGAAAAAACAAATGCTTGAAGCTAATAAAGAAGGCGTAGAAGAAAACTTAAGAAACAGAAAAGCAATTGACTTCTTAGTTGAACATGCAAAATTTGTAGAAGCAAAAGAAGAAAAAGAAGAAGACAAAAAAGAAGAAAGCAAAGAAGAAGATAAATAAGAGTATTTAGAAAGAATGGTGGTAACATGGCATTAGTACCAATGGTTGTTGAACAAACAAATAGGGGAGAAAGATCCTACGACATTTATTCAAGACTACTAAAAGAAAGAATCATCTTTATAAGTGGCGAAATTGAAAATACAATGGCAGATCTTATAGTGGCACAACTTCTTTATCTAGAAGCAGAAGACCCAACAAAAGATATTCAAGTATATATCAATAGTCCAGGTGGATCAGTAAATGCAGGATTTGCAATCTATGACACCATGCAATATATAAAATGTGATGTATCAACAATGTGTATTGGACTTGCAGCATCAATGGGAGCCTTCCTACTAGCTGCAGGAACAAAGGGTAAAAGATTTTCACTACCAAACTCAGACATTTTGATCCATCAACCACTTGGCGGAGCTCAAGGACAAGCTTCAGACATACAAATTCATGCTGAAAAAATACTTGAAATCCGAGAAAGAATAAATCATATTCTTGCAGAAAGAACCGGACAAAAATTAGAAAAGATAGAAAAAGATACAGATAGGGATTACTATCTAAATCCAGAAGAAGCTGTTGAATACGGTTTAATAGATAAAGTGGTAACAAGTAGAGATTGAGGTGACTCATGCAAGAAAACGAACATGGACTAAGATGTTCCTTCTGTGGCAAAACTCAAAATCAAGTTAAGAGATTAATTTCTGGGCCAAATGTTTGCATATGCAACGAATGTGTAGATCTTTGCCAAGAAATTATGGACAACGAAAAAGTTGAAGGCGAAAACGACCTAGAACTTGAACTAAAAAAGCCAGCAGAAATAAAGAGCATATTAGATTCTTATGTTATTCAACAAGAAAAGGCAAAAAAAGCTTTGGCAGTTGCAGTGTATAATCACTACAAAAGAATAACATCAAAAATAAAAAGAGATACAGATATAGAATTGCAAAAATCAAACATTTTAATGGTAGGGCCAACAGGAAGTGGTAAAACATTATTAGCACAAACCTTGGCAAGAACCTTGAATGTTCCATTTGCAATAGCAGATGCAACAACTCTTACAGAAGCAGGATACGTAGGAGAAGACGTCGAAAACATAATCCTAAAGCTAATACAAGCAGCAGATTATGATATAGAAAAAGCCGAAACAGGCATAATCTATATAGACGAAATAGATAAAATAGCAAGGAAATCAGAAAATGTATCAATAACAAGAGATGTAAGTGGCGAAGGAGTTCAACAAGCGCTATTAAAAATAATAGAAGGAACAATCGCAAACGTACCGCCTCAAGGTGGCAGAAAACATCCAAATCAAGAATTTCTAAAGGTAGATACAAGTGATATCCTATTTATCTGTGGAGGATCATTTGATGGAATAGAATCAATTATCGAATCAAGAATATCAAAATCATCCATGGGATTTGGATCAGAAATCATCGATAAAAAAGCTCAAAAGAAAGACATACTAACCAAGGTTCAAACAGAAGACCTTTTAAAATTTGGTTTAATACCTGAGCTAATAGGTAGACTTCCTGTAACAGTAACCCTAGAAGAACTCGATGAAGATGCTATGATAGAAATCTTAACTAAGCCAAAAAATGCCTTAGTTAAACAATACAAAGAATTATTAAAATTTGACAATGTCGAACTTGAATTTGACAGATCTGCTCTTGAATATATAGCAAAAAAAGCCATAGAAAAAAAGGCAGGAGCAAGAGGATTAAGAGGAATAATCGAATCCACAATCATGGATATAATGTATGAAATTCCATCAAGAGAAGACGTTGAAAAAATTATTATTACTCGGGAAAGTGTTGAAGATAACAAACTCCCAAAACTGATATTAAAAAATAAGTAAGATAGGGCTCATCTTAAATAGATGAGCTTTGTTTATAATGGTAGGTGATAAAATGTCAGAAAAAACAAAAATACCAGTGATTGCCCTAAGAGATCTAATAATATTTCCTAGAACAGTAAGCCACTTCGACTGCGGCAGATCCAAATCAATAGCAGCAATAGAAGAAGCAGAAATGAAAGACTCAAAAGTTTTTCTAATAGCACAAAAAGATGCAGAGATAGAAAATCCAAAAGCAGAAGATCTCTTTGAATACGGAACAATAGCAATCATAAAACAAATATTAAAATTACCAGGTGGAATAGTTAGAGTCCTAGTAGAAGGAGAAACTAGAGCAAAAGCAGAAAATATAGAAACAGAAGGCGACTATATAAAAGCAAACTACCAAGAATTTATAGAAAAAGAAGAAGAGCCTACAAATGAAATCTTGGCAGCAAAAAGACTAGTAAAAGAAGATATAGATGAATATAGCAACCTAGACACAAAACTTGTACCAGGCCTACTTCAATCAGTAGTAGATGAATCAACAGCATCATCCCTAGTCGACACAGCAGCCATGTATATATCCTTAGAACTAAAAGAAGCACAAGAACTTTTAGAAACACTAGATCCCTACGATAGAATGCTAAAATTCCACGCTATCATGAAAAGAGAACTTGAACTTTTATCCATAGAAAAAAACATCGACTCAAAAGTTAAATACAATATGAATAAAATTCAAAAAGAATACTATCTAAAAGAACAAATAAAAGTAATCAACAAAGAACTCGGAGAAGATAGCGAAGAAGATACAATTCTAAACTATGAAATAAAAATAGAAGAAAAAAATCTGCCAGAATACGTAAAAGAAAAAGCAGAAAAAGAACTATCCAAACTAAAAAAAGTAAACTCAGCATCCCCAGAATACACAGTAATATTAAACTACCTTGATTGGATCCTAGACCTTCCTTGGACAGAAATGGACGAAGAAGATATAGACCTAAATGAGGCAAGAGAAATATTAAACAATGAACACTACGGCCTAAAAGAAATAAAAGAAAGAATTCTAGAATTTATAGCCGTAAGAAAACTATCAGAGGGAAACCATAAAGGACCAATACTTTGCTTTGTAGGTCCACCAGGAGTAGGAAAAACATCAATCGCATCATCAATTGCAAAAGCACTAAACAAGGAATTTGTAAGAATGAGCGTTGGCGGAGTAACAGACGAATCAGAAATCAGAGGCCACAGAAGAACCTATGTAGGAGCAATGCCAGGAAGAATAATAAACCTTCTAAAAAAAGCTGGCAAAAACAATCCAGTATTTTTATTCGATGAAATAGATAAAATTGGAAACGACTACAGAGGCGACCCAGCCAGTGCAATGCTAGAAGTTTTAGACCCAGAACAAAACAACACCTTCACAGATAGATATCTAGAACTTCCATTTGATCTATCAAATGTATTCTTCATAGCAACAGCAAACACAACACAAACAATCCCAGATGCACTCCTAGACAGGATGGAAATAATAAGACTATCAGGCTACACAGCAAAAGAAAAATTTGAAATAGCAAAAAAACACCTGATAACAAAACAAACAAAAGAAAATGGACTAACACCATCCAAATTTAAAATAAGCGACTCAGCCCTAAGAAAAATAATAGACAACTACACAAGAGAAGCAGGAGTAAGAGGACTAGAAAAAGAAATATCAAAAGCAGCAAGACACACTGCCCTAGATATAATAGAAAATGACAAAAAATCAGTCTCCTTAACAATAAGAAACATAACAGAATTTTTAGGCGAAGAAAAATACTCCTTCGATACAGTCGATAAACTAAATAAAATCGGATCAGTAACAGGACTAGCATGGACAAGAGTAGGCGGAGTAACCCTAGAAGTAGAAACAGCAATCATGAAAGGAACAGGAAAACTAACACTGACAGGACAACTAGGAAATGTAATGAAAGAATCAGCCATGGCAGCCATATCCTATATAGCAAGCAACTCAGCATACTACAAAGTAAGTCCAGACTTTAGAACAAAAAAAGACATCCACATCCACGTCCCAGAAGGAGCAGTACCAAAAGATGGGCCATCAGCCGGAGTAACCATGGTAACATCAGTCCTATCAGCACTGACAAAAAGAAAAGTCTATAACGACATAGCAATGACCGGTGAAATAAGCCTAAGAGGAAAAGTAATGCCAATCGGTGGATTAAAAGAAAAACTACTAGCAGCAGAAAGAATGGGCATAAAAAGAGTAGTAGTTCCAATCGACAACAAAAAAGACGTCCTAGAAATAGAAGACGACGTAACAAAAAATCTTGAAATCCACTATGCAAAAGACGTAAAAGAAGTAATAAAATTAGCCTTGAAGGAGAAATAATGAAAATAAAAAAAGCAGACCTTGAAAAAGTTGCTGCTCTAAGAGAACAATATCCAGACATGGACCTTCCTGAAATAGCCTTTGTAGGCAGATCAAACGTAGGAAAATCATCAATGATAAACGCCATGCTAAACAGAAAATCACTAGCAAAAACATCATCAACACCAGGCAAAACAAGAACAATAAACTTTTACAGAGTAAACGATGATTTAAGACTAGTAGACTTGCCAGGATACGGCTATGCAAAAGTATCAAAAAAAGAAAAAGGATCTTGGTCATCAATCATAAACACCTATCTAAACCATAGGGAAAACCTAATAGAAGTAATCCTATTAGTAGATGCAAGACACGAGCCAACAGACCAAGACAAGCAAATGTTTGAAGCAATAAGACAAATCGGATATTCAGGAATAGTAATAGCAACAAAAGCAGATAAAATATCAAAATCAAAATACAACAAATCAGCAAATATCATAGCCAAGAAATTAGGTATGGAAGTAAAAGAGAATATAATATTCTTTTCATCAACAAATAAAGAATACGTTGATGAACTTTGGGATATATTTGAGGATATGATAGAGTTTCATAGAGAAGAAGAGTGATCTTCTTCTTTATTTTTTTCTTCTTTAGGATCCAAGCTTGTTTTTCAATTGAAATTTTATTTTAAATTTCAATTTTACTTCTTTTCTCCTATATTTGTTCTTCAATTGCCAATTTATTTAATTTCCCAATTTTATTTCTTTATATCGAAAGTAATCATTCAAATCCAAGCTTTACTATAGATTTCACGTTTGAATTATTTAGGAGGGAAAATTAGGACGTTCCGATATTTTATCTCTTTTTTATTTATTTATGTATAAGCATATCTGTTAAATCCAAATTTAGTATAATTTTCTAATTTTATACTTTTAAAGTTTTTATATTTACCTTATTTGATTTCCCAGACAAAATATTTAATTCTAATTTTTTATAAAGGGGAGAGATAAGGGCGTTGCGATTCGCCCTTTAATCTCTCCCCTTAACCCCTCTCTGTAATCCCTAACGCTTTACACATCTGTTTCTAAACTTTCTTGAATAATTCAAGTTTATTGATTATTTCAGCACATTACAAAAAGCAGACATCCTAAAAATTTCGAACTCGCTTCGATTTCGCTCAGCTCAAACACAAAATTTTTTAACGGATGTCTTTGCTTTTTGATCAAAGTTGAAACATATCTCTTCGTATTTACGATAAGATATGTTGTCAGCTAACCAAAAATAAAATATAGCCGTTAAGAAATCCATCTGTTTGAACGTTAGTGAGTTATGGATTTTAGGCTATATTTTATTTTTGTAATGTGTTGTCAGTTAAGGAATTTAAATCTTCATGTAGAGTTTAGAAACAGATACAAGAAGCGTTAGGGTGTAATAAATGGGGGTTAAGGGGGAAAACATGAGGGCGAATCGCAACGCCCTTCGTTTTCCCCCTAGTTAATAAGTTGAAATACAGTTGAAGTTGTGGTTAGAAGAACAGATTTATATCTAAAGAAGTAAACTCGAAACACAAAACAACTTTCAAATTAAAAACCAATTCTAGAAACAGAAACTAAAACTCTAAACAAAAACCACATTTAGAAACAGATATAAAAACCCGAAACAAAAAACAAATTTAGAAACAAAAATAAAAAACTAAAACAGAAAATAAATTTAAAAGCAGAAACAAAAATTCAAAATGAAAACTAAAGTTGAAAACAAAAAATAAAACACAAAAAAACACAAAAAGTGCAAAAAAAATAAAATGGACACAGTAAAATCCATTTTATTTATGTAGTAAGTAAGGAAATAAAATAACAAAATATCAAAAAAACAATATTTAATATTGGAGAAAACCCTTTAAAAAGGAAGGGGTATACTCTTATCAAAAAAGATAAAAGTTACTGCTATATAAATAATTTAAAAAATTATTATAATCTATAATCTTATGTAGGCATAACCTTCATTTTGTAAACGAGCGATCCTAGTAATAACAGAATCTTCAACAATAACAAAATGAGGAAGCATATCTTCGCTAAGCTTATTTAGTTCAAGACCTCTTCTACCAATAATCCATCTAACATTAGGATTACCTAATATACCATCAAAATCCATGCCAATATATTTTCCAAATAAAGAGGCAGCCTTGCTCATAACAATTATTTCAACAATAGCATCAGGTTCTCTATCAATAAGATCCTTAATATTTGCCATTGTAGATTCCCATTTTTCAAGTTCAACTATGTGAAATACAACCTTTAACATAATGACATCCTTTCTTTTCTTCTAGCCAATAACTATCTTGTAATAGCTTTATACCCAAAAAAATAAAAATAATAAAAAAGGGAGCAAAAAGCTCCCCAAAATAAATAAAATTAATTTTTCATTAGTTCCCTAATAGCCTCAGTAAGCTTTGGCACAATTTCAAATAAATCAGCACAAATACAATAATGAGCCACCTTGAAAATATCTGCATCAGGATCATTGTTAATAGCAATAATAGTACCAGAATCCCTCATACCTTGAATATGTTGAGCAGATCCAGAAATACCAATCGCAATATAAACCCTAGGTTGAATCTTCAAACCAGACATCCCAACAAAACTATCCTGTGGAATCCATAATTGATCAGCAAGAGGCTTAGAGCCAGAAACAGCAGCCCCAATCTCCTTAGCAAGGTCTTTAAGAAGATACAAATTCTTAGGATCTCTCAAACCAAGACCACCAGAAACAACAACCTTGGCCTTAGAAACATCCTGTTCAATATCAAGCTTCTTGATAAGACCAGCAATCTCAGTAAGAAGATCATCTTGAGAAACTTTAACCTCAAAATCTATAATCTCGCCCTTTCTAGACTTATTATAATTAGCAGGCTTAAAAACCCTCTCACTAACAGTTCCAATCAAAGGCTTAGTAGAAATCCTAATATCAGAATACAATTGACCATTAAAAGTAGGTCTAATCCAACGAATATCCCTTTCGCCCTCGCAAGGAATAAGATCAACGCAATCAGCAACAAGACCAAGCTCTTTTCTAGCACAAATCCTACCACCCAAATCACGTCCGTTTTCAGTAGCAGGAATCAATAAAGCAAAAGGATTAAACTCATCAATAACCTTATCCAAAACCCTAGTATAAGGAAGAGTCCTATAAGAAGCAAGCTCCTTATCTTGCACCCTAATAACCTTATCAGCGCCATAATAAATAGCCTCTTTAGAAGCATCATCAAGCCCATCGCCAATCAAAAGAGCAACAAGCTCTTCCTCGAAATGATCAGCAAGCTCTCTAGCCTTGCCTAAAATTTCAACACTAACAGGGGCAAGTTGGTCGTCATGCAAACTAGCAACAACAAAAATTCCTTTATCCATATCAAACACCCCCTAAACCAATTTAAGCTCTTTGAAAAGATCAAGAAGCTTGTCAGTCTGCTCATCAAGATCGCCTTCGATGAAAGTGCCCTTAGCAGCCTCTTCGTCTTGGAAAATACTAACAACATCAGTAGCAGAACCATTAGCGCCGGTCTTTTCTACATCAGCAGAAATATCATCAGCAGATAAAACCTTAACATCATCATCACTAATCTTTTCAAGCTTAGACTTTCTAAGCTTAACAGGCTCATTAGCATCCTTAATAATAGTAAAAAGACAAGGAGCCTTCAAAATAGCCTTTTCAGTTCCATTATATAAACTTCTTAAAACAAGAAACTTATCATCCTTAAATAAAATCTTTTTAGCATAAGTCGCTTGATTAATACCAAGCCTTTCAGCAAGCTCAGGACCAACCTGACCAGTATCACCATCAGAAGTCTGAGCGCCAGTAATCACAACATCGAAATCACCAATGTGCTTAGCCGCCATAGCAAGAGTATAAGAAGTAGCCAAAGTGTCAGATCCCCTAAAATTATTGTCACTAACAACAAAAGCCTCATCAGCACCCATAGCTAAACATTCCTTGGCAGTCTCAACAGCACTAGGAGATCCCATAGTTAAAGTAGTAACACTACCACTAGTTTGCTTTTTAAGATCAAGCGCCATAGTCAAAGCATTGAGATCACAAGCATTAATAACAGACACAGCACTAGACCTATCTAAGTTATTAGTCTCAGGATCAATCTTAACCTTATTAGGAAACTTAGGCACCCTTTTAATACATACCAAATATTTCATAAATACCTCCTATTACTATAATTATACACTACAATTAATATAAATATAAATATTGCTTTACTTAAAAACAAAACACTATAATATATATAATAACATTAATAAAAATAAACATAAAATAAAGGAGGACAAAATGAAAGCAGTAATAACAATAATAGGAGCAGACAAAATCGGAATCGTACATAAAGTAACAGGACTAATGGAAAAATTTAACCTAAATATAATAGATATATCCCAAACAGTAATGGATAAATACTTTACCATGGTAATGCTAATCGACTTATCAAAAAGCAAAGAAGACTTCGACCAAATAGTAGAAGCCTTCGATAAACTCGGAAAAGAAATCGGCATGGACATCAAAATTCAACACCAAGACATCTTCGATGCCATGCACCAAATCTAAGATAAAAATCTAAGACAAGGAGAAAGTAAAACTATGGACAACAAAAAAATACTAGAAACAATCAGAATGCTAGAACAAGAGCACCTAGACATAAGAACAGTAACCATGGGCATCTCACTACTAGATTGCATAGACAAAGACCCAGAAATCGCCAACAAAAAAATCTACGACAAAATGATCAAATGCGCAGACAAACTAGTAGAAACAACAAACTCAGTCTCAAAACTCTACGGCATACCAATAATAAACAACAGAATATCCGTAACACCAATCTCACTAATAGCAGCAGCAACAGACCTAGAAGACTACACAAGCTATGCAAAAACCCTAGACAAAGTCGCAAAAGAAGTCGGAGTAGACTTCGTCGGAGGATTCTCAGCCCTAGTACATAAAGGATTTAATAAATCTGATATAAGATTAATAAACTCGATCCCAAATGCACTCTCCCAAACAGACTACGTTTGCTCATCAGTAAACGTCGGCTCAAGTAAAACAGGAATCAACATGGAAGCAGTAGCAATGATGGGCGGAAAAATAAAAGAATTAGCAGAAAAAACAAAAGACCAAGACTCAATCGGCTGTGCAAAACTAGTCGTATTTGCAAACGCAGTAGAAGATAACCCCTTTATGGCAGGAGCCTTCCACGGAGTAGGAGAATCAGACACAACAATCAACGTCGGCATCTCAGGTCCCGGAGTAGTAAAAAAAGCCCTAGAAAAAGTAAGAGGAAAAAGCTTCGATGAAGTAGCAGAAACAATCAAAAAAACCTCCTTCAAAATCTCAAGAATGGGCGAACTAGTCGGAAGAGAAGTATCAAAAAGACTAGACACAAACTTCGGCATAATCGATCTATCCCTAGCACCAACCCCAGCAGTAGGCGACTCAGTAGCAAGAATACTAGAAGAAATAGGAATCGATACAGTAGGAGGCCACGGAACAACAGCAGCCCTAGCCCTATTAAACGACGCAGTAAAAAAAGGCGGCATCATGGCATCATCCCACGTCGGCGGACTATCAGGAGCCTTCATCCCAGTCTCAGAAGACGAAGGCATGATATCAGCAGTAAGATCAGGACACCTAAGCTTCGATAAACTAGAAGCCATGACATCAGTCTGCTCAGTAGGACTAGACATGATAGCCATTCCAGGCGATACACCAAAAGAAACCATATCAGCCATAATAGCAGACGAAGCAGCAATCGGAGTAATAAACAACAAAACAACAGCAGTAAGAGTAATCCCAGTAGTAGGCAAAAAAGTAGGCGACCAAGCAGAATTCGGCGGACTATTAGGCTATGCACCAATCATGGACATAGGAGATAATAAAGCAGATAGATTTATAGAAAGAAAAGGATTGATACCTGCGCCAATACATTCATTTAAAAATTAAAAATAAAAAGTATTTTTATTTAAATTTTTTTGAAAAAAATTAAAAATTATTTATCTTCATATATATAAGAAGAAATTGATTTTTATATTTATATTTATTAATTAATATTTATTATGGAATATAAGCTCGCCTAAGTGAGTTTATATTCTTTTTTTTATTTTTTATTTAAAATCTAAACTTTTTCTTCAATTGAATCTTGTTTTGTATTTCTACATTTCTTCCTTAAATTTAAATCTATTCTTCTAACCACAACTTCAACTATATTTCAGCTTATTAATTAGGGGGAAAACGAAGGGCGTTGCGAATCGCCCTCATGTTTTCCCCCTTAACCCCCATTTATTACACCCTAACGCTTCTTGTATCTGTTTATATACTCTACATAAAGATTTAAATTCCTTAACTGACATCACATTACAAAAATAAAATATAGCCTAAAATCCATAACTCACTAACGTTCAAACAGATGGATTTCTTAACGGCTATATTTTATTTTTGGTTAGCTGACAACATATCTTATCGTAAATACGAAGAGATATCCCGTGAGAACGAGCAAAAAGTAAAGACATCCGTTAAAAAAATTTTGTGTTTGAGCTGAGCGAAAGCGAAGCGAGTTCGAAATTTTTAGGATGTCTGCTTTTTGTAATGAGTTGTATATTAAATAGCTAAAATCATCTAATACAGTTTAGAAACAGATGTGTAAAGCGTTAGGGATTATCGAGAGGGGTTAAGGGGAGAGATTAAAGGGCGAATCGCAACGCCCTTATCTCTCCCCTTTAAGAAAATTTTGAAATAAAAGTTTTGATTGTGAAATGATGTTATGAAATATAAAAATAAAAAATATATAAATTAGAAATTTAAAATAAGTTTAGATTTAACAGATATATTTATACACACATAAATATATAAAAAGAGAGAAAATATCGGGACGTCCTAATTTTCCCTCCTAAATAAATAATATTTAAAATTTATAATAAAGCTGGGATTTGAATAATAACTTCATATATAAAGAAGTAAAATTGAAATTTAAAATAAAATTGCAACTGAAAAACAACTTTAGAAACAAAGAAGTAAAGCTGAAATACAGAATAAATTTAAAACTGAAAAACAACTTTAGAAACAAAAAGCAAAGCCAAAACACACAACAACTTTGCAATTAAAAGACAAGTATGTATACAAATATAAAAACAAAATTTTATAAACTTTAATTCAAAAGTTTGAAAAAAAACCTAATTCCGCTATAATATTTAAAGTAGACTAAAAACACAAAAGACAAAAGGCAATTTGAAAAAGCGAATGCAATTGCAAAACAAAAATCAAATTGCAAAACAAAACGCAAAAACAATATTACAAAAATGTGGCAAAAGTAAAAATCCCAAAAAGGGAAAGCTTAAAAACAAGGCAAAATACAGAAAAGTTACAAAAAAGTAAAAATTTAACTTTTGTAATACAACTGTAATTTTACTTTAAAGGCATTTAGTGTATAATAATAACACAGGAGGAACAATGACAATTAAATATTATTTTAGTGCATGAGTAATTTTTACTTGTCACCTCTAGCTGCATATTCGTGCAGCGACAAAAGTTAAGACTTTTGTAGGTCTACAAAAATTTTAAGGAGGTCGTAAGACAAGATGAACAAGAAAATTTTATCTCTAGTACTTGCACTTGTAATGGTACTAGGAACATTCACAACTGTCTTCGCCGAAGAAGCTAAAACTGAAAAAGTTGAAAAAGTAGTTGGAAAAGATAACAAAATCCAATACGTAATCGACAAAAAATTCGTTGAAGGCTATGGCGATGGAGACTACGGATATGATAAAAATATCAAAAGATCCGAAATTACTAAATTATTAGTTTATGCTAATGGTAACAAAGAACTTGCAGAAAAACTTCAAGGTGCTATGCAATTATATTCAGATGTAAACGCTGAATACTGGGCAAACGGAGTTATTTCAGTTGGTTCAACAGTACCATCAAAAGCTAATAACCTACCAATGTTAAATGGTTATCCAGATGGAACATTTAAAGGTGAAAACGACGTAACTTATGCAGAACTTGCAAAAATGTTAGTTGTATTAGTTAAAGAAGATTTAACTGCTGACATGGCAAAAGAAGCTAACAAAAATTGGGCAACTCAATGGATGACATGGGCAACTCAATTAGGAATTCTTGATGATGTTAATGTAACTAACTCTGGAGCAGCTGCAAACAGAGCAGACGCATTCACAATGCTTTACAATGCACTTTACAAAATGGTTGAATTCAAGAGATTCCCAACTAACGAAAAAATTGGTGTTCTTTCTTCATTAAGAAATGACAAACTAGTTCTTAACCAAGACTCTGAAAAACAAACTTACACTATCACAAAAGATACTGTATTTGTTGGAGCTTACAAAGAAAGTGAATATGGAAAAAATATCGTTAAAGTAAAAGATATTAACGATCCAGACTTCTATCTAGGTTCTCTAGTAAGAATTATGGTTAACGACAAAAATGAAGTTTCTCATATTCTTGAACTAGGTAACCCTAAAGAAATGGCTATCGGTAGAACAGAAAATACTGCTGGTAAAAACCCAAGATGGGAAGGCGTAGCTGACTACACTGTAGAAACTGGAGTTACTCCAATTGGAACTCTTAAAAACACAAGCGACGATGTTAAAGCTTACTATGAAGGATATGTAACATTTGATCTTAAGTCAAACAGATCATCTGCTTCTGATATCAACTTCTACAAAGTTTTAAACAAAGAAGCTGCAAAAGCTAAAAAAGAAAAAGCAAAAGTTGAATTAGTTAAAAAACTAAAAATCAACGATAACACTAAAGTTTATGTAGCTAACCCAGCTAACAACCAAATGAGAGAAGTTAAAGGAATCAACGAAGCTCTAAGCCTAATTGGTTTCAGAAACTATCAAGCAGGATATGCTGTACCAAACGTATATGCAGGATTTGATTCAGATTCATATGAAGCAACTCTTAAAGGATATGACAATGGTAAAGCAACTGCTAAAGTTATCGTATTCAACGTTGTAACTAAAGATCAAGGTGGCGAAGTTCTAAGAGTTGTTCACAATTCAGCTTACAATGGAAACGCAACACTTGAAGACACTGATGGTGTATTAAAAGACCAATCATTCATCAAAAACATTGCACACTTCCCATATAACTATGGTGACCTATATGATGTTATTGAATTAAAATGGGAATCTTACAACAACAACTATGACATTATCGAAAAGAGAATTGATCATAGCGATACAGATGTTTTCCCAGTAGTTAGAGTTAAAGAACTTCATGACAATGACAACATCATTGTAGAAGATAGATTTGGTAACGAATCTTCAATCCATGTTGGAGATGCTGATATCTTTAACGCTAAACAATACAAAGATCTAAGAGTTGGCGACTTCTTACAATATGAAAATGATGAACACAACAAGAAAATAAGCAATAACATTGATACTTTATCAATTCTTCCAAGAGATAATAAAGATGTAATTGCTAAATTCAATGCTTCTCATTCAATTCAAGCAACACTAAAAGCAGTTCAAGGTAACACTGCTAATGGTATTGTTAAAGAAGTTAACAACACAGCTTATCCTTACACTGTAACAATTGATGTTCAATACAGCAACTGGGATAAAGTTGGTACAGGAATCGAAGTATTCCAAGTAGCTAAAGCTGATGCAGATAAATTAGCTGAAAACATAGACAGAAACGTTAAATTCCTATTTAACGATAAAGACTATGACAAAGACTACAACAGAATGTACTTTGCATTCAACTTTGAATCAAATGATGGTAAAGCTCTAGCTAAACCAGCTGAAAAAGCTAATGATTTAGATGCTCTACTAGCATTAATTGACAAAGCTGACAAAGCATACAATCCTGATAAAGTAACTGATAAAAATCTTAAACAAGCTAAAAAAGATTTAGATAAGATTAATGAAGCTATTGATGGATTAACTATAGGCGATAAAGCAAAATATAAGGAAAACAAACCTTATGTAGACGCTGTAGACAAATTAGAAAAACAAATCAAAGGTAAAGAAACTGATTCAAAAGTAGCTGAAATTAAAGCAAAAGCTGACAAATTACCTTCAGAAGAAGAAATTAAGAAATTAACTACTCAAGCTGAACTTAATAAATTAGCTCAAGAATTTAATAAAGTAGCTTTTGAATATAATGAATTAAAAGATCTTACTTCAGATGAAGCAAAAGCTTTAAAAGCACAACTTACTAAAACTGCTGGATATATTACAGCTCAAGACGCAACTGTAGAACCAGATATAGATATAGCTTATCCACTAGTTACTTTAAAATAATAGTTTTATTTTAAATCGATGGATTAAAAGATTAAACCCGAGAGGAGACTCCCGGGTTTTCTTTTTTTATTTTATTTTCTGTTTCCTTTTATCCCCTACCAAACAATCCCCACCTCAACTTTAAAGCACTTACTCAACCCTAAATTCTCATTTCAACCTTAAAACTCTTATTTAAACTAAAATTCCTATTCCAATTTCATAACTCTAACTCAACTTAAAATTCCCACCCCAATATTAAATTCCAAACTCAAAATAAATTCTCACTTCAAAATTTACTATCCCACTCCAAAAGCAAAGCAGACCCAGACCCTAAATAGGGCTTTTTATTTTTTGTTTCTAAACTTTGTTTTTAATTTGAAAGTTGGTTTTTGTTTCAACTTTACTTCTTTAGGTAGAAATCTGTTCTTCTAACCACAACTTTAATTTATATTTCAACTTATTAACTAGGGGGAAAACGAAGGGCGTTGCGAATCGCCCTCATGTTTTCCCCCTTAACCCCCATTTATTACACCCTAACGCTTCTTGTATCTGTTTCTAAACTCTACATAAAGATTAAAATTCCTTAACTGACAACACATTACAAAAATAAAATATAGCCGTTAAGAAATCCATCTGTTTGAACGTTAGTGAGTTATGGATTTTAGGCTATATTTTATTTTTGATTATCGTCCCAACATATCTATTCGTATTTACGATAAGATAAGCCGTAAGTTAATCCTAGAAGAAAAAAATTGATTATACGTTAAGGAAATCCAACAGTTTGATAGGAAGTGTTTTGGATTTCTAGTATAATCAATTTTTTTCTACATACAGAACTGTCAAGGTGTAAAA
>NZ_HE978583.1:85549-87951 GCF_000311865.1 Peptoniphilus obesi ph1 | reverse complement strand
GGAAGGTCATAGGAGGGAAAAAGGACGCTCGGAACGTCCTAATTTTCCCTCCTAAATAAATAATATTTAAAACTTATAGTAAAGCTGGGATTTGAATGATTACTTTAGGAATGAGGAAGTAAAGCAGAAATTAAAAATAAAATTTGCAATTGAAGAACAAACTTAGATCTAAAAAAAATGTAGAACTACAAAATAAATTTAGATTTAATAAATAAGTATAGACACAAAGAAGTAAAGTCGAAAGACTAAAAAACTTGCAAATTGAAAAGCAACTTTAGAATAAAAAATAAAAAAACAAACCCTCATGCAAACACTTGTTTTTTTCTCCAAACCTGTTATACTAAATAAAGAACATGTGTTCAAAAATTAAAAGGAGAAAGGATATGGAAATAGAAAAATTTGAATTTTATCTTGCTAAGGCAAGGATGGGAAATCAAGATGCTAAAGAAAGGCTAGTCTTGGCTCTTGATCCTTTACTAAAGACATCTATCAAAAAATATTGTCCTATCTATAGTGAGTTTGAAGATCTTTACCAAGATGGACAATTAATTATCTTGGAGTGTATTGATCTTTATGATCCGACCAAGGCTAGGTTTTTGGCTTTTGTAAAATCCTATCTCAGATATTATTATCTGGATACTTTTAAATATTTACTTAAGGAAGATGAAAACACTTTAGATAGTGGGGAAGATTTAGATATTTTTGATTTTTTGGAAGATGATGTTGATCTTGAGTTAGATCTTATAGAAAAGATTTCTTATTTGAATTTGAAGAAGAATATCAAGGCTCTATCTGCTAGACAAAGACAGGTTATTAATATGTTTTATTTTCTTGATATGTCTCTTAATGATATTGCCAAGGAGCTTAATATTAAGAGGTGGACTGTTATTAATACTAAGAGAAGGGCTTTGGAAATTTTAAGGGAGGTAAAAAATGATTATTGATAAGAGACCGATTAAGTTTAATTATTCTACTAATAGGCAGGCTATAAAGTATATTGTGGTTCACGATACTGGAAATCCGAATGCTGGAGCTGATGCTCTGGCGCATTATAGGTATTTTAATTCTGGAAATAGAAAGGCTTCTGCTCATTATTTTGTGGATGATAAGGGTGTTGTTGAGACTGTTGAGAATGCTAGGACTTCTTGGCACTGCGGCGATGGCAGGGGAAGGTTTGGTATTTATAATGTGAATTCGATTGGGGTTGAGCTTTGCATTAACGCTGGGTCTGATTGGGAAAAGACTAAGGCTAATGCTTTGAATTTGATTAGGTTTTTGTGTGAGACTTATAATATTCCAAAATCTAGGGTTGTCAGACACTATGATGCTTCTAGGAAGATTTGTCCGAGGAAGATGTCTAAGAATAATTGGGCTGAGTGGTGGATTTTTAGAGAAATGATTTAATTTTAAAAATTTTTTTATTTTAAGTAGCAACTTTTACTTTTTATTTCTATATATATTATGAAGGGGGTGAGAGAATGGCATATAAGGAAGAAGCTAGAAAAGTTTCCCTAAGAATTAACTATGAAAATGGTTTGGATGACAAGGGGGAAATGAGAACTAGATACAAAACTATCAAGGATGTTAGGGCAGACCTTTCTGCTGATGTTCTTGGACAAACTGCTAAGATGATTGCTGGCTTTATGAAAGACAAGTTAGTTAGCACTAGCAAGATTGTTGAGTACGATTTAGTTGATGGCGAACAATTATAATTAAGGAGGTTAGAGAATGAATAAGAAAACTTTAGAGATTACTCTACTTGATTCTGGCAACAAGACTTATAAGATTTCTATTGCAAATCCAAAGGATAATATCGAAACTGCAGAGCTTACTGATTTTGAAGCTTTTGTTGTTGAAGAGGATGTTTTTATTGGAAAAGCTGGAAAGATTAAAGGTTTTGGAACTGCAGTCATTAGAGAAATCACAGAAACAAATTTATTAGCTTAGTGAGGTGATCTTTTGACTATGGATGAATTATTGGCAAGCATAGCTAATATAGGTTTTCCGATTGTAATTTCTTGTTATTTGTTGACAAGGATAGAGGGGAAGATGACGGAGCTTTCTGCTTGTATTAATGAATTATCAAAGACAATTGAGAAGAATGTGAATTAACTGCTTTTTAATAAGGAGTTATTTTTTTTATATTTTTTTATATATTTATATATTTATATGTTTATATTTATTTTTTGTTTAGCTTTATATGTTTATATAAGGCTTTTTTTTTGTGTTTTTTTAGATCTATACTTGTTTATCAATTTGAAGGTTGCTTTGTATTTCATCTCTACTTCTTTGAATCGAAATCTATCAATCAAATCCCATCTTTATCATAATCTAAAAATAAATTTATTTAGGAGGGAAAATTAGGACGTTCCGAGCGTCCTTTTTCCCTCCTATGACCTCCC
>NZ_HE978583.1:82167-85067 GCF_000311865.1 Peptoniphilus obesi ph1 | reverse complement strand
TTAAACTGTTGGATTTCCTTAACGTATAATCAATTTTTTTCTTCTAATGTTAGCTGACGGCAATTCTTATCGTGAATAGTAATAAATAAGTTGGGGGAATAAGCAAAAAGCAAAGACATCCGTTAAAAAAATTTTGTGTTTGAGCTGAGCGAGAGCGAAGCGAGTTCGAAATTTTTAGGATGTCTGCTTTTTGTAATATGCTGAAATAATAAATAAATATAAATCATCCAATACACTTTAGAAACAGATATGTAAAGCGTTAGGGATTACGAGAGGGGTTAAGGGGAGAGATTAAAGGGCGAATCGCAACGCCCTTATCTCTCCCCTTTATAAAAGAATTGAATTAAATATCTTGTTTAGGAAATAAAAGTAATTGAATATAAAAACTTTAAAAATATAAAATTAGAAATTTATAATAAGTTTGAATTTAACAGATATGCTTATACATAAATAAATATAAAAAAAGAGAGAAAATATCGGAACGTCCTAATTTTCCCTCCTAAATAAATAATATTTAAAATTTATAGTAAAGTTGGGATTTGAATGATTACTTTCGATACAGAGAAGTAAAGCTGAAATTTAAAATAAAATTGAAACTGAAAAACAAGTATAGATTTTAAATAAAAAATTAAAAAACAAAAACTAACTATTCAAAACCCTTTTAATCCTAGAAAACTCAAAAAACCCACTAACCCTATCTATTTCCTTCCCATTCTTTAACAAAAGAAGGGTAGGAAATGAAAATACTGAGTATTCTCCTCTTAGTTTTGGATTTTCTTCAAGGTCTACATATTCAATTTCAATTCCATAGTCTTTTAATTCTCTTTCTGTTTTTATTTTCATGCCTTGGCAGAGTCCGCAATCATTGCCTTGAAAAAACAAAAATTTATACCCACTTTTATCTATTTTCATAAAATCACTTCTTTTTTAAAATTTACAATAATAAGTTATTATATATTTAGAATATATCAGATAATCAATTTTTTATAAAATTTTAATATAAATATGGAACTTTTACTCTTATTTTTACGTCTAATTGGTAAAGACGGATAGGAAGGGGTGTTTTATGGATAAGGATAAGGTTTTTAAAAGGCTTATGGCTGACAGAGAAGATAAATTATACAGGATAGCTTTTTCTTATGTGAGAAATGAGGACGATGCTATGGACTGTTTGCAAAATTCTTTGATTAAGGCCTTGGAAAATTTTGATTCTTTAAAAAATCAAGAATATTTTAATACTTGGATGGTAAGAATTCTTATAAATGAATGTATAGATTTTTTGAGAAAGAGAAAGGATGATTTTTCTTTTGATGAAAAGATTTCCAAGGACTACATAAGTGATAATTATGATGAAACTATTGATCTTTTGGATAGTCTTTCCAGGATGAGCGAGGATGAAAGGGAATTATTATATTTGAGATATTTTGAAGATCTTAGCTATTTGGAAATTTCTAAAAGACAGGCTATAAAGCTTGGGACTGTGAAGTCAAGGCTGAGCAGGTCTTTGGCTAAGTTAAAAAAGATGATGGGAGGTAATTATGAATCTTAAAAATTTAGATAATATAAAGGTCGATGAGGATAGGTTAGAGAATATGAAAAAAGATATTTATAAGAAGGAAAAAAAATCTTTTAGACCAGCTTACATTGCTGCTGTTTTTGCTTTGATTTTTTCTCTTGGTTTTGCTTTTCCAACTTATACTAAGGACTTGCCAATTTATAGTAATATTTTTAATTTTTTTGGCATGAACAATTATCAAGAAGCTGGGGAGCTTGTCAATGCGACTGCTACTAGCAATGGGATAAAGATTACTGTTGTTGATGCTATTTATTCGAATGATAGTTTGGCTTTTTCTTATTTGATAGAGAGTGATGAGGACCTTGGCGAAGATATAAATTTAGAGTCTGATATGTCTTTTAAGAATAATAAGGCTTTTGGTGCTTCTGGATCTTCTTATTTTGAAAAGAAGTCTGACGGGGTTTATCTAGGCTATGAAGATTTTGATATGGACTTTAAAAATAAAAATGTAAGTCCCTTGAAGGTTAATTTAAAGATTCGTGGGATACAAAGTTTTTCAGATGATTATAGAAGCGTTGAAAAATATCCTGGTAATTGGAAATTTGATTTAAGTCTTGACCAAATAAAGGCTGATATTTATAAATTTGACCAAGTTGTGGAAAAAGATGGTTATGTTGGAGTTTTAGACACTGTTTCAATTGATAAATCGGGAACTGAAATAAAGGTTAATTTTATGAATAAGATGGGCTTTGATGTTCTTGCTTATAATCAAAAAGGAGCAAGATTTGTAGATGAGGACGGAAAAGAATACAAACTTGATTTAAGAGGCGGCACAGGATACGACGGTGTCTACTCTACAAAATATAGGCTAGACCAAAAATTAGAAAAAAATAAGGACTATAAATTGATAGTTGATTTAGAAAAAGATGATGGAAAATACTTTGAAGGACCAGCAGACGGATCAGCACCAGCAAAAGAAGTAACAGCAGATTATGTAGGAACAGAAGCCTATAGGAATGCTCCACAAGAAATTGAGATTGAGATACCAGTTAGGATAAATTAGGGTTTTAAATTTAATTTTAATTTTAGTATTTTGATTTAGATAAGTCCGCAGAGATGTGGGCTTATTTTTTTGTTTTTTATTTTAGGTCTAAAATTGTTTTTTTAATTGCAAAGTTGATTTGTATGTCCGATTTTATTTATTTATATCGAAAGATACTGTTCAAATCCCAGCTTTACTATAAATTTCAAATTTAATATATTTAGGAGGGAAAATTAGGACGTTCCGAGCGTCCTTTTTCCCTCCTATGACCTCCCTTTTACACCTTGACAGTTCTGTATGTAGAAAAAAATTGATTATACTAGAAATCCAAAACACTTCCTA
>NZ_HE978583.1:49687-81933 GCF_000311865.1 Peptoniphilus obesi ph1 | reverse complement strand
TCAAACTGTTGGATTTCCTTAACGTATAATCAATTTTTTTCTTCTAATGTTAGCTGACGGCAATTCTTATCGTGAATAGTAATAAATAAGTTGGGGTAATAATCAAAAAGCAAAGACATCCGTTAAAAAAATTTTGTGTTTGAGCGAAGCGAGTTCGAAATTTTTAGGATGTCTGCTTTTTGTAATGTCTTGAAATATTTAATAAATTTAAATCATCTAATACACTTTAGAAACAGATGTGTAAAGCGTTAGGGATTACAGAGAGGGGTTAAGGGGAGAGATTAAAGGTGAAGCCCTAGCCAAAATCTTTGATTTTGTAGCAGGTCTCATATCAGGATAGTCCAAGCTTTGCTTGGAAACTATCTACGGTTCGAATCGCAACGCCCTTATCTCTCCCCTTTATAAAAGAATTGAATTAAATATCTTGTTTAGGAAATAAAAGTAATTGAATATAAAAACTTTAAAATTATAAAATTAGAAATTTATAATAAGCTTAGATTTAACAGATATGCTTATACATAAATAAATATGAAAAAGAGAGAAAATATCGGAACGTCCTAATTTTCCCTCCTAAATAAATTTATTTTTAGATAATGATAAAGCTGGGATTTGAACGGTATCTTTCGATATAAAAATGTAAAACTGAAACACAAAATAAATTTGCAAATAAAGAACAAATTGAAATATAAGAAATCAAAAATTAAAATTAAAAATATAATTAAAAAATTATTTACAAATTTTTTATAAAAATTTAACCCTCTTGGGTATCATTAAAAATATACAAATAAAAAAATATTAGTAAAAATATACTTGGGAGGAAATTTATGACTGAGAAAAAAGCTTGGACTCAATTTGTCGTATATAGCTTAATTGGTGCATTTATGTTTTTTGTGCCGATAAAAATTGCTGGAAGAAACAGTATCCCGATTGATCATTTGCTAACTTTAATATATAAGATTCCATTTTATAATCTTATATATCCTTTGGCTCTTGTTGTTATTGGGGTGGTCATGCCTTTTGTAACTAAGTCTTTTAAGAAATCAAAGGTTAAGACTTTTCTTGCTTTCTTAAATCTTATAGCTCTACCTTTTATTATCATGGGTGTGTTTAAGATTGGGCCTGCATCGATGTTAGAAGAGGATATGCTTCCTTTTATTATAAATAATGTCGTGCTTAATGTTTGTACTATTGTGCCTGTTGGTTCAATTTTTCTTGCTTTTATTACTTCTTACGGGCTTATGGAATTTATTGGTGTTTATATGAGACCGATTATGAGACCACTTTTTAATACTCCTGGTCGTTCTGCGATTGAGGCTGTAACTTCTTTTGTTGGATCTTATTCTATTGCTCTTATGATTACAAATAAGGTTTATACTCGTGGTTACTATACTGATAGAGAGGCTTGTATTATAGGGTCTGGTTTTGCGACTGTGTCTGCAACTTTTATGATTGTTATTGCTGATAATCTTGGGTTTTTACAAAGTCACTGGCTATTATATTTCTTTACAGCTTTTGCAATTACTTTTTTAGTTACTGCAATTACTGCTAGGATATATCCTCTTGCTTCTAAGCCTGATACTTTTTATGAAGGTCAAGAGGGAAAGAGAGAAAAGGAAGTCAAAAGTGATAAGTTTAAGGTTGCTAAGGAACTTGCAATTGAAAAATCAATGAATGCACCTGATCTTTTGGATAATATAAAGGATAATTTTGCTGATGGTATTAGGCTTGCTTTAAATATAGCTCCGTCTCTTATGGCGATTGGTACTCTCGGTCTTATTCTTGCGAGATTTACTCCATTTTTTGAATATACTGGCATAATATTCTACCCTTTTACAAAGCTTCTTGGTTTTGAGGATGCTATGCTGGTTTCAAAGTCTTTATCTATGTCTTTGATTGAGATGTTTTTGCCGGTAATTCCTATGGCTAATGCAGATTTTATTTCTAGGTTTGTCATTGGTATTGTTGTTGTTTCAGAAATATTATTTTTCTCAGCTTCAATTCCTGTTATTATGGCAACTAATATTCCTTTAACTTTTAAGGATTTTGTAATTATTTGGTATGAAAGAGTTTTGCTTACAATTATTATTGCGACTCCTTTATCATATTTTTATTTCAATGTCTTGGGACTTTAGTTTAAAAGGATTATTTTTTTCTTTTTTTATTTTTAGGTATATACTTGTTTTTCAATTTAAAAGTTGTTTTGTGTTTATATTTTACTTCTTTATATCGAAAGATATAGTTCAAATCACAATTTTTCTATAAATTTCAAATTTAAATTATTTAGGGGAGAAAATTAGGATGTTCCGATATTTTCTCTCTTTTTCTATATTTATTTATGTATAAACATATCTGTTAAATCTAAGTTTATTATAAATTTTTAATTTATATATTTTTTATTTTTATATTTCATAACATCATTTCACAGACAAAATATTTATTTCAAAATTTTCTTAAAGGGGAGAGATAAGGGCGTTGCGATTCGCCCTTTAATCTCTCCCCTTAACCCCTCTCGATAATCCCTAACGCTTTACTCATCTGTTTCTAAAATCTATTGGATGATTTAAGTTATTTATTATTTCAACATATTACAAAAAGCAGACATCCTAAAAATTTCGAACTCGCTTCGCTCAAACACAAAATTTTTTTAACGGATGTCTTTGCTTTTTGCTCATTCCTCCAACTGATTTATTACTATTCACGATTAAATAAGCCGTCAGACATTTATAGAAGAAAAAAATTGATTATACGTTAAGGAAATCCAACAGTTTGATAGGAAGTGTTTTGGATTTCTAGTATAATCAATTTTTTTCTACATGCAGAACTGTCAAGGTGTAAAAGGGAGGTCATAGGAGGGAAAAAGGACGCTCGGAACGTCCTAATTTTCCCTCCTAAATAAATTTATTTTCAGATGATGATAAAGTTGGGATTTAAACGATAGGTTTCGATAAAAAGAAGCAATGTAGAAATACCAAATAAAATTTGTAATTAAAAACTAACTTTGGACTTTAAGAAAAAAATAAAAAAAGAAGCTACTTTTCAGTAGCATCTTCATTCTTTAAATCTTATCCTTAAACACTGCCCTAACTTCTGTATCTTCTTTTATCAAGAAGATGAATGTTTCTGATAGGACTTCTTTTTTCTTTCCATTGATTAATAGGTAGTCTATTTCTTTTCCAAATGGTTCTTCTATTTGTATTTCGACTCTATCATTTTTCTTAAAGATGAATCCTTGTGGGGAGGATAGGTTTGAGCCTATTTTTAGGCTTAGATTTTTGTCTCCCAGGTAGTCGTCTTCGTCGAAGTTTATTGTTATTGTTTTGTCTTCGTTTCCTATGTGGATATAGCTTGATGTTTGTTTATTTGTTTTTGATCTTGCTTCTAGCAGGTAGTCGCCAGGGGCAAGTGGGTCGCCTGATTTAAAAGGCTTTTTGTTGATTGTGTATTCTGCTTCTAGGCTATTTCCTTTTGCATCAAAAGATTTTATATAGAGTCTTGCATCTGATGTTTGATAGACCAAAGATCTTTTTGCTTCTTCTATTTCTTCGATTGCTTTTTTTATTCTAAAGTTTATTTCTTCTTTATCTATATATTTGCTTGGATTTTCATTTAAATTATTGTTGTTTAAGATTTGTTTTCCAGCTAGAACTTTTGAGTTTAGTTCTATTATTGAGTCTGGGGAAAATCTTTTTGGATCTAGTTTTTCTGCTTCTTTTATTGCTTCTTCTAGGTCTTTTTTTAGTTTTTCGTATTCTTCATCTATTATTTTTTCTTTTTCCAGATTTTCCTTATAGGCTTTTGCATCCCTGCCGTATTTTTTTATGGATAGGCTTATTATTTTTGATGCTTCTGCTCTTGTCATGGTTTTATCTGGCTTAAATTCAAAGTCTGTAAATCCGCTTATTACTCCATCTTTTAGGAGGTTGCCGAGATAAATTTTTGATTTTTCATTTAAATTATCTGTGTCGGTAAAGTATGTATAATCTATGTTTTCTTTATTGAGTCCGTAGAGTGATCCCAAGATGTTTATAAATTCTAGTCTTGTTATATCTTGGTCTGTGAAGTCATCGGATCCTTCTATGTAGGCTGCTTTAGCTGCAATTTTTAATTCATCTAGGTACCAAAGGTCTTTTGGAAGATTTTTAAATGCTTCTTGATCTTTTTCTGTAAAGTGGAAGATCCTGTTTACGATTTTATAGATGTGTGATTTTTTTAAATTCTCATCTGGTCTAAAACTATCGTCTTGGTAGCCGTTGATTAATTGCATCTGGTCTATTTCTTTTATGTAGGGATTTGCCCAGTGATTGCTTATGTCTTTATAGTCTTTTGCAAATGCTAGACTTGGCAGGCTAGAAATAAGAAGACCCAAGACAAATACTTGCTTTTTCATTAAATCACCTCTTTATTAAATAATAAATGTTTTAATTTCACAATGCAAATGTATAAATATATAGAATAGTGCTTTTTTATATTTACCCAAATTTTGTTATACAATATGCTTAAGGAGGAATTATGAAAGAAATTTATGAACTTTATGATAATATTTACAGGGCGATAATCCCTCTTAGGGGAAATCCTTTGAAGTCTATTAATATTTTTATTATTAAGGACGGGGATGAGGCTATTGTTGTTGATACGGGTTTTAATACCGAAGAGGTTTTAGAATATACTAAAAATTATATAAATGAGCTTTCTTTAAATTTAAAGAAGACTAAACTTTTTATCACTCATCTTCATTCAGATCACTCTGGTCTTGCTGGATTTTTTGAAAGTAATGGGGCTGAGGTTATTATGCCGGAGCTTGATGGTCTGCTTATGGGTGATATGAGAAAGCGTGATGGAAAATATTGGAAGAGGATAAAAAATTTTTCTCATATTCAAGGACTTGGTGTAGATAATTTAGATATTAATGATCATCCTGGGTATAAATTTAGAACGAGAGAGGCTTTTAAGTATAGGCCTGTAAGACCTGGCGAGCATATAAAGATAGCTGACTATGATTTTGAGATTATTGACCTTTGCGGACATACTCCTGGTATGTGCGGTCTGTATGATAAGAAACATTCTATTTTATTTGGGGGCGACCATATTTTACATAAGATCACTTCAAATATTCAGTTTTGGGGTTTTCAATTTAAGGACCCACTTGGCAAGTATTTAAATAATGTCAAAAAGGTAAAGGATTTAAATATCAAACACTTGTATTCTTCTCACAGAGACCTTGTCTTGGATGTAAATAAGAGGTGTGATGAGATTTTTGCTCACCACTCAAAGAGATTAGATGAGGCTTATCATGCTCTTGATGATAGGCCACTAACTCCAAGGGATGTAACTATTAGGATGAAGTGGGATATAAGGGCCAAGGGTTGGGATGATTTTCCTGATTCACAAAAATGGTTTGCAGTTGGGGAAGCTCACGCTCACTTAGAACACTTAAGATATTTAGAAAAAATTTCTTATCTTGACAAAGATGGGGATGGGGTCTTACATTATTTTCAAAAATAAAATTTGTTAATAGGAGGAAAGTATGGATTTACTTAAAGTATTAAAAGAAAAGATTAAAGAAGAAAAACCTATTATAGTTTTTCCAGAAGGCGAAGATAAGAGAATTATGACTGCTGTTAAAAATTTGCAAGATGATGATCTTCTAAGACCTATAATTCTTGGAAAAAGAGAAGAAGTTCAAAAGACTGCTGATGAACTTGGCTATAATTTAGATGATTTTAATTTTATTGAACCTGCAAGTTATGAAGGTTTACCAGAATTAAAGGCTGCCCTATTAGAAAGAAGAAAGGGAAAACTTGATGACCAAGGTGCTGATAGGTTGATTATAGATCCAAACTATTTTGGAACTATGTTAGTTTATACAAATAAGGCTGATGGTATGGTTTCTGGTGCAATCCACACTACTGCTGAAACTGTAAGACCTGCTCTACAAATTATCAAGACTAAATCTGGTTATAGAAGAACTAGTGGTGCCTTCTTGATGCTAAGGGGAGAAGAAGTTTATTTGATGGCTGACTGTGCTATTAATATTGAACTTGACTCACAAGGTTTGGCTGAGGTTGCAGTTTTATCTAATGAAATGGCAAGAGAATTTGGCATTGATCCAAAGATTGCTCTTCTTTCATTCTCAAGTAAGGGATCTGCAAGCCACGAATTAGTTGATAAGGTAGCAGATGCTGTTACAATTGCAAAAAGGCTTGACCCAACTATGGTTGTTGATGGAGAATTACAATTTGATGCTGCTTTTGTTGAAGAAGTTGCAAAGATTAAGGCTCCTGGTTCACCAGTTGCTGGAAAAGCAAATGTATTTATTTTCCCATCAATTGATGCTGGAAATATTGGCTATAAATTAGCTCAAAGATTTGGTGGCTTTAGGGCAATTGGACCAATCCTACAAGGTTTAAATGCACCAGTTAATGACTTATCAAGAGGTTGTACTGCTGATGAAGCATATTATCTTGGACTAATAACTGCTGCTCAAACTATTAAAGAAAAATAATAGATTGATAAGATAAAAAAGTATAAAAAGAAAGATCGCTTTGACCGGCGATCTTTTTTAGTATAAGTATAAATTTTAATTTAGAGCACATTCAAAATTAAGTGCGTCTATAGTATTTTCTGTTGATTTTACAATAATCTTGCTATCTTCGCTTGGAAGTTTGCCTCTCTTTTGGTCTGGATAAAAGTATTTATCTGCTGTCACATTTTCATGACCTTGTAAGGCTTTCATAACTTCTTGTCTGCCGTGGACTTCACTTTCAATTTCTTCTCCATCGATTTCTGTTACAAATTTCATAGACTCAACAGAGTCGATACCCTCAACTTCATCACCAACATATACGACATGAGTTTCCATCTTGTAACTTGGCATATCATCTTGCATGCTAAGGTAACTATCAGAATCTTTTCCGTATTTAACTTCGATATCATCAAGATCTTCTTTTGTAAACTTTGAAATTCTCATAGTAATATTGTAATTATCAGTTTGACCTTCAAAAGTTATTGGATCTTGGTTTTCTTGATTTTCTTCGCTACTAGCAATATTATTTTCATTTATTTCATTATTTGCTTGGTTTTGATTTGTATTTTTATTACAAGATGTAAGTAAAAATAGGCAAAGTGCCATCAATAAAATTTTTTTCATATTTTCCACCTCTAAAACTATATTATCATAGTATCGCGATATAAAAAAGTAATTAAGGAAAACAAAAAGAAGGCTATATATTTTAGCCTTCCTTTTTAAATTAAGATTAATTTTTCTTAATTAGACCCTCTTTAATTACTTTTTGATAAAGAATTTCTATAACTATAACTGTTATAACTAATTCTACTAGCATATAAGAGTTATAAATTAAAGAATATAGCCATGGAGCTTGTCCTGGTGGAGCATATTCCCCAAACACTATCCATCCGCTTAGAAAGTGGCATAGGTATCTAAGTAGAACTGCAAGTGCTGTTCCAAATAGGGCATTTTTAAGATCTTTGTTAAAAAATCCTGCTACTCCAAGTAGTCCAAATGCAAGGATATAGTCAAGTAAGATTGATAGAGGATTAAGCATTGCTTCTCCACCTAGGGCAAATTGAAGTAGGCCATAGGTTGTGCAAGCCATTAATCCGTATTTTCCTCCCCAAACTAGACTAAAAAAAATAACAGGAACCATGCTTGCAGCTGTTACAGAACCACCTTGTGGCATTTGAAAAAATTTCACATATGACAGTATTTGTGACAGCGCAATCATAACTCCTGCTTGAGTTAAAGCTTTCGTTTTGTTCATTACATCACCTCATAGTAGGTGAGAAGACTTAAGAAATATTAAAATATTCGCTACGCCGGCATTATCCGGATCAGCTTAAGGGTCGAATTTTATTCCTCTCAGCGTCTGCTCCCCTGTATTTATTAAGCATTTAAGATGTTTAACTCATATACATCTATATGCTCATCTAAATATTCTATAGCCTTTTCTTTGTAATGTAAAGTTTCTTTTGTAAGTTTGTCTTTAAAGACTTCTTTTAGTTCTTTATTATTTTCTGCTTCTTTTGAAATTTGATAAAGGGCAAAGTTTACTACGCCAAGGTCTCTTGGATCGTGCATGGTTGAAGAGAATTTTTCGGCATAGTCTATATATTTTTTAGCTTCTTCATAATTTTTAAGTTTTATTTGGTTCAGTGCCATGTAAGAATCTAGCATGCTTCTTTTCCAGAAGGAGTCAAAGTCGCCGTATAGGCTGTAAGCAAGTTTGAATTCTTTTTCTGCTTCTTCAAATTGATCTGTTATATAGTAGGCTTTGCCTAGGTTTATATAAAAGATTGATAGGGCAGATAGGGCATTTTTATTTAAAGATAGCGATATTGCTTCTTTAAATTTTTCTATGGCGTCTTGATAGTCTCCTGATATTAGTCTTAGTTCTCCGATGTAGTTATAGGAAGCTGCTATATTTATTGAATATTTATTTGCAACTTCTTTTGTAACTTGCAAGGTGTTTATTGATTCTTTTAAGAGCTGCTCGGCAGTGTAGTAGTTGCCAGACATTATATTATAAAGTCCTTTTAGTCTTAACAAGATTCCGATTTCCTTGTGGTAATTACATTGGACTGCAAGGTTTAGGGCAAGTTCTATATATTCAATCATTTCCTTAGGTTTGTTTGTTTGAATATTATAGAAAATTATTTGCTTGTAGCCTTCTAAGACATAGTCTTTGTTTTCAATTTGGGTTGCCTTAGCTATTACATATCTTATATCTCTTAGGCCTTCTGTGTAGTTGCCATCTCTTATTAGATAGCGGCCTCTCATATAGTAAAATTCTATTTCAACCAGGATTAAATCTTCTTCTTTTTCAGTCTTAGATAATTTTTCTAGGTCTTCTAAAAGCTCAGAAAAGATTTGATTTATCCTATCTCTTGAAATATATATATTTTCCCCATCATCAAGATTTATCTCTTGGATTGTTAGGATTGGGAAAAGTTCATGAGAGAAGTTAAGATAGTAGTTTAAGGTGTCGATTTTATATTTTAAAGTTTTTAAAAGTTCTCCAGCCTTGTTGAAGTGGTAGATTAATTTAGAATATACATAAGGGCTAGGACTTTTATTTTCCAAAATTTCAGCTATTTTCTTGTGGACAATCTTCTTTTTGGAATCTGTTTGCACCATATAAATATATTCGCGAAGTTTAGAGTGAGTAAAGACTATTGATATATGGTCTGAGTGGTTTACTTCTCTTAAGATATTTCTCTTTTCAAGTTCTTCTATTAGGTTGATGATTGTTATTTCATCTTGACCAGTGATTCTACTGATTATATCTATATCAGCTTCGTCATAGAAATAACTTATTATATTTAAAATATCTAATTCTTCTTTTGATAAATATAAAAATCTAGATTTTATTGTATCCATCATTTTTTGACTCAGGATATCGATGCTAGAATCAGACTTAATAAGGTTTACATATTCTGATAAGAAGAATGGATTGCCTTCACTTTCTGCATAAATCTTATCTATTTTTTCTTGACTGAGTTCTTGATCTGGCAAGGCTCTTTCTAGGAAATTTTTTGAATCTTCTTGGTCAAATCTTTCCATATTTATTTCTATAAGCTTGTCATACCTAGATACGGAAGTAATCAAGTTTTCTAATTCTTCATTTTTTTGATTTCTTGCTGTTAGGATAAATAAGGCTTCGTCGCTAGTATGTAGCAAGACAGAAGTTAGTAGTCTTATAGAAATCCTGTCCATCCATTGAAGGTCTTCAAAGACTATAATTAATTTTTTCTTTGAATTTATTTTCTTTATAGTATCTATAAAGATTTGTGAAAGCATATCAAAGTTTAAAGATCCTTCTGATTCAACAATATCTGTCTCGACGCTATTGTTGTTCATGCTAGGGGATAGGCTAGCTAGTACATTTTTCCATAGACTTACTTCTTTTAGATTTTCATCTTTTAAAATTTGATCCAATCTTTCAGCTAAAACAGAAAATGGTCTCAAGACAAAGTTTTGCTCTGCTTGGTAGCAGAAGATGTTTATTACAAAGAAGTCGTTTTGTCTTTCTTTTAGGACCCTTTTTGTAAGATAAGATTTGCCAATTCCGGCTTCTCCTCTAATATATATTGATTTACTAGCTTGGTTATCTTTATATTTATCTAAAGCTTCATCTATTATAGATAGTTCTTTGTATCTTCCATAGAAGAAATTATCAGGAATTTTTTTCCTAGAATTAGTTAAGTTTATTAACTCGATAGATTCATCATAGATTTTTTTAGTTTCTGCATCAGGTGTTACCCCAAGTTCGTTATGAAGTAGTTTGGATAGGTCATAGTAAGTTTCTACAACTTTAGAGTTTCTTCCAGTCTTTTGATAATATTTCATAAGAAGTCTAAAGTTTTTTTCATCAAATTCATCTATTTGAACTAGGGTATTTATTCTTTGTTCTATATTTTTATAATTTCCTTCTTCAATATCGCTTTCGATTTTTAGATAAGATTGGGAAGTAAATTTATCTTGTAAAGAGTTTCTGTTATTTGTGATCCAGTATTCATAAGATTCTGCTTCTTTTAAGAAAAAACCTTTTAAAAAGTCTCCAGTGTAAAGGTCTAGGTTTTTCTTTGGATCTTCTAAAAATAAATTTACATCAGACTCAATATCTATATCTTCATTTAACATAAGAATGGATTTTTTTGGTGAAATAATAAAATCAGCATCCAGACATTTTTTTGCTTGGTATAGTGCATTTCTAAGATTTTTTTTAGCTATTCTTTCGTTTTCATCAGGCCATAAAAGACCAGCCATTTCATCTCTAGATACAACTTTATTAATTACAATATAGTAGATTAATGCATTTATTTTTGCATATGGGAAAAATACTTCTTCTCCATTTTTTAAAATTTGTGGAACTCCAAAAAGTTTTGCATAGATTTTATCCATGTTGAATTCCTTTCCAGAGATATAATATTTATCTAAGAACTTAAAAAACTCTTAATAATAAAAAAGATTAAGAAATATTTAAATCGTCCAAAGATAGCATCTCTTAACACCTATAAGTATAATTCAAGTCTATTTTAGTGTCAATTAAATAAGAAAATTTAGGGGAAATTTGAAAAAAATTGTAAAAATTTATGGACAAGATTTAGACTTTTGATTTTTATTTAAAAAAATTCTAAATTTTGTTTATTTTTAAATATTTTACTAAAAGTCAATTTTTCATTTGTTGAAAAAAGAATTATTAGTTTTATAAAAAATGGGAATATATGTAATGAGTAATAAAAAATTTCTTGCTTAAAAGCTTTAAACTAAGATTAAAAACTAATAATTTAAAGTTATTTTAAACTTAATTGTAGCTAATAGCAATGAAAAAATAATAAATAGATAAAAAGTAATTATAAATATTATTATAAAAAGTAATTTAATAACAAAAAGAAGCTTTTTACATTCTATGAAAGATATTGTAATTTTTGTATAGAAAAACGATTGCATATATATTATAATGAATTTAAAGAAAAGCTTGAAAGCCTTGAAATTAGTAGGCTGGTAGCAATTTATCATGCTAAAGAATTGCTTTTTTGCACTCTTACAATTTAAAGTTTTGATAATCAACAAGCGAGTCTTGTTTATTATATAAATTTAAGGAGGTATTTTATGTTATTATTCAATCCCGTAGTAATCGCGGTAGTAGTAATGTGTGTACTATGTTTGATAAAATTCAACGTTTTATTATCAATTATAGTTGCAGCTATTGTTGGTGGTTTATCAGCAGGTATGCCACTTTATGTAGAAGGAGCAGACAACAATATTATTGATGTTCTTATCTCAGGTATGGGCGGAAACTCAGCAACAGCTCTATCCTATATTTTATTAGGTGCTTTTGCTTTTGGTTTAGCGCAATCAGGACTTGGAACTATTTTATCTAGAAAACTTTCACAAGTTCTTTCTGGAAAGAAAATGTTCGTAATTTTCTCACTTGCATTCATAGCATGTTTTTCACAAAACTTAGTTCCTGTACATATTGCCTTTATTCCAATATTAATTCCACCTCTTCTTCCGTTGATGAACAAACTTAAAATCGATAGAAGAGCTGTAGCGTGTTCTTTAACATTTGGATTAAAAGCGCCATATGTAACAATTCCTGTAGGATTTGGTCTATTATTCCATCAAATATTAGTTGATAATATTAGCCAATTTGGTCTTGATATTACTGTAAAAGACACAAGATCAGTAATGTGGATCGCAGGACTTTCAATGCTTATTGGTCTTGTAGTTACTGTTTTAGTTCTTTATAGCAGACAAAGAGAATATGAAGACATTCCAGTACCAGGACAAGAAGAAAGCCAAGAAGAAGTAAAAATGACTTGGAGAGCATGGGGAGCTTTAATTGCTTGTCTTGTTACAGCAGTTGTTTCTATTATTACAAAATCTCTTCCATACGCAGCTATGGCAGGACTTGGAACTATGATCATTACTGGTTGTATCAAACTAAAAGACTTAGACGATGTAATGCATGGTGGTATTGACATGATGGGCTTTATAGCTTTCGTTATGTTAGTAGCAGCAGGATTTGGTAATGTTCTTACTACAAGTGGAGCAGTTGAAACTCTTGTTGAAAAAGCAAGTGTTTACATGCAAGGTTCAAAAGTATTTGCAGCATTCTTAATGCTACTTATCGGTTTAGTTATTACAATGGGTATAGGTACTTCATTTGGTACTATTCCAATTATTGCAGCAATCTATGTACCACTTTGCCAAAATATTGGATTTTCACCACAATCTATAATACTATTAATCGGTGTTGCAGCAGCTCTTGGTGATGCTGGATCTCCTGCATCTGACTCAACTCTTGGACCTACATCAGGTCTTAACGCAGACGGACAACACGATCACATTTGGGATACATGCGTTCCTACATTTATAGCATTCGATATATTCCTAATTATCGGTGGTGTTGTTGGATCAGCTATCTTAGGTTAATCCTAGATAAAAATTGTAAATTATTGTTTAAATATTAGAAAAGTTTTATTGTAATTCTTTAATTATGTGGTAGAATTATTAAGCTTAATTGTTAATGATGGGAGGAAACAATTATGGATAAAGTTATATTAGACGGCTACAATCTAACACTTGAAGAGGTTATTAATGTAGCCAGATATAAAGCGGAAGTTGAAATCTCCGAAGAAGCAATCGAAAAAGTAAAAGAATCAAGAAAAATTATTGATGAAATAGTAGAAAGTGAAAGAGTTGTTTACGGTGTAAACACAGGATTTGGTTCTCTAATGAGCGTTTCTATTTCAAAAGAAGACTCAGCTCAATTACAAGAAAACTTAATTCGTTCACACGCTAGTGGATATGGTAATCCTCTTTCTGAAGAAGAAGTTAGAGCTGTTATGTTAATCAGAATTAACTCACTAGTTAAAGGTTTCTCAGGTATTAGACTTGAAACAGTTCAAACAATACTTGATATGCTAAACAAGGGTGTAGTTCCTCATATTCCTGAAAAAGGATCAGTAGGAGCAAGTGGAGACCTTGCACCACTTTCTCATATGGTTCTTCCAATGCTTGGCTTAGGTCGTGCATACTTTAAGGGAGAATTAATGTCAGGTAAAGAAGCTATGGAAAAAGCTGGAGTTAAAACAATTACACTTGCAGCTAAAGAAGGTCTAGCTCTTAACAACGGTACTACAGTTCTTACAGCAGTAGGAGCAATTGCAACTTATGATGCTATTCAATTATTAAAACTTGCTGATATAGCAGGTGCTTTATCTCTTGAAGCTCACAGAGGTATTATTGATGCATTCTATGAAAAACTACATTCAATCAGACCTCACAAAGGATGCCTTGCAACAGCTAAAAATATTAGATCACTAACTGAAGGTTCAACTTACATGACTCATACAGCAGAACTTAGAGTTCAAGATGCTTACACATTAAGATGTATGCCTCAATCTCATGGTGCAAACAAAGACACTATAGCTTATGTAAAAGAAAAAGTTGAAATCGAAATTAACTCAGCAACTGATAACCCAATAGTTTACCCAGAAGGAGATATCATTTCTGGAGGTAACTTCCACGGAGAACCAATGGCTCAACCATTTGACTTCCTAGGAATTGGTGCAGCAGAAATTGCAAATATTTCTGAAAGAAGAATTGAAAGACTTGTAAACTCACAACTTTCAAGCTTCCCTTCAATGCTAGTTAAACACCCTGGTCTAAACTCTGGATTCATGATCACTCAATATGCTGCAGCAGCATTAGTATCTGAAAACAAAGTATTAGCTCATCCAGCTTCTGTAGATTCAATTACATCATGCGAAAACCAAGAAGACTTCGTATCTATGGGAACAATAGCTGCAAGAAAAGCAAGAGATATAGTAAGCAACTCACTAAGAGTAGTTGCAACTGAAATCATGGCAGCTTGTCAAGCAATTGACTTCAGAGAAAACGAATTTAAACTTGGTAAAGGTACACAAGTAGCTTATGATGAAGTTAGAAAACACATTAAATTTATAGAAAATGATAATGATACAGAAATGTATAATGAACTTGAAACAGCTACAGCTTTACTAAAAGATGGTACTCTACTAAAAGAAGTAGAAAAAGCTGTTGAATTAGATATTCAATAATTAATATTTTTTAACAGGAGAGGACCACGTCTTCTCCTGTTATTTTTTATTATGGATTATAGAATTGGAGATATAATAAAAGATGAGTTTTAATCTAAAATTAAATTTGGATAGAAAAGACATAATGCGCAAGATTTTTGCAGTTGTAGTTGGAAACTTTTTTTGTGCACTAGCTTTGGTAATTTTTCTAAAACCCAACCATATGATACCGGCTGGAGTTTTGGGAATGTCAACTTTAATTTCTTATGTCAGCGGGATTTCAATTTCTACTTTAATTATTCTAATAAACTTGCCTCTAATTTTACTTGGCATCTTTAAATTAAATAAGGAATTTATGGTTTTCTCGATTATGTCAATATTTATAGTGTCATTTTATGTTAGTTTTATAACAAGACTTTTGCCTGATGGATTTATTATGACAGATAATCTTTTCCTCGGAGCAGTGTTTGGTGGAGCTATAAATGGTTTTGGAATGGGCTTAACCTTAAGACACGGAACCTCAACAGGTGGATTTGATATTGTTGCAACCCTAATAAGAAAAAGCTTTAATATGAAAATCGGTTCTGTTCTTATGGCAATAAACTTTGTAGTTATAACTATATCTGGATTTATTTTCACAAGAGAAACAGCAATGTTTACCCTTATATCACTTTTTGTTGGCTACCAAGTTTCTGATAGAGTCCAACTTGGTGTAGGAAAACAAAAACAAGTCATTATTGTTTCTAGAAAGTATGAAGAAATAACTACTGAATTATATAAAAATCTTCATAGAGGTATGACTTATATGAAGGGTGAAGGAGTTTATAATAAGGAAGATTTAAATGTAATCTTTTTAATTTGTAGCTCTAGAGAACTTGTTACTGTTAGAACAGTTGTAGATAAAGTTGATGAGCACTCTTTTATGGCAGTTTCTGATACAAGTGAAATTTTAGGATCAGGATTTAGAAGAATTGAAATTTAAAATAATTTAATTATAAGATTAAGATCTGGACCTTGCGTCTGGATCTTTTTTATTGCTTATATATAATTAAATCAAAATTATAGTGGATAGTTTGATTTATGACTAAAGATTTTTAGTAGGAAACAATGCTCACAAGAAGCAAAAATATAATAAAGATTAAAAAGAAAAGGTATATGAAAAATAAAACATATGAGAGATGAGAAATTTCAGACCTTATGTGTTTTTTTATTTTTAACTTATATTTTTTCTCATAAATTTCTATTTATAAAGTTTTACTTATTACTTATATAGAAGAAAACATTCCATGAATTACTTTTTTGTATAAAAAGGGAAAATTTAATAAATATTGTTTTAACAAAAATATAAAGGGTAAATAGATAAAATCGGGAGAGTCGATACATAGATTCCGATTCGGGCTCAAGAAGTAAAAAGAACTTTCCTGTGAAAAAAAGAAAATCATAAAGGAGGAAACTATGGAATTTAAGAAAGTAGTATTGTTAGGAGGCGGCGTTCTAGGTACGCAAATCGCATTGATGAGCGCCTACACTGGACATGACACCACCATTTGGTTGCGCAGTGAAGGATCCATCGGCCGCGCCGAACCGAAGATCGAGTATTTTAAAAAAGAAATCCTTAAGGCTCTGGGAGAGTCCAAAAGCCTTATCGGCAATCCTTTGGGCGGATATCTCTATCCCAAGGCACTGATTCGAGATTGGAACGGCATGACAGCTGAAAAAATCGACGAACTACACGCCGAAGTGGAAAAGAACATGAACGAAAAGCTTCATTTGGAATTGGATGCGGAAAAAGCATTGAAGGATGCTGATATCGTTATCGAAGCAATGACTGAAGATCCAAAGCAAAAAATCGAGCTTTACGAAAAATTCCGCGATCTCTTCGATGAAAAGACCATTCTCTGCACCAACTCATCAACCCTACTTCCTTCAACTTTCGCCGAATACACAGGCCGTCCTGAAAAATACATGGCCCTACACTTCGCCAACGAAATTTGGAGATACAACACAGCAGAATGCATGGGTCACGAGGGTACAGATCCTGCTGTCTATGACGATGTGGTGCGCTTTGCTGAAGAAATCAATATGGAACCTATTAAGTTGCACAAAGAACAACCAGGCTACGTTTTAAACTCCCTATTGGTTCCCCTTTTAGATGCAGGCTCAGCCCTATGGGCAAAAGGTGTTGCCGATCCAGAAACAATCGACAAAGCATGGCGTCTAGCTACCGGAGCACCAGCAGGACCATTTAAAATCATGGACGTGGTTGGTCTAAAAACAGTTTATGCTATCGTCAGCATGAAAGAAGATGCCAAGGATCCCGATTCTTTGAACCACAAAATCCTAACTATGATCGGAGAAAAGGTGGAAAAAGGCGAGCTAGGTGTTGCTTCCGGCAAGGGCTTTTACACTTACGACGAATAAATAAATCACAAGCAAAATCCGCGGGCATGTCCCTGCGGATTTATTTTATATGAAGAGATATTTCTATCCACCATTTGTTGTAATGAGAAAAATAGATATATAGAATGGTAATTTAAAAGAAATAATTATATACTAATATAAAGTGATATTTATTTACTTATTTAAATTGTTTTACTCGTTAGACAACAAAACAGTATAAATAGTTAAATGATTTAATATGCAAGCTATAAACTTAAGTTTCTCAGGAGGTATACTATGATTAGACGTGTGCTTATTTTCAATGAGATTTTTACTAGTATAGTAATTCTTTCTTTAATTCTTTATGCCAACGATTTTATAGGTGTGAAATATATAAACTTATTACAAGTCTTGTCTATACTCTCTTCATTAGTTCTAGCTATCATGTATGAAAAAAATTATAAGGGTCTCAAGTCTACAAAAAGATCTCACTACTATGTTTTGGTTTTGGTCTTAATATATGCTGGAGCTGTAATACAAATTATAAAATATTTTAAATAAATTAAACTGACCTAGAGCTTTTTCTTTAGGTCAGTTTTTTTATATCTTTATAAAAATTTACTTATATATAGGAAGAAAATATTTTATGGATTACTTTTTTCTATAAAAAGGGTAAATAATAATTATACATAATTTTTAATGAGGATATTTTTTTGTTTATTTGTGGTAATTTAAATAAAAAAATATTTGAGAATACTTTATTTTATGGTATAATAACTAATTGCATATAATAAAGTAAACTGGTGTAGTATTCTCTAAATTAGGGCAAAAACTAATTTAGAAATAGAGGGGTGAATGAAAAAATATGGTACATCCTGTCAAATATGGAAAAAGAGAAAGGATGAGCTTTTCTCGTATTCCGGAAGTATTATCAATTCCTAATCTTATTGAAGTGCAGACAGCATCTTTCAAATGGCTTTTAGACAAGGGTTTAAAAGAAGTTTTTGATGATGTATCACCAATAGAGGATTATTCTGGAAATTTAATTTTAGAATTTGTAGATTATTATGTATCTGATGAAATCAAATATGATATCGACGAAGCAAAAGAAAGAGATACTAATTATTCTGCACCTCTAAAGGTAAAGGTTAGGCTTATAAGTACAGAAACAGGAGAAGTTAAGGAGCAAGAAGTCTTCATGGGAGATCTTCCTTTAATGACTCCGACAGGCACTTTTGTAATTAATGGGGCTGAACGTGTTGTAGTTTCACAACTTGTTAGAAGTCCTGGAGCCTATTATAAGGGCGAAACTGACAAAATAGGCGATGATTTATTTTCATCTACATTGATACCAAACAGAGGAGCATGGCTTGAATTTGAAACTGATGCTCAAGGTGTTATTAATGTAAGAATTGATAGGGCGAGAAAGATTCCTTCAACAATACTCTTAAGAGCTATTGGGGTTGAAAGTGATCAAGAAATAAAGGAAATGCTTGGAGAAAGCGATCATTTATTAAAGACACTTGAAAAGGATTCAACGCAAAATAAGGAAGAGGCTTTAATTGAAATATATAAAAAGCTAAGACCTGGTGAGCCACCAACAATCGATTCTGCAACATCGCTATTTGAAAACATGTTTTTCGATGCAAGAAGATATGATCTTGCTCATGTTGGTCGTTATAAGTTTAATAAAAAACTTGGAATAGCAACAAGAATAGAAAATCATTATGCTAGCTACGATATAGTAAATCCATTAACTGGAGAAATTTTAGCAGCTAAGGGCGATATCATCACAGAGGAAATCGCAAATGAAGTTGAAAAAGCTGGCATCAATGAAATTATTGTTACTATAAAAGCAACAAGAGAAAATGAAGAAGATAAAGAAGTAAAGGTTATAGGTAATAACTTTGCCTATGTTGATGAAGATGAACTAGGCTTTAGCTTAGAAGAGCTAGACTTTAGAGAAAAAGTTTATCTACCTTTATTTAGAGAACTATATGAAGAATATTCAGATGATATAGAAGAATTTAAAAAAGCTTTAGTTGAAAATCGCAATGCTTTAAGTCCAAAACATATTGTAATAGATGATATGTTAGCAGCAATTTCCTATGAATATGGTTTATTCAATGGAATAGGACAAGTTGACGATATTGACCACTTAGGCAATAGAAGAATAAGATCTGTTGGAGAACTTTTACAAAACCAATTTAGAATTGGTGTTTCTAGAATGGAAAGAGTTATTCGTGAAAGAATGACTGTTCAAGATGTTGCTGCAACTACCCCACAATCTCTTATCAATATCAGACCTGTAACAGCGGCAATTAAAGAGTTTTTTGGATCTTCACAATTATCACAATTTATGGATCAAAACAACCCTCTATCAGAATTAACTCACAAAAGAAGGTTATCTGCACTTGGACCTGGTGGGTTGAGCAGAGATAGAGCAGGATTTGAAGTGCGTGATGTTCATAATTCACACTATGGAAGAATGTGTCCGATAGAAACCCCTGAAGGACCAAACATAGGACTTATTACTTCACTAACAACTTATGCTAGAATCAACGAATATGGTTTTATTGAAACTCCATATAGAAAAGTTGTTGATGGAGTAGTAACAGATAAGATTGAGTATATAACCGCTGATGTAGAATACGAACAAATAATAGCTCAATCAAATGAAAAACTTGATGAAAACGGAAAATTTATAAATGATAGAGTCGTTGCAAGAGGTCATGAAGGAGTCGTAGATATTTACGCTTCTAATGAAGTTACCTACATGGATGTTTCACCTCAACAAATTGTTGCTGTTGGTACATCAATGATTCCTTTCCTTGAAAATGATGACGCGAACAGAGCTCTAATGGGGGCCAACATGCAACGTCAAGCTGTTCCTCTTCTAAAAACTGAGGCTCCAGTAATTGGAACTGGTATAGAATATAGGGCAGCAAAAGACTCAGGTGTTGTAATTGTTGCACCTGAAGATGGAGAAATAAAGAAGGTTGCTTCTGATAAGATTGTATTTAAAAGAGATTCTGATGGAAATACAGAAGAATTTAAGTTACACAAATTTATCGGCGGAAACCAAAGTACAACAATTAACCAAAGACCTATTGTTAAGCAAGGTCAAAAAGTTAAAAAAGGCGAAGTTATTGCAGATGGACCATCAACCGATCTAGGAGAAATGGCCCTTGGTAAAAATATCTTAATTGCCTTTATGAACTGGGAAGGTTATAACTACGAAGATGCTATCTTAGTAAATCAAGAACTAGTAATAAATGATACACTTACTTCTCTTCATATAGAAGAATATGAATCTGAAGCAAGAGATACAAAACTAGGACCTGAAGAAATTACAAGAGATATTCCAAATGTTGGAGACGACATGCTTAGAGACCTAGATGAAAGAGGTATTATAAGAATTGGAGCAGAAGTTAAACCTAACAGTATTTTGGTAGGAAAGGTTACACCAAAGGGAGAAACTGAATTATCAGCTGAAGAAAGACTTCTTCGTGCTATATTCGGAGAAAAAGCTAGAGAAGTTAGAGATGCTTCTTTAAGACTTCCTCATGGTGAATCTGGAATAATTATAGATGTTAAGACTTTTACAAGAGCAGCAGGAGATGAACTTCAACCAGGCGTTAATGAAATGGTTAGAGTTTTTGTTGCTACTAAAAGAAAAATCCAAGTCGGAGACAAGATGTGTGGTAGACACGGTAACAAGGGTGTAATTTCTAGGGTACTACCTAAGGAAGACATGCCTTATATGCCAGATGGAACTCCAATACAAATTGTTCTTAACCCACTTGGTGTACCATCTCGTATGAACCTTGGACAAGTTCTTGAAGTCCATTTAGGACTTGCAGCTAAAAAATTAGGTTGGCATGTTGCTACACCTGTATTTGATGGTGCAAACGAACAAGATATCATCGATTCGTTAAAGAAGGCTGGATATCCAGAAGATGGAAAAATCCAATTAAGAGATGGTAGAACTGGAGAAGAATTTGACCACCCTGTAACAGTTGGTTACATGTATATGTTAAAACTTCACCACTTGGTTGATGAAAAGATCCATGCTAGATCAATTGGACCTTATTCACTTGTAACTCAACAACCACTTGGTGGTAAGGCACAATTTGGTGGACAAAGATTTGGAGAAATGGAAGTTTGGGCTCTTGAAGCTTACGGTGCTTCATATACTCTACAAGAAATGTTAACTGTAAAAAGTGATGACATTGTTGGAAGGGTTAAAACTTATGAAGCTATCATAAAAGGTGAAGAAGTACCTCAACCAGGAGTTCCTGAATCATTTAAGGTACTAATAAAAGAATTAGAGTCCCTAGCACTAGAAATTCAAGTGCTTGATTCTGATGGAAATCAAGTTGATCTTCAAGCTAATGAGGAAGATTTAGACAACATAGATAATCTTGCAGATCAAAAAACTGATGAAAAGCAAGAAGTAGAAGATATGGTTAAAGAAACTGGATCAACTACAATCACCGGTATAAGAAAAATTTCTAGCATGCCAGATGAAGGTTTTGTACCTGAAGATGAGGATGAAGAAGAAATAGACTATTCCGAAGAAGAAGATCAAGAATAAGATTAGTATTATTTATGGTATATATTTTAAATTGATTTAGTCAATTTAATTAAAGAAAGGAGAGAAGCTCCTTGAGCGAACATGAATTATTCCATTCAATAAAAATAGGATTGGCTTCACCTGAAAAGATCAGACAATGGTCTTATGGAGAAGTAAAAAAACCTGAAACTATAAACTATAGAACCTTAAAACCTGAAAAAGAAGGACTTTTTTGCGAAAAAATATTTGGACCAACAAAAGACTGGGAATGTAATTGTGGTAAATACAAAAGAGTTAGGTACAAAGGCGTAGTTTGTGAAAAATGTGGAGTTGAAGTAACTAAGGCTAAGGTACGTCGTGAAAGAATGGGTCATATTGAACTTGCAGCCCCTGTTTCACACATTTGGTACTTCAAAGGAATTCCATCAAGAATGGGTCTTGTACTTGATATGAGTCCTAGAGCTCTTGAAAAAGTTTTATATTTTGCATCTTTTGTAGTTACAAGAGTAGAAGCTGGAGAAACTCCACTTTATGTTAAACAAATATTAAGTGAAATTGAATATAGAGAATACAAAAAAGAATACGGCGACAAATTTGAAGCCGGAATGGGTGCAGAAGCTGTAAAAAAATTATTAATGGATGTTGATTTAAACAAGGAATCAGAAGAACTAACTGCAGAACTAGAAAATGCTAGTGGACAAAAGAAAGTTAGAGTTTCTAGAAGACTTGAAATAATCGAAGCCTTTATTAAATCAAAAAATAAACCTGAATGGATGGTGCTTGATGCTATTCCAGTAATTCCACCAGATCTAAGACCTATGGTTCAACTTGATGGTGGTAGGTTTGCAACATCTGATTTAAACGATTTATACAGAAGAATAATAAACAGAAATAACAGACTTAAAAAACTACTAGATATCAATGCGCCAGATATTATAGTAAGAAATGAAAAAAGAATGTTACAAGAAGCAGTAGATGCTTTAATAGACAATGGTAGAAGAGGAAGACCTGTTACAGGACCAGGAAACAGACCTCTAAAATCTTTATCTGAAATGTTAAAAGGTAAACAAGGTCGTTTCAGACAAAACTTACTTGGTAAACGTGTTGACTATTCAGGACGTTCTGTAATTGTTGTTGGACCAGAATTGAAATTCTATCAATGTGGTCTTCCAAGAAACATGGCATTAGAACTTTTCAAACCATTTGTTATGAGAGAACTTGTTTCTAGAGGCCATGCTCACAATATAAAATCAGCAAAAAGATTAGTTGAAAAACAAAAAGAAGAAGTTTGGGATGTATTAGAAGAAGTAATAAAAGATCATCCAGTGCTACTTAACCGTGCACCTACTCTACACAGACTTGGTATTCAAGCTTTTGAACCAGTATTAGTAGAAGGAAAATCAATAAAACTTCATCCACTTGCATGTACAGCCTACAACGCAGACTTTGATGGGGACCAAATGGCAGTCCATCTTCCTCTATCAACAGAAGCGCAAGCTGAAGCAAGACTTTTAATGCTTTCAACAAATAATATACTTGCCCTTAAAGATGGTAAACCTATAACAACACCTACTCAAGATATGGTACTTGGTTGCTATTATCTTTCAGTAGATACTGGACAAAAAGGTTTCAAGGGCGAAGGCATGATCTTCTCAGACTATGATGAAATGATGCATGCATACTACTGCGACCTACTTCACCTACATGCAAAAGTTGGTGTTAGAATCTATGCTGATGAAAATGATAAAACTGGTAAGATTATCTACTCACAAGCAGGTAGGTTTATCCTAAACTCATTCATATCTCAAGACCTAGGTTTTGTTGATAGAAGTAAGGATAAATATTCACTTGAAGTTGATCAAGTAATAGATAAAAAATTACTAGGTAAGATCATTGAAAAAACTTATAAAAAACACGGAAATATAGAAACTGCAAAACTTCTTGACCACATAAAAGAAACTGGATATCACTATTCAACTATTGGAGCAATTTCAATATCAATGGCAGATATTCAAATACCTGATACAAAACCGGCAATACTTGAAGATGCTAAAAAAGAAGTTGCTAAGTATGAAAAAGTATTCAGAAGAGGTTTCATATCTGATGAAGAACGTTATGAAAAAGTAATAGAAATTTGGAATAATGCAACAGACGTTCTAACTGATGATGTAATGGCAGGTTTTGATAAATTAAATAATATTTATATCATGGCTGATTCTGGAGCCAGAGGTTCTAAAAACCAAATTAGACAATTAGCAGGTATGCGTGGTCTAATGGCCTCACCTTCAGGAAAGACAATAGAAGTTCCAATCACATCAAACTTCCGTGAAGGACTTTCAGTACTAGAATTTTACATGTCAGCACATGGATCTAGAAAAGGTCTAGCAGATACAGCAATCAGAACTGCTGACTCAGGATATTTAACTCGTAGACTAGTTGATGTTTCTCAACAAGTTATTGTTAAAGAAGAAGATTGTGGAACTGATGAATATATAGTTGTAAAAGACTTTAAAGATGGTAATGAAATCATCGAAAAATTAATAGATAGAATTGAAGGAAGATTTTCTGCAGAAGAAATTACTGATCCAAACACTGGAAAAGTAATAGTTGGCAAAAATGAAGAAATTACTGATGAAATAGCAGAAGAAATCGTAAATGCTGGAATAACAGAAGTAAAAGTAAGATCAGTATTAGGTTGTAAATGTAAAGATGGAGTTTGTATCCACTGCTATGGCAGAAACCTTGCAACAGGCAAAAAAGTTGGCATAGGTGAAGCTGTTGGAGTTATAGCAGCTCAATCAATAGGTGAACCTGGTACACAACTTACAATGCGTACTTTCCACACTGGTGGTGTTGCATCAGCTGCAGATATTACACAAGGTCTTCCTCGTGTTGAAGAATTATTTGAAGCTAGAAAACCAAAAGGTCTAGCAGTTATATCTGAAATAGATGGTACAGTTAGCATAAAAGAACACAACAATAAAAGAGAGGTTGTTGTAACAAATGAAGATGGAGAAGCTCAAAACTACAATATAGTTTTCGGATCAAGACTAAAAGTCAAAGAAGGAGATTATGTAGAAAAAGGACAAGAATTAACACAAGGTTCAGTATATCCTCAAGACCTTTTAAGAGTAAAAGGAACAAAGGGTGTAGAAGAATATATAGTTAAGGAAGTTCAAAGAGTTTATAGACTTCAAGGTGTTGATATCAACGATAAGCATATTGAAATTATAGTAAGACAAATGCTTTCTAAGATAAAAATCACAGAATCAGGAAATACAAAACTTCTTCCAGGCTCTTTAGTAGATAAGGCAGACTTTATCGAAGAAAATAAGAAGATGGAAGAACAAGGACTTGAACCAGCAGAAGGAATTCAAACTCTATTAGGTATTACAAAAGCTTCACTTGCAACAGATTCTTTCTTATCAGCAGCATCTTTCCAAGAAACAACAAGAGTTCTTACAGATGCAGCAATAAAAGGAAAAGAAGACTTCTTAAACGGACTAAAAGAAAACATAATTATTGGTCAACTTATACCAGCAGGTACAGGTGCAAGAAAAAACAATAATGTACAAATTTCTATTAATGATAAATTAAAAGAAAACTTTATGCTACTTGAAAACTCTGAAAAACTAGACACAAGAAGTTTAGAAAAAGAAGAAGCAAGCGTTGAAGAATAATTAAAAAAAGAGGGTTAAGCCCTCTTTTTTTTATGCCTAAGTATATAAAAAATTAAATAAGAATCATAAAAGTTTTATTTATACAGCAGGGTTTGATAGAATATAAGAAGAAAGTAAAAAGAGTGGCAATATTAAAAGAAAGGAAAAAATTATGAATAAAAAACTATACATACTATTTACAACAATCTTAGTTCTTAGCTTTGGAATATTTACAAATGTTTATGCTGAATCGCCAGTAAAAATAAACATAAATGGTAAAGAAGTTAAAACGGATGTAGACCCTTATATAAAAAATGGAAGAACAATGGTGCCAGTAAGATTTATTTCAGAGGCTTTAGGAGCAGAAGTAAAATATGGAGAAGACAAAAAATATAATTTCCAATGGGTATATGTAAGGGCTAAAAAAGATGATTTAGGTCTTTCTATGAAAATTGGATATCCTATTGCAACAATCAGCGAGGGAACATACAGAACAGACGTAGCCCCAGAAATTAAAAATTCAAGAACAATGCTGCCACTTAGATTTATAGCAGATTATCTTTGCCTAGATGTAAATTGGGACGATGCAACAAAAACCGTCTACCTAACAAGTAAAAAAGGATGGTCTTTTGGTGGATTAGATAAATATTTTGATGAAGAAGCAAGTAGAAAACTTGGAGAATGGCTTATGAATCAAAATAAGACACACGAGCAATATATGAACATATTTAAATAAGAGTGCTAGCCACTCTTTTTTTATGATTATTAAACTCCAAACATATGCCTAATTTAGAACTTAACTCGGAATAGAATGGTTTGAAAGCAGTATATATAAGGGTAAGACTATAATAACAAAGCAATAAAAGGTGATTTACTTAGAGTTATTGGAATTAGGATTGCAGAAATTTAAGTGTATAAGTTTTAATTAAGGAAAATTAAAGGAGGAGAAAGTTTATGAAAAGAATATTAGTATTTTTATTTACGATTCTATTTGTTTTAAATTCATCAAAATTTGTACATGCAAATGGTTTAGAATCAAACAGAGAAAACAAGGTTAGTGGTGTGATTGTAGGATTTGAAACGATTTATAAGGAAGATATATTTGGAAATTCTAGTGATGAAGAAATTGATATGATAATTGACAAAATCACTCAGTATGCAGTTGACAAAGCAAATACAGAAAATATAGTATTAGATCGAGTTGACGAAGCTGTTTTAAAGGAACTTGATATTAAAAATGTAAACCCTGAATTTTTAGATAAAATATGTTTAACTGTTACGATAAAAAATTCAGTTGATACTAAAAAATATATTGAAGTTGAAAGAAAAGATGAGAACGTTTTAAGAGCTCCTGATGAAGTACCTATAAGAAAATATTTTGATTACCATGTTTCTGTTTTTAGTGAAGATACTGGTGTACTATATAAATCAAAATTTGCTACTACTGTAAGTGGATTTAAGAGCAATGTAAGGGCTTATGCAAGAATAACAGGCTTAGATATTAGGCAAATATCAGGTCCTATACTTACATATGAGAGTTATATTGAAGCTGGAGGACAAAAAGCAAGTATAACATTTTGGTCTCCTGACCGATCAGGCAATATAGACAGAGATTTTTATGTGAGAGGAGATGACTTCTATAAATTATGAAAATTTTAAAAATATCTAATAAAGATAATATAAACATTTACATAATATCTTTAGTTTGTATATTTTTAATAGCTATTAATTTAAGCTCCTGTGTTGGAATGAGTCAGGAAGAAAGAGATAAGGAACTTATAGAAAAAGAAGATTTTATTCTACCAAAAGTTTGGTTTAAAGATTATAAAAGCTCAGAGGAAGTCCTTAAAGGAATGACAAAAAAAGAGAGAGAAGAATTTATGCATGATTTGTACGATGCTGTCTGTAAGTATTATGAAGAGAATAAAGATTTTAAAGTAAAAGATATCGTGCTAAAAGTTTTAGATGACTACGATATAGATGAGGATCAGTTGGATAAATTTAATATTCGTTTTAATACTCTTCATATGGTCGATGAAAAAAGATACAATATAAAATTCAACAATATTTCTATGACTTATAGTTATGATGAAAAAAATGAAACAGACCAAGATTATTTTCCAGGCAAAACTGATGAAGAAATTGATGAAATAATTAACAAAATTATGGAATATGCAAAGGAAACAGCGAAAAAAGGAGAAGAGGTAAAACTAAGTCCAGAAGTTATGGATGAGCTTGGAATAGATAGCTACAATAAAGATAAATTGGATGAATTCACTTTTCAATATTCTTATATTAGAGATATAGAATAGGAATTTATGTATTTTATATAATTTCAAAGCCAATATAATGATTTTAAAGATTAAAATCTTATAAAGTTACATTAAAAGGGTGATTTTATGAAAATAAAGAAAATTAGTATCTTAGCCTTAATAGGTATTCTTTTACTTTCTTTAGCAGCTTGTAATAATCAAGCAGAAGAAAGAGATAAGGAACTTATAGAAAAAGAAGACTTTATTCTACCAGGTGTTTGGTTTAAAGATTATAAAAGCTCAGAGGAAGTTCTTAAAGGAATGACAAAAAAAGAGAGAGAAGAATTTATGTTTGATTTGCAAGATGCTGTCTATAAGTATTATGAAGAGAATAAAGATTTTAAAGTAAAAGATACAGTATTAAAAGTTTTAGATGACTATGATATAGATGAGGGTCAGTTGGATAAATTTAATATTCGTTTTAATACCCTTCATATGGTCGATGAAAAAAGATACAATATAAAATTTAGCAATATTTCTATGACTTATGATTATGATGAAAAAAATGAAACAGACCAAGATTGTTTTCCAGGCAAAACTGATGAAGAAATTGATGAAATAATTAAAAAAATTATGGAATATGCAAAGGAAACAGCAAAAAAAGGAAAAGAGGTAAAACTAAGTCCGGAAGTTATGGATGAGCTTGGAATAGATAGCTACAATAAAGATAAATTGGATAATTTCATTTTTCGATATTCTTATACTAGAGATATAGAATAGGAATTTATGTATTTTATATAATTTTAAGGGAAGGTAAAATTACCTTCTCTTTTTATTTTGTATAAGTTTTTGTTAATAGAAATTTATTGCAGAAATAATATAATAAAAATTTTTATTATATTATTTTATTTATTAATTTTATTTGTTATACTATAAAAGTCTTAAAAGACTATAAATAGCTAAATATAGCAAAAAAATATTGACTAAGACTGCTTGTAATGATAAACTAGTACAGTATCTAATATATTAAGACTACCTAGAGCAAATAGGTAGTTTTAATTGTGTATAGATAGGAGGTGCTCATATGGGAAAAGTAGTGGGCACAAAACAAGTAATTAAGGCAATAAGAAGTGATAAGACTAAAGAAGTTTTCCTAGCTCTAGATACAGATGAAAATTTAAAAGACAAGATACTGAGCGAATGTAATAAAAATGATGTAAAAATCAATTACATTGATACAAAAAAAGAGCTTGGTGAACAATTTGGTATTGGTATTAATGCTGCTACTGCGGCAATATTAATATAAATAAAAATTTTAAGGAGGTGCAATTAATGCCAACAATTAATCAACTAGTTAAAAAAGGTAGAAAGAATATTAAATCAAAATCTAAATCACCTGCACTTGATGTAAACTTTGACGTTCTAAAAAAGGAAGAAACTAAAGTTAACTCTCCTCAAAAAAGAGGTGTATGTGTAGCTGTAAGAACTGTTACTCCTAAGAAGCCTAACTCAGCACTTAGAAAAGTTGCCAGAGTTCGTCTTACTAATGGATACGAAGTAATGGCTTATATTCCTGGTATAGGACACAACCTACAAGAACACAGTGTTGTACTAATTCGTGGTGGAAGAGTAAAAGACCTTCCAGGTGTTAGATACCACATTGTAAGAGGTACTCTAGATACAGCAGGAGTAGATGAAAGAAGACAAGCAAGATCAAAATACGGTACAAAGAAACCAAAAAATAAATAATAATGATTTAATTTCTTATATATAGATTTTTGGCTTAACGGTCACTAGCCGAGTACCAATGAATCGACTATATAGTTAAGGAGGGAAGTTTATGCCAAGAAAAGGTCACATTCAGAAAAGAGAAGTAATGGCTGATCCTAAGTATGATAATGTAGTTATCACAAAACTTATTAATAACGTAATGCTTGATGGCAAAAAGGGAACAGCTCAAAAAATAGTATACGGTGCATTTGATGCTATAGAAGAAGCAACTGGAGAAGATGCAATTGAAGTTTTCGAAAAAGCTTTAAATAATGTAATGCCTGTATTAGAAGTTAAAGGTAGAAGAATTGGTGGGGCAACTTACCAAGTACCTATGGAAGTTAGACCTGAAAGACGTCAAACACTAGGACTAAGATGGATAGTAAAATATGCAAGAGCTAGAGGAGAAAAAACTATGGCTGAAAGACTTGCAAAAGAAATACTAGATGCATCAAACAGTCTAGGTGGAAGCGTTAAGAGAAAAGAAGAAATGCATAGAACAGCAGAAGCTAATAAAGCCTTTGCTCACTATAGATGGTAAAAGGAGGATAGCCGAATGGCTCGTGAAATACCACTAAAAAAAGTTAGAAATATCGGTATCATGGCTCACATCGATGCCGGAAAAACTACTACTACAGAACGTATTCTGTATTATACTGGTAAAATCCACAAAATTGGTGAAACACACGAAGGTGCTGCACAAATGGACTGGATGCAACAAGAGCAAGAAAGAGGTATCACTATAACATCTGCAGCTACTACGGCTTTCTGGAAGGGTTATAGATTAAATATAATTGATACCCCAGGACACGTTGACTTTACAGTAGAAGTAGAAAGATCTTTGAGAGTTCTTGATGGTACTGTTGCACTATTTGATGCAAAAAGTGGTGTTGAACCTCAATCAGAAACAGTTTGGAGACAAGCTGATAAATACGGAGTTCCAAGAATAGCTCACATCAACAAAATGGATGTTACTGGAGCAGATTTCTTTAGATCAGTAGCTACAATAGATAAAAAACTTCAAGGTAATCCAGTTCCTATTCAAGTTCCAATGGGAGCAGAAGAAAATTTCATAGGTATGATTGACCTAGTTGAAATGGTTGCTGAAGTTTATAAAAATGAAGACGGAACTGAAATTGAAATTACAGACATTCCAGAAGAATACATGGAATTAGCTCAAAAATACAGAGAAGAAATGATAGAAAAGGTTTCAGAATTTGATGAAGACCTAATGATGGCTTACCTAGAAGGTGAAGAAATCACTGATGATCAAATCAAAAAAGCTATCAGAAAAGGTACAATATCAGTACAAATGACACCAGTAACTTGTGGTTCTTCATACAAGAACAAGGGTGTTCAATTACTACTAGATGCTATCATTGACTATCTTCCATCTCCACTTGACATTCCACCAGTAAAAGGAATTGAAGTTGGAACAGATGAAATAGTTGAAAGAAAAGCAGATGAAAAAGAACCTCTATCAGCACTTGCATTTAAAATTGTAACTGACCCATATGTAGGTAAGCTTGCTTACTTTAGAGTATACTCAGGTACAATCGAAGCAGGTTCTTATGTATTAAACTCTAGCAAAAACAAAAGAGAAAGACTTGGACGTATTCTACTTATGCACGCAAATAAGAGAGAAGAAGTTGAAGTTGTTCACGCTGGAGAAATAGCTGCAGCTGTAGGTCTTAAAGATACAGGTACAGGCGATACACTTTGCGATGAAAAAGCACCTGTTATTCTAGAAAAAATGGAATTCCCAGAACCAGTTATCTCTGTTGCAATAGAACCAAAGACAAAAGCATCTCAAGATAAGATGGCAATTGCTCTTGCAAAACTTGCAGAAGAAGATCCAACATTCAGAACATACACTGATGAAGAAACAGGACAAACAATCATAGCAGGTATGGGAGAACTACATCTAGATATCATAGTTGATAGACTATTAAGAGAATTTAAAGTAGAAGCTAACATCGGTAGCCCACAAGTATCTTACAGAGAATCAATTACTAAACCAGCTGAAGGCGAAGGAAAATACGTACGTCAATCAGGTGGTCGTGGTCAATATGGTCATGCTAAGATTAAAATCGAACCACTTGAACCAGGTTCAGGTTATATATTCGAAAACAAAATCGTTGGAGGAGCTATACCAAAAGATTATATAGGATCTGTACAACAAGGTATTGAAGAAGCTCTTCAATCTGGTATCCTTGGTGGATATGAAGTATTAGATGTAAAAGTTACTCTATACGATGGTTCTTACCACGATGTTGACTCATCAGAAATGGCATTTAAAATTGCAGGATCTATGGCAGTTAGAGATGCTTTAGCACACGGTGATCCAGTGCTTCTAGAACCAACAATGAAAGTTGAAATTACAACACCTGAAGAATACATGGGTGATGTAATCGGAGATATAAACTCAAGAAGAGGTAGAATGGAAGGTATGGAATTAGTTGGTAATGCTCAAATCGTTACTGCTTACGTACCACTTGCTGAAATGTTTGGATATGCTACATCTCTACGTTCAAACACTCAAGGTAGAGCAACACATTCAATGCAATTCGACCATTATGAACAAGTACCGAATTCAATAGCTGATGAAGTACTAGAAGGAAAAAATAAGGATAACGATTAATTCTTAGGAGGATAAATTATGGCAAAGCAAAAATTTGAAAGAAATAAACCACACGTAAACATAGGAACAATCGGTCACGTAGACCACGGTAAAACAACAACAACAGCAGCAATAACACTAGTATTAAACAAAAGATACGGTGGAGGAGAATTCGTAGACTACGCACACATAGATAAAGCACCAGAAGAAAGAGAAAGAGGAATCACAATCTCAACATCACACGTAGAATACGAAACACCAAACAGACACTACGCACACGTAGACTGCCCAGGACACGCTGACTATGTAAAAAACATGATCACAGGAGCAGCACAAATGGACGGAGCAATCCTAGTAGTATCAGCAGCAGATGGACCAATGCCACAAACAAGAGAACACATCCTATT
>NZ_HE978583.1:29142-48797 GCF_000311865.1 Peptoniphilus obesi ph1 | reverse complement strand
TATAAAATCAAATAAGATTTTTATTGACTATTGTCAAAAATTAAGGGACTCGATATTTCGGGTCTCTTTTTTACTTGGATATATTTAATTCACTGAAAATTTTATTAAAATTAATATAAAATAATCTTCATAGTAAAAATAGAAAGGATATTTAAAATTAGATAGGATATTTTTAATGTAAAACAAGTAAAATATTTTAATATTTATGATTAAATTTGATTAAAAAATTATTTTAAACCTATAAATAAATAATTTATTGCTTAAAAGTATTTAAAAAATAAATTTTTAAATTGAAATAAAATTTTTAAGACACAATCTTATCTATTTTGGGAATTGCAAAATAAATTCATTTATAAATGGAAAACCAAGATAATTATTTGACTTTATGGTATAATATCTAAAGAAAGAACTTGAAGACCGAGTGAATCTCGGTCTTTTTTATGTTTAATAATGATTTAGGAGAATATATTATATTGAGATTTAACGAATTAAATTTGTCTAGTGAAGTTTTACGGGCGATTGAAGAAATGGGATTTAAAAATCCATCGGAAGTACAAGAAAAAACAATACCACAAATATTAGAAGGAAAAGATTTGCTCGCACAAGCACAAACTGGAACAGGTAAGACTGCATCATTTGGCATACCAATGATTGAAAGAATAGAAGAAAACTATGATGGCATACAAGCCCTTGTACTTGTACCGACAAGAGAGCTGGCAAGACAAGTGAGCGAAGAATTAAAAAAACTTTCTAAATATAAGAAATTTATAAAAGTTGTTCCCATTTACGGAGGAGCCGATATGGGCAAGCAATTTAGTCAACTTAGAAATGGTGCAAATATAGTAGTTGGAACTCCGGGAAGAATAATGGATCATATGAAAAGAAAAACCATTAAACTCGAATCTTTAAAATTTCTAACACTAGATGAGGCTGACGAAATGTTTGATATGGGCTTTAGAGATGATATGAAAACTATCATAGAAAAAACAAATTCAGACAGACAAACCCTGTTCTTCTCAGCAACTTTTGATAATGATATAAAAGAATTTTCAAATAAATATCAAAAAAATCCAGAAAAAGTAATTATTGAAAAGAAAGAGCTAACAGCAGAAAAAATTGACCAATACTATTTAGAGTTAAATAGAAATATGAAAACAGAGATCTTAAACAGGCTGATCCTCATTCATAAACCTCAAAAATCAATAATTTTTTGCAACACCAAGAGAATGGTTGAAAGTTTAGAAGTTGAAATTGCACAAAAAGGATATAAGGCGGATTCACTTCACGGCGATATGCGACAATCAGCAAGAGATAATGTCATGAAGAAATTCAGAGATAACACTATTGATATATTGATCGCAACAGATGTAGCTGCACGTGGACTTGATGTTTCTGATATTGATATAGTTTTTAACTATGATTTACCACAACAAGCCGAATATTATGTTCATAGGATTGGGCGTACTGCAAGAGCGGGCAAAAAAGGTATTTCATTTAGCTTTGTAACAGGCAAAGATTATCAACAATTTAAGGAAATTGAAAAATATGCCAATATAAGGATGAAAAGAACAAAACTTCCTACAAAAGATGATGTTGAAAAGGAAAGTATGGAAAGCTTATTCCAAAATGTAGAAGAAAATATCATTAAAGCACAAGATCAAGAAGAGTACACAGAAGTTTTAAATAAATTTTTAGCAAATGGCCACAGTCTTTATGATATAGGGGCGACACTTCTTAGAATGGTAAATGAAAGTTCAAATAATATCACTGTTACTGAACTTGAAAGAGTTGATTTTGGCAAGAGATTTGAAATATCAAAAGCAGAAAAGGCTAGGGGTTTAAATAAGAGAAGTAAAAAACGTGGCGAGATAAAGAAGATAAAGGGTCCGAAAATCTTTATTTCAAGGGGAAAAAGAGACGGACTAGATTCTGGCGAAGTTATAAGAATGATGAAAAAATATACAAATGTGCCAGCCAAGGAAATTGGAAGAATTAATATAATGCCAAACTTTAGTTTTATAGAAATTCCTCAAAATATGATTAAGGATGCAATAAAGTCTTTAAATGGCAAAAGAATTAATGGAAAAACAATAAAAGCTGAATATTCAGAAAGATAAATACGGGTCTTTAGAGACTCGTTTTTTTGTTGTAACTATTAAAAATTTCTTAAATAAATTTTAGGAAAGCTTTAGAATTTGTTTAGATTTATTTAATAAAAGATCATTATTATAAGAATATAGAGATTATAGATTTATTTTACCCTGCATAAATTTTAAGATAATTATTAAATTAATATTAAATATCGGAAAATGGTTTTTAAAAAAATGATTTAGGGGGTAGAATAAGAGTGAATAGGTTTATCTATTCTATTATTTTTTACATATCTATGAAAGGAGGTCAGAAGATAACTAGTTATAAACAACTATGAATTTATTTATGAATAAGGAGATATATAATATGAAAAAAAGATTATTAACAATTTTTATGGCTTTGGTAATGGTTTTTTCTATACTTCCAAGTATTTCTTATGCTGAAGGAGAAATAACAGATGTAGAAATTACTAAACCAGGTGAATATGAAGAAAATGAAAAAGAAAAAGAAGATGAAAAAGAAAATACTGAAACAGATGATCCAATAGTGGTTGATCCAACTGAGGAAGAAGAACCAGTTGTTCCATCTGAACCATCAGGAACAGTTAATACAGTTAATGTATATTATGATGGAGTTAAAGGTAAAGCACCTGTAGGAACAAAGGTAGTTCTTTATAAAGATGGAGTTCGTGTTAAAACTGTAACACCAGATTCAAATGGTAACTTCTCAATTTCTTATTATTTTGGTTCAAAACGTTATAATAATGGATATTATAATGGTCGTTATAATAGATATTACAGAGATGGTTATTATTATGGATACGATTATGATTTAAGCAGATTTAAATTAGTAGCTGAATATAATGATAAAGAAGTTTCAAGATATAATCTTTCAAATTCTGATTCTTATAATTATAGCTATAACTATGGTTACTGGGATGGATATTACTATGATGGATATTATGACTACAGCAGAAGAGTTTATCCAAGTTCACTAAACCTAAACTATAGATCAGACGTAGTTTCAGGATATTTAACTTCATATAAAAACACTGAAGTTAGAGTATATGATGATGGTATTTATCTAGGATCTGGATATACTAATTCAAACGGGTATTTCTCAATTAGTCTTAATAGACGCGTTTACTCTACAAGTGATCTTGATTTTTATGTAGGAAGCGAAAAGACATATGTAGATAGTGACTACAGAATTTATCCATGGTCAGTAAATGTAGAATCTTATGCAGTATCAGGCTATTATGACAAGAACACAAGAGTTTCTGTTTATTATGACGGAAAATATATAGGTTCTGATGTTACAGATAGCAATGGTTACTTTAGAATAAGTTCATCAACTAGACTATATGATAATTCATTATTAAAATTCTATGGTCCAGAAAAAACTAAAGAAGAAACAACAACAAAAACAAACAATTATAAAACAACAATAACAATCGGTAGTGCAGCTATAACTCAAACAGTTAATGGCTCAACTACTACAAAGTATATGGACGTAGCTCCATACATTAAAGATGGCAGAACAATGCTTCCAATCAGATTTGTAGCAGAATCATTAGGTTATTATGTAAGCTTTAATGATGCAACAAGAAATGCAACATTCTCTGATGGAAATACTGTAGTTGTAATTAATATTGATTCTTCTGAATTCTATGTAGATGGTGTTAAAAATACATTCACTGTTGCACCTGAAATCAAAGATGGCAGAACAATGCTTCCAATATCTGAAATTGGTAGAGCACTTGGACTAAGCCATGGTAACAAGGGTGAAGGCAAAAACATAGAATGGGATAGTACAAATAGAGTAGTTACTATCGAAACAAGCAAAAGTAAATAATTGCTTTTAAAAATTAATTCCTAGGCTTATGGTCTAGGAATTTTTTTATAAATATTTATTTACTCCTTGTAAAGGATTTAAAAAATATTTTTACATATCTTTTGGTTTAGAAAATAAGAGAGAAAAATTTAAAAATTGTTTGACTTTGAAGATACATTAGAGTATTATTAGTCGAGAAGAAAATTACTTTTAATTTAGTGCGGGACGCTAAAAAGGTAATAGATAAGGAATCTATGATTAGAGTCCCTCCTGCACGCAAATAGGAGGAAAATATGTTAAGACATTTAATTGAACCTGGTGATTTTAGTAAAGAAGATTACGAAATTTTATTTGGACTGGCTGATAGAATTGTTGAAAATCCTGAAAAATTCGGGAATGTTTGCAATGGTAAATTATTGGCGAGTCTTTTTTTTGAGCCATCAACTAGAACTAGACTATCATTTGAATCTGCCATGTACAGACTTGGTGGAAATGTTGTAGGATTTGCAGATGCAAAAGTTTCATCTACAGCAAAGGGAGAATCTTTAACCGACACACTTAGAACAGTTGAAAATTATTGTGATATAGCAGCTATGAGACACCCAAAAGAAGGGGCGGCTCTTCTTTGTTCTAAAAAAATGACAAAAATGCCAATCATAAATGCTGGAGACGGTGGACACCAACATCCAACTCAAACACTAACAGACCTAATGACAATAAGACACTACAAGGGAAAATTTGAAAATTTAACAATTGGTCTATGTGGAGACTTGATGTTTGGTAGAACAATCCACTCCTTAATGAGACAAATGGCAAGATATGATGGAGTAAACTTTGTGTTTATTTCACCAGAAGAGTTAAAAATGCCAAGACAATTTAAAGATGAAATTGATTCAAGCAGATACACTGAAACAGACGATTTAAAAACAGCAATTAAAGACCTTGATATCCTATACATGTCTAGGGTACAAAGAGAAAGATTTGTATCAGAAGAAGAATACTTAAGACTTAAAGACTTCTTTATTCTAGATAATGATAAGATGAAAAATGCAAGAGAAGATATGATTGTTCTTCACCCACTTCCAAGAGTAAACGAAATTGCAACAGAAGTAGATAGCGACAAGAGAGCCGTATACTTTGAACAAGCAAAATTTGGAATGTATATAAGAATGGCACTAATTATGTTTTTATTAGGTTTGGAGGCTTAAAAAATGATAAATGTATCTAAAATAAAAAAAGGAATTGTACTTGACCATATTCAATGTGGAACAGCCCACATATTATATGATGCTTTAAAACTATATGAAGTTGAAGATCCAGTTGTTTTAATGCAAAACATAAATTCTACATCACTTGGCAAAAAAGATCTTATAAAAATTGAAACAGACTTTTCATTAGATTTTACAGTCTTAGGTCTAATCGCTCCACATACAACAGTAAACTTTATTGAAAACGGAGAAAGAGTTAAAAAAGTGAGAATGGAACTGCCACAAAGGGTAGAAGGAATAATGAAATGTGGAAATCCAAGATGTATTTCAAATATTGAAAATGTTGAAAGTCATGAATTCACACTTGCAAATCCAGAAAAAAGAGAATATAAGTGCGAATATTGTGATTCTTTAACTACTTATGGAGAGGATTAATTTGTCAAAAGTTATTTACAATAAAATGATCGATGATGATTATTTTATGCTTAAAACTGATACAAAAGTTGATAAAGTTTATCCAGGCCAGTTTTTTATGTTGAGAGCATGGGATTTATATCCTACGCTCTCTCGTCCTATAAGCATCTATGATGTTTGTGAAGACGGACTAGTGTTTTTAATTGAATCTAGGGGGATTGGCAGTAAACTTTTAAAAAATCTAAAAGAAGGCGACGAGATTAAAGTCTTTGGACCTTACGGCAACCACTTTGAGTATGAAAATATAAGAGAAATTTCTCTAGTTGCTGGTGGAGTTGGGTCAGCACCCTTTTATTATTTAAGCAAGTGTTTAAAAAAAGCTAATCCCGATGTAAAAATAGATTTATACATGGGACTAAGAGAAAATCAAAAGTTAGAAAAATGCTTTGAAGACCTTGGTGTAAACTTGATTGTGAAAAAGGGTGGCTTCATCACAGACTATGTCGACTTTGATAAAAAATTAATTTATACTTGCGGACCAGATATCATGATGTATAAATTAAAGGACTTGGCTGAAAAAAATGCTTGCAAAATTTATTTATCTTTAGACAAGAGAATGGGATGTGGACTAGGTGCCTGCCTATCTTGTACTTGCAAGACTGTAAATGGAAATTCTAGGACTTGTAAAGACGGTCCTATATATAAGGGTAGTGATATACTTGAATAGATTAGAAACAGAAGTTTTAGGAGAAAAATTTAAAAATCCAATATTGCCAGCATCCGGAACTTATGGATATGGAGAAGAATTTAAGGATTATTATGACCCCAATATTATGGGAGGCCTTGTTTCAAAAGGAATTACAAGACATGCAAAGCCTGGCAATGATGGAATAAGAATTTGGGAAACCCCAAGTGGAATTTTAAATTCCATAGGACTTGAAAATCCAGGAGTAAAATATTTTTGCGAAAACACTTTAGAAAAAATGAAAGCTCTAGGACCACACTTGCTTGTAAATTTAGGTGGAAACACTGTCGAAGAATATTTAGAAGCGGTTGATATGCTAAATAAATATGATTTTTATGCAATTGAACTTAATATATCCTGTCCAAATGTAAAAGAAGGTGGCATGGCTTTTGGCATTGAAAGCGAAAGCGCAGCTGATATTACAAGAAGAGTTAAAGAAATAACAGACAAAAGACTTTTTGTAAAACTTTCACCAAATGCAAGAGATATAGTTGGATGCGCTAAGGCTGTTGAAGAAGCAGGAGCAGATGGGATTTCTCTTGTAAATACATTTTTAGGAATGGCAATAGATCCAGTTAGAAAGTGTGCAGTTTTTGAAAACACTTATGCAGGTCTATCAGGACCAAGCATAAAACCAATAGCACTTAGGATGGTTCACCAAGTTTGTAAAAATGTTGATGTTCCAGTTATTGGCATGGGCGGAATAACATCGGGAATTGATGCAATAGAATTTATAATGGCAGGAGCAAGTCTTGTAGAAATTGGAACTGCAAATTTTATGAATCCAAATGCTATTGCAAATATTATAAAAGAAATGAATGACTATCTAGAGAAAGAAGATTTAACTATAGATTCCATAAGGGGTATAATCTGATAATTTACTTTATTTAATTATTGCCATAGGTTATAATATTAGTATAAATGTTAAAATAGAGGTGGGGATTTTTGAGTTTTTCATCAGATGTTAAGATTGAATTGTCCAAGATTCCTATTGAAGAAAACTGTGATTTTTTAGCTGAGCTAGCGGCGCTTGTACCAACTTGTGGCAGTTTAAATTTTTCTAATAATGAGATAAAAGTTAAATTTAATACAGAAAGTGCAGCTGTTGCTAGAAGACTATTTACATTTTTAAAAAAATATTATTCTGAAGATGTATTTGTTGTAGTTTCAAAATCTAGGCAGTTAAAGAAGAATAATATCTATTCTGTGAGCCTTGATGATGTAAGTGCAAGTAAAATGCTTTTAGATGATATTGATTATATAAAGTATGAAAACGTATTTTTAGCAAATTATAGACCTCTTTCTATCTTAAAAGATAAATGTTGTAAAAAGGCCTACATAAGGGCATCATTTTTAGGAGCAGGCTCTGTATCAGATCCGAAGAAGTCTTATCATCTTGAAATCGTATGCAATAGTTACCAACATGCTGATTTTCTTTCAGATTTGATAAATTCTTATGATTTTAATAGTAAAGTTATAGAAAGAAAAGATAATTTTATAGTCTATTTAAAAGGGGCCGAAAATATATCTAACTTTTTAAGTTTTATGGGAGCTTATAGGCATACTTTGGAATTTGAAAATGTAAGGATAGTTAAGGACATAAATAATCAAGTAAACAGGCTTGTAAATTTAGAAAGTGCAAATCTTAACAAGATGGTCGATGCCTATGTAAGGCAGGCAAATGATATAAAATATATTGATAAAAAAATTGGAATAGAAAATTTACCTAAAAATTTGCAGGAAATAGCAAAACTTAGGCTAGAAAATGAATCGCTAAGTCTTAAAGAACTTGGACAAAAACTTAATCCAAGTCTTGGAAAATCAGGAGTAAGTCACAGGCTCAATAAAATAAGACAGATAGCTGTAAAGTTAAGGAGTGAAGAAGATGGCTGTAGAGACAGTAATATTGAAAAATGAAGATGGGCTTCATGCAAGAGCGGCAGCTTTATTCGTCAGATCTGCTAACCAATACAAGTCTGAAATTACATTAGAAGCGCACGGAGATAAGGTCAATGGAAAAAGTATTATTGGTCTGATGTCTCTAGGAGCTAAATATAATGAGGAGCTTAAGATAAGTGCTGAGGGTCCAGACGAGGATGAGGCAATTGACAATTTAGTTAAGTTGATAGAAAATAATTTTATAGACTTATAGTAAGTAAGAGTTTTAATATTTTATATTAGAACTCTTTTATTTTATAAAAGAAAGTGATTTTATGGTTAATTATGTAAATTTACATGTTCATAGTGAATATTCTTTGCTAGATGGTTCGGGACGTATAAGAGAAATTGCAAGAAGGACAAAAGAAATGGGCATGGACAGTGTCGCCCTAACTGACCACGGAAATATGTACGGAATTATAGCTTTTTATAAGGCCTGCAAGGAAGAGGGAATAAAACCAATTATTGGTTGTGAAATCTATGTAAGCGAAGGCGACTATAAAAAGTTTGACAAAAACATGGACCGCTATCATTTAATACTTCTAGCTGAAAATAATCAGGGTTTTAAAAATCTTATGAAGATAGTTTCTGAAGCCTTTGTAAATGGATATTATTATAAGCCAAGAGTAGATAAAGATATTTTAAGAAAGTATAGCAAAGGTCTTATTGCAAGCTCTGCTTGTTTGGGCGGAGAAGTGCAAAAAAAACTAATGTATGGCGATTATGATGGAGCAAAAAAAGCTGCCTTAGAATATAGAGAAATATTTGGAGAAAATAATTTTTTTCTAGAGCTTCAAGACCACGGAATTTTGGAGCAAAAAAAAGTAAACAAGGAATTAGAAATCTTATCTAAAGAAACGGGACTAGATTTAATAGCTACAAATGATGTCCATTATATAAATAAAGAAGATGCAAAGGCTCACGATGTTTTACTTTGCATACAAACTGGCACAATAGTAAACGATCCAAATAGGATGAAATTTCAAACTGATGAATTTTATCTAAAATCGCCAGAAGAAATGCTGGAAATTTTTCCAAACAATAAAGGAGCCTTAGAAAATACACAAAAAATTGCAAACAGGTGCAATGTGGATATAGAATTTCACAATCTTCACCTTCCTCATTTTGAAGTGCCAGAAGGCTATGATAATGTTTCATATTTAAAACACCTGGTAAAAGAAGGTATAAAAAAGCGTTATAAAAATGTTGATAAAAAGATAAAAGAAAGAACGGAATATGAATTATCAACAATAATAGAAATGGGCTACACTGATTATTTTTTAATTGTTTGGGATTTTATAAATTATTCCAAGAAAAATAATATTATGGTGGGACCGGGTCGTGGCTCGGCTGCTGGATCTATTATTGCTTATGCTTTAGAAATAACTGATGTTGATCCTATGAGGTTTGATCTTCTATTTGAAAGATTTCTAAATCCAAACAGGGTTTCCATGCCAGATATAGATATAGATTTTTGCTATGAGAGAAGAGAAGAAGTAATAGACTATGTTATAGAAAAATATGGCAAAGATAATGTAGCACAAATTGTAACCTTTGGTACCATGGCAGCAAGAGGTGCGATAAGAGATGTCGGAAGGGCATTAGATATTAGCTATGGAAGAGTTGATTATATTGCAAAACTTGTTCCAAATGAGCTTAACATGACTCTTGAAAAGGCACTTGATTTAAGTCCTAAGCTAAAAAAAGAATACCAATCTGATGAGGAAACTCACAGCTTGATTGATACAGCCTTAAAGGTAGAAGGACTACCTAGACACACTTCTACCCACGCTGCTGGTGTTGTGATTTCAAAAGATGCACTTACAAATTATGTTCCACTTACAAAAAATGGAGAAATAATTGCGACCCAATTTAATATGATAGAGCTTGAAGAACTCGGTCTATTAAAAATGGACTTTCTTGGACTTAGAACTTTGACAGTTATAAGAGATGCTCTTTCAATGATAAAAGAAAATTATGGCAAAGAAATAGATTTTCATAAACTAAGCTTGGATGATAAAGATGTTTTAAAAATGTTTGCAAGGGCAGAAACTCTTGGAGTATTTCAATTTGAGTCTGCTGGCATGAGAGCCTTTTTAAAAGACCTAAAACCAGATGCCTTTGAAGATCTTGTTGCAGCCAATGCACTTTTTAGGCCAGGTCCAATGAATCAAATTCCAAAATTTATTGAATCAAAGCATAATCCGAAAAAGATTAGCTATATCCATCCAAAGCTTGAAGAAATTTTATCGACAACTTACGGTTGTATAGTTTATCAAGAACAGGTAATGCAAATTGTTCAAAAAATAGGTGGATATTCACTTGGAAGAGCCGACCTAGTAAGACGTGCCATGTCTAAAAAGAAGATGGATGTCATGGAAGAGGAAAGGAAAAACTTTATCTATGGCAAAAAAGAGGGCGAAAAAATTATTTGTAACGGAGCAATTGCAAATGGAGTAGATGAAAAATCTGCCAACGAGATTTATGACTTGATGATAGATTTTGCAAACTATGCCTTTAATAAATCGCACTCAGTTGCATATTCAGTAGTTGCTTATTGGACAGCCTATTTAAAATATTATTATCCAAAAGAGTTTATGGCAGCACAAATTTCATCTCACATGGGAAACATGAGCCAAGTTGCACTTTATATAGAAGAATGTCAAAGACTTGGGATAGAAATCCTTCCTCCAGACATAAATGAAAGTTATGAAAAATTTGTGGTTCAAAATAAAAAAATAAGATTCGGTTTAAAGGCCATCAAAAACTTAAGTTCAAATTTAATTGATGCAATAGTTGAGGTTAGAAAATCAGGAAAATTTAAATCATTAAAAGATTTTATAGATAGGATTGCAAAATATAATTCAAAAGCCTTAAACAAAAGGTCAATTGAATATTTAATCAAGTCTGGAGCCTTGGATAGTTTTGGACAAAATAGGGCAAAATACCTTGCAGTCTATGAAAATATTATAGATAATGCTATAAATTCAGTGAGAAATAATATAGCTGGTCAATTTTCTTTATTTGATAATATAAAATCAGATGAGGAAGAACTTCCAAACCTAAAAGATTTTAACAAAAGGACAAAACTTGAGATGGAAAGAGAAATTCTTGGAATTTATATTTCAGGTCATCCTCTTGATTCATACAGGGACATAATAAAATCAATTAAGGGAACTAATACAAATCAGATCAGGGAAAAATATGAAAATGGTGAAGAAAAAGATTATTATCTTACTATAGCAGGCATTTTTAAGGGTAAAAAGACAATGATAACCAAAAATAAAAAAATCATGGCTTTTGCAAAACTGGAAGACTTGTATGGACAAATTGAACTTGTAATTTTCCCAAATGTTTATGAAAGAGAAGTAGAAAAATTAGTTGATGATTCGATTGTGGTTATCGAGGGACATATCCAACAATCTGATGTTGAAGAGCCAAAGATTCTTGTGGATAAAATAAATCCTATAAAAGAACCATCATCTAATAAACTTTATATATCTCTTGAAGATTCAAATGATAAAAATCTTATTGAAACAATGAAACTTGTTTTAAGTAAGTACAAGGGGAACAGTCCAGTCATATTTTATTTTATTAATAATAAAAAAGCTTTTGGATTAGAAGAAAGATATTGGATAGATGCAAAAAGAGTAGATGATTTAAAAATAGATTTACTTAATTATTTAGATAATGATCCTGATAGGATTGTATTAAAGTAGGTGACTTATGGAAAGAATAGGAATTTTAACAAGCGGTGGAGATGCTCCTGGAATGAATCCTTGTATCAGAGCAGTTGTTAGGACTGCAATTGACCAGGGAGCAGAAGTTTTTGGAATAGAGTCTGGCTATGAAGGACTTATTGATGGAAAAATTGATCAGATGAATGAATCTTCTGTTGCAAATATTATTTATAGGGGAGGAACAATCCTAGGCACTTCAAGATCAGATTTTTTTATGACTGAAGAAGGAAAAAGAAGGGCAATTAATATGCTGGAAGTATTTTCAATTTCTAAATTAGTTGTCTTAGGCGGAGACGGATCTTTAAAAGGAGCAAGCGAACTTGCTAAAAGAGGAATTGATGTTATAGGAATTCCTCTTAGTATAGATAATGATTTAGGTTATACAGATTTTTCAATAGGTTTTTTCACAGCTATTGAAACTGTTACAAATGCAATTTCAAAAATTAGAGATACAACAGAATCTCATGGCAGGGCTCATGTTGTAGAAGTTATGGGAAGAGAATGCGGAGATATAGCTCTTTATAGCGGACTTGCTGCTGGGGCAGAATCTGTTGTTGTTCCAGAAAGAAAAATTGATTTAAATAGGATGGCTGAACTTGCAATAAGAACTAAAAGAAGAGGCAAGAAACACCACATAATAATAATGGCTGAAGGAGCTGGAAATTCATTTGAACTTGCAGAAGAATTTGAAAATTTAACTGATATAGAAACCAGAGTAACAGTTTTAGGTTATCTGCAAAGAGGTGGGGAACCAAATATTGTAGATAGGCTGATGGCATCTATGATGGGCAACAAGGCAGTTGAATTTATTTTGAAAAATTATGGCGGCTATGCTATTGGAACAAAAAATAATGAAATTTTTATTAGCGATATAGATGAGGCAATGGGAGTTAAGAAAGAATTTAGAGATGACATAAACGATATCTTAAAATCCATTTCTATTTAGGAGGAAAAATGAAAAAGACTAAAATAGTTGCTACAATTGGCCCTGCATCTGATGAAGAAAATATTTTAAGACAGCTTCTTATAGAAGGAGTGGATGTTTGCAGGTTAAATTTTTCACACGGCTCAAGAGAAGAGCACCTAGTAAGAATTAATAGGATAAAAAAACTCAGAGAAGAATTAAACAAACCAATTGCAATCATGCTTGATACAAAGGGTCCTGAAATAAGAATTGGAAAATTTAAAGATATGAAAGAATACCATCTTGAAAGTGGGGATAAATTTTCAATCACAACAGATGATATTTTGGGAGATAAAAATATTGTTTCGGTATCCTACAAGGACCTAGCAAAAGATTTAAAAATTGGATCAAGGCTTTTAATAGATGATGGCCTAATAAGTATGATAGTAGAAAATATTGAAGGTCCTAGGATTGATTGCAGGGTAGAAAACGGTGGTTTTATTTCATCCAGAAAGGGAGTAAATATTCCTGGCATAGAAATAAATCTCCCATCAATTACAGAAAAAGATATAGAAGATATAAAATTTGGAATTGAAAATGATATTGATTTTATAGCGGCATCTTTTATCAGAACCAGGGATGATGTTTTAGATATAAGAAGAGTTTTAGAAGATAATTCTAATTATGATATAAAAATAATATCAAAAGTTGAATCTAAACAAGGACTTGAAAATCTAAATGAAATTTTAGAAGTTTCAGATGGAATCATGGTTGCAAGAGGAGATCTTGGAGTAGAAATTATGACAGAAGAGGTCCCACTTGCACAAAAAAGAATGATAAAAGAATGTAATATAGCAGGTAAGATAGTAATAACTGCAACTCAAATGCTAGATTCTATGATAAGAAACCCAAGACCTACTAGGGCAGAAGCAAATGATGTTGCAAATGCAGTTTTAGATGGAACATCAGCAGTCATGCTATCAGGAGAAACTGCTAGTGGAAAATATCCAGTTGAAGCAGTAAAGACCATGGCAAAAATTGTTGAAGTTACAGAAAACTCTTTAGACTTTAGTGAACTTTTAAAATCAAAAATAAATCAAAACTCATTTACTATTACAAATGCAATAGGAAAAAGCTCTTGCACAATAGCCCAAGACTTATCAGCGAAGGCAATAATAACTGCAACAACAAGTGGAGCCACAACAAGGGCAATAGCAAAATTTATGCCAAAGGCAGAAATAATTGCAGCAACAACAGATAAAAAAGTTATGCGACAATTAAATCTAGAATGGGGAACAAGATCTATTTTTGTAGAAAACTCAGACAATACCGATCATATGCTTAATAATTGCATAAGAGGAAGTTTAAAAGAAAAACTAATTAAGCCAGGCGACACAGTTGTTTTAACAGCAGGAGTTCCAGCAGGTTTATCTGGTTCAACAAATCTAATTAAGGTACAGACAGTCGCAGAGATAATTGCAAAGGGAGTTGGACTTGGAGAAAAATCTGTAACAGCAAGAGCAATTGTAGTAAATTCAAAAGAAGATTTAGTAAGTAAATTTAAAGAAAATGATATAGTAATTATAGATGATGCAGATAAAGATATGATGCCATATCTTTCAAAAGCTAGTGCAATAGTTGCTGAAGTTTCTGGATATACATCTCAAGCAGCAGTTGCGGGAATATCTTTACAAATTCCTACGATAGTTGGAGTTAAAAATATAAGAAAAAAAATAGTTAGTGGAGAAATATTAACTGTTAATGCAAATGAATCTGTTATAAAAAGAGGAATAGAATAAGATAAAGGAGCAAGTTTTATAACTTGTTCTTTTTTTTTGTTGCAAAATAAGAGCAAAATAAAAAATAATGATGATAGATAAAATATTTATTGATATAATAATAATCGATCAGATATAAAAATATTTTAAAAGTGTGCAAGACTTATTAAATAAATTTAAAGTTTGACATAAAATATAGATATATTGTAGAATTTATAGTTTTTATAGTAAAAGGAGCTTTTATTATGGACAGGATAATAGTTGCTGGAAGCATAAACATGGACTTAGTTATTGAAACAGATGAGATTCCAGCTATCGGTGAAACAGTTGCTGGTAAAGCATTTTCAACAATACCAGGTGGAAAAGGTGCAAACCAAGCAGTAGCTATAGCAAAACAAGGTGGCGACTGTATATTTTTAGGTAAGGTTGGCAATGATGATTTCGGGGCAAATGTATTAAAGTCTATGCAAGATGCTGGAATAAATACTGACCTAATAAAGATTGAAAATGAAAGCACAGGAGTTTCAATAATAAATGTTGATAAGACTGGGGCAAACAATATAGTTTATATAGCTGGAGCAAATAATCTAGTCGATGAAAACTATATTGATCAAAATAAAGATATTTTAGATTCAGCTAAATATATTGTCATGCAAAATGAATTACCAGAAAAAACAATCGAACATATATTAAAAATTTGCAAAGACAAAAAAATAAAAACAATCTTAAATCCAGCACCTGCAAGAATGATAGAAAAAGATATGTTAGAACTTATTGACATATTGATACCAAATGAACATGAACTATCAAGAATTTCAGGTCACAAGGTAGAAAATGATGAAGATGTAAGAAAAGCATCAGAAAAACTTCTGGCTGGGGGATTAAAAGAAATTGTAGTAACTCTAGGCGAAAGAGGAGTTTTTTATAAGAACAAGGACGAAGAAAAGTTTTATGATTCTTATAAGGCAAAGGTAGTAGATACAACTGCAGCAGGAGATAGTTTCATAGGCGGCTTTGTAAATGTTTTGATGCAGACAAATGATATAGATAAGTCAATTGATTTTGGACAAAGAGTAGCAGCAATTGCTATAGGTAAAGTTGGAGCACAAACTTCAATTCCTACAAAAGAAGAAGTCAAAGAATTCGATTTTGGAGGTTGAAATGGAAGCTGTATTAAAAATGCAAAATATCAGCAAGTCTTTTCCAGGTGTGAAGGCTCTTGATGATGTGCACTTAAATGTATACGCCGGTGAAGTCATGGCACTTCTAGGCGAAAACGGTGCAGGAAAATCCACCCTAATGAAAATACTTTCTGGTGTTTATAAAAAAGATGCTGGAAGCATTATTTACAAGGGACAAGAGATTGAAGTTAGCTCTCCAGCAGAATCAACTAGGATGGGAATAGCCATAATCCACCAAGAACTAAACCTCATAGACCATATGAAGGTTTATGAAAATGTTTATCTAGGAAGAGAGATAACAAATTCCTTGGGAATTTTAAACAAGTCTGAAATGATAAAAAATACAAAAAGAGTTTTAGATAAATTAAATATTGATATTGATCCAAATGATAAAGTTGGATCACTTTCAATTGCCCAACAACAAATGGTTGAAATAGCCAAGGCTCTTTTGGTAGATGCAAATATAATAATCTTGGACGAACCGACAGATACACTGACAGACAAGGAAGCAGATATACTATTTTCTATAGTAAATGAGCTTAAAGAACAAAAAATAGGAATAGTTTTTATTTCCCATAAATTAGACGAAATATTTAAGATTTGCGACAGGGTTACTATTTTAAGAGATGGTAAATTTATTGATGAAAGATTAGTTTCAGAAATAGATGAAGACCTAATTATAAAAATGATGGTTGGTAGAGACTTAGAAGAACAATATCCTCATGTTGATGTTGAAGGCAAGGAAATGCTAAGGCTTGAGAATCTTAAAAATAAATACATAGATGATGTTTCATTCACTATAAATAGTGGAGAAATCGTTGGTATTTCTGGATTGGTTGGAGCCGGTAGAACAGAGCTTGCCAAAACAATCTATGGAGCCTATAAACTTGATTCTGGATCAATTTATCTTGATGGAGAATCTTTAAATATAAAATCTCCAAAAGATGCCTTAAACAAGGGGATAGTTTATGTTTCTGAAGACAGAAAAGGCGAAAGTCTTATCATCAGCATGGGCGTTACAGAAAATATAACCTTATCAGCCTTAAATAAATTTATAAAAAAAATAGCAATATCGAATTCTAAAGAAAAAAAGGCGGCTAAGGATTATGTAGAAAGAATCAGGATAAAAACACCAAATCTAAAACAAAAGGTAAAAAACTTAAGTGGTGGAAACCAACAAAAAGTTGCCATAGCAAAATCACTTCTTACTGAACCTAAGCTTTTGATCCTTGATGAACCAACAAGGGGAATTGATGTCGGAGCTAGAAGGGAAATATATGAAATATTAAATGATATTAAGAAAGAAAATAAGGCCATAATGATTATTTCTTCTGATATGCAAGAAGTTCTTGGAGTTTGCGATAGGATAATTGTAATGAATGATGGCAGGAAGAAAGCAGAACTTACAAGAGAAGAAGCAAGCCAAGAAAAGATTATGTCTTATATTATGAAAGAAGAGGATAGATAATATGAATTTTAAAAATAAAGAATTATTAACAAAGGCTCGTCCTGTTATAGGCCTTATAATTTTCTCGGTTCTTATAAGCTTTATGAGCGATAGATTTTTAACAGTTAACAACCTATTCAATGTGTTTCGTCAAACTTCAATAAATGCAATAATAGCAATAGGTATGACTTTTGTAATTTTAACATCAGGAATTGATCTTTCAGTAGGATCAACACTTGCATTTTCAAGTGCAGTTGCAGCTTATTTACTAGCAAGTGGATATAACATATTTTTGGTAATTTTAGTTGCACTAGCAATTGGATTTTTTGCAGGTTGTGTAAATGGAATATTTATAGCAAAAGGAAAAATTCAACCTTTTATAGCAACTCTAGCTATGATGCAACTTCTAAGAGGAGCAACTCTAGTATTTACAAATGGAAAACCAATAGCAGTACCAGCTAAGGAGGTCTCACCAGTATTTGCTTTTATTGGTAGAGGAAATGTTATGGGAATCCATGTGCCAATAATTATAACCGTTGTAGTTTTATTATTAGCTTATTTTTTACTTAAATTCACAAAATTTGGTAGATATATATATGCAATAGGTGGAAATGAAGAATCTTCTGTACTTTCGGGTATAAATGCTGATAGAGTAAAGATTTCTGCATATGCAATTTCTGGTTTGCTAAGTGCTTTAGTTGGACTAATAGTTATATCAAGACTATCATCAGCTCAACCAACAGCAGGAGAGAGCTATGAAATGGACGCAATAGCAGCAGTTGTACTTGGAGGAACAACCCTATCAGGTGGTCAAGGATCTGTTTTAGGAACTTTAATAGGTGCCTTGATTATAGGCTTGCTTAATAACGCCTTAAACCTAATGGATGTTCAGTCTTATTATCAAATGATAGCAAAGGCAGTAGTAATATTAATAGCTGTATTACTTGATAGAAGAACTGTAAAGGATTGATAAAATGAAAAAAACTGAATTATTACACGCAGAAATTTCAGAAATAATAGCAAAATCAGCCCATGGAGATATGATTATGATTGGAGATGCAGGAATGCCAGTTCCTGAAGGAGTTAAATTTATAGATTTGGCTTTGACGGAAGGAATGGTTCCATTTTTTGATGTTCTAGATGCAGTATTAAAAGAATTATGCGTAGAAGAAGCTTATATAGATCTAGAACTAAAAGACAATGAAGAATATTATAATGAAATGTATATCCATGCAGATAAGATAAAAATAAATGAAATGAAACATGAAGAATTAAAAGAAATGTCTAAAAACTGCCTAGCAGCAATTAGGACAGGAGAATTTACGCCATACTCCAATATAATTTTAAAATCTGGCGTTGTGTTTTAGTTATTATTTAGTTTTACTAATTAATATAAAATAAAGAGAGGAGTTTTTTATGAAAAAAATTATTGTATCACTACTAGTTTTAGTATTAGCAATGGGCATAGTTGGATGTAACAAAGACAATGCTGCAAACAATACAGCTAGTACAGGCGGAACAGCAGAAGGAACTACAACAATTGGTTTTGTAGTTTCAACTCAAACAAATCCTTTTTTTGTAACACTTAAAGAAGGAGCAGAAGCAAAAGCTAAAGAATTAGGAGTAGAATTAATAGTTCTTGATGCTCAAGACGATTCTACAAAAGCAGCTTCCAACATGGAAGATTTAATCACAAGAGGCGTTGATGTTATTGTAGTTAACCCAACAGACTCAGATGCAATCGTACCAAGTGTTGAAGCAGCAAACGAAGCAGGTATTCCAGTAATCACAGTAGACAGAGTATCAAATGGTGGAGAAGTTGTATCTTCTGTAGCATCTGATAATATCGCTGGTGGTAAAATGGCTGGAGAATTTATTATCGAAAAACTTGCTGGTAAAGGTAAAGTTGTAGAACTTGAAGGTATTTCTGGAGCTAACTCAGCTATAGAAAGAGGTCAAGGATTTAACGAAGCAATTGAAGGAAGCGGACTTGAAGTAGTAGCTAAACAAACAGCTGATTACGATAGATCTAAGGGTCTAGAAGTAATGGAAAACATTCTTCAATCTCAACCAGAAATTGATGCAGTATTTGCTCACAACGACGAAATGGCTCTAGGTGCTTTAGAAGCAATCAAAGCAGCTGGAAGAGATATTATAGTTGTTGGTTTCGATGCAACTGATGATGCAGTAGCTTCAGTAGAAGCAGGCGACTTAGCAGCAACAATAGCTCAACAACCAGATATCATGGGACAAAAAGCTATTGAAATAGCACAAAAAGTTGCTAATGGCGAAGAAGTTGAAGCAAGCATTCCAGTAGAATTAAAAATGGTAACTAAATAATTTTAGTTCACAGATAAGATAAAAACCTCGAAATAA
>NZ_HE978583.1:21224-27490 GCF_000311865.1 Peptoniphilus obesi ph1 | reverse complement strand
AATTTTCGGGGTTTTTTATTTGCCTAAAATTACTCTTTAAAATTTATTAGATTTTTGATTTGTTTTTCTATAATCTATGTAAAATATAAAATATTGTGTAAATTTTGCTAGTACAATATTTTTATTAATTTGCTTATTATAAATATTATTGATTTATAGCTAAATAAAAATTATTATTCATGTTGCAAGATTAAATTTATATATAGTCTTATTTATAGAAATAAATTTAATTATTTTTATTTTTAAGGCTTTTATTTTAAATATGTTGTTAAATTTAAAATTATTTTTATTAATTAATTTATTTGGTGTAAGTATTAAAATAAATATGATACAATATTTATGAAATATTTACAATTTTGTTATAAGAATAATTTTATATTATAATAAAATCATATTGAAAAGTAGCCGAACTTGGGTTACAATTGAGATTAGGAATATTACTGAAAAAGTGAAAGGGAGAGATAATTTAATGAAAGCTTTAATAGTAGATTATGTTTCTGATATTATTGAAAAAGAGCTTAAAGAGCTTGGCTTCGAAGTAGATAAGGAAATGCTACCTACTTCAGAAAAACTAGCAGAAATAATTGCACCATACGACCTATTAGTAATGAGAGTAGACCCATTTATTGACAAAAATGTTTTAGATTCAGCCAAGAATCTTAAAGCAATAATGGTAGGTTCTACTGGTACTAACCATATTGATCTAGAATATGCAAAAGAAAAAGGTATAGAAGTATGTAACTCACCTGGACAAAATGCTAACGCAGTTGCTGAACTAGTTTTCTGTAAAGCACTTGATTTATATAGAAATTCTTACCAAGCACAACATGAAATCAAAGAAGATGGTATTTGGAACAAATACAGATGGATTGGTAGAGAACTTAGAAACAAAACTATGGGTATAGTTGGTTTCGGAGCAATCGGTAGAAGAGTTGCTGAAATTGCAAGAGTTTTCAAAATGGATGTTGTTGCATATGACCCATTCTACAAACCACAAAACAATGATTTTGATTTCGTAGAATTACTTGATTTTGACGAACTATGTAAAAGAGCAGACATTATAACACTTCACCTTCCATTAACTCCAGATACTAAAAATATGATTTCAGATAAACAAATGGAAGAAATGAAAGATGGTACAGTTCTAATCAATGCTGCACGTGGTGGTATAATTGATGAAGAAGCTCTTTACAAATACATCAAAAATGGTAAATTAGGTGGAGCTAACCTAGATACTTTAGCTGACGAACTTGGATCTGGCGGATTAGATACTCAAGATGTTAAAGTTTCTTCTCCATTATTTGAACTTGATAGAGTTTATGTAACTCCTCATATCGGTGGATCAACTATAGATGCTCAAGATGATATCGGTAGAGTAGTTATGACAAATGTTAAAAAAGTATTTAATCTTTAATTTTAAGATAAAATAAGAGATTATAATCAAGACCTTGAATATTCAAGGTCTTTTTTATTTGTGTTATAATTAGCTAGAGGTTGATTATGAAATTAAAAGCATATGCAAAAATAAATTTATCCTTGGATGTAATTAGAAAAAGAGAAGATTCTTATCATGAAATAAAAACAATAATGCAAAAAATTTCTCTCTATGATGAGTTAGAATTTAAAAAAATTGATAAGGGTTTTAATTTTATTTGCCAAGATAAATCTTTACTTACTGAAGATAATTTAATCCACAAGGCTCATAGGGCCATGGAAGCTTATTGCAAAAGATCTCTTCCTCTTGAAATAAGTCTTAAAAAAAACATTCCAATTGGAGCAGGCCTTGCAGGCGGAAGTTCAGACGGAGCAGCTTGTATGCTTGCTTTAAATGAGCTTTATAATTTAAATCTTAGCATGGAAGAATTGTCTGAAATTGGTCTTGGACTTGGGGCAGATTTTCCTTATATGCTTAGGATGGGAACTTATCTTGCGACTGGGATTGGAGAAAAGCTTGAAAAAATTTCTGATTTTTCAAATTTTCATATTTTGATAATTAATCCAGGCTATGAAGTTTCGACTAAGGAAGTTTATTCAAATTTAAAATTAGATAATAAGAGAATTGACTTTGATAGTATTATAAAATATCTAGGGAATAAAGATTTTTCATCTTTAAAAAATGTGTTTGAAAATAAGATGGAAAAATACGTTTTTGAAAAAAATCCAGATTTGAAAAAACTAAAAGATAACTTAAATAAAAAAGGACTTTCTCTTATGTCTGGGTCAGGGCCGACTATATTTTGCATTTTTGATTCAGAGGATAAACTAGACCTGGCATATGAGATGTATAAAGATAGCTATAAATATGTTTATAAGGCTAAAACTATAGGTGAAAACTATGATTAATAAAATCTTATATTTAGATGATGGACTTGGGGCCATAATGTCTTGCCAGGAATTTAAAAAACATTTATCTTGTAATTATGACTTGCTTGTTGATAATGTAAATTATCCTTATTCCTTGAGATCTGGCTTAAAAAATCATTTAAATAAGGCCATAGATTTATTTGATTTTGAATATATTTTAACTACAAATCCAACACTTGCTCTTTGCCTAGATAATAAAAATCTAATAGATGGACTAGATAGCTTTTATGGTTTGCTAGAGCCTAAGGACCTGGTCATAACTAATAAGAGATTTAAAAATCATCTAGAAAAAGAAAGAAAAGATATAAGCTTAATTGATGGGCAGCTTTTATCAAATCAAATCCAAATATTTACAAGTCCTATTTATATTGTCGATAATATTTTAAAGTCTTATATTGGAGATGAAGATAATATCTATTTTATGGACACTAATTTTTATATAGTAAAAGATTATATAAAAAAACTTTACCCGAATAGAAATTTAGTTTTTATACAAGATTTAATAATAGACCAGCTAAAGGAAAAGAAAAGTCTTTCACAGGGCAGAATTAAGAGGTATCTTACAGGATATAGAAGGTCAGTTTATTTAAATTTAGAAGAAAAGTACAAGGCTAGTTTTATCGATATCAAAGAGCTTAGATTTTAAGCATCTTTTATTTTTGAAAGGAGCGGCAGCTAGGTCTGCCTTTTTATGATGGGAAATTATAGCTACGATGAATTTTCAGATTTAGTTGAAGAAGTTTATGACGAATTTGACAAAAAATATTTTGATGGACTAAATGCTGGAATAATTATAGAAGAAAATATATTTTATCATCCAGAATCAGTAGATGATGACCTTATAGCACTTGGAGCCTATAGGAGAGATCTTTTGGGAAATTCAATAGTAATATATTATGGGTCATTTATGAAAATGTTTGGCTATTTAGAAAAAGAAGATTTAAAAGAAAAAATCAAATCAACTCTTGGCCACGAGCTAACTCATCATCTAGAATTTTCTGCAGGAGAGAACGGACTTGAAGTGGAAGATCTTGAATTTATCAATAAATACAAGGAGACAAAATGACAAAAATTTTAGGATATTTTTATAAGGGAATCGGAGGAATAATAGACTATCTTTTGAGATTTCTTATTTTTATAGTGAATATTTTAGTTACCGTTTTTTCATCTTTTAGACAAATGATCGCACTTTTGTTGTCTATGGGTGGTTGTCTGTTGGTAATTTTACTTTTTAATAGCTATTTGCTTTATGGTTTGGCAAGAAAACCGGGCCTACTTCTTCTTATTTTCTTGTCTTTGATAGTGCCATTTATTGGAACAATTGCAGTATCTTATTTAAAATATATTCACTATATAGCTACTGAATATTTTTATGATAAGGCTGATTATTATTTGTTGGGTAGGAAGAAATCTTTTGAAAAGATGGAAGACTATGGCAAAAAATATAGGGAAAATCTAGAAAAAGAAAGACAAAAAAGAGCCGAAGAAGAAAGAAAAAGAAGAGAAGAAGAATACAAGAAAAGATTTGAAAATTTTGGTGGAACTTACTACACTTTCAACGGTTTTGAGGATTTTGAAGAATTTTTCAGACAAGCTGGGGGTCAAAGCTATGGCAATTATGGTGATTATGGAAATTATAATCAAGGTTATTACAATCAGGGATCATCTTCTGGATCTAGTCCATTTTCATCTTTTAAAGACCAATATGAAAAAGCCTGCGACACTTTGGGAGTTTCCTACAATGCAGATAAGTATGAAATCAGACTTGCCTATAGAAAACTTGCAAAGATTTACCATCCTGACATAAATAAGGAAGAAGGAGCGACTGAAAAGTTCCAAGAAATAAACAATGCCTACGATTTTCTATCTGATCAAAACATACAAAGATATAAAAACTTGAATTAGGTGATTTTTTGCAAAAATTAAATTACAACAATGAAATGAAAAAAATAATAAAAAGTCTAAATGGATCAAGACCTAAATTATTGCTACACGCTTGTTGTGGGCCTTGCTCTAGTGCAGTTCTTGAAAGATTAAATGAAGCATTTGATATAAGTGTTTTATTCTACAATCCAAATATTGATACGTCAGATGAATATTTTTATAGATTAGAAGAACTTAGAAGACTTATAGATGAGATGGATTTAAAAGTTGAAACAATTGATCCTAGTTATAATAGTCAAGAATTTTATGATGCAGTTAAGGGCCATGAAGATGATAAGGAAGGCGGAGCAAGATGTAGCATCTGCTTTAAATTAAGACTTGATGAAGCTGCAAAATATGCAAAAGAAAATAATTTTGACTATTTTACAACAAGCCTATCCATAAGTCCTTACAAAAATGCCCAATTATTAAATAAAATTGGAGCGGTTTGTGGAGAAAAATATGGAGTAAATTATTTATATTCTGATTTTAAAAAAGAAAATGGCTACAAAAGATCAATTGAATTATCAAAAGACCATCATCTTTATAGACAAGATTATTGTGGTTGTAGCTTTTCTAAAAAAGAAAGATTAGAAAGCCTATAATTTATTAATGAATATAAGGAGATAAAATGAATTGGACAATATTTTTGGGTTTAGTTTTGCCTGGTTTGATGACCGGAGTTGGAGCTATTCCTATATTTTTCACAAGAAAAGTTTCAAGAGGGCTTCTTGATACTTTCTTAGGAGGGGCAGCAGGAGTTATGCTTGCGGCTTCTTGCTTTTCTTTAATTATTCCAAGTATCGAATATGGCGGAGGAGATTTTAAGGCTGTCATGATTTGCTCGCTTGGAATATTTATGGGAGCTTTTTTAATTGATATGATAGATAAATTTGCTCCCCATGAACACTTGATAAATAAAAAAGTTGAAGGTAAAAACACAGAAAGTTTATCTAAAATATGGTTGTTTATAATAGCGATAACTATCCATAATTTCCCAGAAGGACTTGCAACTGGTGTAGGATTTGGGACAGATGATATTTCTAATGGGGTCGCAATAGCTTTTGGAATTGCATTACAAAATATGCCAGAGGGTTTAGCAGTTGCCTTATCTCTAGTAAGAGAAGATTATTCTGTTAAATTTTCTTTCTTAATTGCATTACTCACAGGACTTGTAGAACCTATTGGAGCCTTTCTTGGCTATGGTTTGGTACTTATTTTTGAACCAGTTTTGCCATTTATACTTGCCCTAGCAGGTGGAGCTATGCTTTTTGTTATTAGTGATGAAATCATCCCAGAAACTCACAGTAGGGGTTATGAAAGACAGGCAACCTATGGAATAATCATAGGATTTATTGTCATGATGATTCTTGACATACTCTTGGGTTAATAAAAGGGCTATCTTTTGATAGTTCTTTTTTTATTTTGGGGTAATATTAAAATAAGCTTATAATTTTAGTAAAGAAGGAGATATAGATGATATACGATTTTACAGTAAAAGATATACAGGGAAATGATTTATCTTTAGAAAAATTTAAGGGAAAAGTTATGCTTATCGTAAATACTGCTAGTAATTGTGGGTTTACAAAGCAATATGACGGACTTCAAAAATTATATGAAAAATATAAAGACCAAGGCTTTGTAATCTTAGGATTTCCTTGCAACCAATTTGGAAAACAAGAACCAGGAGATGAAAAAGAAATTGCAAACTTCTGCACAGATACCTTCAATGTTACTTTTCCAATGATGTCAAAAATTGAAGTAAATGGAGAAAATACTCATCCACTTTATAAATTCTTAAAAAAAGAAAAGGGTGAGGTCCTAGGAGATGAAATCAAATGGAATTTCACAAAGTTTTTAGTGGATAAGGAAGGAAACTTAGTAGATAGATTTGCTCCACAAAAAACTCCAGAAGAAATAGAAGATGATATAAAAGAATTATTATAAGATATAAAAAGTCGGCATAGAGATTATGATGT
>NZ_HE978583.1:4019-20040 GCF_000311865.1 Peptoniphilus obesi ph1 | reverse complement strand
TTAGTTTCTTTATGCCGATTTTATTTAAAAAAGATTTATAATATGAAAATAATAATATTTAAATTAAGCTATTTAAAATATAAATTTATTTCAAAATTTCAAAAATTTCTTTTTGTGCTTCTTTTCCTTCGGGATAAAAATCCATTAGTGGATAGCAATGGCAAAGGCCTTGACCAAGATGAATTTTATAAGGAGCCTTGTACTTATCAAAGCTATCAGCAAAAGATTTTGCAAAAGCATATATAACTTCGTGAGTTCCAAAATAAAAATGGGTCATAGGGAAATTAGAAAAATCTCCAGCAGGACCATAGAGCATATATTTTGGAATATCTTCTCCCTTGGACACTATATTTTTAGCAGTATATAAATAATCAGGCTCTATGAGAATGTCTTTGTCCCTTAAATTTTCCATCATATCTTTTTCTCTTTGTGTAAATGGGATTGCTCCAGGAGATACTGCCACAATCAAATTAGGCATTGGTAAATTGCCAAGATCATTATTATAGAGAAGTAGACCTATGGCATTTACAGCTCCTGATGAAAATCCTATTAATGAAATATTTTTTGCAGAATAAAATTTAAGCATAGACTCATAAGTCATATATAAAAACTCAAAAGTTGTTTTAATTGAATTTTCTATGCAGAGGGGATAGAAAGAAAACCAAATGTCTTTCTTAGTTTCCCGAGCTAATTTTTTTGCAAATTTCATATCCCTCTTATCAGGACAGCCTATATTTCCGCCTCCATATAGAAATAAAATAGCCTTATCTGATTTTTCTTCATTATTTTTAATAATGAGATTTTTGTATCCGTTGATTTCATTCAATTCATAGAAAAAATCCTTGTCTGTAGGCATGGAAAATTGATTCTTTTGATTATTTTTCTTTGCCAAAGCAAGAATTTTATCTTCTGGCAGTAAAAACATCTTTTTTATTCCTAGCATTTTAACCACAAATGCTGCAACTTTATAAGAAAAACTCATAAAGATCGCCTCCAGGGAAATTATATGATAATAATTATTAATTATCAATGTAAACTTTAAATAGCTTTAAGGGAAAAAATTTTTAAATTATATATGATAATAGATGAGTTTTTAATTTAATTTTGGCAAATTTTAATTATTTTTTTTAGTAGTTAAAAATTATTTTAATAAAAAAAGACTAGCTTAAAAAGCTAGTCTAAATTAATTATTCATGGTCTATTATATATTCTAGAATTTGGATAGTGTTAAGAGCTGCACCCTTTCTTGTGTTATCTGCAACTGAAATAAAGTTTATTCCATTTTCAACAGATTCATCTCTTCTTATTCTACCAACATAAACTTCGTCCTTGCCGGTAGTGGTTATTGGCATAGGATAGATATTATTTTTCACATCATCATAAAGTTTAATTCCGTTTTCTTTTTCAAATAATTCAAAAACATCTTTTAAATCAAAAGCTTTTTCTGTTTCAACATTTATTGAGACCATGTGAGATTCAAAAACTGGAATTCTTACAGTTGTTGCAGTAATTCCTATATTTTGATCATCAAGAATTTTTCTAGTTTCATTGACCATTTTCATTTCTTCTTTTGAATAACCAGTATCTAGAAAGTCATCTATATGAGGAAGTGCATTTCCAGCTATTTGATATGGGTAACAATTGTTTTCTCCACCCCAAAGACCTCTTTTTAAATCGTCAATACCAGCTGTACCTGAACCAGAAACTGCTTGGTAGGTTGAATAAATAACTCTTTTAATTCCGTATTCTCTGTGGATTGGATAAAGTGGTAAAACTGATTGGATTGTTGAGCAGTTAGGGTTTGAAATAAGTTTATGTCCAAGAGCAGCATCTCCATTTATTTCTGGAACTACAAGTGGTATTTCTTTTTCCATCCTAAAAGCAGATGAGTTATCGATAACTGTAATATTATATTTATTTGCTATTGGTGCAAATTTTTTAGCAAGTGGAGAATCTAAAGCAGAAAGAGCAAATTCAATGTCTTTATTTGCAATGTTTTCTTCATTTAATTCTTCGATTGTGTATTCTTTTTTCTTAAATTTTATTTTGTCGCCGGCTGAATTTTTTGATGCAAAAAAGTAAATGTTGTTAACAGCAAAATCTCTTTGTTCGAGAATGTGTTTCATTTTTTGTCCTACTAAACCAGTTGCACCAAATATTGCTAAATTAATTGGTCTCAAAAGAAACATCTCCTTTATTAATTTTACTTGAAATAATATCACTGAACTAAAGTATAGTCAATTTATTTAATTATAAGTTAAGCATCCTAGATAATAAAGTCAAATATAAAAAATAATAGTTTAGACAATAATATGGCTTTTTGCTAAAATATCCTATGATATAATTAAGAAAAGATATTAAATGGGGGTAAAAAGATATGATAAATATTGCATTACTTGGCTACGGAACTGTAGGCAAGGGAGCATATGAAATATTAGAAAATCAAAAAGATAAAATCAGCAAAGTTTTACATGATCAAATCAATGTAAAAAAAATTTTGGTTAGGAATTTAGATAAGCATAAAGGTTTGAATCCAAATATTTTAACCGATGATTTTTCAGAAATAATAAATGATGACGAAATAAAACTTGTCGTAGAGATGACTGGCGACCAAGAGAAAAGTTATGAATACATCAGAGAATCTTTAAGGGCAAAAAAACACCTTGTAACTTCTAACAAGGCAGTAGTTAGTGATCATTTAAGTGAATTTAATTTAATCGCAAATACAAACAAGGTTAAATTTTTATTTGAAGCCTCAGTTGGCGGATCAATTCCAATTGTTACCTCAATTATATCTCAATCAATTACCAATAATATCAGTAGAATAAGAGCAATTTTAAACGGAACAAGCAATTATATACTTTCTAATATGTACAAAGAACACAAAAGCTACGAAGCTGCTTTAAAAGAAGCACAAGAGCTTGGCTTTGCGGAAAGAGATCCCTATGATGATGTTGAAGGGATTGATGCTTTAAGAAAATTAAAGATACTTAGTTCCATAGCTTTTGGCATGGATATTCCAAATGAAGATGTTGTTAATATAGGAATGTCATCAATAAATCTTGTAGATATTAATTATTTAAAGACAAACAATTTAAAGGTAAAAGTAATAGCAGAATCGTTTATAAAAGATGGCAAGTATGCTCTTTTAGTTGAGCCGGTTATTATAAACGACCAAGACCCTTTTTATCCAATAGATGGAGTTAATAATATTGTTGAAATTTTTGGAGATAACTATTCTAGCTTATCTTATGTTGGAGAAGGAGCGGGAAAACTACCAACTGGAAATGCCATAGTTGTCGATATAATAGATGCACTAAATAATAATATTTCTTCTTTTAATTTATCTAACAAGCTAGTAAATTCAGCTGATACTTTTAAAAGTCAATATTATTTAAGAACAAAGAGCTTAAAACTTAATACAGAATATTTTGAAACAGTTGTAAATGCTGGTGGTTATGCCATAGCTAGGACTAAGAAAATTGAAACAAATAAATTATTAGAACTATTAGAAGGAGTAGACAAAAAAGACTACTTTATTGCTAGGTATGGAAACGGGGTTATAAAATGAAAATCTTAATAACTTGCAAAATATTTGATGATCTATATAAAAAGCTAGAAGAAAATTTTGAAATTGATTATAACAATTCAAATACTCCATTAAAAAAGGAAGAAATCATAGCTAGGATAAAGGATGTTGATGGTCTAATTTGTCCCCTGTCAGATAAAATCGATAAAGAAATCATTTCCGCAGGCAAAAATTTAAAGATTATAGCAAATTATGGGGCTGGTTTTGATAATATAGACCTAGAAGAAGCGAGTAAAAATAATATAATAGTTACAAATGCACCTGCTCCATCATCTGCAGTTTCAACAGCAGAACTAACTTTTTCACTTATTCTTTTAACATCAAGAAGATTATTAGAAGCAAATAAAGACTTAAAAGGTGGAAACTTTAAAGCTTGGATGCCTTCTTATATGTTGGGGCAAGAATTAAAAGGGAAAACTTTAGGAATAATTGGACTTGGAAACATTGGGAAAAACCTTGCAAAAAGGGCCTTGGCTTTTGAAATGAATGTCCTATATTATTCAAGAAATAGGAAAAAAGATTTTGAAGATTTAGGCCTAAAATACATGGAAAAAGAAGACTTGATAAAAGAAGCAGATATCATAAGTTTGCATACAGCTTATTCAAAAGAACTTCACCATATGATTTCTGATGCTGAATTTAAACTTATGAAAAAAGATGCAATCTTAATAAATGCTGCTAGAGGACCACTTTTGGATGAAGCTGCTTTAATTAAGGCCTTAAAAAATAAAGAAATAAAAGCGGCAGGTTTAGATGTTTATGAATTTGAACCAAAGTTTTCACAGGAACTAGCAATGATGGAAAATGTAATTTTACTACCTCATATTGGCAATGCAACTATTGAAGCTAGATATGAAATGGGTAGGGCGGTTGTAGATAACTTATTAGATTTTAAAGCAGGCAAAAAGCCTAGAAATTCTGTAAATTAGGAGGAAATAATGAAAATTGGATTTGGTTCTGACCATGCAGGATATGAATTAAAAAATATTTTAAAAGCACATCTTGAAGAAAAAGGTTATGAATGTATAGATTATGGAGCTGATGGAAAAGAAAGCGTAGACTATCCAGACTTTGGAAGACTTGTTGGAGAAAAAGTTGCAAGTAAAGAAGTTGACAAGGGCGTTTTAGTTTGTGGAACTGGAGTTGGAATTTCAATAGCTGCAAATAAGGTAAAAGGGGTTAGGGCCTGTGTATGCTCTGAACCATATTCAGCCATGATGAGCGTAAAACACAATGATGCAAATATCATAGCAGTTGGTGCAAGAGTTGTCGGTGAAGACCTTGCTAAATTAATAATTGATAGCTTTTTTGAAGCAAGCTTTGAAGGAGGCAGGCATCAAAGAAGAGTAGATAAGATTTGTAATATCGAAAAATAGGAGTTTAGTTAGATGAGAAAAATTTTGCTTAGTCTTTTATTGGCGAGCTTGATTTTTACTTGTGGTTTTACAAAAGACCTGGAAAGTAAAGCTATAAATGCGAATAAAAAACTAATACTTAATCCCTATGATGGATATTCAATTGAACTTCCAAAAGATGCCAAGGCCAGTGTCAATGAAAATTATTACAAGACAAACATTGATTATGGCAACACTAATATCAAAATTTATATGCAAGATATTAGCAAAAAATTATCCTACCAAGAATATAGAAATTATTCCTTATTAGGAATTAAAAACAATCAAAATGATCATAAAATAACTGGCGAGCAGGCTATAAAAGTTAACGGCAAAGAAGGCTACAAAATTAGCTATGAAAGAAGAAAGCTTTCAAAAATTGAAAATGATAAAAACTACTATCAAGCTATCTTCCTAAAAGTGAGCGATAGTAATTGTCTTAGTTTTATTGTGAAATCATCTGAACCGATAAAAGATCAAGAGATTTTAAATATAGTAAAAACTTATAAGCCTATAAAGAAAAAAACTCAAGCAATTAACAAGGTTGAGAACTTTAATATTTATGAAAATGAAAGTTTGGTCAGCAAAAGAGACATAAGCGATGAAAGTAAAAAAGTTTATGTAGATACTTTTTTAACAGAGGGGACTAAGTGGGGAGTATTTGTAAATTCTTTTTGGAATAATGTCTATGAACAAAATTTTAGCAATCATATAGGATATAACTTTAAATACATGATTCTTTACCATGATTTCAACCAGCCAAACTATAATATATCCATGGCACTAGACTATTGTAAAAATAGAAATAAGTATCTAGAACTTACCTTTCAAACAAATATGAAAGATGGGAAAAATGAAACTTATGACCTTCTAGATGGCAAATATGAAGATATAATAAGAGACATGGCAAAAAAAGTAGCTGAGAAAAAACATACAACTATATTTAGAATAGCCAATGAGATGAATGGAGATTGGTGTGCTTATAGTTGTTACAACACAGGTCTTGATGCTGATATTTATCTAGCTATGTATGATTATATTTATAATATCTTTGAAGAAGAAGGGGCAAATAAATATATTTTATATGTATTTAATCCAAACGGAAGAAATTTTCCAAACTTCAAATATAATGACGAATCAGTATACAGACCAGATTCTCAAAGATATGACCTTTTAGGCCTTACTCTTTATAATACTGGAAATTATTATGAAGGAGAAAAGTGGGAAAGTTTTGAAGAATTATATGATGATCTTTACAAAAGAAGCCTAGATAATTATGACAAGCCTTTTATGATTACAGAATTTGCTTGTTCAACAATTGGTGGAGACAAAACTAGTTGGGTAAAAGATATGTTTGAAAAAATGCCAAAGTATCCAAGAATTAAACTAGCAATTTGGTTTTCAGGAGTAGACCTTGATAAGGATAATAATCCGGCTAGGACTTACAAAATTGATGATCCAAAAGAAATTTTAGATATTTTTAAACTATATTTACAAGGAAAATAATTTAATATTAATACTAGAAATAAGCCACAGAAATTGTGGTTTATTTTTTTATTTAAAAGTAGTTATTATATCTTAGATAAAAAGGGTAATATCAATATAGGTAAATTTAGGTAAAAAATAAATTAAAAATACTAAAGGATTGGTTATAATGAAGATATTTCTTTCGGGCATAACTGGAAGCATGGGCCACTGTCTATTAGACAGTTTGGAAGCTGAGACTGTAGTTGCTGGATCAGCTGGCAGAAATGGTGAAGTTGATGGAATAAAAGTTTATGGTTACTTTGATGATGTAGTTGAAGATTTTGATGTAATTATAGATTTCTCAAACAAGTTTGTAACAAAAGATGTATTAGAATTTGCCTTAAAGCACAAAAAACCACTTGTAATTGCAACAACTGATATAAGCGAAGAAGTTGTAAAAGATATAGAAGCAGCATCTAAAGAAATACCAATAGTTTATTCCCACAATATGAGTGTTGGTGTAAATGCGATTGATATTATATTAGGAAAGCTTGTCAAAATGTTAGAAAATTATGATGTAGAAATTATAGAAGCTCATCACAATCAAAAAATTGACAGTCCAAGTGGGACAGCAAAAATGCTTTTTGAAACTATAAAAGAAAATAGGCAAGAATTATATCCAGTTTATGATAGGGTAGATAGTCGTGAAAAAAGACAAAAAAATGAACTTGGGATTTCTGTTATAAGGGCAGGAACCATTGCAGGAATGCATTCTGTCATCTTTGCTGGCATGGATGAATTAGTAGAAATAAAACACACTGCAACATCCAAGAGAATTTTTGCAAAAGGAGCTTTAAAGGCGGCAAAATTTTTATTAACAAAAGAAAATGGACTTTATGACATGAAAGATGTATTAAATGTTGACAATTAATTAGGAGGACATATACATAATGGATAAAGAAGCTAACAAAAGAGTGGCAGAAATGGAAGAAGCTTTAAATAAATCAAATAAAGTGATTGAAGAATTTAGAGCTGCCCTAGAAAAATTTGAAAATGAAAGAGAATCAATAAAAAAATTAAGCAAGTACTATACTGAAAACTGGATGGATGATTATAATTTAGCAGAAAATGGAGAAATAGATCCAGAAATGCCACAAGGAGTTTTATCAGAAGATGCTCTTTATGATATGCTTGGTGATAATTATTACTTAGGATTAGATTTATTAAAACTTGCAACAGATATAATAACAAATGATTAAATAAATTTAGGGTGTAAATAAAAATTTATGCCCTAAATTATTTTTTTAAAAAAATTATTGGCTTAAAATACAGCTTTAGAAAGAATTTAGGACCTTTAGATATATTGACTTTTACAGAATTTATAGTATTATAAAAGAAAACACCCCTAGAGGTTTATATTTTTTTCATATTGGCAAGATTTATTGCCAATTTTTTTATTTTATGGGAGGAAAAAATTTATATGCTTGAGAAATTTGGAAACATGACCTTTAATAAAGCTAGAATGAAAGAAAGATTACCTTATCCAGTGTACTTAAAATGGAAAGATGTAGTTAGAACAAACACATTTCTTGATAAGGAAACAGCTGATTCGATTGCTCATGCTATGAAAGAATGGGCTCTTGAACATGGGGCAACCCACTATTCACACTGGTTTTTCCCACTAAATGGATTAGCAGCTAAAAAACATGAAGCTTTTCTAGACAGGACAAGCGATTTAGAAACTATGAATAGATTCTCAGGCAAGGAATTAATAAAAGGAGAACCAGACGCTTCTTCGTTTCCAAGTGGCGGAATAAGATCGACCTTTGAAGCAAGGGGTTATACATATTGGGACTGCACAGCAAATTCATTTATTTTAGATAATATTTTATATATACCGTCAATATTTCTATCTTACACAGGAGAAAAATTAGACAAACGTGCACCACTTATGGATTCAATTAATGAAATATCAAAACAAGGATCCAGAGTGGTTAATTTGTTTGAAAAAAGTGAATATTGTTACAGGATGAGATCTAAACTTGGTTTGGAACAAGAGTTTTTTTTAATTGATAAAAAACTTTATGACAAAAGATCAGACCTTAAAAATGTAGGAAGGACCCTTTTTGGAGCAAGACCTCCAAAAGGACAAGAACTTGAGGACCACTATTTTGGGTCAATACCAAAAAGGGTAAATGATTTTTATGAGGATGTAAATAAGACCTTGTGGGAACTTGGAATTTATGCCAAGACAGAACATAATGAGGCTGCTCCTTGTCAATTTGAGCTTGCTATTTTGTTTGAAAATGCAAATATTGCCATTGATGACAATCAATTGTGCATGAGCATTTTAAAAAGTACAGCTTTAAAACATGGTCTAGTCTGCCTTTTACATGAAAAGCCATTTAAGGGAGTAAACGGCAGTGGCAAGCATAATAATTATTCCTTGGTAACTAACTATGGTCTAAATGTATTTGATCCAGGTGATGATCCACTAAATAATAGTTTATTTTTATTATTTACATCAGCCCTAATAGAATCAGTTTATAGAAATCAAACATTACTTAGAATATCTTCATCATCTGCTTCAAATGATTATAGGTTAGGAGGGGCAGAAGCACCACCTGCTATAATTTCTATTTTCTTAGGAAGCGACCTAGAAGATATATTTAAGTCAATTGCCTACAAAGAGCATGAAGTTAGAAATATTAACAATAAAATCAAGGTAGAATCACTTGGAGAAATAGATAAGGATAGCTCAGACAGGAACAGGACTTCAAGTGTAGCCTTTACTGGGAATAAGTTTGAATTTAGAATGCTTGGTTCATCAAAAATGGCAGCAGATATAAACATAGTTATAAATGCTGGACTTTCCTATGTGCTTAAAAAATTTGCAGATAGGCTAGAGGGTCTTGATGAAAGCGAGCTAAAAGAAGAAGTTTATAAAATAGTAGAAGAAACAATAAAAAATTATGGCGGAGTTCTTTATGATGGAGACAACTACTCTGATTATTGGATAGAAGAAGCAAAAAGAAGGGGTTTGAAAAATCATAAAACGCTTATGGATGCTCTAACTGCAATAAGAGATGAAGATTCTGGCCAAATATTTTATAAGTCTAATATCTTTTCTAAAAAAGAAGTCCAAGCTATGTACGAAGTCTACCTACAAGACATTATAAAATACCACAGCTTAGAACTAAGAATTGCAAAAGATATGATAATAAAAGATATTGTTCCTGCGGCTATTAAAGAAATAAATCAAATATCTAGTCTACTTAATTTTACGAAAAATATTGGACTAGAAAATATAGTAAATAAGCTAAATGAATGTATTGAGAAACTATTGGCCGATAGGGATAAGCTGGTAGAAATATATGATAAGTCCCTAGAAATAACAGACTCATATGAAAGTGCAAAATTTTTACAAGAAAACACTGTAAGCCTGTTAGAAGACATAAGAAAATATGCAGACGAGTTGGAAAAATTGGTAAGTCGAGAAAATTATACTTTACCAACATATGAAGATATATTTAGTTCATTGAATTAGGAGGATAAAATGACAAAATTTATATTTGTTACAGGTGGAGTTGTATCTGGCATAGGCAAGGGAATTGCCGGTGCAAGTATTGGAAGAATGCTAAAAAACAGGGGATTAAAAGTTTTTATGCAAAAGTTTGACCCCTACATAAATATAGACCCAGGTACAATGAGTCCCTACCAACATGGTGAAGTTTTTGTAACAAAAGACGGAGCAGAAACTGATCTTGATTTAGGACACTACGAAAGATTTATCGACGAAGAATTAACAAAAGTTGCATCTGTTACAGCTGGTAAAATTTATTCTAGAGTAATAAACAAGGAAAGAAGGGGGGATTACGAAGGAGGAACTGTCCAAGTAATACCTCATATAACAGATGAAATAAAAAATTGTGTCTACAAGGCAGCAGAACAATCAAAAGCTGATGTAGTAATAACTGAAATTGGTGGAACGGTTGGGGATATAGAATCAAATCCTTTCCTAGAAGCTATAAGACAAATCCACTCTGAAAATCAAGAAGATGTTTTATTTGTTCATACAGTTTTAGTGCCAGCTATACCTGGTTCGAAAGAATTAAAGACAAAACCAACTCAACACTCATTCAAATCACTTATGAGTTATGGAATAAAAGCAGATGTAATAATCACAAGAGCGGAATATGATATTACAGATGAAATAAAGGAAAAGATATCTCTTTTCTGTGATGTTCCAATAGAAGCAATCATAGAATCTAAAACAGTAGATCTAATTTATGAAGTGCCTATAGTTTTTCACGAACAAGGTTTAGATAACTTTATACTTGATAAATTAAATCTTAAACCAAAACATGACTCAGATAGGTCATGGTATAATATGGTTGAAGAATTTAAAAAGGCTGACAAGAAAGTTGACATTGCTCTTGTTGGTAAATATACACAACTTCACGACTCCTATATATCTGTAAACCAAGCCCTTTATGATGCAGGATATGTCAATGGGGCAGATGTTACAATTCACTGGATTGAATCAGAAAAAATTACAAAAGATAATGTAGAAAAAATCTTTGATGGTATGGACGGAATAATTGTTCCAGGTGGATTTGGAGCAAGGGGATCTGAAGGAATGATCCTTTCTAGTAAATATGCTAGAGAAAACAATATTCCATATCTTGGAATTTGCTACGGAATGCAAATGGTTGTAATAGATCTTGCAAGAAATGTTCTTGGCTATGAAAGCGCAAACACTACAGAAATTGATCCAGATACAAAATATCCAGTTATATCTTTATTAGATAATCACAATCCAAAAGAAGATATAGGTGGAACACTTAGACTTGGAGACTATGAATGTAGTTTAAAAGAAGGAAGTTTAGCTCATGAACTTTATGGCAAAGAAAAGATCATTGAAAGACATAGACATAGATATGAAGTTAACAATGAATATGTAAAAAAATTAGAAGAAGTTGGTATGGTAGTTTCTGGTAGAAATGAAGATCTTGATGTAACAGAAATGATTGAATTAAAAGATCACAAATTCTTTGTTGCTTGTCAATTCCATCCAGAATTTAAATCAAGACCAAACAATGTAGCTGTACTATTTAAAGGTTTTATTAAAGCTACTTTAAAATAATAAAATTTAACTTATCCACTAAGTAGGTGATAGCATGGCTGAGTATTGGGATGTATACGATAAAAATGGGAAAAAGAAAAATAAAATAATAAGAAAAGGTATTAGCCTTAAAAAGGGTGAATACCACCTTGTTGTAGAAGCTTGGATCAGGAAGTCCCAAGATCAATTTTTGCTACAAAAAAGAAGTAAAAACAAAAGACTTTTTCCAAACATGTGGTACTCATCTGTTGGGGGATCTGTTCTTGCAGGCGAAGACCCTAGAGATGCAATAATTAGAGAATCCAAAGAAGAAATCGACCTTGATATAAGCGATGCAGTTATAAGATTAAAAAGAATAATTGTAGATGAATATTGTATTTTTTATATATATTTAGTGGATAAAATTTTTGAACTTGATAAATTGAATTTGCAAACAGAAGAAGTTTGCGATGTAAGAATAGCAAACACTGATCAGATAAAAAAACTAATCGAAGAGGATAGCATGGTTGAGCTTTCCTACTATCCTAAGTTTTTCAAATCTATTGAAAGTATAAAATTTTTGGGGTAGAATTATCTTGCCTTATAAAATTTTTTAGAAGCCCGATTTTAATTGTTAAAAGTCTCTTTATAAGGGACTTTTTTAATATAAGGAGGTTAAAATGCAATTATATAACACGCTGACTAACAAAAAAGAAGAATTTAAGCCGTTAAACGAAGGAAAAGTAACAATGTATAATTGTGGACCAACAGTTTACAATTATATACATGTAGGGAATGCTAGACCTCTTTGTGTTTTTGATACATTGAGAAGATACTTCATATATAAGGGTTTAGATGTAAAATTTGTTTTAAACTTTACTGATATAGATGACAAAATAATCAACAAAGCAAACGAAGAAAATGTTTCAACTACAGAAATTTCTGAAAGATATATAAAAGAATTTAAAAAAGACGTAAATGGAATTCACTTATATGATTACGAAACTTTTAACCCAAGAGCAACTGAACATATCCAAGAAATTATTGATTTTATTCAAACTTTAATCGATAAAAAGGCAGCCTATGTTGCTGATGGGGATGTATATTTTGATATAAATGCAGCAAAAGATTATGGAAAACTTTCCAATAAAAAACTAGAAGACTTAATAAGTGGGGCGAGGGTTGATGTTTCAGATATAAAGAAAAACCCCGCAGACTTTGCTCTTTGGAAGGCAAAAAAAGAAGGTGAACCTTTCTGGAAAGCTCCGTGGTCAGAAGGTAGACCAGGCTGGCATATAGAATGTTCAGTTATGGCAAAAACTTTGCTTGGCGATACAATAGATATTCACTCTGGTGGAGAAGATTTACAATTTCCTCACCACGAAAATGAAATTGCACAATCCGAAACTTGCAACGATAAACCATTTGCTAGATTTTGGTTGCATAACGGAATGATTACTGTTGACAATGAAAAAATGTCCAAATCTTTAGGTAACTTTTTTACAGTAAGAGATATATCTAAGGAGTTTGACCTAGAAATACTAAGATTTTTCTTAATCAGCACCCACTACCGTTCTCCGATAAACTTCTCAAGACAAATCATGCAACAAATGAAGCAATCTCTTGAAAGAATTTATAATGCAAAATGGAGATTAGAAGAATTACAAGAAAAAGCTACAGACAAAGACTTAAGCGAAGAAGATAAAGAATACAAAGAGCTTATAGATAAAGAAGTTAAGTATTTTGAAGACTCAATGGATGATGATTTAAATACAGCAGATGCAATCACTGCAGTATTTAATATAGTTAAACATTCTAACTCTAAACTTGATGAAAATTCAAATAAGAAAATAATTGATTATAGTTTAGATACGCTAAAAAAACTTACAAAAGTTCTTGGAATAATGGAAAAAGCGGAAGATAATCTTGATGAAGAAGTAGAAAAATTAATAGAAGAAAGACAAGAAGCCAGAAAGAATAAGGTTTTCAAAAGAGCTGATGAAATTAGAGACCTACTTCTTGAAAAAGGTGTACAAATAAAAGACACAAGAGATGGAACAACATGGAAGAAAATTTAAACTTTTTAGATTTAGCAAAGAGAAAAGATGATAGTTTTATAAGAGAGCTATCATCTTTAAGTCTTGCCTTTATAGGAGATGCGGTTTATGAACTTATGGTTAGAACCTATATACTAGATGGAAATCAAAATGTAAATAAACTTCATAGAAAAGCAATAGATTTTGTAAAAGCAAAAGCCCAATCTGATGCAATGACAAGCATCCTAGATAGTTTAACAAAAGATGAATTGTCGGTATTTAGAAGGGGAAGAAATACAAACCCACACACAGTTCCCAAAAATGCAAAATTATCAGATTATAGGAATGCGACAGGACTAGAGGCTGTTTTTGGTTATTTGTATTTGAAAAACGAAAGCCAAAGATTATTAGAATTATTTAGAATGATGGAGGATAAAAGAAATGAAAGTTGAATTAATTGCCCACACCCCAAATCCAGAAGAGTTAATCGCTCAAGCAGCAAAACTTTGCTATTCTGAAGTTGGAGTAGATCAAATTAAAGAAAAGATGGATGAAGCAGGCACAAAAAAATTTCTTGAAATGTTGATGAGTTTTTCCCACGCATCACCTCTAGAACATGCTAGTTTTACATTTGCAGTAGAGGGAGTTTCTAGAACTTTTTCTCATCAATTAGTAAGGCACAGAATAGCTTCATATTCCCAACAATCTCAAAGATATGTAAGACTTGATAATTTTGAATATATAATTCCACCAAAGATAGCTGAAAATGAAGAAGCAAAAAAAATATTCATTGAATCTATGGAAAAAGATGCAGAAAGTTATCAAAAACTTACTGAAATCTTAATTGAAGAAAAAGCAAAAAAACTTATTGAAAAAGGCATGGACGAAGAAAAAGCTAGAAAAAGAGTAGAAAAAGAATCAATAGAAGATGCAAGATATGTTTTTCCCAATGCTTGTGAAACAAAAGTTGTATTTACTATGAATGTTAGAAGTCTACTTCACTTCTTTGAACTTAGAACTTGCACAAGAGCTCAATGGGAAATAAGAGAAGTTGCAATAGAAATGCTTAGACTTTGTAAAGAAGTAGCCCCAACTTTATTTAAAGATTCAGGTCCATCATGCGTATTTGATGTTTGCCACGAAGGAGCAATGTCTTGTGGTAGACAAAAAGAAATGAAAGAATTTTTTAGGAGCCTATAAGATGAGAGAAGAATACGTATATGGCAGGAATCCTGTAATCGAAGTTTTAAATAGTGGGAAAGTTGACAAGCTATATATACAAAACCAAAATGACAGCGGTTCTATTAGAAAAATATTTGCAATTGCGAGTGACAAAAAAGTATTGATTTCAAAAGTGAATAAATCTAAACTTGATAGCCTTTCAAACAATGGCAACCACCAAGGGGTAGTTGCTTTAGTTTCTGGCTATGAGTATGTAGAACTAGAAGATTTATATGGAGAAAATATATTAATACTAGATAAGATAGAAGATCCTCATAATTTTGGAGCAATTGCAAGATCAGCAGAAGCTTTGGATTTTAAGGGAATAGTTATACCAAAACACAATTCAAGCTATGTAAATAGCATAGTTTACAAAACATCAGCAGGCGCAATAGATAATATAAAAGTTCATATAGCAACAAATCTTACAAATGCAATAGAAAAATTAAAAGAAAACTCCTATTGGGTCTACGGAGCAGATATGCAAGGGCAAAGCATATATGACACTAAAATAGATGGAAGATTTGCAATAGTTCTTGGCAATGAAGGAAAAGGCGTATCAAAAAATATAATCAAACACTGTGATGCCATGATCTCTATTCCTATGCTAGGAAATATTAATTCTCTTAATGTATCTTGTGCTGCATCGATTATAATGGCAGAAATTCAAAGAAAAAATGAAGCAGCTAAAGTATAGATTAAACAATCAATATATTTTTGTTGATGGATATAATATTATTAATTCTTGGGATGTTTTTAAATCTGATACAAGTCCACTAGAAGATCAAAGGGATAAGTTAATAGATATCTTAACTGAATATGCCCACATGACTAGCGAAAAAATAATCCTAGTTTTTGATGGATATATGGTAAAGAAATCTCCAGGAACAATCTATCAGCACAAGTCAATAATAGTAGTTTATACTAAAGAATTCGAAACAGCCGATCATTTTATTGAAAAAGAATTAGATAGGATGGGACGGGTTAGAAGAATCAGGGTTGCAACATCAGACAATATAGAACAACAGATAATTTTATCTCGTGGAGGATCAAGAATTTCTGCAAGAGAGTTTGAAATTGAAGTAGAAAGATCTCTAAATAAAATACAAAAAAAGATCAAGCATCTAAACAAGTTTTCGGATCCTATTGGAAGTTTAGATGAAGATCTTAAGAAAAAGCTAGAAAATTTAAAAAAGAATATAAAATAAAA
>NZ_HE978583.1:3903-4013 GCF_000311865.1 Peptoniphilus obesi ph1 | reverse complement strand
TATATATATATATATATATATATATATATATATATATATATATATATATATATATATATATATATATATATATATATATATATATATATATATATATATATATATATATA
>NZ_HE978583.1:0-3581 GCF_000311865.1 Peptoniphilus obesi ph1 | reverse complement strand
TTTTTATTTATAGAAACTTATCCCTTAGATTTTCCCAATAAGAATCTTGAGAAAAAACAAGTTTGTTAATTTTCCTATTTGAAAGTTTTAAATTAATTTTCTTTAAATTATTAAAGAAATATTCCTTACCATCAACCAATAAAAGATTACTATTAGCATATCTTTTTTCTGGAACAAGCGAGATAGTATAAGAACCAGGAATAATTATAGGACTAGTTAATGACCTATATACAACGCTATTAATAGGAGCGATTGGAGTCATTTGCATAACTTCAAGAGAATGATGCACAAGCGAACCGTTGCAAGAAAAATTATAGGCTGTTGATCCAGAAGGAGTTGAAATCAAAAGGCCATCTCCAGAAAACTTTTCTAAAAAATTTCTATTCACATACACATTCGTATGAATTATTTTTGAATGCTTTGCCTTAAGAACAATTTCATTTACGCCAGATAAAATCAAAGACTTATTTCTAGTAAAAATTTCAGCCTCTACAAGTTTAAGCTCTTCTATAGAATAATCTCCGTTATTATAATCCTCTATAAACTTTTCAAGCTTATCAGGACTGACCTCTTGATAAAATCCAAGATGACCTGTATTTATACCGACAGTGGGAATTTTTGTAAAATTATTCTTATGAACAGCATTTATAAAAGTACCATCTCCACCAATGCAAACATTGAGCTCTGCATCAGGATTAAAATTCTTGCTTGGTGTGTAACCATTATCTTTTAAAAGCTTAATAAGTTTTTGTTTAATTTTTCTTGATTCATAACTAGAATTTGCAACTATATTAATAATTTTCTCTTTCATGTAATCCTCCTAGTACGATTATAAATATAATATAATATACGAACGAATAATTAAAGTGAAAATCGAAATTATAAAAATAATTTAATATTGGCTAAAGTTGAATAATCAAGGAAATTAATATATAATTTATATATACTCTGCGATGTGCGAGTAGTCTTTATTTAATTCAACCGACATAAAAGATCCGGGAAACCATATATCCAATGGCTAACAGGCCACGAAAAGTGGAAGTTAAGAAGTTGGATGAGGACAACCACACTAAGTGAGGCGGGTCTGAATTAATAAAGCGTCGGCATTGCGGAGTTATTTTTATATAAAAATTGATTAATTGAATACTAGTCGGGTATCTATTAATGTAGTAAAATTATTAATTTTACAGCAAAATACAAAAATTAAGGAGTGGACTCAATGGGATTATTTGATTATTTAGAAGAAAAAAGAAGAGAAGCAGCAATGAAAAGAAATGCTAAAGAAGCAGGAAAATTTTTAGTAGGTGCTTCTGTTGGTACAATTTTAGGACTTTTATTCGCACCACAATCAGGTGAAGAAACTAGAAAAAATATAGCAGATAAAGCTAAAGAAACTGCAGATTCAGTTGAATCAGCAACAAGAGATGCTGCTGATACAATTCAAATTAAAGCATATCAAGCAAGTGAACAAGCAAAAAGAACATATGCAGGACTAAAAGATAAAGTAGAAGATAAAAAAGATCAATTTGAAGAAGATAAAGAAGTTGCAAAAGCAAAAGCACATGCAATTGGAGAAATTGTAAAAGAAGGCGCTGAAGATGTAAAATCTGATGTAGATAAAACAAAAGAAGATATAAAAGAAACATCAAAAGATGCAAAGAAAGATCTTGAAAAAGGAGCAAAAGAAGTAAAAGAAGATGTAGAACATGCTTCTAAAAAAATAGAAAAGAATAAATAATAAGAAAACTTAGGAGGCTTATAATGCAAACAACAATAACATTGCAAGATCTACTAGTTATTATTTTATATTTAGCAGGAGCTTGTGCATTAATTTACTTGGCTCTAACACTTAAAAACGTAGTTGGAATTTTAAAAAAAGTTAACAAGGTTATTGATGATAACCAACATGAAATAGATGATACAATCAAAAAAGTTCCAGTACTGACAGATAATGCGGTACTAATTACAGATAATGTTAATAAAATAAGTTCGGATGTTTCAGAGCTAACAGATGTAGCTAGACCAGAAATAGAAAAGGTAATAGTTACAGTTGGTTCAATATCTGATACAGTTGATGGAATATCAAGAAACGTAGATAAAACAGCACTAAAAGTTACAGATACAATATACAATGTATCCGATACAATTTCTGATACTTCAAAAACTGTAAAACTAAATGCTAATAATGTAGTAGATTATTTCTATATACTAAAAGAAGTAGCAGAATCACTAAAAGAAGTCTTTTTAAGGTGATAAACAAAAAATAAGAGCAAGGTCAAAATTGATCTTGCTTTTTTTTGTGCCAAAATAAGCAAAATTTTGTATAATATATATGTACAAACGTATGCATATAAAATTAGGGGGGAGGAATTTAATTGGCATCTACAATAAAAGACGTAGCAAAAATGGCTGAAGTATCAATTTCTACCGTGTCAAGAGTAATAAATGACTCAAAACCAGTTTCACCAGAAGCACGAAGAAGAGTTTTACAAGCTATAAAAGTTCTAGACTACACACCAAACGAAGTAGCAAGATCATTAGTAAAAAGAAAATCACACTTGATAGGAGTAATAGTTGATGACATTGGAACATCATATGTTAGTAAAATCCTAAGAGGAGTCGAAGAAATAGGTAGAATGTATAATTACGATATCCTACTTACATGCTCATATGGAGATCCTGAAGTGGAAATAGATCTGGTAAAACTGCTTGAACAAAAACAAGTGGGAGGCATACTAGTAATAGCTTCAAATGTAAATGAAAAATTACTTGAAAAACTAGAAGAATCTAAACTCCCTTACCTAGAAATAAATAGATTTCATGATAACGAAGAAAAACTAACAGTGAGAATAGAATACGAAGAAATAAGCTATGAAATGGTCAACTACATAATAAGTAAGGGACATAAAAAGATAGCAGCAGTATTAAAAGCACATGACGTAGAGAAATCACAAGAAAGATACAAATTAAAAGGATACGAAAGAGCGATAACAGATGCAGGGTTAGAAGAATATATAATAAGTACAAAAGGCATAACAGAAAAAGCAATAGCAGAAGTATCAGACCAAATAGATAAAGCAATTAAAAGTGGAGTGACAGCTTTCTTTTGCACATTAGATGAAATAGCAATCCACATAATAAATCAACTAAGAGATAAGGGAATAAAAGTTCCAGATGATATATCAATAACTGGATTTGGTGGAACAGATTTGACAGAAATATACAGACCACTATTGACAACAGTAAAAATTTCTTACTATGATATAGGGGCTGTGGCAATAAGAAGAATACTAAAAATGATCAACAAGGAAAATACAGATGAAGATGAAAAATCAATATTGCCACTAGGAATTACAAAAAGAGATACAGTAAAAGATTTAAATCAGAAATAAAAAGGTCTATAAATAGAGCTTTGTTAAGGATTAAAAATAGATAATAGAAAAAACTGTAAAAATTTGTTGACAAAGATATTTTGAAATGGTACTATAAATAAGTCGAACTTAGAGATTAACAAAATCTTGAAAAAAGCTTTTTAAAAAAATTAAAAAATTATAAAAAGCACTTGACAATACATTATATTT
>NZ_HE978582.1:247970-392888 GCF_000311865.1 Peptoniphilus obesi ph1 | reverse complement strand
AGGTCTTCTTTTTTATTGTAAAAAGTTATACACATATTAAAAATTTAATTCACACATTCATATACTCGTGAAAAAATTATTTGAAGAACTTTATAGATTTGATGTTTTAATTAAATAAAAAGATTAGGATTAATAAAATGTTTCAATTTATGATTGATTAGTAGCATGTTAAAGTGTAAAATTTTAATCAAATTTGATTTGACAATATTTAAAATTACTTATTCAAAGCGAAAGATAGTTATTATCAAAAAGAGGTAATTTATTTTATATTAAATAGACTCACTATTTGCTACAATACTATTAAAATAAATAGAAGGAGGAATCTTATGAGATTTGAAAATAAAGTTGTTGTTATTACAGGTGCTTCATCAGGTGTAGGCAGAAGCGCAAGTATTATGGCAGCAAAAGAAGGCGCAAAAGTTTATTCAATAGCAAGAAGAAAAGAAAAATTGGAATCGCTAGCAGAAGAAGTAAAAGCTTTAAATTGTAAGGGAAAAGTAATTCCGGTAGTTGGCGATGTGTCAAAACAAGAAGATGTAGATAGACTTTTTGAAAAAGTTAAAAACGAAAATGAAAAATTAGATGTACTTATATCAAATGCTGGAGTAATGGATAAGTTTGAGCCAATAACTCACTGTGAAGAAGAAACATTTGATAGACTCTTTAATATAAATGTAAAAGGTTGCTTCAGATTATTTAAAGGAGCAATACCACTAATGAAGGATGGCGGCGCAATAGTGGCGACAACTTCAATAGCTGGTATAAGAGGTGGGAAAGCTGGCGTAGCTTATACAGTTTCTAAAAGTGCAATCCATGGTCTTATAAGAAATACTGCAGCTATGTATGCTAATGATAAAATTCGTTGCAACGGAGTAGCACCTGGTGGAATTCAAACAGAAATTCTTGAAAATTTAAATGATGTGGATGAGAAAGGTATGGAAGTTGTAATGAGAGGACCTAAACTTGATAAGATGGTAGCAAGTGCAGAAGAAATTGCTTCAAATCTTCTTTTCCTTGCTTCAGATCAAGCGTCTAATATTACTGGACAAATATTAGTGTCTGATGGTGGATTAACAACAATGTAATTTAATAATTTTGTATTTTATAAGAGCCTGTCTATTTGATAAGCTCTTATTTTTTATAATTTAAGCAATATATTTTATTATATTTGTATATTTTAAAGTTTTCATCCATTTTAAAGCTATATTTTTATTAAAAAATGAATTTAATTTTTAATAAGCCTATTTAATTTATATTATTTATAGGAGAAATTATATTTTAAAATCAATAATTTACATTCAATTAGGAAAACAAATATCAAAATAAGAATTTATATTTAATCCAAAAATAAAATTTCGGGGCAAAAAATTGTTTCTAACTGGAAATTCAGATTTATAAGTAAATTTTAAAAATCAATTAAAAAATTATATTCAAAATCAAATTATATTCCCAACTAAATTCCATATTGCAAAAATTACAAGCTACAGATTAAGCAAGGCTTTAGTCAATTGACTTTTTATTAACTTATTAGTACACTTTAACATAGTAAATCATTATTGAACGGAGGTAAAATGAAAGTAATTTCTAGCAAGGAACTTATTTATTTTTTTGACAAGACAAATGAGCCAATATGCCAAGTGGATGATGGAGAAAGCTTTTGGGTTGAGGCTCCGGATTGTTATAATGGGCAAATTAAAAGTGAAAAAGATTTGAGGACGGATATTAATGTAGAGACAATTGATGGTGCTCTTGGACCTATAAAAGTAAATAATGCAAAAAAAGGAGATACACTTGTAATAGAAGTAAAAGATATAAAACTTAATGGCCAGGGAGTCATGCTGACAAATCATGGCTTAGGAATTTTAGGCGATTTTACAAAAGATGTAAGGACAAAAGTAATTAAAGTGGATCATGAATTTGCTTATTTTAATGAGAAGGTAAAAATTCCACTAAGTCCCATGGTTGGGGTTTTGGGACTTGCTCCTGAAAATGGGAGAGTCCATTGCGCTAGTGCTGGAGATTTTGGCGGGAATATGGATACAAAAGAGTTGAAAAAAGGATCAAAACTCTATTTGCCAGTCTTTATAGATGGAGCAAACTTTGCAATTTCAGATTTGCATGCTGCCATGGGGGATGGAGAAATAAGTGGAACTGGAATTGAAATTTCAGGCAAGGTTTTGCTTAAAACAAGTCTTATAAAAAATAAGTCCATAAAAGGACCGATAATTGAGACTGAAGACTCTTATTATTTTTTAGCCAGCCACAAAAGTTTTGATGAGGCAGCTAGAATTTGTTCAAAAGACTTGTCTTTAGTCTTGCAAGAAAAACTAGACCTAGACTTTGAAGATGCCTATATGTTGATGAGTGCTTCTTGCAATCTTGGAATAGGGCAAGTTGTAAACGATGTGTACACTCTTAAAATTAGGCTAAAAAAGGACCTAATCAAGGAAAGTTTATTTTAAATAGGAGAATTGTATGAAAGAAATTATAGAATGTGTTCCAAATTTTTCGGAAGGAAGAAATGAAGAAGTTATAGAAGAAATTCTTGCGAGTATTAAAAAGGTAGACGGAGTAAAAGTTTGGGATGTGTTAGTAGATAAGGACCACAACAGGACGGTTGTAACTTTTATTGGAGATAAGGATGCTGTGAAAAAAGCAGCTTTAGATTCAGCCTACACAGCAGCAAAACTCATCGATATGTCAAAACACAAAGGTGCTCACCCAAGGGTTGGAGCAGTTGATGTTATCCCTTTTGTGCCACTTTTTAATTCCAGCGTAGAAACTTGTATAGAACTTGCAAATGAAGTTAGCGAGGAGATATCTAAAAATTTAAACATACCTGTTTATAATTATGGGCAAGCTGCAAAGAGGGAAAGTTTAAAAGATTTAGGCTATATTCAAAATATTCAATATGAAAAGTTATTTGAAAAGATAAAAGAAGAAGCTTATGCTCCAGACTATGGAAAAAGCGAGATGAATGAAAAGCTGGGAGCAAGTCTTGTCGGTGCTAGAAATATTTTGGTAGCTTTTAATGTAAATCTTGGGACCGATGATTTAAAAATAGCAAAAGAAATTGCCAAAAAAATTAGATATAGCAGCGGTGGTCTAAGATATGTAAAGGCTATGGGTTTAAAATTAGAAGAAAGAAAACTAACTCAAGTTTCTATGGATATGGGAAACTATGAAAAAACAGCCATGTACCAAGCTTTTGAAATGATAAAAATGGAAGCGAAAAGATATGGTGTAGAGATTGTTGAAAGTGAAATCATAGGATTACTACCGATGGATGCCATGTTTGATACTACACAATATTATTTCAAGGCCCATACATTTAAAAAAGGCCAAGTCATAGAGAAAAAATTGTTAGATGAATTTATATAAAATATTAAGGAGGATACTTTGTTATCCCCCTTTTTTTAATAAATTTTATATTTTTATTACAAATATAGAGATTTTATAGGAATAATTATAGTTTGCGTGATAATATTTACTTAGAAAATTAGATTTAAAGACGGAGTGAGGATAAATGATAAAAAGTGATAAAAATAGGAAAAATTTTCTAAAAATTTCATGGATTTTAATTATTTTCTTTATTATAAGTCAGCTTATTCCATCTGAAAGCTACTTAAAAATCTTTAAACAAGTAGGTCTGGATGGAAATAGCTTTTTAAATTTTATAAATGGAGTTCTTTTTGATTGTATAATCTTGGCTATTTCAGGAATTTTAATTATATTTGGGATTTTTTTTGTAAAAAAGAATATTTTAGTCTATTTAAGCTTAATTATTTTAGCTATCCCACATGTATTTATCTTAATTATGTTTTATGGACTGTCTGGTGGAGATATAATAGAAGCTTTTAGGGCATATTTTTATATAATAACTTTTCAAATCTTTCTTTAAGTGCTTGAATGACTCCTTGGGGTCCAGCTTAAGATTAAAGTAAAAGGAGAGTTTTTATGTTAATTAATGAAGTTAAAAAAGAAACAGGTCTAAGTAAAAAAGCCATTAATTACTACATAGACAAGGGACTTATCAGGCCAAAGATTTTAGAAAATTCTTATAGAGATTTTGACCAAGAAATGCTTGAATCTTTAAAAAAGATTAAAATTTATAGAAAACTTGGCTTTAGCATAGAAGAAAAAAACTTTTAGCTGATCCAAAGGCTGGTCATCTAAGAAGAAAGTCCTTAGAAAAGATAGAAGAAATCAAAAACTTGCAAGCAGAAAGCCAAATACTTGAAAAATTAGCAGGAGGAGAAGATATAGAGGAAATCTCAAGAGAAGTAGGATTATTGGACCTTAAAAGAAATTTAAATGATAGACTTTTGGATGTTTTTCCAGGATATTTTGGAAATTACTTGCTTCTTTATTTTGGGTCATTTTTAAATTTTCCAATAGAAAATGACCAGCAAAAACAAATATTTAACCAGCTTATAGATTTTTTAGACGGGATGGATGAGTTTAATCTATCAGAAGATGCTAAAAAATTTCTTGAAGAGGGAGAAAAATTTGTAAGTCTTGATGAAATTAACGAATCTATTTTAGAATTTAAGAAAAATATTAATAATCACCGAGAGTTTTTAGAAAATAATGATGAGATTATTAGAAATTATATAGACTACACTGAGTCGGATGAATATAAAAATTCTCTTGCATATGAGATAAAAGACTTTAGCAAGAAATTTTTACAAGACCAGGGATTTTATGAAAAATTCATAGGACTTATGCGAAAATTGAGTTCAGATTATGATGATTTTTATAAAAAATTACTCCAAGCTAATGAAGATTTTTGTAAATCTTATCCAGATGTTTTAAAAGAGAATAAAAATAAAAAAATGGACTAGTCTGAATAGTCCATTTTTAGATTATTTATAGAATTTAAGATTTATTTGCATAAATTTTCTGCTAAATTTCTACAGTCTTCTAGTGCTTTATCATCTGGATAATCATAGGCAATTACAGGATCATTTACAAGGATTGCTCCATCTTTATTAACCCTATCTTCCCATATTCTCATCCATTCTCCATCATTCCAAGAGTAAGAACCAAATAGAGCGATTTCTTTTCCAGAAAGTTTTTCTTCACATTCGCTAAACATTGGCTCAAAGCTAATTTCTTCTAATTCTTCATCTCCCATGGCTGGGCAACCAAAGGCTATTCTGTCGAAATCATCGACCATATCTTTTGAAAAATTATCAGAAAAGAATAATTTCGCATCAGCCTTGTCCTTACAAGCTGATAAGATTTCATTTGCCATGGCTTCAGTATTGCCAGTTCCAGTCCAATAAACAATTGCAATTTTTTTCATTATTTTCTCCTTTTATGTAATTAATTATATTTTCAAGGCTAACTCCCTTACTTGTTAAGGAAGTCAGCAAATTTTTACAAGCTTTATAATTATTAAAATTCTCCCTAGCGCTTTCAACATCCCCATAGACCTTCCAAATGCCGGCAAGCTTATAATTCTGTCCTTTTTCTTTTATAAAAGCTTGGACATCATCTAGTGGATAGCCTAAAATCAAACCAATTTCATGGGGAAATTCATCTTCTTTTAATTTATATGTAAGTGTATTAAATAAGCAGTCTAGATTTTCGCAATTATAGCCACAATTTATTAAAAAGTTTTTGCATTCAAGCTTATTTAACAAGTTTTTTAATTTCTCTAGATTATATACAAGTATTAAAAACATATCATTTTTTTCTTTTATAATTCTTAAATATAGTCTTGGATTTAGGTATTCGTTCCAATATTCAATTAAGCTTTCTAGATAAGACTTGCTAATATTTCTTAGAGTGAAGATGCTGCTTGGTTTAATTCCTAGAAGGGTAGGGGCACAAAGGCTTATTAAATTTTTTCTTATAGGATCTATTTGAATTTTAATCACCGCCTTTAAAAGATAATCATTATCAATAAAGATTTTACTAGTAATGATATTGATTGTCAATAAGATATAAAGAAGTAAATTTCTTTTTTATCTGCTATAATTTTAATTAACAGTTTACTTTAATAAATCTTTAAAATGATAAAATATTGGAGGTAGCAATGAAAGCAAGTTTGCTTATTAAAAACATTGGTCAACTTATAACTATGGCAGGGCTTAATAGACCATGGTTAAAAGAAGACATCGAGAATTTAGAAAGATTTGAAGATGCGGTTGTAATTTGTAAGGGCGATGAAATCCTTGCTGCTGGCGATAAAAGTTTGATGGATGATTATGATTTATCTGAAGCAGAAGTCGTTGATGCTGGTGGAAAACTTGTAACACCAGGTCTTGTTGATTCGCATGTGCATTTAATATTTGCTGGCTGGAGAGAAAATGAACTTGCTTTAAAATTAAAAGGTTATGATTATCTAGAAATTTTAGAGCAGGGCGGGGGAATTTTAAATACAGTTAGGGCAACTAGAGAAGCTACAAGCGAAGAATTATATGAACATATTTATAAACTTTTAGATAATATGCTTGAAAATGGGACTACAACTACTGAAGCAAAAAGTGGTTACGGACTTGACCTTGAAACAGAATTAAAATCTCTTAGACTGGTAAAAGAATTAAATAAGGACCATGAAATAGACCTAGTTGGAACTTTTTTAGGAGCTCATGCAGTTCCAGAAGAATTTAAAGATGCCGAAGAATATACAAATTTTGTAATAGAAGAAGTTTTACCAAAAGTTGCTGATGAAAAATTAGCAGAATTTTGTGATGTTTTCTGCGATCAAGGAGTATTTTCAGTAGACCAGGCTAGAAGAATTTTAAGCGCAGCTAAAGAAAAGGGCATGAAATTAAAAATCCACGCAGATGAACTCGTTGCTCTTGGTGGAGCAGAACTTGCAGCAGAACTTTCTGCAACAACAGCTGAGCACTTATTAAAAGCATCTGATAATGGAATAGAAAAAATGGCAGAAGCTGGAGTTATAGCAACTCTTCTTCCAGGGACTCCCTTTTATCTAATGCTTGATAAATATGCGGATGCAAGAAAGATGATAGACAAGGGTCTTGCAGTTTCAATAGCAACAGACTTAAATCCAGGAACATCTGCAACTGAATCGCTACAAATTATAATGAATCTTGCTAGTTTTATGATGAAGATGACAGCTGAAGAAATTATTGCAGCTGTAACAATAAATCCAGCTTATGGAATTAATAAGGGAGATAAGATAGGCTCTCTAGAGAAAGGCAAAAAAGCGGATATAGTTATTTGGGATTCAGATAATCTAGAATTTTTAATTTATCATTTTGGAGTGAACTTAGCTAATAAGGTTTTCAAAAACGGAAAATTAGTAGTAGAAAATGGTAAAAAAATAAATAAAAAATAAATATATATTTAGTAGAAGAGAAGTGATAATAAAATCACTTCTTTTTTATAGTTTATAATAGAAAAAATATTCTTCTATTAAGATCAAAAATTTAAATAAGCTTAAATTGGGTATTTTGTATAGACAAGGCTTTTTAGTCTGAGAATTTAATATATTTATTGCCTGACAAGTAGGATCAGAAATAATGTGATATTTGTTTGCTAAATATGATAAAATCTAATTGTTAGGAGTGAGAATTATAAATAGAAGTGAAAATAATATAATTTTTTTAATGATAAAATCAGCACTACTTGCTATAGCAGGGCTAGCATTTCCTTTATTGTATTTGTTTTTGCCAGCCATGTTTGTAACAGAGTCTATTAAGTCTGGTATAGTGAAGATAATTGCTATATTTTCAGGAATTTGCTTAATACTTGCTCTTGTTACAAATCCTCTATTAGCATCTTTTATATTTGCTGTATTTGGACCAATGATTTTGATATTTAACTATATGATTTCTAATAGATACAAGGTCGATACAACTTTATTTGTTTGTGCTGGAGTGTTTTTTATATCTGTATTGTTAGGGTCTATAGCAATCGGTATAGATTTTTCAGACTTTAAATCAGCTGAGTATATAAATACTTTTCTATCAACTCAAAAAGAAATGATGGAAAGTTTTGGACTAGATTTTAATAAGGCAGATATATTAATTTTATATAAGAGAATTTTGCAAATTATGCCAGCCATGCTAGTTATTACTTCAATTATCGTTGCATACATTACCTTTGTAATAACTGGTAGAAGTTTGATAAAAAGAGGGGAATATATTTTGCAACCTCCTTCTTTTATATTTTTGAGATTGCCAAAAGGACTTGTAAGAGCTTTAGTGATTTCAGGTCTAGGCTTTTATTTAATAAGCTATTTTGACATATATGACTTTAATATTGTATTTGACAATGTATTTTTAATATTCTATTGTCTTTTTATATTTGCAGGAATTTCAGTTTTATCATTTTTTATAGGCAAATATATAAGAAATAGAGTAATTGCCACAATGTTTATGTTTATGATCTTTTTAATTCCAGGATCAAGCAATATTTTTGCCCTTGCTGGGATTATAGACTATGCATTGAATGTAAGGAATTTACCTTAAGAGGTGTATTATGAAAGATAATAATTATACTTTAAAACCATTTTGGCCTTATTTTATATTTGCTGGCTGTTTAGCCCTAGCACTCATATATTTTAAGCCGATAATTGGATTTATATCCTTATTTGTCTTTATTTATATTATCTTTTTAACTGTAAGATTTATAGATAACAAGAACAAGAAAATTGAGGACTATTTCAATAATCTCAGCGGAGATTTAAATACGGTAACAAAACAGGCCATATTTTCTATGCCTTTTTCTATCACATTATTAGATGAAGAAAATAAACTAATTTGGTATAATAGCGAATTTATGGCTTTAACTGAAAAAGAAATATCTACTGGCATGAACATAAAAGATATTTTTGAAGAAATTAATATGGAAGAACTTCTAAAGACAGATGAGAAAGAAGGCTATCTACTAAATGCTTCAAAAAACACTTATAAGATTTTTCATAGGACAGTTGATGTGAGCAAGACTCCATCAGAAAATGATGAGATTACCATGCTGTATTTTATCGATGCAACAGATCTTAAAAATTTAGAAACAAGATATGAAGAAGAACAAGTTATAATTGCAAAAATAGAAGTAGATAACTATACAGAAGCTATGGACTCAACTCCATCAGCAAATAGGCCTCTACTTATAGCAGATATTGACTCAACCATATCCAACTATTTTAAATACTACAATGGATTAGTTAGAAAATATGCTACAGATATGTATCTTGTAATTATGAATTACAAATCTCTTAGCATGATCAAGGAGAAGAAATTTGATATCCTTGATGATTTAAGAGAATTAGATAAGGGAAATACGATCCCGATAACTCTATCAATAGGGGTTTCTTCTTATGGACTTGGATTTATAGAAGGCTATCAAGAAGCTGATACTTGTCTTGATTTAGCTCTAGGACGTGGTGGAGACCAAGTTGTTGTTAGGGTTGAAGATAATTATGAATTCTTTGGTGGAAAATCCAAGGCTGTAGAAAAAAGAAACAAGGTTAAGGCTAGAGTACTTGGAGTTGCCTTAAAACAACTTATAGATGCATCAGAGAATGTATTTATAATGGGGCATAAAAATGCGGATATGGATGCTATAGGCTCAGCGATCGGAATATTAAGAGCAGTTTTAAATAGAGGAAAAGAAGGATATATAGTTTTAAATTCTTCTAATCCATCGATAGATAACCTAATAAATAGAATGAAGGAAGAAAATGAAAACTATGATAGGTTGGTAAAAGAAGATTTTGCCAAAGAAAGAATATCTCAAAGATCGCTACTCATTCTTGTAGACAATCACAAACCTTCATTTACAGAAGCTCCAGACTTAATTGAACTAACGCCACAAGTTGTAATAATAGATCACCATAGAAGAGGAAAAGAATTTGTTAAAGATCCAGTTTTAACTTATATAGAACCCTATGCATCTTCAACTTGTGAACTTGTAACTGAGATGCTGATATACATGAATGAAGAATTTAACTTAACCCATTTTGAGGCAGATGCCTTGATGAGTGGAATAGTAGTAGATACTAAGAATTTTTCTTTCCAAACTGGTGTAAGAACATTTGAAGCAGCCTCCACCCTAAGGCGTGCCGGTGCTGATATGATTCAGGTTAAAGACCTTTTCCAAGATGACCTAAGCACTTTACAAAATAAGGCAGAGGTTATCCACCAAGCAAATATTATATATAAGGAATATGCAATATCAAGATTTTCTAAAGAGGCTGAAAACTCAGTCTTAGTTGCAGCTCAAGCAGCTGATGATCTTTTAAATATAAATGAGGTTAATGCTTCATTTGTTATGACTCTTTCAGGTGGAGGAATTCATATTTCAGGTAGAAGTAGGGGAGATATTTCTGTGCAGTTGATACTTGAAAAACTTGGAGGAGGAGGCCATCTAAACATGGCTGGAGCAAAACTTGAAACCACAGATTTTGAAGAAGCTGAAAATATGCTTACACAAGCAATTAAAGAATATATAGATAATGATAAAAAGGATGATAATCAATGAAAGTAATTTTATTAAAAGACGTTAAAAACTTAGGTAAGAAAGGCGATCTTGTAAATTCAAAAGATGGCTATGCAAGAAACTTTTTGATTCCAAGAAAAGTTGCAATAGAAGCAAATGAAGAAAACCTAAAAAATTGGGAAGAAGAGCAAAAAAGACTTGAAGAAGAAGAAAAAGAAAGAGTTGCTCATTTTACAGAAATAAAGAAAAAATTAGACAAGTCAAAAATTGTTTTGACTGCAAAAGCTGGAGAATCTGATAAATTATTTGGAGCTATTACATCAAATGATATTAGAGCAGCAATAAAAGATCAATTAAAAATAGACATAGACAAGAAAAAAATTGACCTTAAAGAAAACATAAAAACTGCAGGAAAGCACAAGGTGCCAATCAAACTATACACAGACATAAACACAGAGCTTGCAGTAGAAATTAAGGCAGAATAAGTTAATAAATAAAATGGAAGAACTAAATTTAAGAATACCTCCAAGCAATATTGAGGCTGAAAACTCAGTTCTTGGTAGTATGATGACTTCAAAAGATGCAATAACAGTTGCCGTTGAAATTATCTATAGGGATGATTTTTATTCAGAAATAAATAGCTATATTTTTGATGCTATTCTAAATATCTACAATAGAAATGAAGAAGCAGATGTTGTTACAACATCTGAAGAGTTGAAAAAAATGGGTCTTTTAGAAGACGTTGGAGGACTTAGCTATCTAGCAAATTTAACAAGTTCAGTAATAGCTATATCAAACACAAGTTACTATTGTGAAATAATAAAAGAAAAATCAACACTAAGAAAACTTATAAAGGCATCTGATAAGATAATTTCAAATTGCTATTCCCAAGAAGGTGAAGTATCTGCAATAGTAGAAAATGCAGAAAAAGAGATTTTTGATATAACACAAAGATCTCATAGGATGGGACTGGTTCCAGTAAAAGAAGTTTTATTAGAATCTTTTGCTGAAATTGAAAAAAGAGCCCAAAATCCAAACAGTATAACAGGTTTATCAACTGGTTTTATTGACCTAGATAAAAAATTATCAGGTCTACAAAAATCAGACCTAATCCTACTCGCAGCTAGGCCATCAATGGGTAAAACTGCCCTAATGGTAAATATAGCTACAAATGCTGCTATAAAAGAAAAAGCAACAGTTGCTATGTTTTCTCTTGAAATGAGTAAAAATCAATTAGTTCAAAGGATTATTTCTTCCACTGCCCACGTAGACTTACAAAAAGTTATAGGTGGAAATTTAAACGAAGATGAATGGTTAAAAATAATAAATACCATGCCAATCTTATCTGAAATGGATATAGAAATTGATGATACAGCTGGAATTTCACCACTTGAATTAAAGGCTAAGTGCAGAAGTTTAATAAATTCAAGGAAAAAACTTGATCTAATAGTTATAGACTACTTACAACTTATGCAAATGGGTTCAAAAGTTGAATCTAGGCAGCAAGAAATATCTGCAATTTCAAGAAATTTAAAAGCAATAGCAAAAGAATTAGAAGTTCCTGTGATTGCTTTATCTCAATTATCTCGTTCGCCAGAATTAAGATCAGATCATAGACCAATCTTATCTGATTTAAGAGAGTCTGGAGCAATTGAGCAAGATGCTGATATTGTAATGTTTTTATATAGGGATGAATATTATAATAAAGAAGAAAGCGAAAGCCCAAATACTGGAGAGGTAATCATAGCTAAGCACAGAAACGGACCAACTGGAACAGTTGATCTTGTATTTAAAAAAGAATTTACAAAATTCTTGAATCTAGAAAGAGACTAATAAAAAACGCTAGGAGATAATATGAATTTTATAAAAGTAATAATACTAGGTATAATTGAAGGTTTAACTGAATTTATACCAGTATCTTCAACTGGGCATTTAATAATAGCAAACCAATTTATATCATTAAGCCCAGAAAAGTTTGCAAATGCATTCAATGTAATTATTCAGCTAGGAGCAATTTTAAGTGTTTTAGTTTTGTATTTTGATGAGCTAAATCCCTTAGAAGAAAAAACTAAAAGTGGAGAAAAACTGAGCTTACAATACAGGTGGGAACATAGAGATTTAAAAACTATGAGACTACTAGCAAAGATAATAATTGGATTTTTACCAGCGGCAGTATTGGGATTTTTATTTGATGATCTTATAGATGAGTATTTATTTAATAAAGTGACAGTTGCTATAGCCTTAATTTTTTATGGAATAGTGATTATTGTTTTAGAAATTCATAACAAGGACAAGGAATTTAAATACCACGATATAGACCAGATTAATATAAAGACTATTCTTTTAATAGGACTTTTCCAATGTCTTGCTATGGTTCCAGGAACATCAAGATCAGCTGCTACAATAATAGGAGCTATGCTACTTGGATGTGATAGAAAAACAGCTGCTGAATTTTCCTTTTTCTTAGCAATTCCAACCATGCTAGGAGCAACAGGGCTTAAGATTATAAAAATGGGTTTTGCCTTCACTTTAGAAGAATGGCTTTTGATACTTGTTGGAAGTGTGGTTTCATATGTAGTGGCCTATGCGGTTATAACAAAATTTATGAAATTTATTAAGAAAAATGACTTCAAAGTTTTTGGGGTATATAGGATAATTCTTGGTATATTAGTTTTACTATTTGTATAAATGTTATTAAAAGGGCTATGATCATAGCTCTTTTTTATTATAGACAAGGAGGTCTTATGAAAAAATTTAAATTAGGATCAGTTCAAATATCGGCAAAGGCAGATAAAGATAGAAACCTAAAAAGGGCAGATGAATTAATAAGAGAAGCAGCAGAGAAGGGTTGCCAAGTTGTCGCCTTGCCAGAGATGTGGAACTGCCCCTACAACAATGAATATTTTAAAAAGTTTGCAGAAGATAAATATTCAAAAACTTACAACTTTTTAAAAGAAACAGCAAAAAAATACAATATTTTATTGGTTGGAGGATCTATTCCTATATTAAAAGACGACAAAATATATAATGAAGCTTTTGTCTTTGATAAAAATGGAGAAGAAATATATTCCTACAAAAAAATTTATATGTTTGATGTGGTTTTTGAAAATGGGAAAGAATTTAGAGAATCAGATAATGTAGAAGCAGGAAGTCAGATCGGAGTTTTCGATACAGAATATGGAAAATTTGGACTTGTTATTTGTTATGATCTAAGATTTTATGAATTATTTGAAAGTATGCACAAGCTTGGAGCAGAGTGCATATTTGTTCCGGGATCATTTACAAAGGAAACAGGCAAAAAACACTGGGAATTGCTTTTAAGAGCAAGAGCAGTAGATTTTCAAAGTTTTATAATAGGATCAAGTATGGCAAGAGATGATGAAATTTCTAAAAATGTATTTGGAAATTCTAGAATAATTAGTCCAGGAGGAGAAATTTTAGCATCTATTGATGAAAAAGAAGGTTTAATAATATCAGATATAGACTTATCTGAAATAGATAAAAATAGAAAACTATTTCCAATAGAAAAATCTAGATTAAATAAATTAAAAATCTTTGATTAATAACTAGATTAAGCTAATTGCGTTGATTTTAAAAACTTCATATGATAAAATTTATACGTTATAGATATCGATATTAGGGAGGTTAGAGTTTTTGAAAACAATATTGTCAATAATCATTGCCCTATCTGCTATTGTAATGATAGTTACAGTTGTCCTAACTGAAAGTAAACAAGCAGGTTTAGGAGTAATGTCAGGAGAAGAGTATTCTCTATGGGGAGAACATAGAGGAACAAGTAAAAAAGAAATTGAAAACAGAATAATAATTATATCATCAGTAGTGTTTGTAATAGCTTTATTAATACTAGCTGCAATATAAGGGAGGAAATATGGAAGTATTAGTTTTAACAGCGATAATAGGAGTTATTGCCCTTGTTTTTGCAGGATATAAAGCGAATTTTGTTGCAAAACAAGAACAAGGTAATGACAGAATGAAAGAAATAGCTTCATACATTGAAGATGGAGCCATGGCATTTTTAACAAGAGAATACAAAGCTCTTGCTATATTTGTTGTTGTACTAGCTATAGTATTAGCAATAGGATTATCAAGTATAGCAACAGCAGTTTGCTTTATTGCAGGTGCAATTTGTTCTGTATGTGCAGGATATATTGGAATGAGAGTTGCGACAAAAGCAAATGTTAGAACAACAAACGCAGCTATGGAACACGGACTTGGAAAAGCACTAGATGTTGCATTTTCTGCAGGTATCGTAATGGGTATGTGCGTTGTTGGTTTAGGTATTGCTGGTATCTCAATAGCTTATAAAATAACAGGAGATCCAACAATTGTAACAGGATTTTCACTTGGAGCATCATCAATTGCATTATTTGCAAGAGTTGGTGGAGGTATATATACAAAAGCTGCCGATGTTGGAGCTGACCTTGTTGGTAAGGTTGAAGCAGGAATACCAGAAGACGACCCAAGAAACCCTGCTGTTATAGCAGATAACGTTGGGGACAACGTTGGTGATGTTGCTGGAATGGGAGCAGACTTATTTGAATCTTATGTAGGTGCTTTACTTTCAGTAATTACACTTGGAGTTGTAGCTTATGGCGAAGATGGAATAAAATACGGTTTACTTATAGCTGGACTAGGAATCATAAGTTCAATAATTGCAGCATTCTTTGTAAAAGGAGATAAGAACCCACAAAAAGCTCTTAATAATGGAGAATATGTTTCAGCAGCAGTAACAGTAATTGCAGCAGGATTTTTAGCTAGTAAAATATTTGGACAATTCAAACCATTTATACCAGTAATTACAGGTATAGTAGTTGGATTAATAATTTCTAAATTTACAGAATATTACACATCAGAAGAATACTCTCCTGTAAAAAGAATAGCATCAGAATCAGAAACAGGAGCATCTACAAATATAATTTCAGGTCTTTCAGTAGGTATGATGTCAACAGTTGGACCTATCGTAGTTATCGCAATAGGTATTATGATTGCATTTATTGGAGCAGGTGGAAACCAAGAAGCAATCCACGGACTATATGGTATATCACTTGCAGCAGTTGGTATGCTTTCAACAGCAGGTATGACTATAGCAGTTGATGCTTACGGACCAGTAGCAGATAATGCTGGTGGTATTGCAGAAATGTGTGAATTACCAGAAAATGTTAGAGAAATTACAGACTCGCTTGATGCAGTTGGTAATACTACAGCAGCAATCGGTAAAGGATTTGCAATAGGATCTGCAGCTTTAACAGCTTTAGCTTTATTCGTATCATTTATCGAAGCAACTGGACTTACTGGAATTGACGTATCAAAACCAGAAGTAATAGCAGGAGCATTTATTGGTGGTATGCTACCATTTGCTTTCTCAGCACTAACAATGTCAGCAGTTGGTAATGCTGCATCAGCAATGATTGATGAAGTTCGTCGTCAATTTAAAGAAATTCCAGGAATAATGGAAGGAAAAGCTAAACCAGAATATGCAAAATGTGTAGATATTTCAACAGGAGCAGCTTTAAAAGAAATGATAGTTCCAGGAATGATAGCAGTAATTGTACCAATTTTAATTGGACTTTTACTTGGCTCAGAAGCTTTAGGTGGACTTCAAGCAGGTTCATTAATCACTGGTGTTCTAATGGCGATATTTATGTCAAATGCTGGTGGAGCTTGGGATAATGCTAAAAAATATATAGAAAATGGTGTTCACGGTGGCAAAGGTTCAGAAGCTCACAAGGCAGCTGTAACAGGAGATACTGTTGGTGACCCATTCAAAGATACATCAGGACCTTCTCTAAATATTTTAATAAAATTAATCACAGTTGTATCTTTAGTATTTGCACCATTATTCGTAGCATATGGTGGAATCTTACTATAATATAAAAAAACAAATTAATATAAAAATAAGAACATAATAGGAATAGTGTTTACTATTTCTATTATGTTTTTTAATAATTTAATTTACATATAAATTTAGTAAATATATAATTAAACTAGACTTAATAATAATTTTGGAAAGTGAGGTTTTGACTATGAATGGTAAAAAACTTATATCTATATTACTTTTATTTTCCACAGCCGCTATATGGGGTTTTGCTCTAGTAGCACAAAGTAATGGCATGAAATATATTGGACCATACACTTTTACGGCAGTAAGATCTATGGTTGGTGGATTGGCTATGCTTGCCATGCTTCCACTTTTTTCAAAATTAAATATTAATGAAGGTTTAGAGATAAGTGAAAGCCTTACAAGGAGGGCTTCTTTATTTTGCGGAATATTCTTATTTCTATCACTAAATTTACAACAATATGCCTTATTATATACAACAGCAGGTAAGGCAGGATTTATTACAACCCTTTACATAGTAATTATTCCAATAATTAGATATTTTTTAGGAATAAAATTAGATGCTAAAACTGCCTTTTGTATTCTAATGGCCATAGTTGGTCTATATTTTATAACAATTAAAGAAGATTTCTCTATAAATATTGGTGACGTTATGCTTTTTGTAGCAGCAATAACAATGTCAGTCCATACTTTACTCTTAGCAAAGTATGCTGTGCATGTTGATATTATAAAACTTAATGGATATCAATTTATTGTATGCTCACTTTTAAGCTTTATACCAGCTTTAATATTTGAGACTATTGAAATAGTTTACATAAGACAAGCTTTAGGAGCAATATTATATGTTGGTGTTTTGTCATCAGCAATTGGATACTTATTTCAAATTCTTGGACTCAAGAATATGGATCCAACCATTGCATCTTTGATATTGTCATTAGAATCAATAATTTCAGTGTTTGCAGGTTATTTGATGCTTAATCAAATATTGACAAAAAGAGAAATGTTGGGTTGTTGTATTACCTTGATAGCTACTCTTTTATCACAACTGCCAAGTAAAAAGGAAAAAGCCTAGCTATTTAGAGATTTAAGGATGTGGGAAAATGTTTTTAAATAAGATTTTTGGGGTTAACAATAATATATCAGATACAATAATTGCAATAGATAGCCAACACGGAAGTGGGGCTAGTGATATAACTAAGCTTATTTCTAAAAAATTAAATATAGAAGTTTATGATGAAGATATAATTGAGCTAAAGACTTTAGAGTCTAAGATTGATATAGACAAGGTTAGTAAAGAGGATTCTTTTTTAAAGGGAACAGTTTATGATCTTTATAGGGAAAATTATTCATATTCTCAAGAAGATATATTAGAAAATGATGCAAACTTTCTTGCTAATGCAAAAACTATAAGACAACTTGCTTCTAATGGACCTTGTATAATAGTCGGCAAATGTGGTAGCTATGTTCTAAAAGAAAAAGAAAAACTTTTGAGTGTATTTATAACAGCTGATTATGAATATAGGATCGAAGACATAATGAAAAGAGAAAAAGTTGATAGACAAAGAGCAATTATACAAATAAAGAAAACTGATACTAGAAGAAGTAACCACTATAAGAGATACACTTCTGGAGTTTGGGGACAATCATCTGAATATGATTTAACTATTGATTCTACCAAGTTTTCAAGTGAAGACATAGCTGATATAATTATACAAGCTAGCAAGCACATTAATAAATAGGAGTTATTATGGAATTTTTTATAGGACTTATACTTGCAATAGCGATTGCACTATTTGCTTTTAAATCAATAAAACTAGCAATTAAATTTTTAATAAATATAATAGTTGGATCTTTAATCTTGTTGGTTTTTAATACTATTGCATCTAAATATGGCCTTACTATAGAAACGAGTCCTTTGATTTTATTCTTGGTTGGTCTATTTGGAACACCAGCTGTAGCTATAATTATTTTGATAAAATTATTTATATAGGGGTGGATTATGAAATATATATATAGAATTTTTGTGGTCCTGTCTATTATTATTTTATCTTTAATAGTTTTAATAGCTTACAGAATAAAACCGCAATATGAAAATAAAGGAATAGATCAATTAAATAGGCCTCAAAGAAAAGAAGATCAGATATTTGATGATAAAAATTTAATAAATGTTTTTGAAGGAGATAATGAACTAAGAATTCTTTTGCTTGGAGTAGATAAATCTAAGACAAAAGATAAGTATGATGATGGAGAAAACATGAGAACAGATACAATAATGCTCTTTACGATATTTCCAGAAGATAAAAAGGTTCAAATTGTTTCCATACCAAGAGACTCATATGTTAGAATTCATGGCTATGATAAACATAAAATAAATTCTGCTTTTAATCCAAGAGTTTATCCTGATGGAGGTTTAGACCTTACAGTAAAAACAGTGGAAGATTTTTTAGATGTTGAAATTGATCATTATGCAATTGTGGATTATAAGGCTGTTATAGAAATAGTTGATACACTCGGAGGAATTGATATTTATTGGGACCATCCAGATTACAGTTACACGGATGACTGGGTTATACCTCCTTTAGAAATCAATTTAAAAAGAGGTAACAACCACTTAGATGGAATAAACGCAGTTTCTTATTTAAGAGCTAGAAAGGCTCTTGATGATCAGGATATTGGAAGAATAAAAAATCAACAAGATTTCTTGATGCTTTTATTTGACAAAATAAAAAATCCAGCAACATTTTTTAAAATTCCAAGACTGCTTGACATAGTAGACCAATACATAGAAACTGACTTTTCATATGGGCAACTTGCCTTTCTTGCAAAATTTGGACTATCTTTAGAAAGATCAGACATATCTGCTCATACTTTAGAGGGTAGAGACAGGAGTGGAGTAAATCTTGGTGGATATAAAGTTGATGTATATGAAGTTGATATAGAAAAAGCAAGAGAACTTGTAAAATCTTATTAAAAAAATTATTAAAAGATCGCTAAGCGGTCTTTTTTTATTGGAAAAATATAAAAAAGTAAATATTATAGCTATTAATTGGGTAAAATATTAAACAGCTACTTTATAACTAATTATCTTTTAAAAGGAATATTTTGTTCCTTTTTTATTTTGATAATTAAGCTTTTATATATGTTTTTTACTATGTAAAAAAGTGTATAAATAAAACAAATGCATATTTAATTTATGCGTTAAATCAGATCAGTATTGGAGGTGGTTTTTTGAAAGACACTATTAGTAAAATCAAACAAGAGGAAGAAAAGGCAAACAGAAAACTTGAAGATGCAAAAGTAGAAGCTGAAAATATTATTAATGAGGCTGAGGCTGAAGCTAATAAGATTGAAAGAGAAATTTTGCAAAGAGCAGAAAATAAAAGGCAGCAAATTCTTAATGAGGCTAGAAGAGAGGCCGAACACGATGCAAGGCCTGTTATAGATGAAGCTCAGAAAAAATCTAGAGAAATTTTAGACAAGACTGATCAAGAACTTAAGAAGTATGTAGATGTTGTAGTTGAGAGGATTGTGATGAATAATGGCAATAGTTAAGATGAATAAATTTAACTTATTTTCATTAGATTCTGATAGGAAGGCTCTGTTAAAGAGATTACAATATTTTAATCAAGTACATTTTAACTATCTGGAAAGCTCTGATGAAGATCAGTATATAGAAAAAATTGATAATCTAAAACAACTTTCAGCCATAGATTCAAAACTTGCTAAGGCTAAATGGGCAATAGAAGTCTTAGAAGATCATAAGCAAGAAGAAACTTCAGCTCTACAAGAATTAAAAGAAGGTAAAAAAAGCTATAGCCTAGCTAAAATAAATGAAAGAGCAAAGGAATTTGACTTTAATGGTGAATATAAAAAATTAAAGAAAATTTCTGATAACAAAGATAAGCTAGTTGAAAAAATTGAAGAAAATAGAAACTTAATAGAAGATCTTAAACCGTGGAAAGATCTCAGTATAAAGGTAGAAGATCTTGAATCATTTAAAAATGTAAATATTGCCAAGGGTAATATACTTACTAAATATTATGATTTTTTAGTTGAAGATTTATCTTCAATAGACCTAGTTTATATGGAAACAATCAGTCAGGATGAAAATCTTAGCTATCTTGTTGTTGTTTATGATGACTTAATCAAAGAAGAAGTTGAAGAAATTTTAAGAAAGAATATTTTTACAAATATTGAAATCAAGACAGATGGTTTTGTTAAAGATAAGATAAAAAAACTAGAAAAAGAAACTAGAAAAGATATAGAAGAAACTAAGATCTATAATGTAAAGATTAACAGTAGGATGTATCTATATGAGGACTTCTGTATTTACTATGACTATCTGAATAACAAAAAGAACAAGATTATGTCTGAAAATAATTTTCTTAAAACTAGCAAGGTTGACATAATAGAGGGGTATTTCCCTAAGGATTTAGAATATGAATTTTTAGCAGTTTTAGATGATGAGCTTGGAGATAACTATTATTTAGAGATAGAAGAAGCTCAGGCTGATGATCCAAAAGTACCTATAAAATTAAAAAATAATAAATTTGTAAGTGCTTTTGAATCTTTAACAGAAATGTATTCTATGCCAAAGTATAACGAAGTCGATCCGACTCCATTATTTGCACCGTTTTACTTTGTTTTTGCAGGTATTATGGTAGGAGATTTGGGCTATGGATTACTTATATTTTTGGGAGCTCTTATAGGGCTTAAGAAATTTAATTTAGATAATAAGACAAAAAAATTCTTAAAGTTTTTTATGTATCTTGGAGTATCCGCAGCTATTTGGGGATTTATATTTGGTTCCTTCTTTGGAGATATAGTGCCAATGAAAGCCTTTATAGATCCATCAACAGATTATATAGAAATGATACTTCTTTCTATGATACTTGGTGGAATTCATATATTCTTCGCTTTAGGAATTCAAGCCTATATGGATATTAGGGATAAAAAGCCATTAGATGCTCTTTATGATGTTGGATCTTGGTATATGATCATAACGGGGGCAGTAATAGCCATAATAGCAGCAAGTGTAGGTACAATACCAAAGATTGTATCAAACGGAGCGAAAATTTTAATGCTACTAGGTATGATAATAGTATTATTTACTGGTGGTAGAGAAGAAAAGAGTATAGGTGGAAAGATTGGTTGGGGAGTTTACTCTCTATATGGAATCACATCGTATTTTGGTGATTTTGTTTCATATATAAGACTTATGGCCCTAGCCCTATCAAGTGCTTTTATTGCTATAGCAGTAAATATTATAGTAAGAATGCTAGTTGGAAATGGATTCTTAGCAACATTGCTTGGAATAGTTATTTTCTTAGCTTTTCAAATATTTAATATATTCTTATCATTCCTATCAGCATATGTGCATTCAGCAAGGTTAACATATGTAGAAATGTTTAATAAGTTTTATGAAGGTGGAGGAATACCATTTAAAGAAATGGTTAGCAAATCAAACTACTTTAATATAGAGGAGGAAAATTAATGTATCAAGGATTTTTTGCAGAATATGGTGGAATAATGCTCGGAACTTTAGGAGTTGCACTAGCAGCACTTCTTGGAGGAATGGGATCTGCTAAAGGTGTAGGCCTAGCAGGTGAAGCAGCAGCAGGGGTTATTATAGAAGAACCTGAAAAATTTGGTAAAGCACTTATATTACAACTATTACCAGGTACACAAGGTCTTTATGGTTTTGTAATTGGTATGCTTATACTTTTTAAATTGTCACCAGATATGGATCTTTATAAAGGATTTATCCTACTTTGTGCAGGACTTCCAGTAGGACTAACTGGTCTAGTTTCAGGTATTTCACAAGGTAAGGTATCAGTAGCAGGTATTAATATTTTAGCTAAAAATGAACCTCAACAAGCAAAAGGTATTATTTTAGCAGTAATGGTAGAAATGTATGCAATACTTGGATTCGCTATTTCATTCTTAATAATGAATAGTGTTAAGTAAGGGTGATTGTATGTCTAATTCAAATATAGATAATATAATTGATAAAATTAAGCTTGATTCTGATAAAGAAGCTGAAAAAATTTTAGGTGAGGCTAGAAGAGAAGCAAAATTAATCTTAAGCAATAGAGAAGTCCAAGCTGAAGAAAAGGCAAAGGAAATTGAAAAAAAAGCCCACTTTGAAGCAGAAGAAATAGGAATAAAACAAAAGGAATCTACAAGTCTTAAGGCAAGAGATAGAGTATTATCTGCAAAGAATAAATTAGTAGATAAGATTTTTGACCTAGCTCACAAAGAACTTTTAAATCTTTCAAATGAAGAGTTTTTAGACAGTATTAAAAAAAGTATAGAAAATCTAAAGTTAGAAAATCCTACTTTGATAGTACCAGATAAATATAGAGAATATATTTCTAAAAATACTGATTATAAGATTTCTGATGAAAAGATTGAAGAAGGATACAAGCTTGATGTAGGAGATGTAGTATACAATAATGACTTCAAAGACTTGATTGATGATCAGTATTTTAAATTTGATAATAAGTATTTTGAGGGATTATTTTAAGAAAAAGGAGCTAAGATATGGATAGAGAAAAATTTGTCCGAGCATCTGCTGAAATAAGGGTTAAAGAAAAACAACTCCTTAACAAGGCAACATTTGACAGAATTATAGATGCTAATGATTTATCTGAAGCAATAAAATTTCTTAATGATACTGTATATCAAAGCTTTTTTAGAGATATTGATAAGGCTCAAGATTATGAAAAAGCCCTTACAAAGGAACAAGAAAAAAACTTTGCTGAACTATATAAAATTAGTCCAGACCCAAGGGTTGTAGATCTTGTGGCTAATAACTATATTTATCATAATATAAAAGTTTATGTTAAAGATAGGCTCCTAGAGAGTGAACTATCTCACTTGTATGTAAGAATAGGTGAGACAGATTGGAAACAATATGCAAATTCCAATCAAGAAATTGAACACATTAAAGATGAATATACAAATGTAATTGATAAGGCCAGCTTGGAATATCAAGAATCCAAATCAGCACAAAATATAGATATTGTTATAGATAAACTTTATATGCAATCCTTAAAAGATTTAGCTGATGAGATGGATGTAGATTTATTTACTAAATATGTAAAGGATCTAATAGATTTTACAAATATTAATACATTTTTAAGATGCCAAAGACAAGAAAGGGATGTCAGCTTTTTAGACCATGTTCTTTTCGATGGCGGAAATTTATCATTAGAAATTTTGAAAAAAATATATTATGGTGATCTTGATCCAAGTAGTCCTATTTTTAGACACTTAACCATAGGAAAATTTGTAGAAAAAGGAATAGAATCCTTTAAAAAGACGGGATCACTAAGTGAATTTGAAAGACAAAAGGATAACTATTTCATGCAGGTAATTAAAGATGCCAAGAGGGTTACATATGGACCTGAAGTAATTTTTGCCTACTTGTATGCAAAGGAAATGGAAATAAAAAATTTAAAAATAATTTTTATTTGTAAATTAAATGGAATTGAAGCTTCCTTGATAAGAGAAAGGCTGCGTGATAGTTATGTATAAGCTTTCAGTTGTTGGAGATAAAGATTCAGTGCTTGCATTTAAGGCACTAGGAATAGATGTTAGAGTCGTCTATGATGCTGTGGAAGCTAGGAAAGTTGTCGATGATCTTGCAAAAAATGGATATGGAGTAATTTTTATTACTGAACAATTAGCAAAACAAATCGAAGAAACAATTGATAGATATAGCGATAAAGTGCTACCATCTATAATTCTAATTCCATCTAATAAAGGCAGCGAAAATATAGGACTAGAAAAAATTAGCTCCTATGTAGAAAAGGCGATTGGATCAGATATATTGTAAAGGAGGAACTTTTTTGAAATCAGGAAGAATTATAAAAGTTTCCGGACCCTTAGTTGTAGCCGAAGGCATGGAAGATGCAAGTGTATATGATGTTGTTGAGGTTGCAGAAGATAAATTAATAGGGGAAATCATAGAAATGAGAGGCGACAGAGCCTCAATACAAGTATATGAAGAAACAACAGGAATTGGTCCTGGAGACAAAGTTGTATCCACTGGATATCCTTTGTCAGTAGAACTTGGACCTGGACTTTTAGAGCACATGTTTGATGGTATACAAAGACCGCTTCAAAGCTTGCAAGACCAAGTTGGAGACTTCTTGGAAAGAGGAGCAAGTGTTAAAAATCTTGATAGGGAAAAGAAATGGAAATTCAAAGCCCTAGCTCAAGTTGGAGACGAAGTCAACGAAGGCGATGTTCTTGGTGTAGTAGATGAAACAAGTGTAGTAAAACATAAAATTATGGTACCTGCTGGAATAAGCGGAAAAGTTGTAAGAATAAGAGATATAGAGCAAACAGTTGACCAAACTGTTGCAGTGATAGAAAAAGAAAATGGCGAAGAAGTAGAACTTAATATGATTCAAAGATGGCCAGTAAGACAAGCAAGAAGGATTAAGAAAAAAATAGATCCTAACACTCCACTTGTAACAGGTCAAAGAATTATAGATACATTCTTCCCTATAACTAAGGGAGGAACAGCAGCTATACCAGGACCTTTTGGTAGTGGTAAAACAGTTGTGCAACATCAGCTTGCAAAATGGGCAGATGCTCAAATAGTTGTTTATGTTGGATGTGGCGAACGTGGAAACGAAATGACAGATGTACTTATGGAATTTCCAGAACTTATAGATGCAAATACTGGAGAATCTATAATGAAAAGGACAGTGCTTATTGCAAATACATCTAATATGCCAGTAGCTGCCAGAGAGGCAAGTATCTATACAGGAATTACAATTTCTGAATATTATAGAGACATGGGATATTCAGTAGCCATGATGGCAGACTCAACATCACGTTGGGCAGAAGCACTTCGTGAAATGAGTGGTAGACTTGAAGAAATGCCAGGGGACGAAGGTTACCCAGCTTATCTAGCATCAAGAGTTGCAGACTTCTATGAACGTGCAGGTAGGGTAGTTTGTCTAGGAAATGACAACAGAGAAGGAGCCTTGTCAGTAATCGGAGCAGTATCACCTCCAGGAGGAGATATTTCAGAACCAGTTACTCAATCCACTCTAAGAATTGTAAAAATATTCTGGAAATTAGACTATGACTTATCTTATAAGAGACACTTCCCAGCTATAAACTGGTTAGACTCATATTCACTTTATCAAGACAAGATGGATGAATATTTTGATAAATATGTAGATGAAGAATTTTCTAAAAATAGGATAAGGGCCATGAGTCTATTACAAGAAGAAAACTCACTTCAAGAAATTGTTAGACTAGTTGGTAGAGATGCTTTATCAGAGCAAGATCAATTAAAACTAGAAATAACTAAATCACTTCGTGAAGACTACTTGCAACAAAATGCTTTTCATGATGTAGACACTTATTGTTCATTAAAAAAGCAAAATAAGATGATATCAACAATATTAAAATTCTATGATGAAGCTTCAAGAGCTTTAGACAATGGAGTTTATATTGGTGAAATAGAAGAAATGCCAATTAGAGAAAAAATTTCAAGAATGAAATATATTCATGAAGATGATATAGATGAAATCGATAAGATACAAGATGAAATAATGGAAGAAGTAGATCAATATATCAAAGGGGGAAAACAATAGATGCTAAAAGAATATAAAACTGTATCAGAAGTTGTAGGACCTCTAATGGTAGTTGAAGGCGTTGAGGGAGTAACCTATGACGAATTAGTTCACATAAAATTAAATAATGGAGAACTTAGACGTGGTAGAATCATAGAAATAGATGAAGATAAGGCCATGGTCCAAATATTCGAAGGATCAAGCGGCATTAATTTAAAAAGTACAGCAGTAAGATTTTTAGGTAGACCTCTAGAACTTGGCGTAAGTCCAGACATGATAGGTAGAGTTTTCGATGGATTGGGTAGACCAATTGATGATGGACCTATGATTATGCCAGACCATAAACTTGATATAAATGGTACAGCAATAAACCCAGTAAGTAGAGACTACCCATCAGAATTTATACAAACTGGAATATCAACAATAGATGGACTAAATACTCTTGTAAGAGGACAAAAGCTTCCGATATTCTCAGGAGCAGGTCTTCCTCATAATAACGTAGCTGCACAAATCACAAGGCAAGCAAGAGTAAGAGGAACAAATGAAAACTTTGCGGTTGTATTTGCTGCTATGGGGATCACATTTGAAGAAGCTCAATTTTTTATAAATGACTTCACAAAAACAGGAGCCATGGACAGGGCTGTTTTATTTATGAACCTTGCAGATGACCCTGCAATAGAAAGACTTGCAACACCAAAGATGGCACTATCTTGCGCTGAATATCTTGCTTTTGAACTTGATATGCACGTACTTGTAATCTTAACAGACATGACAAACTATGCAGAAGCACTTCGTGAAGTTTCAGCAGCTCGTAAAGAAGTTCCAGGTAGACGTGGTTATCCAGGTTATTTATACACAGACCTTGCAGGAATATATGAAAGAGCTGGTAGAATAAAAGGCAGAAAAGGATCAATAACACAAATTCCAATCCTTTCAATGCCAGAGGATGATATCACTCACCCAATACCAGACCTTACAGGATATATCACAGAAGGACAAATAATCCTATCAAGAGAACTTTACAAACAAGGTATCCAACCACCAATAGATGCAATTCCTTCTTTATCAAGACTTAAAGATAAGGGAATTGGTGAAGATAGGACAAGAGAAGACCATGCTGATACAATGAACCAAATTTATGCAGCCTATACATCAGGAAAAGAAGCAAAAGAACTTTCTGTAATCCTTGGTGAAAATGCTTTATCTAAATCAGACAAGGCTTTTGCAAAATTTGCAGGAGAATTTGAAAATAGATATGTAAACCAAGGTTACACAAACAATAGGAACATCGAAGATACTCTAGATCTTGGTTGGGACTTATTAAAGCTTATTCCTAGGTCAGAACTTAAGAGAATTGATGATGATTTAATTGATAAATATTTAGGCAGTAAAACAATGCAAGATCAAGACTTAGAAAATGCGACAGATAAAGATGAGGAGCAAGCTGAAGAAAGAGAACGTGATTAGTTATGGCAAGATTAAAAGTAACTCCCACAAGGATGAACCTAACTTCTCTTAAAAAAAGGCTATCTAAATCAAAAAGAGGTCACAAACTTTTAAAAGATAAACAAGATGAGCTTATGAGAAGGTTTATCGAAAATGTTAAGAGAAATAAAGAATTAAGAGTTGAAGTCGAAGAACAACTTTCACAATTCTATAAGGACTTTTTATTAGCATCTTCTTTTATGAATGCAAATATGTTGGAGCTTGCCGTTTCTTTTCCAACACAAGAAATAGAAGTTGATATAGAAAAGCAAAATGTTATGAGTGTATTAATTCCTAAAATGAGCTTTAACATTAAATCAAGCAATGAAAATGCTTCTGTTTATCCATACGGCTATGCTCAAACAACATCAGACCTTGACGAATCAATAGCAAGACTTAATAAACTTATGAATAAATTATTAGAACTTGCAGAAGTAGAAAAAGCCTCTCAACTTATGGCTGAAGAAATCGAAAGTACAAGAAGAAGGGTAAATGCTCTTGAATATAGGACTATTCCAGACTTAGAAGAAACTATAAAATATATAACTAGCAAGTTGGATGAGAACGAAAGAGCAACCATAACAAGGCTGATGAAGATAAAAGACTTGATTTCAGACGAAAATGCTATATAAAAATACAAAAAAAGCTCTCTTTTAGAGAGCTTTCTATTTTATAAAAACAAAAGGACCTAAAGATAGGTCCTTTTTTCTTATTAATAAATAATATTTTATATTACTCTGCTTTTTCTTCCTCTTTATTTAACGCATCTACTAGTAGATTAACATCTAAACCGTGAACCATACTAGCTTCTTCAAGAGTTTCCATTTGTGAAGCTGGGCACATTACACAACCCATGCCAAAACTCATCAAAGTTCCAATACTTTCAGGCTTATCTTGAAGGATTTGTCCAATTACTGTATCTTTTGTAACTTTCATTATATTACCTCCTTGCTGGTTACCCTTATAATAACATAATTAATATGAAATCTCAATAAGACTTAAAAATCTAAAGTTGTGATCTTCTTCGTCGCCTTCATAATAGCCAAGAGTCAGTTTAAAGTCTTTATTAGGATCAATACCAGCCTTATTTTTTAATAAATCAAAAGAAATATTTTCATTTTCAAGCTTCATCACACTAGTCTTAGAATCTTGTTCAACTTTTAAAACAGGAGTTAAAAATAATTTACCCTTATATTTAAAATCTGGAATCAAAACAATATTATTATTTGCCTTGTCATAACTTTTCTCAATAACAGAAAGACGTTTAGCCTTATCTGTAATTAAAATAGCAGATTTTAAATCTTTGATGAAATCATCAATAGTGAGGCTAGATATTTTTTTATCTGAATTATTTATTTTTTTGCTATTAGCTATAGGGTCAGAATATAAATTAACTATAGTAACCTCTTCTCTTTCTATGAGATCTTTTGGTTCAAGCTTTTCAGATTTAATAATTACTGCATCTTCGTCTTTGTCATAACTTACATAAAAACCAATAGTTTTTCCCAAATCTCTTAGTCTAAAAAAGTTATTGTTGTTTATGAGATAGCCCTTATATAAAACTTTTTCATTATCGATATAACAAACAGGTTTTGCATCTCTTACATCAAGCTTAGAATCAGAAACTTTTTTAACCAAGTCGTTTTCTTGTTTTTTATAAGCTGTATCTCTTGTAATCTCAACACTTCTTCTAGTTTCATTAAAGGAAACATCAAAATTTATCTCAGTTCCAGAAACAAGAGCAGCTACATCACGAAGCTTGAAATAATTATTTCCTTCAATATTATATGCCTCGATCGTATCAATTTCTTTACCATCAAATAAGATTTTTTGCCTAGACACTTCTGCATTTATCTTTTCTTCTTTAGCGAAAACATTATTGCTAAAAAGAAGGGGTAAAAGCATCAAGACTAGGAATAATTTTATTTTTTTCATATTACCTCCAATAAAAATATAAAAATATCTTACCATTAATTAGTATACTATAAATTAAAAAAATCTAATAAAAAAGATTGAAATGTAAGAAAAAATTATATATAAATAATTTTAAATATAGCATATATAATTAAAATATTTTTGTTATAATAAGACTAATGCTAGTAAATTCAATTAAAGTCAGCAGGCTTTATTGAAATAGTATTTTTAATTTGTTATAATTATTTCGATATTGAAAATGATTTCACAAGTAAGGGAATTGACAAAAGGGAGGTGTCATTATGTGGGCAAGTGAAACAATGACTGTAGCAGAAGCGCTACAAGTGTCATTAGTAGGTTTTGCAATAGTTTTTCTATCATTAATATCTTTAGCAATATTTGTAAAGATTATATCAGCTGCTGTTGGCTCAATAGCAGGAAAGACTAGTCAAAAACCTGAAGCTAGTAAAGCAGCTTCTAAACCAGCCAAAAAAGTAGAAAGTAAGGAAGATAGTGCATTAGTGGCAGCAATTATAGCTGCAGTTAGTGAAGAAATTAAAAGACCAGTTGATAAGTTTAAAATAACATCAATAAAAAGAAAATAAGTAGAAAATAAAAATAAGGAAGGATGTATAAAATGAAGTATCAAGTTAAAGTAGACGGAAAAGTTTTTGAAGTAGAAGTTGAAAAAGTAGGCGGAGCTCCTAAATCATTATCAATGGCAGATTTTGGTCAACCAGCAGCTCCTGCAGCTCCTCAAGCAGCACCAGCAGCAGCTCCTCAAGCGGCACCAGCTCCTAAAGCAGAACCAGCACCAGCTCCTGCAGCATCAGGATCAGGCGAAAATAGTGTTGTAGCTCCAATGCCAGGAAATATCTTAAAAGTTCTTGTAAACGATGGAGACCAAGTATCAGCAGGAGATGTTGTAGTTGTTCTTGAAGCTATGAAGATGGAAAACGAAATAGTAGCACCAGCAGATGGTACAATTTCTATGAAAGTTAAAGTAGGAGAAACAGTAGACACTGACCAAGTAATAGCTGAACTTAACTAATTAGTTAGACAATATACTGAACAATATTTAGGAGGAAATTACAGTGATATTTGTAAACGCACTTTCAGGTATATTGGGAGAATCAGGTTTTGCAGCTTTAACATGGCAAAATTGTGTAATGTTTTTAGTATCTTTTATACTACTTTACCTTGCCATAAAAAAACAATTCGAACCATTACTATTATTACCAATAGCTTTTGGTATGATGCTCTCAAATTTACCACAAGCAAATCTTATGCTTGAAACAGAACCTTGGTATGATCAAGGTGTTTTAAGAATTATATACGGCGGAGTTAAATCAAATCTATTCCCATGCCTAATATTCATGGGTGTTGGATCAATGACAGACTTTGCACCACTAATTGCTAACCCTATTTCATTACTACTGGGTTCAGCTGCACAATTCGGGATTTATATAGCTTTTACAGTAGCAGTAGCTCTAGGCTTTGCCCCACAAGAAGCAGCAGCAATAGGAATTATCGGTGGAGCGGATGGCCCTACAGCAATATATGTAACAAACACATTGGCACCTCACTTACTTGCACCAATTGCGGTTGCTGCATATTCATATATGGCTCTTATTCCTTTAATTCAACCACCAATTATGAAAGCATTAACTACTAAAAAAGAACGTGAAACAAAAATGGTTGCATTAAGACCTGTTTCTAAAGCTGAAAAAATAGTATTCCCAGTAGTTGTAGTATTATTTACAGCTTTACTATTACCATCAGTAGCACCACTTCTTGGTCTACTTATGCTTGGTAACTTATTTAAAGAATCAGGAGTTACTGCAAGACTTTCAGATACAGCACAAAACGCTCTAATGAATATTGTAACAATCATGCTTGGTACAACAGTTGGAGCAACAGCAAATGGAGAAATATTCCTTTCTCTTGCAACAATAAAGATAATATGTCTTGGACTTATGGCTTTTGCATGTGCAACTGTAGGAGGAGTTTTATTTGGTAAACTTCTTTACTATATAACAGGTGGAAAAATCAACCCACTTATCGGTTCAGCAGGTGTATCTGCGGTACCAATGGCAGCAAGAGTTGCTCAAGTCGAAGGTAGAAAATATAACCCAACAAACTTCTTATTAATGCACGCTATGGGACCTAACGTAGCAGGTGTTATAGGATCAGCAGTAGCAGCTGGTGTATTTTTAATAATGTTTGGATGATTTAGATATTGACAATTGGAAATTCTTTTTGAGAATTTCCTTTTGTTTATGTTATATGATATTATATAAATGAAATAAGATATAAGATTAAATTATTAAGGAGGCATAATCTTGAGTAAAATTTATAGTTTAAAAGATGCTATAAGTAAATATGTTGAAGATGGAGATGTAATCTCTTTTGGCGGATTTACTACAAACAGAAAGCCATATGCAGCAGTTTACGAAATTCTTCGTCAAGGTAAAAAAGACTTTATAGCAGAGGCAGGACCAGCAGGTGGAGATTGGGATTTATTAATAGGTGAAGACAGAGTATTAGCTTACATTAACTGTTATACAGCTAACTCAGGATACACTAACGTATCAAGAAGATTTAGAAAACATATAGAAGAAGGAAAATTATTGTATGAAGACTATTCACAAGACGTTGAAATGTTAAGACTTCATGCAGCTTCTTTAGGACTACCTTACTTACCTGTAAAACTTATGATGGGAACAGGACTTACTGAAAAATGGGGTATCTCAAGAGAACAAAGAGCAAAAATTGACAAACTTCCTAACGAAAAATTCGTAGAAGTTGAAAATCCATTCAAAAAAGGCGACAAAGTAATAGCTTGTCCAGTGCCTGAAATAGATACAGCAATTATCCACGTACAAATGGCATCACCTGATGGAACTTGTAGAATTATTGGAGACGAATTCCACGATGTTGATATCGCAGTAGCAGCTAAGAAAACAATTGTTACTTGTGAAGAATTAGTATCTAATGAATATATAAGACGTGACCCAACTAAGAACTCAATTCCAGCATTCTGTGTTGATGCAGTAGTTCAAGTACCATTTGGAGCTCACCCATCACAATGTTATGACTACTATGATTATGATGGAGATTTCTTCAAACACTACAATATAGTTTCAAAAACTGAAGAAGACTTCAAAGAATTCGTAAAAGAATGGGTTTATGATGTAGAAGATCATGAAGCTTACCTTAATAAATTAGGAGCTACAAGACTTGTTAATCTTAAACCAGTACCAGGATTTGGATATGCGACAAATGTCCTAAAGGAGGATAAATAATAATGGCTAATTACAAAAATTATACAAATAAAGAAATGCAAGCTGTTACTATTGCAAGACAAATCAAAGATGATCAAGTAGTAATAGTAGGAACAGGTTTACCACTAATAGGAGCATCTGTTGCAAAAAGAGCATATGCACCAAACTGCTATATAATAGTAGAAAGTGGATTAATGGACTGTAGTCCAATTGAAGTACCAAGATCTGTTGGTGATAACAGATTCATGGCTCACTGTGGAGTACAATGGCCAAACGTTAGATTTATAGGATTTGAAGCATGTGAATACCAACATGATAAAAAGAGAATGATCGCTTTTATCGGTGGAGCTCAAATTGACCCATACGGAAACGTAAACTCAACTGTAATTGGTGATTACAACAATCCTAAGACAAGATTTACTGGATCAGGTGGAGCAAACGGTATTGCAACTTATGTAAATACTATAATAATGATGCAACACGAAAAAAGAAGATTCATGAAAGAAGTAGACTACATCACTTCTCCAGGCTGGATGGATGGTCCTGGCGGAAGAGAAAAAGCTGGTATTCCAGGAAATGTTGGTCCACAAATGGTTGTAACTGACAAAGGTATCTTAAAATTTGATGAAGATACTAAGAGAATGTATCTAGCAGGTTACTATCCAAGCTCAAGCCCAGAAGATGTTCTAGAAAACACTGGATTTGATCTTGATGTATCAAAAGCTGTTAAATTAGAAGAACCTGAAGAAGATGTAATCAAATTAATCAGAGAAGAAATCGACCCAGGTCAAGCATTCATAAAAATTCCTAAGGAATGATATAAAATAAGGAGCAAGTATGAGTAACTATTCTTTAAATTCATATTTTAAAAATATGCCGGTTATTGGTCAACCGTTAAAACAATCAGACCAACAAACAGAGTTTTATAAAGAAAACTTCGAAGAAATAAGAAAAATAGAAGAAGAAATTCAAGAACTTATACAAACTGCACAAGCTGCAGGTAAACCAGATGAAAAAGTAAATGAAAGAGGCGAATGGACAGCTCTTCAACGTCTATACGAACTAGTTGATGAAGGAACATGGTGCCCACTTAATTCACTTTATAACCCAGAAGACAATGACAATGGTTCAACAAGTCTTATCAAAGGTCTTGGAAGAATCAATGGAAAATGGGCTTATATAATTGCATCTGACAACAAAAAACTTGCAGGTGCTTGGGTTCCAGGACAAGCTGAAAACTTACTTCGTGCATCAGATACTGCAAAAAGATTAAGAATACCTCTAGTATATGTTCTTAACTGTTCAGGTGTAAAACTTGATGTTCAAGAAAAAGTTTATCCAAATAGAAGAGGAGGAGGTACTCCTTTCTATAGAAACTCTCAACTTAACCAATTAGGTATTCCTGTAATAGTTGGTATCTATGGTACTAACCCAGCAGGTGGTGGATACCACTCAATTTCACCTACAATCCTTATTGCACACAAAGATGCAAACATGGCAGTTGGTGGAGCAGGTATACTTGGTGGTATGAACCCTAAGGGATACATCGATGAAGAAGGAGCTAACCAAATAGCAGATCAAACAATGAATGCTAAAAAAGTAGCACCTCCAGGATCTGTTGGCGTTCACTTTGCAGAAACTGGATTCTTTAGAGAAGTATATGTAGAAGAAGATGGAATGATCGAAGGTATCAAAAAATATGTTGATATGCTTCCAACTTACAACCTAGACTTCTTTAGAGTAGATGATCCTAAAAACCCAGTATATGATGTAAATGATATGTACTCAATCATCCCTGCTAATAAGAAAAAAGCATATGATATCTATGATGTATTATCAAGATTATTTGACGGTTCTGAATTCTTAGAATACAAAAAAGGCTACGGACCAGAAATGGTAACAGGACTTGCTAAAGTTGGCGGTCTTCCAGTAGGTGTTGTAGCAAACGTTCAAGGATTCTTAATGAACTATCCTGAATATAAAGAAAAAGCAGTAGGTATTGGTGGAAAACTATACAGACAAGGTCTAATAAAGATGAACGAATTTGTTACACTTTGTGCAAGAGATAGACTACCAATCATCTGGTTACAAGATACAACTGGTATAGATGTTGGTGATGACGCAGAAAGAGCAGAATTACTAGGACTTGGACAATCACTAATCTACTCAATCCAAAACTCAGATCTTCCACAAATGGAAGTTACAATGAGAAAAGGTACAGCTGCAGCTCACTATGTACTAGGTGGACCACAAGGTAATGACACAAATGCTTTCAGTTTAGGACTTGCTACAACTGAAATCAACGTAATGAATCCTGAAACAGCATCAGTAGCAATGTATTCAAGAAGACTTGCTAAAGATAAAAAAGCTGGAAAAGATTTACAACCTACAATTGATAAGATGAATAATCTAATTCAAAATTATGTAGAAAAATCAAGTCCTAAATACTGTGCTAAACTTGGTCTAGTTGATGAAGTAGTACAAATGAATATGATGAGAAACTACATGATAGCATTTACAGAAAGCTGTTATCAAAATCCAGAATCAATTTGTCCAGTACATCAAATGTTACTTCCAAGAGTAATAAGAGATTACGACAATGTGTTTAGAAAATAATTATTGATTAATTATAAAAAATAATAAGGCTTCTGGCCTTATTATTTTTTTTATCTATAAGAATGAAGAATGACTATTTGACTAACATTTTTGACTTTTATTATTATTAATAGTACAATATCAATGTAGAATAGTTTCATATAAATAATAAAAGATGAGAGGTTTTTATGGCAAAAACTATATATACTATGGGAGTTGATGTTGGTTCAACCGCATCAAAAGCATTGATCCTTAAAAATGGAGAAGAAATAGTTGCTAATGCTGTAGTTGATGTTGGAGCAGGAACAACTGGACCAAAAAGATCAATTACAAAAGTTTTAGAAGCAGCAAACCTTACTATGGATGATATAAACTATGTAACTGCAACAGGCTATGGTAGAAATACCCTAGAAGAAGCAGACTTTCAAATGTCAGAATTATCATGCCATGCTAAGGGAGCATATTTCTTATTTCCTAAAGTTCATACTATAATAGATATTGGCGGACAAGATGCCAAAGCACTTAAAATTGGAGAAGGCGGAGTATTAGAAAACTTCGTTATGAATGATAAGTGTGCAGCGGGTACTGGAAGATTTTTAGATGTAATTGCTAGAGTGCTTGAAGTTGATGTATCAGATCTTGATGATTTAGATGAAAATTCAACTGAAGATGTTAGCATATCTTCAACTTGTACTGTATTTGCTGAATCAGAAGTTATATCACAACTTGCTGAGGGCAAAAAAATAGAAGATATTGTAAAAGGTATTCACTCAGCAATAGCAGCGAGAGTTTCATCTCTTGCAAAAAGAGTTGGGGTAAAAGATGATGTTGTTATGACTGGTGGAGTTGCACTTAATGAAGGTATGGTAAGAGCACTTGAAAGGAGTCTTAACCATGACATCAAAACATCTGAATATTGTCAGCTAAATGGAGCTTTAGGTGCAGCAATATTTGCTAACCAAAAATACCAACAAAAATTGCTTAAAGAAAAGCAAGCTAGTAAATAGTAAGTAAGTTAAATTTATAAGATTATTTATATATAGAATTTAGGAGGATATTATGTCTGAAAAAGTATTAGAAAAAATTCCTGGCAAAAAACCAAGACCAATTGAAGGTAAAAAACCAGCAGCTCAAGTTCTTCGTGACGTTGTAGATGCTGTTTATGGAGATGCTTGGGATGCTAAACAAAGAGGAGAATTAGTTGGATGGTCATCATCAAAATTCCCAATTGAGCTTGCAAAAGCTTTTGATTTACAAGTTGTATATCCTGAAAACCACGCAGCAACAACTGCAGCTAAAAAAGATGGATTAAGACTTTGTCAAGTAGCTGAAGATGCAGGTTATGATAACGATATTTGTGGTTATGCAAGAATTTCACTTGCATTTGCACTAGGTGAACCAACTGACTCAAGAAAGATGCCACAACCAGATTTCGTACTATGCTGTAATAACATCTGTAACATGATGACAAAATGGTATGAAAATATAGCAAGAATTCATGACATACCAATGATCATGATTGACATTCCTTATCAAAACACAATCGATGTTCCAGAAGAAAAAGTTGATTACCTAATGGGACAATTCGAATATGCTATAAAAGAACTAGAAAAATTAACAGGCAAAAAATTTGATGAATCAAAATTCCAAGAAGCATGTGATATAGCTAATAGAACAGCAGCAGCTTGGTTAAAAGCTTGTTCATATATGAAATATAAACCATCTCCACTTTCTGGATTTGACCTATTTAACCATATGGCTGATATAGTAGCAGCTAGATGTGATGTTAGAGCAGCTGAAGGATTCGAATTACTTTCTGAAGAATTTGAACAATCAGTAAGAGAAGGTACTTCTACATGGCAATATCCAGAAGAACACAGAATTCTTTTTGAAGGTATACCATGCTGGCCAGCACTTAGACCACTATTCGAACCACTAAAGAATAAAGGGGTTAACGTAACAGCAGTTGTTTATGCACCTGCATTTGGATTTAGATATGAAACAGTTAGAGAAATGGCTGCAGCTTATTGTAAAGCTCCATGCTCTGTATGTATAGAAGACGGAGTTGAATGGAGAGAAACAATGGCTAAAGAAAATGGTATAAGTGGTGCATTAGTAAACTTCAACAGATCATGTAAACCATGGTCAGGAGCTATGCCTGAAATTTCAAGAAGATGGAAGGAAGACTTAGACATACCTGTAGTTTACTTTGATGGAGACCAAGCAGACGAAAGAAACTTCTCAGTAGAACAATACAAGACTAGAGTTCAAGGTTTAGTTGAAATCATGGAAGAAAGAAAACAAGATAGAATCGCTAAAGGCGAAGAAATTTACACTAACTTTGAAAACACAAAAGAAACTGACTGGTCAAAAACAACTATATAAGTGAGGTATGAAATGAGCGAGTTAAGAGAATTATTAGATAATTTATGTCATATAGCTGAAAATCAAAGAGAACAAATTGATAAATATTTAGCTGAAGGTAAAAAATGTGTTGGAGTATTCCCATATTATGCACCTGAAGAAATTATATACGCAGGCGGACTTGTACCTATAGGAGTATGGGGTGGACAAGGTCCAATAGAAAAAGCTAAAAACTATTTCCCAACATTTTATTATTCATTAGCATTAAGATGTTTAGAAATGTCACTTGATGGCTCATTAGACGGTCTATCTGCTTCAATGTTAACAACACTTGATGATACTTTAAGACCATTATCACAAAACTATAAAGTATCAGCTGGAAGAAAAATTCCAATGATATTCTTAAACCATGGTCAACACAGAAAAGAAGACTTTGGTAAAGAATACAATGCTAGAATTTTCAACGAAGCAAAAGAAGAATTAGAAAAGATTTGTGATGTAAAAATTACAGATGAAAATCTAAAGAAAGCTTTTGAAGTTTACAATGAAAATAGAGCACTTCAAAGAGAATTTGTAAAACTTGCAGCAAGTCATCCACAAACTATAAAAGCATCTGAAAGATGTAGAGTTCTTAAAGCATCAAACCACATGCTTAAAGATGAACACTCTGAATATCTAAAGAAAATCAATGCTATTTTAAAAGATATGCCAGAAGAAGATTGGGATGGACTAAAAGTTATTACATCTGGTGTTATAACTGATAACCCAGGTCTATTAGATATTTTTGACCAATACAAGGTTGCTATAGTTGGAGACGACGTAGCAGCTGAATCTAGAGGACTTAAAGTAGATGTTGATACTTCAATTGAAGATCCAATGCTAGCGCTTGCTGATCAATTTGCTAGAATGGACGAAGATCCACTACTATATGACCCAGATATTTGGAAGAGACCAGCTTATGTTGTAAATCTTGCTAAAGAAAGCGGAGCTGACGGATGTCTATTATTCATGATGAACTTCAATGATACTGAAGAAATGGAATATCCTTCACTTAAAAAAGCTTTTGAAGAAGCAGGAATCCCACTTATTAAAATGGGTTATGACCAACAAATGGTTGACTTTGGACAAGTTAAAACTCAATTACAAACATTCAGTGAAATTGTTGAGTTAAACAAATTCTAATTTATAAAAGATAAAGAGTGAGTAGGAAACTACTTGCTCTTTTTTTTATGCTCTAAAAGACATTAAATAGAAAAAATTAGAAATATAAGAAGCTTGATTATTAAATAAGATTAGGATAAAAATTATTATAGATATTTTTAAAAAAGTTTAATAATTTAGTTTTATTAAATACTTTTGTAGAATTGATTAAATTGATACTGTAATTTATAGATATAAAAAATACTTAATATAAAAAATCAAATTAGATTTATATATATTAGAAGTTAAAGAATAGGTGAGAAGGCTATATAAGTTGCTAGATAGTAAAAATGATATATTGTATAAAATAGGAAAATTTTCTAGAATAGCAAAGTTAATAATTAAATAGAAAGAGATTAAAATGCTTCTATTAAATAAAAAGTTTAAAAAATAAACTTGAAAATTAAATATAAGATAAATAAAAAAAGCTATAGTATTATACTATAGCTTTAAAAATTCATAAAATATTTTTAATTATTCTTCAGTAATTTCAGTGCCTTCTTCAAAAGCATATCTGTGAAGTTCTTCGATAGTTTTAGGTACGCTTACTTCACTGATATTATTTTTGTGGAATGCAAACATATTAATTTTTTTGATTGATTTTGGAATTCTAACTTCTTCTAGTGAATTCTTATAAAAAGCTGATGTGTCAATTACTTCAACAGTATCTGGAAGATCGATTTCTTCAAGATTATTAAGTGCAAATGCTGATGGTCCCATGAAAGTTAAATTTTTAGGGAAATGAACTTTTTCAAGTTTATTTCTATAAAAAGCAAAACCATCAATAAATTTAACAGCATCAGGAATATGTACTTCAGTTAGATTACAAACTCCAAATGCATCATAGCCGATAGTTTCAACAGTTTCAGGAATTTCAACAGATGTTAATTTTCTTCTAAAAAAAGCGTTTTCTCCGATATGTCTAATAGGTGTTCCATCAGGTGCAGTTTTTGGAACTATCATATCAGTTAAACCTTCGTTTTTGATTTTGTCTTTTCCTTTTCTTGTCATACCTTTTAATATATCACCATCAAAAATAAAATCATCATTTTCGAATACGCTACTCATTTTGTTCCTCCTTATAAAATCAATAACTTAAATTAATTATAACATATAAAATAGCTTCTTTAAAGCTTAATAAGGCTTAAAAACTAATGTGGCAAGAGCCGAATTTATATAATCTTGTTACAGAAGCAAATGGCTGATATAATAGTATAGATATGAGAGGTTTTATATATGAAAACAAAAATTATCAAATTGAAAGAAGACAAATTATCTAAAGAGGATTTAGAAATTATTGACCAAGCCTTTAGGGATGGAAAACTTGTAGTTTTTCCTACTGAAACAGTCTATGGGCTTGGTGCAAATGGTCTAGATCCAGATGCGGATAAAAAAATATTTAAGGCTAAGGGCAGACCAAGTGATAATCCTTTGATCTTGCATATAGCTTATATGTCGCAAATAAATGAATTGGTTAAAGAAATACCTGATGTAGCAAGAGAATTATCAGATAATTTTTGGCCAGGTCCTTTGACTATGATTTTTAATAAATCAGATCTTGTACCAGATGCAGTAACAGCAGGACTTGATACTGTTGCTATCAGGATGCCATCGCATCCAGTTGCTAGGGAAATTTTAAAATATACAAAACTTCCAATAGCAGCTCCATCTGCAAATCTTTCTGGAAAGCCATCTCCAACAACTTATAAAAGAGTTATGGAAGATCTTGATGGACTTGTAGATATAATTGTTGATGGTGGTAAACCAAGTTATGGTATTGAATCGACTGTTCTTGATCTTACATCAGACCCAGCAATGATTCTTAGACCAGGTGGGGTTACAAAAGAAGATTTAAGGAAAATCATTCCTAATATAGCAATTGATAATACTATTATCGATTCAAATGATAAGACAGTTCCTAAATCACCAGGTCAGAAATATAAACATTATGCTCCTCAAGCTGATTGTTATACTTTTGCTGGAGACCCATTTAATGTAGTAAATGAAATAAATAAGAGAATTGAAACAAATAAAGATAAAAAAATAGCAGTTCTTGCAACAGATCAAACAGTAGATGAATATGAGGGAGCCTATATGGTTATAAATTTAGGGAGTAGAGAAAATCTACGAGAAATTGCCCAAAATTTGTTTGAGGCTTTGAGAAGTTGCGACGATAATAAAGTAGATATAATTTATGCTGAAGGATTCGAGCTTAGAGGGCTTGGAGTTGGTATTATGAATAGACTATTAAAGGCTTCAGCAGGTAAAGTAGTTTTAGGTTTATAGGAGGAAATATGGGAAAATTAGTTGTTACAGATCATCCGTTAATTCAACACAAACTTACTATTCTTAGAAAGAAAGACACATCATCAATGGAATTTAGAAATCTAGTTACAGAAATAGCATCACTAATGTGCTATGAAGTTACAAGAGATCTTGAGCTTAGAGATATAGAAGTTGAAACTCCACTAGCTAAATGCACTGGAAAAGAAATTTCAGGAAAGAAAATTGGTTTCGTTCCTATTTTAAGAGCAGGACTTGGCATGGTTGATGGGGTATTAAATATAATACCTGGTGCAAGAGTTGGACACATAGGAATGTATAGAGACCCAGAAACACTAAAACCAGTATCTTATTATTGTAAATTGCCAAAAGATGTAAGCGAAAGATTGATAATACCACTTGATCCAATGCTAGCAACTGGTGGAACTTTAATAGCAGCAATTGATGAGCTAAAAAGTTTGGGAGTAACATCAATTAGAACTCTTAATATAATCGCTGCGCCAGAAGGAATTGAAGCGGTACAAAAAGCACATCCAGATGTAGATATTTATGTTGCATGTGTAGATGAAAAACTTAATGAAGATGCCTATATAGTGCCAGGTCTAGGAGATGCTGGAGATAGGTTATTCGGTACAAAATAATTTAAAGTTAGGAAGTTAGTTAAATAAATATGGAAAAAATATATTTTTCACTGATTATATCAGCTATACTTTCTCTTGTTCTGACGCCTCTTGCAAGAAAATTTGCTATAAAATTTAATTTTATAGATGTGCCAAAGGACAATAGAAGAGTCCACACTAAGGCAATACCTTTGCTTGGAGGACTTGCGATATTTTTAGCTGTTATAATAGCAATCTTTATATTTTTAGACTATAAGGGTGAAAGACTTGGACTTTTAATAGGATCTACACTCATACTAGCATCTGGAATTATTGATGATAAATATAATCTAAGTCCAAAAGCAAAGATGGGCTTTCAAATTTTAGCGGCAATAATTTTAGTAGTTTTTGGTGTTAGAATAGAGTTTTTCACCAACCCATTTAATATGGGACAAAGTTTGGTATTTTTAGAATTTCTATCAGTACCTATAACTATATTTTGGATAGTTGGAATTACAAATACTATAAATCTAATAGACGGATTAGACGGATTAGCAGCTGGAGTTTCCATGATCAGCTCTATATCACTTATGTTTATAGCAAGAAGCTTTGGATTTTATGATATATCTATTTTAGCAGCTATAGTGGCCGGAGCATGTTTAGGATTTTTACCCTATAATTTTAATCCTGCCAAGATTTTTATGGGAGATGCTGGAGCCTTGTTTTTGGGTTTTGTACTTTCATATATTTCTATAGAAGGAGTAATGAAATCTGCTGCAGCCTTGACAATTTTTGTACCAGTTTTGATACTAGCTGTACCAGTTTTCGATACAGCCTTTGCCATGGTTAGAAGAAAATTAAGTGGTAAGAGCATGGTATCAGCAGATAAGGGACACCTGCACCACAGACTGTTAAGACTAGGTTTAAATCAAAAACAAACTGTTTTAGTTTTATATTTTATATCCATAGTTTTTGGTCTAATTGCAAATCTACTATCTAATATTGATGCGAAATTAGGTATATTCATTTCAAGCTTAGTTATTTTTTCAGTTATTCTAATAGCATATATGTTTGGAATGTTTAAGTCTAAGGAGGAATAAATTTGAAAGTAATATGTGTCTTTGGTACAAGACCTGAGGCAATAAAAATGGCACCAATAGTAAAAGAGCTTAAAAGAAGAAAAAACATAGAAACTCTTGTTGCAGTAACAGGACAACATAGACAAATGCTTGACCAAGTTTTAAAAGTATTTGATATTGAGCCTGATTATGACATGAATATATTTAAACAAGGACAAAGTTTGAGCGATATAACAGTAAACTCTTTAACAAGACTGGATAAAATTTTGGAAGAAGAAAAACCAGATCTTTTATTAGTCCAAGGAGATACAAGCACTGTATTTGCTGGAGCTCTTAGTGCATTTTATAAGAAAATAAAAATTGGTCATATAGAAGCTGGTTTAAGATCAGATAATCTATATTCACCTTATCCAGAAGAAGCAAATAGAAGACTTACAAGTGTACTTACAAACTTTCACTTTGCTCCAACAAAAGGAAGTAAAGAAAATCTTTTGAAAGAAGGATTTGACGAAAAAAACATCTATGTAACTGGAAACACAGTAATAGATGCCTTAAAATACGCTGTCAAAAAAGAACATAAATTTGACCAAGAAATATTAAATGAACTTGACTATGAAAATAAAAAAATAGTTCTTCTTACATCACACAGAAGAGAAAACATAGGACAAGCAATGGAAAATATATTCTCTGCAGTAAATGATGTTGTAAATGAACATGATGATGTTGAAGTTGTATTTCCAGTCCATTTAAATCCAAAAGTTAGAGAAATTGCAAATAAAATATTCAAAGACAATGAAAAAATACATATGATTGAGCCGCTTGATTATTTACCTTTTTCAAAGCTTATGAGCAAGGTAGAACTTGTGATTACTGATTCTGGTGGAATACAAGAAGAAGCACCAGCCTTAGGAAAACCAGTAATAGTTGTAAGAGAAGAGACTGAAAGGATGGAGGGTGTTTTAGCAAACACTGCTATACTAGCAGGAACATCTTATCAAAAAATCTATGACAGCTTTAAAAGCTTAATAGAAGATCAAGAATTATATGAAAAAATGGCAAAAGCAATAAATCCATATGGAGATGGAAAAGCTGCTGTAAATATAATTGATATAATAGAAAAGGAATTTGACTTAAAATAGTCACTTTAGCTATTGAAAAAAATTAAATATTTAATTATAATAGTCATGATATTAAAAATATTTGACTATCTATAGACGTTTTTTTTTAAAAGCTGACCGGTATTAAATTTTAATATCTGTCAGCTTATTTTCTTTATTGTCAATTTTTATGTTTAAGCCTTTGTGATCTTGGTATATTTATAATGTAATATATATTGATAAATAGCGAGTAATAAGCTTTTATAGGCGATTAAATTATCAATTTAATAAAAAATAGGAGGATTTTATGGGAAAAATAGTTATAGCAAGTGCAGCGAGAACTGCTATTGGATCATTCGGTGGAGTATTTAAAAATGTTAGTGCGCTTCAATTAGGAGTTACAGCTGCTAAAGAAGCAATGAAAAGAGCAAACAACCTAGACCCAGCACTAATCGATGAAGTAATTATAGGAAATGTTTTACAAGCAGGACTTGGACAAAACATAGCAAGACAAGTTTCAATTAATGCAGGAGTACCAAAAGAAGTTCCAGCAATGACAATCAATAAAGTTTGTGGATCAGGTCTTAGAGCAGTATCACTTGCTACACAAATTATTAAAGCAGGAGATGCTGAAGTAGTTCTTTGTGGTGGAACAGAATCAATGTCACAATCACCTTATCTAATTCCTAAGGCAAGATGGGGAGCTAGAATGGGTGATAATCAAATCGTTGATGAAATGATTAAAGACGGACTTTGGGATGCATTTAATGACTACCATATGGGAATCACTGCTGAAAACGTAGCAGAAAAATACAATATCACTAGAGAAGATCAAGATAAACTTGCAACAAGATCTCAAAACCTAGCTTGCAAAGCAAGAGACGAAGGAATATTTGATGAAGAAATAGTTCCAGTAGAAGTAAAAGACAGAAAAGGCAATGTAACAATAATAGACAAAGATGAACACCCAAGAGAAGGCGTAACTGAAGAAAGTCTTGGAAAATTAAGACCAGCCTTCAAACGTGATGGTGGAAGTGTTACAGCTGGTAACGCATCAGGCATCAATGATGGTGCAGCTATGGTTGTAGTTATGACTGAAGAAAAAGCAAAAGAACTTGGCATAGAACCACTTGCAACAGTTGTTTCTTATGCATCAGCTGGTGTTGACCCTGCAATCATGGGAACAGGACCTATCCCTGCAACAAGAAAAGCAGTAGAAAAAGCTGGTATAGAAATAAAAGATTTAGACCTAATCGAAGCAAACGAAGCATTCGCAGCACAAGCTTGTGCAGTAGTTAATGAACTAGAACTTGATCTTGATAAGGTAAATGTAAACGGTGGAGCTGTAGCCCTTGGTCACCCAATAGGTGCATCAGGCACAAGAATTCTAATCTCATTATTATTTGAAATGAAAAGAAGAAAATCTCACCTTGGATTAGCAACACTTTGTATAGGCGGAGGACAAGGAACAGCTTTAATAGTAGAAAGATAAGCAAAGGGTGTATAGACCGTGAATTATGAATTTTTAAAATTAGAGCAAAGAGACAATATTTTAATAATCACAATTGATAAAGAAAGTACTCTAAACGCTTTAAATACCCAACTTTTAAATGAAATTAGTGACTGTTTTACAGAAATTAACAACAGAGACGACATAACTGTTGTTATAATTACAGGCAAAAACAAATCATTTGTAGCAGGTGCTGATATTTCAGAAATGGTTGATTTCACACCAGAAAAAGCTCTAAGATTTACTAAAAGAGGAAATGCTATATTCTTAGAAATAGACCATTCCAACAAGGTTGTTATAGCTGCTATAAATGGCTATGCTCTAGGAGGAGGTTGCGAGCTTGCAATGGCTTGTGATTTAAGAATAGCATCAGAAAAAGCTATATTTGGTCAGCCAGAAGTGGGACTTGGAATAATACCTGCATTTGGTGGAACTCAAAGGCTTCCAAGATTAGTAGGTGCTGCAAAAGCTAAAGAATTAATATTTACAGGAGAAAGCATAACAGCAAAAGAAGCTTTAGATATTGGTCTTGTAAATTATCTAGTAAAGCCTGAAGAACTTATGGATAAAGCCTTAGAGATAGCAGAAAAAATCAGCCACAACTCAAGAGTTGGAGTTATGCAAGCTAAAAGATCAATAAATATAGGACTTCAAACTGATATAGCAACAGGTATACAAGTTGAAGGAACTAATTATGAATTTTGCTTTGGCTATGATGAATATAAAATAGGCATGGAAGCATTCTTAAATAAAAAGAAAGCTAACTATAAAGAAAAAAGAGTGGAGGATAGGAAATGAAAATAGGTGTAATTGGATCTGGAACTATGGGATCTGGAATAGTTGAAGTAGCAGCTAAATTCCATGATGTTGTACTAAAAAGTAGAAATCTTACAGATGAAAAAACAGCAAGAATTAAAGGAAAAATAGAAAAAGCTTACTCAAAAGCAGTATCCAAAGGAAGAATGACTCAAGAAGAAATGGATAAGGCTATGAGTAAAATAACATTAACAGATGAATTTAAAGATATGGCTGATTGTGATGTTATTATTGAAGCAGCAACAGAAGATCCAAAGGTAAAAAAAGAATATCTACAAGAATTAGACGAACTTTGTGACGAAAAAACAATTCTTGCAACTAATACATCTTCATTAAGTATTACTGATATAGCTGAATCTTGTAATAGACCAGACAGAGTAATCGGTATGCACTTTTTCAATCCAGTTTCTGCAATGAAATTAATTGAAATCATTAAAGGACTTACAACAAGTGAAGAAACTAAAGAAAAAATCATTGAATTATGTAAAGAAATTGGAAAAACTCCAGTAGAAGTTGAAGAAGCTCCAGGCTTTGTTGTAAACAGAATTTTAATTCCACTGATCAACGAAGGAATCGGAATCTACGCAGAAGGAGTAGCTTCAGCAGAAGATATCGATACTGCAATGAAACTTGGTGCAAACCATCCTATGGGACCTCTAGAACTAGGCGACTTAGTTGGACTTGATATAGTTCTAGCTATTATGGACGTTCTATATGACGAATTTAGAGATCCTAAATACAGAGCTCATCCACTTCTAAGAAAAATGGTAAGAGCAAATTTACTAGGCAGAAAAACTGGCAAAGGATTCTACGACTATAGTAAATAATAATTAAATAAAAATAAAAATTGAAACGTGTCTTTTATTATTTAAAAAGAAAAGGCTAAAATGAGCCATCTTTTAAAATAAAAAAGATGCGTTTTTTTATTTTAATAAAAATTTATAAAATATGTGATTAAAAAATTTTTATTGGGTATCATTAGAAAGAGAAACAAAACAATTAAATTACTAGCTAAAAAAATTATTAATATAATTTTTTATAAGTTTTCATGTATAGATTGTTGTAAATGAAAAGGTTTTCTAGTCTACTTTGCTTTACCAAACTAATCTTAAAACTTATAAAAGTAAATCATAATAGCAAGCAATTTGATTGATCATGAATTAAATATTTAATTTATGATACGTAATTATATGGATTTATACAAATTCATCAAATTTATTTTCGTCGAAGGAGGATTAACATGAAAGAAAATAAAAACACTAATTTTGAGAACGAAAATTTAAAGACTGGACAAGTTGAAGATGAAGCTCTGAAACATGAGCAAGCACTTAATGAAAAGGTTGGTATTAAGGTTGATTATAGTACCCTTACTCCAGCAAACCTTTTGAAAGCAATTATATTTTCAGGTATAGGAATATTTATATTCTTTATACCATGTGTAACAGGAGCTGACGGAGAAGCTTTGGTTCCTATGGTTTACTTAGTAAACACAGCAAAAGCAGCAGCAAGTGGAATACTTCACCACTTAGTAATGATAGTTTGCATAGGACTTTCCATTACATACACAATTGGGAAAGCAAAAAAAGATTCTGCTCTTGGAAAATTCCACGAAAAAGATGGTCCATTTACAGGTATTCTATATTATCTATCAGCAATATTCTCAACAATGCTAGTATTTCAAGTTGGACCAGAACAAATACTTAATCCAGATGTTGGTGGACTAGCAATAGATCTTGCAGGATCAACACTATTTACAGTAACAATAGCTGGTTGGTTAGTAACATTCTTAATTGAATTTGGTGTTCTAGAATTAATAGGAACATTAATCGAACCAATCATGCGTAGAGTATTCTTACTACCTGGACAATCTGCAGTAGATGCTTTATCATCATTCGTTGCAGCACCAGCAGTAGGTGTATTTATTACAAACAAACTTTATGACGAAAGCGTATATACAGAAAAAGAAGCTTGCTGTATCATGACAAACTTCTCAGTAGTATCACTAGGATTCTTCGCACTATTAGTATCAATCACAGATACACAATATATGTATGGTAATGCAGTATTATTCTCACTACTTACAGTATTTATACTAGCTGTAATAGTAATAAGAATTCCACCTCTATCAAAGAAAAAGAACGAATATAGAAACGGAACAATACAAACTCCTGAAATGAGAAAACCTGGTAAATATGATTCTAAGATCTTTAAAAGAGCTATAGCAGCAGCTACAACAAAAGCATCTGGAACTGAATACAAAGTATTCTTAACAGCATTTAAAGACGTATTCTCATTTGCACTAAAAGTTGTATCTTTCGTACAAGCATTAACAGTAATTTCAACTTTTATATCTACTTACACTCCAGCATTTGAATGGATAGGTAAACCAATGGTTCCATACCTAAGACTTATGGGTCTTGAAAATGCTGACGTAATAGCGCCAGCTACACTAGTAGGTATAGCAGAAATCGCACTTCCAGTTATGACAATAGCAGGAAAGGCAATAGCACCAGCAAGTATATTCTTTGTAATAGTTCTTTCAACAGTACAAATTATATTCTTCACAGAAAGTGCTAATGCAATGTTACAATCAGACGCTGGACTAAAAGTTGGCGAATTAATACTTATATTTATATTAAGAACATTAATAGCAGTTCCAATAGTAGCATTATTTGCAAAACTGTTGTATGCATAAATTAGAAAAATTTTAACAAACATACGAAAATTTGACGATAATAGTTTAATCTAAATAATAACTATTAATATTGAATTTAATGTTGTAAAATAAAACAGTATGAAATAATATGATAGTGAAAACTATCATATTATTTTGTACTTTACAATGTTAATTACATCATTAAATAAGGAGGAATAAATTAGAAATGGATAAAGCTCTAGCAGGAATTAAAGTATTAGACTTTACAAACGTTCTTGCAGGTCCTTTCTGTACAAGTAACTTATCTGACCTTGGGGCAGAAGTTATAAAAATTGAAAGACCTGGAACAGGCGATGGTAGCCGTATATTTGGACCTTTTATAAATGACCAAAGTGGATATTACATATTCGCAAACAGAGGTAAGAAAGGTATAGACCTTAACTTTAAAAGTGATAAAGCTAAGGAAATCGTATACGAGCTAGTAAAAAAAGTTGATGTAGTAGTTGAAAACTTCAAACCAGGTGTTATGGAAAAACTTGGTTTCTCATATGAAAAATTAAAAGAAATTAATCCATCAATTATTTACTGTTCAATTTCTGGATTTGGACAAGACAGTCCACACAGAAACTTACCTGCATATGATATAGTTGCACAAGGTAGAGCAGGTATGATGAGCATTACAGGTTATCCTGATAATCCACCAGCAAGAGTTGGTAGTTCATTAGGTGATATCAGTGCTGGTCTATATGCAGCATATGGTATTATGGTTGCTCTATTCCACAGAGAAAGAACTGGAGAAGGACAACTAGTTGATATCGCTATGATGGATAGTGTATTCACATTTATAGAAACAAATATAGTAAGACATACAATAGGTGGCATTATGCCAAAAAGAGTTGGAGCAAGACACCCACTTTCTGCACCATTTGATATTTACAAATGTAAAGATGGTGGTTATGTAATTATAGCTGTTGCAAGTGATCCACACTTCCAAAGACTATGTGATGTAATGGGACAACCAGATCTTCCAAAGAATCCTAAATTTGACTCTGACCCACATAGATCAGAAAACGATGTAGAATTAAAAGCTATAATAGAAGAATGGTTAAAAGATTACACAGTTGATGAAGCAATTGACAAATTCAACGAAGTAGGAATCCCATGTGGACCAATATTTGATGTAGCTCAAGCTTGTAAAGATGAAAGTATTCTTCACAGAGACATGCTTGTTGAAATTGATCAACCAGGAGCAGGTAAGTTAAAGATCACTGGTAACCCAGTTAAACTATCTAAAACTCCACCAGATCCAGCACATCCAGCACCACTTCTTGGCCAACATACAGAAGAAGTTCTTAAAGAAGAACTTGGCTATAGTGATGATGAAATAGCAAAATTAAAAGACGAAGGCGTATTTTAATTTGCTTTTTAATAAAAATATAATTATAATGTAGTGGTTAGATAATAAATTATCAGTTACTACTAACAACTAAAATAATTAAAAGTATTTAAAGGAGGAAATAATGAATTTTAAGTACACAGATGACCAAATTGAAATCAGACGTATGGTAAGAGATTGGGCTCAAGGATCTTTAGCACCAAGAGCTGAAGAAGTAGACAAAACTCAAGAATTCCCATGGGATAACGTTAAAGGACTTATGGAACAAGACCTTATGGGTATTGCATATGATGAAGAACTAGGCGGCGGTGGCGCTGATGCTATTTCTGAAGCAATCGCTATGGAAGAAGTAACAGCAGCATGTGCAGCAACTGGTTCAATCATGACTGGTCACTACCTAGGATTTGACGCTATTTACTTAGCAGGTAATGAAGAACAAAAAGAAAAATGGTTAAGACCAGCTCTTGAAGGTGAAAAACTTGCAGCTTTTTGTTTAACAGAACCAGCAGGTGGATCTGACCCAACAGCAACTAGAACAACAGCAGTTGAAGATGGCGATGACTACGTAATCAACGGTGTAAAACACTTTATCACAAGTGGTGCAGAAGCTGATTTCTTAACAGTATTTGCTATGACTGACCGTTCAAAAGGAAGAGACGGACTTACTTGTTTCGTAGTAGAAAAAGGAACTCCAGGAATGACTCCAGGCGCATGTGACGATAAAATGGGTATCAGAGGAGCTCTTACTTGGGAAATGGTATTTGAAGATTGTAGAGTACCAAAAGAAAACATCGTTGGCGAAATTGGTAAAGGATACAGACTTGCTCTTGATGTAATTGATAGAGGTCGTATCGGTATAGCAGCAATGTGTATTGGTGTTTCTCAAAGAGCTTTTGATTTAGCTGTTAAATATGCTAAAGAAAGAGAAGTATTTGGTAGACCAATCAGCAAATTCCAAGGTATTGCATGGATGATCGCTGACATGGGAACTCAACTAGAAGCAGCAAGAATGCTAACTTACTATGCAGCTGACTTAAAAGACAGAGGAGAAAACTTCTCTAAAGTAGCTTCTATGGCTAAAGTATTCGGTGCAGAATCTGCTCACAAAATTGTAACTACAGCTCTTCAAATCCACGGTGGATATGGTTACATGAAAGAATACGAAATTGAAAGACTTTACAGAGACCAAAGAATATTAGAATTATTCGAAGGTACTTCTCAAATTCAAAGAATAGTAATTTCTGGTCAAATTTTAAGAGAAAATTAATTTCAATTAAAAATTAATCAGTTGTAATTGTTTTAGAGCAAGACAAACGGTTGTAACGAAATCTTAAGTCTTGCTTTAAAACTTTATAAGCTATAAATAGGTTTAGAATATATAAAATTATAAAGGAGAGAGATCAAGTATGAATATAATGGTTTGTATTAAGCAAGTACTTGATAACGCGGTAGTACCAAAAGTTGACGAAGCTAACAACCGTGTTATTAAAGATGGTGTTGAAACCATGGTCAGCCCATTTGATCAACATGCTATCGAAGCTGCACTTCAATTAACTGAAGAACACGGCGGAGAAGTAAGTGTTATAACAGTGGGAAATGAAGATAGTAAACAATCACTTAAAATTGGTTTAGCTATGGGAGCTGCTCATGCATATCTTGTAAATGTAGATGATCCTAAAGTTGAAGATCCAGATGCATATATAACAGCTGAAATATTAGCTAAAGCTATCAAAAGCATTGGAGAATTCGATTTAATTCTTTGTGGTAAACAAGCAATAGATGCAGATGATGCTCAAGTAGGAGCTCAACTTGCAGAACAACTTGACATTCCACAAATCACTTTCATCGAAGAAATTCAAGAAGTTACAGAAGATAAAATCACTTGTAAAAGAGTAAGCTCATTCAACGAACAAATTGTTGAATCAACAATGCCAGCTGTTTTAACTTGTGAAAAATCTCTTAACGAACCAAGATACCCAACCCTTAAACGTACAAGAAAAGCTAATAAGATGGAAATTCCTGTAATTGAATTATCTTCACTTGACGTTGAGTTAGATGCACAACCTACAAGAACAGTTAAACTATACACACCACCTGAAAGAGAAGGCGGAGAAGTTATAACTGGTGAACCAGAAGAAATAGGCGTAATAGCTGTTCAAAAGCTTGTAGAAGCTAAGATTATTTAATAAGGAGGAAACAAAGCAATGGCAGAAACAAAAGTATTAGTTTGTCTTGAACAAAATGGCGGTTCTATCAGCGGTGTATCCTTTGAAGTTTTAAGTGAAGCTAGAAAACTAGCTGATAAATTATCATACGATCTAGGCGCTATTCTAATCGGTAGTGGCGTTGAAGAAGCTGCAAAAAATGCTTCTAAATACGGTGCAGACAAAGTATTTGTTGCTGATGACGAAGTTCTTAAAGAATACCGTAGTGAAGCATATGCAAAAGTTGTTGATAAAGTAGTAACTGATAATAGTGCTGAAATTTTATTATTCCCAGCAACTCAAAACGGAAAAGATTTAGCTGCTAGATTTGCTGCAAAAGCTGGAACAGGACTTGCTTCAGATTGTACAGCAATAGCTCTAAATGATGATAATAACATGGTATGTACTAGACCTATCTACGGTGGTAACGTAATGATAGACCTAGAATGTCCAGAAAAAAGACCTCAAATGGCTACTATCAGACCAAACTCTATGGAAAGAGTAGAATGTGAAAAAGCTGGCGAAGTAGTTAAGGTTGAATTAGATTTTGCAGAAGAAGATATTCGTACAATAGTTAAAGACGTTATCGAAAAAGCTGGTGGAGAAATCAGTTTAGCAGATGCTTCTATTATCGTAACTGGTGGTAGAGGACTTGGAGATGCTAGCGGATTTGACCTAATCAGAGAATTTGCTCAAACTCTAGGAGCAGCAGTTGGTGCTTCAAGAGCAGCAGTAGATAGTGGTTGGATTGAATATGAACACCAAGTTGGACAAACTGGTAAAACAGTTAGCCCTAAACTTTATGTAGCATGTGGTGTTTCAGGTGCTCTTCAACATTTAGCTGGTATGAAAACATCTGATGTAATCGTTGCAATTAACAAAGATGAAGAAGCTCCTATCATGTCTGTAGCTAACTACGGTATTGTTGGAGACCTTTACAAAGTTATCCCTGTAATGATTGAAGAAATCAACAAAGTTTTCGAAGCTAGAAAATAAAATAAAATAAATTTAAGGAGTTGGAGAAATTCAACTCCTTTTTTTATAATCAATTTTACGTCAATTATTTATAAAATATAAAAAAATAAAAAAAATAAAATTTTTTCTAATAAAGCATTAAAAATTGACTTAAAGCAAATTATAGATTAATATAATTAGTGTTAAGTTTATTATATTTACTTGATAAGTATCTATAGTTGATTTTGTACAATGACAAGTGATATAAATATGCACATAAAGTCTTGAATACAATATAGTGAAAACGATTTTAAGACTTTACATAGTCTTGGTATTGACTTTAGATAAAAAGTGAATATAAATATTTTGCTTATTAAAGAAAGTAAGGATAAAGAGAGGGGAAAATTATGGATTTTGGATTTGATGAAGAATTAAAGATGATACAAAAAATCTATAGAGATTTTGCTGAAAAGGAAATTAAACCACTTGCTGAAGAAATCGACGAAGAAGAAAGATTTCCAAAGGAAAGTGTACAAAAAATGGCTGATAACGGAATGCTAGGTATTCCATGGCCAGAAGAATATGAAGGAGAAGAAGGAGACTACCTAAGCTATGTTATAGCTGTAGAAGAACTTTCAAAAGTTTGTGCTTCAACTGGTGTAACTCTTTCTGCACATACTTCATTAGGATCAGCTCCAATTTATGACTGGGGTACTGAAGAACAAAAACAAAAATACCTAACAAAACTAGCTAGTGGTGAATGTCTAGGTGCTTTTGGTCTTACTGAACCAAACGCTGGTACTGACGCTTCAGGACAAAGAACAACAGCTGTTAAAGATGGCGATTTCTATGTATTAAACGGTTCTAAAAACTTTATCACAAATGCTGGTGAAGCTGGAATCTATGTAGTAATGGCTATGACTGATAAAGAAAAAGGAAATCACGGAATTTCTTCTTTCATAGTTGAAGAAGGAACTGAAGGATTTACTATTGGTAAACACGAAAGAAAAATGGGTATCAGAGGATCTGCTACTGCTGAATTAATTTTTGATAATGCTAAAATTCCTGCAGAAAATCTACTTGGTGAAGAAGGACAAGGTTTCAAAGTTGCACTTCACACACTAGATGGTGGTAGAATTGGTATAGCAGCTCAAGCTGTTGGTATTGCACAAGGTGCTCTAGCAGTTGCAGTTGACTATGTAAAACAAAGAGAACAATTTGGTAGAACATTATCTTCTTTCCAAAACACTCAATTCGTAATTGCTGATCTACAAAATAGAATTGAAGCAGCAAGACTTCTAGTATATAAAGCAGCTTGGTTAAAAGACAACAAACAACCATACTCAGTAGCTGCAGCTCATGCAAAACTAAACTGTGCTGAAACTGCTATGTATGTAACAACTAAATGTGTTCAATTACTAGGTGGTTACGGATATACTAGAGAATATCCTCTAGAAAGAATGATGAGAGATGCTAAGATAACTGAAATTTACGAAGGTACTAGTGAAGTACAAAAAATGGTTATCTCTAGATCAGTTCTTAGATAATTTTAGATAAAATTTAATTTAAATTAACGAAATTGTAGGCTTGTCCTACAATTTCGTTTTTATAATAATAGACTTGCATATTTACATTACACAAGTCTATTATTATTTTATTTTTCAATTTAATAGGAGGCAAAATTTGGAAAGCAATAATTCAAAAAATACTGCAGAGTTTGAAATGTCAGAAGCCGAAAGAGTGGAACGTGAATTAAATGAAAAGGTTGGTATTAAGGTTGATTACTCATCAATAACACCTAAAAATCTTCTTAAGTTTTTAATTTTTTCAGGCATAGGAATTTGGCTGTTCTTCATACCAATGTATGAATCAGGTTCAGAGGCTGTAGTACCAATGGTATACCTTGTTGACCTAGCTAAGCAAGCGTTTGCAGATATTTTACATCACTTAGTAATGGTAGTTTGTATTGCCTTATCAATTACATATACAGTAGGCAAAATAAAACCAGACACTTATTTTGGAAAATTTCATAAAAAAGACGGATGGTTTACTGGACTTTTATATTATCTATCAGCAGTTTTTTCAACTATGATAGTATTTCAAGTTGGACCAGAACACATACTTAATCCAGAGGTAGGTGGATTAGCAATAGATCTTGCAGGTTCAACATTATTTACAGTAACAATAGCTGGTTGGTTAGTAACATTTTTAATTGAATTTGGCGTTTTAGAATTAATAGGAACATTAATTGAACCAATCATGCGTAGAGTATTCTTACTACCTGGACAATCTGCAGTTGATGCTTTATCATCATTCGTTGCAGCTCCAGCAGTAGGTGTATTTATTACAAACAAACTTTATAACGAAAACGTATACACAGAAAAAGAAGCTTGTTGTATCATGACAAACTTCTCAGTAGTATCACTAGGATTCTTCGCACTATTAGTATCAATCACAGATACACAATATATGTATGGTAATGCAGTTTTAGTATCATTAATAACTGTATTTATCCTAGCTGTAATAGTAATAAGAATTCCACCTCTTTCAAAGAAAAAGAGTCAATATAAAAATGGTGTAGCTCAAACAGCTGAAATGAGAAAAGCTGGAAAATATGATTCTAAAATCTTTAAGAAAGCTATAGCAGCAGCTACAACAAAAGCTTCAAATGCAAAATACTCTGTATTTATAACATCAATAGAAGATGTTTTAGCTTTTGCTTTAAAAGTAGTCACATTCGTACAAGCATTAACAGTGCTTTCAATGTTAATCTCTACTTATACTCCAGCATTTGAATGGATAGGTAAACCAATGGTTCCATACCTAAAACTTATGGGTCTTGAAAATGCTGAAGCAATAGCACCGGCTACACTAGTAGGTATAGCAGAAATCGCACTTCCAGTTATGACAATAGCAGGACAAACAATAGCACCAGCAAGTGTATTCTTTGTAATAGTTCTTTCAACAGTACAAATTATATTCTTCACAGAAAGTGCTAATGCAATGTTACAATCTGATGCAGGATTAAGTGTTGGTCAACTAGTTCTTATATTTATATTAAGAACAGTAATAGCAGTCCCAATAGTTGCACTATTTGCAAAACTATTGTATGCATAAATTAATTTTATAAGGAAAGTCTATACAAAATTTGTATAGACTTTTTTATTTTATTACTATTCGTAAAAATTTAATAAAAAATTAAATTGATTAATGGAAAAATTTATATTTTGCTATATAATATATATCATTGTGTGTACTTTTAAGAATGTAATCGTATGCAAATAAAATTAAGCAAGAAAATAACTTAAATTTTTAAGGAAGGATGAAAAAATGGAAGAAAAAGATATTCTTAAGGAAAACTCTGAATTAAGTGATGAGTCCAAGATTCAGAGGGATCTAGAAGAAAAAGTTGGAATACCAGTTGACTATTCAACTATAACATCAAAAAATATTATTAAATTTCTAATTTTTTCTGGGATCGGAATTTTCCTATTCTTTATACCATGTGTCGAGTCAGATGGTGAAACCGTTGTACCAATGGTATATCTAGTAAACAAATCAATTGAGTTAATAGGTGATTTTAAAAATTATCTCACTATGGCGGTGTGTATAATATTATCAATTACTTATAATATTAGTAAGTTTAATAAAAAAGGTAAACTTTATAAGTTTCATAGAAAAGATGGAGCTGTAACAGCTACCTTATATTATTTATCTGCAATATTTTCAATAATGGTAGTATTTAATATTGGACCATCTCAAATACTTGATCCAGAAGTAGGACCAACTGCAATCTCACTTGCAGGAAATACTTTATTCACAGTAACAATAGCAGGATGGTTAGTAACATTTTTAACTGAATTTGGTATTTTGGAATTTATTGGTACTTTAATTGAACCTGTAATGAGAAAAATATTTAAACTACCAGGACAATCAGCTGTTAATGCCCTATCATCATTTGTTGCAGCACCAGCAGTAGGTGTATTTATGACAAATAAACTGTATAAGGAAAATGTTTATACAGAAAAAGAAGCATCAACAATTATGACAAGTTTTTCTTTAGTTTCGCTAGGATTTTTTGCACTTTTAGTTTCAATTACAAATACAACATATATGTATGGAAATGTTGCAATAACTTCATTATTAGTAACATTTTTACTAGCTGTAATAATGGTAAGAATTCCACCCCTTTCAAAGAAAACAGATACTTATTCAAACGGATTTGTTCAAACTGAGAATATGAGAAAAGTTCAAAAATATGATTCTAAAATCTTTAAAAAAGCATTAGCTACATCAACAACAAAGGCTTCAGATGCAAAAATGACAGTATTCATATCAGCTATAGGAGATGCTTTATCATTTGCTTTAAAAATAGTAACATTTGTAATGGTACTTACTGTTTTATCAATGCTACTTTCTAAATACACTCCAGTATTTGATATCATTGGTATTCCAATGGTTCCATACCTAAAACTTATGGGACTTGAAAATGCCGAAGTTATAGCACCAGCTACACTAGTAGGTATAGCAGAAATCGCACTTCCAGTTATGACAATTGCTGGAAAACCAATAGCAGAAGCAAGTATATTCTTTGTAATAGTATTATCAACTGTTCAAATTATATTCTTCTCTGAAAGTGCTAATGCAATGCTACAATCTGATGTAAAATTAAGCTTTGGAGAACTAGTAGTAATATTTATTATTAGAACTCTAATAGCAACACCGATAGTTGCTGTAATTGCAAAAATGCTGTATTAAAAATTAAATTAATTTAAGTGGGTCTAGGCCCACTTTTTTTATTTTATACTGCTATATTTTTGTTAAATTTATATATTTGTATTAAAATAGTAAATATAAAAGGTAAATAGTTTTAATTTAAATAGATTTTATAGGAGGATTTATGGATTATAAAGAAGTCTTAAGAAAAGAGTTGTTGCCTGCGTTTGGTTGTACTGAGCCTATAGCACTAGCTTATGCTGCGGCTAAAGCAAAGCAGGTCTTAGGCCAAAACCCAGAAAAAATAATAGCAAACTTATCAGGAAATATGATAAAAAATGCTAATTCAGTAAAAGTACCAGGAACAGAAGGAAGACAAGGAATAGATATCTCACTTGTTGCAGGAGCTCTTTTAGGAGATGCGAACAAAGAGCTGGAAGTTTTAGCCAATATAGATAAGTCTAGACTTGCTGAATGCGACAAATTAATTGAAGAAGGAATTTGTGAGATAAACCATGTAACAGGAAAAGCAAATTTATATATAGATGTAATTCTTAAAAGTGGAGAAGACTTTTCAGAAGTTGTAATCGAAAATGATCACACAAACATAACTTTAATAAAGAAAAATGACCAAATATTAGAAAAAAGCAAGATAGAAAAAGTAGAAGAAAATAAGGTTGATTTTTCTTTTGATAAGATTTATGACTTTGCTAGAGATTGTGACTATTCTGATATAAAAGATATATTAGATATGCAAATAGAATATAATATGGCAATAGCAGAAGAAGGAATAGAAAACGACTGGGGATCTAATATTGGTAGTATTATATTAAAAAATGCAAATGGCGATGAAAAAGAAGAGATCGCAGCATATGCAAGTGCTGGATCAGATGCTAGAATGAGCGGTTGTGAAAAGCCGGTTGTAATAAATTCAGGATCTGGAAACCAAGGAATAACAGTAGCAGTTCCTATAATATACTATGCGAAAAGACATAATATAGAAGATGAAAAACTATATAGGGCTTTGATATTTGCAAATCTTATAGGCTTATATAATAAACAAGGCATCGGTAAACTATCTGCTTATTGCGGAGTTGTGAGTGCTGGATCATCTTCAATTTCTGGAATTGCAATGCTTAAGGGACATGATAGAGAAGTGATCAAAGAAACACTATCCAATGCCCTAGCTGTAAATTCAGGAATTATTTGCGACGGAGCTAAACCATCTTGTGCTATGAAGATAGCTTCAAGCATCAGAAATGGATTTTTAGCTATGGAACAAGCAGAATCTAACAATTCTTTCAAAGCAGGTGATGGAATAGTTAAATCAGATATAGATGAGACAATAAAGACAGTTGCTGCTATAGCAAAAGAAGGAATGAAAAAAACAGACGAAATTATTTTAAGAGAGATGTTAAACAACTAATTCTTTAGTAATTATCTTAAAATAAATATCTATATGGGATTTAATGCTAAAAACTTTATTTATCTTGTATAATATATAGGATAATAAAATTTAAATTAATAGGAACTCTCTATTTTAAGAGGGTTTCTTTTACAAGGAGATGGTAAATAGATGGACGGTGAGGGGTGGCCGAAAATCTTAATACTGCTTATGTTACTTTTTGCAGCTGCATACTTTGCATCAGCTGAAATAACATATGCATCAATTAATAAAATCAAGTTAAACAGTCTGATTGATAGGGATGATAAAAAGGCAAAAAATGTAAAATATATTTTAGATAATTTTGACAATGCCTTAATTAGTTTGTTGATAGGAAATAATATAGCAAGTATAGGCTTTGCATCCTTGGTTACATCATTAACAACTTATTATCTAGGAGCCAAGTATTTAAGCCTTATGACCATGGCAACAACTTTAATCATCTTTTTATTTAGCGAAATGATTCCAAAAAGTTATGCTAGAGAAAATTTGAACTATGCTTTAAAGATATCAACTTCACTAAAAATCGTGATGAAATTATTTAAGCCAATAAGCTTTGTATTCTTACTCCTATCAAGTTTTTTATCGAAGCTTTTTCCAAGCGCTAAGGGACCCGAGATAAATGAACAAGAATTATATGAAATTATAAAAATTGTTGGAGAAGAGGGTTCCATAACAGATGAAAAGCACGACTTAATGATGTCTGCCTTTAACTTTGATATAAAGACTGTAAAAAGCATATATAAACCAATAGATAAGGTGGAGTATATTGATAGGGATATGGAAAAAGATAAGATTCTAGAATTTCTCAAAGAATCAATATATTCGCGCTTTCCAGTTTATGATAAAAAAGAAAATAAATTTCTTGGTCTTATTCAAAAGAAACAATTATTTAAAGAATATATAAAAAATGGAGACTTTAATATAGATGATCTTTGCTATAAGGCTTACAAGACAGACTTAGATGAGAAAATAGATGAGCTTTTGCAGGGAATGAATAGCAAGAAAATCCACCTCGCCTTGGTTGAGGATGATAGTAAAAATATCATTGGAATAGTTTCTGTAGAAGATATATTAGAAGAACTTGTGGGAGAAATTTGGGATGAAGAAGATTCAACTCAAATTGAGTTATATAAGGAGGTCGCTAAAAAATGATCCTTTATATAGCTATAATCATTTGTATCATACTATCAGCCTTTTTCTCAGCTTGTGAAATTGCCTTTGCATCGGTAAATAGACTTAGGATAAAGACAAAGGCGAATGAAGGAGATCCTAACGCTAAGCAAGTTTTATATATAATAAATAACTTTAATGAAGCACTATCAACAATTTTAATTTGCAATAATCTTGTAAATATCATTGCATCTGCCATAACAACCTTAATAGCAATTGATTTAGTAGGAAATAATGCGACCCTTCTTGCAACAATTGTTATGACTGTTATTATATTAATATTTGGTGAAATAACACCAAAGCTTGTGGCAAAAAAAATAGATGAAAGATTTGTTTACTTTGCTTGTTGGCCATTGAAATTTCTAATGTTTATATTTAAACCACTTGTTGCAGCTGTTGCATTTATAATGAAACAATTAGAAAAAGTCTGGTCAGTTTCAAAAGATGAAAACAATATAACAGAAGAAGAACTTGCTACACTTATAGAAGATGTAGAAGATGATGGAGTAATAGACAAACAAAAATCGGATCTTATGCAGTCAGTTCTTGGATTTTTTGATATATCAGCTTCAAAAATAATTACACCAAGAATTGATATCTTGGCAATAGATATAGATGATGACAATGAAGAAATTTTACAAACGATTCTATCATCTCCCTATTCAAGAATTCCAGTTTATAAAGAAAACATAGATAATATAATCGGCATACTTCATGTAAATAGGTTTTTAGAAAATCTAGTAGATTCTAAAGAAGCTTGCAAAGATGTAAAAGAAGTTTTAAAATCGACCCTAATTGACACTTGCTATGTTTACGAGACAATGAAGCTGCAAAAAGTCTTTAAGATTTTAAATAGGGGAGAAGTTCAGCTTGCCGTAGTTACAGATGAATATGGTGGAACTATGGGCTGTGTGAGCATAGAAGATATTATTGAAGAACTTGTTGGAGAAATCTATGATGAAAGTGACAGCGAAGAAAATCTGATAAGAAAAATATCAGATGATACTTACAAGATAAGCGGAGAAATGTATATCAAAGATTTAGCCCAGGCCCTTGATATAGATGAAGAAATATTTGAAAGTAATCTAAATACAATAGGTGGATTCTTAATAGATAAAAATAAGGAACTACCCAAAAAAGGCTATAAATATAAATTAAAAAATATGACTTTTACAGTTATAAAAGTCGATTCAAATAGGATAGAGAAAATTTTACTTAAGATGTCTAAGAAAAAATCAAAAGGAAAAAATATAACAATCAAATAAAAATTAAATAATAAAGATAGAGAGCTTGTAGAAAATTCTACTTGCTCTTTTTTTTATTACAAAAGTAAAAGTTTTTTTATAAAAAATGCTTTTATTATTTAAAAAATTTACTTTATTTAGTATCATGATATTTGATATGGGAGGTATATATGGAATATAGTTATTTAATAGGATTGCTCGGTGGACTTGTCCTATTTTTATTTGGTATGGAGCTTATGAGTTCTGCACTAGAATTAGTTGCAGGGGGAAAGCTACATTCAACAATTGAAAAGCTCACAAGCAGTCCTCTAAAAGCTGTTGGAGTCGGTGCTATTGTTACAGCAATCATACAATCATCATCAGCAACAACAGTTATGGTAGTTGGTTTTGTAAATGCGAGAATAATAAGCATTACTCAAGCAGTCGGTATAATTATGGGAGCCAATGTCGGTACAACAATTACAGGTCAATTAGTTGCACTAGATATTGTAAAAATAGCCCCATTGTTAGCATTTCTTGGCTTTGTATTATATAAGTCAAGCAAGGATGAAAAGAAAAAATATATCGGACAAGTTATCTTAGGGCTAGGAATGTTATTCATCGGGATGAAAATGATGTCAGATGCCATGGCACCTTTAAAAGATAACCAAGCATTTATTTCTCTTTTAACAAAATTTAAAAATCCAATATTGGGAGTACTTGCAGGAACCATAATGACAGCTGTAATTCAATCATCATCCTCATCTCTAGGTATTCTGCAAGCTTTATCAAATCAAGGACTTATAGGAATTAGCTCAAGCATGTACATTATATTTGGATTTAATATAGGTACTTGTATAACATCAGTCTTATCAGCAATAGGTGCTAGTAAATCTGCACAAAGAACTTCTGCAATACACGTTTTATTTAACTTAATAGGTACAATCATATTTATAGTTCTTGCAAGATTTCTTCCAATTGATCAATTCATCATAAACATATCTCATGGAAGAGGAGCGACTGAGGCTGCAAATATGCACACCCTATTTAATATAGCTACTACAATTATGCTATTTCCTTTTTCAAAAGCACTTGCAAATCTTGCAAATAAGATCATACCAGGAGAAGACAAGGAAGCAGATGCACTTTCTCTACAATACATTACAGACAGAAACATGACAGAACCAAACCTTGCTATAACAAACGTTAGGGCTGAAACAAGAAGAATGTTAGAACTTGCAAAAACTAATTACGAACTTGCAACAGAAATCTTTAATGACTTCGATAGAGATAAGTATGACCAAGTTTTTAGAAACGAAGAGACAATCAACTTTTTAAATCAAAATATTACAAAATATTCAATAGATGTCCTAAGTGATAGGATGGACGATTCCTTAGCAGGAAGATTTTCAAGCTACATGAGAGTTGTAAGAGACATAGAAAGAATTGGCGACCACTTAAAATCTATAGCTGAATTTGCAAAATCAAATGCTGAAAAAAGTCTACCATACACAGACATGTCCTTATCTGAGATGAAAGATGTAAACCATGATATAGAAAACATATTTGATATTATTTATTCTGACATGGAAAAAGGACAAAAAAATCTTTCACTTAAAAAACTTAATAAAGACGTAGAAGAAAAATGTATAAAATACAGGGCAAGTCATATGGATAGGATGAAAGACGGACAATGCGATCCAGAAAGTGGATTAATATATGAAAAAGTGCTTATTTCCCTAGAAAGAGTGAGCTCTTACCTAACAAACGCTGGAAAGCTTATGGCGGTATAAAACCTATATTAAATAACTTTTATAAAATATTATCTGAAAACTTTTAAATAATATTTTTTATTTCTTGTGATATAATTCTAAAATAGGGGAGATGCAGATAATATGTCAAAAAGAGAAGATGTAAGAAATATTGCAATAATAGCCCACGTTGATCATGGAAAGACAACAATAGTTGATTCTTTACTTAAACAATCAGGGGTTTTTAGAGATAATCAAGTAGTTAACGACAGAGTAATGGATTCAGGGGATATAGAAAGAGAAAGAGGAATAACAATCCTTTCCAAAAACACCTCTGTAAGATATAAAGATACAAAAATAAATATAATAGATACTCCAGGACACGCAGACTTCGGTGGAGAAGTTGAGCGTGTTCTTAAAATGGTAAACGGAGTAGTCCTTTTAGTTGACGCATTTGAAGGTCCAATGCCACAAACTAAATTTGTGTTGAAAAAAGCTTTCGAACTAGACCTTGATGTTGTAGTTTGCATAAATAAAATTGATAGACCAGGAGCTAGACCAGAAGAAGTTGTAGATGAAGTTTTAGACCTATTCATAGAACTTGGAGCAAACGAAAGAGTTCTTGAAAGTCCATTTGTATTTACATCAGCAAAAGCAGGAATAGCAAAGCTAGACCTAGATGATGATGCAAAAGATATGACAGCTTTATTCGATACAATTCTAAAATATATACCAGCACCAGAAATCGAAGAAGATGGACCTTTTACCCTATTGATTTCAACAATCGACTACAATGACTATGTAGGAAGAATCGGCATAGGAAGAGTCGAAAGTGGGGTCTATAGAGAAGGCGACAGTGTAGTTCTTGGCAACTACCAAAAGGGCGAAGAATTTGAAAAAACAAAAATTTCAAATATTTATGAATTTGAAGGACTAGCTAGAGTTCCAGTAAAAGAAGCAAGAGCAGGATCAATAGTTGCTGTAACAGGAATTGAAGATATAAATATAGGAGATACCCTATCAGCAGCCGATTCTCCAAGCCTTTTAGAATTTGTAAAAATTTCAGAACCAACAATATCAATGAACTTTTCAGTAAATAATTCACCATTTGCTGGAAGAGATGGAAAATTCTTAACCTCAAGACAAATAAGATCAAGACTATTTAGAGAACTACAAACAGATGTAAGCTTAAGAGTTGAAGACACTGATACAACAGATAGCTTTAAAGTATCAGGAAGAGGAGAGCTACACCTTTCTGTATTAATCGAAAATATGAGAAGAGAAGGCTATGAATTCCAAATCTCAAAACCACAAGTTTTATTTAAAACAGATGAAAATGGCAAAAAATTAGAACCAATGGAAATAGTTACAATAGATGTATCAGATGAATTTGTCGGAGCTATAATAGAAAAACTTGGCAGGAGAAAAGCAGAACTTGTTTCAATGCAAGAACCAAACGGCGGCTACTCAAGATTAGTATTTAAGATGCCAGCCAGAGGACTTATTGGCTACAGATCTGAGTTTTTAACAGACACCAAGGGCAATGGTATCCTAAACTCAATCTTCGACTCATATGAGCCATACAAGGGAGATATACCAAGAAGAGTTGATGCATCAATAATATCATTTGATACTGGAGTTGCATCAAGCTACGGCCTACACAATGCCCAAGACAGAGGAGAACTATTTATAGAACCAGGCGAAGAAGTCTATGAAGGACAAGTAGTTGGACAATCTCCAAAAGGAGTTGAACTAGAAGTTTCAGTAACAAAAACAAAAAAACAATCCAACGTAAGAGCATCTGGATCAGATGAAGCCTTAAAACTTTCACCAGTAAAACAAATGAGTCTGGAAGATGGACTTGAATTTATAGAAGACGACGAACTTATAGAAGTAACACCAAAGACATTCAGAATAAGAAAGAAAATCTTAAATACACAAACTAGGTATAAATCTAAAAAATATAAATAATAAGAGGAAAAAAATATGATTGGACAATATGTTAGAGTTCTAGGCGAATTTATGCAAAGCTATATAATACTTTTCTTAATCAATTTCGCACTTAGTATGTTCATTGTATTTGTAGATAAAAAGAAACCGGTATCTACAATCTTGTGGGTAATGGCAATAAACTTTCTACCAATAATAGGCTTTATCCTATATTTAATTATAGGTAAAGACCTATTTGGTGAAAAAATGTTTGATAAAAAGGGAGTATTAAGCGCAGACCTTAGAAAAAATGCAGAAAATCAACTAGAAGAAATAAAAACAGGAGACCTTGAATTAAAAGATAGGACAAAACAATATCTAGAAATCATCGAAATGTTTAATAAGGGTGAGATGGAACTCATCTACACAGAAAATGACATAAAAAAATATAATGATGGAAGAGATATGTTTAGAGACCTATTCCAAGATATAGAAAATGCTAAAACATCCATCTACATCCAATCATATATATTAAAATCAGATGAACTAGGTAAAAAACTCTTTGAAGCCTTAAAAGCTAAAGTCAAAGAAGGAGTTGAAGTAATCCTTCTAGTTGATGGAATGGGTGGCAGAAACTTTAAAAGATCTGACATGAGAGACCTTGAAGAAGCAGGAGTTAAACTAGCTATATTTTTCCCGGGATTATTTAAGAGAATAAACACCCGTGTCAATTACAGAAACCATAGAAAAATTATAGTAATAGACCATAATATAGGCTATGTTGGCGGTTTAAATATTGGCGATGAGTATATATCAAAAAATAAAAGATTTGGATTCTGGAGAGATACCCATCTTAGAATAGTAGGAGATGCAGTTATAGGCCTTGAACTAAGACTCTTCTTAGATTATAGATTTGCTGCAAAGAAAAACGATGCTAAATTTATGACAACAATACCAGACTGTAGAAAAGAAAATGAAAAAGGCGACAAGGAAATTTGTATAGTAACAAGTGGACCAGACACCAAAGTAGACTCAATAAGAAATGGATACGGAAAACTTATCACAAGAGCAAGAAAAAGTATCTATATACAAACACCTTATTTCATTCCAGACACAGGTTTATATAATGCCTTAAAATGTGCAGCCCTTGCAGGTTGCGACATAAATATAATGATTCCAAACAAAAGAGACCATCCCTTTGTACATTGGGCATCACTTTGGTTTCTAGGAGATCTTTTACAATGGGGAGTAAAAGCTTACCTATATGAAGGAGGATTTTTACACGCAAAAGTTTTATTGTGCGATGACTATCTTTCAAGCGTAGGAACTGCAAACTTTGACATAAGATCTTTCGAACTAAACTTTGAAGCAAATGCTTTTATATTTGATGAAGAATTAAATAAATCTTTAAAAGAAGACTTTATGAACGACGTAAAAAAATCAACACAACTAACCCAGGAAATATACGATCAAAGATCAGCCTTCGTAAAATTCAGAGAAGGAATAAGCAGATTGCTTGCACCAATACTATAATAAGAGCCCTTAGGGGCTTTTTTTATTGCACTTTTATTTAAAAGATTATAAACAAAGATTTAGATTAGAAAAAGATTGAAATTAATAAATTTAAGAAAAATATAAAAATTAAATCTCAAAACTCTGTTTAATAATCTAGAAAAAAGCTAGAAAATGAAATATAGTAGTTATAATATGGGATTTTTCTATGACAAATTATAGGAAAAATTAAAATAATAGATAAAAATGAAAAAACTAGACCTACAAAAAGCCATAAACATAAGTCCAAATACATATAGAAAAATAGGACGAGATGAGAATATGGTCATGTGGATATTTTATGTGATATATTAAGGGTTTTAGAATATATATAGGAGGATATAAATGATCGGTCAAAATATAAAAGACAATCTTGCAAAAAGCCTAATAGCAGAGGAAACTACTAGAATAATAGACTTTAAAAGTGTTTATTAACTACATTTAAGTGGAGGAAACTTATGGATAAACAACAGTTAGCATCAACAATTTGGGAATCTGCAAATCAGATGCGTTCAAAAATAGAGGCAAGCGAGTATAAAGACTTTATCTTAGGATTTATTTTCTATAAATATCTGTCTGATAAAGAATTAAGGTTTTTAAAAAATCAAGGATTGCTACAAGAAGATATTGAAAAGATAAGTGAAGACGATGAAGAATATGCAGAATTTGTAAGAAAAAACTTGGGATATTTTATTTCATATGAGAATCTATATTCAACATGGCTATCCAAAGGTGGAGACTTTGAAATAGCAGATGTAAGAGATGCGTTATCTGCCTTTGATAGAAACATTGATAGTTCATATAAGAAAGTTTTTGAAAACATCTTTAAGACTCTTAGCAGTGGACTTTCTAAATTAGGAGAAAGTGCTGCTAAACAAACCAAAGCGGCAAGGTCGTTATTAAATTTAATAAAAAGAATTCCTATGGATGGTAGTCAAGACTATGATGTTTTAGGTTTTGTTTATGAATATTTAATTTCAATGTTCGCTGCTAATGCTGGCAAAAAAGCGGGAGAATTTTATACACCTCATGAAGTATCTGTTTTGATGTCTGAAATAATCGCTGAAGAACTAAAAGATAGAGATAAAATCAAAATTTATGATCCGACATCTGGAAGTGGTTCTTTGCTAATTAACATTGGGAAGGCAATGCGCAGATATTTAGATAGTGATAATAAGATAGATTATTATGCTCAAGAGTTAAAAGAAAATACTTATAACTTAACTCGTATGAATTTAGTTATGAGAGATATTAAACCAGCTAATATTAATGTAAGAAATGGAGATACATTAGAAGATGATTGGCCATTTTTTGAAGATGATAGAAAAGACAGTACTTACAATCTAGTAAAAGCAGATGCAGTTGTTTCAAATCCGCCATATTCTCAAAAATGGTCGCCTAAAAATAAAGAGCATGATCCAAGGTACAAGTATTATGGTACAGCACCAAGAGGAAAGGCTGATTATGCATTCTTACTTCATGATTTATATCATTTAGAACCAGATGGTATTATGACAATTGTATTACCTCATGGAGTCTTATTTAGAGGAAATGCTGAAGGTGAAATAAGAAAAAATCTGATTGAAAAAAACAAAATAGATACAATTATAGGGCTTCCTTCTAATGTATTTTTTGGAACTAGTATACCAACTATAATAATGATTTTAAAACATAACAAAGAAAATAATGATGTTTTAATAATTGATGCATCAAAAGGATTTGAAAAATCAGGAAAGAGTAACAAACTAAGAAATTGTGACATTAGGAAAATAACTGACACTATAGAGGGATAGGATTAGTATTGAAAAATATTCTAGGGTAGTTACAAAAGATGAAATAAGAAAAAATGAATACAATCTTAACATCCCTCGTTATGTTGATTCTTCAGAACCTGTAGAAAAATATGACTTATATGCAACCATGTTTGGAGGTATCCCAAAGTCTGAAATTCTGGAGTTAAGTGACTACTGGGAGGAACTAAAAGGACTAGATGATGAAATTTTTAGAACAAAAGATGGGGAGTATTATGATCTAAATATTGAAGAGTTAAATAATATAATACAAGGACATAAATCATCTCATGAATATATCAAAAAATACAAAGAAGCCTTTAATGGTTTTAAAGAAAATCTTAAAGAAGATTTGATAGATGGGATTTTAGATGTTGAAATTGCAGAAGAACGAGAAAAAATTGTAAAAAACATCTTTGAAAGATTAGAAACAATAAAATTAGTAGATAAGTATAAGGCGTATCAAATATTTGCAAATAACTGGAATACTATAGAAACTGACTTAGAAATGATTCTAGATGAAGGCTTTGATATTATAAATTTAGTTGATCCAAATATGGTTGTGAAGAAGAAAAAGGAAGGTGAAGAAGAAGTTCCTGAAGTTCAGGAAGGATGGAGAGGTAGAATACTGCCATTTGAATTAGTTCAGGAAAACCTACTAAAAGATGAGGTAGAAGAAATAAGAACTGTAGAAGCTAGACTTGCTGAAATAACATCTGAATATGGAGAAATACTGGACTCTTTAGAAGAAGGTGAAAAAGATGCAGATTATGTAAAGGAAGATAACACTTCTTTTGTAAATACTGAAGTCAAAAAATATATGAAAGAAGCTTGTGATGAGATAGAAACAGATGAAATTAGAATACTAAATGGATATCTTGAATTGTCTAAAAAAGTGGAAAAAGAACAATATGTTAATGAAAATAATAACATTGACTGGGATTTAATGGAGAAGGGCAAAAGTGGAACCTACACAAAACCAGAGATAAATAAAAGAATAGCTCAAATTCAACAAACTTTTAGCTTTGAGGAAGATTCTTTGGAAAGCAAGCTTCAAAAAGTAACTTTTTTAATTGAAGAAGAATCTACTTTAAAATCAGATTTAAAAATAAAGAGAGAAGAACTTCATCTTAAAACAAAAGACTTAATAGAAAGCCTAGACGAAGATAAATCTCTAGACTTACTTTATAAAAAATGGATAGCTCCACTCGTAATAGGCTTGGATGAATTGGGAAAAAATGTTCTTATAAATCTTGAAGAAAATATAAGAGCTATTTACAAAAAATATGCAAAGACATTTGTTGATATAGAAAAATACCTAAATGATACCAAAGAAGAATTTATTTCTATGTCTGATAAACTAATGGGGAATGAAAAAGATTTAGCTGGAATAAAAGAACTCCAAAAATTATTGGAGGTATAAAATGAAAAAAAATAAAAATGTACCTAAGATAAGATTTGATGGGTTTGAAGATGAGTGGAAAATATATAGCTTACAAGAGCTTGGCAACTTTAAAAATGGAATGAATTTTTCAAAAGATGCTATGGGAATTGGTTTTCCATTTGTAAACTTACAAAATATATTCGGCAAAAATATAATTGACGCAGAAAATTTGGATAAGGCATTAGCTTCTAATCAACAACTTAAAGATTATTCTTTAAACAAAGGTGATGTTTTATTTGTTAGATCCTCTGTGAAATTAGAAGGCGTTGGTGAAGCAGCCCTGGTTTCTGATAATTTAAAAGATACAACATATTCAGGATTTATAATAAGATTTAGAGATATCTATGGAATGGAGAATAATTTTAAAAGATTCGTTTTTAGCACAAAGCCTGTTAGAAAACAAATAATTAGTCAATCAACCAATAGTGCTAACAAAAACATAAGTCAATCAGTACTTGAAAAAATAAAAGTATCAATCCCTGAAAAAAATGAACAACAAAAAATAGGAAATTATTTTGCTAATATAGATAATCTTATATCTTTACAAAAGCAAAAATATGAAAAACTTCTTGACGTTAAAAAAGCTATGCTAAATAAGCTATTTCCAAGAGAAGGAGAAGCTACTCCTGAGATAAGATTTAATGGATTTAGTGGAGAATGGGAAGAAAATGTTCTTGGAAAAATAATGGAAGTTACATCTGTTAAACGTATACATCAAAAAGACTGGGTCAAATCTGGGATTCCTTTTTTGCGTGCAAGAGATATAGTTGCAAGATCGAAAAACATCAGTATAAATGATCCTATATTTATAACAGAAGATAAATATATAGAATGTATTTCAATATCTGGAAGAGTTAAGGTTGGTGATTTATTAGTTACAGGAGTAGGAACTATAGGTGTTCCGATGTTAATACAAAACAGTCAACCTATATATTTTAAAGATGGTAATGTGATATGGTTTAAAAACAAAAATAATATTGACCCGAAATTTCTTTTTTATTCATTTTATGGAAATTTAATTCAAAAATATATAAAAATATCATCTGGAATAGGAACAGTAGGAACATATACTATTGAAAGTGGAAAACAAACACCAATAAAAATTCCTAGTTCACGAGACGAACAAAAAGCTATAGGAGACTATTTTTCTAAACTAGATAAACTCATAGAGTTAAATAAGGAAAAATTAGAAAAATTAAAAAATGTAAAGTCATCTTTGCTGGATAATATGTTTGTATAGGAGGTGAAGAAAATGCAATTTAATAACGAAGCTGAGTTTGAGAAAGCTGTTATTGAGACTTTAATAAAGTATGGATGGGAAGAAGAGGTTATTTATTATCCGACTGAAGAAGATCTTATAAACAATTGGGCTGAGATACTATTTAATAATAATAGGCAAATAGATAAGTTGAATGATGTACCACTTACTAGAACTGAAATGGATCAAATTTTGGAGCAAATTATTGCTCTTCAAAGCCCTATGAAACTCAATGGATTTATTAACGGTAAGAGCGTAGCTATCAAGAGGGATAATCCAGACGATAAATTACATTATGGTAAGGAAGTAAGTCTAAAAATATATGATAGGCAGGAAATTGCCTTTGGAGAAAGCAGATATCAAATTGTAAGCCAACCAAAATTTAAAGCAAAAACTTCCATTTTAAATGATAGAAGAGGAGATTTGATGCTACTTATTAATGGTATGCCTGTTATACATTTAGAGTTAAAGAAAAGTGGAATCGAAGTTAGTCAGGCATATAATCAAATTGAAAAATATTCACATGAGGGTATTTTTAAGGGATTATTTTCATTAGTTCAAATATTTGTAGCTATGCAACCTGATGAAACAGTTTATTTTGCAAATCCTGGCGAAGGAAAATTCAACCAAGACTTTTATTTTCATTGGGCAGATTTTAATAATGAGCTGATAAACCATTGGGCGGATGTAATAGCTAATTTATTAAATATTCCGATGGCTCATCAATTAATAGGTTTTTATACTGTTGCTGACTCTAGTGATGGTATTTTAAAAGTAATGAGATCTTACCAATATTATGCTGCAAATGGAATTGCAGAGAAAGTAGCTAAAAACACATGGTTTGATGGGAAACAATTAGGCGGACATGTATGGCACACAACAGGTTCAGGAAAAACCATGACTAGTTTTAAATCTGCTCAGCTTATTGCATCCTCAAACGATGCTGATAAGGTAATATTCCTTGTAGACAGAAAAGAACTTGCTACTCAGTCATTAAATGAATATAGAGCATTTAAAAGTGATGATGAATCTGTACAAGCTACTGAAAACACAAATATTTTAATTAGTAAGCTAAAAAGCAATGACTATGATAATACACTTATAGTAACATCAATTCAAAAGTTATCTAATATCAGTGAAGATTCAGAAGCTTTAAAAATTGATGATATTAGATATATATCTAAAAAGAGAATAGTCATAATAATAGACGAATGCCATAGGTCTACTTTTGGAGAGATGCTTACTACTATAAAGAAAACATTTAAGAATGCACTTATATTTGGATTTACAGGAACGCCTATTCAAGAAGCCAACATAAAGAAAGACAGTACAACTCCAACAATATTTGGAGATGAAATCCATAGATATACTCTATCTGATGGTATAAAAGATGGAAATGTATTAGGCTTCGATCCATATATGGTAAAAGTTTACCCAGATTCAGAGATAAGAGAAAAGGTTGCTTTACACCAAGCTAAAGCAGGATCTATTGCTGAAGCTATGGCTGATGAAAAGAAAAAGAAAGTATTTATGAAATTTATGGATTCTTCAAAAGTAGGTATGTGTGAAGAATTAATAAACAATAAGTGGGTCAAGGGAATAGAAGATTATGTTCCAAATGAACAATATGAAACTGAAGAATACAGGCAGGCTTTGATTGCTGATATAAAGAGTAAATGGCCTTTATATAGTAATGATAATAAGTTTCATGCTATTTTTGCAACTTCAAGCATTCCAGAAGCAGTAGATTATTATAGACTTATGAAAAAAGAAATGTCTGAGCTTAATATTGCAGCCATGTTTGACCCCAGTATTGATAATGAAGGACAGTCTTCCTTGGATAAAGAGGATGGGATTGTAGAAATACTAGAAGACTATAATGCTAAATATGATATGTCTTTTACAATTCCAACTTATGATAAGTTTAGGAAAGATGTCAGTAGGCGACTTTCACATAAAGAACCATATGAAAACATTAATAGAGATGAACAAATTGATATTTTAATTGTTGTAAATCAAATGTTAACCGGATTTGATTCTAAAAGAGTTAATACTTTATATCTTGATAAAATGCTTCAATATGAGAATTTAATCCAAGCAATCTCAAGAACTAACAGAATCTACAACAGAAAAGAAAAACCTTTTGGAATTATAAAGTGGTATAGAAGACCAAATACAATGGATAGAAATCTAAAGGAAGCAGTAAAAGCATATTCTGGAGATATACCACTTGGATTATTTGTTGATAAATTACCTGGTAATATTAGAAATATGAATAATTGCTTCGAAGATATGAGGATTCTTTTTGAAAACTCAGATATAGAAAATTTTGAAAAACTACCTGAAGAAAATAGTGTCAAAGCTAAATTTGCTAAAGAGTTTAATAAATTTTCAAAACATCTGGATGCTGCTTTGATTCAGGGGTTTGATTGGGAAATTAAAGAATATGAATCTGAAAACTCTACAATTTCTGTGATTTTTACAGAAGAAGACTATTTGAAACTTTTAGCTAGATATAATGAATTACCTAAAGGCGGAGGTGGTCCAGGAGTAGGAGACGTACCATTTGATATAGACACTCGAATTATAGAGCATGATAGCGAGAAAATAGATAAAGACTATATGAATTCTAGATTCGAAAAGTATATCAAATTATTAGCTGAAGATGTTTCTAAAGAAGAAGTAGAGAAATTAAGAAAAGAACTTCATGCATCATTTTCGATGCTTTCTCAAGAAAGACAAAAGCTCGCTAGTATTTTAATTTATGATATTCAGTCTGGAAATATTGAATTAAATCCAAATAAAATTTTTAACGACTATATAAATGAAATGCTTGCAAAGCTTGAGAACAATAAAATTAGAAGAGTTGTTAAATTGTTAGGATGCTCTGAGGAGCTTTTAAAATATTTGTATAATAAAGAAGTAACTGAGGACAATATTTCTGAATATGGGACTTTCGATGAATTAAAAGAAAGTTGTGATAAAGAAAAATCAGGGAAATTCTTTGAAGATTCTTATGGTGATTCATATTCAAATAAACGTCTACCTATGTATATAGATGGATATTTAAGACACTTTCTTTTAAATAATGGGGAAGATCAATTTATTGAAATAGATTATGAAGAAACATTAAATGAAAAATATAAAAAGAAAGAGTACAAACAAATTGATGTTTTTTTAACTGAGGAAGACTTGAAGGATAAAAAAGTTAGTACTAAAGTTTCAACTGCACAATTAAATTCTTGGTATAAAGAAAGCGGAGCTTTGGCATCTATTATTGAGAGTGATTGTTTTGCATTTGTTGACAATCATTTATGCTTAAATACAGAGGACTATGTTGAAAAGAAATTAACAGGTGGTTATGCTTTAACGGATTATGCAAAAAAAAATGAGGAAGAATGTTTCTTACAATTTGTAGAAGATGAGAACGGTCAACTCAAATATGTGACTTTACCGTCAGTATTAGCAAGCAAAACATTTTATTACTATGAATATATAGGAGAAGACTTATTAACTCAATATGGCCTTGTCAATCAAATGTCTAATGAAATGTTAAAAGCCATAAATAATCTTGAATTTGGAGATTCTCTAAAAAAACTAATGAGTAAAAACATTTGTGATTGTTCATTTAAGAACTTACAAGGAGATACAGGACTTGATAAAAGAACAATTAGTAATATGCAAAACGGTCAGAATTTAAACAAATTGAATGTTATATCGGCTTGTCTTGGTATTCATATTCCTTCAAAGGTAAGCAAGAAAATGCTTAAGTTAGCTCAAGTTACAATAGATGAGGATTTACCTGGTAGAGCTGGAGATGATAACAACACGTATAATATGTTAATACATTTAAAATGGGCTACGGATTATCCTGAGATTATTACAGAACTAAAAAATCAAAATTTGGAATATTTATTGAAGTACCCAAAACCTAAAAAGAAAAACTAATAAATAAGAAATATAACCAGTTAGCTAAGGATCAGATTTAATATCTGGTCCTTTTTTATTTGAAAAAATAAAATTTTTTGAAGTTTCTTCAACGGCAGAACCTTAAAATAGAACGGTTTTTTATAAATGATAACTTTCAAATGACTTAAAAAAGTGTATCATCCGTTGAAGTTTCTTCAACAAATGAAAAATAGCTACTTGCTAAAATAAAGATGTACCAGTTGGTACAAAAATATTAATCTCAAAAAGTATGAGTGGCCACAAATACGGAGATGCAAAAAGAATATAAATTAGTGTACAAATGCTAATTTTTTCTTTCAATGCAGCTACCGTTATTTGTCGTGTGCAAAGTTAGACTTAAGCTAATTGAATGCCTCTTTTTGTATCTCAAACGAGATTACAGAAAGGGGCTTTTTATATGGAAAAGCAAGAACTGGAAACTTTAATGACAAAAGAGGCTGCTATTGATTTTGGATTAGATGTGAATGACTTAATTAAAGTTAAGAAGAAAGATGGAACTTATTATGTGTACAAAGAAAAAGTAAGTGAAGAAGACTATAAGAAATTTATGCAAGAAGAATGGAGATTAAGAAAACGCAGACAAAGAGATTTTGAATATCTTAAGAATGAAGGTATGTCTCTGCTTTCATTAGATAAAAGTTTGGAAGATATAAACTTTGAAGTTAAATCTGATGAAGATTTAGAAGAAATAGCAGTCACACGGTTAATGTTGGAAGTTTTGCAAGATGAGATAAACAACCTACCTAAAGAAGACAAAAGACTTATGAATTTTATTTTTCATACAGATTTAACTCAAAGACAATTAGCAGATATTTTTGGTGTTTCTGTTTGGAAAATTAATACTGATATTAAGAAAAATAAAAAAATATTAAGAGATCACCTAACAAAGTAGTCGAATTTGTCCTAGGGCTAGTGGAGGGGTTAAGAACTAAATTTTATATTTGGTTCTTGTCTCTAGCACCTAAGGGAGGAGGAAATCTTAATGAAAAACAAAGAATAAATTACAACAAGCTTATATGCCATATAAATTTTAACGATAAAATTAGCAAGATAGTTATTAAAAGAAATTGTTAATGAAAAGATGTCAAGAATAAAGATACTGATAGAAATTAAAAAAGATGCTAACAATCTTGTGCGTCTAGTATAGGTGCCCTTCTCACGACACTAGACAATGATGAAAACCTATCTAGAAAGGAAGAGAAAGTAAAACAAAATGAAAAGACCTATGAGATTGAATATGAGGTTATAAAAAGTAAGAGAACTTGGATTTAATCCCTTTGAAGAAAAGTTACTTGGCATCACAGTTATGACTAAGTTACTAGGTAAGAAAGTCTTTGATGAAAATATTACAGAATTATTAGAAAAACCAAAAGGAAAGTTAACCTTAGTAAGCATTAGAGACACACGAGAAGAAGTAAAAATTGACAATGTTAAAGAAGAATTCGGAGGTAAATAATATGTCAAATATCAATAAAACAAAAGTAATTACAGGTGAAGTTAGATTAAGCTATGCGAATGTTTGGGAACCAAAGTCAATCAATGGTGGTAAAGAAAGATACTCAGTATCTGTCATTATCCCAAAGAGCGACCAAAAGACAATCGAGAAAATTGAAAAAGCAGTAGACGCTGCAATTGAAGAAGGACTTTCTAAATTTAATGGAAAGAAACCAAATAAGAAAGCTATCAAACTTCCATTAAGAGATGGTGATGCAGAAAAAGATGATGAGGCTTATGCAGATGCATACTTCTTAAATGCCAACTCTATGACAGCACCTCAAATTGTAGATAGAAATGTAGAACCAATCTTAGATAGGAGCGAAGTTTATTCTGGAGTCTATGCAAGAGTATCTCTTAACTTCTATGCCTACAATGTAAATGGCAATAAGGGCGTAGCGGTTGGGCTAGGGAATATTCAAAAGCTAAGAGATGGTCAACCTCTAGGAAATAGGTCTAATGCAGCAGATGACTTTGATGCTATGGATGACAATGATGATGAAGATTTCTTAGCATAGGAGGTAGAAATGGACTATTTAATTACAGCGATAGTTTTAGCTATTTGGTCCTTTTTATGGTATAAGCTTGGATTTTTACAAGCTCAGTTAAAGGAACTAGATAGAGATATCAGAAAAATAGAAAAACAAATAAAAGAAGATAGAAAAAATAATTTAGCAGAATTAACGAAGCTTAGTGATAGCTATGAAGAAATTGTCCATAGATCTTGAAACCTATTCTTCAGTTGATTTAGGCAAAAGTGGTGTATATAAATATGCCGAGAGTGAGGATTTTGAAATCCTCCTCTTTGCCTATTCTATTGATGATGAAGAAGTTAAGGTAATAGATTTGACAAGTGGAGAGATTATTCCTGAAGAAATATTATCAGCACTTAGTAATTCTACTTTGTGAAAATGGATATCCTCCTCAATGGAGTGAAGAAGTATTTGATATGGTTTTAGAGCAGGCGAAAAATTATAGAAATTAAGAAAAAAGACTATGAGCATTTAAACTCATAGTCTTTTTTTACTAGACACAAAACGTATTTTTCTAAACTCATAATTCACTAAGCCCTTAGGGGCTTTTTTTATTTGCTCATTTTTTGGGTAAAAATAATTAAAAGTATAATAGAAGAAGGGATAATATTGTTAAAGAATTTTGATTTCGATAAATTTGAATCTACATATAAGGATTATAGTATAAAAGAATTGGGAAAAGAATTAGCTAGCTACCAAAGGATTTGCGTAGATGAAAAGATTCCGGTAATTATTATGATTGATGGATGGGAATCATCTGGTAGGGGCTATGTTATGAATAGGCTGGTTAGGCAGTTAGATGCAAAACACTATGATGTAAGTATTTTTAAAAGATTTGATAAGAAAAATAAATATACTTATACTCATCCTTTTTGGAAGAGACTTCCTGGCAAAGGGGATTTTCAAATATTTGACTGTTCAATGTACCACGACTTGTTAAATGATTTAAAGTCTGATAATGAATTGGATAAAATTCGTATAAAGCAAATTATGATACTTGAAAAGATGCTTTATGATGACCATACTATTATATTAAAATTTTTCTTGCACCAAAGTAAAAAGAGACAAAAAGAAGCTATAGAAGACCACCTAAGTAATAAATACAAAGAGTTTTTGGTATCTAGTGAAGATATAAATCAAAATAAAGAATATGATAAATATTTAGAACATTTTAATTCTATAATTAATCAGACTGATTTTTCTTGGGCGCCTTGGAATGTAGTTTCATCAGAAGATAGAAAACTTGCAGCAAAAGAAATACTAGGCAAGAGTATAGAATATATAAAGAGAAATGTTGAAAGAATTAGACAAAAAAGAGAATATGAAAAAACTTGGAAGGCTCCTTCATTTAATGCTAAAAAAACGGTTGAAGATTTTGATTTATCAAAAAAACTAGAAAAAGATGAATATAAAGATATAAAGGATAAACTACAAGAAGAGGCTGGAGAGCTTGCCTATGCACTTCATACTTTAAATGTGCCTGTTGTTATGGTTTTTGAAGGAATGGATGCAGCTGGTAAGGGCGGAGCTATATCAAGGCTGATAAAAAATATAGATGCAAGATCTTATAAGATAAATCCTACTTCGGCTCCATCTGATTTAGAAAAAGACCACCACTATTTATGGAGATTTTATAATAACTTTCCTAGGGCTGGCGAAATTGCTATTTTTGATAGGAGTTGGTATGGAAGGGTTATGGTTGAAAGAGTTGAAGGTTTTGCAAATGATATAGAATGGACAAGGGCTTACAGAGAAATCAACAATATGGAAAAAGAATTGATTGATTCTGGAAGCATTGTTCTTAAGTTTTTCCTACTTATTTCTAAGGATGAACAAGAAAAAAGATTTAAAGATAGGGAAGAAGAAAAGCCATATAAGATTACAGATGAGGACTGGAGAAATAGAAAAAGATGGGATGACTATGTTTTGGCGATTGATGAGATGATTTATAATACAAATACAAGTTATGCTCCATGGACTCTTGTATCGAGTGAAGACAAAAGATATGCGAGAATTCAAGTCTTGAAGGAATTTAATAAAAGAGCAAAAGAAAAGATAAAAGAAATAAATGAGAAGAATGAGAAAAAGAATAAGTAAAATAAAAAAAGTATAGGTTATTAATAACCTATACTTTTTGTTTTTCTAAGCATCGACTTTATCTTTTTGTCTGCCAGGTACCTTATTTAAAATTCCTGTTACCATAAGTGCAATTGCACCGTCGCCAGTAACGTTACATGCTGTACCGAAACTGTCTTGTAGGGCAAAGATTGATAACATTAAAGCAGTACCAGCATCGTTAAATCCTAATATACTTGTTATTAGACCAAGAGATGCAACAACTGTTCCTCCTGGAACTCCTGGAGCTGCTATGGCAAATATTCCTAATAAAGATATAAATAAGAACATAGTTGATGTATCAGGAAGTTTACCATAAATAATTTGAGAAACTGTCATAACAAAGAATGTTTCTGTAAGAACAGATCCGCAAAGGTGAGTGTTTGCACAAAGTGGAATAACAAAGTCTCTAATTTGTGGATCAATAGTCTTTGATTTTCCGGCACATTTTAATGCAACTGGAAGAGTTGCAGCACTTGACATTGTACCAACTGCTGTAAAGTAAGCTGGTGGATAATATTTAAATACTTCTTTTGGATTAGTCTTTGATATAGCTCCTGCTATAGAATAAAGAAGGGTCATCCAGATGAAGTGTCCGACGATTACTATTAAGATAATTTTTAAGAACACTGGAAGTTCATGAATTATTACACCTTCGTATGAAAGTCCTGCAAAAGTTGTACCTATATAAAGTGGAAGTATTGAGATTACAACCTTATCAACAATTGCAAGAACAACATTATTAAATTCTAATAATAATTTTTCCCATGTTTCAGATTTAGTCCATAATACAGCAAGACCAATTAATATAGCAGTTACAAGAGCTGTCATAACTGGCATTATTGGAGCAATTTCTAATTTAAAAATTGATTCAGGAATTGCATTTCCTGATCCAACATTACTAGCTATATTAAGTTTTGGAATAATAGCTTTACCAGCGAAGATAGACATAGTCGCTGCACCAAAAGATGATAGGTAACAAATTATTAGTGTAATTGTTAAAACCTTACCAGCAGAATCCTTTAAGCTTACAATTGCAGGTGTTACGAATCCAAGAATTATAAGAGGAACTATGTATAAAATAAGTTCTCCTAAAATTTTCTTGATAGCATCAATTACTTCGATAACAGCTAAGTTTGCATAAGAACCAACAAATATACCAATTACTATGGCAAGTAGTAGTTTGAAAACTAAGCTATTAAAAAAACTTGATTTTTTCTCCATTCTTATTCTCCTTTTTTATTATTGCTGATTGGGCAAATAATATATTTTTACCCAATGTAGTTATATAATAGCATATAAATATAAAAATTTAATATAATAGGTCAAATTTAATATATATGCTAAAAGATAAATTTAATTCTAAAGTTATAGCATATAAAAATCGACTAATAAAGAAATAATTTTTAATCGATGAATATAATAAGTAAAAATTAGGAAAAAAGTAGTAAAATAGGCTTAGGTGAGCTTATGGAAAAATATATAAGAGTTAGAGATGGAGCAAAAATTTTTGTAAAAATAATGGGAAATGGAGATCCCTTGTTGCTTCTTCACGGAAATAATGACAATCTAAATTATTTTGAAAAGCAATTTATCGATTTTTCTAAACATTATAAGCTTATAGCAATCGACACCAGGGGACATGGTAAAAGCGATGATATAGATCCAAGTTTTGATTTTGAAGACTTATCAAAAGATATTTTAGATATTATGGATTATTTAGAAATAGAAAAAGCAAATATATTAGGCTTTTCAGATGGGGCAAATCTCGCCTTAACTTTTGCGAAAAATTGGCCAGAAAGAGTTGAAAAACTTATACTAAATTCTCCAAACAAAAATATAGGTCAAATAAAACTTATGCCAAGAATACTTACTTATATTAGCTACTATTTTTTGAAATTCACTTCTAGAATTTTTAGGAGTTTGAAGAATTATTTTTACGTATACAGTCTTTTATTTGAGAGTGTAAAAATTAAAGAAAAGGACTATAAAAAAATGGATTTCCCAGTCCTTATAATAGCAGGTGCAAGTGATGTGATTTATCTTGACTCTTTTGTAAAAATAGCTAATAAATTTAAAAAATCAGAACTTTGCATAGTTGAAAAACAAGGTCACCACATAGCAAAAAAATCACCTGAATTTTACAATAAAGTAATTTTAGATTTTTTAGGAAGAGATAAAATTGAAGAAATTTAAGAAAATACTTGATTATATAAAGCCGATATTTTTATCAATAGTTGTGGTATTGGTAATACTTGAAATATCAAAATTAAAAAAAGAGATATCTATAGAAGAAGTCTCAAATATATTCCAAAGTTTTGGATTGATAAAGTTATTCATTCTTATGATTTTTGGATTTATAGCAGTAAGTCCAATGATAAATTATGATTTATTGATGAATAAAGAATTTCAAAGTGAAAAGACCAAGCTAGAAATTGCAAAAAAATCTATTGTAATAAATTCTTTTAACAACCTGATAGGCTTTGGAGGAGTTATAAACATAGGGCTTAGGATGAGGTATTTTGGAGAAGAAAAAGATGATAAATCTTTTCTAAAATTTTTAGTAAAATCATTCTTATTTGACTTTGTCGGTATATCCTTGCTTGCAGTTATATCTATGCTTTACCTACTTATATCGAGGAGTCATATACTAATAAATTATAAATATATATTACTAGGAGGAATTTTTTATTATCCGGTAATAATTTTACTTTCAAAAATTAAAAATGAAACAATGCCAATTTCAAAAATTTATAGACTAAAAGTATCTATTACATCAATTTTTGAATGGTCTTTTGCTTGTATATTTTTTGCAAGCATAGGATATTTTCTAGGCATAAAATTAAATCCAATTGTAATAGTTTCAATCTTTACAATAGCAAATCTTGCAGGGCTTGCATCCTTTATACCAGGTGGCCTTGGATCTATGGATATAGTTGCGATTACTGCTTTTGCATCCATTGGTATAGATAAAGAATTGGTGCTTACTTGGCTTTTGCTTTACCGTATATTTTATTATTTATTACCATTTGCACTAGGACTTATTTTATTTGTAAAAGATTTAGGATCTGTGTTTGATGAAAAGAATGACCAGCTTCCCTCGAAAATAGTAAAGTCTATAGGACTAGATATATTATCTTTTATGCTATATGTATTGGGAATATTTATGTTATTTTCAATAGCAGCACCAGATGAAACTTTGGATATAGAAATTTTAAAAGACCTTAACAAATTTGATGCTAACTTGATTTATCAATTTCCAAGTTTAGTATTTGGATTTTCTTTTATAATTCTTGGCCGTGCCAATAAATTAAAAGTTGTAAGAGCAAAAAAAGCAACCTTATTGTATTTAATTTTGGCATTGATTTATTCAATTGCCACAAATTTTGGAATTATTGAAATAATCTATATATTAATTTGCCTGGTGTTAAATATATTCTCAAGGGAAATCCACTACAGAAAACAACTTATCTACTCACTTGAAAATATTACAATTGATTTAATGATTTTTATTTTAGTAAGTGCAATCACAGTAGTACTAACAACATCTAATTATTATTTTGTAAGTGAAAATAAATATGACTTTTTAATAATTCCTTTTGAAGAGTCTTTCTTAGAAATTGCAGTTATTATCTTAGTTTTATTCGCCCTATCTTATCCTCTTCTATACTACTTAAAAGCAGCTAGGGTAAAGCTTGGAGAAAGTTTGGATAGGAAAAAAGTTTTAAATCTAATAAAAAAATATGACTGCGATCCTGAAACCAGCCTTGCCCTAGTTGGCGATAAAGATATTTACTACTATTACAGAGAAGAAAAAGATGATTCAGGACAAACTATAAAAGTTCCAAGTGCGGCGATTTCTATATATACATTAAAGAGCAAGATCATAGTAATGGGAAATGCCTTTGGAGATCCAGAAGATATCCCAAAATTAATAGAAAAATTTATAAAAGAAGCAGATGAGTATTGTTACAATCCAGTTTTTTATGAAATAGAAGAAAAACAAACAATAAAACTCCACGACTATGGTTATAACTTTATAAAATTTGGAGAAAAAGCAGCTATTCCAATAGAAAACTTCAATCTAGAAGGAAGAAAAAACAAGGCAAATAGGAATGTAATGTCAAAATTTGCTAAAAATGGAATAGAATTTGAAATCATAAAACCACCTCATAATAAAGAAACTTTGAATGAGCTTAAAAAAGTTTCTGATAGCTGGCTAGGCGGAAGGAAGGAAAAAGGATTTTCTCTAGGTTATTTTAGGAAAGACTATTTGGAAATTTGCGAAATAGCAGTGGCAAAAGAAGATGGACAAATAATAGCCTTTACAAATATAATGCCAAACTCAGAAAAAGAATGGACTACAGTAGACTTAATGAGATATGACAGAGAAAGAGCTCCAAGTGGAGTTATGGATTTTCTATTCTTAAACTTATTTATCTACGAAAGTCAAAATGGAAGAAAATATTTTAACATGGGCATGTCGCCGTTTTCAAATGTAGGCATAAATGCAAACAGCTTCACAGAAGAAAAATTTGCCTATTTAATATATAAATTTGGCTACAGATTTTATTCTTTTGAAGGACTCAGAGCATATAAGGAAAAATTTTTCCCAATTTGGACACCGGCCTACCTAAGTTATAGCAAAAAAACCTGGCTATTTTATAATGTAATAGCAATATTTATCCTGGATATGTTGGCTGGGAAAAAACAAGAAAAATTAAGTTAAAATTAAGGACTAGTAAACACCTAGTCCTTTTTTAATGCAAAGATACCCTCTTTACTAGAAATAGTAGAGAGGGTATCTTATTTAAGATATATTAATTTTTTAATTTTTTAATTGTTTTAAATAAATCTTTATTTTCTTCTAATATATCTTCTCCGCCAATTGCACATAAATAATTTTTGTCCATGGCTTCTTTTATATAGGATGCTGTTTCTTTTAGCTCGCTAAGATTTGTCTTAATTGCTTCTTCCTTGTATTTAGAAATTATTTCCTCGCTTATGCCTGTCATATATCTTGCAAAGTTTAGGCTGCCTTTTGCTTGTTCTGAAAGCATTGGGTCAAAGGTGTTCATTGTTCCAATTATAAAGTTTTTGATGCTTTCTTGGTCTAGTTCAAGACTTTCTATAAATTTATAGATATTATTATAAACATCTATTGTATTTACAAGGTTTGGATCTCTGTAAGAGTAGGTTTGTAGATCTCCTGTTATTGAAAGTCTCATTCCTCCGCCGTAGGCACCACCTTTTGCCCTGATATTGTCGTGCAAATAAGTTGATGAAACTATATTTGATAATACAGAGTAGGAACCCTTGTATTCAAGTCCTAAATCTTTTAAGTCATAACCTTTTGAAATGTATTGAACGTTTGAAGAGATTGCAAAGCCTTCGTTTCTAGGATTTTTTTCAAAGGCAAAGTCTGCTTTTTTATTTTCCTTATTTTCTAGAGTTTTTGCAAAGTTTTCTAGGTATACTTTATTTTTTTCATAAGCTTCTTTTGATGATGTGAAGTTTATAATTAATTTATTTGAATTTAGATAAGATTTTGCAAGTTTTTTCATAGAATCTCTAAAGTTTTCCCACTTTTCATCGAAATTATTTAATAAATCGATTAGGTAGAAATAATTATCCAAACCAGCAAGCTTTGAACTATAGGCTGCTTGTTTTGAATAGTAGCTTCTCACTGTGTCCATCATAATTACATGGCCGCTTTGTAGTAGGGCAGCTTCTATTGAGGACTTATCTATTAATAATATTTCTTTTATTCTCTTCTTATCATCAAAGTCAGAGCTTTCAAGTATTTCTTTTAAAAGGTCTAGAGTTTTTTCAAAGTTTGTATCTAGGGTTTTAAAAGATAAGTTTACTCTTGCATTTAGGTCATCTTGGTCTTTAAAGTTTGCATAGACTGATGGGTTTACAGAAAATCCACCCATTATTTTATAAATGCTTGTGTCAATTTCATTGTAGTCGTGGTTTTTAGTAGAAAGTCTGCCTAGTAGTCTTGTCATCAAAGAAAGATCTTCTAAATCTTCTTTTTCTATGTGATTGGCATCGAAAGAAAAAATTACATAATTTACTCCGTTTGTAAATTGTTCATTAAATAAATATTTAACTCCATCTTTTTCTTCTTCTTGTCTTGGAATATGGGTTATTTCTTTTGAAATATCTTCTATATCAAGGCTTGGTATGCTTGCTTTTGCTTCTTTTGAGTCGTCTGAAAGTTGAAAATCAAATAATTTTTTTGTATCGTCTATAAGTTTTTGGATTTCTTCATCACTTAGAGATTTTTTATATTCTTGCAAGTCATTTTTTATCTTTTCATTTTCTTTTTTTGCCTTGTTAAGCTCTGGTTTTACTGAAAGAAGAAGGGCGTATTTATTGTTTAAGAGATTTTTTTCTATATATTTTTCAAAGAAATCAGTCTTTATATTTTCATGAAGTTCTTTTATCAAGTCATCAGTTTTTAATCCATCAATTGGCGATTTATCATAAAGCCAGGTGTTCATGGCCCTGATGTTGTAGATGATGGATTTCATTGTGCCGCCGCCTTCTCTAAATGTAAATTCAAATTTATTTAGAGTTGCTTGTAAAAGATCTTTATTTATTCCATTTTTAACTAGGTCTTCTAGGCAGGAAAATATTGTTTCTTTGAATTCATCTCTTCTTGCAGCCTCTGTATTTTTTGCAATAATTGAAAAATCAAGGGCAAGAGATGATGAACTTTCTCCATATATATCTTCTGCTAGATTTTTTTCAAGCAAGGCTCTTTTTAAAGGAGCTGATTCTGAATTTACTAAAAGCTCTAGTAAAAAGTTTTGCATAAATAAATCTAATTTATTATCACTTTTTCCAATGCACCAGCTGTAGGCAAGATAGTCTTTATTTTCTCCCATTTCATCTTCTGATGCAGAATAGCTATCTTCAACAACTTTTTCTTCATCAAAGGCAGGATTTAAAATAATTTTTGAATCTACTTCTTGGTAGTCAAAATCAGATAAATAGTTTTTGTCTATATAGTCCATGGCTTCTTCCATGTCTAAATCGCCATATAGATAGATGTAGGAATTTGAAGGATGGTAGAATTTTTTATGGAATTTTAAAAAGTTTTCATAGGAAAGATTTGGAATTTCTTTTGGATCTCCACCTGAATCAATTCCATAAGAAGAATCCTTGTGAAGGTTAAAAGTTACTAAATCAGAAACAATATTTTGTGGATCTGAATAAACTCCCTTCATTTCGTTGTAGACAACTCCGTTATAGATTAGATCCTTATCCTTATCTTCTAATTCATAGTGCCAGCCTTCTTGTCTAAATATTTCTTCTTTTTCATACATCATAGGATAAAAGACTGAATCTAAATATACATCCATAAGATTATAAAAATCTTTTTTATTTCTAGTAGAAATTGGATACATGGTCTTGTCTGGATAAGTCATTGCATTTAAAAAAGTTTGCATGCTGCCTCTGATCATATCCATAAAAGGTTCTTTTGTCCTATATTTTCTAGAACCAGAAAGCACACAGTGTTCAACTATATGGGCAGTGCCTGTTGAGTCTTCTGGAATAGTTCTAAAAGATATTGAAAAAGCTTTATTATTATCATCGTTTGCTAGGGTCAAAACCTTAGCCTTAGTTTTTATGTGTTCATATATTTTTACATCAGAATTTACATCTTTAATGTATTCTTGATCAATTAATTTATAAGATTTCATTTTGGCCTCCTTAACTATTAATTATACCCTTTTTATATATTTAATTTTATAATATAAAGTATATTGCAAAATATATAATAATATTTGCTATAATGTTTTTTAGGAGGGAATAATATGGAAACAAGTTTTTTAGAAAAAAAATTCAAAATGAAAAAGTATAATTCAGATCCTAGAACAGAATTTCTAGCTGGACTTACTACTTTTATGACCATGAGTTACATATTAATAGTAAATCCTGATATCCTGTCTCAAACAGGAATGGATAAAGGGGCTGTATTTACTGCAACAATTATTTCATCAATAATTGCTATGTTAGTCATGGGTCTTTATGCAAATTTACCTTTCGGACTTGCTCCTGGCATGGGACTAAATGCTTTCTTTGCATTTACTGTTGTTATAGCCATGGGACACGATTGGGAATATGCATTAACAGCTGTATTTTTAGAAGGAATTATTTTCGTATTCTTAAGTATTTTTAATGTCAGGGAAGCAATTTTTGCATCAATACCAATTGGTCTAAAAAAAGCTGTCAGTGTTGGTATAGGTTTATTTATCACAATAATTGGACTAACTAATGCAGGAATCATTCAACAAGGAGAAGGAGTAATCCTAGAAAAAGGTAATTTACTTACTCCAGAATCATTAATATTTTTCTTTTCATTATTTTTAATGGCTTTTCTTACTGCAAAATATGTTAAGGGAGCTTTATTATTTGGTATAGTTGGAGGAAGTATTTTATCAGTTATACTTGGGGTTTCACATTTTCCAGGAATAACAAGTATATTTTCACTTCCACCATCACTAGCACCGATTGCTTTTAAATTAGAATTTAAAAATCTATTTACTTTTGAAATGTTTTCTGTAATGTTTACATTCTTGTTTGTAGATATGTTTGATACAATTGGAACTCTAACAGGTGTTGCTACTAAGGCAGACATGTTAGATGAAAAGGGAAATCTTCCAAATGTTGGCAGGGCTCTTTTAGCAGACTCTGTAGGAACAATAGTTGGTGCCTTACTTGGAACATCAACAGTTACAACATTTGTTGAATCTGCAAGTGGTGTTGCAGATGGAGGAAGAACAGGTTTAACATCATTATCAACTGCATTTTTCTTCTTTATATCTTTATTCTTCTTCCCATTATTTTCTGTAGTTCCAGCTGCAGCAACATCAGCTGCTCTAGTAATGGTTGGCTTATTTATGATTGAACCGATTACAGAAATAGACTTTAAAGATTTCACAGAAGCAGTACCAGCTTTTCTAACAATAACAATGATGCCATTTGCTTATTCAATAGCAGAAGGTATAAGCTTTGGTATTATGTCTTATGTACTATTAAAGTTAATAACTGGTAGAAAGAATCAAATTACACCAATGATTGCAGCTTTGGCTATTATCTTTTTCTTAAGGGTAATAAGTCCAATACTAGCAACATTATTTTAATTAAAATATTTAAGTTAAAAGCAAAGTATACTAATACTTTGCTTTTTTATTTACAAAGAACCTATAAGTGGTATAATGGGGGAAGTATAGAGTAGATAAGATGCGTTAAGTGTAAAAAGATGGGAAGTAGCTTTTTAACGAAATTTCACGATGTCTTATCGCTTCCGCTCATAATAAGAATTTGCGGGAGCATTATCCGTACGGATAATGCTTTTATATTTAAAATAAATTGCAAAGGAATGTTAATAAAATAATGGATAAAGAAAAAATTGAAAAAGCAGTTTCTATGATAATTGAGGCAGTAGGGGAAGATCCTAATCGTGAAGGCCTTTTAGAAACACCTCAAAGAGTAGCAAGAATGTATGAAGAAATCTTCTCTGGACTTGGAAAAGATGCAGAAGAAATACTATCAAAAACTTTTGAACTAGTAGAAGGTGGAATGGTAGTAGAAAAAGACATACCTTTTTACTCAATGTGTGAACATCATTTTCTTCCATTCTGGGGTAAGGCACATATAGCTTATATTCCAGATCAAAGAGTTGCTGGTCTATCAAAACTTGCAAGAACAGTAGACCTTTATGCAAAAAAACCTCAACTTCAAGAAAGACTAAATCTTGAAATTGCAGATGCAATTATGGATTATCTAACAGCTAAGGGAGTTTTAGTTATAGTTGAAGCAGAGCATATGTGCATGAACATGAGAGGAATTAAAAAACCTGGAACATCAACAGTAACTTATATTGCAAGAGGAGTTCTTGAAGAAGACGAAAAATTAAGAGAAGAAGCCTTTAAAATGATGGGATATTAATGGAAAATACTAATATAATTTTTTCTGAAACAGATTATAAAGAGTATTTAGAAAAACTTGTATATTTAGAAAAAGATAGGATCTTTTGCAGGCATAATCTAGAACATTTTATTGACATGGCTAGGATTTGTGTGATTCTTTGCTATGAAAATAAGGTGGATTTTGATAAAGACTTAGTTTATTCTGCAGCCCTTCTTCATGATATAGGCAGGATAAAAGAAATTGAAGATGGAACTAGACACGAAATAGCATCGGCAGAACTGACTCCCCATTTTCTTGCTGCGACAAAATTTTCAGAAGAAGATAAGAAAAAGATAATATCTTTAATAAAAAATCATAGAAATAAAAAAAATCCAGACAAGAGCCTAGAAAAAATGTTTTATATGGCAGACAAACTTTCTAGATATTGCTTTAGATGTCCGGCAAGGGACAAATGCAATTGGTCTGATGAAAAGAAAAATTTAACTATTAAATACTAGGGGTGGAAGATATGGACTGTATAAAAATTAAAAATCTAGAAATTTTTGCAAATCATGGAGTATTTAAAGAAGAAAAATCTTTAGGACAAAAGTTTTTACTATCCCTATCTGTTTACTACAGCCAATCCAAAGCTGCAAAAACTGATGATCTTAATTATTCAATTAATTATGGAGAGCTTTGCTTTGAAATAATAGAAAGATACAAAAAAGAGAAATTTGATTTAATAGAAACAAGTTGCTTAGATATAATTAAATTTATCTTTGAAAAATATAAAATAGTTGAACAAGTTGATTTAGAAGTAAAAAAACCATGGGCCCCTGTCCACACAGGCGTAGATATGATATCAATAAAAATGTCTAGGAAACGTAGGAATTTTTATATTGGTATAGGAACAAATATCGGGGACAAGGAAGAAAATATCAAAGAAGCCATAGACTTAATGAAGGAAAATGGAATTGATATAGTAAAAGAATCCGGACTTCTAAAAAATAAGGCTTGGGGAAAAACTGACCAAGATGATTTTATAAATAAAATTGTAATAGGATCATCATATGAAGATCCAGATGATTTGCTTAGGATTTTGAACAAGATAGAAGATGAGATGGGTAGAAAGAGAATAGAAAAGTGGGGGCCAAGAATTATTGATCTGGATATACTTTTTGTAGATTATGAAAAAATTTATACAGAAAGGTTAATAGTGCCTCATCCTTATATACAAGAAAGAGAATTTATTCTTGAGCAATTAGTAGAAATTGCACCGCACTTTGTCCACCCAGTTTTAAATAAAAGTGTAAGAGTTTTATATGATGAATTAAGAGAAAAAGAGCTGAAGTAATTCAGCTTTTTTTATTGTAAAATGTCACGATAATTTAATGTTAATCATACTTTATTACTTTATAATTATAGTTAAGAGGTGATATTTTGAAAAGGTTAATAGCGTCGATACTTATTATAGCAGGATTGATTTTTAATCTTACAACAATAGCCTATGCCAGTGATGATATTTTAGTTGTGCTTGAACAACCAGCTGTTTATAAGGCTAATGAAAACGATTCATTGGATTATAATTTACTTGTAGAACTTCCAAAAGACTACAATAAAAAATACAGATCTTTTGCTGTTAGTATTTTAATGGACAGCAATTTAAAGGTTGAAGGAACTAAATTTGTAGGAATTGATCCTGTTGATTCAAAAATCAGTTTAAATAAGACTGAGGTAAAAGATGGTAATCAAGATTTAATTAGTGTTTCAATTAATGATACAGAAGCCCTAGGTAGTGCAGAAAAATTCAAGGTAAATATAAAAACAAAAGTTAAAAAAGCAGCAAGTGGCGACTCATTTAATAACTCATTTGTCTTAACCTATGTCGATAGGCAAGGAAATGAAAATTCTGTTCAAAAAAATCTTATTTCAAACACTAAATTAGAAAATCAAGAATCCATACTAGATGTAAATAGCATATACACAAATAGCAAAGTGGTTCAAGGCAAGGCCAATCCAGAAGCAAATATAGCTATTCTAAAAGATGGAAAAGAAATTGCCAAGACAAAGGCTGATAAAGATGGTAAGTTTTCTATAAAAATTGACAAACAAAAAATAGGAACAGAAATTCTAGTAAAGAGCAACTACAAAATAAATGGTGCAGATTTTTCTATTGATAAAAAGTTTGTTGTCAAAGATGCAGAAGAACAATATGATTCTAATTCTATGGTTGATGATTCTTTAATAGGAACAAAAAAAGAAAACATGGAAATACTTGATGATTATGTAAAGATGGCAAAGCTTATAAATATTTCCAAAGCTAATAAAGAAGATTCAGCAAGACTTGTTGCAGCAATTGCCAATGGTCAGTATATACAAATCAAGTCTGATCTAAAGAGTGATGATATAACAGATGCTATCAAAAAAATAAAAGAAGCCACTGCATTTTTAAGAAGTCCAATAATGAAGGGCTACACAGATAATACTTTTGGAGTAAATAAAAAGATGACAAGGGCTGAAACTGCTGCTGTTCTTGCAACAATAGACAATGGTGGAACTAGTCCAGTTGGATATTTTTCTGACTTCAAGGATGTAGAACAGGCTGATTGGTTTGCAGATAGTGTAGGTTATGTTCAAAAACAAGGAATTTTTGGTGGATATGAAAATAATACATTCAAGCCAACAAAATCAATAACAAGGGCAGAATTTGCAAAAGTTATTGCTAACTTTAAAGGATTAGAAGCGGATGAAGAAGGACAATCTTTTAAAGATGTTAAAGATAATTTCTGGGCAAAAGATGCTATTGAAGCAGTGAGTGCCAATGGTTATATGAATGGTAGAGGAAATAATAAATTTTATCCAAACGAAGCTATAACAAGGGCCGAAGTGGCAACAGTTTTAAATAAGATCCTAGATAGGACTCCAAATGAAGAATTTATAGACAAATATAGCAAAAATCCATTTAAAGATTTAAAGAAGGACCACTGGTCTTATTATCAAGTAATGGAAATAAGTGGAAATTAAATTATTGTATCCAATTAGATTGGGTATATAATTAGTGTAGTATAATTATAGAATTTATTGGAGGTAATACTTTGAAAAAATTAACTGAAACTGTACAAACTGCTGATTGGAAGAAAGAAAAACACGTTCCTGTAATCCATGTTGAAAATAAAGATGGTGAACTTTTAGTAACTGCACAAGTTGGAGAAGAAGTTGAACATCCAAACACATTAGAACATCACATTGCATGGATAAAATTATTCTTCCAAGCAGAAGGAGCTAAATTCCCTGTAGAAATTGGTTCTTACCAATTCTCAGCACATGGAGAAGAAGAACTTTTCTCAAAACCATATGTAGCTGCTAAACTAAAAACTGACAAAAAAGGTATTGTTTATGCACTAAGCTATTGCAATATTCACGGTCTTTGGGAAAATTCTGAAGAAATCTAATTTAATAAAACTAGAAAAGATGCATGACTTTGTGCATCTTTTTTGTTGCAAAAAATTATTTCTATTTAATATTTTTATTAATTTAAAAAAATTATAGAATAAAGACTTATTTATCCTATAATATACTTGTAGAATTAATAAAATAATAGAAAGATTAGATTAGTAATTACATTTAACCGAGGTGCATGATGAAAGATTTAAAATTTGTTTTTAATGATAAAACAATTGAACACGGAGATAAAACAAGAATTTGCGGTATAGTTAATGTTACTCCAGACTCATTTTCTGATGGAGGAAAGTGGAATAATATCGATGCTGCCTTAAAGCACAGTCAAGAATTAATAGACCAAGGGGCAAGTATATTAGATATAGGTGGGGAATCAACTAGACCAGGTTCTACTTATGTAGAAATTGAAAAGGAAATAGAAAGAGTTGTTCCTGTTGTAGAAGCTATAAAAAAAGAAATGGATGTTGCTATTTCTGTCGATACTTGGAAGGCAGATGTTGCAAAAGCAGCAATTGAAGCAGGAGCAGATATTATAAATGATATTACAGGATTTTTAGGCGATCACAAGATGGCAGATGTTGTAGCTGATTCAAAGGCTGGAGCAATTGTCATGTTCAATCCTGTAATAGCTAGACCAGAACACAAGAGTGCAAAAATATTTCCAAAATTTGGTAACAATGATGTATTTAACAAAGAAGAATACAAAAAAATGCAAGACATGCCAATACTAGACCTTATGGATTTTTATTTCAAAAAATCTCTTGAGCTAGCTAAAAAAGCTGGAATAGAAGACCAAAGAATAATGTTAGATCCTGGAATTGGCTTTGGACTAACAAAGGTAGAAAATCTTAAACTTATAAATAATGTTGAAAGAATTTATGATCTAGGCTACACAATCTTTCTTGGAGTATCAAGAAAAAGATTTATCGTTAATATGCTAAACGATATAAATATAAACATGGATGAAAATACAGAAGAAGGCTTTAGAAATAGAGACATGGGTTCAGCAGTTTTAAGTTCAATAGCAAGCTATAAGGATGTTGAGGTTGTAAGAGTTCATTCAATAGAAGAACATAAGATGGCAATTGAAATAGCCCACAATTTAAAGATAGCTGATTCTTTAGAAGATGTAGATTTTGGGGCTTATAAAAACAAATAAGATTAGGATAAAAATTAAGGCGGGGACAACCCGTCTTTTTTATTTTAAAAGTTATATAAAATAGGATAATAAAAATTATAAATAAATATTTTAAATTTTTGCAAAAAAAGATGCAAGACTAAAATTGATTCGCTTGCATCAAATTTAAATTTATTTTACACTTTTACATTGCACAAATATGATAATCCATTTTTTTAACCATTTCCATATCATCTTCCAAGCGAGCTCCGTAAGTTGTCAACATATCTCCTGTAATAGCTGCATTGGCACCAGATCTGAAACAAGATTTTCCTAATTCTTCCATGTTTGCACGACCGCCAGCTAGACGAATAGCTGCCTTAGGATTTATAAAGCGACAAATTGCAATTGTTCTGTTGATTTCTTCTTGGTCTAAAATCTTGTTATTTTCTAGCGGAGTTCCTTTTATTGGATTTAAAACATTGACAGGAATAGAAGCTACATTTAAATCTCTTAAGCTAATAAACATATCAACCCTGTCTTCAATCCCTTCTCCCAAACCAATAATTCCTCCGCTGCAAACTTCCATGCCAGCTTCTTTAGCATTTTTAATAGCTTGAATTTTTTGGTCAAAGCTGTGGCTTGTGCAGATTTCTTTAAAGAAATTTTCTGAACTTTCCAAGTTGTTGTGAACTCTTATGACACCAGCTGCCTTTAATTTTTTAAAACCTTCAGCAGAAATTAATCCACCTGATAAGCAAACCTTGACTCCAGGCTCTATTTCGTGGATAGCTTTTACAATTTCACAAACTTTATCAATATCTTTTTCAGTTAAAGACTTTCCTGACGAAACTAAAGAATATCTAGGGACACCCCTGCGATATTTTTCAATAGCATCATTTACAATAGTATCCTTGTCCAAAAGAGAATAGACATCAACTTTTGCATGATTGTGAGCTGATTGGGCACAAAATTTGCAATTTTCTGGACAATGGCCACTTTTTGCATTGATAATTGTGCACATATCAAATTGATCTTGGCAGAAATGTTTACGAATTTCTTCAGCAGCTGCTCTTAATTCATCATAGTCTTCATTATACAGGTCGATAGCATCTTGACGAGAGATTTGTCCACCTTTTAACACTGTATTTTTTAGTTTTTCTAAATTCATTTTCATTCAACACCTCTAATAAAATTAGTATAAAAAAAAGCTTTTTATATGTCAACCTAATTGACAAAATTGTTTACATTGTTTAAAATAAATAATTGTTTAAGACTTTAAATGATTTGGGAGGTATTAAAATAATGAATCGAGTAGAAAGAAAGATGAAGACACAAGACCTAGTACAAGTAGCTCTTATGGCAGCTTTAATTGCTGTTGGCGCTTTTATTACTATTCCTTTGGGACCAGTTCCTTTTAGTATGCAAAACTTTTTTGTATTTATGGCAGGACTTTTATTAATTCCAAAATTTGCTGGTTTAAGCGTACTTACATATGTTCTTGTGGGTCTAATTGGAATTCCTGTATTTGCAGGTTTTCACGGTGGCGTGCAAATGGTTTTAGCACCAACTTTTGGATTTTTAATTTCTTTTATAATTGCAGCTTATGTAATTTCAAAACTTGCTTATGGAGAAAAAAACTTTATTAAAATTTTATCTGTACTTATTCTTGCAGAAGTTATTTTTTATGCAATCGGTCTACCATATATGTATATAATTCTTACAAAAGTTAATGGGACACCGATGACATTTCAATCAACTTTAGCAGTTGGAATGATTCCATTTATAGGACCAGACTTATTAAAGGCTGTTGTTGCAGCTTTAATCGCACCAAAAATTTTAACTGCACTTAATCGCTACTAATTAAAATTCATATTTGCTTAAAATTTAAGTTAGAAGACGGGGAAAATCCTCGTCTTTTTTGTTTGAAAAATTTAAAAATATTTTTATGAGAAAATTTAAAATAAAGACTATTTAGAAAACTATCTAAATAGAATTGACAAAAGTCATTTCAAATAATACAATCTATTTAGAAATATTTCTAAATAGATTTTGGAGGTGGTTTTATCAATATCGATAAAAGCTTAAAGGCTCTGAATGATGAAAATAGGAGAAAAATCCTATTTATGTTAAGAGATAGGGACATGAGTGCAGGAGAAATTGCAGAAGCTTTTGATTTAAAAAACGCAACTGTATCCTACCATCTTTCTCTTTTAAAAGATGCCGGCTTAATAATTTCCAAAAAAGAAAAAAATTATATTTACTATAAGTTAAATATGTCGGTGTTTGAAGAAGTGATATCTTATATTTTAAATTTTACGAAAAAGGGTGATTAGTATGAAAAGGAAAACAGCTTTTAAATTAGGTTTATTAATATTTTTATTTGTATTTGCAGTATGCTTAATTTTTTATAAAAGGCTACCAAGTGAATTGCCAATTCATTTTAATATGAATAACCAGGCTGATAGTTTTGCCAGCAAAGAGATGGCACTTTTTGGAGTAAATGGTTTTATGCTAGTTCTATATTTATTTTGCTATTTTATTACAAATAAGGACCCAAAAGTTGAAAACCAAGGAGACAAGGCCCTTAATGTAGTCCTTATATTTGTACCAATTTTAGCAATTTTAACAAGTGCTATAACAATTTCTTATGGATTAAATTATAGACCAAGAATTGATTTATATTTAAATCTTGCGCTTTCTATAATGTTTATCTTGATTGGAAACTATCTACCAAAGACTAAGAGGAATTACACTCTTGGAATTAAACTTCCTTGGACCTTAGCAAGTGACTATGTTTGGGAAAAGACACACAGGTTAGCAGGTTATCTTTGGGTAATAGGAGGTCTTGTAAGTCTTATAGGAACAATACTTTTTAAAGAATATAATTCCTATATATTTGTAGGAGCTATAATTATTATGGTTTTTATTCCAATGCTTTATTCTTATTTAGTTTATGAAAAAATAAAAAAGCAAGCAGATGAAGACAATGATTAGAAATTTTAGAAATTATTTAGAAAATATTTATCTAAAATTTAATAAGCCTATAGTATAATCAAAATAGTTAGGAGGTAGCTATGACAAAAGTAAAGGCTTTTATTTTAAAACATAAAAAACTATTTATTATACTTGCTTTACTTCTGATTGCTTTATTTGCAGTTAAATTAATCTTTGCAAATAAAGATGATAGCGAAGTATTAGCAAAGGCAGAAACTACGGAAATGAAGAAAAAGAATTTTGAAAATTCTATAAGAGAAAGTGGAGAAGCAATCAGCGAAAACAGTACGACAATCTTTGCTGAAAAGCAGCTTCCAGTCAAAGAAATAAATGTAGAAGTTGGGGACAAGGTTGTAAAAGACCAAATTATAGCAAGGCTTGATGATTCTAGCATAAGACAACAAATTGCTCAAAAACAAGCAGCCATAGCATCAACTTCTTCATCATCTGCAGCGCAAATAAAAAATGCACAAAATAGACTTTCAGATGCAAATAAAAATCTAGAAAAGGGAACCAATGCAAATATTGTTGCAGCAAATAATGCAGTTATATCAGCCTATGACCAATGGCAAAGTGCTGAAAAAACATATGATAATTATCAAAGATCTTTAAGTCTTGGTTATAATGACCAAATTATCCAGGAAGACCAAAGTGGTAAAAATGCAGATGATAGTTTAAATTCAGCTCAGTTAAACTTAGACCAATCCATAAGAAAATATAGTAATTTACAAGATGAAATTAGAAATGCTGAAGCTAATTTAAGTTCAGCTAGCGCTAGAGTGGACAATTTAAGGAATAGACAGGATAATTTGACAAGACAAATATCAGATTTGAGATCACAAAAAGAAATGCAAGATTCAAACTTATCTATGCCAAGTAATCAAGAAATGCTGGGCAAATTAAATAGTGATCTTATAGAAATTCGTATGAAGATAAATTCTGTAGATAGGACTCAAGCAGGTTCGCAAGATTTACTTAATTCCTTACAAGATAGAGAAAGACAAATACAAGACCAGATCAATGAAATAAGCAGAAACTCACAAAATCAAAATAATTCTAGCAAAGTAGATTATACAAGTCAGATTGCTAGTTTAGAAAATAGCTTGAAAGAAGTTAGTGAAGACCTAGCATCGGCACAAGCAGACCTTAGCAAGTACCAAGCAGAAGTCGAAAGTGGAAGAAAGCAACTTGATCCTAGCAAGATGGAAATAGAACAACAAAATCTTGCCCTAAATAAATCGAAAACTGATAAAGAAGCAAATAGTGAGCAAAAAGAAAAAACTAAACTAACAAGAAAAGACCAATTAGAGGTTTACAGACAAAATGCTCAAGACTTAAAAAGTGCTTATGAATCAGCCCTAAGAAATCTTGCCTCAGCAGAAGAAGCTGCAAAAGATGAAATATCATCTCTTAAAAATAATTTATCAATAGCAAAATCTTCAGCCAACACAGGAATTGATTCTACTGATCTTAAATATTTATATGAAGACCTAGAAAAAACAGTTATAAGGTCTCCAATAGACGGAACAATAACAAGTGTTAATGTTGAAGAAGGTCAAGTGGCAGGAGATTTTTTAGCAAAAGTTGATACAGTTGATAGGATAGTTGTTAAGACAAAGGTAAAAGAATTTGATGTAAATAGGTTAAAAGTAGGACTTCCTGCAGAAATAACAAGTGATGCAGTGGGAAAATCAAAAGTATTCAAGGGTAAAGTTGAATCAATAAACCCAACGCCAATTTCTGCAGACCCTAGCAATCCAGCAGGAGGACAAAAAACAAACGAAGTTTACTATGAAGTTAAACTAAGCCTTGAAAATGATAGAGAAAATGAAATTAAACCTGGCATGACTTTGAGAGTAAAATATATTTTCGAAAAGAAAAAAGATGTATATGTAATACCTCTTGCTGCAATATATGAAAAAAATTCAAAAGACTTTGTACTTTATTTAGATAAGAATGCAATAAATAAAGCTTCAACAATAAAGGAAATGCCAGTAATTATCAGGGATAAAAATGATTATGAAGCAGTGGTAACATCAGAAAATGATCTTTCAGGCATAAGAGTAATTAATTCACCAGATAAGTATAGTGCTGGAATGAAAGTTAGACTAGAAGATATTAAAGTTGATGGTGATTAATTTGCAAAAATTGATTTTAATGAAAGATATAGTAAAAAAATACTATATAGGCCAGGAAAATGAACTTGAAATTTTGCATGGCATAGACCTAGATGTTGAAGAGGGAGAGTTTGTATCAATAGTTGGTGCTAGTGGATCTGGAAAGTCTACTCTTATGAATATTATAGGACTACTTGATAGACCAACATCGGGAACTTACTTTTTAAACGGCTTAAATGTTTCCGATGCAAAGGACCAGGACCTATCTAAGATAAGAAATAAAAAAATAGGCTTTGTTTTTCAAAACTTCAACCTTATACCGAGAATTTCTGCCATGGGCAATGTTGAACTTCCCATGATGTATGGAAAAGTTGAAAAAGAAAAAAGACAAGAAAGAGCAATCGAGCTTTTAAAACTTGTCGATATGGAAGATAGGAAAGACCATAATCCAAATGAATTATCGGGTGGTCAAAAGCAAAGAGTTGCAATAGCAAGAGCGATGGCAAATGATCCAGATATAATTCTTGCAGATGAGCCTACTGGTGCTCTTGATTCAAAGACTGGCAGGCTAGTTATGGATATATTCCATAAATTAAATGAAGTGGAGAAAAAGACAATTATTTTAATAACCCACAATACTGAACTGGCTGAAGAAACTTCAAGAGTTCTCACCATGTCCGATGGAAGGATAGGGTGATTTTATGGGCATATTAGAAAATATTAAGATAGCTTTTTCAGGACTTTTATTAAACAAGATGAGGTCTTTTTTGACCATGCTTGGAATAATTATTGGAATATCTTCTGTAATAGCTATAGTTACAATTGGGAAGGCCCTTTCGGATTCAGTTGAGCAGGGCTTTTCTCAAATAGGAAATACAACAATAGAAGTTATGGTAAGACCAAAAGATGACTTTGAAGATATGACATCAGATGATATGATTCCAAGATCAGAAATTGAAAGATTTAAGGAACTTAATCCTGATAAAATAGACTCAGTAACTATAAATGGAAGTATAGTGTCAGGAACTATAAAAGATGAGAGAAAAACTTCAAATGTAAGAATATATTCTACAACACCTGGAGCAAAGAGTGTTTTTAGTATAAAAATGCTATCGGGATCTTTTTTAACTGACGAAGATGAAGAAAAATCAAAAGAAGTTGCAGTAATATCAGATAAGGTCGTAGAGGATATTTTTAATGATAAAATAGAAGATGCATTAGGATCTGAAATTGAAGTAGATACTGGAGGTAGTTTAAGAGTTTATAGAGTCATAGGTATTTATAAATATGAACCAATGAGCATGGGAGTATTTGGGGGAGAATCGGAAGATGATCCTACTAGCGTTTACATACCGCTTGGAGTTGGTAACATGCAATTTTCTGATGGAGAAGATACAGACAAATATATGTACTTTATGTTAAGTGCAAAAGATAGGGAAGGACTTTCTGATTTAGAAAAAGAAATAGAAAAATTTTTTAATGAAGGAATACTAAGAGATAGAGAGAATGTAGAAGTAAGAGCAAATAGTGTTGAATCATTTGCAAGCCAAGTAAATCAAACTATGGGAACAATAAAACTTGCTATAGGAGGAATTGCAGCTATTTCTCTTTTAGTTGGTGGTATTGGGGTTATGAATATATTGCTTGTATCTGTAACAGAAAGAACAAGGGAAATTGGTATTAGAAAAGCCCTTGGTGCAACCAATAAAGACATAAGACTACAATTTATAATAGAAAGTATAATTATTTGTATAATAGGTGGAGTTATAGGAATTTTACTTGGAACAGCTCTTGGATATGGAGCTTCGATCTTGTTAAAATCAAAAACTCTGCCATCAATCAGCTCAATAATTGTTGCAGTAGGATTTTCTATGGCGATTGGTATATTTTTTGGATACTATCCAGCCAACAAGGCGGCAAAACTCGATCCGATAGATGCTTTGAGATATGAATAAAATTAGAGAAGAAGAACCAGAATAACTGGTTCTTTTTTTTATAGAATATATTGTATAATTAATTTGGGTGAAAGAATGAAGAATATAAAAATAATAGTAAATATGAATTTTGGACTAGAGTCTGTTGTAAAAAGAGAACTTTTAGACTTAGGCTATGAGAAACTAGAAGTTAGTGATGGACAAATAAAATTTGATGGAAATTTAAGGGATATAGCTATCTTAAATTTAAGATTAAGATCAGCAGAAAGAGTTTTTATAGAAATAGCAAGTTTTGAAGCTCTTAGCTTTGAAGAACTTTTTGATAATGTATATGCGATTGATTGGGAAGATATAATTTCAGAAGAAGGAAATTTTATCGTTCAAGGAAGATCAGCAAAGTCAAAACTTTTTTCAGTATCTGATTGCCAAAGAATAACAGAAAAAGCAATTATAAAAAAATTACAAAGAACTTATAAAATAGATTATTTTGAAAAATCTAAAGAAAGATATAAATTAGAAGTCATTTTATATAAAGATGTCGCTAGAATTTTACTAGATACATCAGGATCAGGACTTCACAAAAGAGGATATAGGGCTGCATCCTACAAGGCGCCAATATCTGAAACCCTAGCAGCAGGGCTTATCCAGCTTTCATTTTGGAATGATTCCAGAGTATTTTGGGATCCATTTTGCGGATCAGGAACTCTAGCAATTGAAGCTGCCATGATAGGCAAAAATATAGCACCAGGACTTTCTAGAAAATTTGACTTTGAAGAATTTATTTTTATGGACAAGGAAATAATGAAAGAAGAAAAAGTTAAGTGCTATCAAGAAATAGATTATGATAAGGAACTTGAAATTTATGGAACAGATATTTCAAGACAAGCTATTGAAATAGCAAAAAGCAATGCAGAAATTTTAGGACTAGAAAATGATATTAAATTTTTTGTAAAAGATATAAGAGATTTAGACCTTGCTGGAGATTACGGAGTCATTGTTACAAATCCACCATATGGAGTGAGAATTGGCGGAGACGATTTGGCGGAATTAGAAAAAGAACTTGGGAAACTTTATAAGGAAAATCCAACTTGGTCCTTATTTGCCATATCTGCTGATGAAAAGTTTGAAAAAAACTTCGGCAAAAAATCTAACAGAAATAGAAAACTATACAACGGTAGGATTAAGACCTACTACTACCAGTATCACGGACCTATGCCAAAATAGAATATCATTTAACAGTTTAATATGATATAATAATTGAACAGAGGTGGAAGAATGGGATCTAAATATAAAGATATGATATTTAACAAATCAAAACTTAATTATCAGATTTTAGATGCTATTGCTGATCTAGTTAGAGTCATAGATGCTGATGGCAGGGTGATTTTTGTAAACAATGCCATGGAAGAGCAACTAGGCTATGACAAGAAAACCTTGGTTTGTAAGATAGATGATTTTGATTTATCTACGAATATAGCAAATAGAACCATTCAAACAGGAGAAGTTATTCAAAGAGAAGAATATATAGACGGGATATACTATTCTGTAAAATGCTCTCCTATAAAGAACCTAGATGGAAGAATATTTGGAGCAGTAGAAGTTTTTAGAAACACTAGTAACGAGCATAGACTTATTAGTGAAATTATAGATAAAAATAAAAAGCTTTCTATAGAAATGGCTCAAGCTAAAAAAATTCAAAATTCCCTATTACCTAAAAATGGATTTATTGAGAATTTGAAAGTAGAATATATTTACAGACCATCAAGTGTTCTTAGTGGAGATATTTTTGATATCTTCAAAATAGATGAAGAAAATTTTGGAGTTTATATATCAGATTGTGTGGGACATGGATTTGCATCTTCTATGCTAACCATGTTTATTAAATTTGTACTCAGAGATGTACCTTTTGAAATCTTGATCCACCCAGCAGACACACTTTCCTATCTACAGGAGAAGTTTGTAAAACTAGACTTAGATATAGATAATTACTTTACTTTTTTCTATGGAGTTTACAATAAGAAAGCTTCAAAATTTACTTATTCAAATGCAGGTCATTTTCCAACACCAATTTTAGTATCAAATGGTCAAGCAAAAGTTCTTGAGGCAGAAGGATTTCCAATTACAAAATTTTTAAATAATGAATCCTACCAAGAGTATGAAACAGATCTTAGAATAACAGATAAATTATTATTTATGACAGATGGAGTAGTAGATTCAAAAAATTTTAAGGAAGAAGCCTACGGAGTTAATAGGGTTATAGATATCTTACTAAACAATGATGATGGAGAAATTGATGAGCTAAACAAAAAACTCTATGAGTTTACAATGGGCGAACAAAAAGACGATATTTCTGCCCTATTATTAAAAATATGGTAAGTAATATAAATATAGAATAGATGACTAAAGAGATAAAAATTATTTTAAAAGATTTTATTAAAAAAATCATTATAAATGCAGCCAAAGTCTCATGTATACAAGCTTGCAGTCAATGCAAGCTTCTTTTATAAACTTTTAGAAAACGATTGCAAAACTATGAAAGCTGTGTTATTATTAAGTTGTTAATATTTCCACTATGTTGTTAATATTACTCAATTATCTTTTTTTCTTCCCAATATAAAATAAGGAGGGCAGTCCGAAACTGTTCTCCTTATTTTTTATCTATAAAAGTCTCCTCTAATTGAGATCTCGCCACTAGACAAGGTCATTTTATTAGAATCATCTAATTTAACAATTAAATTTCCTTTTTCATCAAATTTTTCAGCTATACCACTGTACTTTTTAGAATTTAATTCAAATTCAACTTCCTGATTTATAACATTCGAATACTTAGTGTAATAATCTAGGACACTTTCATTTGATTGATGATAGTAGATGTCGTAAAAATTACTGATTATTTTTGCACACAATTCACTTCTTAAAACGCCCTTAGGATTGATAGATCCAGCCTTGTTTTTCAATTCACCAAAATTTTCTTCTTTGGTAGAAAAATTAATTCCAATTCCAACTATTATAGATTTTATATGTCTATTTTCAAAATCAGAATCGGCTTCTGATAAAATTCCACAAACTTTTTTTCCATCAACAAAGACATCATTGACCCATTTGATTTTTGCCTCTTTATCAGTGATTTCATTAATTGATTTTGCAACAGCAACTGCTGCTCTAACAGTTACAAGGTCAAACGAACTCATATCAAAATTATCTTCTGGGAATAAGACAATTGAAAAATAAATTCCAGACCCCTTAGGAGAAATAAAGTCTCTGCCGCGTCTGCCACGTCCTCCAGTTTGTTCATCGGCAACTATCACAGTGTAATTATTTAATTTTTCAGAATAGAGCCTTCTTTTCATTTCTGTATTAGTCGAATCTATAGAATCATAATAGATAATATCTATATCTTTTTCCTTTAACTCATCTGATAAATTATGTTTTATGCCAAATTCAGAAATTTTATCACAATCTTTATCAATCTGGTAACCCTTGTTGGTGGAACTGTTTATTACAAAGCCTTGATCTCTTAGAGAATTAACCCCTTTCCAAATCGCAGTTCTAGATATATTGAGTTTTTTAGCCATATCTTCACCGGATATAAAATCATCCCTATTTTCTTCCAGATACTTTAATATCTTTTGTTTTGTATTCAAAACCTCACTCCTTAAGAAAATACTCTTAATTAATATTTTACATCATTTAGAAAAAATTTTAAAATTTTCTATTTATTTTTAATTTATTTATCTCTTTATTTGCAGTAAAATCATAGATTCTTGACAAAGTCTAGATTACAAGTTAGAATTATATTCTAAGCTTGGAGAGATGTCCGAGAGGCTGAAGGGGCCCGCCTGGAAAGCGGGTATACGATAATATCGTATCGAGGGTTCAAATCCCTCTCTCTCCGCCATTGCCATGATAGACGGGGAATTAGCGATGCCTTGTAACCTGCGATTCGCTATAGCAGGGTCGAATTCCCATATGAGGGTTGTTGTTTGTATAGACTGCCCCAAAAAAGTGATGTTGATAATAGGGTCCTGCGCAAGATAGCCCTGCGAACCGTGTCAGGTCTTGACGGAAGCAGCACTAAGTAGGTGACTAGCTGTGCCGCGGGAGTGCCTTATTTGAGTTAACTATTTGGGTACCGTATATGAACGTAATTCGATTATGGGTTCATGGTTACATATTAGCACCTGGAAACGGGTGCTTTTTTTATGCAAATTTATAAAAATAAAGCAATTAATTTGTTTGATAGATTTAATTTAAAATTATTAAAAGTATCTTAAAGCAAAATTTTTTATTATAAATGTTTTAAATTTTAATATGCAAACAGGAATAATATGAAAAATACAGAAAATACTTAATTTTATTTGGGAATATTTTAATTTGGAAAAAAAGTGTGTTATAATATCGATGCTGATTATCAAAAGACTTGTGTTATCAAGTACATATTATTATCAATTAGAAACAATTACTTTAAATATTTAGGACTTCGATATTGATAGAATTTTGCTATATTTCATGTTAGGAGTTGAGGAAGATGAATTTATTAATGATTCCGAAAAACACAGACTTTAGAATCACCAAGATAAAACAAAATAAGCTTAATAATTTAAATCAATATAGACATCTTGAAAATTTAGGATTTGTTGAGGGTGCTATTATTAGTGTTGTTAGTGAAAACAGTGGAAATTTGATTGTAAAAGTCAAAGATTCCAGAGTTGCAATAGGACACGATATAGCGTCGGCTATTATTGTTGGGGGGATTTAAAAAATGAGTTTGAAAGAGGCAAAAGTAGGCCACTACTATAAAATCTCAAAGATTAATGGTCAAGGTGCCTACAAAAGAAGAATTATGGACATGGGTATTACTAAGGGAGCTGAAATATACATAAGAAAAGTTGCCCCTCTTGGCGATCCAGTACAAATCAATGTGAGAAATTATGAATTATCTATAAGAAGAAATGATGCAGAACTTATAGAAATTGAAGAAATAATAAAATAGGAGGTAAATTATGGATATTACAGTTGCATTAATTGGTAATCCAAACAGTGGTAAAACCACTTTATTTAATAATTTAACAGGATCTTACCAATACGTTGGTAACTGGCCTGGTGTTACAGTTGAGAAGAAAACAGGACAATATAAAGAAGATAAAAATATAAAATTTACTGATCTACCTGGTATATATTCTTTATCTCCTTATACATTGGAAGAAGTTGTATCAAGAGATTATTTAATAAACGAAAAACCAGATGTGGTTATAGATGTTATTGATGCATCTAATATAGAAAGAAACTTATATCTTGCAACTCAGCTTTCAGAAATTGGAATTCCTTTAATTTTAGCTTTTAACATGATGGATGTTGTTAGAAAAAATAAGGACCAAATTGATACTAAAAAGATAGAAGAAGAACTTGGCTGCAAAATTGTAGAGATATCAGCACTAAGAAATGAAAATCTTGATGAGTTGATAGAAACAACTAAGCAATTAGCTGAAAAATCTTACGAAAATAAGAGCATGAAGAGTTTTTCAGAAAATGTTGAAAATTATATAGAAGAAATAATTTCTAGTGTAGATTCACTAAAAGAAAATCCAGCTAAAAGATGGCTAGCAGTAAAACTTTTTGAAAGAGACGAAAAGATAAGAGATGAGATTTTTGTTAGCGAAGACGAATTTGCTAAAATCAATTCAATTATCGATAAGGCAGAAGAAGAATTTGATGATGACAGCGAAAGTATTATAACAGACCAAAGATATAATTTTGTAACTGACATCACAAGTAAATCAGTAAAAAAAGGAAGAAGTGGTCTTTCAACAAGTGATAGAATCGATAAAGTTGTAACAAATAGACTTCTTGCCCTTCCTATATTTGCAGTAATTATGTCAGCTGTTTATTATATTTCGATTGGCATTGTTGGTGGTCCAATAAATGATTTTTGGGCTGATGAACTTTTAGGAGAAAGGGTTCCAGAAGCTGTTGGTGGATTTTTATCTTCTATGGGTGTTTCAGATGCTTTAACAAGCTTAATATCTGATGGTATTATTGGCGGTGTTGGAGCAGTGCTTGGATTTTTGCCTGTAATAGTTTGTCTATTCTTCTTAATTTCAATTCTAGAAGATGTTGGCTACATGGCAAGAATTGCCTTTATATTAGATAGAGTATTTAGAAGATTTGGTTTATCTGGTAAGAGCTTTATTCCTATTCTAATAGGAACAGGTTGTTCTGTACCGGGAATCATGGGAACAAGAACAATAGAAAACGACAAGGATAGAAGAATGACAGTAATAGTTGCATCCTTTATGCCTTGTGGAGCAAAAACGGATATAATTGCCATGTTCGCAGCTATGTTTGCTGGAGTTTGGTGGTATTCAACAATTTGGTATTTTGGTGGGATTGTTGCTGTTGTAGTTTCTGGTTTAATATTAAAGAAAACAAAAATCTTTAGTGGCGACCCTGCTCCATTTGTTATGGAACTTCCAGAATATCATTTACCAAGCATGAGAAATGTTTTAAAAGCAACTTACAACAGGGGTAAAGCCTTTGTTATAAAAGCTGGTACAATTATTCTTTTATGTACAGTTGTAGTTTGGGTTCTATCAAATATTTCTATTTATGGAGAATTTATGGAATTTGAAAATGCTTCAACTCATTCAATCCTATCTTATATTGGTACAAAACTATCATTTATATTTGCACCGCTTGGGTTTGGAGATTGGATGGCAACAGTTGCTACTTTACTAGGACTTGTAGCTAAGGAAGTTGTAGTTTCAACTTATGGAGTAGTTGCAGGACTTGGAGAAGTTGCTGCTGGAGATGCTAGCTTAAACGCTTTAATAACTTCTAAATTTACAACAGCATCTATCTTATCATTCATGTTCTTCAACCAATTAACTCTACCTTGCTTTGCAGCACTTGGTGCAATGAAAGAAGAAATGGGAGAAAGAAAATGGTTTAGATTTGCAATAGGCTACCAAATGGTATTTTCTTATACAGTAGCTCTTATGATCTACCAATTCTCAAGAGTTTTAATAGATAAACAAGCTTTTAATGCTGGAACAGCAGTTGCTCTAGTAATATTGGCAATATATCTATACTTAATTCTTAGACCAGCAAAAAAAGAAGATAATAAATTACAAGTTAGTCATGAAGGAGTTAGATGATGAATATTCCTACAATAATAACCTTACTTTTATTATTAGTTGTTATATATTTTTCAATAAAGCATACAAGAAAAGCTAAAGGTTGTGACTATTGTCAAGCATGTCACAATAAAAACTCTTGTTGTGCTACAAAGAAAAAGGACCTGAATTAATTCAGGTCTTTTTTTATATGTTAGAAATATTTACAAAAGTTTATTATAGCTAATATCATTGAAAATTAAACGATTAAAGTATAAAATTAATTTGATAGATTGCTTAAAGGAGATTAGATATGTTTTTGTTACTTATATTTTTAATTCTTGCCACTTTAGTCTTTTTTATGGACTTATTTGGCTATATATCCTATCTTCTAAATGCCAACAATATTTTTATAAAATTAGCTTTTAAAAATTTAGATGATGAAAGAAAGGAAAGTTATAAGAATCTTTTGCTACTTAAAATAATCGTCGTATTATTTTTGTTGTCATTTGCCATATATTTTTATATTAAGCAATTATATGATTTTTCAAGAATGCTAGTTTTAATAGCTAGTTTAATAATAAGTTTTTATGAGAGAATTGTTAGTGAACTTTAAGGAGGAAACATGGGAGAAGTTAGAGTAAGATTTGCACCAAGTCCAACTGGATTTTTGCATATAGGTGGGCTTAGAACTGCACTTTACAATTATTTATTTGCTAAAAAAAATAAAGGAAAATTTATCCTTAGAATAGAAGATACAGATAGATCAAGATTTGTAGAAGGAGCAATTGAAAACTTAATAGATGCACTTGAATGGTCAGGAATTGGTCATGATGAAGGGGTATTTGTTGAAGATGGAAATATAATTGAAAAAGGAGAACATGGTCCTTATATACAATCAAACAGATTAGACTTATATAGAAAATATGTAGATACTCTAATTGAAAATGACAAGGCTTACTACTGCTTCTGTTCAAAAGAAAGACTAGATAATTTAAGAGAAGAACAAAGAATAAAAGGACAAGTTCCAAAATATGATGGATTTTGTAGAGGTCTTTCTAAAGAAGAAGTAAAAAGAAGAATAGAAGCTGGGGAAGAATATGTTATTAGGTTAAAACTTCCTAGAAATCAAGACATAACATTTGATGATGCAGTAAGAGGAAAAGTAACTATAAATACAGATGAAATGGACGACCAAGTTTTAGTTAAATCTGATGGTTTTCCAACTTACCATCTTGCAGTAGTTGTTGATGATCATTTAATGGGAATAACTCATGTAGTTAGGGGAGAAGAATGGCTTCCATCAACTCCAAAGCATGTTTATTTATACCAAGCATTTGGATGGGAAGCTCCAAAATTTGTTCACCTACCAACAGTATTAAATAAAAATAGAAAAAAACTTTCAAAAAGAGAAGGCGATGTTTCTGTCGAAGACTTTAGATCAAAAGGATATTTACCAGAAGCTTTAATAAATTATCTAGCCCTTGTTGGTTGGTCTCCAGAAGATGGAGAAGAAATACTATCACTTGATGAAATGGTAGAAAAATTCTCCTTCGATAGGGTAGGAAAAAGCGGCGGAATATTTGATATAGAAAAATTAAATTGGGTCAATGCTCACTATATAAAAGAATATCCACTTGAAAAGATTGCAGAACTTACTGAACCAGCAATGATAGAATCAGGTCTTATGACAAAAGATGAAATAGCTAAAGACTGGAATAAATACAAATATCTTGTTGAAACTGTTTTAGACTCACTTGATACAGTAAATGAATTGCCTGAAAAAGTAAGCTTCTTATTTGGAGATTTAAAAGTCGAAGAAGCAGATGCAATTGAGCAATTAAAAGGCGAAAATACAGAGAAATTAATAACAAGCCTGGAAAAAGAATTAGTTCAAGTAGAAGAAGTGGACGAAGAATTTGCAAAAACTGTAATGAAAAGAGTTCAAAAAGATACAGGAGTTAAAGGGAAGAATCTTTATATGCCTGTAAGAGCTGCATTAACAGGAAATGTTCATGGACCAGAACTATCAAATATTATGATAATCCTAGGTAAGAATGAATTATTAAGAAGACTTGAACAAGCAAGACAAGAAATAATTAAATAATTCTTTTAAATTGCTTAAAAGTCAATCATATAGTAAAATTATCTAGTGAGTAATAGCTAATTTTAGCCAAAATAAATGTGTTTGGATGAATTAAGGGAGGTCTTATATGAATGTTGAACTTTTAAGTTCCTTTGTTCCAGAATTTAGAGAAATCTTTGTAAGAAGATACGAAATTCTAGAATATTTAAATAGGACTGGAACTATAACAGAAGAAGAACTTGCAGAAAAACTAAATATCTCAAAAGAAACAATTAACTATGAAATTACAAAACTAAAGGATATTGGCTTGATAGAAGTTAATTCATCCATGATTAGTGTAAATAAAAAAGCTAGAGTTAATTTAAAAAGATTTAATGACACATATAGGGACCTTAACAATCTTAAAGAACTTGGGGCAAAAGTTACATCACTTCTTGGAATAGAAGAAGTTATAGTTGTTAAGGGAGACTATTCAAAAGGAGATTATGCTTTTTATAATTTAGCAGCAGCAACAGCAAGACTTATCAACCTAAGCATATGTGAAGGAGACTTGATGGGAATTACTGGGGGCAAAACTCTTCGTTCAATAGCAGATAAACTTAGTGAAAGCAAAAGAGATCTTGGTATAACAGTTATACCAGCAAGAGGATCTTTGGGAAGTGTTGTAGAGTATCAATCAAATTCAATAGCTGCAATTATTGCTGATAAATTGCACTGTGAATACAAATTATTCCCGGTACCAGATACAGTAAGCGATGAAGCTATGAATATGCTGCTTGAAAATGAAGAAGTTTCAGAAACTTATCAAATGCTAAAACACCTAGACCTACTAATTTTTGGTGTAGGAAGAGCGGATGAAATGCTAGAAAGAAAAGGCATAGACAAGGAAAAAACAAAAGAAATTTTAGATCAGGGTGCTGTATCTGAAGTGATTGGTCACTACTTTGATAAAGAAGGTAAAGAAATCTATGTTGCACCAAGCTCAGGCATATCTCTACAAGACTTTTTAAAAATACCAATTGTAATTGGGGTTTGTGGAGGAGTAGAAAAAGCTGAAGCAATAGTTTCGATATCTAATCTAAGAAAAGATATGGTACTTGTTATAGATGAGAGCGCTGCAAATTGCATATTAAATACTAGGAGGTAAGTATGTCAGTTAAAGTAGGAATAATGGGTTTTGGAAGAATAGGTAGAGATTTTTTAAGATCTTGGGCTTTAATGGATAATCCAGGATTTGAAATAACACACGTTACAGTAAGAAGAAAAGAAGAAACAATGGAAGATCGTATTCACTTATTCAAATACGACACTATATACAGAAAATTCCCAGGAAAAATCGAAATACTAGATGACGGATTTACAATAGACGGTAAAAAAATCACAGTTCTTGAAAGTAAACAACCAGAAGAAATGGATTGGAAAGCTCACGGAGTTGATATAATAATTGAATCAACAGGAGCTTTTAGAGAAAAAGAAAAAGTTATGGGCCATATAAATGCCGGAGCAAAAAAAGTTATTATAACAGCTCCAGGCAAGGGCGTTGATAATACAATAGTTATGGGCGTAAATGATGACACTTACGATAAAGATAAAGATCAAATCTTATCATCGGCATCATGTACTACAAACTGTTTAGCACCTCTAACAAAGGTAATTTTAGATAATTTTGGTATCGAAAGAGGATTAATGACAACAATCCATGCTTACACAAACGATCAAAACATACACGACTCAGTCCACAAAAAAGATTTAAGACGTGCAAGGGCAGCAGCAGAGAATATTGTTCCTACTACAACAGGAGCAGCAAAAGCTGTAGGACAAGTAATTCCTGAAGTTGATGGAATATTAACAGGTATGGCTGTTAGGGTTCCAGTTCCAACAGGTTCATTAGTAGATGTAACTTATGAAGTTTCAAAAGATGTTACAAAAGAAGAAATCAATGAAGCTGTTAAAAAAGCATCAGAAAATCAATTAAAGGGAATCATAGAATATACAGAAGATGAAATAGTAAGTTCAGACATAATTCAAAACGAATATTCATGTATATTTGATTCTAAACTAACCCTTGTTAAGGATAGACTAGTAAAATGTATAGCTTGGTATGACAATGAATGGGGATACACTCAAAGAGTTATAGATTTAACAAAACTAGTTGCTGAAAATCTATAAGATAAAAGCGAAAGCCTAAGGGTTTTCGCTTATTTTCTTGGAGGAAAAGATGAAAAAAACACTAAAAGATTTTGATTTTAAAAATAAAAGAGTTTTATTAAGAGCAGATCTTAATGTACCTTTAGACAATAAAGAAATAACAAACGATGCAAGAATTAGAAAAAGCTTACCAAGCATAAAATATATACTAGACCAAGGTGGATCTGTAGTTTTATTATCCCATCTTGGCAGACCTAAGGGAGTATATGATGAAAATCTTAGCCTAAAACCAGTAGCAAAAAGAATATCAGAATTATTAGGTCAAGAAGTAAAATTACTTGCAGATAAAAATGTAATTTCAGATGAAATTATAGAAGAAATAAAAAAAGTTAAAGCCGGACAAGTTGTTATGCTTGAAAATACAAGATTTAATCCAGCAGAAAAGAAAAACGACCAAGAATTTTCTAAAAAACTTGCAGGTGCCTGCGATATCTTTATAAGCGATGCCTTTGGAACAACTCACAGAGCTCACGCATCAAATGTTGGAGTAGCATCCTTCTTGCCATCTGGAGTAGGATTTTTAATTGAAAAAGAAATAAAATACTTTAGCGAAGCTTTAAACAATCCTAAGAGACCATTTGTAATTATTATGGGCGGAGTAAAAGTTTCAGATAAAATTGGAGTTATTGAAAATTTATTCGACAAGGTAGATAAATTAATTATAGTAGGAGCCATGGCCTATACTTTTTATAAGGCTATGGGATATAGCGTTGGAAAATCTTTTGTTGAAGAAGATAAATTAGATCTTGCAAAGTCAATTTTAGACCAAGCAAAAGAAAAGAAAGTAAAATTAATACTACCAGTAGATACACTTGTTGCTCCAGAAATGAAAAATGGCTATCCAAGAAAAGTTGTCAGCTGCAAGGAAATTCCAGATGACTTAATGGGATTAGATATAGGCGATGAAACTATAAAAGAAATTAAAGAAGAATTAAAAGATGCTCGCACTGTCATTTGGAATGGACCTGCAGGAGTCTTTGAACTAGAAGACTTTTCTAAGGGAACATTTGCGATAGCAGAAATCTTAGCAAATCTCGACCAAGCCTTAACTGTAATTGGTGGAGGAGATTCTGCATCTGCTGTTGAAAAATCTGGCTATGAAGATAAAATTTCCCACATATCAACAGGTGGCGGAGCAAGTCTAGAACTTATAGAAGGCAAAAAACTTCCTGGTATTGAATGTATAGAGGAGGCATAATTTGCGAAAAAAAATTATAGCTGGAAATTGGAAAATGAACTTAGATATTAATGAATCTAAGCAGCTAATTGAAAATATAAAAAATAGTGAATTTGATAAAGATAAGGAAGTAATAATATTTCCACCCTATGTATTTTTGCAATTAGCAGAAGAAGAATTAAAAGATACAGATATAAGACTAGGAGCACAAAACCTTTGTCAATATGATGACGGAGCCTATACTGGAGAAGTATCAGCAAAAATGCTCAAGGCTCTTGGAGTTGATAGTGTACTTGTTGGTCATTCAGAAAGAAGAACTATATTTTCTGAAAATGATCAGGTTATAAATACAAAAGTAAAACAAGGATTAGAAAACGGTTTAAGAGTTGTTTTATGCCTAGGCGAAAGCGAAGACATAAGAGAAGAAGCTAAACACGAAGACTTTGTAAGAGAACAAATCCTTAAAGGCCTAGATAAAATTGAAGCAAAAATTGGACAATTAATAATTGCCTACGAACCAATTTGGGCGATAGGAACAGGAAAAACTTGTGATCCAAAGGATGCAGAAAAAATGTGTAAATTCATAAGAGACCAACTTGCAAGTCTTTATGGACAAGAGTTTGCAGAAAAAACTAGGATTTTATACGGTGGATCAGTAAAACCTGAAAATGCAAAAGAATTATTAGAAAAAGAAAATATAGATGGAGCCTTAGTAGGTGGAGCATCTTTAGATAGCAAGAAATTTTTAGATATAATAAATTATGAGGTATAAGATGAGACCTGTAATATTAACAATATTAGATGGATATGGAATCGGCAAAGATTATGAGGGAAATACTTTAAATTTTGCAAAGACTCCAAATCTAGATAATTTAAAAAATAATTGGCCAAATGCTAAACTTTTGACATCAGGAGAAGCGGTTGGACTACCAGAAGGTCAAATGGGAAATTCTGAAGTTGGACATTTAAATATAGGTGCAGGAAGAATAATATTTCAAGACCTAACCAGGATAAGTGGATCAATAAAAGATGGAGAGTTTTTTAAGAACCCAGTATTTATAGATGCCATGGAAAATGTAAAGAAAAATAAGTCTAACCTTCACATTATGGGACTTGTTTCCAAGGGAGGAGTCCACTCTCATATGGACCATCTTTTAGCCTTGGTAGAAATGGCAAAAAAACAAGGACTAGAAGATGTATATATAGATGCGATTTTAGACGGAAGAGATGTAGCACCGGATAGTGGTCTAGCAGATATAAAAGAACTTGAAGAAAACTTAGAAAAAATCGGTCTAGGTAAAATTTCTAGTATAAGTGGAAGATACTATGCCATGGATAGGGATAAAAGATGGGACAGGACAAAACTTTACTATGATTGTGTAACTGGAAATTCTAAAGAAGGTTATAAGTCTAGCCAAGACTTGATAAAAGCAAGTTATGATAAAAAAGTTTATGACGAATTTGTTGAACCTAGCTATATAGAAAAAGATGGCAAAGCACTTGCAAATATAAAAGATGGAGACAGTATAATTTTCTTCAACTTTAGACCAGATAGGGCAAGACAAATTGTAAGAGCATTTACAGATGAAAACTTTGATGGCTTTGAAAGAAAGTTGCTCGATATTCATATGGCAACTATGACCGAATATGATAAAACTATCCCACACACCCATGTTGCTTTTAAAGAAGAAAGACCAAACAATACCTTGGGAGAAATTCTTGCAAAAAATAATAAAAAACAATTAAGAATTGCAGAAACAGAAAAATATGCCCATGTAACATTTTTCTTCAATGGAGGAAGAGAAGACCCATACGATGGAGAAGATAGGGTTCTTGTTCCATCACCTCATGTAGCAACTTATGATCTTAAACCAGAGATGAGTGCCCTAGAAGTTACAGATGAATTAGTAAAAAGAATTGCATCCAATAAATATGATTGCATAATATTAAACTTTGCTAATCCTGATATGGTTGGTCATACTGGAAAAATAGATGCAGCGATAAAAGCAGTTGAGACAGTAGATAAGTGTTTAGGTAGAATTTTAAAAGAAATAGAAAAAGTTCACGGAGCTGCAATTGTAACAGCTGACCATGGAAATTGCGAAGAAATGTTAACAGATACAGGTGAAACTGTTACAAGCCACACAACAAATCCAGTTCCAGTATATTTATATGGAATAAAAGATGCAAAAATTAGAGATGGTGCCTTATGCGATATCTCGCCAACAATTTTAGATTTATTAGATATTACTAAGCCAGAAGAAATGACTGGCAAATCATTATTAATAAAGGAGTAAATTATGAGTTTTATTAACGATGTTTATGCAAGAGAAGTCCTTGATTCAAGAGGAAACCCAACTGTAGAAGTAGAAGTAAGAACAGAAAATGGTGGATTTGGAAGAGCAATAGTTCCAAGTGGAGCATCAACAGGCGCTTATGAAGCAGTTGAGCTAAGAGATGGTGGAAAAAGATATCTTGGCAAAAGTGTTAAAAAAGCAGTGGAAAATGTAAATTCAAAAATTGCAGAAAATTTAGTTTACTTTGATTGCCTAGACCAAGTTGCAATTGATAGATATCTTATGGAATTAGACGGAACAGAAAATAAATCAAAACTTGGGGCAAATGCTATACTAGGTGTTTCTTTAGCAGTAGCAAGAGCTGCAGCTGATGAATTAAATATGCCACTTTACCAATATATTGGTGGAGTAAATTCAAAAGTTTTACCAGTTCCAATGATGAACATTTTAAACGGTGGAGAACATGCTGATAACAATGTTGATATACAAGAATTTATGATTATGCCAGTTGGAGCAGATAGTTTTGAAGAAGCATTAGAAATGGGATCAGTAGTCTACCATAAGCTAAAAGAAGTATTAAAAGGACTTTCTCTATCAACTGGTGTTGGTGATGAAGGTGGATTTGCTCCAAACTTAAGATCAAATGCAGAAGCTTTAGATGTGATAGTAGAAGCAATAGAAAAAGCTGGTTATAAACCAGGAAAAGATATAGTTCTTGCTCTTGATGTAGCTGCATCAGAAATGTATAAAGATGGAGAATACTTTATGAAGGGCGAAAACAAAATATTTGATTCAAAGGCTTTAATTGAATATTATTATGAACTTAGCGAAAAATATCCAATCTATTCAATAGAAGATGGCCTTGATGAAGATGATTGGGAAGGTTGGAGATTATTAAATCTTAAACTAGGAGACAAGATTCAATTAGTTGGAGATGACTTATTTGTAACAAATACAAAAAGACTTCAAAAAGGAATCGAAGAAAGATCTGCAAACTCAATTTTAATAAAACTCAACCAAATTGGAACACTTACAGAAACACTAGATGCAATAAATTTAGCAAGACAAAATAATATGACAGCAATTATTTCTCATAGATCTGGAGAAACAGAAGATTCTACAATAGCAGACCTTGCAGTTGCAACAAATGCAGGATTTATAAAAACTGGTGCTCCAGCTAGATCTGAAAGAGTTGCAAAATATAATCAATTATTAAGAATAGAAGATCAATTAGGAAATAGTGCTGAATATTTAGGATTAAAAGGATTTTATAATTTAAGAAAATGATATATTTAATTAGACATGGTAAATCAGAAGATTTAATAACAAGTGATTATGATAGAAAATTAACCTTAGAAGGCAGAAAAGAATTAGAAGATAACTTTAAAGAATTTAAAGAAAAATTTAAATCAGATAATTTTAAAGTTTATTGCTCACCATATACAAGAGCAAGGCAAACTGCAGAAATATTTTCTTCTATATTTGATTGTGATTATGAAATCTTAGACCAATTATCTTTTGGAAACTCAGGCTACGATAAAATAATAAATATCTTAGATGATGACTGTGATTATATCTTAATAGGTCATCAGCCATATATATCAGATGCCATTTACAAGATGACAGGAAGAGATGTCCCTGTAAAAAGAGGTTCTATCCATAGGGTTAAATAATGTATAAATCAAAAATAAATAATTTATTGATAGAAAGTGATTTTGAAATCAGACCCATCAGGGAAAATGAAATAGACCTAGATCACTTTATAGAAATTGATAATCGAGTTTTAAATATTTATTTAGAAAATGATTTTTATCCTTTGTCTAAATTGCAATTAACAAAAACATATGCTATTTTAATTAGGCAAAGTAAGGCTGGCAATAAACTTGCCAGTCTACATTTTTTGAAAAATCCAGATTTGGCAGATGCATACTTAAATTTTGATTTTGATTATAATGAGTATTATTTAGAAATAAAAAATGAAGATTCTAGTGTTGGTCTTTTTATAAATAGGAGGAAAGATGACAGATTTTGATAAATTAATAAAAACCCGTAATGAAAGAAATAAATATGCTATTTTTTTGGGAATAAATACTACAAAAATTAGCGAAGGTCATGCTGAAGGAGAAATTATACTAAGAGATGAACATTTCAACCCAATTAAAAGTGTTCACGGTGGATGTATATTTTCACTAGCAGATACAATAGCTGGCTCGGCATCTATTTCTTATGGTAAAAAGACGGCAACTCTTTCTTCAAATATGAATTTTATTTCTGCGGCCATGGATACAGAAAAAATAATTGCCTATGCAGATGTTACAAAAAGAGGCAAGAAAGTAATAGTTGTTAATGTTGATGTTACAGATGATAAGGACAAGAAGGTTGCTATAGGGACTTTTACCTTTTTCAATCTAAATAAAGATTTCTTGGAAGAAGAATGATTAAGAGATTAAGTGATATAAAATGGATCAAGCAAGCAGTATGAATAATTCAGAAGATTTTATAGAACTTGTTGGAATTGACAATGTAAAAATTAATCAAGGGACGAGCAAGGCAGATATTATTGTAAAAGATATTTTTATAGATGATAGTGGAAAGATTGCTCCAGGAATTATTTTTACTTTGGCAGATTCTATAGCGGGCATTAATTCCATAGCCACTTGTGGCAATAAGATGGCGACCTTATCAAGTAATATTAGTTATTTTTCAGAAAAAGAATGCCACGGCAAAAAAGTTTATGCCATGGCAAAATTAATTAGAAATCATGAAGTTTTTAAAGTTTCAGAAGTTACAGTTACTAATGAAGATAAAAAAGTTATTGCCAAGGGTCTTTTTACCTTTAGCAATTTATTCATGAAATATGAAAACTTTCCTTATGAAATAAATTAAAGATATGAGATAAATAGAAAATGTCCTCCACTTAAATGTGTGAGGACATTTTTTTATTTTAACTTATGAATAAATAAACCTGATCTTGGTTTTGGTTCAAACCAGGTAGATTTTGGAGGCATGTTTTTATTTTGGTCTGCAATTTGAATAAGCTCATCTAGTGAAGTTGGATAAAGTGCAAAAGCTATTGCCATATCCTTGCGAACTCTTCTTTCAAGCTCATCAAGACCCCTTATTCCTCCGACAAAATCAATTCTCTTATCTTTTCTTGGATCTTTAATTCCAAGAATCTTATCTAAAACTAGATCTTGTAATATTGATACATCTAAATTTTCAACAAGACCTTGTCTTTTATTTTTATAGGTCATTTTGTAGTGAGAATCGCCGATAAATAAAGTAAATTCTCCTTTTTTAGCTGGCTTATAAATTTTATCTAGCTTTTCTAGGTCAAAATCCTCTTTTAATTTTTCTAAAAATTCTTCTTCGCTTAGATTATTTAAATCTTTTACCAGCCTATTGTAATCATAAATTTGAATTTCATCCTTATCTACAAGCATTGATAAGAAATAATTAAATTCTTCGTCGCCCTTGTAATTTGGATTTTCAAGCCTTCTTTTTTTGGCAACTTGGACTGCAGAAGCAGACCTGTGGTGGCCATCAGCTATATAAAAATTATTAATTTTTTCAAATTCCTTGACTAAATTTTTTATAATTTCCTGGTCCCTTATGGTCCATATTGAATGCTTAACTCCGTCTGGACTTGTAAATTCAATTTCTGGATCAGATTTTTTAAGACCAGCTATAAGATTTTTTATTTTATCATTTGATGAATATGTTAAAAATATTGGTCCAGTGTTTGCATCTAGGATATCTATATGCTCTGTCCTATCTTTTTGTTTTGCCAGCAGAGTTTTTTCGTGCTTTTTGATAGTGTCATTTATATATTCATCAATTGAACAAGAAGCTATTAGGCCCGCTTGGTCTTTTCCCCTAAAATTTAGATTATAAAGGTAAAGGCAGTCCTCATCTTCTTGATAAAAATAGCCTTGGTCTAACATTTGATCTAGATTTTCTTTTGCTTTTTGATTTATTTCCTTGTCAGTGTAATTTTTATTTTGCTCAAGACTAGCAAGTGGAAGATCAACTTTTAAAAATGAAAGTTGATTTTTATTTATCTCTTCTCTTGCTTCTTCAGTAGTAAAAATATCGTAGGGAAGGGCAGCTATTTGGCTTGCAAATTCTTTTTTCGGTCTAAGAGCTTTAAAAGCTTTTATCGTTGCCATAATCCACCTACCTTATAATTCTTACTCTTACAAGTCCATCAATCTTGGCTAATTTTTCCCTAAGATCACTTTCTGGTTCAGAATCTATATCGATCATAGTGTAGGCCCAATCTTTTTTGTGTCTATTCAAAAGATTTGCTATATTTATGCCTTCTTCTGCAAGGACTGATGTGATTTGTCCTAGCATGTTTGGAATATTTTTATGAAGAAGGGTTATCCTGTGAGCAGCTTGGCAAACTCCCATATCAGAATCTGGGAAATTTACAGAATTTCTTATATTACCATTATTCATATAATCCATCATTTCTTCTACGACCATCTTGGCAGAATTCTCTTCACTTTCTGGAGTAGATGCACCTAGATGAGGAATATTGATTGTATTTTTTAATTTAAGACTTTCCTTGTTTGGAAAATCAACTACATATTTAGCAATTTTTCCATTTTCAAGATATTTTTCCAAAGCTTCTAAGTCAACCAGTCCAGCCCTTGCTATATTTAAAAGTCTGAGGCCATCTTTTGCCTGACTTAAAAGATCTTCACCTATATAATTTTTTGTATCTTCTGTCAAAGGAATGTGGATAGAAATATAATCACAATTTTTAAAAAGTTCTTTTGGATCATCCACATAATTAACATGAGTGTCTAGGTTAAGAGCGTTATTTATAGAAATAAAGGGGTCAAAACCATAGACTTGCATACCAAGACTTATTCCAGCAGAAGCAACAAGTCTTCCTGTTGCACCAAGCCCAATCACTCCTAATTTTTTGCCTAGAAGTTCTGGCCCAGCAAAGTTCTTTTTATAAGCTTCAACTTCTTTTCCAACATCATCTTCATCAGTTAAAGTTTTTGTCCATTCAATTGCATCAATGACTTTTCTTGAAGCAAGTAAAAGAGCGGTGATTGCGAGTTCTTTTACAGCGTTGGCATTTGCGCCAGGTGCATTTGCTACAACAATTCCTCTTTTTGAACAATCATCAATTGGAATATTATTGACACCTGCACCAGCCCTGCCGATAAATCTGATATTTTCTGTAAAATCATATTTATGCATATCAGCACTTCTTACTAGAATGGCATCTGGATTTTCTGCGTCTGGATCTATAATAAAATTATCATCTATCAGGTCTAAACCTTTTTTTGAAATATTATTAATTGTTTTTATTGTGTATTTATTTTCTAAATTATCTAAATTCTTATCTTTGTTCATTTTATATCTCCTTATTTATGCTGGATTTCAAAATCTTTCATAAAGTTAATCAAGTATTCTACAGCTTCTATAGGCATAGCATTATAAATACTTGCCCTCATGCCGCCAACACTTCTGTGACCTTTAATATTTACTATATTTGCAGCCTTGGATTCTTTTACAAATTCCTTGTCAAGTTCTTCATCGCCAGTAACAAATACAATATTCATCAAAGACCTATCTTCTTTTTTAATATTATTTTTATAAAGATTTGAATTGTCTATAAAGTCATAAAGTAATTTTGCTTTTTCTCTGTTTAATTCTTCTAATTTTTTAACTCCACCTATATTTTTCATCCATTTTGCAACTAAGCCACACATATAGATGCTGTAGCAAGGCGGAGTATTATACATGGAATCTTTTTCTAGGTGGGTAGTGTAGTTTAGCATGCTTGGAAGATCTTTTTTATTTTCTTCTATAAAATCTTTTTCAACTACAACTACAGTCAAACCACTAGGACCTAGGTTTTTTTGTGCGCCAGCAAAGGCTATTTTAAATTGATTCATATCATATTCTTCAGATAAAATATTTGAAGACATATCAGCAACTATATTAGATTTTAAATTTTTAATAGTTTTTGGATCAATTCTAGTTCCATAAATAGTGTTATTCGTACAAAGATATAAATATTTAGATTCTTTAGCTATATTATTTTCTTTAATTTCAGGTATATAGGTAAAGTTATCATCTTCTGATGAAGCTAATATATCTATTTGTCCAAAATATTTTGCTTCCTTGTAGGCTTTTTTTGCCCAAGAACCAGTAATTAGATAACTTGCTCTATCCTCTTTATTTAGGATATTCATAGGAAGCATATAAAATTGCGATGAAGCGCCTCCTTGTAGGAAAAGAATTTCATGTTTATCATCTAGATTCATTAATTCTTTTAACAAGTTTTTGGCTTCTTCGTGAATTTCTTTATATTCAGCACTTCTGTGACTAAGTTCCATAACCGAAGAACCGCAGCCCTTGTAATTAAGCATCTCTTTTGCAGCTTCTTCTAAAACTTCCACAGGCATCATAGCAGGTCCTGCTGAAAAATTATAAACTCTGTTCATATGTTTCCTCCTATATAATAAATTAAACTATTAACTCTTTATCGAGTTAAAATAATTTCCTCACATTATATACTCATTAAAAATAAAATACAAGCTATATTTTTCAAAATAATAAATAAAATATAGTAAAAATAAAAAATCTATGTAAAATTACAAATTTTAAAATAAAAAATAATTAAAAAACAAATTTCCCCAATAAAAAAAGACAGTCAAATAAATGACTGCCTTTAAAGATTTTATCTTATAAAAGATCTGATAATTCATGGAAATCATAACCTAGATCATCAGCAACTGCCTTGTAAGTTACTTTTCCATCGTATGTGTTGATACCGGATGCAATTTCTTTTGCATGTTTAATAGAATCTTTTAAACCATACTTAGCAATTAAATTAATATATTTTGATGTTGCATTTGAAAGGGCATAAGTTGATGTTTTTGCAACAGCACCAGGTATATTTGTTACGGCATAGTGAATTACTCCGTGTTTTACAAATACTGGATCGCTATAAGATGTTGGATGGTTTTCAGTAGTTTCTATTGAACCACCTTGGTCAATCGCAACATCGACAATAACAGAACCTTTTTCCATATTTTTTACCATTTCTTCTGTAACAATTTTTTGTGCCTTGTGTCCTGGAGTAAGTACAGTTGAAACAACAAGGTCTGCAGATTTTAAAGCATCTTCAATATTTCCAGGTGTTGAGTATAGAGTTTCAATTGCACCAGAAAATACATCTATAAATTTACCAAGTTTTTCTATATTTCTTCCGATTACAGTTACCCTAGCACCCATACCAACGGCCATTCTTGTAGCAGCATTTGCAACTGTACCAGAACCAATAATTACAACATGGGCAGGGGATACGCCTGGAACACCTTCTAGTAAAACACCTTTACCACCCATAGGGATAGTTAAGTATTTTGCACCCTCTTGCACTGCCATCCTACCAGCAACCTCAGACATTGGCTTAAGAAGTGGTAGAGTATCATTAACTTCGATTGTTTCAAATGCAATTGATGTTACTTTTTTATCTATCATTTCTTTAGTTAGTTTGGGATCTGCGGATAAGTGAAGATAAGAATAAACTATTAGTCCTGGTCTTAAATACTTATATTCAGATTCAATTGGTTCTTTTACCTTATAAATGATATCTGATTTTTCCCAGACTTCTTTGGCAGTATCAAGAATTGTTGCTCCTTTAGATATATACTTTTCATCTGTGAAGCCAGAGGCTAGGCCCGCCGCCTTTTCTATGTAAACAGTATTTCCTTGTTCCACAAGTTCTTTTACACTAGCAGGTGTAGCAGCGACTCTGCTTTCCTGATCTTTGATTTCTTTAACAACTCCAATTATCATAATTTACCTCCCTAAAACTTTATAACAATGAAATTTTACTACAATTTAATAACGATGGCAATATTTTTTAAAGGCATTTAATATTTTAAAATTTGCCAGCAAATAATATAATTTTTTTAAAATCTTTGTTACAATGAAATAAAGTGAGGTAGAAAATGAAAACATCTTATATATTGATGATAGTTACAATAATATCTAAAATATTTGGACTGGCAAGAGAAAAAGCCCTGGCTCAATTTTTTGGAACTAGCATTATAGCCGATGTATTTTTAGTTGCTTTTCAAATTCCTATGACATTTACAAATGTTATATCTGGTGCAACTGCAAATGGTTACATTCCAATTTACAATGAAATTTTGGAAACTTCTTCAGAAGAAGAGGCAAATAAATTTACATCAAACCTTTCAAATATAGTTTTATTGCTTACATTTTTCTTGTCCCTGCTAGGACTTATATTTTCTAAAAATTTAGTAAATCTAATGGCAATAGGTTTTACAGGAGAAAAATTAGAACTTGCAGTATATATGACAAGAATTGCTCTTTTATCAATAGCTGCAACAACATTTTTTTCTATATTTAAAGCTTATTTACAAATAAAGAAAAAATTTATTGTATCGATAGCTCACGCAATAATTATGAATATTATAATAATTGCGGCCATGTATATAGCAAAAAAGACCTCTGTTAATTATCTTGCATGGGGAATATTTTTCGCCTTTGTGTTTCAATACATAATATTTATTCCATACATAGCAAAGAGCTCTTACAAACACAAATTTATATTTGATTTAAAAGATGAAAACTTTAGAAAGCTTATGAAAATAATTCTTCCGGTAATAATTTCGACATCAGTTATAGAATTAAACTTTATAATTTCTAAATCTTTATCATCTGAGTTATTTTCAGGTGCCATATCTTCATTAAACTATGCCTATAAATTACAAGGATTTGTAACAGGAATAGTTGTAACATCAATAGTTACAGCAGTTTATCCTGAAATGGCAAAGTCTGCTAGTGAAAAAGATTTTTCAGGCTTAAAAGAAAAAATACAAGATTCAATTATAACCATGTCATTTCTTGTAGTGCCTGCAACAATTGGTTTATTTATACTAGCAGAGCCAATAGTAAAACTATTATTTGTTGGTGGAGCTTTTTCAAAACAAGATGGAGTAATTACAGCTGAAGTTTTGGCTCTTTATTCTTTTGGAATAATTGGAATAGGTTTTAGAGAAATTATTTCTAGAGTTTTTTACACAATTATGGATGCAAAGACACCAGTTATAAATTCTATAATAATAGTTTTATTAAACATTGGATTAAGCTTAATTCTTATCGGGAAAATGGGCATCTTAGGACTTGCACTTGCAACGTCTGTTTCATTTATAGTTGGAGCAATTTTAATAATAATTTCAGCTAATAGAAGGATAGGTTCAGTATTTTCTAAAAAATCTATCAAGGAACTTTTAAAAATATTGATTGCTGCCTTAGTTATGGGAGTTATTGCAAAAGTATCTTTTGAATATTTAAATAGCCTTATAGACTTTAAAATAGCCATGCTTTTAGCCATTGGTCTTTCTGGACTTAGCTATTTAATTTTACTTATAGTTTTTAAATCAAGTGAGATTTATAATTTTACCGATAAGATTAAGGCGAGGAAAAATAAAAATTAAAAATGAGAAATAAAAAAGTTGGGTTTTTAAGAAAATTATTTTCTTGGAATTTAATCGGCATGAGGGTATTAACCGTTATGCCGATTTTTTATAATCTCTTCTTAGAGCCTAGCTTCCAGATTATAAAAAATATAATGAAAATTTGATATTTTTATATTTTTAAGTGGTAAAATTATTTTTCTGTTAGTTCATAAGATAAAAACAGTAACTTTTTAGTAAAAAAACATAAATAAATTAGTTTTAAGAATTTTGTAAAGATTAAGTTGTAAGATATAGTATAGTATTACTGAGAAAACGTATAGATCAAAAGATTATATTAACATAGAACGAAATTTTATAAATTATGTAAGAAATAATTTATAAAATTTTGAATAATTGGACCCATAAAAGCAACAATAGAAAAATGTAAGTATATAAAAATGTTAGTATGAAAATACTTGCTAAAATTTATAGGTATTTTAAATATGATATATCTGAAATATGGGAGATATGGAATTGAAAATATTAATGATTGAAGATGACAGCACAATTGCCTTTGCTGTTAAAACTTACTTAAACAAACATAATATTGAAACAATTATTTATAACAATCTTTCTCTGACAGAAAATCTTAATTTTAATGATTTTAATTTAATTCTACTTGATGCCAATCTTCCAGATGGATCAGGCTTTAATTTTTTAAAGTGGCTGAGGGGATTTTCTGACCTTCCTGTAATAATGCTTACTGTAAAAAATGAAGATGAATATGTTATAAAAGGTCTTTCCCGAGGAGCAGATGACTATATTACAAAACCTTTTTCTCTTCCTGTCCTAAAGGCGAGAATAGACAATGTTTTTAGTAGAAAAATTAAAAAAGTGAATGAGCTGACTTTTGAAAATTTATCTTTAGATCTTATATCAAAACAAGCTTCGATAGATGGAAAAGATTTAGATCTTAACTTAAAAGAGTTTGCTATATTGGAAATGCTTTTAGAAAACCAAAATATAAATCTATTAAGGGAGAGAATTTTAGATTATGTATGGGGTTATGATTTTTATGAGGTAAATGACAATACATTAACTGTCACCATAAAAAGACTCAGATCTAAACTTGGAGATTATGGTAATCATATAAAAACTCTTAGAGGGATAGGATATAGGTGGGACAATGAATAAAAACAAAAATATTTTACTTGTCTTAATTTTAAATTTGATAATGTCTTTGTTTGTAGTCTATCTAAACCCAAGGTTTGATATTCTAACACTCATAGGTTTTCTACTAATAAATGTAATTTTATTTCTAATTCTTAGAAATATTGAAAATAAAAAAGAAAAAGAGCTAGAAGATAAGATTAATAATATATTTATCCTCCTCCATTTATTGGATATAGACTCGGATAATTATGAAATTATAGACGATGAATTTGGTAAACTCAGAGATGAGATTATTAAAATTATTATAGAAAATAAGAGAATAGCTGAAAATGCTGAGAAAAATAAAGAAATTCTAAGGGAATATACGGAAGATATTGCCCATCAAATAAAAACTCCATTAACCGGATCTCTATTATTACTTGACTTATTAGAAGACGAAGAAGATGAATCGGTAAAAGAATATATATCTAGACTTAGGGACAATCTTCTTAGACTTTACAATCTATCTGACATTTTATTAAAACTTGCAGCCCTTGATTCAGGTACAATAGAAATGACAAAAGACAGGATATCTGCTCGAGAATTAATTGAAGATATCATACAAAAGCTAAAAGATTATTTTATTAATGATAATGTTGAAATTTCTCTTTATGGAGATGATTTTAATCTTATATGTGATAAGAAATGGACCTATGAAGCACTTTTCAATGTGATGAAAAATGGTATAGAAGCTACAGAAGGTAGACAGATAGAAATCCAACTTAAAGAAACCAATCTATATAAAAGTATTTTTGTGGAAGATTTTTCTAAAGGTTTGGATCGTGAAATGTTAGAAAAAGTTTTTAAACGTTTTTATAAGATAGATCCAAATTCAAAAGGCTATGGGATTGGGCTTCCTATGGCAAAATCTGTTATGGAAAGACAAAATGGAGAGCTTTTATATCATAAGGGGAAGAAATCAAATTCCTTTGAACTGAGATTTTATAACTGATTTAATTATGGCTGTGTAAATAAAGCACAGTCATTTTTTTCTAGTCACTTTCCAGTCACTTAAGTCTAATATCATCTAAGAAAGATAAGGAGGACTAAATATGAATATTGTAAAAACAGTAGATTTAACAAAAACTTACAATAATGGAGTAGAAGTACACGCTCTATCAAATGTGAACTTTGAAATGGAAAAAGGAGATCTTGTCGCCATTATTGGAGACAGTGGCTCTGGGGACAGTGATATAATGATGACAGATACAATAAATCCATTAAAATCAAAGTTTAAAGGCTTCCACAAAACTTTTAAACAAGATGATTTAGGATTAAGTCTGTCATCTTTTTTATTAAATTAACAAAAAAGAAAAGAAAACATAAGTAATAAGGATTGAAGAGAATATGATAATATTTAGAGTTTTTTTCAAAATCATATTGTTTCCTATTAGTATAGCGTTAAGTATCATCACTCTATTTTTAACGTTTGTATTAGGACTCAGCACAATATTTTTCAAACTGATTTCATTTATTGCTATTATGGGATTTTTAGGATCTGTTTATCATGGAGAAAAAGCACTTGCTATAGAGGCAATTATAATAGCATATCTTTTTAGTCCTTATGGTTTACCAGTGCTAGGATATTTTATTATAGAAGTGATAGAAGGGGTGAATGAAAGAATAAAAGTAATTTAAATATAAAAATAAATAGATTAAAACGATGAAAAAGAGATAGCAAAATCAAAGCTATCTCTTTTTATATGAAAAGAAAGGGGGTTATGATGAAAGAAATAGTTAAATTTGAATACTATTATGGCAATGAAGCAGAACAATATTCATTTTTTAGGATTCCCAAAACTTTATTTACCGACTTAAATTTTAAAAAACTATCCGTAGAAGCAAAAATTCTTTATGGAATTCTACTCGATAGAATGAGCTTGTCAATTAAGAATAAATGGTTAGATGAAGAAAACAAGGTATACATCATCTATACCATAGAAGAAATTATGGAAGTATTAAATTGGGGGAGAAATAAATCGGTCAAAGTAATGAAAGAAATTGAAGAAATAGGATTATTAGAAAAAAAGAGGTTAGGACTTGGAAAGCCAAATTTACTTTATGTAAAGAACTTTATTTACACAGAAAATAATAAAACTACAGAAGTTTCAAAAGCAAACCTCAAGAAGTTTAAAAAACAAACTTCAGGAAGTTTAGAAAATAAATCTCAAGAAGTTTCAAAAGAGGACTCTAATAATACTAATATTAATAATACTGAAACTAATAATACTGATTTTAATAATACCACCCCCATATCCCCCTTAGAAAAGCTAGGAGAAAAATCAAAAAAGACTTTGGAGGAGGAAGAATTAAAAGAAACTATAAAAAAGAATATATCTTATGAAACCTTTGAAAAAGTAAGAATAGAAGAAAAGAAGAAAGTAGATGTAATGATAAATGTACTTGTAAAAGCCTTAACTAGCTTTACAAACATTAAAATAGGAGGGAGGCATATATCCAATGAAAATTTTAAAGAAAAATTTCTAAGTCTTAACTATAAACACATAGACTATGTTTTGAAATACCTAAGAGAAAATGCTCCAAAGGATATTAGAAACATTAATGCTTATCTACTGACTCTCTTATACAATGCAGATGAAAATATTAGAAACATAGAAGTCATAAAGAGAGAAAATCAGAAAAGAGAAAACTATGACTATAGTAACGATGAGGATATATGGAGAGAAATTTTAAATACTTGATAGGAGAGGAGCATATGGAATTAATAAAAGAAATCCTAGAACAGAAAATAAAAAATGCAGAAACAAATAGTCCATCAAAAGATGAAGAAAATAGGAGTTATATAGATCAAGAAACAGGATTAAAATATTGTGCAAAATGTAAAACACCAATTGAAAAAGAAATAGACTTCTTTGGAGAAATAAAAAAAGTTGGTATTTTATGTCAATGTAAAAAAGAAAGACAAAAATTAGAGGAAGAAAAAAGAAAAGAAAATAAAAGGCTTTTAAAAATTGAACACTTAAAAAAAGAGTGTTTTTCTGATCCTATCTTATTAAATTGGAATTTTAAAAATATGGACAAAGATAGTGAGCATGAAAAAGTAGCAAAAAACTATGTGGAAAAATTTGATGAAATATATGAAAATAATATAGGATTAATTCTCACAGGGAATGTGGGATGTGGAAAAACATATCTTGCAAGTGCTATAGCAAATGCTTTACTAGAAAAAGAAATATCAGTCAAAATGACAAATTTTTCAGTAATTTTAAATGATATGACTAACTTTGAGATTGATAAAAGTAAGTATATAGATAACCTAAATCATAAGAAACTATTAATTATTGATGATTTTGGAATGGAAAGAGATACAGATTTTGCAGCTGAGCATATCTTTAACATAATAGATAGTAGATATAGAAGTGGGAAACCATTGATTATAACAACAAACTTAAATATATCAGCTTTAACTAATCCTGAAACTATAAAAGATAAAAGAATTTACTCAAGGATACTTGAAATATGCAGTCCCATTATATTTACAGGAGAAAATAGAAGAATAGAAAAAATGAAGGAGAAATCAAAATTAGCCTATGAAATATTAAAAAAAGAATGAAAGTAGGTGAGTGAATGCAAAATGATGATATAAATAGCAGAACAATAGCCATAGTAAAAAAAGCAAGTATAGTAACAGCCAAGCAAGTTATAAATTTGATGAAGAAAATATTAGAAATAAATAAACATAAAGCGCAGACAGAACAGTCAAGACCCTTAGAAAAATTTAAAAAAGTAAAAGTAAAAGATCTTGTAAAAAAAGGTAAAGTAGAAACCTTAGAATTAAATGACATAGACTTAAAAGCATTGAAAAAAGAATTAAAAAGATATGGGGTGAAATTTTCTATAAAGAAAGATTTAGAAAATGGAAACAACATTATCTTTTTTCAAGCAAAAGATATAAAAGTAATGGAACAAGCTTTTAAAAAGACAGTCCAGAAATTTACTAAAGATAAGTCAAGAAAAAGGAAATCTGTAATAGAAAGGCTTAATAACTTCAAGGATAAAATCAAAGATACTATTGACAGAGATAAGGTTAAACATAAGCATCAGGAACAAAGTTTATAATAAAAGCACTTGGATATATAATATATATGATGAGAAGGCATGAATAGCTTTATTGTTGGATACTATGAAAAAGAAGAAGGGAAACATCCAGTAGAAGAATTTCTCTTATCTATAGATAAAAAATGAGAGCAGAAGCATTAGGAAAGAAACTAAAAGCTACCTTTGAAAGTAAAGTATAAGTGTATGAAATGAAGAAAAATATTTGCCCAAAATGTAAAAGAAAGATGAAACAACAATTTATAGGCTTACTACATTGCAAGTGTGGTATAAGCTATCATAAAGATTTAGGATATTTTAAAAGAAATGAAAATATGATGTTTGTCTTGGAAAGAAAAAAGATAGGTAAAAAAATAAAACAAGTTCCAGTAATAAGATATAAAAAAGATACTAATGGGTAGAGAAATCTACTCTTTTTTATGGAGAGGAAGTGATTAATTCGAAAATACTAAATGAAATAATAAAAGATATAAAAAATGTTTTTAAGATAAGAGATAAGAAGAAATTTGTATTAGAAAATCTTCCTTACCTCTTATTTTTTTATATAGGAAATATCTTTGCAAGCCATGTCAACTCTTATGTAGGAGGAGATATAATAGATAGAATTTTAGTAGCTTTTAGTCAAATAGATACTTTAAAATATATTCCATCATTAAAAATAAAAAACCTGATACCCAGTCTAATTCTATCAGTAGTTATTAAGTTAATCCTTATACAGAAAAAGAAAAATGCAAAAAAGTTTAGAGAGGGCAGAGAATATGGGTCGGCAAGATGGGGAAATGAAAAAGACATTGAGCCATACATTGACAAGAAGTTTGAAAACAATGTGCTATTAACTCAAACTGAAAGACTTACCATGAACAATAGACCTAAAAATCCAAAATATGCGAGAAATAAAAATGTATTGGTAATTGGAGGTTCTGGTAGTGGTAAAACAAGGTTTTTTGTAAAGCCAAATCTCATGCAAATGCACTCTTCATATGTAGTAACCGATCCAAAAGGAACATTAGTCTTGGAATGTGGGAAAATGTTGGAAAGAAATGGATATGAGATAAAAATACTAAACACAATAAACTTTAAAAAATCCATGAGATATAATCCCTTTGCATACTTGAAAAGTGAAAAAGATATTTTGAAATTAGTACAAACAATAATTGCAAATACTAAGGGAGAAGGAGAAAAATCAACTGAGGATTTTTGGGTGAAAGCTGAAAAACTCTATTACACAGCACTTATAGGATATATCTGGTATGAAGCTCCTAAAGAAGAACAGAACTTTACAACTCTACTTGCTATGATAGATGCAAGTGAGGTAAGAGAAGAAGATGAAAATTTTAAAAATGCAGTAGACTATATGTTTGAAGCATTAGAAAAAGAAAAGCCAAACCATTTCGCAGTAAAACAATACAAGAAATACAAACTTGCAGCAGGAGTAATAGAATTAAGGAGAACACTTAATCACTATTTTAGTGAAATATGTACTTCTTAATTCTTTTTTTATTGAAAAATTAAGAGAAAGGGGGTAAAAATGAGGAATTTTGAAAAGATAACAGCACTCTATGAGAGATTAAGTCGTGATGATGAACTGCAAGGAGAGAGTAACTCCATCATCAATCAGAAAAAAATATTGGAAGAATACGCAAGCAAAAATAATTTGTCAAACATCATTCACTTTACAGATGATGGAATCAGCGGAACACAGTTTGACAGACCGGGATTTATGGCAATGATGAACGGAGTCAATCAAGGCAATATCGGTTGTATCATTGTAAAAGATATGAGCAGACTTGGCAGAGATTATCTCAAAGTCGGTCAATGTATGGAGATACTAAGACAAAAGGGCGTAAGACTAATCGCTATCAATGATAATGTAGATAGTTTTTACAGAGAAGATGATTTTACTCCCTTTAGAAATATCATGAATGAATGGTATGCAAGAGATACATCAAGAAAAATCCAATCGACTTTCAGGTCAAAAGGTGAAAGTGGGAAACATACTGCAAGCACACCGCCTTATGGCTATATCAAAGATGAAAAAGATAAAAACAAATGGATAGTAGATGAAAAAGCAGCCGAAGTAGTAAGACGCATATTCAATATGACCATGCAAGGCAATGGTCCGTATCGAATAGCAAAGATATTGGAGAGTGAAAAAGTAGATATACCCGCCTATCATCAACAGAAATTAGGCTATGGGCTATATCAAAGCAAAAACTTTGAACATCCCTATCGTTGGTGCAGCTCAACCATAGCAAGCATTTTAAAGAAACAAGAATACTTGGGGCATACAGTCAATTTCAAGACAAGAAAGCATTTCAAGGACAAGAAAAGTAAATATGTATCGGAAGATAACTGGCTTATTTTTGAAAACACGCATGAACCAATCATAGACCAAGAAACCTTTGACAATGTGCAAAGGATAAGAGGAAATGTAAAAAGGTATCCTGACGGTTGGGGAGAATATCACCCACTCACAGGACTGATGTATTGTGCAGATTGTGGAAGCAAAATGTATGTTCATAGAACAAGCAACTATAAAAATATTCCATATTATACTTGCAGTGCCTATACCAAAACACCTTGTGGGACACTTTGCCCATCAGCACACAGAATAAAAGCAGAAGTAGTCTTAAATCTAATACAGGAAACATTAAAAGATATTAAAAAATATCTTGATGAAGATAACGAAGCCTTTATCCGTTCCATTCAAAATGAAATGGAAGAAAAGGAAAAAATAGAGATAGAAAAGAAACGCACAAGGCTTATTGACAGCAAAGGGCGATTACAGGAATTAGAAAGACTGATGTGTCGTATCTATGAAGATATGATCCTTAACAAAATACCAAATAGCAGATATGAGATACTAAATAATCAATATGAAACGGAGCAGATAACTTTAAGTAAAGAAATTAAGGATTTGGAGCAGACAATATCAAGATATGAAAAAGAAACAGACAGAGCTAAAAAATTTATATCTCTTATCAGTCGTTATGAAAACTTTGATGAACTTACAACCACAATGATAAATGAGTTTGTAGAAAAAATTATCGTACATGAAAGAGATAGAAAAGGAAGTCAGACATCAAAGCAAAAGATAGAAATTTACTTTAATTTCATAGGCAATTATGAATTGCCACAGGCGGAGTTAAGTGAGGAAGAAAAACAAAAACTTGAGGAAGAAGAAAGAAAAATCAAGGAAAGAAAAGATAAACTACATCAAAATTATCTAAAGAGAAAGGCAAGCGGAAAACAGAAAGAGTATGAAGATAAATATAAGGCAAGAAGGAAGCAGAAGAAACAGGAGAAAATAAAGGTTCTAAAAAGAGCAGGAATACCATTAAGTGATTTTCAACGAAAGATTTTAGATTGACTTTTCGGTTAGAGTGTGCTAACATATAAATAAAGAACGAATGTCGGTCAAAAGGGGTGATGATTTGTCAAACAGAATTTCAAAAGCTCCGGAGGAGAGAAAGAAGGAATTGATAGAAGTTGCATCTAAACTTTTTGAGTTGAAAGGTTATGAAAAAGTTTCAGTGCGAGATATTCTTTCTGAAGTAAATGGAGCTCCGGGAATGTTTTATTATTATTTCAAGTCTAAAGAAGATATATTTTTAGCTTGTATGGAAACATATTTTGAAGAAAAACTAAAAAATAAGTTGGATATACTTCAAAATAAGGAAATAGATTACGAAGAAAGAATAAAAATTTTAAGAGATCTCATAGTAAAAGATATCAGTCAATTTACAACAAGATATAATTTTTCAAAAGAGAATTCAATTACAGATAACTCGTACAGGCTATGGGAATTGATTCATTACATTGGAAAATTTATAGATGTCTATTCAGAGTTTATAATTGAAGGAATTGAAAATAAAAAAATAGAAAATAGTATGGGAATAAACAGGGAAAATGTGAGAAGTTTTGCAGCTTTTATTTTATACGGAGCTGTTGGAACAATATATAATGACTATATTATTAAGGGAGAAAACAAAACAAATTCAAGTGAAGCCTTTGGAATAATAAGCGAACTATTTCAAAGACCTCATTAGAGAAAAATAAAATATAAGTATTTTACAAGGGAAACATCAATGGTGTTTTCCTTGTATTAGTTTTAAGGCAAATGAACGAACTCGTTCGGTAAGGAGGTATGTTTTAGATGAAAAAGAAGAAATCAATCAAAGATATTATTTCCTACAGTGAAATAAAAAAAGGACAACTTGTAGGAGGGATATTATTTGTTAGTCTTGGTATGCTATTAAGTATTTGTCCAATTTTGGTGATATACAAAGTCATAAAATCTCTATTTTTATATGGAAAATTAGAACAAAGTACAATACAGTTCTGCACCTATGGACTTGCAGCAGTGGTATTGTCATATTGTTTAACTTACATTGGAGGTATTTTATGCCATAAGTTTTCATATGTTTTAATAGCTAACTTAAAAAAGAAGATATTATTTCATATTGGGAATCTTCCTTTAGGTTTTTTTACCGGAGACAACAAGTCAAAAATAAGGCAAGTATTAGGATCGGACATGAATCAAATTGAGGGATATTTTTCTCATCAATTACCAAATTTAATTTCAACTTTAGCACTAATTTTAGCAATGATAATTGTTATGTTGAAGATAAATTTAATATTAGGTCTTACGACTTTGTTAATTATATTTGTTGGTTTAGGAATTCAGATTGCAATCATGGCAAAGATTATAAAGTCGGGTGGACTTGAGAAGAACTTTGCGATTTTGGATCAAATTAATTCAGCAACTACTGAATACGTTAATGGTATGCCGGAAGTGAAAATATTTGGAACAGGAGCAAAATCATTTAAAACTTTTTCAAAGTCAGTAGGAGAATATAGAGACTTTACAAGTTCGATGACATCAATGATAAGACCGGGATTTGTTTCATTTAGAATGTTTATTTTATCTGTTGCTACATTCATAGTTCCAGTAGGAATACTTTTAATGTCACGAAATAATAACTTGGATTTTGCTACAGTTTTTATTTTCTATTTGATTCTTGCACCTGCCATTAGCGTACCTGCATTAAAACTTAGAGATTTTGCAGAAGGAATGAATTTACTAAATGAAGTTGTTTTGAGAATCTACGAAATTATAGATCAAAAAGAATTGGCAATTGAAAATATCGAGGAAGAGATAAAAGGTCATGATCTTGAATTCGAGAATGTAAGCTTTTCTTATGGAGATGAAGAGGTTTTAAAGAATATAAGCTTCTGTGCTAAACAAGGAGAAGTTACAGCATTAGTTGGCTATTCGGGAGCAGGCAAATCTACCATTGGAACGCTAATACCCAGATTTTACGATCCTTCAGAAGGCTCTATTAAAATTGGTGGAGTTAATATAAAAAATATTCCGATGAACGCCTTAATGGAGAGGATAGCATTCGTTTTTCAAGACAGTGATCTTATCACAGATACAGTCTTCAATAATGTTGCTATGGCAAAGACAGGTTCTACAAAAGAGGATGTCATAAAAGCATGTAAAAAAGCAAGATGTCATGATTTTATTGTAAAACTTCCTGATGGGTATGACACTGTTTTGGGTAAAGGGACTTATTTATCCGGAGGAGAGAAACAACGTATTGCTATAGCAAGAGCGATTTTAAAGGACGCACCAATATTAGTATTAGACGAGGCAACAAGTTTTGCTGATTCTGAAAATGAATATCTTATGCAGGAAGCTTTGTCTGAATTGGTTAAAGATAAGACAGTTATCATGATTGCTCATAGGTTAAATACCATAGAGAATGCAAATCAAATTTTAGTAATATCTGATGGAAAAATTGCAGAAAGAGGTAAGCATGAAAATTTAATCCTTGCAGATGGAATATATAAGCGACTCTTTGATATTTATAAGAAGACAAATATTTGGCAAATGGATATAGAAGGGAGTGATAATAAATGATAAGAAATATTACGTTAGGAAAGATGAATAATATAAGAAAATCCATTGCCTTAAATGTTTTGGCTTCTATTTCCAACCTTATACCATTTATTGCTTTGGCGAAAATTGTAGAAACACTATTTTTAAATAGAGGTGCAGATAGTATAGATACGAGCCTTTTATGGAAGTATTTTGGGATAATGGCAATATTTTTCTTTGTAACATTCTTATTGGAAAATTTAGCCACAAAATATACCTATGAACTTGGATACAAGTCAAGTGCAGATGGAAGAATAGAGCTTGCAGACCACATAAGAAAACTGCCGATAGGTTATATTTCAGGGAAAAGCTCAGCAGAGATCGTAGATACATTAATGAATGATTTTTTCAAAGTTGAAACGGCAGTAACGCACCAACTACCTCAATTCTTCAGTGGTATATGTGTAGCAGTTCTTTGCTCAATATTATTTTTGATAATTAATGTAAAAATGGGAATAGCAACTCTTATTGGACTACCTATTTCTGTTCTACTTCTTACACTCATGCAAAACTTTCAGAAAAAAATTTATTTGAAAACAAAGAAAATGAGGATAAAAGAGGAAGAAGATATAAACGAATATTTGGATGCCATTAAGACTCTAAAAGCTTATAACAGCTTAGATGATACATTAACAAAGCTTGAAGAAGATATAGATAACTCAAGAAATGCAAATATTAAGAGTGAGAAAGGGGTTGGTTCATTAACTACTATAGCAAGTATGATTTTAAGAATAGGACTTCCTTTGATGAGTTTAGTTGGTTCCTATTTATTTATAAATGGATCTTTGGAAATTGATACATTTTTAATGTTCTTATTTGTAGGCACAAGGATTTTTGATCCCTTGGAGCTTGCACTTGTAAATTATACAGGTCTACAAATGGCATCAGTTTCAGGAGAGAGAATCATTAACTTACTTAACGCTAAACCTATGTCAGGAAATTCCGATGTAAACGAAAGCAACAAAATTGAAATCCACGATGTTTCATTTTCTTACAAGGAATCTAAGGTTATCGATAATGTTTCATTAGACATTAATGAAAATGAATTAACTGCTTTTGTTGGTTACTCTGGTTCTGGAAAATCTACACTAATTAAATTAATTTCCAGATTTTATGATCCTAATGAAGGGACAATTAAAATTGGTGGAGTAGATTTGCTAACAGCCGACCCTGATAAATTAATGGATAAATTTTCTGTTGTTTTTCAAGATGTGTATCTTTTTAAAGACACAATTTATAACAACATAAAATTTGGAAATGAAGATGCAAGTAAAGATGAAATCATGAATGCTGCAAAAATGGCAGGAGCTTATGACTTTATAGTCAAAAAAGATGATGGATTTGAAACTATGATTGGACAAGGAGGTGCGACTCTGTCTGGAGGTGAGAAACAAAGAATATCAATAGCGAGAGCAATATTAAAAAACGCCCCAATAATACTACTTGATGAAGCAACATCATCCCTTGATCCTGAAAATGAACTTATTATACAGGAAGCCATATCAAATTTAATTAAAAATAAAACAGTTGTGGTTGTAGCCCATAAATTAAGAAGCGTAATGGGAGCTGATAAAATTGTTGTTTTAAACAAAGGAAAGGTAGAGGAAGTTGGGAAGCATGAAGAACTTATTAAAAATGAAGGACTATATAAAGACTTATGGAATTATCAAGAAAAGTCTAAAGAATGGAAGATTGTAAAGTAACAATCAATTTTAAAGGAGAAAACTTATGAAAACACAAAAGAAATCATCAAAAAACGCAGTTACAGCCGGTGTTTTAATTGCACTTTACTTTGTAACATATTTAGTAATTGGGGCAATATCTATGCCTGTCCCTGTTTTATTTTTACTAATGCCTATGCTTGTAGCACTACTTGCTGCACCAACCTATCATATGCTTCTTGCAAAGACAAAGTCAGCTACTGCTATTGTTATCGCAGCTATCTTACCAAGTATTTTATTAGTTGCAACTGGACATATTCCAATTGCGCCATTAGTGGCAGTGCCTGCCGGAATAATTGCTATGTTCATAGCAAAAGGTGGAAATTATACAGACTTTAAGAAAAATACAATTAGTCATATGTTTTTTTCTCTAAACTTATTTGGAGGATTCTTACCAATCTGGGTTATGAGAGAAGCATTTTTTGAAAGTGTAATAAAAGGTGGCTTAGATCAAAGCTTTTGTAACACAGTAAGAGCATGGACACCAATATGGATGTTACCGGTTATGATTATAGGAACATTTATATTCTCTTTGATTGGTTCTTATTTTACAAAAAAAATACTAAATAAAAAGTTGGAATCCGCAGGAGTTTTATAATGGAAAATTCAAAGTTTGTTCTGGGGTCAAAATATGACCTCAGAACAAAACTTATCTTGCTTATAGGTGCGAATATTTTAATTTTTTTAGGGTTTGATTGGATCTATCAAAGCCTTATTACATTATTTTTCCTTGTCATTATTATTAGCGATGGTTATAAAAAATCCGCTATAAGGTATGTTTTATTTTTTGTAATAAGTGTAGTATTGGAAAAATCTTTAGCCTATTTTAGTATGAATTTTCTTTTGAATTTAATTTTATTTATCTTAGCAATTGGAAGAAAATTTCTGCCATGTATTATCATGGGTAAATGGATTTTAAATTCAACATCTGTTTCCGGTGCAGTGGCAACTTTACAAAAATTAAAACTTTCAAAAGACTCGCTCATAATGATTTCTGTAATATTTAGATGTTTGCCTACTATTAAAGACGAATGGAGTCATATAAATATGGCGATGAAAACAAGAGGGATTAGCATTAGTATTTATAATTTATTTCATAGACCTGCTGCGACAATGGAATACTTTTTTGTACCCTTATTCGTAAGTGTAATAGAAATTGGGGATGAGCTATCCCAATCAGCCATTATAAGGGGGCTTGATGCTCCTGTTCAAAAAACAAGTAGATACCTAATTAAGATTAGAAAAAATGACATTGGCGTTTTAATTCTTATGATTTTAATTTTATCAATAGTAATATTTATGAAAGTGTCAGGGTGGGATTTATGATTGAAATTAGAGAATTAAGTTTTAAGTACAAGGGAGGATCTGATTACTCATTAAAAGATATAAACTTGAAAATCAAAAAAGGGGAATGCATTCTTCTATGTGGTAGGAGCGGTTGCGGAAAGTCGACTCTATTAAAGCTTATGAACGGCATAATACCTGAGTTTTATGATGGGGACATTTCTGGCAGTGTTATGGTCAATGGTATGAATACATTTACCACACCAATTTATAAATTATCTAAGGATGTAGGTTCAGTTTTTCAAAATCCTAAAACACAATTTTATACAACAAACACTACAGATGAGATTGCTTTTGGTTTAGAAAATTACGGAATAGAAAGAGAAGTAATTAACAAAAGGATTAAAGAGGTCGAAAAAGAGCTTCATCTTGAAAGCTTGATGAATAAAAATATATTTAATCTTTCCGGAGGAGAAAAGCAGAAGATTGCTATAGCAAGTATTTACGCATTAAACCCTGAGATATTTATTCTTGATGAACCGTCTTCAAGCTTAGACATAAAGTCAATGAAAGAACTATCACTTACAATAAAAAAGCTTAAATCTTTAGGAAAAACTATTATTATTGCAGAACATAGGCTGTGGTATTTAAAAGACATTATTGATACAGCAATATATTTAGAGGATGGGAAAATCATCAGAGAATACAGTATGGAAGAAATTCAAAATTTAGATGAAGAAGAAAGATTGAAAACAGGACTTAGACATACTGAATTGCGTAGTGCTAACTTTAATAGAAAATCAAATTCTTTGCGAAAAGTACCTGAATTAGAAATAAACGACTTGCTGTACAAAAGAAATAAGCAAACTGTTTTTAAAGTAGACAGATTAAAATTTGAAAGCGGAAATATTGTGGGCATAGTTGGAAATAACGGAATAGGAAAATCTACTTTTGCGAGAATTGTTTGTGGTCTTGGGAAACAATCCTCAGGAACAATTTGTAAAAATAATAGGAAACTATGCTCTAAAGAGAGAGTTAGAAACAGCCTATTAGTTATGCAAGAAATAAACAATCAGTTATTTACTGATACAGTTTATGATGAGATAAGTTTGACATCGGATATAGATGATGACAATAAAATAAACATCTATATGGAAGATATGCAAATTGAAAAGTTAAAGCAAAAGAATCCTCATACCTTATCAGGCGGGCAGAAGCAGAGAGTGGTTATTTTAGCCGCCCTACTTTCAAATAAAAATCTACTGTTTTTTGATGAGCCGACAAGTGGGTTGGATTATGCGAGTATGAAAGTAGTCGCTGAAAATATAAAAAATTTCAAAGAAAAAAAGAAACTGATTTTGATAATTTCTCATGACTTTGAGTTTTTAGAAGCAGTCTGTGATGAAGTTATATATTTTTCGTAATTGATGCAGGAAGTTAAGTTGAATATTAAAAAGGATAAGGGAACACGACAATTTTAAAAGGAGGGTATTTTTATATGGAGGGATAATCATGTCAAAACTTATAGTTTCGGTTTTCAAAGAACGATATAATTATCCTTTTTTATTATTGGAATTGCTTACACATAGCAATAATACTTTACCAGAAACAACAAAATAGAAAATTATATAAAACATTAGTTTTTAAGCCGAGAGGACATTTTACGCCAAAGTGTAGAAGTCCTCCTTTTTTATTCTCAAAAAGCAAAACAGAGAACTTAAAAAGGAGGATAACACAATGGCAAAGAAAGAATATTACCTTTATGTAAAAGGCAAAGCCGTACCTGTAAGTGAAGAAGTATACAAAGCCTACTGGAAGATAACAGAGCATGAAAAGTATCTCCAAATAAAAGATTGGAAGCATAATGTAATACCATTTTCGGCACTGGATCATGATGGACACTTTGTAGATAACATCATAGATGAAAAAATAGACTTAGAAAAAATTGTAGAAGTAAAAATGCAAATTGAAGAACTTCATAGAGCATTAAATACTCTTTCAAAAGAAGAACGAGAGTTAATGGAAGCCATCTTCTACAAAGAAGAAAGTCTAAGGTCAATCAGCAGAAGAGAGAAAGTTACACATCAAGCAATCAGTGGGAGGAGGGATAGGATTTTAGAAAAACTGAGAAAGATTTTAGAAGATAAAATCTAAAAACTTGGAAAGGTTAAGTGTCAAAAAAGGTGCTTAACCTTTCTTTATGGAAACAAGCAGATACCAAAACGGAGGAATTAAAAATGAAGAAAGAAAAAACATTACAGGAAGTACAGGAACAAATTTCTGAACTTCAGGAAGAAAGAGAAAAGTGCGATGTAAAGCTGAAACAATTACAAAATCAAGGCAAAAAATTAGAAAAACTGGCAAATGAAAAGGAACGAAAAAGAAGAAATCACAGGCTCATACAAAGAGGCTTGATAGTAGAAAGAGTAATTGAAAATTCCCTTATGTTTGCCAATGAGGAGATAGAAGAACTACTTAAAGTTGCTACTGATACAGAAGAATACAGACAAGCCTATGAAAAAATGATAAATGGAAAAGATATGGAAGATGAAACAGATATTGAGTGAACAGAATAAAAAAACTTAGTTTTTTCAGAAGCTCCCTGCAAGGGCAAAAAGCTTCGCAGAACGCAAAACACCCTTTAGGGTGTATAATTGCGCCCTTAGAAAAACTAAGGGATTTTAGCAAGTCTTAAAACATACAAAAGTTAATAAAAATATACAGATAAAGCAGATAGGAAAAGATACAAAAATAACCTGTCTGCTTTTTTTATTTACCTGAAAACAAACAAAAAATGAAAGGAGCTTATACAGATGGCAGAAACATTTCACTTTAGTATATCAATGATAAGCAGAGGAAAAAGTAAATCGGCAGTTGCAAGTGCAGCATATATATCCTGTGAGAAATTAACAAATGAATGGGACGGAGTAACTCACGACTACCATAATAAAAAAGGACTTTTACATTCAGAAATCTTCTTGCCGGAGAATGTCCCCATAGCATTAAAAGATAGAACTACTTTATGGAATAGCGTTGAACTAAATGAGAAAGCAAGCAATGCACAGCTTGCAAGAAACTTCATTATCGCCTTACCGAAAGAATTATCTTTTGAAGAAAACAAGAAACTCATTATCGACTTCATACAAGAAAATTTTGCATCAAAAGGAATGATAGCAGACCTTGCAATCCATGATGAAAGTGATGAAGAAAATAACAATATCCATGCTCATATTATGACTACCCTTAGACCAATCAATGAAAAAGGAGAGTGGCAGGCAAAAAGCAAAAAAGAATATGTTCTTGATGAAAACGGAGAAAAGATAAAACTAAAAAGCGGAAACTATAAAACAAGAAAAGTAGAGCTGACAGACTGGAACGATAAAGGCAACGCAGAGAAATGGCGAGAGAATTTTGCAAGCCTTTGTAATCAGTATTTAGAAAAAAATCATCAGGAAAAGAGAGTGGATCATCGTTCCTACAAAAGACAAGGGATAGAAGAAATCCCAACCATTCACATGGGAGCAAGTGCCAGCGCCTTAGAGAAAAAAGGAATCGAAACCGACAAAGGAAACATCAACAGAGAAATCAAAAAGCATAATTCCTTAGTAAAAGCCATCAAGAACAAGATAAAAGAGATCACTTCATGGATAGATGGGTTACTTGGAAATCTGCAAGCAAAATACGATGAGTATAAACAGACCAAGAAAGATGAACTGGAGAACAAAGCAGAACTCTTTAACCTTTATGAATATATTTCTATCTACAACGAAATACAGGGAGAAAAAATAAAAAATCTATCCTACTATGGACAGATAAAAAAGGGAAATGTAGACCTAAAGAGATTTGTAAAAGCAATCTACTATCTAAAAGATAATCATCTTCAAACCATAGCAGACCTACAAGGAAAAGTCTTTGAACTTGCAAAACAAAGTAAAAAGATAAGTGGTGATATTCAAGAAAAAACACAAAGAATAAAAGACTTAAATCAATGTGTAAGCTGCATAGACTCTATCAAAGAAAACAAAGAAGTTTATCAGGAATACAAAAGCAAAACCATATTCAAAGACAGCTTTTATAATTCTCATAAAAAAGGAATAGACAGATATCTAAGAGCAAGAAAGACCATAGAAAAATTTACAGGGACATCATCTATAAAATTAAGTGATTGGCAAAAAGAAATATCAAACCTTGAAAAAGAGATACAAAGTTTAACGGAAGATAAAGTTAAAGTACAAGACGAATTTAAGCAGATAGACCATATCAAATATGCAGTAAAGATTGTCAATGACGAGTATGGAATAGACCTATCTATTGAGATAGATAAGGCAATTAAGAGAGGAGATAAACCAAGTGTTATTGCACAGCTGAAAAAATTCCAAGAGCAAGAGGAAAGAAAGGAGCAGTACAAACAAAAAGCCAAGGAAAAGGCTAAAGAAAATTATAAAAATAAAGGGGAAGAAAGATAAAAATGGCAGACAACAGAAGATACTATTGGTTAAAATTGAAAGAAGATTTTTTTACAGATAAGAGAATCAAAAGGCTAAGAAAAATATCAGGAGGAGATACCTATACAATCATTTACCTCAAATTGCTTTTGCTTAGCTTAAAAGATAGTGGGAAGCTGTATTATGACGGAGTAGAAACAGACTTTATCAAGGAGCTTGCATTAACGATTGATGAAACGGAAGATGATGTAATGGTTACAGTAAATTATCTTGTAGCACAAGGATTGATGGAGATAATCACAGAAAATGACGAGTATTTTTTAACAGAAATCCCAAGTCTTATAGGTTCAGAAACAGCGTCTACAAGGCGTTCGAGGAAATCAAGAGGACAAAAAGCGTTGCAATGCAACAATGGTGCAACACCTTGCAACCTTTTGCAACAAAACTGCAACGGAGATATAGAGATAGATAAAGAGATAGATATAGAGTTAGAAAAAGAGGGGGAGATAGAAAAAATATCCCCCTCCCTTTATGGAGAATATAAAAATGTTTCCTTAACTGATGAAGAATATGGAAAATTAAAGGATAAAATGCAAGGGCATAGGGAAGAAATGATAGAGAAGCTGTCAACCTATT
>NZ_HE978582.1:234652-247129 GCF_000311865.1 Peptoniphilus obesi ph1 | reverse complement strand
ATGAAAACAGAGAAATTGTAGTGATAGATGAAACTACAATGAAAAGCAAGATTTACTATATACGAGGTCAAAAGGTTATGCTTGACTTTGAACTTGCTGAAATATATGGGTATGAAACAAAAACATTTAATCAGCAAGTTAAGAATAACATAGAAAAATTTGATGAAGATTTTAGATTTCAACTTACCAAAAATGAATGGGAATTTTTGAGGTCAAAATTTTTGACCTCAAAATCAGATGAAGGTTCAGGCGGTAGAAGATATATGCCTTATGCCTTTACAGAACAAGGTATTTATATGCTGATGACTGTATTAAGAGGAGAACTTGCTGTCAAGCAAAGCAAGGCTTTAATACGAATGTTTAAGCAGATGAAAGATTTTATAGTTGAAAACCAAGACTTTATCACCTCGAAAGAATTATTACAAATAGCAGTACAGACAAACCAAAATACAAAGGATATAGCAACAATAAACAATAAAATTAGTACTTTAGCTACAAAAGAAGATTTGAAAAAGGTTATGGATAATTTTATAGATCCGGACACATACAAGCATTTCCTTTTAATGAACGGAGATAAGATTGAAGCAGATGTTGCCTATACAAAAATATATAAGTCTGCAAAGAAAAGTATTTATGTGATAGATAACTATATAGGGCTAAAAACATTAGAACTTCTTAGGGCTGCAAAAGACAATGTTGAAATTATAGTCTTTAGCGACAATGTAAAAAACAAGGATATGCTGACAAAAAATATCCTAAACGATTTTAGAAAAGATTACCCTAATATCAGACTGAAGATGAAAATTGCAGGTAAAAAATATCACGATAGGTATATTGCTATTGACTATGGAACAGAAAATGAAGCCTTTTATCTTTGCGGAGCATCATCAAAAGATGCAGGAAATAAAATATCAAGTATTACCAAGATAGAAGAATCCTCTAAGGATATGTATCATAAAATGTTTGGTGGAATGTTAAACAATAAGAATTTGAAAATTTAATATGCAGATAACAGAATAGACAGTTATATGAGCTTTAAGCAAGGCGGTAGAAGTAAAAATCTATCGTCTTTTTTAATTGCAACAAACAGGAGGAAAATTATATGCAAGAAAATAAAAATGAACAGAATACAGGAACAAAGACGATAAAGAAAATTGGTAAAGCAACCTATGAGGTTGTTGTTCACTTTAATGAAAATGCAACGGAAACAATGCAAGACAAATTAAAACGCATAATGCTTAGAGAAATGGAGAGAGAAAAACATCAAAAAGTCGATAAAAATGATTAGAAAGTCCTTGACAAGTTGTTACAGGAAAAACTGCCAAATCAATCCTTATATCCTGTGGAGCAAGGCTTGCTCCATTTGATATTCAGGAACTTAGGGACTTAATGAAAGAAGATGAACTGGAGCTTGATACACTTGGAGAAAAGAAAACAGCTTTATTCGTAATAATATCGGATACAGATGATACATTTAACTTTGTAGTATCAATAATGTACTCACAATTATTTAATCTATTATGTGATAAAGCAGATGACGAATACGGCGGAAGACTTCCTATTCATGTGAGATGCCTACTTGACGAGTTTGCAAATATTGGCTTAATTCCTAAATTTGAAAAGCTTATTGCAACTATTAGAAGTAGAGAAATATCAGCTTGTATAATATTACAAGCACAATCACAACTAAAAAGTATCTATAAAGATAATGCCGATACCATAGTTGGCAATTGTGATTCGACGTTATTTTTAGGAGGCAAAGAAAGAACAACATTAAAAGAATTATCTGAAAGCCTAGGCAAAGAAACCATAGACCTATATAACACATCAGAAACAAGATCGAATCAAAAGAGTTTTGGACTAAATTATCAAAAAACTGGTAAGGAACTTATGAGTCAAGATGAAATAACTGTAATGGACGGTGGTAAGTGTATATACCAGCTAAGAGGAGTAAGACCTTTCTTATCTGATAAGTTTGATATTACAAAACATAAGAATTATAAGTTCCTTGAAGATTATGATAAGAGAAATATATTTGACATAGAGAAATACCTACAGAGAAAAGATGAGGTTAAGTTAAAAGAGAGTATGGTAGTTGAAATATTAGATGAATAAATTTAAAATTAAATAAGAAGTAAGATAGATATTTAGGAAAGATTAAAAGAAAATACTTGACAAAAAATATTTTATAGCATATAATAATGTCAACAGTACCCGACACGCCTCTTAACAATGCGGACCAAGTCGGGTCATTTGATTTTAGGAGAAAAAATGAAAAAAATTCATCAAGAACCGATTAGTATAGAAAATCAAGTAAAAAACTTAATAGACTTAGGACTTTTAGTAGAAGATAAAACTTATGCTAAGAAAATTCTTGGAAGAATATCCTATTACAGGCTGATTAAAGCTTATAGTATCACATTAAAAAAAGATGGAAGATATATATCAGGAATAAGTTTTGAAGATATTGTAAGTTTATATAAATTTGATAGAGAACTTAGACAGCTTATATTTGAAACAATAGAGCATATTGAAGTTTCTTTAAGAGCAGTTATCACAAACTATTTTTCTTTAAGATATGGGAACTTTTCATATAAAGATATGAATAATTTTGAGAAACAAAAGGAACAAGAAAGGGTACTAGAAGAATTAGCAAGGGAAGTTAAAAGAAATAGACGCTCACCATTTATAAAAAACTTTAAAGACAATTATGAAGGTGGAGAAATTCCACTCTATGCAGTGATAGAAGTAGCAAGTTTTGGAACTTTATCTAAAATGTATAAGAATATGAAAAATGAAGATAAAAGTAAAATTGCAAAAGTCTTTCATACAGACTACCATTACTTTGAATCTTGGATAGAAAATTTTGCCTATATAAGAAATATATGTGCCCATTATGGCAGGCTATATGGAGCAAAGCTTACAAAATCACCAAAGCTATATAAAGAATATTTAAAAAATAATATTTCAAACAATACAATATTTGCTACATTAGTTAATCTTAAAATAGTTTCTGAAGAAGAAAATTACAAAAATTTTTATCATGATCTAATAGCACTAATAGCAAGATATGAAAATATTGAATTAAGACATGTTGGCTTTATAGAAAACTGGAAAGAATTACTAAAACCATAAAATTAAATAGAGAAATTTACACCGAAAAAAACATTTCGGTGTTTTTTTATGCCCAAAGGAGGAAGAATGAAATATATACGAGATGAGCCGAAAAAATAAGATACAGAGAAAAATGAAATATTAATTAATTAGAAGTAGAAGCGATAGAGAAAACTATCGCTTTTTTTATGGAATAAAGGAGATAGAACAAATGGAAAGAGAAATGCTAAATATTAATGGAAATCTAGTAGGAGAAATAAAAACAACTGCAATAGATACAAAGGAAGGAGAAAAAGAAGTAGCTAACTTCACAATAGTTAGAAAGAACAAAGAAGAAGGAAAGGTTAAGAAAGAATATATCTACTGTAATCTCTACGGAGAAAAGGCAAAAAGTGTGAAGGAATTTAAAAGTGGAGAATACATCCATATTTTTGGATATTTTAAGGAAACAAAAAAAGAAGACAAGACATTTAAAAATTTTATCGTAAAGCACATAAATAAAATTAAAAAAGAAGAAAAAGAGGAGGAAATATAAATGGAATTTTTTACACAAGCAGTAAATGTATTAAAAATATTAGTTACAGCAATTGGTGCAGGGCTTGGAGCATGGGGTGTTATCAACCTGATGGAAGGTTATGGGAATGACAACCCTGGTGCTAAATCTCAAGGCATTAAGCAGCTTATGGCTGGAGGGGGAATTGTACTCATAGGTTTAAAACTAATACCGCTATTAGCAAACGTGTTAAAATAAAATGTTTAATATAGTAGATAAGATCAAAGAGTTTTTTTCGGAGATACTTATTGATATGATCAAGGAAAATTTAAGCGGAATGCTCCTTGATATAAATGATAAAGTATCAACGATAGCAAATGAGGTAGGAAAGACTCCGAGTGGATGGAACTCGGAGGTTTTCCACTTCATAAAGTCTATTTCAGAAAATGTTATACTTCCCATAGCAGGTCTTATCATAACGGCTGTACTATGTATTGAATTAATTCAAATGGTAATGAACAAAAATAATATGCATGACACAGATACCTTTGATTTTTTTAAATATATGATAAAAATGTGGATAGCAGTATGGCTTGTATCTCATGCTTTTGACTTTTCTATGGCAGTATTTGATGTGGCACAGAATTTAATAGGAAAGGCAGCAGGTGTGGCAAATGCTAGTGCAAAAGTTTCTCCGGGTGATATAGCTAATATGGTAGATAGCCTAAAAGGAGAGTCAATAGGAAAATTAATGACTATAGTACTAGAGACATCAATTGTAAAGATGATAATTCAAGGGATATCAATACTCATTACAGTTATTCTATACGGCAGGATGATAGAAATATATATTTATACTTCAGTTTGCGCAATACCTTTTGCCACAATGGGTAATAAAGAATGGGGAAGTATTGGAACAAACTATATAAGAGGGCTCTTCGCACTTGGCTTGCAAGGTTTATTCTTACTTATATGCGTAGGAATTTATGCCGTACTTGTTAAGACTTTAAATATATCAGACATACACAAAAGTATTTTTGAATTACTAGGATACACCTTAATACTTGGTATAACTATGATGAAATCAGGAAGTATTGCAAAATCAATTTTAAATGCTCATTAATAAAAAAGGAGAAGATGATGAAAATTAGAAGAAAAAAGGACAAAAAAATCAATCTAAAAACACTTGGAACAATAGGACTCCCAATACTTTTAATAGGGGGATATATTACAAGAGAAATACAAAATAGAATGATTATAAGAAAAACATTGGAAGTTTTAGATAATAGAGAAGAAACGAATGAAAAAGTCTTAGAAATAGCAGTGAATATGGGAAAATCATTAGAAGATCTGAACAGAGAAGATATATATGGCTTTTACTTAGAGGGTTTAGAATAATGGCTTATGTAAATGTCCCAAAGGACTTAACAAAAGTAAAAACAAAGGTAGCTCTAAATCTAACAAAAAGACAATTAATTGGCTTTACAATTGCAGGTCTAATAGGCTTTCCAGTATATTTAATGGTAAAAAAAGTGCTGCCTAATGACCTATCTATGTTAATTATGATAGGTGTGTCTTTTCCTATAATATTTGCAACTCTTTATGAAAAGGACGGGATCTATTTTGAAAAATATTTAAAGTATATTATAGATAAGAAAAGACAGACAAGTATAAGGATATACAAGACAGAATGTATTTATGATATAAAGAAACAAAGAAAGGAAAGGAGTAAATGAATCAAATACAGAAAAAACAACAGAAAAAATTAAATCAAGAAAAAAGAAATTTAAAAAAACAAAAAGAAGATTTAAAAAGCATTAGTATAAGTCAAAAAAAGATGAAAAAAGCAAATATTTCTAAAGAAAAAGGAAAGCCCAAAAAGAAGCTTTCCTTTTTTGGTGGGAAGAAGAAAAAGAGCGTTCAGGAAACAATCCCTTATTTAAGAATGTTGAGAAATGGGATTTGCCAAGTTGAGAAGAACAAATTTAATAAAATGATACGTTTTTTAGATATTAACTACCAGCTTTCAACAGAAGAAGATAAGGAAAGTATATTTAATGAATTTTCAAGTTTTTTAAACTATTTTGATCCAAGTGTTGATATAGAACTTTCATATATTAATCGCATAGGAAAAAATGAAGAAGTAGAAAAAAACATCAATGTTCCGGATAGAAACGATTCATATAATGAAATACGAAAAGAGTACAGGGAAATGCTAAAAAATCAGAGTCAAAAAGGAAATAATGGACTTACTAAATATATGTATATCACCTTTAGCCTACAAGCACAAGATTTAAAAGAGGCAACTACAAGACTTGAAAGAATGGAAATGGATATATTAAATAACTTTAAGCAGATGGGAGTAAAAGCTTATGTATTAAGTGGATATGAAAGGTTAAAGGTTATTCACGATATCTTAAATCCGAATAAGAATTTTGTTTTTTCCTTTGAAGACCTAAAATATAGTGGACTATCTACTAAGGATTATATAGTACCAGCATCATTTAACTTTTCATCTCACAATCAATTTAAAATTGGAGAATACTTTGGAGAAGTAAACTTTCTACAAATTCTAGCACCTGAATTATCAGATAGATTATTATCAGAATTTTTAGGGGTTGAAGAAAATATGATTGTAACATTTCATATAAATTCCATTGATCAAACAGAAGCTATAAAGATGATTAAAAGAAAAATAACGGACTTGGATAAAATGAAAATTGAAGAAAATAAGAAGGCTATAAGATCAGGATATGATATTGATATTCTTCCAAGCGATTTAATTACCTATGGTAATGATGCTAAGAAACTATTGGTAGAACTTCAAAATCATAATGAGAGAATGTTTGTCATAACTATTTTGTTTACAAATATGGAAAAAAGTAGAAAGAAATTGAGTAATATAATCTTTCAACTAAATTCAATAGCAGGTAGGCATAATTGTGTATTGAAAAATCTTAACTATAGACAGGAACAAGGACTAATTTCCTCCCTACCACTTGGAAAAAATGAAATCGAAATAAAAAGAGGACTTACAACTAGCTCTACAGCAGTCTTTATTCCTTTTACAACAGAAGAGTTGTGCTTAGAAGGAGAGAGCTTATACTACGGATTAAATGCTTTAAGTCGTAACATCATTATGACAGACAGAAAGCTTTTAAAGAATCCAAACGGTTTAATACTTGGAACGCCTGGTAGTGGTAAATCTTTTTCGGCTAAAAGAGAAATTACCAATGCTTTTTTAATCACACAAGATGACATCATTATATGTGATCCGGAAGGGGAGTATGGAAATTTAACTAAGGCACTAGGTGGAGAAGTTATAAAAATATCGCCAACAAGTAAGGATTATATAAACCCGTTGGATATAAATGTAGACTATGCCGATGAAGACAATCCCTTATCTTTAAAGTCTGATTTTATTCTTTCACTGTTTGAACTTGTAGTAGGAAAGGAAGGATTAAGTGCAGAAGAAACTTCAGTAATTGATAGATGTCTTCCAATATTATATAAGGATTACTTCGACAATCCCATTCCTGAAAATATGCCAATTTTAGAAGATTTATATAATTTACTTTTAAAACAAGAAGAAAATGTAGGGAAAAAATTAGCGGTAGAAATGGAAATTTATGTCAAAGGTAGTCTTAATGTATTTAACCATAGGACTAATGTAGATACAGGAAATAGAATTCTTTGTTATGACATTAAGGAATTAGGAAAGCAACTTAGAAAAATAGGTATGTTAATTGTTCAAGATCAAGTGTGGAATAGAGTAACTATTAATAGAAATAAGAAGGAAACCAGATATTACTGTGACGAATTCCATTTGCTTTTAAGAGAAGAACAAACAGCCTCATATTCCATAGAAATTTGGAAGAGATTTAGAAAATGGGGCGGGATTCCAACAGGATTAACACAAAATGTAAAGGACCTTTTAGCCAGTCCCGAAATAGAAAATATATTTGATAATACAGATTTTATCTTAATGCTTAATCAAGCTAGTGGTGATAGGGAAATTTTAGCTAACAAGTTAAATATATCTCTTTATCAGTTATCCTACGTCACAAATTCCAATGAGGGAGAGGGATTACTATTCTACGGAAACACAATAGTACCTTTTGTAGATAGATTTCCTAAAGATACAAAATTGTATAAGTTAATGACAACTAAACCAGAAGAATTAAAGGAAGGGATAGAAATTGATAGACAGAGAGAAGTTAAAAACTAACTATATTATTAATTTAGATGCAATTTCTGCTCTAAAGGAATTTCCAGATAAAATATTTGATTGCTGTATTACATCTCCTCCATATTATGGACTTAGAGATTATAAAGCAGAAGGACAAATTGGAAGAGAAGAAAGTCCGGAGGAATATTTAAATAAATTAATTGAAGTCTTTAGAGAAGTAAAAAGAGTATTAAAAAAAGAAGGAACACTTTGGGTAGTTATTGGAGATTCTTATGCAGGGACAAGAAGCAAAAAAGAATATAAAGATCCTAAAAACATAGAAGGAAGAAGTGGTCAAAAAGAGTCTATTACAGAAAAACTCAGTGGATACAAGGCAAAAGACTTAATGGGGATACCTTGGCAACTAGCTTTAAAATTAAGAGAGGACGGTTGGTATTTACGAAGCGATATTATTTGGCATAAGGAAAATGCCATGCCTGAGTCTTGTAGAGATAGACCATCAAGGTCTTATGAACATATCTTCCTACTATCAAAGGCAAGAAAGTATTTCTATAACTTTGACGCTATGAAAGAACCAATTAAAGAAATAAGCAAGAAAAGATATATGAGGGCAAGAGGAAAAAATAATAAGTATTTACAAGAAGGTACAGGAGCTAAAAGACAGAGCATAAATGAAGCAAGAGAGTATGGAGAATATATAGGAGATAATGTCCCTAAATTTAGAAACAATAGAGATATTTGGACTATTAACACCAGTGCATTTAAAGGAAAACACTATGCGGTATTTCCACCAAAACTGGTAGAACTTTGTATAAAAGCAGGATGTCCTAAAAAAGGCTTGATTCTTGATCCCTTTATGGGTTCAGGAACTGTTGGGATGGTAGCTATTAGGATGGACAGAGAATATATTGGAATCGACATAAACAAAGATTACTGTCAAATAGCTAAAGAAAGGATTGAGAAAAATATGAAATAGGAGGTGTATATGAAAAAGAAAGGGAAAGTAAACCCAAGAGATGTACCAAAGACCAAGCTTATATCAGAAAAGAAAGAAGAAAGTAATGAAAAATTCAGTAATACAGAGAGACCATCAGATTTTTCAAAAAAAGAAATAAATAAAGTAAAAAGCAGGAATAACATAGACAATAATGATGAAAACTCTAAGTATTATTCATCTCATTTGCAAGAAAATAGTCAGGATTTACTCAACGAAAAAGATAAGTCAAATAGAGGAAGAAGACAAAGAAAAAACCATGAGGAAAAATTTGCAGAAGCCTCCTATCATAATGAATATCAGCCAGAATATTCGCAACAGCAGCATAGAAAAATGGAAGAAAATGAGGAAAGTAGATATGGTGAATATTACGGGCAAGAAACAGAATACAGGCTAAGTAACTTTAAAGAAGATTTTAATGATAGACCAAATTCAACTAGCTCTAATTTAAAAAGTAGCACTTCTCCCCAAAAAAATTACAAGGGGAATAGTAATTTAAAATGGAAGAAAAACGTTGAGAGTGAAAGTTTTAATGGAGTGCAAGAGAAAAAAATAAGGAGATTTAGAAAAGAAGAAGATAAGGATTTTAATATAGAGGTAAGTTCAACATATGATCCCTTATCGCAGGACTCAGATAATGATGGTGTCATAGATCGCTATGACATGAACTTTAGTGATAGCAATGTATCATATAGGGACACAAGAGATGACTATAAGTATTTACCATCTTCTGATGTGCAAAGAAAAAATTGGGATGGTTATTCTATTCTTGGTGAGAAAGGGAAAGAAAGCTTTCAAAAAAACACCTTTAAAAAACTTTATCAATCTCAAAGTCAGTTTAAGGATAAAGGGGAAAAAGTAGAATTAAAATCTTTAAATGGGAAGTTTAGAAGAAAATATCTATCATATAAGGCAAATGAAGAAGATAAAAAAATAATTCAAGACCTGAATACTAATAAAAAACAAAATAGCAAATATTTCAAAGGCAAAGTTAGAAATTTAGAAGAAAAAGATATGCTAATGGGTAAGGTTTCTAGTGGGAAATTTAGACAGGATAGCCTATCTGAAGGATTCAAAAGTGAATCTGAAAAAAATAAAGATAAATATAATATAAATAAAAAGAATCAAGAAAAAATAGGCACGAAAAAAGAAATCTTCAAACAGGAAAAAAACGTAATAAAAAATGAGAATCTTGAAGTAGATGAACTTGATTTAAATCATAGTGGAATTTCTAATAAAAACAAGGGAAAGAAAAGACAAATAAAAGACGCTTTTGATAATACTATAAAGAAAAGCAACTTTGATCCAAAGAAAGAATACACCAGGACAAAAAAAGAAGTACAGGATTCTAAAAATGTATCTGAAGAAAATAAGGTAGATACAAAAAATAAAACTAAATTCCATTCTAAAAAAGATAACAAAAGTGAAAAAGATAAGTTTTATAAAAAGGAAGATAAAATATCAAAACTATATGAGAAAAAGAATAAAAAAGAAAAAGAGTTAATTAAGTATAAGAAAAAGTCAAAAAAAGCGGGTTTAGAAAAACCTATTACTTTTGCGAGTGCTATGACGGCAAACTATCTATATAGTGGGAAAGATGATAATGCAGGTGTTAACGCTGCTTATAAGCTTAGTAGAACTACCGAAGTTGTAGGTAGAGAAATTAGCCATTTTAGAAGAAAAAAACCTTTAAAAACTCAAAGAAAAATAAAATCTTTAGAAGGAAAAATTTATAAGAAAGAAAGTAAACTTCTATTTCAAAGAAATTTTGAAGAATTGAAGAAGACTAAAGCTTATCAAAACTCTAATAAACTGAATCGATTTTTTATGAAAAAGAAGTTTCAGAGAGATTTTAGGAAGAAACACGGGGAAGGTTTAGTAAATAGAGTAAAGAAATCTTTCGCTAATATTGGAAAGAAAACATTGGAAGCTTTAAAAAACAAAGGATATAAGCAAATTTTAATTGCCCTTTGTATTTTAGGACTTTTTTTTATGCTATTTCAAGGAATTAGCAATGTTGGCAGTCTTACTTCAGGATTAACAAGTAATGTTATAGCTACAAGCTATCTATCAAAAGAAGAAGTTTTAATGGATATTAACAATGAATTTACAAGTTATGAATATGCCTTACAAGATGAAATAGATAGTATTAAAGAAAATTATCCAAATTATGATGAATATCATATAAAAGGAGATTCTGTTGGTCATGACCTACACGAGCTTTTTAGCTATTTAACAGCAAGATATGGAGAGATTAAGTCAGCTGAAGAGATACAAAAGGAATTAAAAAAGCTATTTAATCAAATGTATGAGAAAAAATATACTTCAAAGTCTATTACAAAATATGACAGTGAAGGAAATCCATACACCTATAGAATTCTAACATTAACTATAAAAAAGAAAAGTATTGATGAAATAGCAAGAGAAGAATTTGCAAACTATGAAACAAATATGGCTCATTATTTAGCATTACTTGATAGTCAGGGAAATATGAGTGGATATTTTGGATCAAGCTATGGGAACTTGGGAGAGATTATAGACAATCCAAACTTTGGAAATCCCGGTCTTGCTTTTGATTCTGAAACTGCCAAAGCCTTATTTAATGAAGCAGAAAAACATATAGGTAAAAGATATGTGTTTGGAGCAAGTGGACCATCTAACTTTGACTGTTCAGGTTTTGTATGTTGGTCATTTACAAAGTCTGGTGTAAAGAGAATGCCAAGAACTACAGCTTGGCTTATTTATAAAAACTATTGTAATCCAATATCTCCAAGCGAGGCAAAACCTGGGGATATTATTTTCTTTAAAGGCACATATAATTCCGGTACGCCAATTTCTCACGTAGGGATATATGCCGGAAATGGAATGATGCTCCATGCAGGAGATCCTATCCAATATACCAGTATAAACTCAAGATATTGGAAAAATCACTTTTATTCCTTTGGTAGACCAAAATAAGGGGGAAGGAGTAAAAATCTATGAATAAAAAATTAATCAGAAACATAGAAAAACAGAAGAATTTAAGAAAGAAAAAAGAAGAAATTGAAATAGAACTTCAGTTATTAGTAGAGGAACAAGAAGAAATAGAAAATTTAGAGGTCATCAAGGAATTTCGAAGTCAAAAAATATCTCTTGATGAATTTTTATTTATTGTTAGAAAAAATAAGGAAGAAGAAAATAGAGAAAGACAAGAACTTAAAAGAAAAGATACAAATGAAAGTGAGGAAAATTTATGAAAAAAATAACAAGTGGAATTTTAGCTGTGATAATGCTACTTGTAAGTCTAGTGAATATAGTGGCTGTAAGTCCTGTATATGCAAGTACAGATTATAAGGTAGAGTGGACGGAAGATGATTTTATGTATTCCTCTGAGGGAAATATAATTGCCTTTAGTGATAAGGGCTTAGAAAAGAAAGAAAAGACAAATGTTCTAGTATTTCCTGAAGGAACAAAATCTATAAATGGAAATTATTCTTTAAGTCATTTAAACGATGAACTTAGATATAAAAGAGAATTTGGACGTGGCAAACATTGGGATAAAGTAATTATTCCTGATTCTGTTAAGCATTTAGGCTATGCTGCCTTTTACGATGCAAGTATAGACGAGGTAAAACTATCAAATAGGCTAACTTATCTTGGTGGTTTAGCATTTTTTAATTGTGGACTTAGAGAAGTGACTTTACCTGA
>NZ_HE978582.1:191876-233541 GCF_000311865.1 Peptoniphilus obesi ph1 | reverse complement strand
AAAATGAAAGAGCAAGAAAACCAACAAGGCAAAAAACAAGTTAAAGATGAAAAAGAATTTGCAGTTTTCCAAGTAGACAAAAACTTTTATAACATTATAAAAGATGGAAAGAAAACTACTGTGTATATGGATGTAAAAGCATATATTAAGGATAATCGCATTATGCTACCTGTTAGATATGCAGCTTATACTCTTGGGTTTAATGTAGAATATGATGATAGTAAGAGAGAGGCTATCTTTTCAAATAAAGAAAATACAGCCTTACCTAAAAAAACTCTAAGATTAAATATAGATACTGGTGTTATGAAAGATAGTCAAGGAAACATTTATCATTCTGACACTAAACCTGTAATTATAAATGGAAGAATTCACGCATCTATTTCCAATATAGCTAAAGCTTTTAATGCAAGCTGTGGGGATATAAGAGATGAAAAAGATCAAAGTATAGAATGGGATAATAGCAGAAAGGCAGTTTATGTCTTCAAGAATATAAAGTAAGAAAAGGAGAGAATTATGAAGAAAAAAAGATTAGGGGTAGCCTTAGTGCTACTCCTTTTACTATTCAGTATGCCAAGCATATCCATAGCTAAGAGCAATGAAAATGAAATAAAAAATCAGTCAAATGATATTTATTTGCCAGAAAAAAGTAAAGAATTAGAAAGCTTATTTGATGAAGATGTATATGAACCATCTAATGAGAGTCAAAAAATTCCTTATCAGGAAGTGCCGAAAATACAAGAAAATAACATAAAAAATGAGCAAGTAGATAAAAAAGAAAAGCCATCTAAACTTGTTAAAGGTGGCAATACTAAAGCAATTAATCCATTAGCTACAAAAGAAAATAAGGCAAGAGGAACAGTTATAGAAAATGTAGATAAAAATGGACAGGATATTACACCGAAAGTAGAAGATCAAACATCAAGAGATGAAAAAAAGGAAAATCCAATAGATGTTAGACAATTTTTAACCTTTCAAACAAAGAGTGGAAAAACTATGCACCTCATTGTAGATCATTCGGAAAATCAAGAAAATGTACAATTACTAACAGAAGTTGGAGAACAAGATCTACTAAATATGATTGAAGGAGAAAGTGAAGTAAAGCCAAAAGAAGAAGTAGTGAAAAAAGAAGAACCGGTGGAGGAAAAACCGAAGAAAGAGGAGAAAGAAGAAAAGAAATCAGGGATAGGACTTTATTTATTTATGGGTTTAATTATTGTTGGTGTAATGGGTGCAGGATATTACTTCAAAATCTATAAAAAAAATGAAGAAGCAAGTTTTGAAGATGAGCAAGATTATAATGAATTAGAAGATGATTATGAATCTGAAGGGGAGGATTATGATCTTGAAGATAAGGAAGATACAGAAATTATTCCAGATGAAGATGAATTTTAATCTTCTCAATGATTTAAGCAGTAGATTAAGGACAACAATAAAATTAATTATCGTGTAAATTTATAAACATACGATAGAAAAGTACAATTAGAATTCTGGAACTTTAATAAAAAACGATGAACAAAACGACAGCACAAACTTAATATATAAGTAAAGCTAAGTTGAAATGATTGATTGTATTATTAAGAATTTGATATAGATAAAATCATAAGTTTAATGAGAATGCTAAAAACGGATCAAGCTTTTTTATACGGATGGAATTCTTATTCGAAGAAAAATCTTTATGCTAGAGACATAAAGTTTGAAGATGTAATAGATAATGGAATAAATATTATAGAAAAAATAAAAAATCGGTAGAGCTATAAAAAGATGAGGGATTGAAAATTTAATCTCTCATTTTTTTATTAAAAAATTAAAGGAGGAAAAATGAAATTAGTAATCGCAGAAAAACCAAGTGTTGCAGCATCAATAGCAAAAGTTATAGGAGCAAAAAATAGAAATAATGGATATTATGAGGGGAATGGATACATTGTTTCATGGTGTGTTGGGCATTTAGTACAAATGGCAAATCCTGATGTGTATGATGAAAGATATAAGAAGTGGAGAATTGAAGATTTACCTATTATCCCAAAAGAATACAAGTATGAGGTAACGAAGACAACTAAAAAACAGTTTAATATTCTTAAAAGACTAATGAATAGTAATGAAGTTGACACCATTATTAATGCTTGTGATGCTGGTAGAGAAGGAGAAGCTATCTTTAGACTTGTATATATGATGGCAAATTGTAAGAAGAAAATGAAACGTCTTTGGATTTCCTCAATGGAAGACTCTTCCATAAAAGAAGGATTTAGCAACTTAAAAGATGGAAGTAATTATGATAATCTTTTTGATTCAGCTAAGGCTCGTGCCATAGCTGATTGGCTTGTTGGAATGAACATAAGTAGACTTTACTCCTGTCTATATAATGAAAATTATAGTGTAGGCAGAGTACAAACACCAACTTTATCAATGATTGTGAATAGAGATGATGAGATAAATAGTTTTAAAAAAGAAAAATATTATACAGTGGAGATTTCCATGAATGGATTTACACTTTCGACAGATAGAATTGATGACAAGATAGTGGCAGAGCAGCTTAAAAATTTAATCGGAGAAAAAATTGAAATAACCGATGTAATTAAAAAAGAAAAGATTACAAAGCCTAATCTGCCCTTTGACCTAACAACACTTCAAAGAGAATGTAATAAGTATTTTGGATACAGTGCAAAACAAACCCTAGATTATGCCCAAAGCCTGTATGAAAAGAAGTATATTACCTATCCACGAACAGATTCAAGATATTTGACAGTAGACATGATAGAAAGCACTGTAAATAATATTATAGGAAAAAATGATTTTGACACAGAAAGAATTAAGGTAGTTTTTAATTCTGAAAAAGTTACAGATCATCATGCAATAATTCCAACGATAAGTTCATTAAATAAGGATATTTCAAATCTCCCGGAAAGCGAAGCCAAAGTATATAGACTTATAACAAATAAACTCTATGCAAGTTTTGGATATCCACTTGTAGAAAATACAACAAAGATAGTGGCTGAATTTGACGGGTTTGAATTTATAAACACTTATAAAATAATTGCAGAAGAAGGGTTTACAAAATATTTAGAAGAATATACATCAAAGAAGAAAGAAGATATACAACTTCCTGATGTAAAAATAGGAGATTTTTTATATATTGAAAATAAAGATATAAAAGAGAAGTATACAAATCCACCTAAACACTTCACTGAAGACACACTCTTAAAAGCAATGGAAATAGCTGGAAATGATGAATTAGTTAAGGATGTTGAAATTGAAAGAAAAGGACTTGGTACTCCTGCTACAAGAGCGGGAATAATAGAAAATTTGATATACAAAGGTTATATAAAAAGAGAAAAGAAAAACCTAATATCAACTAGGAAGGGATTAAACCTAGTTACTATAGTTATAGATGAGTTTAAATCTCCAAAGACAACAGCAAAATGGGAAATGAGATTAAGTGATATAGCAAAGGGTAAGGAAAATAAAGAGAATTTTTTAAAAGAAATTGAAGAAGAAATAAAAAATACTATAGGTAAATATTATAAGTAAATTGATTATAAAAAATTGAATACGGTTATAGGAATGAAGAAAGGAGTGATTTATGAAAGAAATAGGGTATAATATAAGTGATAAAAGAGTAGGCATTAGGAAATTTACTTATTTGATATTACTATGAATATATGTTATACTCTTATCAGATAAAGATGGTGTCCCACTACCGTTAAAGGTGGAGCATTAAAGAAGGTGTCTCACTACCTATATCCCAAAGGTGAAGCATTAAAGCAAGCAGAGAGGATTAAACCTCTCTGTTTTTTTAGGAGAAAATAATGGTAGAAGTTATAAAATATGGATTTTATACTGTAAACTCTGATTACCTTGAATATCTAAATAAAGTAGATTCAGAAGTTTATTACAACCCATCGTATAGAAACAGTATAAAACCATTTGTTGGAATTATTGTTGGTATAGAAAATTATAATTATTTTATTCCAATTTCTTCTGCAAAGGAAAAACATAAAAAATGGAAGAATGTTTCTGATGAGCATTTTTTGATTTATGAAGTGATCGATAATAGTATTACTATAGATGGAGATATCTACAAATATTATTCTGATAGAAAAAAATGCACATATTATCTATATTGGATATTAAGAAAATGATTCCTGTACCGACTGATTGTTATGAAAGAATTGATTTTAACGAACTTGAGGATATTAGATATAAAGACTTATTTCAAAAAGAATACGCTTTTTGTTTAAAAATAAAAACAAAGGTCTTGATAAAGGTAGAAAAAATATACAAAAATCAAAAGAAAACAGGAATTATAAGAAGAGCAAATTGCAATTTTTCAAAGTTAGAAAAAGCAATGTTGGATTGAAAGCAATAGAATAAAGGCAGTTAAAGCGATTAGAAAAGTAAAAAATTCCAATCGTTTTTTTATTGCAATAAAAAGATAGCGTAAATGACATTTTAAAGTTATCTTTTGCTTACAGAAATTTAAAAAATAGAAAGAAATAAAGTTTAATAAATAAATATATAAAAATTTAGTTCATTTTTATCACTATAATGAGGAGGGATAAAATGCCAAGATATGATATAGTAGATTTAAGTAGAACAATCTATCTTGCAAAAGAAGAATTTAAGAAAGATATAAAAAAATATGAGGAATATTTAAAGGTATCAGGCAATAACTATAAATATCCATATATACATCAAATATCTATATACAATATGGATCCAAAAGCAACAGCCTGTGCAGAATTTGATTATTGGAAAAGTATAGGTAGAAGCGTTAAAAGAGGCGAAAAAGGAATACCACTTTTAGATATAGATAGTGGAAGGATAAAATATATATTCGACATAAGGCAAACAGTAAGTATTAATCATAATATTTCTGAGGTAAAGCTATGGAAATATGATAGCAAAAAGCATTTAAACTTACTAGATGAACTGATAGATAAGTTTAAAGAAAAAGATAGTAAGCTTCTATTAAGCCAAGAAGATAAAATTGATGCCTTAGTAGAAAGTAATGTTAGAGGAAAATTCAATAAAATTTTAGAAAGTCTATCTGATGAAAGTTTAAAAAGCATTCAAAAGGTAGACCTTTTTAATTTGTTAAAAGAATCCGTAAAAATTTCCATAAGCGAGAGAATGGAGGTCTCATATCAGCTAAAAGAAGAAAACTTATCTTTACTGTCTAAAATATCAAGTTCGGACATAGACAAAGTATTAAGTATAAGTGCTAATATAAGTAAAAATATCTTACTTGATTTGGGAAGTGAAATAAAAAGATTAGAAATTTTAGAGAAAATTCAAGAAAGAAAAGATTTGGAGCAGACAAAAGAGCTTAAGGAGCGTTATAATAAATTAAGTTCTGATATAAACGGTGAAATAAATTTTAAAGGAGGCTTGGAAGATGAAAGAGAAATTAACATTGGCAGGCAAGGAATACCTCATGGAGGAGGGGATTTACACACCAATCGTCAAGGAGAATTCCTTCGAGAGACAGGGAGGGACATACAAGATGGAAGAATTGGAGGAAGGCATGGAAGTCCTAATACCCAATATGGCAATTCCCAAGGAAATAGATTTAAAGAAACTCAACAGATGGGGAAGGATGAGATTGAACTTTCTCAAGGAGAACAAAGAAGAGGATTATCAGATAATGTATTTGCAAGGGACATTGATGGATCATCTTCTATCAAAGGAAAAAGAGATAGAGGACTTTATCACGAGGGAAGAAGTCAAAATGATGGAAACTTGGGGTCTGACAGAAGAACTGAAAGAAGAGGACTATCTGAAATATCTGAGATTGAAGAAGAACATGGATATGACCCTACAAGAAATAGGGGAAAGGGAGATAATCCTAATCTAAAAAATGAGGAAGTAGAGTCTACTTCCTTTTTTTCTGCTAAAAATCATGGAGAGCAAATATCCTTCTCAAATCCAATAAGTCAAAGAGAAATAGATACATTTTTAATACATGGAGGAAATCATGAAGATGGAAGATTAGCAGTAATAGCAGAATTTTCTAAGGGTAAATCTTTAGAAGAACAGGCAAACTTTTTGAAAGAAATATATAGGGGAGCCAATGGTCTTGAAATTGAAGGAAGAAAGATATCTGCATGGTTTGGAAAGGAAGGAGCAATTTTTAAAGATGGAGATGAGGCAAGATATAGAGAAGGGCAAATAGTTTCTTGGAAAGATTTAGCTAATAATATTAATAATTTATTAGATAGAGGAGAATTTGCTAGCAATGTTGAGATTGTAGAAAGTGCGACATATGAAAGAGAAAAAATAGCAGAAAAATTATTGTATTTAAAGAGAGATCTTACTGATGAAACTAAGGATAGATATTTAGCGATTCTTAATGATATAAAAGGAAGAGGCTTCCCAGATGAAAAAGAAAATCTCGGGAAAAAACTTGAAGATAAAAATTTTATAAATAAACTCAGAAAAGAATACGAGGTATTTTTAGAAGAATATAAGATTAATCCTGATATTTTAAGATTTCATCATTATAAATTATCTAAAATCTATAATGATATCAATGATTTAGAAATAGAAAGAAAATTATATAGGTCAAATTTAAAGGATATTGCACCTATTCAGAGTTTTATAACACAAGATGAAATAGATGAAAGCCTAAAAAGAGGAAGCGGGTTTTCTGATGGAAAGAAAAGAATATATGAATTTTTTACTGAAAAGCATGATTTAAAAGAACAAGCAGATTTCTTGAAAAATGAATATGGCGTAGGTGGAAGTTCTCATGCACTATCTGCTGCAAGAGAAAGTGGTGAGTGGCACGATGCGAAGGGAATAAAATATAATAAAGGTAATGCAAAAGAAATACTACTATCTTGGTCTAATGTTGCAAGAAGAATTAATGACCTTATTAAAAAGAATAGATATATAGATGAAGAAAGTTTTGAAGAAAATAGGAAGAAAAAAACAGATCAGGAAATAAATAAAACAGAAAAAGAAAGCCAGGAGTATATAAATTATCAAGATGATTTGCCTCCAACTGATAATGATGTATATATAGAAAGAACAAATAATAGTTCTATATATTATTATCAAGGACAGTCTGTAGCAAGTATAGGTGATGATGGAAAACTTATCATTTATGATGAATTTATACCAAACTTTTTAAAAGAAGATATATATTCCATAGCCTTTGAAAAACAATTAGATATACCATTAGACCAGTTAGACGATGGAATTATTCTTGAGGGAATACATGACACTTTTTATATTAAAGAAAAGGAAGAAATAGAAGGAAGAGAATATTACCTTTTAGAAAGTCAAAGTCGATATGATGATATTCCAAATATTGTAGTTAATTCTAACAAAGAAGTTATAGATGATGATATAGTAAATGGTTTTGAAGAATTTAAGGAATTTTATACTAATAAAAATAAAGAGAATATAGGTTTTGATTTAGATAGCCATAGAAAAGATGATTATTGGATAATTGAGTTTAATGAGGGTTCAAGTCTAATAGAAAAAGATTATACAGGACAAAGGCTGACTAAAGAACTATTAGATGAAATAAGGGAAATAGATGAAAAGATAAGACTTCATAATAAGACCTTAGGAGAAGATGAATATGGGCAGATGACTGATAAGTGGGAGGGGTATTCCAAATTCTATTTTAACCATATAGTAGATGGGAAAATAGTTGATCACCATAAGATAGACATAGGTGATGGAAACGAGATCAACCAAAGAGACTTTGAATTTCTTTATGAACAAATAGGAAAAAGTCAGATAGAACTTAATCAAACTATAGAAGAAAATAAGATAGATGAAAAAATAATTTCCATAGACCAAATTGAAGATATACTTTTCGATGTATTAGTTAAGGATAAAGTTTTAGAAAATGAAATTATAAAGGCAAGAGAAAACTTAGGAAATAATACCTTAGCAAGTTTTAACTCTGTATTCCAAAGAGAATATGCAAAAATCATGAGAGAAGTTGCCGATAAGCAGGGAAATCTTCCAGATGATATGAAGTCAATAGATAAGGTTAAAGAATTAGGCATTAGAATAGAAAATAGATATAGAGAATATTTAAATAATTCACTTGAAAACAATATAGAAGATGATAAGGAGATACTCTCTATAAAAGTGGGAGATATAGTTAAAACAGAGGATAATAAATATTTAAAAATAAAAAATATTTCCAGTGGATATGATAATAACCATAATCAAATAACATATTATTCATATGATGCCTATTTTGATAAGGACTTAAAACTATTCTCACATTCCTTTAAAGGAAGCAATTTAAAAGCTTTAGAAGTATTAAGAAATGAAGTAGAAGAAAAATTAACAAAAGAGATTGTAGAAGATAAAATAGCGGTAAAAGTAGGATATTATTATGCCTTAGTAGATAAAGAGAAAATAAAGGATATAGAACTAGAAGAGACAGGAATTAGAGTTTATCCAAGAAAGGAAAACTCACAAGGAAAGATCTATACTTTATATAAAGGGAAATCTTTTGAAGATAGCAAAAAAATAGACAGTTTGTTTGATGAAATTACTGCCAAAATGAAAGAAGCAAACCTTACAAATTTAAATGATGTATTAGAATTGGAAAGGGAAGGTTTATTTGAAATTACTGATGATAAAGTTACAAAATTTGAGGAAGGCTATGATATAGATGTTCAAAGCTTTAATCAGCAATTTCCAGATTATTATAATGATATATATGTTTTTAATAAAAATCTTGAAATCAATGGAGCATATCAAAATTTAGCACATATAAATGAAGAAAATAAAATTACTTTTAATATAAATTTATCGCAAGAAGAAAAATCCAAAATTGAAGAAATAAGAGATAAGAAACAAGTTCTTTCCATGTTAATAGATAAGGATATCAAAGAAAAAAGAGAATACTATTTTGATCCTCAAAATGAAGAATACTTACTACTGTCAAAGAAAATAGAAGATGGATTATTAAAAAAACCAGAAAATATTATAGATGGAAAAGAAGGGTATAAGGTAGAGCTAATCTTAGATGTTAAGGGGAAATCTCTTAAACAAAATTTACGATACAATGGGTATATTTTAAATTCTAATCAAGCTATAAAATATAAAAGTTATAAGGACATATTAAGTAACTTACCTTATTTACTTGATGACAAACATAGAGAAGTGCTTTTAAATGGATATTTAAATCAGCAAATAGAAAATGATAGAACAAGGCAAGAAGAAAATCCATTTAAAGAAGGTATGAGTGTTAGATACAAAGGAAAAGAATACACTATAACTGCTATTAACGATACTACAAGTCCTAAAACTATAGAACTAGAAGATAGCACAGGACTAATGAATGGTTTTATTACCGGAAGCGAAACAATTATTTTTAATAACTACAAAGATCTTGATTTAGAAGTTATAAAAAAAGAGGAATTAATTCCGTTAGAAATAGAAGATTATAGTCTTTTAGGATTACCAGTTCAATTTAGAAATAAGGAATATTTAATTAAAGAAAATGAATTTAATGAAGCTGGAATGGGTAGATTAGCTTTAAGTACAATAGATAAGAGTGGTATTACTGAAGTAATATATAGTGGAGAAAGACCTGTTTCTAATATTTTTGCAAGAAAGGAAGATTTAGAAGAATATAAATCTAGTGAAAAAGATAAATTAAGTAAAAAACAATCTATCGATAAAGAGGAATTAGTAGAACAAATTAGCTTTGAATATATTGACAATAATAACGAAGAAAAAGTTAAAAAAGACAATTCAGGGCTTTTACATAAAAGCCTTGATGTAATAAATAATAAATCTTCTCTTGTTGCTGATCAGTTTATAGTAAGAGTAGATAATGAAAAGGAAGAATTTTTAGTATATAGTTCGTCTAATCCAAAAAATTATAGGGAATTTACTCTACCTTTTTCTTACCTCAAAGGAATTGACAAAATTGACGGAGATGGTAATTCATTAAAATTAACCACTCATAGAAAAGAAACTATTGATAAGAAGTTAGAAGAATATAAGGAATGGAAAGAAAATAATAATTTAATAAGGACTGATAGAGAAAATATAGAAGGGGTTTCTGAAGTTTCTTTAGAAAACTATAAAATTATTAATGAAGAAGAAAACCTACCACCTTCACAGAGATTAAAAAACAACATTGAAGCTATAAATGTCTTAAAGGCTTTAGAAAAAGAAAATAGAAGTGCAAGAAAAGATGAACAGGAAATTTTGGCAAAATATATTGGCTGGGGAGGACTTTCCGATGTATTTGATGAAGAAAAGGAAGGTCAATGGCTTGATGCAAGAAATTTTTTAAAAGAAAATCTAACTGGGGAAGAATATAATAGGGCAAGAGGATCAACCCTAACAGCTTTTTATACGCCGAAAGTAGTTATAGACGCTATCTATGAAAGTCTTTCTAATCTTGGCTTTGAAAAAGGAAATATATTAGAACCAAGTGCTGGGACAGGGAGATTTATAGGAAATCTACCTGAAGAAATGAAAGAGTCAAACTTTTATGGAGTTGAATTAGATAGGATTAGTGGACAAATTGCCAAAGAACTTTACCCTAATGCCAATATACAAATAAAAGGATTTGAAGAAACCAATTTTTCTAATAACCTATTTGATGTGGCCATAGGAAATATTCCTTTTGGAGAATTTAAAGTAGCAGATCGTGAGTATGAAAGAAATAACTTTCTAATTCACGATTATTTTTTTGCTAAAACTTTAGATAAGGTTAGAGATGGCGGCATCATTGCATTTATAACATCTTCAGGAACAATGGATAAAAAAAGTGAAGATGTTAGAAGATATATATCAGAAAGGGCGGAGTTCTTAGGAGCAATACGACTACCTAATAGAACATTTAAAGGAGTAGCAGGTACAGAAGTAACTTCAGATATAATCTTTTTAAAAAAGAGAGATAGGCTATTAAAGATAGATGAAGACTGGATAAAGCTAGACAAAGATGCAAAAGGACTAATATATAATAAATACTTTGTAGATAATCCTCAGATGGTAATAGGGACTATGGAAGAAATACCGTCAAGATTTGGGACAAGCCTTGCATGTATTGAAAATAAAGATATTTCTTTAGAAGAAGGACTAAAAAAAGCCATTAAAAATATTCAAGGTAGGTATGAAGAAGCTCAAATAAATGATGATTTAGGAGAAGAAACAATACCGGCTGATGATAGTGTTAAAAACTATTCTTTTGCTTTAGTTGATGATGAAATATATTTTAGAGAAAATTCAATTATGCAAAAAATATCCGTAAATGAAAAGGATAAAGATAAGGTAAAAGAATATTTAAGATTAAATGAAAGTCTAAGGAAAGTTATAACCTATCAAAAAGAAGACTATTCAGATGAAGAGATAAAAAAAGAACAAGAAAATCTAAATAAATTCTACGATGATTTCAATAGCAAACATGGAAGACTAAATTCAAAAACCAATAAAAAGTTATTTAGAGAAGATGCCAATTTTTCTTTAATTTCAACTTTGGAGAAATTAGATAAAGAAGGCAACTTTATAGGAAAATCTGATATCTTTAACAAGAGAACTATAAAAAAAGCTGTAATAATAGATCATACAGATAGGGCAATAGATGCTCTGGTACTCTCTATTAGTCAAAAAGGTAAAATAAATTTTGATTATATGGAAGAATTGACAGGAAAAACAAGAGATAAATTAATAGAAGAATTAAAGGGAGAAATATTTTTAAATTTAGATTCCTTTGAACCTAATGATAGGAATCCATTTAAGTCTGCTAAGGATCTAGGAGATTTTTCAAGACCTTACGTAAGTGCTGATGAATACTTGTCAGGAAATATAAGAGATAAAATTGAAGTTGTAGACTCTTATATTAAAAACATCGAAAAAGAGTTAGGAAAGGAAGTAAATCTAGAGGATAGTAAACTCTTAAAAAAAGAATTAGAAGAGTTACATTTTCAAAAAGCAAAGCTAGTGGAAGTTATGCCTAAAGCACTAGATGCAAGTGAGATTACAGTTAGAATGGGTGCAACATGGATACCGGAACAAGATTACAAAAAATTTATGTTTGATTTGTTGAAAACACCAGTTTCATCAAGGTGGAATATAGATATTAAGTATTCTGACTTTACAGGAGAATATAGAGTTGAAGGAAAAAGCTCTGATAGGGACAATGACCTTGCTTCTTTTACCTATGGTACAAATAGGGTAAATGCCTACAAATTGATAGAAGATACTTTAAATTTAAGAGATACTAAGGTATTTGACCAAGTAGAAGACAGTGATGGAAAGAAAAAATCTGTGCTTAATCAAAAAGAAACAATGCTTGCAAGAAGTAAGCAAGAGATGATAAAAGAAGAATTTAAAAGCTGGATATTTGATGATGTGGAAAGAAGAAATAGATTAGTAGAAGATTATAACGAAAGATTTAATTCCATAAGACAAAGGGAATATGATGGATCTAATCTTACTTTTGAAGGAATGAATCCTGAAATAGAATTAAGAGCACATCAAAAAGATGCCATAGCAAGAGGTTTGTTTGGTGGAAATACTTTACTTGCCCATGAAGTAGGAGCAGGAAAAACCTTTGAAATGATAGGTATAGCCATGGAGTCAAAAAGACTTGGAATGAGTAATAAGTCAATGTTTGTTGTTCCTAACCACATTGTAGAGCAATTTGGAAGAGAATTTAATGAACTTTATCCAGGAGCTAATGTATTATGTGCTACAGAAAAAGACTTCACACCAGATAGACGAAAAAGATTTTGTAGTCGTATTGCTACAGGAAGTTTTGATGCTGTTATTATAGGGCACAGTCAATTTGAAAAAATTCCTATATCAAAAGAAAGACAAGAATATGAATTGCAAGGTCAAATTGATGAAATAATTGACTATATAGATGAATATAAAAGAGAAAGGGATCAAAGATTTACTGTAAAGCAATTAGAAAAAACAAAGAAAAAATTAGAGACAAAGTTAGAAAAACTAAATGCTGATTATAAGAAAGATGACGTTGTAACCTTTGAGGAACTGGGAGTAGATAAGTTATTTGTAGATGAAGCCCATGCCTACAAAAACCTCTATCTATTTTCTAAAATGAGGAATGTAGCAGGAATTACTTCTACAGATTCACAAAAATCATCAGATATGCTTATGAAATGCCGCTATATGGATGAAATAACTAATAATAAAGGATTAGTATTTGCCACAGGTACACCAGTAAGCAACAGTATGGCTGAACTTTATACCATGCAGAGATATTTACAGTATGATGAATTAAAAAAGATGAAATTGCAACATTTCGATTCTTGGGCGTCTACTTTTGGAGAAACAATAACGGCAATAGAATTAAATCCTGAGGGTAATGGTTATAGGAGCAAAACCAGATTTGCAAAATTTTATAATCTTCCTGAACTTATGAATACTGTAAAAGGATTTATGGATATTAAAACAGTTGATGTTTTAAATCTTCCTACACCAATTGCCCATTATGAAACTATAAAAACAAAGCCTACCGAAGAACAAAAAGAAATTCTTGAAACTTTTTCCGAGAGAGCAGATAAGGTTCGTGATAAGCAGGTAGATGCAAGTGTTGATAATATGCTTTTGATTACAAATGACGGAAAGAAAATGGCACTTGACCAAAGGTTAATCAATCCTTTACTTTCTGATGATCCTAATAGTAAGGTGAATACCTGTATAAAAAATGTATTTAGCATTTGGGATAAATATAAAGATAAAAAATCTGCTCAATTAATATTTTGTGATATGTCTACACCAAGTAATGATTTTAATATCTATGATGATATTAAAACAAAACTTATAGATATGGGAGTACCTGAAAATGAAATAGAATTTATTCATAAGGCAAAAAACAATATGGAAAAAGACGCTATCTTTGATAAGGTAAGAAAGGGAGAAATAAGAGTCTTACTTGGTTCAACACAGAAAATGGGAGCAGGTACTAATGCTCAAGACAAGCTAATTGCAATCCACGATCTTGATATACCATGGAGACCGGCTGATCTTTCTCAAAGGGCAGGAAGGATTGTGAGGCAGGGAAATGAGAATAAGGAAGTCCATATATTTAGATATGTAACAGAAAATACTTTTGATGCCTATCTTTTCCAAACCTTAGAGAATAAACAAAAATATATTTCTCAAATTATGACTTCAAAGACACCTGTAAGAGTTGCAGAAGATGTAGACGAAGCCACATTAAACTATGCCGAAATCAAAGCTCTTGCAACAGGAAATCCATTAATAAAGGAGAAGATGGACCTTGATGTTGAAGTTTCTAAACTTAAAATGCTAGAGTCCAATTTTAAATCAAATCTTTACAAGCTGGAAGATAAAGTAGTTAAATTTTATCCAAAGGAAATAGAAAGATTAAAAGAAAGGATAGAGAACTTAAAGGAAGATATTAAAAATGTTGAGCCTTATAGAGATGTAGATAAAAATTTAAAAGAAGATAATAAATTTACCTCTCTAATTATTGACGGAAAGAAGTATATAGATAAGAAAATAGCTGGAGAGTTTTTGTTGAACAAAATTAAGGGAGTTAAAATATATAGGGAAATGGATAAAGATGGAGAAAAAATAGGTGAATATAGAAATTTTGATTTATCCATAAAATATGATTCTTTTTTCAATAAATATAACTTTATATTAAAAGGTAAGGGAGAATATAGAGGAGAGTTTGGAACAGATGAAATAGGTAATATAACAAGAATGGATAATGTATTGGATAAATTACCAGAAAGATTAGAAAATACAATTTCAAAACTAAAAGATATAGAAGAGCAATTTCAAACAGCTAAAATTGAAATACAAAAGACATTTCCACAAGCTGAACTTTTAAAGGATAAGACACTAAGACTTGCAGAAGTAAATAATTTACTAGATATGGGAAAAAGTGAAGATATAAGCCAAGATAATCCATTACTAGAAGAAGTAAAGGAAGAATTGATAGACTTCCTTAACAGAGAATATGATGAAGAAAACAGGTTAGAGGACTTTGATACTATATTTCCTGACTTAACAGATATAGGAATAGCTTATACAACTACACCAGATGAAAAGCATGAAATACAAGTAAGTTTAGATTTAATAAATTACAAGATGAACACCTATGTAGATAAGAACCTAATTGACAGCTTTCAATACACCTATGATCCCTTAGATGCAAGTGATTTAAAAGAGCTAGTACAGATAAAGACATCTATTGGCTTTTGGAATTTTAGTGAGCTTGTATCAGTAAATGAAGAAAAGCTGAGAGAAGTAATGGGACTTGAAATAGATGATGATGGCAACTTCTATGATCCATTATCTAAAGATATGGATTTAGATGGAATAATAGATAGAAATGATGCTGATTTTAGAGATAGTAAAGTGCAGGAAATAGGAGATTTTGAAAGGAAAGAAAAAAAATCTATTATGGATAAATTAAAGGAATATAAGGGAAATTTAGCAGTAAATAATAATATAAAAGAAATAAATAATAGTGAACCATGTGGCAGATAAAGCTTTAAATGAGATTATTAGAGGAAAAAGAATATGGAATTTGATAGATATAGCTTTAATGAATTTATTCGAGAAAATTTTTCTTTTGATGGTGCTACTCAGAGAATAATTAACAATATAGTTGAATATGGAATTAAAAATTTTGCCACTTCAGAAGATAAATTAGTTGAATTTATTCAGACTACAATCGATGATCCAACAGTTGAAGAAATAAAACAATTTATTATTAGTGACGGAAAGGAAGAAGAAATAAAAGATTTAACAGATAAGAAAGATAAAAATAGAAATGGAGGAATAAAAATGGATATAAAAAAGGGAAATGTAATTGAAACTGAATTTGGAGATACTATGGTATTGGATGTGAAAGATAATCAAGCTACCTTATTTGACGGGAAGCAATTTATTTTAGCCACAGGAGTAGAGTTTAACAAAGAAAGTGGAAAGTATGAATGGGATTCTGTTAGATACGCAAGTGATATAAAAACAATAGCAAATATGGAAAATACAAATTTTGAAAGCATGAAAAATACAATAGATTTTTTAGCAGAATATAATCATAAAGAATTTGTAAAAGGTATTATATCTCTTGAAACAGGAGTAGAAAATGAAAATGTTCTTAATAATGCCTATGATAATTATATGAACGATTCAGTTATGGGTCTTATTGATGAAAAGTTTATTGAATATATAGACGAAGAAGAGTTAAAAGAAAATTTAGAAGCTAATCAAGAACAAGGAGATAAAGAGATGAAAGATATAGATAATAAAGAAAAGGATACATTAAATATAGATGGAAATATAGCAACTGATATAGAAATTAAAGATTTAAAATCAAAAGATGGGAGGGACTTTAAAGTAGCCTCCTTTTCTATTGCTGAAAATGACAAGAAAGGAAATGCAAAATTCATCAGCTGCTACGCCTATAATGACAAAATCAATCAAGTAAAAAATTTGAAAAAAGGAGATTTTGTACACCTATTTGGCAAAGAAAAGAAAAGTATGGGAAAGGATAATAAGGAATACACAAGTCTAAAAGTATACTCTGCAAAGTTATTAAAAGCTAAAGAGCATACTAAAGCAAAAGAATCAACAATAGGGAAATTAAAGGAATTTAAGACTAAAGGGGATATGAAAGTGGATGAAAAGAAGAAAAAGGATAATAGCATAGAAAGGTAAAAGATTATAGGGGGCAGGTTTTAGTCTGCCTCCTATATTTTTTTATTGGTTGTCTTTAAGGGAAAATGATGGGTTATATTGAAAGAATATCAGCTCAAAATCTATCCGAAGAAGCTGATACACCAGATCCTTACTTATACAATTCATTATAAATATACTTATCAGTATTCTTTCTTAATTGAGTCAATTCATTTATCAATATATTCTCGTTGGCGTAGTCATCCATAAGAATATCTTTTTTATTTTTGTATTCATCATATAATTTTGACAACTCTTTTATACTTGGATTTTTATATTTACACTTTTCTAAAGTACTTATTGCTTTTTCATATGCGATAATTTGAGGCTTATATTCACTATAAAAATCTTTATCATTTGGATTTTCTTTATAGGTTTTATAGATAACCTTATTTATTTTTATAGTGTTAATGTCTTCAATAGCTGCGTAAATTTCGCTCATAACTTTTTCAACATCTTTAATCTTATTTAGGATTTCTTGCCTATTAACAGCCTCTTCTTGGAGTTTAGTTTCCAAATCCATACTAGATGATAGACCGTATTTTCTAAGCTGATTTAAGGTATTCGCCATAGTATTCATATTATGTTTTCTTGCCCATATTTCATAACCTTTAGAAGATTTAACCTTTTCATTACTTTCTATGTCTATTATATTATCAAATTTCTTATAAGATTTTTTATCATAACAAATTTTGTTATTTTTGTAATTTTCATTTACCTTATTTTCAATTCTCTCTTTTATTCTCTCTTTTGTATAATCTTTTCCAAGAGTAGTTTCCCTCGCACGAATGAATCGCCCTTTTTCTCCTTGTTTTTTATGTCTGAAAGAAAGATATTTTCCAAGTTTAATTTCATAGCCATATTCTTCCATAAGCTTTAAGAAATTCTCATAGCTATTTGCTTTATTAATAGTATGATCAATAGCGATTTGAAGTTTATGTTTCCAAGATTTTCCTTTCTTAAATTCAATATATTCTTTGTAGGATTTACCATTGGTTTTATACTTTTCTTTAAATTTTACATAATCTTCATCTATAACTGATAGCTGATACTTTCTACATAAATCATCACTATGATTTCTAATTTGGTGGTAAGTTTTTTTGTTACTTTGATATGCTTTACCAGTTTCAAAAGAAACATTATTAAATAGTATATGGTTGTGAATATGCCCCTTATCTATATGGGTAGTAAGAACATATTCATACTTTCCTTTTAAGATTTTATCGCATAGTTCTATGCCTATTTGATGAGCCTCTTCAGCAGTAGTTTCTCCAGGAAAAAAAGATTGAATTAAATGTCGTGCCAAAACTTTTGCTTTAGAATTACATTCTATTTTTGTTTGTTCAAATTCTAAATGAGCAGTTATAGGGTTACAGTTTAGGGAGGAAATTAGAATTTTTTCATCTGTTTTATCACTATTCATAATATAATCAAGTGCTGCTTTTAAGGTGGATTTTATAGGATGAATTTTAGTAATTGCCATTATTCTTTCTCAGTATTTATGCTATTAGAATTAGTAAGAGAGTATATTTTTTTACGCATAGAGAAAATATCTTTCGCTTGATTTTCTAATAAGCTTTTTAAATCTTCTACATCATCTTTATATATAATTGATGTAGTATTTATCCTTTTAGCAATTTGATTTATATTATTTGAAGTACGACTTATATTTGTTGACATTTCACGAAAGACATCCATATCTAGTACATAAATATCTTTTTCTAAAATACATTTCATAATAAATTGTCTAAGAGTTTTACACTTAGATGCTTTATATTTTTCATTTAGCAATTCTAACTCATCATCAGATAACATTAAATAGATTCCGTTATTTCTAAATCTACTTGTCATAATTTAACCTCCTCGTATATTGTAGTTGTAATAATAAATACTACATTTTGTTCTCAATCCCTCTTTATTATGTGATAATAATTATATAGATAGAGCTCGTAGTAAACTTCCTTGAAGTTCCTCTTCCTAATAAATTTATTAATCGAAATAAAAAAGAAAAACCTGTAAATTCAAGTAGGATAACTTGACTTACAGGTATAATTTATTCTATATATTTCGTCTGGAAATCTCCTGATTTAAATTTTTATTATTCATATTTTATCACTTTTTGAGATAATATTCAAGTTTACGTTGGGGCTATTATAAGCGTTTGTTGCTGAATTTAATTATTATAAATTTAGGGGTTTGGGGATATTCTCCAACAAGTAAAATGGGAAAAATAAGCGATATAATCGTAGTATTCTTATTCCATTTTTAGTAAGTGCATATGCACTTACTGTGCTTGCTCATATACTAATAGTATAAGTGAAGTTAATGAATAATATATGACAAATCTAGAGGAATATTGCAAAATTTACTTTTAAATAGGGATTTTTATCAGTATAATGAGATAGTATAAAGATTGAGGAAGTTATTATTTAAGTTCTTTAATTTCGTATTTACTAAATTTGCTTGTAATTATTTTTACTTTGAGGGAGGTGTAATCCATTCTACATAGAGAATTTGCAGAGGAAAATTATTTAGAAGCTATATATATTTTATCTTTGGAAAAAGATGAAGTAAGAAACATGGATCTTGCTAACTATCTAGAGTATAAAAGACCTACTGTTACAAGAATGCTAAAAAAACTTGAAAATAAAAGGTTGATTATTTATGGCGAAGATAAAATAATTCGTTTAACAGAGGAGTCAAAAAAATTTTGCAAAAAAATGTATACAAGGCATAAATATTTGACGGATGTATTTATAAGACTTGGAATAGATGCAGAAAAAGCTGAAAATGAAGCTTGTCTTATAGAGCATGTTATTTCTGATGAAACTTTTGAAAGATTAAAAAAACATTTCGATTACAATTTGTAATAAATAGCATAGATAACTCGTATAATGAGACGTCTATGCTATTTTTATCTTTAAAAATTTTTTTAAAAAACATCTCAAAGCTATTGATAAAAGTTATCAAATGGTATATAATAACTTTGAGTTAGCTAATGCTAACAGCAAATAAATTAAAAGGTGAATTTATGTCAAAAAACTTTGAAATAATAAATAAAGAAATTAATGAAAATAATATAATAGCAAATCTTTTTATATTTCCATTTGCAGGTGGTGGAGTGTCTGCCTTTAGAAAATGGAAAGATGAGTTTGAAGATATAAAATTATTTGTTGCCCAGTATCCAGGAAGAGAAAACAGGTTTTCTGAAAAGGCTATAAGTGACATTAACATCTTAGTGGATAGTTTATTTGAAGACATGAAAGAAAATTTTGATTTTAGAAAACCTTATCATTTATTTGGACACAGTATGGGAACAAAAATAGTCTATGAATTAGCATTAAGAATTAAAAATTCGGATTACATAAATCCAAGAGGAATAATTATATCAGGAGGGCGTGCTCCATTATATAAAGAACCTCATCCAATTTATCATCTTGACGATGACGGATTTATAGAAGGCTTGAGAAGATATGAAGGAACACCAAAAGAAATTCTAGCTAATAAGGATTTAATTTCCATTTTCTTACCAACGCTTAGGGCAGATTTTGTAATAGATGAAGACTATCAAGACACAAAGTTTGAGAAATTAGAATCACCTATACTAGGTTTTATGGGAGATAAAGATCAAGAAATGACCTTAGATGAACTTATAAAATGGAAAGATTATACCACAAAGGAATTTACTTATAAATATATAGATGGCAAGCATATGTTTGTAAACACATCTCCTGAAAGTGTCATTAAAGAGATAAAAGAGTTTATAAAAGTAAATGAAAATTGAAGAATATGAGATAAGAAATACTAAAGATTTTCTTACTTTAGAAAATTTAAAAGCTAAATTATCTAATAATGATTTAATACTAATTAAGGCTTATACAGATAAATTATTAGAAGAAAAATTACTTCCTTACTTAACTAAAGAGGAGATAATAAAATCAAAGGATTATAAATCAGAAATAGCAAAAATTAATTATCTAGTATCAAGGGCAATACTTAATTTATCCCTAAAAGGTTTACTAGAAAAAGGAATTAATGATTTAATAGTCAAACGAGATAAAAACAATAAGCCTTACCTAGAAAACACTATAGGATTAAAGTTTAACATCTCACACACTGAAGGATTAGTCTTGTTAGCTTTTTCTAAAAGAGAAGTAGGAATAGATGTTGAAAAAATAAATTTTAAATTTGAGTTTAAAGATATATTAGAAAACTGTTTTACTAGAGATGAAATTATAAATATAGATAACAATATAATAAGTTTCTATAGATATTGGACTGCAAAAGAAGCCTATCTTAAATGTGATGGTATTGGTCTTATAAGAAATTTAAAAGAGATTGAAATAATTTCTTTTGAAAATGAATTTATAAAAATTAATGATAGTAAAAGGAATACAATAAGCAGATTAAAGTCATTGAACCATGACGACAAATATGTCGGGGCAATATGCTTGGAGGAGAATTAATGAACATTGAATTAAAAGAAAAATTGGAAAAATTTTATGATGAACAAGTATGGCCGCATATGACTTTAGGAGAATTTATTGAAGATTGTGCTAAAAAATATAGGGATAAGATTGCCTTAGTAGATGGAGTCGTTGAACTTTCATATCAAGAATTAAATAGAAAATCTTGTAAATATGCCAATGGTTTATTGAAAGCTGGATTTAAAAAGGGAGATAGAATCGTTCTTCAACTTCCTAATTGTCACGAATTTGTTATTATCCTTTTTGCCATGTTTAAGATTGGTGTGATTCCAGTATTATCACTTCCAGCTCATAGGAAAAATGAAATAAAGGGAATATTAGAAAAATCAGGGACAAAAGCATATATAGCTAAGGATAAATATCTTGGCTTTTCATATGTTGATATGATAAGAGAAGTAAGAGAAGAATTAAATATAGATTTTGAAGTTTATATTCTTGGAGATAATCAAGGATATAAAAATTTTTACAAACTCAATGATAAAGATTATCCATCTCAGTATATAGATATTGATTATAAAGAGATGGCTCTACTCATGCTATCGAGTGGAACAACGGGAAGTCCTAAAATGATACCAATGAAACATTGCGAATTAATTTGTTCGGCTATAGCAATAGGAAGTGCCCTAAATTATTCAGATGCTACAATATACTTGATGGCATTATCTCTATCTCATAAATTTGTTTTATCTTATCCAGGGATAATAGGAGTATTTTATCATGGAGCTAAGTGTGTAATATCTATGACACCAAGTCCTGACGAAATAATTTACAATATAGAAGAGCATAATATTAGTACAATGGCTTTAGTTCCAGCTTTAGCAAGTTTATGTATGGATTTTTTAGAGTTCGAAAAAATTAATATTTCATCTTTAAAAATTATACAAGTAGGTGGATCAGTTTTAGAATATAACAAAGCATTTGAAATCGAAAAGAGTTTTGGGTGTATTATTTCACAATTATATGGAATGACTGAAGGACTAGTTATGTGTACTAGATTTGATGATAACATGGACACCAGGCTTAATACTCAAGGCAAACCTGTATCTATTGGAGATAGTGTAAAAATAGTAGATGAGTTTGGAGAAGAAGTAAATACTGGTGATTATGGTGAATTATTAATAAGGGGGCCGTATACAATGTATGAGTATTACGGTGGAATGAATGATGTTAATAACTCTATATTAGACAAAGAATTATACTTTAGAACTGGAGATAGAGCTAGAAAGTTATCAAACGAAAACTATCAAATAGCTGGTAGGGTTAAAGAAATGATAATTAAAGGCGGAGAAAAAATTATTCCTTCTGAATTAGAAAACCTATTGCTAAAGAATAAAAAGATATCAGAAGTTCAAGTAGTCGGAGTTCCTGATGAAATATTAGGAGAAAAAATTTGCGTATGTATACTAGAAAAAGACAAAAATTTGATGTTTTCTGAAATCATTCAAACACTTAAAGAAACTGGTATAGCAGAATTTAAGATTCCAGATTGTATGAAGATAATTGATAATTGGCCACTAACTGCTACGGGAAAAATAGATAGAAAAAGGCTAATAGAGAATTATGGAAATTAGAATATTTGAGAGGAGAAGAAAGAATGCCTGATTTATACGATTTATTAAATGAAATTAAAATTCAAGTTAAAAGTTATATAAATAAAGATGATATAAAAAATCATGATAATTTAATAGAGTTGGGAATAACTTCAGTAAATGTTATGGGAATAATAAGTAAATTAAGAAGGCACAATATTAATGTATCGTTTTCTAAATTAATGGAAAAGCCATGTTTTGCTGAATGGGAAGTTGCAATAAAAAATGCTCGTAAATTAAATAATCCAAATAATTCTAATAAAAAAGTCATAGGAAACAAACTGTTTGAATTAACTGATATTCAGTATGCTTATCTTGTAGGTGGTCATGATAATCAAATACAAGGAGGAGTAGGTTGCCACGCCTATATTGAAATAGATGGAAAAGAAATAGATTGTAAAAGATTGAATGATGCATGGAATAAACTTCAATATAGACATCCAATGCTTAGAGCAAGGTTCACAGAGGATGGAAAACAAGAAATATTAGATAAACCTTTTGGCGAAGAAATTGAAGTTTTTGATTTATCTAATTTAGATGAAGAAGATACCAAAATTAGACTAGATGAAATACGAGAAAATTTATCTCATAGAAAACTCAGAGTAAAAATGGGAGAAGTCGCAGGATTAAAACTTGCAAATCTGTCACAGAATAGAAATAAAATTTTCTTTGATTTAGATTTACTTGTTGCCGATGTCATGAGTATGAGTATTCTTTTGAAAGAATTAGGAGAATCGTATTTAGGAAAAGAATTAGACAATCTAAACAATTATACCTTTAAAGACTATATAAACAATCTTGAAGTAGACTCTGAAATTTATAAAAAAGACCAACAGTTTTGGAAAGAAAAAATAGACTCATTTGAATTTGAGATAGAAAGACCTAATTTACCATTAAAGAAAGCTCCTGAACAAATTAAAGAAACGAGATTTACTAGAAGGAAACGAGTTATTGAAAAAGATAAATGGAGCAAAATAAAAGAGGTTGCAGCAAGCTATAAATCTACACCATCAATGGTTTTATTAACTGCGTATGCTTTAATTCTAGAAAGATGGACTAACCAAGATAAGTTTTTTATAAACTTACCATTATTTAATAGAGATCTTTCAAATGAAAACTTAAAAGCTATGGTAGCAGACTTTACAAATATCTTATTAGTAGAGCATGAAAGAAAAAATGATACCACTTTCATAGAAACTTTGAATAGAATAAGCAAAACCTTTATAGAAAATGCCAGCCATTCATATTATAGTGGAGTTCAAGTTCAGAGAGATATATCAAAATCACAGGGTACAAGCCTTAATGTAGCACCTGTAGTTTTTGCGTGCAACATAGACTATCCAATAGAAACTGAAATTTCAAGGAAAGCTTTGGGCAAAATTACATATATGGTATCACAAACTCCAGGAGTATGGTTAGATTTCCAATCATATATAAAAGATGGAGATTTAGTATTATGCTGGGACAGTGTAGATGAACTTTTCCCTGAAAATATGTTAGATGACATGTTAAATTCTTTAGAAGAACAACTTTTAAGACTAACAGAAAAGGAAAATTGGGAAAGCAAATTTGATGTACTATCAGAAAATCAAAAACCAGCAAGAGAAAAAGAGTTTAAATCAATTCTTCCATTAAACTTTCCTGATGAGAGATTATATGATGGATTTATAAAAAATGTAAAAGAAAATCCAAACAAAATTGCAATTATAGATTCAGAATCTAAAGAAGAAATATCTTATATAGACTTATATGAAAAATCCTTAAATGTAGCAGGATATTTAAAGGAAAATGGAATAAAAAAGGGAGACTATGTAGGCATTACTCTCCCAAGATCAAGCAAGCAAATTTACGCTATATTTGGAATACTTTTTTTCTGGAGCGGCATATGTTGCTGTTGGAATAAATCAGCCTAGCGAAAGACGAACTAAAATATACGAACAAATTGGTATAAAGTTTGTCATCAGTGAAAATAAAACAATAGAAAATTGCAAACTAGATACGGGAGAAGTTTCTTTAATTGACTTAGACAAAGCTATAGACAAATCCTTAGGTCTTGATAAGCCTATAGAAGTAAGTCCTTTTGACTCAGCCTATATAATAATGACATCAGGTACTACAGGAGTGCCAAAGGGTGTTGAGATTATGCATACAAGTGCCATTAATACTATTAATGATTTAAATGAAAAATATTCTATTAATTCAAATGATACGTTACTTATGGTATCAGCAATAGACTTTGACTTATCAGTATATGATATTTTTGGAATACTTGGTGTAGGTGGAACTCTAATAACAACTAATGAAGATAATTATCGTAATCCTGATGAGTGGATTAGAATTATTGAAAAATATAAGGTAAGTGTGTGGGACTCTGTACCTATACTTTTTGACATGCTCGTAACTATGGCAGAGAGTGAAAAGAAAAACTTACCACTTAGAATTGTTATGTTATCGGGAGATTGGATAGCAAAAGACTTACCAGGAAGATTTTATAAGATAAGCGAAAAAGAAAATTCTATAGTTGTTGCTATGGGTGGTGCAACGGAAGCTTCAATCTGGTCAAATTATTTAAATGTGCCGAGACAAATACCTAAAGATTGGATTTCCATTCCTTATGGAAGACCACTTAAAAACCAAGTCTATAGAGTAGTAGATGAATTAGGTAGAATATGCCCTAATTATGTTAAGGGAGAACTTCTAATTGGTGGAGTTGGTGTTGCTAAATGCTACCATGGAGATGAAGAACTAACTAATAGAAAGTATTTTGAAGAAGATGGACTTAGATGGTATAGAACTGGAGATAATGGAAGATTTTGGAATGATGGTACTATTGAATTTCTTGGAAGGAAAGATACTCAAGTAAAAATTAAAGGACATAGAATTGAACTTGGTGAGGTTGAGTCTGTACTTAAAGGATTTCCTGATATCATTGATTGCTGTGCGAGCGTTATAAATTGTCATAATTCAATGAAAATTGGATTATATATTGTATGTAATAGCAATAATTCCAATATAAATAATTTAAAAGAAAGATTAGATAGAATTCTTCCAAGGTTTATGATTCCAGAGGAATATTATATTTGTAATAGCAGAAAAATTACAAAAAATGGCAAACTTGATCGAGAAGAGATTAAAAAAATAATAGTAAACGAATCGTTAAAAGTTGAAAAAGTTGTCCAAAACAACTTAAACCCCAAATTAACCGATACAGAAGTTTACTTAATAAATTTATTTAAAAATAAATTAAGTATAACAGATATAAGGGTAGAGGACAATTTTTTTAAATTGGGAGGGGATAGTTTAGCAGCAATATCTATTATTAGTGAAATAAATTCGGATTTTATGTTGAAGGAAAAGATTTCTATAAATAAGATTTTTAAATTTCCAACTATTAAACAATTATCAAAGGAAATTGACACCTTGATTCAAGATGTAGAAATCTACGAAATTTAATTATATATTGGAGGATAACATGAATATTGAAGAAAAACTGAAAAATTTAAAAATAAAAGGGATAACTGTGTGGAAAGATGGTGAGAAACTTAAGTTTAGTGCTCCTAAAGATAGTATGAATAACAAAATTTTATCTTGGCTTAAAAATAATAAGAAAGAAATTTTGGACTATTTAGACAATAAGGAAGTTTTATATTATGAAGATACAAAAAATAGATACGAAAGATTTGCATTGACAAATATACAATCATCTTATGTAATGGGTAGAAATGAGTACTTTGAGTTGGGTGGAATTGGTTGCCACGCATATATAGAAATAGAATATGATAGCATCTTAGATGTTGATAAAATAAACAAAGCATGGAATTTGGTAATAAAAAAACATGATATGCTTAGGGCTGTAGTTTTTGAAGATGGAACTCAAATTGTTCAGGAACATGTGCCAAATATTTTAGTTGAAAGTATAAAAATTGGTGATGGAGAGGTTAGTAAGTTTAGAAAAGACTTAGAATTTAAACAATATAAACTGGGGCAATGGCCGATGTGTGAAATTGCTATTACTCTAAAACCTAATGTATCAGTTATACATTTTTCATTGGATATGTTAATAGCAGATTATAATAGCATAAATATTATATTAAGTGATTTAGAATATTTTTATAAAAATCCTAACAGCTATGTCAATTTTCTAAGCAAGTATAGAGATGTATTTAAGTATCAAGAAAAAGCAATAACTAGTTCTAAAAATAAAAATCAAGATGAAGAATACTGGTCTAAAAAATTAGATGTTATTTATGAAGCTCCTAATTTACCCATACTTTCACAGAATAATGGTGTAAAAACTTTTAGCCAAAAATCAATACAACTAAATAATTTTGAATGGGATAAAATATGTGCAATTTCTAAGATAAATAATATTACCCCATCAGTTTTAATAATGTCAGTGCTAACTGAAACGATAGCATATTGGTCGACAAATAAAAAATTTAGTATAAATACTACTTTCTTTAACAGACCCCAAATAGTAGATGATATTGATTCTGTAGTAGGCGATTTTACGGATGTTAATATAACTTCTATAAATATGGATTATAGTAAGACATTTTTAGAAAGAACAAAGATTTTACAAGATAATTTATGGACTGATTTAGAACACAAAGAAGTTTCAGGTGTTGAAGTTTTGAGAAAATTGAGTAAAAAAAGAAAACAAAACATTATTATACCAGTAGTTTTTACTAGCACAATAGGGTTATCAAATAGCAACACAATACTTTCGAATAGAAAGATTATTTACAGAATAAGTCAAACTCCACAGGTATATTTAGATTGTCAAATTATGGAAGAAAATAATGGAGTTAAAATTAATTGGGATATTAGGGATGGTGTATTTAAAAAGAAAATTATTGATGATATGTTTGAATGCTTTACTAACATAATTGAAAATTTTAAATCAGATAAAAATATTTTAGATAACAAGATTGTTACTAAATTAAGTAAAAGCAGTTTAGATACAAGAAAAACAGTAAATGATACATTTGAAAGCTTTAATATAAAAAGATTAGAAGATTGTTATTTTGACTCATTGAAAGAGCATAAAAATAAAACGGCATTGATTTGCGACAACAAAGAATACACATACGAAGAGTTTAATAAATATGTATACTCAATTTTTAAAAATTTAGAAAAAAATGGAATAACTAAGGGAGATAGAGTCATTATTGATATCCCTAAAAGCGTTTGGCAAGTTGCATCTGTAATAGCAACTTTGGCTATTGGCGCTGTGTATATTCCTATTAACACTTCGCAACCAATAAAAAGAAAAGAAAGAATAATTGAAAATTCTGATGCTAAAATAATTTTATCGTTTAATAGCACAAATTTAAATGAATTTAATACAAAGATTATAGATTTGAGAGAATGCATAATTTATCAAAACGTAGAATATGAATATTGGAAAAACAAGAGAAAATCATATGATGATGAAGCTTATATAATTTTTACATCAGGGACAACTGGAGACCCAAAAGGAGTTGTGATTACACATAGAGCGGCTATTAACACTATAATTGATGTTAATAAAAAATATAAAATTAACGAAAATGATGTATTTTTAGGTCTAGCAAATCTTTCTTTTGATCTATCAGTATATGATATTTTTGGTTCATTTCTTGCGGGTGGGACTTTAGTATTACCAGACTCAAAAACATTAAAAGATCCAAATATTATATACAATCAAATGTTGTTATATAGAGTTAGCGTTTGGAATTCAGTACCAGCTCAAATGCAACTTATAACTAACTTCTTAGCTATGTGTAAGAATTTAAGGAGAAGTGAGTTTTTAAGAACTATAATACTATCAGGTGATTGGATTCCGATCGATCTTCCTGAAAAAATATATAGTGAGTTTCCTAATGCACAAGTAATAAGTATGGGAGGTGCTACTGAAGCTTCGATATGGTCTATCTATCATGTGGTTAGCAAACAAGAAACATTCCTAAATAGTGTTCCATATGGCACACCTTTAGCTAATCAAAAGTTTTATATATTAAACGAAGCAATGGAAGATTGTCCAGATTATGTTGTAGGAAGTTTGTATATATCAGGAACAGGGCTTTCTGTAGGTTACTTAAATGATGAGAAACTTAATGCTGAAAAATTCAAGACTTTAGGCAATGATGGAGAGCGAATTTATAGAACAGGAGACATTGGTTATTATTTGCCTAATGGTGACATTATTTTTTGTGGTAGAGAGGATGGAGATTCACAAATAAAAATACATGGTCATAGAATTGAGTTATCCGAAATTAAATCTGCTTTATTGGAAAACAAAGATATTGATTCAGCTGAAGTGTTTACAATTGATGTAGATAGTTTAGAAAAGAAAATTTGCGCAGCCATTTTACCAAAAAAGATAATAATCAATGATGATTTATTGGATAGAAATGAAGAGGTAAATAAATTAAAAGAGTTAGAAAATAGTATAAATGAAAATATTAAAGATGAACTTATTGAAAAATGGATTAAAGCATCTGAAAAAGTAGTTATAAGTGATATTTTGAATACATTTCAAAAATGTGGTTTCTTTATTAATAATGCAGAAAAGTACACTTTTGAAGAAATTATATATGGGATGGAAATACCTGAAAAACTACAAAAATTAACAAAAAGATGGCTTCAAGTATTAGAAAATGAAAAAATTATTAATAGAGAAAATGAACTTTATTATTTAGTAGGAGAAGTTAATTGTCTAAATTCAGACAAACAATGGGAAGAGTTCTATAAAATTGAAGAAGAATTTAATTATGGTAAAGATTTTGTTGACTATTTAAAGAAATCTAGCCAAAATTTGGTAGCGCTTATAAAAGGGGATGAAGATCCATTAAATTTATTATTTCCAAAAGGTGATATAAAGCCTGCACTAGCCTCATATAATACAAATAAAATAAATAAAATATGTAATTATTTTATAGCTAAAGAAATAGAATTTATTGTAAAAAGAAATAAAGATAAAAAAATCAAGATACTTGAAATCGGTGCGGGAGTTGGAGGGACAAGCTTAGAAGTAATACCTATACTAGATGGAGAACAAGTTGAATATTATTTTACAGACATATCTACGTTCTTTTTAAATAAAGCTAAAAGTAATTTTAAAGAATATAATTGGGTTAATTATGGTATTTTTGATATAAATCAAGTTTTTTACGAACAAAATTATGACATATCTTCATTTGACATAATATTGTGCGCTAATGTATTGCATAACTCAAAAAATATAGACTTTGTTATGAATAATATTAAAAATTTGTTAGCACCAAACGGTTCATTAATCATATTAGATGAAACTAGAATGAGTTATATGTTACTAACATCTATGGAATTTAAAGATGGATTGACAGGATTTTCGGATATTAGAAGTTTAAATGAACAAACTTTTTTTAATAGAAATCAATGGAAGGATAATTTTGAAAACCATAATGGTCAAATAATATATGAATTTCCTAAAGAAGATAGTCCACTAGATGATTTTGGACAAACTATATATGTAGTAAGATTTAAAGATTCATATAAACCAATAACAGAGAATGCAGTTATCAATGAACTTAAAAATAAATTGGTTTCTTATATGATACCTAATGATGTTAAAATAATATCTAAAATTCCTACAACAATTAATGGAAAAATTGATATTAAATCATTAAAAAAATTATTCGAAAATACCGTGAAAAATGAAAAACATGTTATAGAGGAGACAAAAACTGCAATTGAAGAAAAAATAGAAAAAATTTGGACAAGAGAACTTGGAATAACAAACTTAAGGCTAGATGATAACTTTTATTCTGTTGGTGGAGATTCTTTACTGATTGCACAAATAGTCACAAAGATATTAGAGGAAGTTCCAGAGGCTAAGGATTGGGAATGGAGTGCCTTGTTATCTGAAATGATGCAATTTCAAACGGTTAGAGAAATATCTAAAAGGATACAAGACAAGTTTGAAAAAGGGGAGGAATATCATGATTCATCACTGCTAACTATCAAGAAATCCACTATAGATAATAATAAATCGGTAGCTAAAGTTATTTTTCATGCTGGAACAGGAACTCTTTCTGCGTATACTGAAATAATTAATTATATAAAGGAAGATAGTAAAGCAAATGAAGCTGTGTTAGGATTTACTTTCGGTGATGAAGCCGAATATATTTCTATGAAAACAGAAGATACTTTTAAGTTATTAGGATTAAAATACGGTAAAATCTTAAGAGATTTGAATTACTCAAAATATATATTAATAGGACATTGTGTTGGAGGGTTAATTGCATTAGAAACTGCTGAATTTTTAAATGCTAATAATAAAAAGGTTATTGATGTTACTTTGATAAGTACGACTATACCTAAAGCTCAGGAAAGAACACTATTTAGAGATATTTCACCAACAAAATATAAAAAAGCTTTGCACTCTAATTTAAAAAATGAAATTCTGTTAGAACGAACTTTTGCAAGACTAATAAATGCAGATATTTCTAACGCTGGGCATGAGATAAAGGATCATGAATTAAATGATTGCATTTATGATATGGTAATTAATGGTGATGGAGATTTGAATGTTAACTCCTTTATTCAATTGTCAAATGAATATAAATATATTGGACAACAGTTTAAAAAGTTAAAAGACACACCTTTATCTGAAAGGCTTAATAATTTATATTCAACAATAAAAAGGGAGTCTTTGAATCTTCAAGATTCAGAAATACGTATGCTTAATACGCTTTTTAACATATTCTCCCAAAATTTCGGTTGTATATCAACATATATACCTAAACAGTATTATGGAAATGTCAGAGTTTTTTATTGTAAGGAACAGGAAAAGAGTTTTTATGGAGAATTCTTTGCTGAGGATAGAGAAACTTGGGAAGAATATTTGAATGGGGAAATATTTTACGACGAAATAGTAGGGCAACATTTTGATTGCTTGAATGGAGAAAACTTAAAGAAAAACTTAAGCAGAATATTAGACTTTAATGCATATAAATAGTCTATTTAAATAATAATATAAAAATAAGCTTTAAGTTAGGAGGTTAAATTGGAAAAAATTATAGGTATTTTGGGTGGAAGTGGACAAATTGGTAAAAGATGCATTGATATATTGAAGCAAAAAAATTATTCAATTCTTGCCACCTATAATCAAAATTACGTCCCAGATGATAAAAATTGTATATATATGAAATTAGAAGTTAGTGATATAGATGCTTTAAGGGAATTCATAAAAAAATGCGATATTATTTTAAATTGTGCGGGAGCTTCATTTATTAATGGAGAAAATATAGCAAGAATTGCTAGTGATTTTGGCGTTCCTTATATAGATCCATCAGGAGAATCTTTTTTAGAAGATAGACTGGAAGATATTAAAAATAAAAATCTATTTATTTTGTCTGCTGGGTATTTTCCTGGCTTAACGGGATTAATGTTAAAATATGTTGCAGAGCATTTCGAAGTTCCCTTAATGATTGAGGGATTTAATATAAGCAATGAAGTACCGAGTTATTCAGCGATTGAGGATTTCATATTAACTAATTTATCTGGTTTCGGAAAATCTTTAAGTAGTTATATTGATGGGGAAGTAATTAATAATAATTGTTATAAGACAGAAGAATATAAAAACAAAAAATATAAAATGTATAACTATTTAACCAATGAGATATTAAGAGTAGCTAAAAAATATAATTTAAAACAAGCTAATTGGTACAATTGTTCATTTTCAAGTGAAATTTTAAGTAAAATGCAAATGATTGTACAAAAAATGCAACAAAATATGTATATTGATAACAAGAAAGACATAGATGAAATTTTAAATTACTTTAAGAAAGAGGTCGGAATAGGTAAAACATACAGCTATTTAAATATTTGTGGAAGGGGGAGAATAAATGGGAGAACTTCATCAGTTGAAATAAGTATTGATAGCTCATCAAGTAGTGAAATGAGTGCTATTGTGTTGGGTTATACAGCAATGTCAATTTTAGAGAATACATTTAAAAACGGTATATATTATGCTATGGATATCATAAAAATTGATAGAATTATACAAGACATTGACAGTTTAAATATCAATTACAGTATAAATGAAAAATTTGAAGGGGAAAATTATTATGAAAGTGAATTATAATTTAAATATTGTTGGAGACAAAACAAACAAAAAGATTTTGCTTATTCATGGTGTGGGATTTAGTTATGCAAATTGTTTTAAGAGTATTATTGCTAAACTCAGTAAAACATATTGTATTATATCCCCAGAATTACCTGGACATGGAAACAATACACTTGGAAGGTTAAGTTCAGTAGAGGATGTTGCTGAAGATTTAGAAAAATCATTGATGCTTGAAGATATAGTAAATATAGAATGTGCATATGGGATTTCATTAGGAGCAAGTATTGCATTACAAATTTCTTTGAATAAGAAAATAAATGTTAATAACTTAATTATCGATGGTGGTCAGTATGAGAGCATGGGAGAAATGATTGAACCATTTTCAAAAGTTATGGCAGAACAATTTGATAATTTAAAAAACGGAATTCATTTAATAGAAGATGTGAGAAAAGGAATGGGTTATGGAGACAATGATGTTATAACTTTGAAACATATGATGTATCCTTTTATTACAAGAGATACATTATACCAAGCTTTTAAGATGGCATATAAATATGATATTAAAAATAAAGTTGAAAAGCTTACAATGCCTGTTTGTATAATGTTTGGCAAAAAAGAAACTTATGCAAGCAAATATGTCGATTTAATCAGGAGTAAATCCATAAGTGATGTAAGAGTTGTTAGTTTTGATAATGTAGGACATGCTGAAGTATTAGGATTAAATCCAGAGCTAATTATAAATGAAATTGAAAAAGTCTTATAGGATACATTAATATATTGGAGGGGATAATTCTGAGATTAAATAAAATTGATATAATAGAAAATGTCCTTGAAGGATATATGTTTTCTGAAAAAAAGGTTACTGATGAATGTAAAATTTATACAATTGAAAATTCTACTGGCTGTGGCGAAATGCGCTGCTACAATTTATTTGAAGGTATTCAATTATCTTATAATATCCTAAATATGGAGACAGCATATCAAAAAATAAATCCTAAAAGCGGGGTTTTAGAAATAGATCATTGTTTAGAGGGATGTTATGAGTTTAAACTTGAAAATAATGAACGCGCTCTGATAGGTAAAGGCGATCTAAGTGTAATCGAAATAGGTAAAGTTCCTTTTGAAGATTCATGCATACCAACAAAAAAATATGTGGGACTTTCAATATTTATTGATATTGAAAAGGCACAAAAATCTATTGATAAATACTTTCCGTACGCAAAAATTGATTTGTTAGAAATAAAAGACCGTTTATGTAAAAATGGTGCAGCTTTAATTATTCATTCACGTCATGAGATAGACCATGTTATTAGTGAACTTTATAGAGTAGATTCTAGAATAAGACTTTCTTATTCAATTATAAAAACAATAGAGTTGTTATTATTTTTAAATTTAGTTGAAAGTTCAGATACATTTAAGTTAACGTCTTTTTCAGAACCAGTATATAAAGCAACTGTAGAATCATATAAGACGATTTTAAATAATCCTTTTGAAAGATATTCTATTTCTGATTTATCAAAAAAATATGCTATTTCAGAATCCAGTTTGAAGAGATGTTTTATATACATAACTGGAAGCTCAATAGGTAATTTTATTAGGGAAAATTGTTTAGAAGCCGCTGCTAAATTATTAATTCATAAACCCTTAATGTCGATAGGAGAGATTTCTGATTTGTCAGGATATTTGAATCCTAGTAAATTTTCTGAGTCATTCAAAAAACATTTTGGGCAAACTCCTCAAGAATATAGAAAAAAATCCATCTGACCTTTTTAGAGCAAATAAAGAGCTGTCAGGTTATAAAGAAAATATCCATCTTACTTTATAATAAAGTTGAGATGGATATTTTTTTGTAAATATTCTCTATACACATTCTATGTACATTTTATTAATTAACGGAGGTGTTTTATGAACAATAAAAAAATGACTACAAAAGATGTAGTAACAGTAGCTATTATGATTGCTTTATTTTATGCAATTTCTATTGTTGTTGGAATGAGTATGGTTGCTGTTCCAGTTGTATATATTTATGGTACTGCTGGAATTGAAATGTTTATAGGAGCTATTTTCTACTTAGTAGCAGCTAACAGACTTAATAAACACGGGCTATTATTTATATGGATATTAATTTATGGTCTTATCACAGCAGCTATGGGTTATGTGTTTATGCTTCCATATTTTATTGGACTTGCTATTTTGTGTGAAATAGTAATGATAGGCAAAGATACTTATATAAATCCAATAAGAAATATGATTGGCTGGAGTGTTTATGGTGCTGGTATGTTCATGGGAATAGGAGTTCCATGTTGGATAGCTTGGGAATCTTATCAAAAGCAAGCTTTAGAGAGTGGGTTTGCAGATAAGACATTAACATTGCAATATAATTTGGTATCTTCACCAAAACTACTATTATTAGGTGTAACAATAACCGTTATATTATCTGCTTTAGGTGTTTTGTTTGCACAAAAAATTCTTAAAAAGCACTTTAAAAAGGCGGGTATTTTAGAGTAAATGGAGATATATGGGAAATGAAAATAGAAAAAATAAGTGGAATAACTTGTCTTTTTTTAACTATTATTTCCTGTATGGTGTCAATATTTACAAAAAGTTACTATATGCATGCTCTGTTTGTAGGATGGCTTTGTATGCTTTTAGCATATTTTGGTTTTATCAAACAGAGCATAATTTATTTTATGATATATAGTTTTACTACATTTTGGTTATTAAAAATGATACCTAGTGGTGTAGTTATAATTTCACCAATGCTTTTGGGAATGTTGTATAAATTCATAGTTCCAATCATGGCAGGATTTTTAACTTTTAAGATACCATCAGGAAAATTAATTTCAATATTTCACAAATTAATGTTGCCACGAAATTTTGTACTTATATTAACGGTAATTATTCGATTTGTACCAACAATTGCTGGGGAATTTAGAACAATAAAAGAAGCTATGAAAGTAAGGGGATTTACAGGTAACTTTTTTCATATTTTATCAAATCCTTTGAGGACTCTTGAATATGCTATAGTTCCTTTAATTTTTCGTTCTATAAAAGTAGGAGATGAATTATCAGCAGCAGCGATTGTTAGAGGAATTGAAAACCCAATAAAAAGGGATTCATATTATAGTAACAAGTTGTGTAAATTAGACATAATTATAATAACTGCAAGCTTTGTTTTATTTATATTATGTCTTATATGAGAGGTGCATCATTGAATAATAAACTGGAAATTAGGAAATTATCTTTTTCATATAATAGCAATAAAGATGAACAGTTGAAAGATATAAATTTAGACATTAAAGATGGTGAATGTTGTGTAATTATAGGGGAGTCGGGATGTGGCAAGTCTACTTTGACAAGAGCTATAAATGGATTAATTCCAAATTTTTACGAAGGAAATTTAGATGGAGAGGTATTTATTGATGGCAAATCTATCAGAAATTTAAAATCCTGGGAAATAGCAAAGTTAGTCGGTAATGTATTTCAAGATCCTAGAAGCCAATTTTTTGCCAATGAAGTTAATGGAGAAATTGCATTTGGACCGGAAAATTTGGGATATAAGCGTGATGAAATAATAAGAAGAGTAAATGAATCAACTGAGAAAATGAATATTGATAAATTGCTAAATAATAGGATATACAATTTATCCTATGGAATTAGGCAAAAAGTAGCAATTTGTTCAGCAAGAGCCATTGAACCATCTATTTATGTATTTGATGAACCATCTGCAAATCTTGATTTACAATCAATATATAAATTTTCAAAACTTGTAATGGACTTAAAAAAAGAAGGAAAAACTATAGTAATTGTTGAGCATAGGTTATTTTATTTAAAAGGAATAGCTGATAGGTATTTATTGATACAAAATGGATCTTTAATAAATAGTTATAAAGCAGAAGAATTTGAAAAAATCAGTTCAAAAGACTTAAATGCATTGGGCTTACGCTCAATAAATCTTAATGATATTGTTGTAGATGACCACAAAGTTAAAGAAAAAGAAATTAGTAGTGACAATTCTTTTGATTTTGAGGTGAAAAATATTAGTAAAAAATATAAAAATAATTTCGTACTAAAAGATGTGTCACTTAAATTTGATAGCAATGAGACTATTGCTTTAGTAGGAATAAATGGAACAGGTAAAAGTACACTCGGTAAAATTTATTCTGGGATTCAAAATCAGACTGATGGAGAAATAAAGATAAATGGACTCAAAGCTAATAAAAAGATGAGGTTAAGCAAAGTGTGGTATATTCCTCAAGATTTAGACTCTCAATTATTTGGGGAAGATTTGATGGATGAATTATTAACTGGGTTAAAAAATAGAGAAGATTATATCACGAAAGCAGAGGAACTTTTAAAAAAAGTTGGATTATTTGATATAAGAGATAAGCATCCAGCAACTTTATCAGGTGGTCAAAAACAGAGATTGGTTCTATGCGTAGCTATGTTGAGAGAAACACCTTTTATTATATTGGATGAGCCGACATCAGGGCTTGATTTCAGGAGTATGGATAAGGTGGGGAGATTAATCAAAGAGGAACAAAAAAAAGGAACAAAATTTTTGATAATTTCTCATGATATTGAATTTATAGCAAAGACGTGTGATAGACTTGTAAAACTAGAGAATGGGATAATAACAGAAGATTTTTATATTGATAATATAGGACAGCTGTTAAGAGCTATGGAGGCTAAATAATTTAGGAGGTGCGTAATGGAAGTTTTAAAAAAGCATATAGGACAAATTTTATCATCAGTTATTATTGCAGTAATTGGTGTTTTTTGTAGTGTTGTACCATATTTTGCTTTAGCTAAGATTACTCAAAATATAGCAATTAGTAATACAGATTTAGAATTCTATATAAGACCAATTTTGCTTATTTTAGGTGGGTTAATAGGAAGTGTTATTTTTCATGAGATTTCAACTTTAATTTCTCACAATTTAGCATTTCGCATAATAGAGGATGAGAGGAAGAAACTTGTAAGAAAAATTAATAGATTATCAATGGGAGAGATTGAAAAACGATCTAGTGGAGAATGGACTCAGTTTATGGTAGAAACTTTGAATAAAATTGAGCAACCGATAGCTCATGTTATTCCTGAAGTAATAGCTAATCTTATCATTCCAATCGCTTTAGTAGTTATTATTTTTATAATGGATTGGAGGATTGGAATTGCAAATCTTATTACATTACCACTAGGGGTGTTATTTTCAATTCTAATGATGGGTGGATATGAAGAAAAATCACGAAATTATCAAGAAGCCGCAAAAAACATGAATACAACAGCTGTTGAATATATTAGAGGTATTCAAGTTATAAAGGCATTCAATAAATCTGCATCATCATATGGAAAATTTGTAGATGCTGTAAATAGTAATAGAGACAGTATGCTAAATTGGTATTTAAGTGTTTGTTTCTATATGACAGCAGCAATGGAAGTTTTACCATCAACTTTATTATTTGTTTTACCAACTTCTTTATACTTGTATATGAATGGAAGTATTGAAGTAGGCAATCTAATAATGTGTGTTTTATTATCTTATGCCTGCTACAAACCTTTGATTAAAGCTATGAGTCATATGGATACTATGGCGAATGTAAGAGTTGTAATAGATGAAATAAAAAATGTTATGGAGTTACCAGAGTTAGAACGAGGTAATGGAGAGGAAAAAATAAGATCATACGATATTAATTTTGAAAATGTATGTTTTGCCTATAATGATAAGAAAAAAGTTTTTGATAACTTATCCTTTAGTGCAAAAGAAAATAAACTTACAGCTATTGTTGGTTATTCTGGCGGTGGAAAATCCACTATTGCTAAGCTAATTGCGGGATATTGGAATATTAATAAAGGAAAAATATCCGTAGGAAATGTAAATCTTAAAGATGTTTCTCTTGAAAAGAACATGGAACTTGTAACCTATGTATCACAAGAAAATTATCTATTTAGAAAAAGTATTATAGATAATATGAGAATGGCAAATCAAAATGCTAGTATTGAAGAGATAAAAGACGCTTGTAAAAAAGCTTCTTGTCATGACTTTATTATGAGTCTTCCTAATGGATATGAAACCATAATTGGAGAATCTGGGAGCAACTTGTCTGGAGGAGAGAGACAAAGACTTACAATAGCAAGAGCTTTGCTTAAAGATAGCCCAATAGTTTTATTAGACGAAGCTACAGCATATTCTGATCCAGATAATGAAGCTGAAATTCAAAAATCTATAGATGCATTAGTTGAAAATAAAACGGTTATTATGATTGCTCATAGGCTTTCTACAATAATAGGAGCCGATAAGATCATAGTATTAAACAATGGGGAAATTGAAGCAGAAGGAACTCACAAAGAACTTCTTGGAAAAAGTGAAACATATGCAAAAATGTGGAAATCACACATAAGTTTATCAAACGATAGGGGTGAGTAAATGAAAGAATTAATTCACAAGTTATATTGGGTCGCTGGAAAAGAATCTTCCAAAATTAGCAAGATGTTTTTCTTTGAAGTATTAAAAAGTATATTTGAAGGAATATCCCTTGGAGCTACAATGTTGCTTTTACTTAAAATATTTCAAAATATATTTGAAGGAAGAAATATTACACAAGAAGACATCTATGTCGTATTTGCAATAGCTCTACTAAGTGTAGTAGGGAAAATATTATCTAGTTATATGGCTGATAGAAATAAATACATCGCAACTTACAATATGGGAGCAGAAAATAGGCTATATATAGGTGATCAGCTAAAAAAAGTGAATATGGGATATTTTAGCAGTAATCGCCTTGGAAACATTTCAGGCGGATTAACCACAGTTATAGGTGAACTTGAAACCGTAGGAGTTAATATAATAGAAACTTTATTTGTGGGAGTAATTCAAACTATAATAATGGCGATATTTATGATTCCGTTTGATATAGTTACAGGTTCTATAATTTTAGGAACTTTATTCTTAGGAATGTTATGCAATGTTATCTTTCAAAAGAAATCAGACGAGTTGACTAAAAAATTACAAGATTTAAAAATAAATCTAAATGCATCTACTTTAGAGTATGTTAAAGGTATTAGTGTTATTAAATCATTTGGGAAAAGTGGTGAAATGACTAAAGAATTGGACAGAGAGATTTATAAAAATAGAAGAGGTTTTATAAATGTTGAAAAAACTGTAGCACCTGCCGCTTTGATATTTCTAATTATATTTAAATTGGGGATTTGTCTTATTATATTTTCAGCTATTTATAGATTTTGTATAGGAGAAATTGATCACTATAAAGCTGTAATGCTTGTAGTATCTAGTTTTATTGTTTTTTCTGGTTTTGAAATGGCTGGAAGTATGCAAAACGTTAGGGGAATAGCTATACAAAACTTGGATTCAATTGCTAAACTTAGAAATTTACCAACAATTTCAGAAGGCACAAGAACAAGCTTTGAAAGAGGAGATATAAATCTAAAGGACGTTGACTTCTCATATGACAAACAGAAGTTATTTAGTCGTTTAAATTTAGATATTCCAAAAGGTAAGACTACAGCAATAGTAGGTGGTTCTGGAAGTGGAAAAACAACACTTTGTAATTTGATAGCTAGATTTTGGGATGTAGATTCTGGAGAAATATTGATTGATGATAATAACATAAAAGATTTTAGGTATGACAATCTGTTATCTAATTTCACTTTTGTTTTTCAAGACGTCTATTTATTTGATGACACTATAAAAAACAACATTAAGTTCGGAAATCCAGAAGCTAGTGATGAGGAAGTTATTAATGTTGCTAAGCAAGCACAGTGTCATGAATTTATTATGAAGTTGTCAGATGGTTATGACACAGTTTTACAAGAGGGTGGTTCAAATTTATCTGGAGGAGAGCGTCAGAGAATATCTATAGCAAGAGCTATGCTAAAACCAAGCAGAATTGTTATTCTTGACGAAGCTACTTCAAGTGTAGATCCAGAAAATGAACAACAACTTATAACTGCTTTAAACAATTTGTTAAAAGATAAAACTGTAATTGTGATTGCACATAAACTTGAAACTATTAAAAATGCTGATCAAATTGTTGTTATGGATAAAGGAAATATTGAAAGTATTGGTAAACATAAAGAGCTTATGGAAAAATCACACATATACAAGAGTTTTATTGAGAAAAGAGAAAAAGCTACTGGTTGGAAAATTGAATAAAATTTAATAGAGGATGATTTTATGAAACAAGATATGAAAGAACAATTATTAACAAAAAGACCTATAGATTTACTTTTTCAATTATCTGTCCCTGCTGTAATAGGAATGATAGTAATAGGTCTTTATCCACTAATGGATGGAATTTTTGCAGGAAATATTATAGGACAAACTGCAATGACAGCTTGTGGTGTAGCTATGCCACTTACCTTTTTTAATAGTGGAGTATCTACACTCATAGGTGTAGGTTCAGCATCAGTTTTATCAAGAGCTATAGGAAAGGGTGACCAAAAAACAGTTGATAAAATTATGGGGAATTTAATCTTTTGGGTTATTCTATTCTCATCAATTATTACAATAGGCGGAATTTTACTTGCACCACATTTTTTAGATATGGTTGGAGCAAGTGGAGAAATTAAAGAATATGGTATCAGATATTTACGAGTAATTTTCATTGGTTCTTTATTTGTAAACTTTACTCAATCAGCAAACATGGTTATGCGTGGAGAAGGATTAATGAAAAAAGCAATGCTCATTATGGGGCTAGGGGCTTTTTTAAACATAATTCTTGATCCAATTCTAATGAAATTAATGGGAAAATACGCAATAGAAGGGGCTGCACTTGCAACTATTACAGCACAATTTGTTCAAGCGA
>NZ_HE978582.1:132916-191079 GCF_000311865.1 Peptoniphilus obesi ph1 | reverse complement strand
TTGGAGGATTAGTTCTTGCATCAATATTTTGGATACCAGCATTAGCATTTTCAAAGAATATTCTGTCTTTATTTGGAGTAGAAGAAAGTATTATAACTCAGGGAATAGGAAACTTTAGACTATTTTATTCTATCTTTATCCTATATGGAGTAATGGTAATGACTATAACATTCTTCCAATCAATAGGAAACGCTAAAAAAGCCGGCATAATAGTAATGCTAAGACAGTTATTTTTATTCGTACCTGCCATGATTATTTTACCAATGATATTTGGAGTTAAAGCAGTATGGTTTGCAGAACCCCTTGTAGATTTAATTATGATAATAGCTGGTGTAGTAATGATGTTTGGGGAATTAAATAGGATGGATAAAATTAGTTTGAAAAATTCAAGTAATGAATAATAAGTAGGTTTATTTAAAAGAATGGAGGGAAATATGCAAATAAATATAATTAAATTACATTTACCTTTTTTCTTTGGTTTACGCTGTTTACAAGTTAGATAACTCAGTTAAAAAATTAAATATAATTACTATTAGAAAGAGTTTCTTTCATTCTAGAGGACTAACCATGCCCAAGAGCAGGAGTCCTCCTTTTTTTGTCTGAAAACATAAAGACAAAAAAAGAATGGAGGAAATATAAATGACAAAAGAATATTACCTTTATGTCGGTGGGCAAAAAATCAAAGTAAGTGAGCAGATATACAAAGTCTACTGGCAAGAAAGAGAACACGAAAAATATTTAGAGCAGGTGGACAAGAAAAACCACTTGCTATTTTTTTCGTCTCTAAATCACGATGGGAATTTTGAAGATAATCTAGAAGATAAAAATGTTGATGTTGAAAAAGTTGTAGCTACACAAATGATGATTGAAGCACTAAGAAATGCAATGTCAAAGTTAAATAAGGATGAACGGGAAATCATAGAAAGATTATATTTCAATGATGAAACACTTCGTGCAGTAGCAAAGACTAAAAATATCTCACATCCAACTTTAATTAAAAGACGAGATAAAATTTTAGAAAAACTAAAGAAATTTATAGAAGAACTATAAATTCTGGTTACCAAAGAGGGCAAATTTTCCTTTATAAAGTGAAGGGGAATTTTGTCCTCTTTTATATAAAAAAAGAAATTAATAGAAATTTGAACCTTGACAACTGAATAGACCAAGACAGGACATTAACCATTTGTGGAGCTTTATAATTTCTTCGCCATGACTTTTCTGCTGATAAGGATTTCGGCTTAAATAAATACTCTAGTTAAAAGAAGGATAAAAGAAAACGAGCGACAAAAAGAAATTATATATTCAGCCTAGGAAACTGATGCATTGAAGCAAATGGGGATAATGATACTTCTACAGTTGTTGCCGGCTCATCTTGAAAAGGGGCGGTGGTGAAATTCCAATGTCGTGGCCTACACGCCTGTTAATGTCAAAAAACTTAAAAATATTGAAGATAAGGAGAAGATATTATGTGTGATGAACATAATATAGATATAGAAATGAAAACAGATAAAAAAGATAAACAGACAATAAATCAAATTGATGGTTGGAATATAGAAGTTAAATTTAATGAAAATGGATTTAGTTTAGAAAATTTAGTAGAGGAATACATCAAAGAAAAATTTTCTGTCTATTAGGGGCTGACAAAAAATATAAGGAGCGTTATAATATTTTTGTGGAAGCCTAACCTTGGTTCGATTTATTGTATGTAAATTGAATTAAAGGAGGCTTTTTTATGTTTAAAAACAATTTAGCAAAAGAAAATTTGGCAGTTATGTATTTAAGATTATCAAAAGAAGATGGCGAAAAAACAGAAAGTAACTCTATATCCAATCAAAGAGAAATTATAAACTCTTATGCAAGAAAAAATCAAATTACAATGATCAAAGAGTATGTTGATGATGGATATTCAGGTGCAAATTTTGATCGTCCCAATTTTAAAGAAATGATAAAGGCTGCCTATGATAGAAAGTTCAATACAATTATTGTAAAGGACTTATCGAGATTCGGAAGAGATTATATAGAAGCTGGAAAATATATTCAAAGAATATTTCCGGACAACGGTATAAGATTTATATCAGTAAATGACAATTACGATAGTAAAAGTGCAGATATAAACGATACACATCTTATACTTCCTATAAAAAACTTCATCAATGACAGTTATTGCAGAGATATTTCCAATAAGGTAAAAAGCTCCCAGAAGATAAAAAGAGAAAAAGGTGATTTCATCAGTGCCTTTGCACCCTATGGATATAAAAAATCAGAAAAGAACAAAAATAAGTTAGTGGTTGATGAACAAGTTGCTAAAAACATTAAAAATATATTTGATATGAAGCTCTTGGGATATTCCTCAAAGGCAATTGCAGATGAACTAAATCATTTAGGAGTTTTAACTCCAAGAAAATATAAAGAAAGTCAAGGATTTAAGTGTAATGGATTTCAAAATACAAAAGGTGGAACTTGGTCAGCAAAGACAGTAAATAGAATTATAGAAAATGAAGTATATATTGGAAATACTTTACAAGGAAAGAGTGTTACTTTAAGTTATAAAAATAAACAGCAGATAGAAAAAGAGAAAGAAGAATGGATAAGAGTAGAAAATACCCATGAAGCAATTATAAGTAAAGAAGTTTTTACTATTGCAAATACTATGTTAAAAAGAGATTTGAATAATTCTCGTGGAAAGGACAAAATTGATATTTTTACAGGAATGCTTTTTTGTAAAGAATGTGGAAGTTCTTTGATTAGAAGGACTGTAAAGTATAAAAAAAGAGAAGAGGTTTTCTATATATGCTCAAAGTATAACAAGGAAAAATCTTGCACAAGACACAGCATAAAAGAAGAAACCTTGATAAAAGCAGTATCTAAAATAATGAAGTCCTACATTGAATTTAATGAAAATCTATATTCTAAAGTTCAGCGTATAGATATAAATAAAAATTTGAAAGATAATCAAATTCCTATACTAAAACGAGAAAAAGCGATGACAGAAGAACTCTTATCTTCTCTATACCTTGACCTAAAAGAAGATGTTATTAGTAAAGAAGAATATCAACTTTTTAGAAAAAACTATACAGAGAAATTGACTAAATTAGATGAAAGTATCGAGTATAGATTGAAAAAACAGGAAGATACTAAGGAGAAGATTGACAAAAATAAGAGTTGGATCATCGACATTAACAAGTATAAAAATTTATCTGAAATAGATAGATTGTCTGTTGTGATGCTTATTGATAAAATTTTTATTTCTGAAGATAAGACGATAGATGTTAGATTTAATCATACTGAAGAATTGTCTTTACTTGAAGAAATGACAAAAACGGATAAGCCTGATATTAAAACTAACACTATAAAAAAGAAAAGTATCGATAAAAGCAGGAAGTCAAATACTATCCCCACTGTTATGAATAAAAGTCTTGTAAGTGCTGAAAGTGAGGTATGCTGTGGCTAGAACAAAAAATAGGCATATATCACAATCAGAAACAGAAGTTGGAAAAGTGATTGAAAAAATATACATTGCCGGTATTTATGCTAGATTATCACAGGAAAGAAAGGAAGCTTACAGGGATAAAAGTAATTCACTTGAAATGCAGGAAGAACTTTGTATAAATGCTGCAAACGAAAAAGATATAAAGATTTTAAGAGTATACAAGGACTATGAATATTCTGGAACAAATTTTAAAAGACCTGCATTTATTGAAATGATGGAAGATATCCGAACAGGTAGGATAAATTGTATCATAGTAAAAGATATGTCAAGGTTTGGTAGAGAGTATTTAGAAATCGCAAACTATATCGAAAAAGTATTTCCATTTTTGGGAGTTCGATTTATTTCCGTAAATGATAATCTGGATACTAAAGACGGTATAAAATCAGATCAGAGTTATGAAATAGCAATAAAAAATATCTTCAATGATTTATACGCAAAAGATATTTCAAAGAAAATAAAAGCCTCTAAAGAAATAAAAATGAAACAAGGGTCTTTTATAGGAGCGATGGCTCCGTATGGCTATAAGGTTGATAAAATTGATGGTAAAAGAGTTCTGGTGATGGACGAACAGGCAGCAGATGTAGTAAGACTTATCTTTTATATGGCAAGTCAAAGAAAATCCAATATGCAAATAGCAAGAGAATTGACTAAAACATATACGACACCTGATGAATATAAAAGAACAGGTAAAATTTTTAAGGATAAAGAAGATATAAAACAATGGGATATTTCTCATATATCAAAAATGCTTTCTGATGAAGTATATATTGGGAATTTGATTCAAAGAGTATACTCAAATAGACATGATCCAAGTAGGAAAAGTAAGTTTCGTGATAAAGAAGAGTGGATTATAACAGAGAACACCCATGAAGGTTTGATAGACAAAACTACATTTGAAAATATCAGAGAGATAAAGGAGAAAAAACAAAACTATCTACCTTACCATTCACTGAAAAACATAATAAAAGACGGAAAAGAAAATGTTGGAGTAAAAATTCAAAGAGATTATAAAAAAGAAGGAAAGTATGATGACCTCATACAGTGCAGTGTTTGTGGAAGATATTTGAAAAAACGATATGGACCACGAGGACTGAAATATCATGATGAGATTTGCTATTGCTATTATTGTAAAGGTGGAGACAGATTAAACTTAGAAAAATCTCATGTAAGAATATACGAAACAGACCTAGACAAAATTTTAGTAGATACCTTAAAAAAACTGGTTTCAAGCTTTTATAAAAAGGATAAAAGATTACGACTAAAAATATATTTAGAAAATATAAGTACTGAAAAGATAAATCAAGTTTCTCTAAAAACAGATGTAAATAATAAAAAGATTGCTTCTCTTAGGATCAATTTACAAGAACAATATGAAAACTATGTTAAAGGAGAGGTTCTTTTAAGTGATTTTAAAATAGAAAGTAAAAAAATAAATAATCAAATAAAAACCTTAAAAAATGAATTAAAAGTTTTTGATGAAAGAATAAGAAATATAAAAAAGAAAAAAAGAGAAATTATAGAATTTATAGATGTACTATTTTGCTGCTTGGATGCTAAAAGCATAGAAGTTGATAAAGAATTGGTCGATACATTAATTAGCCATATAGAAATATCAGAGTATAAGCAGGTTACTATATATTTTAAGTTTAAACTTGATAAAGATGTGGGAGAGCAGTTGGAGGTAGAGCATGAATAAGATAGCTATATATTTAAGACTTTCTGAAGAAGATTATCACAAAGTAGATGAAAGTGTAAGTATAGCAAATCAAAGAGATTATATAAAAAGCTACATTGAAAATGAAACATCTTTAAAAAGTTGTGAAATAGAAGAATATGTAGATGATGGATATTCTGCTACTAATACAAATAGACCTTCATTTTTAAGGCTTATTGAGGATATAAAGAGTGGTAAAGTAGGAACTATAATTGTAAAAGATATGTCTAGGTTTTCAAGAGATTATATTTTGCTTGGGGATTACTTAAGCAATATATTACCATTTCTAAAAATACGATTTATAGCTATCAATGATTGTTATGATTCCATAAACGAAAATGGAAATGGATTAGATATGGATACACAGTTTAAGACATTGTATTATGATTTATTCAGTAAGGAATTATCTGAAAAGGTAAGAAGTTCTATTAGGCAAATTAAATCGCAGGGGAAAAATATAAATTGGGCAGCACCTTTTGGATATATTAAAGATCCTAAAGATAAACATAGTATCATCATTGATGAAAAAACAGCTTTTATAGTTAAAGAAGCTTTTGATTTATTGCTAAAAGGATATTCGTGTATTCAAGTGGCTAATATATTTAATGAAAAAGGTTATATTACACGCTCTGAACGAAAAGAAGAACTGAAACTTTCTGACTATACTGGAAATTTAATTACTGGAAGTGAGGTAAAGAAAAGAGTTTGGACAAATGCAGCTATCTCACAGATTACAAGGAACGAACTATATACAGGGGATTATGTATATAATAAATTCAAAGAAACAAAAATAGGTGGAAGAAAAAGAATTTTACTTCCTGAAGACGAGTGGAAAATACTTCCAAATACCCATGAAGCTATTATTTCCAGAGAAGTGTTTGATGAGGTAAAGAAAATAAAAGAAAAACGAAGTTTTGGGGGATATACAGGGAACAAAAATCGTTCTATTTTTTCTGATAAGATTTTTTGTAAAGAATGTGGTAGACATATGAGTTTTCGATGTGATAGTAGGCAAAAGAAGAATTCTGATAAAATATACAAGTATAAAAGTTATTATTGTAATTTATGTAAAGCTGAGAAAACACCAAACAATATCAAAGAGAAAGATATTATTGAACTTATAAAACCCAAATTAAAAGATTTTAAGATTCAAAATACATTAAATGAAGAGAAAGTTATAGAACACAAGAATGTGAAAGAAGAGATTCTAAAGGAAATATCCATATTAAACTGCAATTTACAAATCATCTATGAAAACTACAAAAAGAAAATTATTTCTAAAGAGGCGTATCTAAAGGAAAAATCTCTTATACAAGATAAAAAGATATTATTGGAGAGTAAATTGGAAGAGTTGAAGTCAGAGAAGATTGATTCAAGGAAAGAAACGGATATTACAGTCTTAGACGAAGAAAGTTTATTGAAGGCTTATTTAGACAATAAAATTGATAAGATAATTGTATCAAGAAGTGGAGAAATAGAAATTGTAGAAATATAGATGGATAGTATTAAAAGTAACTCATAATCTCGCCAACTTTAATTTTAATACGCCAAAATGAAAATAATGGCGAGAAAATTCGCAGAAATAAATAGTACTGTTTACTATGAGTTGATAGGGTAAATATTTAGGAATAAATAAAAAAATGATATAATTATAGTTAAAATGAGATATTATGAGGTGATTTTTGTGTCTAAAATAAATGTAGAAGGATCAGAAATTAGCATTATTGCCATAGATAATAGAGATTATATTTCTTTAACCGACATGGTTAGAAATGTTGAAAATGGTGTGGCACTAATAGAAAAATGGCTAAGGAATAAAAATACAATTGAATTTTTAGGAATATGGGAAGAAATGTATAATGCGAATTTTAATTCCACCGAATTCGAGGGAATTAAAAATGAAGCAGGTTTTAATCGTTTTATTTTATCGGTTAAACAATGGGTCAATAAAACGAATTCTATCGGAATTGTTGCCAAAGCAGGAAGATATGGTGGAACATATGCACATAAAGACATAGCTTTTGAATTTGCGTCGTGGGTATCACCTTATTTTAAGCTCTATCTTATTAAAGAGTTTGAGCGCTTAAAAGAAGAAGAGCAAAGACAATTAGGTTGGGATATCAAGAGGAATTTAGCTAAGATAAATTACAAAATTCATACAGATGCAATTAAGAATAAACTTGTCCCTGAGAAATTATCAAAGGAAAGAATAAACTATATCTATGCAAGTGAAGCAGATATATTAAATGTAGCTTTGTTTGGAATGACAGCAAAAGAATGGCGTGAAAATAATCCGGAGTTAAAAGGAAATATGAGAGACTATGCTGATATATCACAATTAGTGTGTTTATCAAATCTTGAGAACTTAAATGCTGTTTTTATAAATGAGGGAATGGATGCAACTGAAAGGATAGAAAAATTAAATGCAATTGCTATTGAACAAATGAGGATTCTAACAGAAAGTGAACGTATAAAAAAGTTAAAATAATAGTTTTGTATATAAATTAGGCGATAGAAATATCGTCTAATTTTATGTAACAATTGCTTGACATTGTAGGGCAAATCTACACTACTTCATTTACTTGCAGGAGTAGATACACCAACAAGTGGTGATATATTTATTCAAGATAAAAATATTACCAAGTTTAACAAAGACGAAATGACAGTATTCCGCAGAAGAAATATAGGAGTTGTCTACCAATTTTTCAATCTAATTCCTAATATTAATGTAAGAAAAAATATCCTACTTCCTCTTTTATTAGACAATAAAAAAGTAGATGAAGAATATTTAAAGGAAATTTTATCAATACTAGGAATAGAAGGAAAGCTTGATAGGTATCCAAAACAATTATCGGGTGGAGAGCAACAAAGAGTTGCCATTGCCAGAAGTTTGATTACAAGACCTGCCATCATTCTAGCAGATGAACCTACGGGAAATCTCGATAGAAAAAATTCTGAAGAAATCACAGGACTTTTCAGACTTGTAAATAAAAGATTAAATTCTACAATTATGATCATTACTCATGATGAAAAAGTAGCAAATTCTTGTGATAAGGTCTATAGAATGGTAGATGGTAGGTTAAATTTCTTAGGAGATGAAACTTATGAAAATTATTAATGACCTAGCTGATGGAACTGTAAAAAATAATAAGAAAGACAGTTTTGCTATTAAAATTTCCATACTTTTAGCAGTTATTCTACTAGGAACTGTAATTTTTATCTTTAATGCAATGAGAACCGAACAGTATAATTATGTTAAGAAAAATGTTGGAGACTACCATGTGTCAATTAGTGAAATTGACGAGAAACTTTATGATAAATTAATAAATGATGAGGATATAGAAAAAATTTCTTTTAATAAAATCATAGAGACAGATTTAAATGCAACTATCTATGAATTTGGAGATTCTACTGGTCTTATAGGTTTTGATATTAAAGAGGGAAGAAAACCTAATAATTCAAACGAGATTTTAGTTCCAGAGAAATTTTTAATAAAAAGTAAAGAGTACGATTTGGGCTCTGAAATAACTGTTCGTGATAAAACTTATAAAGTAGTTGGAGTTTATGATGATTATTCTAAATCATTTGAAGAGTCTATGCTTATAGGTTTGACTGAAAGTGATGACAAGAAAGGTTTATTTGAAAAAAATAATGAAATAGAAGCCCAAATTTGGTATAAAAATATAAGGGATACTTATACAAAAACTAGGGAAGTTTTGTCTGAAATGAATATTGACGAGAACCATGCCTTAGACATTGGGAGAGTTTTTTATAATAAAGATATCTTAGAATATAAGATGGTCTATCCAAAAGGAATCATCCCACCAAAGAGTGTTGTAAACTTAGCTATAGAAAAATATGGAGCAGGCTTCTTTCTTTGCCTACTTTTTGCTTTTATCATTTATGGTTCTTTTAATGTATGGAACAATAGGGATTTAAAGGAAATTTCTCTATTAAAAAGCACAGGTATGACAGATAAGCAGGTCAAAAAAATGATTCGAAAGAAAGCTTTTAAACTTTCAACCTTACCAATAGCCTTGGGAACAATTTTATCTTTGGCATTTGCAAATCTTCTCTTATACTTGATGTGGCTTAATAATTCAATATCCTATAAAAATATGTCTGAGATATTGGGAGAAAGTTTAAAATCCCCAGGTTTTTATTTCGTCTATCCAAACCCTATTTCTATAATAATGATTATATTATTGTCAATCCTAACAGTTTATTTATCTGCGATAATCCCTGCTAGGAAAAGTGCAAAAATAAAAATTATAGAAGGTTTAAATGGGATTACAGAAAAAAACATTAAATTGGGTAAGTCAAAAATAAATGGACCTATAGAAAAGACTTTAGCAAAAGATTATTACAGGTCTTATCGTTCAACCTATCGAATTATTGTAATTTCCATGGCTCTGTCTGCTTTTGCCTTGACAGCAGTTTTAGTTAGCCAGTCCTATAGAGCTTTGAATGAAAAATATAATTCTTATAAAAGTCCGTATAATTTTAATTCAAGTATTTATACAGATGGTTATTTAGACAAAAACTTATTAGATAGCTTAGAAAAAGTCGAAGGAATAAAAGAGTTTCACCTATATCAAAGAAATGACACCAAATTTTACCTTGACGATAATAAAGATTTTATGTCTAAGGATTTAAAAAATTCTCTTGATAATGGAAAAATAACAAAAGATAGACTATATGCAAGCATATACGCCTTAACAGATGAAGATTTTGAAAAGCTTTTAAAAGAAAATAACATCTCTCATGCATCTTATTTATTGCTTAATAAGATAAGAAAAGATAATAAAACTCCGTATGCTTTTAGTGAGTATATAAAAATTTCTGATAAGGATACAGGAAATCTTACCTTAAAATATAATGCACAGGGACAACCCATAAATTTAAATATAGATAGAAGTATAGAAGAAATACCTTATGATTTAGAAGCCTATAATGACAACGAAATACCTATATTTACTAGCACAAGTAATATGAGAAAATTTATTGACGAGTATGGAATAGATGAATCAAATCCTGTTTACTATTATTTTGTAAAAATAAAGGCTGATAAAAACAAGGAAAAAGTATTTGAAGATGCCGAAAAAGTAATTTCAAATTATGTGCCAAAGTCTGACCGCGGCACTTCTACAGAAATTATAAAAGCTGCTATGAATAAAGAACAAATGAGAAATGAAAAATTATTAAATCTTGGCATCCAAATCATTCTTATAACCATCGCTCTGTCCAATGCCTATAATAGTTTTAAAGGCAACCTTAGGGCAAGATCCAATGACTTTAAACTTCTATCAACCACTGGCATGACAGAAAAACAAATGGAAAAGATGGTCTTTGGAGAAGGGAAAATATTGTTTAAAAATATTTTCTTAGCCTATATCTTTATGTTCATTATTGGAATTGCATTGAGAGCCTATAGAAGTAACTATGAATTAGCATTTGCGATAAAAGGTCTGATAACAAATATGAATTATATCCCTCTAATAGTAGTATTTGTATTTATGATTGCAGGAGTTTTATTTGCAATAAAAAGTGGTTTTAAAACAATAAACGAAAACTCAGATAATACTTTCAAGAGTATATAAGAAAAAGGCTGTGAGCATTAAACTCACAGCCTCTCCTTTTGCAAATTCAAATTAAAAATTCTCTGAATTAGTTTTTTAAATTCAAAATTGAACAAACTTTTAAAAACCCAACTTTTTCTATTTTATAGAAATTGTGTAATAAATATTATAACTATAGCAATAGGTGCAATGTATTTAATACTTATGCGCATCCAGCTTTGAACAAATGGGCTTTTTATATTTGCAGCCTTGATTGTATTTTCAATACCCCAAACATAACCGCAGAAAATATCAATGATAAGACAACCAATAACTAAGATAAAGTTACTTTCGATCTTGTCTAAAAGATTAAATAAAGCGTCATTTCTGATTGAGAAAAATGCTATAAATAAAATAATTGCTACAGAAATAATAAGTGATTTTACTCTAGAAAAACTATACTTTTCACTAAGAAGTCCAACAATAGCTTCAAGAATTCCAACAGATGAAGTAAATGCAGCTATATAAAAACCTAAGTAGAATAGCATAGATAAAAATCTACCAGCTGGTATAAGGTTAAAAGCATTAGGTAAAGTTAAGAAACTTAGTGCAACACCTTCTGCAGCTTCGAGATTTGTAGCAAAAACTATTGGCATGATCATAAGACCAGCAGCAATTCCTGCAAAAATTAAAGCTATACATATAACAGCTGAACTTTTAAAAATATCTTCATCTTCATTTTTAATATATGATCCAAAAACCATTGAACCTAACATGGCAAGACCAAGTGCAAAAAAGGCTTGTCCCAAGCAGGTTAGTAGTGAATTCATAGAAAACTTTGATGCATCAGGTAGGAATAAAAATCTAACCCCATCAATAGCACCTTCAAGCTTTAGAGATGAAATAATTATTATTGCCATTATTACAAATAAAGCTGGTAAAAGAATTTTTGAAATTCTTTCAATTCCCTTTTGCACACCGAATAAAATTACAGCAACATTTAATAAAATGTTAATAGTGAAAAATAAAAAGACTGCATTTTTATCAGCATTAAAAGTATTAAAATAGTTAACAACTCCATCAGCATCAAGACCAGCTAAAGAACCTTGGAAAGATGCAACAACATATTTAAAGATCCAAGCATAGATTGGTGATGTGTATCCTAAAATTAAAATAGCAGCTATTAAGTGAAGATAACCAGCATAGTACCATTTTTTTCCAGGAGCTAGAGTTTTATAAGCATCAATTGCTGTTCTTTGAGTAGAAAAGCCAATCGCTACCTCACAAGTCATAAGTGGAATACCAATAATTAAAATTATAGCTATGTACATTATTATGAAAATTGCTCCACCATTTTCTCCAACGACATAAGGAAAACGCCATAAGCTTCCAATTCCAAGAGCAAGGCCAATTGCTACAAGAATAAATCCAATTATAGAGCTAAAGCCCTCTTTCTTTTCCAAAAAATCATCCTCCATATTAAATTATCAATTAATATATAAATATTAACAGATAAACTAGAACAAATTAAGTTATTTTTGATATTTTTCAAAAAATATTATAAATCTTTGTAATATTTTTAGTGATTGAACGTATTAACTATTGAAGCTAGCTAAAATAAAGATTAATTAAATTTAAAAGGCCGTGAAGGGAGATGATCTCTTGAATAAAGAAGGATCTATAGATATAGGATCATACAAGGCGAAAGAGAAATACAATTTTGAAGAGATATATGATGAATATTTCACTAGGGTTTATAAATTTTTATCTTACAGAATCAACAATGAAGATGATGTTAAAGATTTGACTGCTGAAGTATTTAAAAAAATATTTAGCAAATTATCTAGCTATGATAAAGAAAAATCTAATTTAGACGTCTGGATTTTTGCCATAGCAAGAAACGCACTCTATGACTATTATAGAAAAATTAACAGGAGGCAGATTCTTCCACTAGAAAAGATAAAAGATATGTTTTCTAGCGATAAAGATCTGCACGAAGAAGTAGAAAGAGCAGAAGAAATTACTTATTTAAAGAAGGCAATAGAAAAATTAAACGAAAGAGAAAAACAAATTATTTCTTATAAATTCGGTGCAGAATTAAATAATAAAGACATAGCTGATTTAATGAATCTTAGTCAGTCAAATGTTTCTGTAATAGTTTATAGGACTATAAACAAGCTTAGAAAAGAAATGGAGGAATACTATGAATTCAAGTGAAAAATTTAATCAAGAACTAGATGATTTATTAAAAAGAGATTATATAGACGAAGATTCTGAATTTTTTGATGAGCTTAAATTAGCAAGAGATGTAAAGAATCTGCAAAATCCTAATAATAAAGTTGAAAAGGAGATATACGATAATATGAAAAATAAAAAATCAAAAAAACCATTACAAATTGCAGCAGTAGCAGCATGTCTAATCATTGCTCTACCAATTACAACAAATGCAGGACAAGAGCTTTATACACGAATAAAACAAGCAATATTACCATCTGGTAGGGTTGTAGTAAATGAAGAAAACCAAACTTTGATCCATCTCAAGATCAAGAAGTTCCTGATGGATATAAGGGACATGTCTTTGATAAAAACGGAAAAGCACTTGAAAAAATGAATCAAAATACAAGACTTTATGATAAAGATGGAAATGAAATAAAATCAATAGCCTATGATGAAGGAAGCAAAAAATACTCTTTCTATACAGAAAAAGATTTAGAAGAAGAGGAAAAGAAATATACATTCTATGATGATCAAGAAAAAATTGCAGATGAAAAATTAAACTTTAAACCACTTTTATTACCAGAAAAATATAATTATCAAAATGCCCGTGTTTATAGTGAAGCTGGAGAAAAATCTGATTATGCACACTTCACATATAAAGATAGCAAAAACAGAGAAATAATACTTTTTGAAAGCGTATCAAGTAAAGAAGCGGCATATGAAACAGGCGGAAGTGATGTAAAAGAAATTAATATTGATGGGGTAGATATAATTTTCCACGATGGTGATACTTTTGAATTTGAAAGGGATGGACTACTTATTACTTTATTATGTAGAAATATGACTTATGAAGAAATAAAAGAAGTCTATAAGGATATCTATCTTTATAAATAAAATCCAAGGTAAACGAAAGGGGAAGCCGAAAAGGCTTCTTTTTTCATTTAACAAATTAATGTGAAAAATTAATAATATGTTAAAAAATGATAAAATGATTTGTTTATAGGGTATATTAAAAATAAGAAAAGATAAAAAACATTTAACTAGGAGGTAAGACATGAAAATTTTAGTACCTATTGACGGATCAAAAGCATCAAAAAGAGCAATTGAAGAGGCAAAATTAATTGGTAAAAAGTTTGAAGCAGAATTAATAGCTTTTACAGTAATACCTGAAACTACAATCTTTGAACAATTTCCAACTAACTTCCCTTATGCATTAGAAGTTAGCGAAGCAAATACTGAACACGCTGAACTTGTGTTATCAGATATAGAAAAATTACTTAAAGATTATCCTTATAAAACAGAAACCTTATATAAGACTGGAGACCCTGCAAGCGAAATTGTTGAGTTTGCTAAAGAAAAAGAAATTAATTTAATAATCATGGGCAATAGAGGTCTAGGAGCATTTTCAAGAACTCTACTAGGTTCAGTTTCATCTAAGGTAATTAACCACTCTAGTATCTCAGTATTATTAGTTAAGGGAGATAAAAATATTTTAGATAAATAAATTAATTATGTAAGTTTTAATATATTTATTTGATGGGAGGAATGACACATGAAAGTATTAGTACCTGTTGATGGATCAAAAATGTCAAAAAGTATAGTTGAGAAAGCGGCTGAATATGGAAAAAAATTTGATGCTGATATAACATTATTTATAGTTATTCCAGAAGATGAAGCTTTTGATAGAATACCATTTCCTGGAGCATCATTCCCTTATACAAATGAAATTCAAAAAGCTAATTTAGAAAATGCAAAAAAGATACTAGAGGAAATGAGAGAAGCTATAAAAGATTATCCTTACAATGTTGATACAGTTTATAAAGAAGGCAGACCTGCTAATCAAATTGTAGATTATGCTAAAGAAAATAATTATGATTTGATAATTATGGGCAATAGAGGACTGGGAGCATTTTCAAGAACTCTACTTGGATCAGTTTCATCTAAAGTTTTAGATCACTCTTCAGTATCTGTATTTGTTATAAAAGATGCTTAATAATTAATTTTAAAAAGACAGAGAAATCTGTCTTTTTTTATGTTCTGAAAAACTTGTAAAATTGAAAAAATGCGATTTTTGGCATATAATAAATATATTTACGGAATTAAATTATTATTTGGAGGTAATTAAATAATATGAAAAGCTATTATCTTACAACTCCTATATATTATCCAAGTGACAACCTTCACATAGGACATACTTATTGTACGGTTGCTGCTGATAGTATAAAAAGGTATAAAAAGCTTCAAGGTTATGATGTATTTTTTACAACAGGAACAGATGAACACGGACAAAAAATACAAGAAAAAGCCAAAGAAGCAGGACTTGAACCTAAAGAATACGTAGACAATATATTGGTATCAATAAAGGAATTATGGGAAAAATTAGAAATAGATTACGATCAATTTAGACGTTCAACTGATCCAGAACACGAAGAACAAGTGCAAAAGATTTTCCAAAAATTATATGACAAGGGAGAAATTTACAAATCAGAATACGAAGGCTATTACTGTACTCCTTGTGAATCTTTTTGGACAGAATCTCAATTAGACGAAGGACACAAATGTCCAGACTGTGGTAGAGAAACAAAAATAAGCAAGGAAGAAAGTTACTTCTTTAGACTTTCAAAATATAGGGACAAATTATTAGAATTATACGAAAAAAATCCTGAATTTTTGGAACCACTTTCTAGAAAAAAAGAAATGGTAAGCAACTTCTTAAAAGATGGTCTTGATGACTTATCAGTTACAAGATCAAGTTTTGATTGGGGAGTTAAAGTTCCATTTGATGAAGACCACGTAATTTATGTTTGGGTAGATGCCTTATCTTGCTACTTAACTGCAATAGGATATGGGTTTGATGAAGAAAAATTCAATAAGTATTGGCCAGCCAATGTCCATCTTGTTGGAAAAGAAATAGTAAGATTTCACGCTATCATATGGCCAGCTTTATTAATGGCACTTGATATACCACTTCCTAAAAAAATATTTGGACACGGTTGGATTTTATTTGACAATGACAAGATGAGTAAGTCCAAGGGAAATGTTGTATATCCAGAACCAATAATTGATCTTTATGGAACAGACGCTTTAAAATATTTCTTATTAAGAGAATTTTCTTTTGGATCTGATGGATCATTTACAAAAGAAAAATTTATGAAAAGATTAAATTCAGACCTAGCTAATGACCTTGGTAACCTTGTTTCAAGGACAATATCAATGGTAGATAAGTACAATGATTTATATCTTCCTGAAGCTCACCAAATAACAGAAATTGACCAAGACTTAATTGATCTTGCAACAACAACTTCACAAAAAGTTGACCAAGCTATGGACCATTTCCAATTTTCAAATGCTTTAGAAGAAATATGGAATTTAATTAGAAGATCAAACAAATATATAGATGAAACTACTCCTTGGATACTTGCTAAAAATGAAGAAGACAGGGAAAGATTAGATACAGTTTTATATAACCTAGTTGAATCTTTAAGAATAATTTCTATTCTTATAAAACCTTTCATTTCTCACACATCTGATAGCATAAGAACAGCACTTAACTTAAAAACAGAAGTAAAATGGGACGATGCTAACACTTGGGGACTAAGTCAAGCTGGAGAAAAACTAAAGAAAATAAAAGCGCTTTTCCCAAGACTTGATATAGAAAAAGAAATCGAAAGACTTGATGAAGCTAACCATGCCCTTGCAGAAAAAAGACAAGCTGAGAAAGCAACTTGGCAACACGAAGCAGGCGGAGAAGATAAAGAAGATAAAAAAGAAGAAAATTCAAAAGAAAAAATTACAATTGATGATTTTTCAAAAGTAGAAATAAAAACTGCCCTAATAGAAGAGGTAGAAGACCATCCAAATGCAGATAGACTATATGTTTTAAAAGTAAAAATTGGCGACGAAAGAAGACAAATTGTAACAAACATAAAATCTCAATTCTCTAAAGAATATTTAAAAGGTAAAAAGATTATGGTAGTAACAAACCTAAAGCCAATGAAATTTAGAGGACTTGAATCAGACGGAATGATTCTTGCAGCAGAAGATAAGGATGGAAAAATTTCACTTGCAACAACATTTGAAGATTTAGCAGACGGTACAATTGTAGGTTAAGGTGATAATTTGATCGATTCACACGTTCATTTAGACGATGCAAAGTTTGATTATGATAGGGAAAATTTAATAGAAAACTTAAAAGAACACGGACTAGACAGGGTCTACAATATTGGAGCAGATTTAAAAAGCTCAATAGCCAGTGTAGAGCTAGCAGATAAATATGAAATAATCAAGGCTGTAATAGGAATTCATCCTCATGCAGCTAGTGAATATAATCAAGAAGTTGAAGATAAATTAATTGAACTTGCAAAAAATGAGAATGTCAGAGCAATTGGAGAAATTGGTTTGGACTACTACTATGACAATTCACCAAGGGATATCCAAGTCCAAGTTTTTAAAAAGCAAATTGAATTAGCAAACAAATTAAAACTTCCTATTGTGGTCCATTCAAGAGAAGCGGCCAAGGAAACTTTTGACATAATAAGCTCTTACAAAGAAAAATATAAGGACTTAAAATTTTTAATCCATTGTTTCTCACAATCAGTTGAAATGATGAGAGAGTATGTAAAAATGGGTTGCTATATAGCTCTTGGAGGAGTTGTAACCTTTAAAAATTCAAAAGTTCCAAAAGAAGTAGCAAAAGAAGTTCCACTTGAAAATCTTTTGCTAGAAACAGATTGTCCATATCTTGCGCCAGAACCAATGAGGGGCAAGAGAAATGAGCCTATGTTTATAAAATATTCTGCTCAAAAAATTGCAGAAATAAGAGGAATAAGTCTTGAAGAACTTTTAAAAGCAACAGATGAAAATACTAGGAGATTCTATAATGATTAAAGAAGTAATTGTTGTGGAAGGAAAAGATGATATAGCCAAGGTAAAAGCTGCAGTCGATGCAAAAGTTGTTGCCACATCAGGCTTTGGTTATGGGAAAAGACTAATAAAAGAACTTAGGGACTTAAATAAAAAATGTGGAATAATAATTTTCACAGACCCAGATTATATGGGAAATAAAATTAGGGCAGATTTAGATAAAAATATAAAGGGAGCAAAGCATGCCTTTCTTCCAAGAAACAAGGCCCTAAAAAAAGATAATGTTGGAGTAGAAAATGCCAGCATAGAAGATATAAAAATTGCCATATCTAGAGCAAGACCTGTCTATGAAAAAAGCGAAGAGATTTATACTAATATTGATTTAATAAAGTATGGTCTTTCAGCTAAGGATGATTCAAAAGAAAAAAGACAAAAGGTTGCAGCCATATTAGATATTGGTTTTGGAAATTCAAAGCAATTTCTTAATAATTTAAATAAATTTAAAATAAAAAGAGAAGAATTAGAAAAAGCACTGAAAGCGGTGGAAGATGCAAAGACTTTATAAGCCAAATAGGGTTGTAGAATTACAAAATAAATATGGTTTTAGATTTACTAAATCATTGGGACAGAATTTTTTGATTGATGGAAACATAGTCAGAAATATTGCTGACTGTGCGGGAGTTTCAGAAAATGACAATATAATAGAAGTGGGTCCAGGCATTGGAACGCTTACAGAAGAACTTGCACTAAGGGCAAAAAAAGTTTTGGCAATAGAAATTGATGAATCTTTGAAGGATCTTTTAAAAGAATCTTTGCCTTATGAAAATGTTAAGGTTATTTTTTCAGATGTTTTAAAAGTAGATTTAAAACAATTAGTTAAAGAAAATTTTAATGATGAGCCATTTAAACTTGTTGCAAATTTGCCCTACTATATAACAACACCGATAATATCAAAATTTATAGAAGCAGATTTAAATCTTGAGTCCATAACAATTATGATGCAAAAAGAAGTTGCAAAGAGATTAGCAGCTGAACCTTCTACAAAAGATTATGGATCTTTGAGTGTTTTTGTTCAATTTTATACAGATGTTAAATATATGTTTACAGTTTCAAAATCCTCTTTCATGCCAAGACCAAAGATAGATTCTGCAGTTGTAAATTTAAAAATAAAGGATGACTTGGTAAAAATCGACCAAGAAAAATTCTTTAAAATTGTTAAGGCTTGTTTTTCAAAAAGAAGAAAGACAATTGCAAATGCACTAACAAGTTATGGTTTTGATCTAGATAAATCCCAAATTTTAAAAGCTTTAGAATTATCTAATATTGATCCAAAAAGAAGAGGGGAAACTTTAACAATAGATGAATTTGTAGTTTTGACTATCAATTTTCCAGAAATAGGAGGCTGAAATGACAAAAAATTTAGAAGATAAAGAAATTCTTGATCAGATAAATGGTTTCTTACAAGATCAAGAAAGTTCTGATTATATGTCTTTAATTTTTAAACTTTTAGGTGATCCGACAAGATTAAAAATAATATATGTTCTTTCTAAAACTCCTATGAGGGTAACAGATATAGCTAATATTTTAGATATGAGCCAGTCTTTAATTTCTCACCAACTAGCAGAACTTAGAGAGGCAAAGCTAATAAAAGTAAAAAGAGTTTCAAGAAATGCCATATATTCATTAGACGATGCTCACGTTTTGTCAATTTTTAACCAAGCGCATGAGCACGCTAAGCACGAAAGGCATAGAAATGATTGACAATTATATTATAGGGTATAATATAATTGTACAAAGGAGGAATTCAAATGAGTAAAGTTACTATATATACTTCAAATACATGCCCATATTGTACAATGGCAAAAGATTATTTAACTGAAAAAAATATCGAGTTTGAAGAAAAAAATGTACAAACTGATGCAGAAGCAAGATCAGAATTATTAGCAAAAGGATATACAGGAGTTCCTGTTATTTACGTTGATGATGAAGAAATAGTAGGTTTTGATAAAGCAAAACTTGAAAGCTTACTTGAAAAATAAAATATAAAAGAAAAAGATGGGGCGACCCATCTTTTTTATTTATCCAGTTTATTAAATTTTATTTTAAAAGTAGAGCCAAAATTAATTTCACTAGAAACAGAAATTTCAGCCTTGTGAACTTTAGCAATCCCATCTACAAGTGCAAGCCCAAGACCACTTCCATCTACTAGAGACTTTTTATTGTTTGACCTATAAAATGGGTTGAAAATATTTTTTAGATCTTCTTGGTCCATGCCTATTCCATCATCTTTTACAAAAATATTGATAAAAGAATTTTCAATCTCAGACCAAATTTCTATTTTTCCATTTTCCTTGTTATATTTTATTGCATTTTCAATTAGATTATAAAATAATCTGTAAATTAAAGTGTCAGATCCTAAAATATATAAATCCTTACATATATTATTAGATATTTTTATTTTATTTTTATCAAGCAGAGGATAAAGGTCATCAATTATTTCATCAATCAAGGAAGATAATTCAATTTTATTTTGCCTTTTTATGGATTCTAGCTCGCTTAGGTCTAAAAGGCTTGTGATAATCGTATTTAACTTAGAAATCTGAGATTTCAACATAGATAAAAATTCTTTGGACTCAGAGTCTAATGAACTATTATCCTCTTCATATAAGTCAATTTGACTTTGAATAATTGCAAGAGGAGTCTTTAATTCATGGGCCGCATTTGCCGTAAATTCCCTTTGATTTTTAAAAGAGGCAGAAAGCCTTTCTAACATATCATTAAAAGAAGATACTAATCTTTCAAACTCTTTTATATTTACTTCTTCTATTTTTGAATCTGATAAATTTTTTATTTGAATTTGTTCTATATTTTCTGATAATTCTTTTAAAGGTTCAAGAGATTTTCCACTGACATAGTAGGCAAGGATTCCACTTAAAAGGCTGACAAGTCCAGTTAACATCCAACCTTTTTTATTTAAGCTAAGTTTATTTTTATAAATTTGGTCAGAAAACTTATCTAAAAATAAATCCATTTTGTCATCGGGAATGTTGATATAAAATCCATTTTCTGAATTTTGAGAATAATCATTTATATAAAACTCTAAAGAATCCATATAATTAGAGCCAGACCTAAACATTAAAAGATTTATGCTTATGCAAGATATGGCAATTAAAAGACTTGTCATTATTGTTATTCGCCATTGCAGAGATATTTTTTTCATTTTTCACTAGCTCCTATCTGATATCCCACGCCAATTTTATTTTTGATTGGGTCGTAGCCGAGTGCTTGTCTTAATTTTTTTCTAAGAGAAGATATGTGAACTCTGATAGAATTGCTCATAAGATCAACGCTAGAATCCCAAACGTGCTCTATTAATTCTTCTTGGCTGATAGGCCTATCTTGGTTTAAAAGTAGGTATTCAAAAATTCCTGTTTCTTTTCTCGTTAGATTTAAAGCTTCATCTTTTGCAAAAGCTTTTCTAGATTTTGTATCAAAGCTCATTTGTCCGCAGACAAGTCTTGTATCATTTTGTATAAAGTTTCTTCTAGTTAAACTTCTTATTCTTGCTTTTAATTCTTCTAGGTGGAAGGGTTTTTGTAAAAAATCATTTGCTCCTGCATCAAGTCCATCAACCTTGTCTTGAATTTGACTTCTGGCAGATAAAATTAAAACTTTTGTTGTATTATCAAAAGATCTTAGTTTTTTTAAAATATCCATTCCATCCATTCCTGGAAGATTTAAATCCAAAACAATTAAATCATATTTTTCAACTTCAATTAAATAGCAGGCATCTTCGCCATCATTTGAAGTATCAACCTCATAACCTTCTTTTATTAAAGATTTTGCTATGTTTTGGCAAATCGTTTTTTCATCTTCAACTATTAAAAGACGCATAAAATCACCTCTTTTACTTTCTTAAAAACATTATAACAAAATAGAAATAAAGTTTATGTTAATATTATTTCTTAACAAAAACTTTATATGAGATATTGTATACTTAATTTGTAAAGAGGGGTGAAGGAGATGTTTAATAAAAGAAAGATGCAAGTATCACTAATTCTCTTATCAATATTTATGATTTCTTTTGGTGTATATAGGAAGGAAGCCTATGTAGTTTTATCAAAGGCCATAAGAATTTGTCTAGAATGTGTGGGGATTGGTTGATATGAAATTTACTAAATTTTTAACAGCTAAAAGAGTTTTACTTCAAGGCCTGGCAAGTATTTTGTCTAACCTGCATTTAAAAAACTTTTTAACTGGTCAAATTTATACTGGCAAGACCAAGGTGGCCTGCCTACCAGGCTTAAATTGTTATTCTTGTCCTGGAGCTGCAGGATCTTGCCCAATAGGAGCCTTGCAATCAGTTTTAGGATCTTCCAAATTTAAATTTAGCTATTATGTTGTTGGGATTTTAATATTCTTTTCAGTTACATTAGCAAGATTTATTTGTGGATTTATGTGTCCTTTTGGATTATTTCAAGAGCTTCTTTACAAGATACCTAGCAAAAAATTTTCAACTGCAAGGCTAAAAATTTTAACTTATTTAAAATACATAATCTTATTGGTAATGGTAATAGCTTTACCGCTACTTATAACCAACAGTTTAGGCATGGGCAATCCATATTTTTGCAAATATATATGTCCACAAGGCGTTTTAGAAGGTGCAATTCCTCTATCAATTTTAAATCCTTCTATAAGAGCAGGACTTGGAAAATTGTTCAAGCTAAAGTTTATGATTTTATTAGTTACAATTTTATTAAGCATCTTTACCTTCAGACCATTTTGCAAGTGGATTTGTCCTCTTGGAGCAATTTATGGATTATTTAATAAAATAGCCCTAGTAAATTTAAATTTTGATAGGGACAAGTGCATATCTTGCGGCAAGTGCAAAAAAGCTTGTAAGATGGATATTGATGTAAGAGAAGATCAAAATAGTCCAGAGTGTATTAGGTGTGGAATGTGTATAGATTCCTGTCCGGTAGATGCTTTGTGCTATAATTGTGATTTAGTTAAGAAAAAAGAAAAAGAAATAATAAAGGAGCAAATATGAAAAACAGAATAGGAAAAATTTTTATACTTTTACTTTTAGTTTTTGGATTGACAGCTTGTGCTAGCAACAACAATAACAACGAAGTAATACCTTATGAAAAATCAAATGAAGAAATAAGCCAAGAAATAAATGCCTTAATAGATCAAGAAGGCGAAATAATTGCAAAAAACAAAGATGCTTGGGACAAAGTTTTTGCCTATGCAGATAAGTCAAATGCAGAAGAAGCTGACTACTACAAGTTTTTAAGCAATGCATTTGAACAAGCTAAAAAAGATTTAAGTGAAAAAGAAATAGGGCTTGTAGAAAAAGACCTTGAAGAAATCAAAGTTTTAGAAGAAAAAATAGCAGAAAAAGCTAAAGGGATAAAAGAAACAAATGAAGCAAGCCTTGATGCAAAAGAAGATTCAAATAAAAAAGAAAAATTTCCTGAATTTACTGCAAAAGATTTTGATGGAAAAGATTTAGATTCTAGCATGTTTAAAAATAATGCAGTTACAATATTAAACTTTTGGAACAATGGCTGCCTACCATGCATAGAAGAGATGCCAAAACTAAATGAATTAAATAAGTCTCTAAAAGAAAGAGGCGGAGAAATCATCGGAGTAAACGCAGATATGATAAATGGCGATGAAGACTCACTTAAAGAAGCAAAGGGAATTTTAGAAAAACAAAAAGTAGAATATAGAAATATCTACTTTGATCAATCAAGCGAAGCTTGGAAACCTCTTTTACAATCATCAGTTTTCCCTACAACAATTTTAGTAAATAGAAAAGGCGAAGTTGTTGGAGATCCGATAGCAGGATCAATCGAAAATGAAAAATTACTTGACATACTAAACCAAAGAATAGAAAAAATAATAGCAGAAGACAATAAATAAAACTTTATTTATAAAGCCCATCTCAGTATGGGCTTTTTTATATTTAGAAATATTTATATAAATTTAAATATGATAATATAATTAATATATTTTTTGAATTTGTATTTAAGGTGGTTTTATGTTTAGAAAAGTAAGGAAAATAAAGAATGAGATAGAAAGCAAGGATTGCTATAAATTACTTTCTGAAAATAAAAGAGGTGTAATTTCTTTTAACGGAGAAAATAATTATCCATATTCAATCCCAATTAACTATTACTATAATGAAGATGAAAATAGGCTATATTTTCACTGTGGTAAAAAAGGATATAAGATTGACTGTATAAATAATGATAATAAAGCTTGTTTTGTAACTTATGGAAATGAGATTTTATCTGAAGATGCTTGGTCTTATTGTGTTTCAAGCGTTGTGATTTTTGGAAAAACTAAAATAATAGAAGATCGGGATATAATATTAAAAAATATAAAAAAATTTGCTATGAAATATTATCCTAATGAGAAAGAAGCTGATGAAGAGATTAAAGAAGGGATAAATGCAGTATCTATGTTTGTTTTAGATATAGACCATATTTCTGGAAAAAGAGTAAGAGAAAAATAATATTTATTAAAAGAAAATAGACAAATAAAAAAGAGCTAAGTCTTAATTAACTTAGCTCTTAATTTTTTAGCACTATTTCAATACACAGAATTTATAATCTCTTTCTTTAAAATAATCTATAACTCCTTGCAAAGTGTTCACTGTATGAGTTTTTGTTTGTTCATCATGCATTAAAACGACTGCAACATTAGTATGGATATTTTTGTTAAGAGTTTTATCAAGATATTTCACAAATTCAGCTTCTGATTTTGGTCCCCTGCCACTAGGTTCTGCATCTCCTGTTAGGCAGTTCCAATCTATCCACTCAACTCCATTTTCTTTTAAAAGATCATCCGATTCTCCAGTATTTTCCCAGGACATGTGTCCACCAGGATATCTCCAAACATTAGACTTGAAGTCTTCTCCAAGAAGGTTTTCTAACCTATTTTGAGTTAACTTATATTCTTCGATAATTTTTGCTGGATCAGCAACTCTTCCAGGATATAGGTCTGTATACTCATGAGTAAAGGAGTGAGTTGCTATTGAGTTACCATTCATCAAAGTTCTTTTTAAAACTGGCTTGGTTTTTTCTGATAGATTTTTACCAACTACAAAGAAAGTTGCATAAGCATCATTTTCTTTTAAAACATCAAGAACTTGAGGAGTGATACTAGTGTTTGGTCCATCATCAAAGGTTAAGAAAACAAGTTTTTGAGGATCTTCATAAGTTGCTTCTCCTCTTATATATTTTCTTATAAGTCCAGCATCATAAGCATAGGATGAAGCTGTTGTTATATGATTTGATCCAGGAACTAATTCCTTAACTAGTTCACTAGCCCTATCATAAACTGAAAGCAGTTTTTCACTTTCATTTACATATTTTTTAGGACTTCTATAGTAGTCATGATATTTTTCTTGGTAAATAAGACCAGCATACCAAGCAGGAAGAGATCCATCTAGGGAAATATCTTTTGGCTTATTAAAGATCGAAGAAATTAATTTAATGATTCCAAAAATGATTAATAGAAGAACAGCTAAGGCGATTATTCTTCTACGTCTGTATTTTTTTCTTCTTTGTGCTCTGCGTCTTTTTACAGACCGTTTGTGTCTAAGGCTTTCTGGGTCAGCCTTTTCGTAATGATTTTTTTTATTATACTTACTATTTCTCATGATATCCCTTCTAAAAAATTAATTAAGCTTATAAACTATATTATAGTTTATCATGATTTGATAATTATTAAAATAAAGAAAAGCCTATAAAAAGATATAAATAGATATATAATTTATATAAAGAAAAATCTAGCTTAGGAGCTGTCTTATGGAAAAAATTTTAGTTAGTGCATGTCTTTTAGGAATTAATTGCAAATACAATGGAAAGAATAATTATATAGAAGAAATAGAAGAAATTAAAAATAAATACCAAGTTGTTTCTTTCTGCCCAGAAGAAAGTTCTGGACTTCCAACTCCAAGGACTCCTTCAGAAATAAAAGATGGCAAGGTTTTTTCAAAAGATGGAAGAGATCTCAGCGATTATTTTATCAAGGGAGCAGAAAAAGCATTAGAAATTTGTAAAAGAGAAAATATAAAGCTTGCCCTTTTAAAAGAAAAATCTCCATCTTGCGGAAGTTCTTATATATACGATGGAAGTTTTTCAAATAAATTGATAAAATCGCCAGGTATAACTAGCAAGCTGCTCATGGAAAACTCTATAAAAGTCTATTCTGAAAATGAAATTAAAAATTTACTAAAATAATTAAGATTTTCTGAGAATTTGACTTTAATCACTTATGCTATAATAAAATAAATAATATTAGAAAAGGAAATAAACCAAGAATTTATGAAAAATAGTAAAACAATAGTTTGTAATAATACAAAAGAAACTGAAAAATTTGGTCTAGCTCTTGGATCTAAATTAAAAGGATCGGATGTAATTTGTCTAAACGGAGATCTTGGTGCAGGAAAGACCACTCTTACAAAAAGTATTGGTAAGGGGATGGGAATTGATGATTATATAACATCTCCAACCTTTAATATAATTAATGAATATTATTCAGACCTAAACTTATATCATTTCGATACTTACAGATTGGAAAATGTTGATGATGTAGAATATCTTGGTTTTGATGAATATTTTTACTCGGACGGAGTTTGCATAATAGAGTGGGCAGACAGGATAAAAGAATTTTTACCAGACCAATATCTTGAGTTAAATATAAAAAAGATAGACGATGATAAAAGAGAAATAGAGCTTGTGGCATTTGGAGATAGACCAGCTGAAATTTTGGAGGAAATTTAATGCTAACATTAGGACTTGATACATCAAGCATGAGAAGTGCTGTGGGACTAGTTAAAGATGGAAAAGAACTTGCCAGTTTTGAAATAAGTGAATCAGTAAATAGTTCTGAAGAATTAGTTGCTATGGTTTCAGAAATTTTTAAAAAACTAAAATACAATATAGAAGATATTGACCTTATAGGAGTTGGCATTGGTCCTGGATCATTTACAGGATCAAGAATTGCAGTTACAGTCGCAAGAGTTTTTGCCCAAACTTTAGACAAAGAAATCAAGGGAGTTTCTTCCTTAAAATCTCTTTCTTTAAATTATAGGGGAGATAGAATTCTTCTTCCAATCCTTGATGCGAGAAGAAACAGGGGCTACTACGGAATTTATAAAAATAATAATGGACTTGAAACTATAAAAGAAGATTCGGTTGACCAGCTTGAAGAGATTAGAGAACAAGTTAAGGGGAAAGAAATCTTATTGCTTGGAAGAGATTGTGAAAAGTTTAAAGAATTTTTTGCTGAATCATGTGATGTAAGTCTTCAACCCAACCACGAAATAAAGGGATCAAACATAGCAAGGCTTGCTGAGATAGAATATGAAAAAAATGGACCGGATGAATTATTAAATGTTTTGCCAAACTATATAACAAAATCTCAAGCAGAAAGAGAATTAGAAAAGAAAAAATGATTAATATAAAAAAGGCGGACTTAAAAGACTTAGATTCTCTATGTGATTTAGAAAAAGAATGTTTTGAAAAGGCTTGGACCAAATCTAATATAGAAGCCGTGCTCAAAGATGAAAATAGCAAAGTTTTTCTTATTAAAGACGATAAAAAAGCATTAGCCTATATAGCTTATTCTCATATAATTGATGAGATAAGTCTTGATAGGATTGGAGTTTCTAAACTCGCTAGGAGAAAAGCCTACGCTTCTTTATTGATAGATAAAATGCTAGAAGAAAATCTTGCTACTAGCCTAGAAGTTAGCGAAAAAAATATTGGAGCAATAAAGTTATACGAAAAATATGATTTTGTCATTGAAGGAAAAAGAAAAGACTACTATAAAATCGGAGAAGATGCATTAATAATGTGGAGGAAGATTAAATGAAGGTATTGGCAGTTGAATCATCTTGCGATGAAACATCAGTTGCTATTTTGGATGGGGGAAGAGAAGTTTTATCAAATATAATTTCATCTCAAATACAAACCCACCAAAAATTTGGGGGAGTTGTTCCAGAAATAGCATCTAGAAAACACGTTGAAGCCATAAATATTGTTTTAGACCAGGCTTTTAAAGAAGCAGGTGTAAAAAAATCAGATATAGATTTGGTTGTTGCGACAAGAGGACCAGGACTTGTTGGTGCTTTATTAATAGGTTTATCAGCAGCAAAAGCATTTGCTTATTGCATAAACAAACCATTTATTGGCGTAAACCATATATATGGACACGTTTGTGCAAATTATATAAGTCATAAAGAATTAGAAGCACCTTTTATATCTTTAATTGTATCGGGAGGTCACACCTATCTTGTCAAAGTAAATGATTATGTAGATTTTGATCTTATAGGAAGAACAAGAGATGACGCTTGTGGAGAAGCCTTTGACAAGGTTGCAAGATCAATGGGACTTGCCTATCCTGGAGGACCAATTATTGATAAATTAGCAGCAAAAGGAAAAGCAAGTATTGAATTTCCTAGAGTTATGTTAGAAGAAGATTCTTATGATTTTTCATTTTCAGGCTTGAAAACAGCAGTAATAAATTATCTCCACCACCAAGAACAAGTTGGGGGAGAAGTTATTGTAGAAGATGTCGCTAGGTCTTTTCAAGATGCAGTTATAGATGTTTTAGAAGAGAAATCATTTAGGTTATTAAAAGAAGAAAATTTAGACAAGTTAGTTCTTGCTGGAGGAGTTTCAGCAAATTCAGGACTAAGAAAAAGACTCGAAGAAAGAGCAAGAAAAGAAGGGGTAAAAATATATTATCCAGATTTAAAACTATGCACAGATAATGCAGCTATGATTGGATCTGCAGGTTATTACTTATATAAATCTGGAAAATATGACAAAAACACATATGCAAATCCAAATCTTGCTTTATAAAAGAAGGGGGCTATAAGATGGAAGATTTTATTTTTGAAGTTGGAACAAAGATTTTATTCGGTAAAGATCAATTAAAAAACTTAGCAAAAGAAATACTTAAATATGGAGATAGGGTTTTATTATGCTACGGTGGAGGTTCCATTAAAAGAATTGGACTTTATGACCAAGTGGTTAAAATTCTAGAAGACAATAATATTTTCTTTAAAGAATTATCAGGCATAGATCCAAATCCTAGATATGAATCAGCAGACGAAGGAATAAAAATTGCTAGAGAAAATGATTTAAACTTCGTTTTAGCAGTTGGCGGTGGATCAACTATTGACTGCTCTAAATTAATTTGTGCAGGAATTTATGAAGATTCTAGCTCTTGGGACATAGTAACAGGAAAAGTTAAACCTAAAAAAGGTTTGCCACTTGGAACAATCCTAACACTTTCTGCAACAGGTTCAGAAATGGATAGGGGATCAGTAATAACAAATCAAGCTACAAAACAAAAATTAGGTTGGGCAGCACATTTCACCCTACCAAAATTCTCTATTTTAAATCCAGAATATACTTATTCAGTTCCTAAAAAACACACAGCAGCAGGAACAGCAGACATCATGAGTCATACTATGGAAAACTATTTTTCATTAAATGACGGAGTTTATTTAGGCGACAGGATGGCAGAAGGATTATTAAAAACTTGTATGAAATATGGAAAAATTGCCTATGAAGATCCAGAAAATTACGAAGCAAGAGCAAATCTTATGTGGTCAGGAACTTGGGCAATAAATGGATTAATTGATGCAGGAAAGAAAACTGAATGGTCAGTGCATGCAATGGAACACGAACTATCAGCCTTCAATGACCTAACTCATGGTTATGGACTAGCAATTTTAACTCCAAACTGGTTAAAATATTGCTTGAGCGAAAAAACAGTAGATAAAATCTCTGAATTTGCTAAAAATGTTCTTGGAGTAGAAGAAAAAGAAGATAAATTTGAAATGGCAAAAGAAGGAATAGATAAATTATCAGAATTCTTTGCAAGTTTAGGAATTCCAAAAACTTTATCAGAAGTTGGATTTAAGGAAGAAGACATTGCTGGTTTAGCAAAAGCTTGTATAGAAAACCATGGTGGGCCAATTAAAGGTTTTATTGAACTAGACGAAAAAGATGTTTTAGAAATTTACAAATTAAGCTTATAAGATAAAAAATCATTAGGGCGAAATAAATTTTGCTTTAATGATTTTAATTTATTTTAAATAAATAATAGGAGATTAAATATGCTAAATATAGTTTTATATGAGCCAGAAATTCCCCACAATACAGGAGCTATTGCAAGAACTTGCGTTTTGACTCATTCAAAATTACACCTAATTAAGCCACTTGGCTTTTCGATTGACGACAAACATTTAAAAAGAGCAGGCCTTGACTATTGGCCCCTTCTTGAGATGGAAGTTTATGAAAACTATAAAGACTTTATAGATAAAAATAAGGACAAAACAATATATTATTCAACAACAAAAACATCAAACATTTACACAGATGTAAAATTTAAAGATGGCGATTTTATAATGTTTGGACCGGAAACAAGAGGAATACCAGAAAGTATCTTAGATAAAAATAGTGAAAATTGCATAAGAATACCAATGATAAAAGAATTAAAAAGATCTTTAAATCTTGCAAATTCAGCAAATATAGTTCTTTTTGAAGCCTTAAGACAAGTTGGATTTTATGATTTAGTATGAATAAAAGAAGCTCTTAGAGCTTCTTTTTTATTGGAAATTTTTATAAAAAACTAAGGTTTAGTTTTTTGATTGAATTTATAAGTATGAGTGTATATTAATATTAGCAGTTAATTTATAGTAAAGGAATTCTTATAAAGTATAAAAATTTTACTACATATCAAAAAACTTTAATTAAATATACCAGTATCAGCAATACTCTTTATGCCAATGAATATTTCTTATAATATTAGAGTTAGCTATTAATAATAAATTCATAAATATGATTTTAACAATTTCTCAATTTTATAAATAATATTTGCAAATTATGTTTTATAAAATTTATTATTTTATAGGATTTCATAAGTTTTATTTTTAAGGGAGGATTTAAATGTTAAACAAGACAAAGGTATCTGATCCAAAATTATATGAAATAGTAGAAAAAGAATTGAAAAGACAAGAATCAAACATTGAGATGATTGCATCAGAGAGTACTGTACCTGTTGAAATTATGGAATTATCAGGCTGTATTTTTACAAATAAAACTTTAGAAGGATATCCTGGCAAAAGATTTCAGGCAGGATCCCATGTAGCTGATGAATTAGAAATTTTAGCAAACGAGAGAGGAAAAGAATTATATGGTTGTGATCATATAAACATTCAACCATATTCAGGAAGTACAGCAAACTATGCTGTTTATGCAACAGTTTTAAAAAAAGACGACAGAGTTTTGTCAATGAGATTAGACCAAGGTGGCCATCTTTCTCATGGATCAAAGGCAAATTTTATGAGTAGATTTTTTAACTTTGACCACTACTCAATAGATAAAGAGACAGAACAAATAGATTACGATGGTTTAGAAAAAAAGGCTGAAGAATTTAAACCAAAATTAATAATAGCTGGTGGTTCTGCATATCCAAGACTTATAGATTTTGAAAGAATTAGAAAAATTGCAGATAAAGTAGGAGCATATTTTATGGTTGATATGGCTCACTTCTCAGGTCTTGTTGCAGCAGAAGTAATTCCATCACCAGTACCTTATGCAGATTTTGTAACATCATCAACAACAAAAACATTGGGTGGACCAAGAGCTGGATTTGTAATGTGTAAGAAAGAGTTTGCCGATGCTTTGGATCATGGAGTATTTCCAGGATCACTTGGATCTATGCATTTAACAACTATGGCTGCTAAGTGTTGGCTTTTTAAATATGCTCAAGGAGAAAAATTTAGAAGCATAATGAGACAAATTCCTATAAATGCTAAAACCTTAGCTAGTGAACTTGAAAACTATGGTTTCAGAATTGTATCAGGTGGAACTGATACTCATATAGTTTTAGTCGATGTAAGAAATAAAAATATTACTGGTAAAGATTTTGATGATGCTTTAGATTATGTAGGTATTACAGTTAATAAAAATCAAATACCATTTGATCCATTGGGACCAGCCGTTACAAGTGGGGTAAGAATTGGACTTACATCAACAACTCAAAGAGGACTTAGAGAAAAAGAAATTAAACAAATAGCTTCTATAATGAATAGAGTTGCAGAAAATACAAAGAACAAAGAAGAATTATCAAAATTAAGTAAAGAAGCAAAAGAATTAATAAGTAAATTCCCTCTATATTCAGATGAAGATCTAAAAGAAATTATGTAAATGGATGTGATATTATGTCTGAAATATTAAATACTTTAAATAATCATGTGTGGGGCATGGGCCTTGTTTTAATGGTTTTATTGACAGGTTTGTATTATTCATTCAAAATGAAATTTCCACAATTTAGAAGATTTAAACTTCTAGTAAAATCTTCATCCAAGGGTGGAGATACTGAGAAAGGTCTAAACCAATTACAATCATTTATATTTACAGCAGCTAGGACAGTAGGAGTTGGAAATATAGCCGGTATGGCGACAGGTATTCATTTTGGAGGACCTGGTGCAATATTTTGGTTATGGATTTTAGCTCTTGTTGGTTCCCCAATTGCTATGATTGAAGGAATAATGTCTCAAGCCTATAAAAAAGAAGTAAGGGGAGAGTACAGAGGTGGACCTGCTTACTATATGGAAAAAGGATTTAAAAATAAAAAAGTTGGCAATGTCTTTGCTAAATTTTATGCAGTAGTTGGTGTATTCGCAGTAACACTTCTTATGCCAGGAGTGCAAACCTACAATATAGTCAAGGGTATAAATCTTGCCTTTAATTTTAATGTAGTAATTGTTGGATTGATATTTTCAATAGTATTTGGTCTAATTATTATTGGTGGACTAAGAAGAATAGGAAATGTTGCACAAAGAGTTTCACCATTTATGGCAATTGCTTATTTTAGTATGTCTTTGATAGTAATATTTTTTAATATAACAAAACTTCCTGCTACACTTGCTTTAATTATTAAATCTGCCTTTGGAAAAGATGCGGTATTTGGAGCTATGGTTGGTCAAGCTGTAATTTGGGGTATCAAGAGGGGAGTTTTTGCAAACGAAGTTGGAGTTGGATCTTCAGCAATAACTTCTGCATCAGCAGATGTTGATCACCCAGTTACTCAAGGTATGATAGGTGGACTTAGTGTATTTATGGGAACATTCTTCATATGTACAACATCAGCTCTTATGATGATAATTACAGATTCTTACAATACAGTAGATAAGCTAGGTAATTTTGTAGTAGAAAATTTACCTGGAGTAGAATATGGTAATGCTTATGTAATAGATGCGATTAATTCATGTTTGCCAGGTATTGGAGAAGCATTTATTGCAATTTCAGTTTTATGTTTTTCATCAGTTGCATTACTAGCCTATTATTTATACGCAGAAAGTGATCTTATCTTCTTAGTTGGAGATAGGGAAAAACCTATTCTTATATTAAAAATAGTTTTTGTTATATCTATATTTTTAGGATGTCTTAATGATGTTGATACTGTTTGGACAATGGGTGATATGGCACACGGTTTGATGGCATGGATAAATGTATTTACCTTAATTTTTATAGGAAATCAAGCAGTGAAGATTTTTAAAGATTATGAAGAACAAGAGAAATTAAATATAAAACCTGTTTTTGATCCAGACAAGTTAGGAATTCATGAAGCATCAGATGTTTGGAGAAATAAATAGGATAAATTATTAGAAATCTTTTATAAAATCTATTTAAAATTAATCGGCATAAGGTTTAATCCCTTATGTCGATTTTTTATATTCATAAGCAGATAAACTTATTTCATAAAAATTTATATCATTGAAATAAGTGATATAATGAAAAAAGCCTAAACTTTGGGAGTGAATAAAGTTGAAGAAAAAAAGAATTTCTAGTGCCATGACTTTTATAATTTTATTTGGCATCGTCAGCCTATTTTCAGACATGACTCACGAAGGAGCATCAAGCATAAGAGGAGCCTATCTTGCTTTACTCGGTGCATCTGCTGGTACAATTGGTTTTATATCTGGACTTGGGGAACTGATCGGATATTCCATGAGATATGTTTTTGGGAAAATAACTGATAGGACTAAAAAATATTGGCCTATGGTAATTTTTGGATACATATTAGATATTTTAGCAGTGCCAGCTCTTGCCTTAGTTGGTGGTAAGGGTTGGATTGCCGCTTCTATTTTATTGGTAGTACAAAGAATGGGAAAGGCGATAAAAAAGCCTGCAAAAGATACCATAATGTCCTTTGCTGCGAGCCAAGAAGGAGTGGGAAAATCATTTGGAATCCAAGAAATGCTAGATCAAATTGGAGCCTTTTTAGGACCAGTTTTTCTTTATCTTGTGATGCTATTTAAAACAGAAGGATCTACTTTTGAAATTTATAGGACTTGCTTTGCTTTCTTGGCGATTCCAGGCTTTATTACAATCTTACTTTTATTTCTTACTAAGAGAAAATTTCCAAACCCAGAAGCCTTTGAACCAGAGCCTAAAAAAGAAGAAACTTTTGTAATGAAAAAATCATTTATATATTACATTGTTGGAATTTCACTTTTTGCTTTTGGCTTTATGGACTATGCTTTAATAATTATGCATATTTCTAAAAATTTCACTGGACCCTCTGGCTCTTATCAAGCTATGAAATTTATAAGTGAAGAAAGCCTACCACTTTTATATGCAGGAGCAATGTTAGTTGATGCTATAGCAGCCTTAATCTTTGGACATTTTTATGATAAGAAGGGGGTAAAGGTTCTTGCAATCTCAACATTAATTTCAGCCCCATTTTCACTTTTTATTTTTGGATTTACCAGGGAGTGGGCAATTCTTCTTGGATTAATCCTTTGGGGAATTGGTATGGGTGCACAAGAATCAATATTGAAAGCCGCAGTAACATCCATGGTGCCAAAGAAAAACAGGGCAAGTGGTTATGGAATATTTGAATGCTCGTTTGGAATATTTTGGTTCTTAGGATCTTGGCTCTTAGGAATTTTATATTCTCACTCTATCCCAATTATGATAGTCTTATCTATAATTAGTCAGGTCATGGCAATTCCATTTTATTTAAAAGTTTCTAAAATGAAATAAATTATTAGCGATCTTAGGATCGCTTTTTTATTTATAAAATTAGATTTTACAAATCTTTTTTATCTGATAATTGGATAAAGGATGGCTTATGAGCAAATGCTCCGCACAATAAAATTTCTAGTTTATCGTTTTCATTTTAAAATATTTATAACTTAATTATAAAAAATTTTTATAATTTCTTACATAAATTTACTTATTCTTTTAATATACTTAACTGTTTATATAAAAAGTTTAGATAGTATTTCAAAAGGAAATAAAAATATATTTATTAGGAGGAATTATGAAAAAGTTTTTAAGGTTATTTTTAAGTTTATGCTTAGTTTTAAGTTTAGTAGCTTGTAAGGGTGATTCTGGAGTTGCTGGAGCAAATACTAATACTGATAAGAAAGAAGAAAGTGCCGTTGCAGATGATGGAAAGATACATATTAAGTTTTGGTATGCTTGGAAGGATAAAATCGGCGAAATAATGAAAATCTAGTTAAAATGTTTAACGAATCCCAAGATAGAATAGTTGTTGAAGCAGAATATCAAGGAACTTATGATGAACTTCATGCAAAGACACAAGCAGCTTTTGTTGCAGGTAATGCTCCTGAAGTTACAGAAAATGAGATAGCTTCTATGGGTGTATTTGCTAGAGGAGGAATGACTGAGGATTTGACTCCTTTTGTTACAGATGATTTAAAGTTAGATGATTTTAATGAAGGCTTGATGGGAAATGCTTATGTTGATGGAAAACTTTATGGTCTTCCATATTTAAGATCAACACCAATTTTATATAAAAATGTTGATATGTTAGAAGCTGCTGGTCTTGATCCTGCTGGTCCAAGAGATTGGAAAGAATTTAAAGAATATTTACAAGCTTTAAGAAAAGATGACCAATATGGACTATCTATGACAATGAATGATTGGATTTATGAAGCCTTTGTTGGATGTGCAGGTGGATCTATGTTTGAAGAAGATGGAATAACACCAGCTTTTAATAAAGAAGCAGGAGTAAGGGCAACTGCTTTTTGGAAAGAATTATATGATGAAGATTTAATGAAGTTAAATATTGGAGAACAAGCAGGTGATACTTTAAAACAAGACTTTGCTAATCAAAAGTCTGCAATGTTTTTTACATCAACAGCAGATTTAAGCTATAACTTAGGAGTTGCAGAAGAACAAGGATTTAAATTAGATGTTTCTTTTATACCAAAAGATGTAGTAAATGCGGTTCCAACTGGTGGATGTAACCTTGTTATGACAGCTGGCTTATCAAAAGAAAAACAAGAAGCTGCTTGGGAATTTATTAAATGGATGACAACTACTGAGCAAACTGCATATGCTAGTGCTTATACAGGATATCTACCTTCAAGATATTCAGCTCTTGAAACAGATACTCTAAAAGATCTTTATGCAAAGACTCCACAATTTATGGTAGCAGTTGACCAACTTCAATACGGCAGACCAAGACCAATGGTAGAGGGATATACAGAGTTAACAAAATATATGATGGACGAAATGACCAAATTAATTGTTGATGGAGAAGGAACTCCTCAAGAATGCATGGATAAGGTAGCAAAACAAGCAAAAAGCATTCTTAAAAAATAAGGAGGAAAAATGGCAGAGGTTATTTTAGAAAATGTGACAAAAAATTTCCCAGGCGATAGAAAAGCAGTAGATAATATAAATTTAAAGATAAATGATGGAGATTTTTGTGTCCTTGTTGGTCCTTCAGGTTGTGGTAAATCTACAACCTTAAGGATGATAGCAGGGCTTGAAAGTCAGAGTGGTGGAAGAATTTTTATAGATGGAGAGGATGTATCAAATGTGAGGCCAGCTAAAAGAGGCGTCGCTATGGTATTTCAAAATTATGCCCTTTATCCAACTATGACAGTCAAAGAAAATATAGAATTTGGCCTTATAAATAATAAGATAGAGAAAAATGAAAGAGAAAAATTAATTAATGAAATAACAGAAATAGTTTCATTACAAGGCTATATGAATTCACTTCCACAAGAATTATCAGGTGGTCAAAGACAAAGGGTGGCTCTTGCAAGGGCGATGGTAAAAAAGCCTAAAGTTTTTATATTAGATGAGCCATTATCAAACCTTGATGCTAAATTAAGAGTTCAAATGAGAAATGAATTAATAAAACTACACAAAAGATTAAAAACAACATTTATCTATGTTACCCATGATCAAGTAGAAGCTATGAGCATGGGAGATGAAATAGTTGTCTTAAATAATGGGAAAATAATGCAAGTGGACAGTCCATCAAGTCTCTATAACAATCCTAAGAATATGTTTGTTGCTCAATTTATTGGAAATCCACCGATGAATGTATTTAATGCAAAAGATATAAAAGATTCTGTATTAGAAATGGATTCTAGAATAAAATATATTGGATTTAGGCCAGAAGATGCAGAAATTCATAAAACAAAACCAAAAACTTTTTCTAGTTTAGTTATAGAAGCGACAATAGATAATGTTGAAATTTTAGGATCAGAGATTATCTATAATATGAATACAAAAATTGGAAACTTAGAAATTAAAAATTTTGACAAAACAAGCATAGTAAAAGATCAGGCATATCTTGTTATTGAAAAAGAAAAACTTAAATATTTTGGAAAAGATAAACAAGCTATTGATGCTGATATAGAAACGCTTGATGATATGCCTAGTTTTGAAAGGGTGGTTTCATGAAAAAACTAGCTTATGCCTTTGTCGCACCAGCAGTTTTAATACTCACAATATTTTTTGTATGTCCAATTTTTTATATTATATATTTAAGTTTTTTTGACTGGAATTTTGTAACACCAGATATGGATTTTGTATTTTTAGATAACTTCATAAATTTGATAAATGATGCAAACTTTAGACAAGTTCTTGTTAACACATCGATATACACAGGCTTGACAATGTTTTTTACTCTTTCAATAGCTCTTCTTACAGCCCTTTGGCTTGGAAAGGATGGAAAGATATACTCATTTGCTCAATCGGCTATATTTTCACCACATATTATTTCATTAGTATCTATATCTATGCTATGGATGTGGATAATGGATGCTGATTATGGTCTTTTAAATGTAATTTTAAAAAGCTTTGGATTTGAACCTCTTGGATGGTTAACAGATTCGAGTCTAGCCTTATATTCTCTTGTAATAGTATCTGTTTGGAAATCAATAGGCTACTATACCCTAATTTTTATAGCAGGACTAAGGTCTATACCAAAAGATTTATATGAGGCAGCTGAGCTTGATAATTCATCAGGATTTAGAACTTTTTCAAAAATTACACTACCAATGTTATCTCCTACAATATTTTTTGTAGTAATAACAAGTTTTATATCGTGTTTTAAAGTATTTGAAACTATAGCAATAATGACAAATGGTGGTCCAGCAAATTCTACAAACACAATTGTCTACTATATATATGAATATGGATTTAGATTTTTTAAGATAGGATATGCTTCAGCAGCAGGAGTTATTTTACTACTTATAATTTCAATATGTACATTACTTTACTTTAAATTTATGTCTAAGCGAGTTTATTACAGGTAGGTGAAAAATGGATATTAATATAGATTTAAGAAAAGAAAAAAGAGACTATGCTAATGTTTATGCAAATATAAAAAAAGTTTTAAATTATATGATGATAATAATAGTATGTTTGATTTTTATAGGACCTTTTGCGTGGATGTTTTTAACATCATTTAAAAGCCTTGGCGAAACATTATTATTTCCACCAACTATAATACCAAAAGAATGGCATCCAGAAAATTATATAAAAGCATGGCAATCTGGTCCATTTTTAAGATATTTATTAAACTCCGTTATAGTAACAGTATCGATCATTGTTTTGCAGTGTTTAACAATAATACCTGCGGCCTATGCCTTTGCAAGATATGAATTTAAAGGAAAAAACTTTTTATTCTTTATAGTAATGCTAACAATGATGATTCCTGCCCAACTAATCTTCCTACCATTATTTTTAATGATGTCAAAAATGAGTTTAATAAATACTTATTTATCGTTGATACTACCATTTGCATCATCAGCCTTTGGAATATTTCTTCTAAGACAAAGATTTATGCAGATACCAGACGAACTAATAGAAGCAGCAAAACTTGACAATGCTAGTGATGTAACAATTTTATATAAAATAATGCTACCACAAGCCAAATCAACACTTGTAACTTTTATTCTATTTTCATTTATTTCAAACTGGAATGACTATTTTTGGCCTTTAGTAATGACAACCAAAGATACAGTTAGGACTTTACCACTTGGGGTTTCGATGCTTAAATCAACAATGGATGGAATATCTTGGAATGTACTTATGGCAGGAAATATGATACTAGTTGTTCCGATAATACTTATATTTTTACTAGCACAAAAAAGAATAATAGATGCCTTTGTATACACAGGAATAAAATAAGGAGATATATGAATAAATTAATAGTAATTTCACTAGATGCATTAGGAAATATTGACGAAGAAACTTATTCCAAAATGCCATTTTTAAGTAAGATGATAAAAAAAGGATCTTGGATAAAAAATTTAAAAACAATTTATCCAACAGTAACATACCCAATTCATACAAGTATGATTACTGGAGTTAGACCAATAGACCATGGAGTTGATAACAATCTTTTATTGCAACCAGAAAAACTCGCTATGGATTGGTTTTGGGATTATAAATATGTAAAAGTTGATAGTATATTTACTGCAGCTAAAAGAAAAGGATTAAAAATTGCTTCATTTTCATGGCCAGTAACAGTAAATGCAGACATAGATTATAATTTTCCAGAAATTGGAAATACTTATGGCATGGAATTTGCAGAATATGTATCAAGTCAATCAGACTCAAATTATATAAGAGAATTATTCCAAAACTTTGGCGAAGTAGACCCTGATCAGCAACCAGGCTATGATGAATTTTTAGCAAGATCTGCAGCCTACACTTTTAATAAATACAATCCAGATTTATTATTTCTACATTTAATAAATATAGATAGTAAAAAACACGTCTATGGCTCAAAACACCTAGCAGTTGACTACGCTATAAAAGATTTAGATGCAAGACTTGAAAGATTCTTCCAAGAAATTTCAAAAGAAAATAATTTAGATGATATAAATGTAGTGTTTATATCAGATCACTCTCAAATAGATGTATTTAAATCTATAAAAATTAATAAAATATTAGAAGATATGGATCTTTTAGAAGCAAATGAAGATGGTTCAACAAAAGACTACAAAGCTTTCTTCTTAACCAATGGTGGATCTGCAGCTCTCTACTTAAAAGATAAAGATGATAAGGAAACTTTAGAAAAAATAATAAATAAATTAAAAGAGCTAAATATAGAAGAAGTAGAAAAAATAATATATAAAGATGAAATAGAAAAACTTGGAGCATCAAAAGATGCAGTTCTATGGTTAGAAGCAAAAGAAGGATATATATTTGATTCTCAACTTGGAGAAAATTTAATTTCTAAAAATAATACTAAAAATCATGGTAACCACGGATATTTACCAGATAAAAATAATTACGATGCAATTGCTATCTGTGTAGGTCCTAACTTTAAAGAAGATACTATATTAGAAAAAGAAAGTATCTTAAACATAGCAGGAACTATAAACAAGGTAATGGATCTAGAGCTAGAATCAAAAAATAAAAACTATATAAAAGAAATTATAAAATAAACTACACCTTCCTATATATAATTAATATGATACAGTAAAAAGAGATGGGGCCACCATCTTTTTTTATTTGTAAAATTAAGCATATTAATAATGTATTTAAAAACTTAATATATTAATATAATAGAAGATAAAAGAATAAATTAAAAATATATAGGATAATAAAAGTTAGGAATTATAAAAAATTAAATAAAATATTTTCTTCCTATATATAATAGATAAAAAGGAGTAGAATTTAATTAAATAAAAAATATAAAAAATAAAAATAAAAAACTTAAAGAAATTTGTCAAATAGCCTTTACAAATGCTCAAGTCTTTTATATAATATTAAAGCGTTTGAAATAGATTAGTTGCGATGATTCTATAAGTTGCTTGTCTTTTGAGAGAAAAAGGAAGGCAAGGTAATTATGGATGAGAAGTCCCGGCTTGACCAGGGCGAGGTTATTTTTCTTTTTAAATGGCACTCAAGATACACCAGGGTGCGTTTATCAGTAACCTAAACTCGCAAATATGTTATTTATGCGAATAGGAGGGAAAGTATGTCAAATAATGGCAAACAAAAAATAAGAATTAAACTTAAAGCTTATGATTATGAACTATTAGATAATTCTGCTTCAAGAATAGTGGAAGCTGCAAAGCAAACAGGTGCGGTTGTTTCAGGACCTATACCACTACCAACAGAAAAGGAAATCATAACAATACTTAGAGCAGTTCATAAATATAAGGATTCTAGAGAACAATTCGAACAAAGAACACACAAACGTCTTATTGATATTGTAAATCCAAATCAAAAGACAGTAGATTCACTTATGAAACTCAACTTGCCAGCAGGCGTTGATATAGAAATTAAGCTATAATAATTGTTCTTTATAAGATTGCGCAGCAATCCGCTGTAAAAATTAGGAGGTAAATATTGAAACTATTAATTGGTAAAAAGATTGGTATGACTCAAATCTTTGACGAACAAGGTGTTGTTACTCCTGTAACAGTTATTGAAGCTGAACCTAATGTAGTAATTCAAAAAAAGACAGAGGAAGTAGATGGATATAACGCAATACAAGTAGCTACAGGTTATGTTAAAGAAAGAAGAGTTAATAAACCAATAAAAGGACACTTCGACAAAGCAGGTGTTGAATACAAGAAAAATATCAGAGAATTTAGAACTGACAACACTGATGAATATAACATTGGCGATGAATTAAAAGTAGATATATTCGAACAAGGACAATTCGTTGATGTTACTGGAAATTCTAAAGGTAAAGGAACTCAAGGTGTTATCAGAAGACACAACTTCGGTCGTGGTAGAGAAACTCACGGTTCAAAATTCCATAGAATGCCAGGTGGTATGAGTGCGGCAACTTATCCTGGAAGAGTTTGGAAGGGACATAGAATGGCCGGCAAAATGGGAAATGAAAGAGTTACAGTACAAAATCTTGAAATAATAAGAGTTGACTTAGATAAAAACCTAATTCTGATCAAGGGTGCAATTCCTGGACCTAAGAAAGGTACTGTTATCATTAAAAATACTGTTAAATAGAAAAGTAGTGAAAGGAGGGTGTTTTTATGCCTAACATTTCTGTTTTAAATATGGATGGTAAATCTGTAGAAGAAATTGAATTAAACAAAGAGATATTTGATATTGAAATAAATGAACATGCTGTTTATCTTGTTGTAAAAAATATCTTAGCTAATAAAAGACAAGGTACACACAGTGCAAAAACACGTGCAGAGGTACGTGGCGGTGGAAGAAAACCTTGGAGACAAAAGGGAACTGGCCGTGCAAGACAAGGTAGTATAAGATCTCCTCAATGGAGAGGTGGCGGAGTAGTGTTTGCTAAGAAACCAAGAGACTATTCCTATACAACACCTAAAAAAGTTAGAAGACTTGCTCTTAAGAGTGTTTTAACATCAAAAGCTCAAGAAAATGAAATAATCGTATTAGATGATTTCAAACTTGAAGAAGCAAAAACAAAGAATTTCAAAAAAGTTTTAGATAATGTAAATGCTAATAGAAAAGCTTTAGTTGTTATAGCTGATAATGATGAAAACATTAAAAGAGCTTCAAGAAATATGGAAAATGTAAAAACAACAATGGCTCAAAACATCAACGTATATGACATTTTAAAATACAACTCATTTGTAGTAACTAAAGATGCTTTGAAAGTTATTGAGGAGGTGTTCAATTAATGAATAAATTTGACATCATAAAAAGACCTATTATAACTGAAAAGAGTATGGACATCACAGAAGAAAAGAAATACACATTTGAAGTTGATAAAAACGCTACAAAACCTGAAATTAAAAAAGCGATAGAAGAAATTTTTGGTGTAGATGTTGAATCAGTGAACACTATGAATATGTATGGAAAGTTAAAAAGACAAGGCGTAAGTCAAGGAAGACGTCCTGCTTGGAAGAAAGCTATTGTAAAATTAAAAGAAGATTCAAAAGATATTGAATTCTTCGAAGGTATGGAATAATAAGGAGGAAAAAGATGGCAATTAGAGGATTTAAACCAACTTCTCCTGCATTAAGACAGATGACTGTCTCTACATTTGAAGAAATAACAAAAAAAGCTCCAGAAAAAAGCCTTACTGTAAGCTTAAAATCAAATGCCGGAAGAAACTCTTACGGTAGAATAACTTCAAGACATAAAGGTGGCGGAGTTAAAAGAAAATATAGAATTATTGACTTTAAAAGAGACAAAGACAATATACCTGCAAAAGTTGCAGCTATTGAATACGATCCATATAGAACAAGTTATATAGCACTACTTAATTATGCTGATGGTGAAAAAAGATATATACTTGCTCCAAATGGATTAAAAGTAGGAGACACAGTAGAATCAGGACAAGAAGCTGATATCAAAGTAGGTAATGCTCTAAGATTAGCAGATATACCTATTGGTACAACAGTTCATAACATAGAAATGTTACCTGGAAAAGGTGGACAAATTGCAAGATCAGCTGGTTCATCAGCTCAACTAATGGCTAAAGAAGGAAAATATGCACAACTTCGTTTACCATCAGGAGAGTTTAGACTAGTTTTACTAGAATGTAGAGCTACAGTTGGTCAAGTTGGAAACCTTACTCATGAATTAGTAGTTTTAGGTAAAGCTGGTAAATCAAGATATCTAGGAAAAAGACCTCACGTAAGAGGTTCAGCAATGAACCCAGTAGATCACCCTCATGGTGGTGGGGAAGGTAGAACTCCTATAGGTAGACCTTCACCAGTAACTCCTTGGGGTAAACCAACACTTGGACTTAAGACTAGAGCTAAGAACAAAAAATCTAACATGTATATAGTTAGAAGAAGAAAGACTAAATAAGGGGAGGTAAATAATGAGTAGATCAGTTAAAAAAGGTCCTTTTGCAGATGAACATCTGTTAAAAAAAGTAGACGCTTTAAACGCAACAAACGACAAGAAAGTTATCAAAACTTGGTCTCGCCGCTCCACTATATTTCCTGAAATGATATCACACACAATAGCAGTGTATGACGGCAGAAAGCATGTTCCTGTATATATAACAGAAGATATGGTAGGACACAAATTAGGAGAATTTGCACCTACAAGACTTTTCAGGGGACATACAGCTAAAAGTGAAAAGACCACTGATGTAAAGTAAAAGAAAGGGGAAAATAATGCAAGCAAAAGCAGTTGCAAAATATGTTAGAATTTCACCATTAAAAGTGAATTATATTTGCGCAGAAATTCGTGGCAAACAAGTAGATGAAGCCCTTTCTATGTTAAAGTTCACTCCTAAGAAAGGAGCAAGAGAACTTTACAAGGTGCTTAACTCTGCAGTAGCTAACGCTGAAAATAATTTAAATTTAAATAGAGATAATTTATATGTAGCTAAGGCATATGCCAATGACGGTCCAACAATGAAAAGATTCCGTCCAAAAGCTAAAGGTACGGCTTATCCGATATTAAAAAGATCAAGCCATATTGGCGTAGTAGTTGCAGAAGCTGAATAAGGAGTGTGAATAATGGGCCAAAAAGTTAATCCACACGGACTACGTGTTGGCGTAATTAAAGACTGGGATTCTAAATGGTTTGCCAATAAAAAAGATTTCGCAGAATTATTATTGGAAGATAACAAAATCCGTAAATATGTAAAAGAAAAATTATACACAGCTGGTATTTCAAAAATTAATATTGAAAGAGCCTCTAAAAAGGTTAAGATTTCAATTTATACAGCTAAGCCTGGAATGGTAATAGGAAGAGGCGGAGCTGGAGTTGAAGAGTTAAGAAAAGAACTTGAAAAACTTACTGGCAAAAGTGTTGTTATAAATGTAGAAGAAATTAAAGTTCAAGATTTAGAAGCACAACTTGTTGCTGAATCAATTGCTGAATCACTTGAAAGAAGAGTTTCATTCAGAAGAGCAATGAAACAAGCAATTCAAAGAACAATGAGAGCTGGAGCAAAAGGTATTAAAACATCTGTTTCAGGTCGTGTTGGTGGTGCTGACATGGCAAGAACTGAAGGATATTCAGAAGGAACAATTCCTCTTCAAACAATAAGAGCTGATATAGACTATGGATTTGCAGAAGCAGATACAACTTATGGAAAGCTTGGAGTAAAAGTTTGGTTATATAAGGGTGAAGTTCTTCCAGAAATAAAAGAAAACAGAAAAAGAAACAACAGAAGAAGACCACAAAACAGAGATAACAGAAACAACAGAGCTCCTAGAAGAAATCAAAGAAATAAGAACGAAAACAGATAATCTGACGAGAGGAGGAAAACAGTCATGTTAATGCCTAAAAGAGTAAAGTACCGTAGAGTGCACAGAGGCAGAATGAAAGGTAAAGCACAACGTGGAAACACGCTTACCTATGGTGAATATGGGCTACAAGCTCTAGAACCAGCTTGGATTACTTCAAATCAAATAGAAGCAGCACGTCGTGCTATGACTAGATATATAAAAAGAGGAGGAAATATTTGGATCAAAATATTTCCAGATAAGCCAGTAACAGAAAAACCTGCTGAAACTCGTATGGGTTCTGGTAAAGGTGCTCCTGAATATTGGGTGTCTGTAGTAAAACCAGGCCGTATTATGTTTGAAATGAGCGGTGTTTCAGATGAAATAGCAAGAGAAGCAATGAGACTTGCAGCAATGAAACTTCCAATCAAATCAAAAATTGTTATGAGAGAAAAGGATGGTGAATCAAATGAAGACTAAAGAAATTCGCCAAATGTCAAGTGAAGAATTAGTAAACAAAGTAAATGATTTAAAAAACGAATTATTTAATTTAAGATTTAGACTAGCAACAGGTCAACTTGACAATCCAGCAAGTATTAAATTATTAAAAAAAGATATAGCAAGAGTTAAAACTGTCCTCAGAGAACGTGAACTAGAAGTGGGAAAGGAGGCTTAATAGACCATGCAAAGAAATTCAAGAAAAACTGAAATAGGAACAGTAATCAGCGATAAGATGGAAAAAACTATCACTGTAGCTGTTGAAACATTTGTAACTCATCCCATTTATAAAAAAAGATTTAAAAAGACTACTAAATTTAAAGTTCATGATGAAAACAATGAAGCAAAATTAAACGATAAAGTAAAAATCATGGAAACAAGGCCACTAAGTAAGGACAAGAGATGGAGATTAGTAGATATTATTGAGAAAGCTAAATAATTTCTAGAAGGAGGTAAGCTCATGATTCAACAAGAAACAAGACTACATGTTGCTGATAATTCCGGAGCTAGAGAACTACTTGTAATAAAAGTACTTGGTGGTACAAACAGAAAAGTAGCTAATATCGGTGATATAGTTGTTTGTTCTGTAAAACATGCAATTCCTGGTGGAGTTGTAAAAAAAGGTTCAGTAGTTAAGGCCGTAATTGTTAGAACAAATAAAGGAATTAGCCGTAAAGACGGATCATATATAAGATTTGATGAAAATGCAGCAGTTATAATAAAGGATGACAGAAGTCCGGTAGGAACTCGTATCTTTGGACCTGTTACCAGAGAACTAAGAAGTGGAAATTTCATGAAGATAATTTCACTTGCACCGGAAGTTCTTTAATGGGAGGTAAATATGCGTATTAAAAAAGGTGATACTGTAAAAGTGATTGCCGGAAAAGACAAAGGAGCTACCGGTAAAGTACTAAAAACCTTTCCTAAACAACATAAAGTAATTGTAGAAAAGGTAAATATGGTTACAAAACATATAAAACCAAGAGGACCTCAACAAGCAGGCGGAATAGAAAAACAAGAAGCTGCTATTGATGTTTCAAATGTAGCATACTTTGATTCAAAATCAGGCAAGACTACAAAACTTGGTTATAGAATAGAAGATGGAAAGAAAATCAGATTTAAAAAATCTGACAACGAAGCTATAAAGTAAGGAGGTAGAATATGACTTCAAGATTAAAAGAAAAGTATGATAATGAAGTAGTAAGCTATCTACTTGAAAAATTCGAATATAAAAGCATAATGGAAGTTCCTAAACTTGAAAAAGTTGTAATAAACATAGGATTAGGAGAAGCTAAAGACAATCCTAAGAGTCTTGAATCAGCTATTGAAGACCTTACTTTAATATCAGGTCAAAAGCCAGTTGTTACAACAGCAAGAAAATCAATTGCGAACTTCAAGTTAAGAGAAGGAAATAAAATTGGTGTTAAAGTAACTCTACGTGGCGAAAGAATGTATGATTTTCTTGACAAACTAATGAATATTGCTCTTCCAAGAGTAAGAGACTTTAGAGGTGTAAAATCTACAGCATTTGATGGTAGAGGAAATTATGCACTAGGTTTAAAAGAACAATTGATATTTCCTGAAATAGAATATGACAAAGTAGATGCTATAAGAGGTATGGATATATCAATTGTCACAACAGCTAAGACAGATGAAGAAGCTAAAGCTTTCCTTGAAAAAATGGGAATGCCATTTGAAAAGTAATTAGGGGGAAACACTTGTGGCAAAAAAATCAATGATAGCAAAACAAAAAAGAAAAGCTAAATATAAATCAAGAGAATACACTAGATGTAACATATGTGGTAGACCACATTCTGTATTAAAAAAATATGGTATCTGTAGAATTTGTTTTAGAGAATTAGCATATAAAGGACAGATTCCAGGTGTGAGAAAAGCAAGTTGGTAATTATTACCATTAGCAGGAAGGGAGGCAAATAATATGATGACAGACCCAATTGCAGATATGCTTACTAGAATTAGAAATGCTAATAATGCAAAACATAAATCTGTTGATATTCCGGCTTCAAATATTAAAAAGCAAATATCCGAAATTCTATTAAGAGAAGGATATATTAAAAATTACGAAGTAATAGATGATGACAAACAAGGAATAATTAGAATTGATATAAAATACGGCGAAAACGACGAAAAAGTTATTAGTGGTTTAAAGAGAATTTCTAAACCTGGCCTTAGAGTATATGCAAAAAATAGTGAAGTGCCTAAAGTTCTTGGCGGACTTGGCATTGCAATTATTTCAACTTCAAAAGGAATAATTACTGACAAAGAAGCTAGAAACTCTAATGTAGGTGGAGAAGTAATCTGCTACGTTTGGTAATAGGAGGAAATATGTCTAGAATAGGTAAAAAACCAATCGAGATCCCAAACGGTGTAGATGTAAAAATACAAGATAATACAGTAACCGTAAAGGGACCTAAGGGAGAATTAACACAAAGCTTTAGCCCTAAATTAAATATCAGCAAAGAAGATTCAGAAATTGTTGTTACTAGACCAGATGATACAAAAGAATCAAAATCACTACACGGCTTAGTAAGAACATTGATCTATAATATGGTTGTTGGTGTTACTGAAGGCTATAAAAAAGAATTAGAAATTGTTGGTACTGGTTATAGAGCAGCAAAAAGTGGTAAAAAACTAGCTTTAACTTTAGGATTTTCTCATCCACTAGAACTTGAAGATCCAGCAGGAATTGAAGTTGAAGTTCCTGAGCCAACAAGAATCATAATAAGCGGCATAGACAAACAAAAAGTTGGTCAATATGCAGCAAATATAAGAAGATATAGAGAACCTGAACCATACAAGGGTAAAGGTATTAAGTATGTAGATGAACATATAAGACGTAAAGTAGGAAAGACAGGTAAGTAAGGAAGGAGTAAATAAAAGTGTTAAAGAAAATTGATAGAAATGCAAGCAGAATAAAAAGACACAAGAGAATCAGAAATAAAATCTCCGGAACAGAATCTTGCCCAAGACTTTCAGTTTACAGATCTAGTGCGCATATATATGCACAAATTATAGATGATGAAAACGGAAGAACTTTAGCACAGGCTTCAACACTTGATAAATCATTAGGACTTGAAAGTACAAAAAATATTGAAGCAGCTAAAGAAGTAGGAAAGTCAGTAGCACAAAGAGCTCTTGATGCTGGTATCAAAGAAGTAGTATTTGATAGATCTGGATATGTTTATCATGGACGTATCAAAGCATTAGCAGATGCAGCTAGAGAAGCAGGACTACAATTCTAAGAAGGAGGGGAAAATGGAACGTTCATTAATTAATGCACAAGAGTTGGATCTTGAAGAAAGAGTAGTAGCAATTAACAGAGTAGCAAAAGTAGTTAAAGGTGGTAGAAACTTTAGATTTTCAGCTCTAGTAGTTGTTGGCGATAGAAACGGTCATGTTGGTGTAGGAACAGGTAAAGCACTAGAAGTTCCTGAATCAATAAGAAAAGCAACACAAGATGCAAAAAAACATTTAATTAAAGTAAATTTATTAAATACAAGTATCCCTCATGAAGTAACTGGAGTAGTTGGTGCGGGAAGAGTATTTTTAAAACCAGCCCCTGAAGGAACAGGAGTAATTGCTGGTGGAGCAGTACGTGCTGTATGCGAACTTGCAGGAATTTCAGATATACGTACAAAAAATATAGGATCTAACAATCCTAGAAATATTGTGAATGCAACTATTAAAGGTCTATCAGAACTTATGACAGTTGAATCAGTTGCAAGACTTAGAAATAAGCCAGCAAATGAAATTTTAGGATAAGGGAGTAAGAACTATGAAAATAAAATTAGTAAAAAGCCCTATTGGTAAAATTAAAACTCATAAGAGAACAATTAAAGCATTGGGATTAAATAAAATAGGACAAGTTGTAGAACACGAAGACAATCCTCAAATAAGAGGAATGATAAAACAAGTTTCTTATATGCTTGAGATAACTGAATAAGGAGGTGTAAACATTGAAATTACACAATCTAAGACCAGCTGAAGGTGGAGAAGTCAAATCTAAGAAAAGACTTGGTAGAGGTATTGGGTCAGGACTTGGTAAAACTTCTGGAAAAGGACACAAAGGACAAAATGCTAGATCAGGTGGTGGAGTAAGACCAGGATTTGAAGGGGGTCAAATGCCTTTATTTAGAAGACTTCCTAAGAGAGGTTTTACTAATGTATTCAAAAAAGAATATGATGTAGTTAATGTTTCTGATTTAAGCAAATTTGAAGACGGAGCAGAAGTTACACCTGAAATACTAAAAGATATGGGAATTATTAAAAATAAAAAAGATGGCTTAAAGATCCTAGGAAATGGTGAAATTAGCTCAAAAATCACAGTAAAAGCTAATAAATTTTCTAAATCAGCTGTAGAAAAAATAGAAGCGGCTGGAGGAAAGGCAGAGGTGATCTGATGATTTCCACATTTAGGAATGCTTGGAAGATACCATCTTTACGTAAAAAGATGCTATTTACATTAGCTATGTTGTTGATATATAGACTTGGATCTCATATAACAGTACCGTTTATGAATTCATTAGCAATATCACAACTATATAGTGACTCTGGCGGAACAGTATTCTCTTTACTTGACCTAATGTCAGGGGGTAACTTTAGTAAATTTACAATATTTGCAGCTAATATATATCCATACATCACATCATCCATTATTATTCAATTATTAACAATTGCTATTCCTTCACTAGAAGCTCTTTCAAAAGAAGGAGAGACAGGAAGAAAGAAAATTGCAAAATACACAAGATATCTTGCAATCGTAATAGCATTTATTCAAGCTATTGGATATTCATTTGGATTCTTCGGTGAAGCTGTTGTGGCAACAACAATACTTGAAAAATCAGTTGTTGTATTGTCAATAGTTGCAGGTACAGCAGTTTTAATTTGGATTGGAGAACAAATAACAGAACATGGAATTGGAAATGGTATATCATTATTGATATTTGCAGGTATAGTATCAAGATTCCCAGCAGATATAGTAAAATCTTTTGCGATAGTAAATGCTGGTATGGCAAATCCAATATTCTTAATACTATTTTTAATAATAGCTATAGCTATTGTAGTATTTGTAGTATTGCTAAATGAAGGAGAAAGAAGAATCCCTGTACAATATGCAAAAAGAGTAGTTGGTAGAAAAATGTACGGCGGACAATCAACTCACATACCTGTAAAAGTATTAATGAGTGGTGTTATGCCTATAATCTTTGCCAGTTCAATAGTTGCAATTCCAGCAACAATTGCTCTATTTACAAAAAATGAATCGACAGTAAGAACAATAGAAAAATATTTCACTGTAGAGGGAGTACCTGGAACTATATATTATGTTGTATTTACTGTTTTATTAATAGTATTCTTCACATATTTCTATACAGCAATACAATTTAATACTGTTGAATATTCTAAGAACTTGCAACAAAATGGAGGTTTTATTCCTGGAATAAGAGCAGGAAAACCTACATCAGATTATCTACAAAGAACAGTTAATAGATTATGTCTACCAGGAGCAATTGCACTAGCAATACTAGCAGTGCTTCCAGTATTTTTAACAAAGATTTCCAACCTACCGTTTAACTATGGTGGAACATCTATGATAATAGTAGTTGGAGTTGTTCTTGAAACAACAAGAGTACTTGAACAACAAATGCTTATGAGACATTACAAAGGATTTCTTAACAAATAGGAGATAAACAAATGAAGTTAGTAATATTAGGACCTCCAGGAGCAGGTAAGGGAACTCAAGCAGAATTTATAATAAACAAATATAATATACCTCATATCTCAACTGGAGATATATTTAGAGAAAATATAAAGAACAACACAGATTTAGGAAAAGAAGCAAAATCATACATGGATAAAGGTTTACTAGTTCCAGATGAAGTCGTAATAAAGATTGTTCAAGAAAGAATCTCAAGAGATGATTGTAAAGATGGATTTTTATTAGATGGATTTCCAAGAACAGTAACTCAAGCTGTTAGCCTTGATGCTCAACTTGATAAATTAAACACAAAACTTGATAAGGTAATAAATATAGACGTAGATCAAAGCATATTAGTAGATAGAGCCGTAGGCAGAAGAATATGCAAGACTTGCGGAGCAACTTATCATGTAAAATACAATCCACCAAAAGTGGAAGGTGTTTGTGATAAAGATAATACACCACTTATCCAAAGAGATGATGATGTAAAAGAAACTGTAGAAAATAGAATTAAAGTTTATTTGGATCAAACAGTTCCTCTTCTAGACTACTATGTAGCTCAAGAGCTATTAGTAAATGTAGACGGATCAAAAGATATAAAAGAAGTATCCGAAGAAATAGTAAAAGGTTTAGAAAACTAATTTATGGATAATACTTTTTTTATAAAGGTAGGCCAAATAGTTAAATCAAAAGCTGGTAGAGATTCAGGAAAGGTATTTATTATAAAAGATATTCTTGATCAAGACTATGTAGCTATAGTTGATGGAAAGCTAAGAAAATTAGCAAAACCAAAGAAAAAAAAGATTAAACATCTGATGATTTATAAAGATATAATAAATATAGAAAATGCAGATATTAATGATTCTTATATTAGAAATAAATTAAAAGACTATAGTTAAGTAATGAAAGGGGAAAATTTTAGTGGCTAAAGAAGATGTAATTGAAGTCGAAGGCGAAGTTGTTGAAGCACTGCCAAATACAGTTTTTAAAGTAAAACTTGAAAATGGTCATATAATTCTAGCCCATATTTCAGGAAAATTAAGGATGAATTATATTAGAATACTTCCAGGAGACAAAGTAAAAGTTGAATTATCACCTTATGATTTAACAAGAGGAAGAATTACCTGGAGAAAGAAATAAACAATCCTAAATTATAGGAGGGATAATTATGAAGGTTAGACCATCTGTAAAAAAGATGTGCGAAAAATGTAAGATTATAAAGAGAAATGGTCGAATTATGGTCATTTGTGAAAATCCAAAGCATAAACAAAGACAAGGATAAGGAGGCTATAATGGCAAGAATTGCTGGTATTGACTTACCCAGAGAAAAACGCGTTGAGATTGGTCTTACTTATATATATGGAATAGGCAGAAGCAGAGCACAAGAAATTCTTAGAAATGCTGACGTTGATTTTGATACAAGAGTAAAAGACCTAACAGAATCTGAACTTGCAAAAATAAGAGAAGAAATAGATAAGTATCACGTAGAAGGAGATCTACGTAGAGATGTAGCAATGAATATCAAAAGACTTAGAGAAATTAATTGCTACAGAGGACAAAGACATAAAAAAGGACTTCCAGTAAGAGGTCAAAAAACAAAAACTAATGCTAGAACTAGAAAAGGTCCTAAGAAATTAGTTTCAAAGAAAAAGTAAGGGAGGGTAGATAATGGCTAAGAAACAAAAAGCAACACGTGCAAGAAGAAGAGAACGTAAAAATATTGAAAAAGGTCAAGCTCATATTTCTTCAACATTCAATAACACAATGGTTACACTAACAGATATGAGTGGTAATGTAATTTCATGGTCTAGTGCTGGAGCACTTAACTTTAGAGGTTCAAGAAAATCTACACCTTTCGCTGCACAAGAAGCAGCTGAAGCAGCTGCAACAAAAGCTAAAGAACATGGACTAAAAACAGTTGAAGTATATGTAAAAGGACCAGGATCAGGAAGAGAAGCTGCGATAAGATCACTTCAAGCTTCAGGACTTGAAGTAACAATGATTAAGGATATTACACCAATTCCACATAATGGTTGTAGACCACCTAAACGCAGGAGAGTTTAATTATTTACACTCCTAATAACCCATAAAGGAGGGTAAGTCAATGATAGAAATTGAAAAGCCTAGTATTGAGATAGAAGAATTAAATGAATCTGGAACATATGGAAAATTTGTAGTAGAACCATTAGAAGGTGGATTCGGTATTACAATAGGGAATTCTCTTAGAAGAGTACTTTTATCATCTCTTCCTGGTGCTGCAGTATCCGTTATAAAAATTAGGGGAGTAGAACACGAATTTTCTACAATTCCAGGTGTATTTGAAGATGTACCTCAAATAATTTTAAACATTAAAGAATTAGTTATAAATTATGATGGTGACGAAGATGTTAAAGTTATCGTTGAAAAAAAAGGTGAGGGAGAAATCAAAGCTTCTGATCTAAAAGCAGAAGTGAATTTAGATATAATTAATCCTGACCACCATATAGCTACTCTTAATGAAGATGCTGATGTTTATATGGAACTAACAATTAAAAAAGGTAGAGGATATGAACCTTCAGAACTTAAAAAAGATGAAAGTGCTGAAATCAGTATAATACCTATCGACTCAAACTATACACCAGTTAGAAAAGTAAACTGGAAAGTTGAGAGCACAAGAGTTGGTCAAAGAACAGACTTTGATAAACTTATATTAGAAGTTTCAACAGATGGTTCTATGGCTGCAGATGAAGCAGTATCACTTGCCGCTAAGATTTTAACAGAACATCTAAACTTATTCGTTGGTTTAACAGAACATGCTAACGAAGTAAACATCATGGTTGAAAAAGAAGAAGATCAAAAAGAAAAAGTTCTTGAAATGACAGTTGAAGAGCTTGATCTATCAGTAAGATCTTTTAACTGTTTAAAAAGAGCAAACATCAATACAGTTGATGAACTGATGCAAAAAACTCAAGAAGAAATGATGAAGGTAAGAAACCTAGGTAAAAAATCTTTAGAAGAAGTAGAAAATAAACTCGCTGAATTAGGATTAAGTTTGAAGAAAGAAGACGAATAAGGGGGTAAAAATGGCAACATTAAGAAAACTTGGCCGTCCAAGTGCTCATAGAAAAGCAATGCTTAGAAACCTCGTAACATCTTTACTTAGAGAAGAAAGAATTATTACAACCGTTTCAAGAGCAAAAGAAACTCAAAGAATGGCTGAAAAAATGATAACTCTTGGTAAACGTAACAATTTACATGCAAGACGTCAAGTACTTGCCTACATTTATGATGAAGATGTAGTAACAAAATTATTTACTGAAATAGCACCAAAGTATGAAGAAAGAAATGGTGGATATACAAGAGTAATAAAACTTGGCAGTCGTCGTGGAGATGGAGCAGAAAAAGCAATACTTGAATTAGTATAAGAGAAGTCCTAAAGGGATTTCTCTTTTTTTTATAAAGCCCTGCTATTTAAAAATAGCAGGGTTTTATTTTTTTAATTCAGAGAGATTCATTTTGTTTTATTTTTTTAATTCAGAGAGATTCATTTTGTTTTATTTTTTTAATTCAAAGGGATTCATTTTGTTTTAATTTGCTAGCAAGATAAAATTCATATAAATTCTATGATATAATGCACTTGAAGGTTAGAAACTGTAACACGAAAAGAGTAAATTATGAAGAAGTTTTTTGTAGTTTAATGATGGCTTTATTAATTTTTTCTTCTGCTAGTCCGACTTTTGCTGACTCAAGAGATTTATATTGTGAAAATATAATAGAAGATTAGAAATTTATCAGTATTACAAGAGATGATCCTTAAAAGCCATTCCATAATAGATAAAAATGGAATAAAATAAATTACTAGTGAAGAATTAGAAATCTCCAAATAGGAAAAGCTGGGGTAGTGGTGAGATTATCAAATGTTTTTGTCACAATAACTTTTGCTAGTAAGCTATTTATATCTACAGACTGGAAAAACCTTTCAAGATAGGTGATTTTTTTGCTTAAAGAAATATTATTAGAAGACTTTGCTAAAATCCACAAAAAGAACAATGCTTTTAATTATAAACTTATTGATTTGCCCAAAGATATTGGTCTTAAAAATTTTAGAGATTTAAAGATTTCTAAAGATAAGATTAAAAAAATAATTAAGGATAATATTAGTGTTCAGTTTGCCTTGGCAAATCTTCTTGAAAGAAGATTTTATATGCCAGAAGATGTAAAAGCTTCTACCGCAAGTATAAATTCTTTTTCTATGAATAATTTGTCTATAAAAGACCAGGAAATTTTTAAATTAATATTTGAAAAAATAACGATCAATCATCTTTTAGATGCTAGAGGAAAGATTCATGAAAATTTTGAAATATATGATATTCCTGATGAGATCATGGATATTTTTAAAGATATGGTCTTAAATGATGAAATAAATCATTACATAAAATATTTTTTTGTCGATAAGCCTAATATAAATTCAAATATATCTGAAGACCTTCCTAAGTATTATAAATACTATAGCTTAGACTCTGTTAAGGATGATAATTTTCATATTAGTGATCCTTTTGCTAGTTACCTATCTTATTTGATAGAGGATACAGGCCACTATCCGATAAATGTTGTTAGAATGATAGATGACTTAAAAGATAATGATTTTTTAAATCTTATGGTTAATAAGTATGATATTTTAATCATAGAGTATAGACATTGTGAAGAAAATAATATATATGCTGGTACAAATGATTGTCCTGTAAGGATTGATTTTTTTAAAAGACATATGTAATTTAAAGTAAAAACAATTCACTTCGCCTTAATTTGATAGCAAGATAAAACAAAGGTAAATTCTATGATATAAGATATTCGAAAATTATAACTTGTAACATGGAATGAGTAAATTATGAAAAAAGTTATTTGTTTATTGTTGGTAGCTTGTATTTTATTTTCTGGGCAGTCTATTATTTTTGCTTCAAATATCTATTCAACACATTCAACAGATGAAGAACGTTATATTGAAAATATTATGGAGATTGATGAAAAAGATGGATATGAAAGCTATGACATCTATTATAATTCAGATGAAAGAGGCGTTATACAAAAAGATAGAGATGGTAATATTGTAGAGGTTTATGTGTATAACTATAATGATGATTCTGTTTATTTAGAAAAATCAGGAATTAAACTTGAAAATATATCTAAAAACAGTGAAAATTCAGATTCATATGGTTTGAGAGATTGTAGATATGGTGGGAGTATAGATATTACGCTTGAGCAAATCTGTAAAGCGGCAGGAAGGACAATAGCTATAGATCACTTGTTGGCTTAATTTTAGTACTTTCTGGTGGAACTGTACTAATGACTGTGAATGTAGTTCATGAAATTAGAAAAGCTTTGCTGTCTCTAGCTCTCGAATGGTGCCCATCGAATCATGGAGTAATAATAAATTATGATAGGTGTTGGGCAAAAAATGTAGAAGATCAGATTGTTATGAAGGATATTTTGGTATAGAAATAAGGAGTTATAGTATTTATTAGGAGTATTATGATAGAAATCTCTAAACTTAGAAAGAAAATTTTAATTTTATATACAATTAGCTTAGTATTCCAATTTTTTATTGCAAATAATTTTTTTATGGAAAAAAGGTTTAGCCCCTTATTTATTTTTTATATTTTTTATGGGCTTGTGTATTTTTTCTATATTCTAAAAAATAAGAAACAATTGATGGAAGAAAGTATATTTTATATATTTTTATACCAAGCTATTCTATTTTTAATTCTATACATAATTAGTTTGATTTTTTCGATGTAGGGATGATTTAAAATGAAAGTGAGTAAAGAATTTATATTTAATTTTATTGCGGTAAATACAGTGCTTTTTGTATTTGCTGTAAGTAATTACTTGGATAAATATTTTAAAATAAATCCAGCTTATATAGCTTATTATAGAATTTATAAGGACATATTTTCTCTTATCCTAACTATTTTTTATATAGGCTTTATATTTAAGAATAAAGGCAGAAAGAAAAAATCATCATTAATTTTTGATATATTAATACTTCTAATTTTAATAACAATAACATTTTCAAGACTTTCATATTACTTTTAATAAAGTAATTTTTATAAAGCTTTACTTTGTATTATATAAACAATTACAATGTTTTTTTGAGGAGCTAACATATATAATGGAAAATTATATTTTTAATAAATCAAATTATGGAACTATCATATTTACCATAATTTTTATAATAATAGCTATAAAAGATTATAGAAAAAGCCAGTGGAAGTATCTCTTATTAGATTTGATTTTAGTCAGCCTGGTAAAATACTTTATCCCAATTTTAGTCTTAGCCCCAGGCCTTATGAAGCTTTTCTTATTAGATTATGGCAGGGGGATGAGTGATACTTTTATTTATTCTATAGTCTTAGTTGATATTATTTCGCTTGCGGGCGGAATATTTGCCTATAAGAAAGAAAAGTATAAAATCCTTTTATTCTTAATATTTTTAAGTCTTTTATACCAATACATAAGCATATTATTTTAAATTAAAAAGATCAGAGAAAATTTGATATGTACCCTCTTTACTGGACATCCAGTAAGGAGGGTATTTTTATGAAATATAGTTATGAATTTAAAAAAGAATGTGTACAGTTGTATAGAGAAGGTAAATGGTC
>NZ_HE978582.1:80983-131686 GCF_000311865.1 Peptoniphilus obesi ph1 | reverse complement strand
GATGAGCTTAAAAAGCATGGTATAAGACAATCAATGTCAAGAAAAGGGAATTGTTATGATAATTCTATTATGGAAACATTCTTTGGAAGATTAAAAAATGAAGTGTATTATGGCTATGAAAAGAGCTATAGTTCTTATGAAGAATTTTCTAAAGCAATAGAGGAATACATCTATTATTACAATAACGAAAGAATTCAATCAAAAACAAAATGGATGCCACCTACAAAGTATAGGTTAGCATCCACTACAACTAATTAATTAAATATTGTGTCCAGTTTTATGGGTACACATCAATTTAAATCTCTGATCTTTCTTTTTTTGCAGTTTTAGTTAAGTTTCATATCTCCATCTTTTATAAGTCCTTTAGATCTCATAATAGCATAAACTATATAGGATATAAGTGCGGGTAATATTATATGAAGTCCAATTATTAATAAAAATAATTTTCCTGATGGAGTGTAAGAACTCATAGCATTAAAGGTTCCAATTTGTCCAACAAGACCGGATGTACCCATGCCTGCACCAAGTGGTGTGTTTTCCATTTTAAATATGCAGGTTGATATTGGTCCAAGTATTGCCGATGCAATAATTGGTGGAATAAATATTTTTGGATTTTTAATTATATTTGGAACTTGTAGCATGCTGGTTCCAATTCCTTGGGCTGCTAGGCCTTCAAGACCATTATCCTTAAAAGAGATTACAGCAAAACCAATCATATTTGCACAACAACCAACTGTTGCTGCACCAGCTGCAAGTCCTGATAAGGATAGCATAATACAAAGTGCTGCAGATGATATTGGTAGAGTTAGGACAATTCCAACAATAACAGAAACTAAAATTCCCATTATAAAAGGTTGTTGATTAGTAGAAAACATAATTAGGTTTCCAAGACCAAGCATTAAATTTTGTATGTAAGGTCCTATAAATGTTGCAACAAACATTCCAGAAAGAACTGTAACAACAGGTGTTACAATTATATCTAATTTTGTTTCTTTAGATATAAGCTTTCCTAATTCAACTGCGATTATTGTTGCAATAAATACTCCAATTGGTCCACCTTGTTCGTAGGCACTTATGCCCACTAAAGTGGATGAAAACATTACAAGGTCTGGAGCCATTAAAGAATATGCAATTGAGATTGCTATTGCAGCACCAGCTGCTTGATTAGCAACAGGCCAGATTACATCTGTAAAAAAGCCAATGTTAAATTCTTGACCTATGGTGTTAAGAATAGTACCAACTAACAAAGAAGCGAACAAACCATAAGCCATGGCACCCATAGCTTTAATAAAATAAATTCGCCAAGAAACATATACATGTTTTCTTTTTAAAAATTCTTTCATGTCATTTCCTCTTTCGCCGAATTTTATCACTTTGTAAAGTGATTTTATAAGTATGATAACAATAAAATTATAACATAGATATAAATAAGTGAAACTCAAAGACTTAAATTTGCAGAATTACAGGAAAAAGTTTTGTAAAATATTTTACAATAAATTTACACTTTAGTTTATGGAACTTTACATATCATTTCTATAATGTAAATGAAATTTAAATAATAAATCATTTGAAAGGGAGAAAGAAATGAAATCAAGAATTTTTGGTAAGAAAATAACTTTAGCTGTTTTAGTAGGTATTTTAACTTTATCTTTAGCAGCATGCTCTGGAAAAAATAATGCAACTAATAATACAGCTGATGCTAATGCTAAAGAAGACACAAAGACTGAAGCAAGCGCAGAAGGAGCAATTAATGCTATCACAAGAGAACAAGGTTCTGGTACAAGATCAGCATTTACTGAAATTACAGGTGTAATGGAAAAAGATGCTGATGGAAATGAAGTAGATAATACTTCAGAAGAACTTAGTGTTCAAAATTCAACTAATGCTGTTCTTACAGCTGTATCAAATGACGAAAATGCAATTGGATATATTTCACTTGGATCATTAAACGATACTGTAAAAGCTCTTAAAGTTGAAGGCGTTGAAGCAGATCACGATAAGGTTAAATCAGGTGACTACAAAATAGCAAGACCATTTAACCTAGTTTATAAGTCTGATCTTGATCCAGCAGCTCAAGACTTAATTGACTTTATTATGTCTGATGAAGGACAAGAAATTGTATCTAATGAAGGATATGTTGGAGATCCTCAAGGTAAAAAATATGAAGGATCTGGATCAACTGCTCATTTAACAATAGCTGGTTCAACTTCTGTAACTCCACTTATGGAAAAACTTATTGAAGGATACAAAAAATACAATCCAGACTTCCAAGGCGATATCCAAGCTACAGGTTCATCAGCAGGTGTAAAAGCTGCTCAAGATGGTTCAGCTCAAATTGGTATGGCTTCGAGAGAAATCAAGCCAGAAGAAACAGGCGTTGAAAAATTAGTTATAGCTATGGATGGTATTGCAGTAATTGTAAATAATGATTCTCTAGTAGAAGATTTAACAATTGAACAAATAAAAGATATCTTTACTGGCAAAATAACTGACTGGTCTGAAATTAAATAAGTAAGTTTAATTTAAAGAAAAGAGTTTATTATGGAGAATAACACATTGATGGAGAATAAAACTTATATACAAAAAAAATCATATAAGCCAAATAATTTTGCAGGCAAAGATTTTAAAGAAACTATAGTAAAATATTTATTCTTGCTATGTGCTCTTCTATCGGTTCTATTCATAATATTGATATCTGTCTTTATATTTCAAGGTGGATTCAATGTTTTTAGGGTAGTGGGGATTAAGGATTTCATCTTTAATAAAAGTTGGGCTCCGATGAATACCCCGGCATCATATGGAATATTACCAATGATATTTGGATCTGTAATAATTACTTTTTTGGCATCTATTATGGCAATTCCAATTGCTGTATTTTCAGCGATTTATCTAGCAATAGATTGTCCAAAGAAAGTCTATAGATTTTTAAAACCAGCACTAAATCTAATGGCTGGGATTCCTTCTATAGTCTATGGCTTTTTTGCACTAACTGTTATAGTTCCAATGATGAGAGATATGTTTGGTGGAAATGGAATGAGCATATTAACTGCTTCAATACTATTATTAATAATGATACTTCCAACAATTATAAGTATCTCAGAATCTGCCATAAGAGCGGTACCTAAATCTTATTATCAAGGGGGTATCGCTCTTGGTGCTAATCACGAAAGAGCAGTATTAAAAATTGTACTTCCTGCAGCAAAATCAGGAGTTTTTGCAGGAATAATTTTAGGAATAGGACGTGCTATAGGAGAAACTATGGCTGTTATATTAGTAGCTGGGAACCAAACAAGATTAACATTTAATATATTTAAAGGAATCAGAACTATGACTACGAATATAGTTCTTGAAATGGGATATGCAACCGGCATGCACGCTGAAGCTTTAATCGCAACAGCTTGTGTATTATTTATATTTATTTTAATAATAAATATATCTTTCTTTGTCGTAAAGAAAAGGAGTGAATACATGTGATTACTGCTTTAAAAATTATTTTCGTTCTTGCAGCTATTTTGATAGCTTCAGCTCTATATCTAAAAAAAAGAAACGAATTAAATCCATATAGATACTTTTCACTAGTATCTATAATATTTACATTCGGATCATTAATATCAATAGTTGTTTATATAATAACTATGGGCATACCTCATATAAATACTCAGATGTTTTCTCTAGAATATACAACAGATAATGTGACCATGCTTCCATCTATTATTACTACTTTAATAGTTGTTGTACTTGGAATATTAATAGCAGCACCAGTTGGAATATTTACGGCAATTTATCTAGTTGAATATGCAAAAAGTGGCTCAAAAGTTGTAGAAGTAATAAGACTAGCAGCAGAAACTCTACAAGGAATACCATCAATAGTTTATGGACTTTTTGGTATGTTGTTTTTTGTAAATAGGATAAATCTTGGATATTCAATATTATCGGGCGTATTTACAATATCAATAATGATTTTACCTTTAATAATAAGATCAACCGAAGAAGCACTAAAATCAGTAGATAATTCTTTAAGAGAAGCAAGTTTTGGACTTGGAGCAGGAAAGCTTAGAACAATATTTAAAGTTGTACTACCAGTTGCAATACCAGGAATACTTGCAGGAGTTGTACTTGCTGTTGGACGTATAGTTGGAGAAACTGCTTGTCTAATTTATACATTAGGTACTGCAACATCTTTACCAAAAGGACTATTCTCCTCTTCAAGAACTCTAGCCCTTCATATGTATATGCTTTCATCAGAGGGACTATACGTTGGAGAAGCTTATGCAAGTGCCATGGTGCTACTTTTAGTAGTAGTTTTGCTTAACTTTATAGCAACAAAAATTGGAAATAAAATATCGGAGGTAGAAGTTTGAGCAAGATAGAAGTTAAAGATTTAAATCTTTGGTATGGCGATTTTAAAGCTCTAAAATCAATAGATATGGACATAAATGAAAATGAAATAACAGCCTTTATTGGGCCATCAGGTTGTGGAAAATCAACCATGCTTAAATGTATAAATAGGATGAACGACCTTGTAGAAGATTGTAAGATAAAGGGTTTAATAACACTCGATGGGGAAGATATATACCAATCAAACTACAATGTAAATACTTTAAGAAAAAGAGTTGGCATGGTTTTTCAACATCCAAATCCATTTCCTAAATCAATTTATGACAACATAGCATTTGGACCAAGAACTCATGGAATAAATAAAAAAAGTACTCTTGATGAAATTGTTGAAAGATCTTTAAAACAAGCGGCTATTTGGGATGAAGTTAAGGATGATCTTGATAAGAGTGCAATTTCTTTATCAGGTGGTCAACAACAAAGACTTTGCATAGCAAGAGCCTTATCAGTTGAGCCAGAGGTAATATTAATGGATGAACCAACATCAGCACTTGACCCAATTTCTACAGGAAAAATTGAGGACTTGGTAATAGAACTTAAAAAGCAGTATACTATAGTCATGGTAACTCATAATATGCAACAAGCATCGAGAGTTTCAGATAAAACTGCCTTTTTCTTAACAGGAGAAGTAGTTGAGTTTGGAGATACATTAAATATTTTCTCAAAACCTGAAGATAAAAGAACCGAAGACTATATAACTGGAAGGTTTGGGTGATAGGATGAGAGAAAAATTTGACAGAGATTTAGAAAGGTTAAATGAACGACTACTAGAAATGGTAACTTTGAGTGAAAGAGCCATTGATAAGGCAGTTACCTTAATAGATGTTGAAAATGAATTAGTAAGAAGAGAAGTTTATAACCTAGAAGAAGAAATTGATAGCATGGAAAATCTAATTCAATCAGATTGTTTAAGGATGATAGTTGAGCAACAACCAGTAGCAAGTGATTTAAGGACAATAACAGCGGCCTTAAAAATGATAACAGATCTTGAAAGAATTGGAGACCAAGCAAGAGATATTGCAGAAGTTACTAAAAATCTAAACCATAAATATGACTTTGAAGATATTGATGGTATAGAAAAAATGGCAAATGCAACTACAAAAATCGTAAAAGAATCTGTTGATAGCTTTGTAAACAAAGATTTAAAAGCAGCAAAAACAATTCGAGAAAAAGATGATATTGTAGATGATTTATTTGTTGAGCTTAGAAATAAGCTAACTAAGCACATAGAAGAAGGCCATCCAGACTCTGCAAATATTGTTGATTTAATTATAATTATAAAATACTTAGAAAGAATTGCAGACCATGCAGTAAATATCTCAGAATGGGTTATTTTCTCAATTGAGGGATAATATGTTGATATATATAGTTGAAGATGATAATTCTATACAAAAACTAATAGAATATGCATTAAAATCAAAAAATTATTCATGCAAGGGTTTTGAAAAGGGAAAAGAGTTTTTCAAAGAAATGGATAATGAAATTCCAGATTTAATATTATTAGATATTATGCTACCAGATATGGATGGGATAGAAATACTAAAAATATTAAAACAAAATCCCAAGACAAATGATATACCAATTATGATGATAACAGCAAAAACATCTGAATATGATATAGTTAGTTCCTTAGACATGGGGGCAGATGACTATATGAAAAAACCATTTTCTGTCTTGGAACTACTTTCTAGAGTGAATGCACTTCTTAGAAGAAAGAGTAAGAATGAGCAAGAATTTCTAGAATTTGAAGGAATAAAAATTGATTTATTAAGAAGAAAAGTTTTTGTTGATGGCAAAAATATAAGTTTGACCTATAAAGAATTTGAATTATTAAAATATATGATAAGCAATGTTGATATAGTCTTATCAAGAGAAAATCTTTTAAATTCAGTGTGGGGCTATGACTATGAGGGCGAAACAAGAACTGTTGATATGCATATAAAGTTTTTAAGAGAAAAATTGGGTGATAAAAGAGATTTGATACACACTGTAAGAGGTGTTGGTTATAAAATCTCAATGAGGGACGATAATGAATAAAAGAATTTATAGAAGCCTTATATTTATTGCATTTCTAACTCTTATATTAAGTACAATTGTATCTTTATTTGTAAATTATAAATTCTATGAAAAATCCAGCATAGATAATATGAGCAATCTTACAAATATAATAAAAGAAGACTTAGAAAACACTGATGATAGAATTGAATATCTAGAAAGGGCATCAAGAATTAATAGCAAGATAAGAATATCCTACTTTGACCAAGGAGCCAATCCTATATTTGACTCAAAAGCCGATGTAAAAACTATGGAAAACCATGGCAATAGAAAAGAAATAATTAATGCCAATAGTAGCATAGAAAAAAAGGCAACTAGGTATTCTGAAACTTTATCTACCGATAGTGTATATATTGCTTACAGGCTAAGTGATGGATCTTATATAAGACTAGCTAGTCCAATAAATACAATTGCTGGCAGCTTTTTTAAGATTTTGCCAATCAATCTGATTTTAGCAGTCTTTATTTTTATTATAGCTATGTTTATATCCAAGAATTCCACTAAAAAAATCTTGGAACCACTAAACAAATCATCATCTGATCCTGAATCAGTAGATTTAAGTGAAATACCAGAAATTTCTCCCTTTGTAAGAGAAATAACAGCTCAAAAAGATATAATTGCTAAGCATCTAGAGCAAATAAAAATCGAAAGAGATACGATTGGACTTATACTTGAAAATATGAGAGAAGGTCTGTTGATCTTAGATAGCGAAAAAAATATCTTAGTTATAAATAAAAAGGCTACAGAATTTTTATCAAGCAATCTAAACTCTTCAATGGGACTAAACGATAAAAATATTTTATATGTAACTAGGGAAGAAAAATTAATAGATTCAATAGAAAATTCCTACAAGGGTAAATCCTATTCTGATTCAATAGAAGTAGGAGATAAAATAATAAAATATTATGTAAATCCTGTCTATATTGGCGATGAAATATCAGGATCTATCGTATTATTAATAGATGAAACAAAAAGACAAAGGCTTGAAAAAATAAGGGAAGAATTTTCTGCCAATGTTTCTCATGAATTAAAAACACCACTAACTTCAATATGTGGATTTGCAGAACTTTTAAAAAACGATATGGTTGCAGTAGATGATCAAAAAGAAATAATAAATAGCATCTATTCAGAATCTAATAGACTTTTAGACTTGATAGATGAAATTATTAGAATTTCTAGCCTAGAATCATCCGTAACAGTAAAAAAAGAAGATGTAAATTTAAGAGAAATAGCAGATGAGCTAGCTTATCAGTTTAGAGATAAGGCAGAAAAGAAAAATGTTAGAATTATCGTTAATGGAAATGAAAAATTGATGGCTAATAACACCATGATGTGGGAACTTCTATCAAATCTTTTAGACAATGCCATAAAATACAATAAGGAAGACGGCAGTGTAAAAATTGATATGTCCAGAGATAATGACAATGTTATCTTGTCAGTAGAAGACACAGGAATTGGCATTGATAATAAAGACCTCGATAGGGTTTTTGAAAGATTTTACAGGGTAGATAAGTCTAGGTCCAAAAAATCTGGTGGAACAGGACTCGGTCTAAGTATAGTAAAACACATAATTAAAAATCATGATGGTAATTTAAAAGTAGAATCTGAATTAGGAAAAGGAACAAAAATAACTGTTTATCTTCCAATTGACTAATTCATATAAAAGATAAGCGGCTTAGCCGCTTTTTTTATGCCTTCTTACATATACTTATTTGATTTAAAAATATATACATGATAGCCTTGACTCAGAAATGAAATCAAATCAAGGAAAGGATGGTTAAATATGAGAAAATGTGTACTTACTTTAGGAATATTTGAGATAATATTTTGTCTTTTCACCATATCTTATTATATAGGATTTGAAAAATTTTCTTATTTTAAGCTATTCCTTATACTTCTTCCAAGTCTTGCTTGTATTTGGATAGCAATAAGCAAAAAACCACTTGAGAATGAAATTTTTGGAAAGTTTTTAACATATGCTTTTACCTTATTTTATTTTATAGTTTATTCAAATTTAGTAAAGGATTTGGATTTCGGTTTTTTTAAAGAAACTTTATTTTTTCTTGTTTATATTTTAAGCTTAGGTGTTTTTCTTACATTGAAAGGAAAAATTTTATTAAAAGAATAGAATAAAATCATATAACTTTTAAAAATTCACTCAAGAGACAAATTATATTATAAATTTTATTAAATTATACAATTAAAAACAGGAATTTGTTGAATTAATTTTACTTAAAAATATATATAAATTTACTTAAAAAGGGACTAAAAAGTCTCTTTTTTTGTGGTCTTTATCCCTATAATAATTTATAATTAAGAAAAGATTATGAGGTGAAATATGAAAAAACTACTGGATAATATAGGGGGATTAGATTTCTATTTACTAGGCCTTAATGAGGTCGATGAACTTCTAGACTTTTCTGATAAGATATACCAAGAAATAGAAGATAAATCCACTTTTTTTCGTACAAGCAAGGAAGAAATTGTAAACTATTTAGAAAACGGATCTTTTCTTCTTGGAGTTTATGATGATGATAAACTTGTTGCCTTCAGAATGACAGTAATTGAAAAATATAAAGATTCTTTGATTTATAATCTTATTGACAAAATTGATGAGGAAGAAGATATTATCTGCAATGACTCTTGCATGGTAGATAAAAATTATAGGGGAAGATCACTTCAAAATATTACAAGAGATTTGACAATAAATAACTTGCTAAAAGAAGATTTTAGACATTTTTATTCGACAGTTTCGAATAAAAACTACCATTCTTTTAAAAATGTATTTAAAAATGGATATACTATGGTAGATTTTAGGACTGTTTATCATGATAAAGAGACTGGCGAAGATTATGATAGGTGTATTTTTTACAAAGATATTCAAGATCCTTTTGAATTTTTAGATCATGAAAGAAGGATCCATCATGAGGACATAGAAGAGTTTAAAGAAGCCTTAAATTCTGATTACTATGCTTGTGATTGTGATGAAAAAGATATAATTTTTAAAAAAGTGAGGAAGTAAGGCATGTTTATCATGCCTTATTTTTAACTTGGTCTAGATATTTTTATTTTTTTGTTTTATCCTTGTAATGATAGTATAATTTAAGTAAATAAATAGTGTTGTGATAATTAATTTTCGAATATATAATATATTTAGAAAAATAAAGAGGTGCGATGATTTAATGAGAGTCTGCGTAATACTTGCAGCGGGTGAAGGCTCAAGAATGAAGTCCAGTGAACCGAAGGTGCTTCATGAAATTCTGGGCATGCCTATGCTTGAGTATATTATTTTAAATGCTAAAGAATCAAATATAGAAAAAATTAATATTGTTGTTGGACACGGAGAAGAAAAGATCAGATCACATTTTAAAGATGATGATTCCATATCTTTTAAATCTCAACCAATAGGGGACCAATATCCTTATGGAACAGGTTTTGCTGTCATGCAAACCCTAGACAGTTTCTCAGATGATGATACTGTCTTAATTTTAAATGGTGATACCCCTCTTATAAGATCGCAAACTATCGATGAACTTATAAAATTCCACGAAATAAATAACTATTCAGCAACAATACTTACAGCTAATATGGATTGTCCTTTTGGATACGGTAGGATTGTAAGGGACGAAAATGCTGAAATCAAACAGATTGTTGAAGAAAAAGATGCTTGTCAAAAAGAAAAGCTAATCAGAGAAATAAATTCAGGGATTTTTGTATTTAAGGGAAAATATTTAAAAAAGGCTTTAGAAGATTTGGATACAAACAATGAACAAGGTGAATTGTATGTAACTGATACGATTGCAAATCTTGCTAAGTCTGGCAAAAAAATTGGTGGATATAATCTAAAGGATAACACTGAAATTCTTGGTGTAAATTCTAGAGATAATCTTGCAAATTGCACAAGGATTATGAAAGATAGGATAAATAAAAACTACCTAGTGAATGGAGTTACAATGATAGATTCTCAATTTGTAACTATTGAACCAAAGGTAAAAATAGGAAAAGATACAGTAATTTATCCTGGAGCAGTCCTACAAGGAGATACTGAGATAGGCGAAAATTGTGTGATTTATGGAACTTCAAGAATTGTTGATTCAAAGATTGGAGATAATGTTTCAATAGACAATTGCCTAATAGAAGAATCAGTTGTAGGAGAGGGAACAAAACTTGGACCTTATGCTCATTTAAGACCTAATTCTAATATTGGAAAAAATACAAAGATAGGAAACTTTGTTGAGGTTAAAAATTCAAAAATCGGTGATGGAACAAAGGCTGCCCATTTAGCTTATATTGGAGATGCTGATATTGGCGAAAATGTAAATATAGGTTGCGGTGTAATCTTTGTTAATTATGATGGAAAAAATAAATTCAGATCAACAGTAGAAGATAATGCCTTTGTTGGATCGAATTCAAATATAGTTGCTCCTGTTACTGTTAAGGAAAATGGATATATAGCAGCAGGCTCAACTATAACTAAAGATGTTGAAGAAGGAGAGCTTTCAATAGAAAGAGCTAGTCAAAAAAATATAAGTGGATGGGTAGAGAGAAAAGGTTTATTAAAATAGGAGGATATAATGGCCAATTGCGACGTTAGAGAGATTAAGATTTTAACAGGTAATTCTAATCACAAGTTAGTAGATAAGATTTGTGAAATTTTAGGAGTTGAACAAGCTAAGTGTAAAGTTTCGACATTTTCTGATGGAGAGATTGCCATAGATATTGCTGAAACAGTAAGAGGTGATGATGTTTATGTAATTCAATCTACATCAAATCCTGTAAACAATAATCTAATGGAAACCTTGATCCTTCTTGATGCTTTAAAAAGAGCATCAGCTTATAGAATAAATGTAGTTATGCCTTACTATGGATATGCTAGACAAGATAGAAAAACTAAGGCAAGAGAACCTATAACATCAAAGCTAGTAGCAGATTTATTGACAGCTGCTGGAGCACAAAGAATAGTTGCAATGGATTTACACGCTGGTCAAATTCAAGGATATTTTGATATACCAGTTGACCATTTAACTGCAGTCCCAGCCCTAGCTAATTATTTCAAAGATTTTGTCAATCCTGAAGAATATATAGTAGTTTCTCCAGACCTTGGAGGAGTAACAAGGGCGAGAAATTTTGCTAATGAATTAAATTTACCAATAGCAATTATAGAAAAAAGAAGACCAAAGCCAAATGTTTCAGAAGTAATGAATATAATTGGCGATATTGAAGGCAAAAATGCAATCTTAGTTGATGACATAATTGATACAGCAGGAACTATTTGCAATGCTGCAGTTGCTCTTAAAAAGAATGGAGCAAAAAATGTTTATGGCTGCGCAACTCATGGAGTTTTATCAGGACCAGCAGTAGAAAGACTAGAAAATTCAGTTATGGAAAAATTTATTATAACTGACACAATAGACTTTAAAGATGCAGATAAGTGCAAAAAAATAGATGTAGTTTCAGTTGCTCCAATTTTAGCTGACGCAATAAAGAGAGTAAACACTAACACTTCAGTATCAGCTATGTTTACAAGGTGATAATTTGTATATAGTAGCAGGACTTGGAAATCCGGGAGACGGATATAAGAGAACTCGTCACAATGTTGGCTTTCTTGCAATAGATAGTTTGGCAGATAAGCTCGGGGTCCAAGTAAATAGATTAAAATTTAAAGCCTTAATTGGCGAAACAAATATAAAAGGTGAAAAAGTTATACTAGTAAAACCACAAACTTATATGAATAATAGTGGAGAATCCATAAGGGACATAGTAAACTTTTATAAAATTGATCTAGCAAATTTGATAGTCATAGTTGATGATATAGATATTGATTTTGCAAGTCTTAGGATAAAAAAGAAGGGATCAGCTGGAACCCACAATGGACTAAAATCGATAATATATCAATTAATAGATGATGAATTTCCAAGAGTAAAAATTGGAGTTGGCAAGAAAAGACAAGGACAAGACTTGGCAGATTTTGTACTTAGCAAATTTTCTAAAGATGAAAAACCAGAAATTGAAGATGCAATAGATAGAGCTTCAGATTCAGTTATAGAAATAATAGAAAATGGAGTAGAATCTGCAATGAATAAATTTAATGGAAAATGATGAATCGGGAGAGTTTACTTTCCCGATTTATTAATGAGGTGATGATTTGAATTTTTTAATAGACCCAATAATAAATACTAAAAACTTTGCAGCTATAGAAAGTTCAATAAATAATAAAAAAACACCACTAGCCGTATTTGGAACAGTTGAAGGTCAAATAAGTCAACTCTTGTACAGTCTTATTTATAAAAAACACAGGCCTATAGTTTTTGTAGCAAAAGATAGCCTAAGAGCTAGGAAGGTCTATGAAGACTTAAATTCTTTGGACCTAGAAAATGTTGATCTCTTACCTAAAAAAGATATCTTTTTATATGATAGATATTTAAAAACTGGAAACAATATAAAAGTAAGGTTAGAAAGTCTTGAAAATATAGCGACAAATTCCACAGATGTTTTAGTTACTAGCCTAGACTGTCTTATGGAAAAATTAAGCCATGTAGACTTATATAAATCCTATTTAAGTGAATTTAAAATTGGCGATGAAGTTGATATCAAAAATTTAAGTCAAAAACTTATTGACATGGGATATGAAAAGGTTGAACAAGTTGAATCTTTTGGACAATTTGCCATAAGAGGGTCAATAATAGATATTTATACTGGCAAGGGAGCTATAAGGATTGAATTATTTGATGTAGAAATTGATTCAATTAGGTATTTTGATGTAGTAAATCAAAGATCAATTGAAAATATAGAAAGCTTTATAATATCTCCAGCTAGCGATTTTTTAATAAAAGATGAATATAAAAAAGATATATATAAAGCCCTAGAAAAAGATATGAAGTCTGCAAAAATTAAGGATAAGACTAGGCTAGAAAGCAAATTTTCAAAATACTTAGACTATTTAAGAGAAGATATGGCAATAAATAATATCGATCTTTTAATTCCTTATCTAGGAGAAGATAGGCTTTCAAGCTTTTTGGATTATTTCGAAGAAAAACCCCTCATAGTTTTTGAAGAATCTAATATTTCTATAGATAAATATTTAAATGAGGACCAGTTATTTAAGAACAATCTAGCAGAGATGATAGAATCGGGAGAGGCTTTAAAGTCTCACGAAAATATAAACTATGACTTTAATGATTCTATAGAAAAAATAAAAACTTATAACTTAATTTTACTAAGCAGTCTATCTACTAAACCCCATTATTTTAACCCAAGAGAAATAGTAAATATAAGAGCACGCTCAGCAATTTCTTACAAGGGCAGGATAGATTTATTTGTAGAAAATTTAAAAACCTATTTTGATAAAAACTACAAGATAGTGATAATGGCTGGTGATGAAAAAAGAAGCAAACTTCTCAAGGAACTTTTATTTGACAAGGGAATAAATGCAGTTTACAGCCAGGACTTTAATAGAGAAATTAAAGAGCAAGACATAATTATAACCAAGGGCACCATAAACGAAGGTTTTGATTTAGTCGAAGAAAAATTTTTATTATTAAATTATAGGGAAATTTACGGGACCAACAAGAAGAAAAAAAGATCCAACAAGAAAAAACCACTTAGTTTTGAAAATTTAAATGTCGGCGACTATGTAGTCCACGAGGCTCATGGAGTCGGAAAATATATTGGCACTCAAAAACTAAAGGTAAAAGATGCGACAAAAGACTATGCGGTAGTTGAATATAGGGGACAAGATAAATTATTTCTTCCAATTGAAAACCTAGACTCAATTTATAAATATTCTTCCCAAGAAGCCAAAGCTCCAAAAATAAATAAATTAAATTCAGTCGATTGGAATAGAAAAAAAGCCAAGGCTAAAAAATCTCTTGAAAACATAGCTGAAGACTTGGTAAAACTCTATGCAAGTAGGATGCAAAAAGAAGGCTTTAGATTTAGTGAAGATAGCGTATGGCAAAGAGAATTTGAAGACTCTTTTGAATACGAAGAAACTCCAGGCCAGCTAAGAGCCATAGAAGAAATTAAAGAAGACATGGAATCAAATAGGCCAATGGATAGGATTTTATGTGCAGATGTTGGATATGGAAAAACAGAAGTTGCACTAAGGGCAGCTTTTAAGGCAATAATGGATGGAAAACAAGTTGCTTTTTTAGTTCCTACAACAATACTTGCCCAGCAACACTATCAAACCATGGTAGATAGGTTTAAAGATTTTCCAATAAGAGTTGCACTTTTATCAAGATTTAGGACAAAAAAAGAACAAACCATAGACCTAGAGGATTTAAAAAAAGGTTCAGTAGATATAATAGTTGGAACTCATAGGATTTTATCAAAAGATGTAAAATTTAAAGATCTTGGGCTTTTAATCATAGACGAAGAACAAAGATTTGGAGTAAGAGATAAGGAAAAATTAAAAATGATTAAGGAAAATGTAGACACCTTAACCTTAACAGCAACTCCGATTCCAAGGACTTTACAAATGTCTATGATAGGGATAAGAGATGTATCTGTTATAGAAGAGCCACCAGAAGAAAGATTTCCAGTTCAAAGTTATGTAGCAGAATACAACGACATGATGATAAGAGATGCTGTGATTTCAGAACTTGAAAGAGATGGACAAATCTATTTTGTTTACAACCAAGTCGCAAACATGGACAAAAAATTAATAGAATTACAAAATTTAATTCCGGAAGCTAGGATAAAAGTTGCTCATGGACAAATGCCTACTAATTTATTAGAAGATACCATGTATGAATTTATGAACCATGAATTTGATCTTCTACTTTGCTCAACAATAATTGAAACTGGCATGGACATAAAAAATGTAAACACCATGATAATTTCAGATGCCAATAGACTTGGTTTGTCTCAGCTTTACCAATTAAGAGGCAGGATAGGTAGGTCGAATAAAATTGCCTATGCATACTTTGTATATCCTGCAAATTATTCTTTAACAGAAATTGCCCAAAAAAGATTAAAATCAATAAAAGAATTTACAGAGTTTGGATCGGGCTATAAAATTGCCCTAAAAGATTTAGAAATTAGGGGATCAGGAAGTATTTTAGGAGCAAAACAAAGCGGTCATATTAATAGCATAGGTTATGATCTTTATATTAAATATTTAAAAGAAGCAGTTTCAAAACTAAAAAATCAAGACATCGAAGAAGAAATCGATACAAGCATCGATTTAAAAGTCGACTCTTATATACCAGAAGATTATATAAAAGATGATAATTTAAGAATTGATTCTTACAAAAAAATAGCCAGCATAGAAAATGAAGAAGATAAGATGGATCTTATAGATGAATTAATAGATAGGTTTTCAGATATTCCCTATGAACTTATGAATCTTATAGAGATAGCTCTTTTAAGAAATAAGGCAAAGAAACTTGGAGTAATTTCAATAATACAAAAAAATAATGAATTTGAAATTAAATTAAATGATCTAGAATTAGAAACAATAAATAGGATTGCTGCAAAATATAAAAAATTTGAAATTAGTGCAGATAAAGAGCCAAGTTTTAAAGTATTTAATCTAAAAGACCCAATCAATGATATAGGAGAAATTTTAGAAATTTTAAAAGTTACACAAAAATCACACAAGAAAACTAAATAAATAGTGTATAATGATTAAGATGATGAAATATGAAAGGATGATAAATTTGAATAGTAAAATTAAAGCTTTTATGAAAAATATTGCTTTAACTTTTATGGTAGCAATCTTAATGTTTACAACTGCTTGTAACAAGGGACCAGAAGGTGTTGTTGCAAAGGTTAATGATGCAGAAATAAGTCAAGAAGAATTTGATAGAGATTATGCTGCTCAAGCAAATAATGCAATACTTATGTCAAACAATGCAGACATTTTAGAAGAAACAACTGATCAAAATCCACAAGTAACTATGGGACAAGAAATCAGAAGACAAGTTCTTGAAAATTTAATTCAAATGGAACTTGTAAAACAAGATGCTCAAAAGAAAAATATAAAAGTAGATGAAAATAAGGTTACTGAACAAATAAATGCTGTAAAAGAACAAATCGGTGGAGAAGAAGTTTTTAATGAACAATTAAAAACAGTTGGTATGACTCCAGAATTTTATGAAAATTATGTAAGAAATACAGTATTAATGAATGATTATTATGAAGCTTTATTAAAAGAATTTGAAGCAGACGATAAGCAACTTGAAAAGTATTACAATGACCACAAAGATGAATACTTTACAGCAACAGCTTCTCATATTTTAGTAGCTGATGTTGATGAAGCTAATAAAATAAAGAAAGAACTTGACAAGGGAGCAGACTTTGCTGAAATGGCAAAGGAAAAATCACTTGATCCATCAGGAGCACAAGGTGGAGATCTTGGAACTTTCAACAATGGAGAAATGGTTCAACCATTTAATGATGCTCTAAAAGTTATGAAAAAGGGAGAAATCTCTGATCCAGTAAAAACAGATTATGGCTATCATATAATCAAACTTACAGACAAAAAAGCAAGAACTTTTAAAGACCTTAAAGATGAATTAAAACAAACATATGCACAAGAAAAAGTAAAAGAATATGTTGATAAGCTTCAAAAAGATGCAAAAATCAAGAGATATCTTGATCCTAAGGATGACTACAAGTTACCAGAAAAATACCAAGTAGCCCTTCCTAAGACTGCAGAAAACGAAAAAAATGATAAGGCTTCAAAAGAAGCAAATAAAAATGCAAAAACAAATGCTAAGGTAGAAAACAAGGCTGAAGAAAAAGCAAATAATACTAAAGCAGAAAATAAAGCTGATAATAAATAATTATCTAAAGATACAGGGAATATTTTTATTCCCTGTTTTTTTATTGATAAAAATATTAAAAATAAATTAAATGCTTTTAGACTTTACAATTATTTTAAATAAACATAAAATACAAGAGAGGTGAAATATGATATACATTATTGGTTTAGGTTCGACAGATGAAAAAGGTCTTAGCCTTGAAGCTTATGAGCAAATAAAATCAAGCAAGAGAAATTTTTTAAGAACCGATAAACACCAATCTATAAAATTATTTAAAGACCAAGAAATTCCATATAAGAGTTTTGACTATCTTTATGAAGAAAAAGATAGTTTTGAAGAAGTTTATGATGAAATTGTAGACATCTTACTAAAAGAAAATCAAAAAGCAGATTTGAATTATTGTGTTCCAGGAGATCCTTTTATAGCTGAAAAAACAGTTGTAAAATTACTTGAAAAAACAAGTGACTATAAAATTATTTCTGGCATGTCTTTTATTGAAGCAATATTAAGAGCTGTAAAAATTGATCCGACAAAAAACTTTCAGCTTATGGATGGGGATGATTTTGATCCACACAAAATTAATACTAGTGCGGATATAATAATCACCCAAGTTTATAATAAAAGAATTAGCATAGATTTAAAACTTGCCCTTAGTGAAATATATACAGATGACTACATGATATATTTAGTAACTGATGCAGGACTTGCTAGCGAAGATATTTATCATATTCCAATCTATGAGCTAGATAGGATAGAAAATATAAACCATCAAAGTGCAATTTTTATACCAAAAGATGAGGATAATATAAGTCTTGGAAAAATTATAAAAAAACTTGAAGAAAATACAGATTTAAAAGAAGATTTTTATATGGAAGAAAACGAACTTGATGCTATGTTAAATGAAACATCAAAATATTTAAAATCCATAGTTAAATTAAATTTAGAGGGGTATTATTCATATAAAGAAATTCTTGAACTTATATATGAAAATATATCTAAAAATCAATGATTTAGCTATTTTACTATGGAAAATCAAGATTTCTTAATGTATAATTGTTTATAGCCTTTGAATTTATTGGATGAGCGTTTAGATCAAAGACGCAACAAAACAATAATCAGCACGGATAGATAGTAATTGATTTAATAAAAACTTTTATTTATTAAAAGTTAGGAAAATATATTATATTTCAATAAATGTATAGGCTTATAGTATAAAATTATGAACTTATTATTAGGAGGATTTTATGAACAAATCAGAATTAGTTGCAAGTATTGCAGAAAAAAGTGAATTATCAAAAAAAGATGCAGAAAAGGCTCTTAACGGATTTTTAGACTCAGTTCAAGAAGCTCTTGCAAGTGGAGAAAAAGTTCAATTAGTTGGATTTGGAACTTTTGAAGTTAGAGAAAGAAAAGCAAGAGAAGGAAGAAACCCAAGAAATCCAGAAGAAGTTATCAAGATTCCTGCATCACTTGCTCCTGTGTTTAGATCAGGAAAAGCTCTTAAAGAAGCAGTTAATAAAAAATAAAAATTTTAGGGAAGCTTAGCTTCCCAATTTTTTTATTTTAAATAGAAAGTGGTAAATATGAGAATAGATAAGTTTTTAAAAATATCAAGAATAATAATAAGAAGAACAGTTGCCAAAAAAGCTTGCGATGCTGGCAGGGTAAAAATTAATGATAAAGTTGCTAAAGCAGGCGATGAGGTAAACATTGGAGATCTTATTGAAATAAGTTTTGGAGACGATACAAGAAAATATAAAGTTCTTGAAATTAGAGAACAAGTTGGCAAAAAAGAAGCACAAGATTTATATGAAATAGTTGATTAATTTTAAGCTTTTATTTATCTTAGAAGCCTTTAATTCTTGAAATTCTAGGACTTTAATGTAATAATTAACTTGGAGGTCATTATTATGAAAAAGGCTAGTAGATTTCCTTTGATGCTTTTTTTAGTTATACTAATTTCTGTTTCTTATGGAGCTTTTGTTATTAGTTCAAATCTTTCACAAAGAAACGAAAAATTGGCAGAAATATCAGATAAAAAGCAAAAAGTCGAACAACTTAATAAGGATATAAAAGGGCTGGAAAAAGAAATTAAAAATTCAGGCTCTATTAAGTATGTAGAAAAAGTGGCAAGAGAAGAATTGGGCATGGTTAAACCTAAAGAAGTGGTATATGTCGATAAAGAAAAAGCCAAGGAAAAGAATAATAATGATTTTTAAAATTATTACAGGAGGATTTTATTAATGGAATTATCTGTTGGTCAGATAGTTGACGGAGAAGTATCTAATATAATGAAGTTTGGAGCATTTGTTGATCTGGCTGATAATAAAAGTGGCCTAGTGCACATTTCAGAAATATCAGATGATTATGTAGAAAAAGTATCAGACTTTTTAGAAAAGGGACAGAAGGTAAAGGTAAAGGTTTTATCAATTGACGATTCGGGCAAAATTGCTCTTTCATTAAAGGATGCTAAAGAAAAGAAAAAAGTTGAAGAAACTGATTTTCCAAAGGAAAAAAAAGCAAGAAAAAGACCTCTCATTTGAAGATAAAATTGCAAAGTTTTTAAAAGATTCTAATGAAAAGCTTGAAAAAGCTAGATCTAGACAAAACTCAAAAATGTCAAATAGATCAAGAAGATAAATAATAGGTCATCAATGATGACCTTGTTTTTTTATTAAGAATATGAAGGAAAAATTTTTAAATAATATAAAAAAATTTAATATGATAAAAGATGGCGACCGGGTCATCGCTGCAGTCTCTGGTGGAGCAGATTCGATTTTCTTGCTTCACAATCTGATTGAGCTAAAAGAATATATAAATTTTGACTTAATAGTTGCTCATGTAAACCATGGTATAAGAGAAACGGCTTTAAGAGATCAGGAATTTGTAAGAGATTTATCTAAAAATTACAAGTTAGATTTTGAACTAGAAAAAATTAGGATGGATCTTTATGCAAAAGAAAACTCCATGACAGAAGAAGAGGCTGGAAGATTTTTAAGATATAAATTTTTTAACAAGATAGCCGGGAAAAATGGTAAAATATTTCTTGCCCACAATGCGAATGACCAGGTTGAGACACTTTTGCAAAGAGTGATCAGAGGAACTGGAATAGAAGGGCTTGCTGCCATGGACTATGTAGCAAATAATTTGTATAGACCCATGCTAGATATAAAAAGATCTGAAATCATTGATTATCTAGCGACCAATAATTATTCTTTTGTTGAAGATGAAACCAATCAGATGGACATCTATGGCAGAAACAAGATAAGACTAAATGTTATTCCCTATCTTAAAGAAAACTTCAACCCACAGGTTGATGATGCCATACTTAGACTAGTAGACTTATCAAGAGAAAATATGAATTTTATCAAAGAACTTGTAGATAAATATCTTGATAAAAATTATAAAAATGGTATTTTAAATATTAAAGAACTAAGAGCTCAAAATCCTTATTTTATAAGTGAAATTTTAAGAGAATATTTAAGAAGAGAGCTTAGGACAATTGAAGGAATAAGCAGGCTAAACTATGAAATCATAGTCCAAGCTATAATCAAGGAAACTTCCTTTAAAAGCAATATAGTAAATAATAATTTTCTAGAAATTTCCTATGACAGTTTGTATATAAAAGATGAGGATAAAAAGATTTTTGAAGAAGAAATCTTTTTAAAAGAAGGCAAAAACGAGACTAGCTTTGGAAATTTTGAGCTTGAATTTAACTCAGAATATAAAAGTGGTAAAAATATAATTTCTATAGACCAGGATAAAATCGTAGGGAAATTAAGACTAAGATACAGAAAAGCTGGAGATAAATTTGTTCCCTTTGGTATGCAGGGCTATAAGAAATTAAAAGACTTTTTTATAGATGAAAAAATTGAAAAATATAAAAGAGATAAGATAGCTATCCTGACTGATGATGAGAATATTATTTGGATAGTGCCTTATAGGATGGATAATAGGTATAGGCTTAGCAAGGATAGTAAAAATATTTTAAATATTAAATACGGAGGTTATGATGACTAATAAGCTAGCAGATGATATTAAAGAAATCTTGTATGATGAAAAAGACATTGCTAATAAGGTTCAAGAATTAGCTGATAAGATTAATGCAGACTATAAAGATGGCCTAGTTGCCATAGGCATATTAAAGGGATCAATACCTTTTATGGCAGACCTTATTAGAAAAATAGATGTGCCTTTAGTTATGGATTTTATGGATGTTACTAGCTATGAAGGAACTACTAGTTCTGGAGAAGTTAGAATTTTAAAAGACCTATCAACTAGAATTGAAGGAAAAGATGTTTTAATTATTGAAGACATAATAGATACGGGCATAACCTTATCTTATTTAACAGAAGTTTTAAAAAGTAGGGGAGTTAAGAGTCTTAAACTTTGCACTCTTTTAACTAAACCATCAAGAAGATCTGAAAAGATAAAAGTAGATTACGTAGGCTATGAAATAGAAGATAATTTTGTTGTAGGCTATGGAATGGACTATAACGAAAACTATAGAAACCTACCATATATAGGTATTTTAGACGAAAAAGTCTATAAATGATATATATCAAATATGTTATAATTTGATGAGGAGAGTGATAGTTTGAAAAAGAGAATAAGTGGTGTGTCACTCTATCTTATGCTTATAGTGCTTGTGCTAGTGGGACTGAAGTTCTTTTCTCCACCAGTAGAAACTATTCCAGAGGTAGATATTACACAATTTATAAATTCAGTAAAAGCAAATGATGTAAAAGAAATTGTCTATGATTCTAGAGAAGTAACTTATCAAACAAAAGATGACAAAAGTTATCACACAGTTATTCCTCAAGAGGCAAGAGTTTATATATATGATAATTATATTTCAAAAGCAATAGAAGAAAATAATATAAAAGTTACTAGTTTAAAGGATAAGGAAACTCCTTTTTATATTGAGTGGATTCCAACAGTCTTTATGCTTGTTATATTTATAGGATTTTGGTATTACATTATGAACCAGTCTCAAGGTGGAGGCTCTAAGATGAACTCCTTTGGAAAATCAAAGGCAAGAGTCCTAAAGCCAGATGATAAAAATCATGTAACCTTTGATGATGTTGCAGGTTTAAAGGAAGAAAAAGAAGAACTAAAAGAAATTGTAGACTTTTTAAAAAATCCTAAAAAATTTATAGATATGGGAGCAAGAATTCCTAAGGGAGTTTTATTAGTAGGACCTCCAGGAACTGGTAAAACATATCTATCAAAAGCAGTTGCAGGCGAAGCCAAGGTTCCATTTTTTATAATGAGTGGATCTGATTTTGTTGAAATGTTTGTCGGAGTTGGAGCATCTAGGGTAAGAGATTTATTTGAATCTGCCAAGAAAAATTCACCTTGCATAATCTTTATAGATGAAATTGATGCAGTAGGTAGAAAACGTGGTGCAGGACTTGGCGGCGGCCATGATGAAAGAGAACAAACTCTTAATCAACTACTTGTTGAAATGGATGGATTTTCAAACAACGAAGGCGTAATAGTTATGGCTGCAACAAACAGACAAGATATACTTGATCCAGCTCTTTTAAGACCAGGTAGATTTGATAGAACTGTTTTTGTTGGCAAACCTGATGTTGCAGAAAGAGAAGCAATTTTAAAAATTCACTCTAAAAATAAAAAGACTTCTGATGATATAGTATTAAAAAATATAGCCAAAAAGACACCAGGCTTTACACCAGCAGACCTTGAAAACCTAATGAATGAAGCAGCTCTTTTAGCCGCAAGAAGAAATAGTCCTCTTATAGAAATGGAGGATGTTGAAGAAGCATCTATAAAAGTTCAAGCAGGACCAGCAAAAAGATCAAGAGTTGTAACAGAAAAAGAAAGAAAACTTACTGCAATCCACGAAGCAGGACACGCAGTAGTTTCAAGATCACTTCCTGGAACAGATCCTGTTGATTTAATAACAATAATTCCAAGAGGAATGGCAGGAGGCTTTACAGCCTATATACCAGAAGATGAAGTAAACTTTATGACTAAAAGCCAGCTTGAAAATGAGCTCGTTTCCTTGCTTGGAGGAAGAGTTGCAGAAGCTTTAGTCCTAGAAGATATTTCAACTGGAGCTCACAATGATATACAAAGGGCAACAGCCATGGCAAGAGAAATGGTTAAAGAATATGGCATGAGCGATAATATTGGACCAATCAACTATGGCGATGGAGATGAGGTCTTTATAGGAAAAGATCTTGGAAGAAGCAAGTCTTATTCAGAAAAAACAGCAGCTCAAATAGATGAAGAAGTCTCTAGGATGCTAAATGATTCCTACGATAAGGCTAAAAAAATTCTTACAGAAAACATGGTTAAACTAATAAAAGTATCAGATGTTTTATTGGAAAAAGAAACCATAAAACGTGACGAATTTGAAAGAATATTTTCTGGTCAAGAAGAAATTTCTAAAGACCACCAAGATGGATCATCTTATATAAAAGATGAAGACCTTTCCAAGGAAGCAAGAGATATAATAGATAAAGATGGACAAAGTGATTTGACTAAATAAGATATAAACCCCGAGAGGGGTTTTTTCTTTGCCTAAAATTATAGAAATAAAATAAATAATAATATATAATTTTATTAAGATAAATTTTATTTTAGCTATGAGAAATAGAGAAATAAAATTTTAATTTATGATTTGTTAGGAAGAGCAGAAGGAGGGAAACTATGTTACTTAGACAAAGCATGATAGTTTTTGGAATGTTCATACCGATTATATTACTTGCAGTTAAGATAGGACTTATTGTTTATATCTATAAAGATGCAGAGAGAACTAATAGAGATCCTTGGCTTTGGGTTTTACTTGCCTTATTTACTTCATCTGTAATAACTTTGATAATTTATATGATTGTAGTTGATGAAAGTAAGGATTATAAGAAAATTAAATGCAGTTTTTGTGGAGAGGAACAAAGCCTAGATTATGACACTTGTATTTCCTGCGGCAAAAGTTTAGTTAAAGATGAAAGATACATAGTTAACAATAAAAAGCCAAACACAATAGTAAAAGTATTGCTTGGACTAGGTATAGTAGGATTTATATTAACAATATTTTTATTTATAGACATGATTTTTGGTGCAGTATCATACAATAGTTATCCAGAACATGTGGAAACAGACAATTTTATATATGAAATGAATAGCAATGAGCGAGTTGAGCAAGAAGCAACTGATGGAAGTAATGGCTATATTTTAGAAGAATAATTGTATCTTATGATCATTTTATAGAGATTTGACAGGAGGTAATGAAATGAAAATAAGAGCCCACCACGGACTTTGCACAAGAAATTTTGTAGGTGAAGGTTATAGTGATGACTTTTCAAGAAATATGAAAAAAGTTATAGACTATTTGGAAGAAGAAAATCCTCAAGTAGAAATTGTAGCTGAATTAGACGAAATATGTAAAAAATGCCCAGAGAATTTAGGAAAAATTTGCCAGTCTCAAGAAAAGGTCATGAACTACGATAAAAAAGTCCTTGAGCTAACTGGGATAAAAGAAAATACCAGGATGAAATGGAAAGAATTTTACCAAGCTTGCAGCGATAAAATTTTTGACCAAAGCCTAAGACCAAAAGTTTGTGGAGCCTGTCAATGGAACGAACTTTGCCTTGAAGTTGAAAGTAATAGACAATAATATTTATTTAAACGATACGAGATTTTTGTATCGTTTATTTTTTTATATACCTTTAAAAGTAATTTATATATTTAGATTTTATTTATTAGCTATTAATAAAAAATTTAAAATTATTCAACTTAAGGGTGGTAAGGTAAGAGTTAGGATGAAAGCCACTATTAATAAAATCTTCTATAAAATGTGTCCTAATATAAAATTTATAATTTAATATTCTTTTGTAAAAGAAAAGTGTAGACTAAATGCTGATAAAAAAAGATCTTATGGAAATCCATAAGATCTTTTTTTAATTAATCAAAGATTTTAATCATTGTTATTTGATTTTCTCGATTTTTTCTTGCTCTTCTTGTTATTATCCTTGTTCTTTTTCTTGTTGTCATTGTTATTATTATCGTCGTCTTTTTTCTCTACTTTTTTCTTTTTAACAAAAGCCCACTTGTTTTGGTAGTGAGGAGTAGTTCCTTCTACAAAGTATTCATAATGACCGCCAACATACTTTCTGTATAAACCAGTTTCTGGTTTTTCGAAGTCTTTATTTTCTAGGTCCTTATGAATTGGCTTCATAAGTTGTCTCCAAAGTGATGCAGCTGCAGAGGAACCAAAAGGTAAAGGTTCATGAAGGTCATTACCTATAAAGACTGAGCATACATAATAAGGAGTATATCCAATGAACCATACTTCTTTTTTATCATTTGTTGTACCAGTTTTACCAGCTATAGACATGCCAGAAAAGTTTGCATTTCTACCGGTTGAGCTTGTTACAACTTCTTCAAGAATATCTGTCAAGATAAAAGCGTTTTGTGGAGATAGAACTTTTTTGCCTTCATCCTTTTTCTCATAAATTACATCCCCAGAAGAGTTTGTTATCTTATCTATAAAAGTTGGTTTTTCATAAACTCCACCATTAGCAAGGGCTGTATAGGCTCCTGCCATTTCAAGAGGTGATATACCATGAGTCATTCCTCCAAGTGCTAAGGCTGATGGGTTTTGGTCGTTGTGTTTAGGATTGTCTTTTGGCCATACAAGAGTTGAAACGCCAAGGTTTTCAAGATTTTCCATGATAAGCTTCATAGCTTTTTCTTCATCTACTGCCTTAGAATAAGAGAAGTTTTTATTAGAAGCTGCATTAAAGTCAACTCCGATATCTCTAGAAACTAAATATGATCCAACATTTGAAGATCTGACTAGTAATTTTCTAATTGTGGACCAACCTGCGTATGATCCAACGTTTTTTGGTCTCCAGCTTGGGAATAGATTACTTGGAAGAGGTGCATCTAAATAGATATCTCCAGCAGTCGATCCATTATTAAAGGCTGTCATGTATACTGAAATTGGTTTTATACTTGATCCTGGTGATCTTGGAGAAGTTGCTCTATTAAAGTTTGAACTTCCAGCAATTCCTCTACCACCTATTAGAGCCTTAACTTGTCCAGTATGTGGATCTAGTAAAACAGAACCAACTTGAGGTTGTTTAACTCCATTTTCATCAAGTCTTGTTCTTGGGAAAATATTGTCGTTATTAATTATATCATCCATTTGTCTTTGAAGTTCAAGATTCATTGATGAATAGATTTTGAAGCCACCAGTGTATAATTTATTGTGAGCTTCTTCGTCGGAGTAGCCAATAGATTTTAATATTTCTATTGCCTCATTTTTAACTTCATCAACAAAGTATGAAGAAAGGCCTTTTTCTTCTCTTTGTCCAATATTTATAACAATATCTTCATTTATAGCTTCTTGGTATTGGTCTTCATTTATATATCCTTGTTTTTTCATAAGCTCTAGAATTAATTCTTGTCTTTGCTTAGATACAGGATTAAAGACGGCTTTCATAGGAATCAAAACATTGTTTTGAATCTGCTTGTAATCAAAATTATCTATTCTTCCTAATTCTAAAAGTTGTTTTGCATAGTCAAGAGTTTCATCATTATTTACAGTTCCTGATGTGAGAGGGATAAGTAAAAGTTGTAAACTCTCAAGATCATCCTCAGGAGTTATAAATTCTTGATTGTAAGGTGTGTATTTTTCAGGTCTATTAGTAACACCTGCTATAAGAGCAGACTCTGCAAGACTTAGCTGGCTAACATCTTTGTTAAAGAAAGTTTGTGCAGCTGCTTCAACACCAACAGTTCCCTTTGAAAAACCTGCTGAATTTAAATATGCTTCAAGTATTTGATCTTTTGAAAGGTTTGCTTCTAATTCAAAAGCATAATAAACATCAGTTAGTTTTCTCTCTATACTTTTATTTGAAGATGTATATAAGTTTTTTGCAAGCTGCATACTTATTGTTGAACCACCTTGAACTATTCTTCCTGCCTTAATGTTTTCAACCAAAGCTCCAACAAGTCGTCTAAAGTCGACGGCATCATGTTTATAAAATCTCTCATCTTCAACAGCAATTACTGCATATTTTAAAGAATCAGGTATTTTATCTAGGCTAACATATTGTGAAAATTCATTTAGTACAAGAGTTTGTACAAGCTCACCCTTGTCATCATAAACGCGTGAGGTTTCATTTATAAGACTTCTATAGTTTTCCGCATCGATTACAGGAGCTTTTTTTAGAACTGATAAAATAGATGTTCCTGCAAAAGTTCCAACAAATATTATAAGTGCAAGTAGCATTGTAATTATTATTTTTAGGATGCTGGAAAACCTTATAGATTTCCTATTCCTCCTATTTTTAGTAGAACCCATTGAACTACCTCCTTGATAGTTAATATTATAACAGATTAACTAATCTTTTAAAATTAATAATAAATTACAAAATATGATAAATTAAAGCTTCAAAAGCAAAAAAATATAGTAATATAATATATAGTTAGTAAATAATTAGGAGGAAGTATGGACTATATAAAGTATTTGGAAGAAGAGCATGCAATAATTAATAGAGTATTAAATAGGGTTGAGGAAAAGTGTGTAAGTATTGTGGAAGATAATAAAGTTGACATTAAGTTTTTTTCTACATTCGTAAACTTCACCAGAGAATTTACAGATCAAGTTCATCATGCTAAAGAAGAGGGTATCTTGTTTAAAGATATGGTTGAAATAATAAAAGGACCTGCTATAAATGTAATAAATCATGGAATGCTTGTTGAACACCAACTTGCAAGACACTACATAGCAAGCCTTGATGAAAATATAGCTCAATATATTGAATATAAGACTCCACTTGCTAAGGCTCAAATACTTGCTAATGCTTTAAGCTATGTGAATTTAATGAGGTCTCATTCAAAAAAAGAAAATGATTTAGTATATCCATTTTCAGAAAGAATGTTTGAAGACGATACGAAAGAAATGATTCAAGAAAAATTTGATGACTATATAAATAGTAAAGCTAACGAAAGAAAGCAAAAAAGAAAAGATCAATTATTAAAAATATTAGAAAATTAAAAGAGGCCATTGGGCCTCTTATTTATTTTATATAAGTTTTTTAATTCTAGGTGCGATAAGCACAGACGTAACCATCTTTAAAATGTTTCCAGGAATAAATGGAATAAGTCCAGCTTGTAAAACTGCATATAAAGAACCAAGATCAGTTCCAAGATATTTAAGCATGTAGTACATATAAGTTAAGCCAACAATATATAAAACTACAACTGCTGAAAAAACAACTAAAAAACTTTGCACATAATTATTTATGTCAATTTTTTTAGAAAGAAAAGAAATCATAGGGGCAGCTATCATAAAACCTATAATAAATCCAAAGCTTGGACTAAAAAATGTTGAAGGACCGCCAGAAAATCCTGCAAAAATTGGAAGACCAATTATTCCAAGTAGAAAATATACAAAGCAAGTTAAAAATGCTTCAAAAGGAGTAAGCAATAAACCTGCCATAAAGACAAAAAATGTTTGCAAACTTATTGGTACAGGTCCAATTGGCAAAGATAAAAATGCACCGACAGCTATAAGAGCTGCAAATAGAGCGATTTTAGTTATAGATCTAGTATCAAGTTTTGTTTTTGTATTAGTATTAATAATAATTCCTCCTAAAGATATAAATATTTTGTCAAATGAGCTAAATAAAAAGGAGCTTTAAGCTCCCCTTTTATTAAATTTGTGTAATAGCTTTTTTTATCCTAGGTGCAATCAAAACAGCTATAAGCATTTTTGCAATATCACCAGGAATAAATGGAATAAGTCCAGCTTGTAAAACTGCAGTCACAGTACCAAGGTCTGTTCCAAGATATTTAAGCATGTAGTACATATAAACTAAGCCAAGAGCATACAATACAACTTCAGCAATAAGTAAAATTGAAAAACTTTTTACATAATTATTTAAATCAATCTTTCTAGATAAAACTGAAATTATTGGAGCAATTAGCATAAAGCCAAGTACAAAACCAAAGCTTGGTGCAAAAAATGAAGATGGGCCTCCTGAACCACCAGCAAAGATTGGAAGTCCGACTACACCAAGTAAAAAGTATACAAAACAAGTTAAAAATGCTTCGGTAGGAGTAAGTAGTAAACCTGCCATGAAAACAAAAAATGTTTGTAAACTTATTGGTACAGGACCAATAGGTAGTGATAAGAAAGCACCAATTGCAATAAGCGCTGCAAGTAATGCAATCTTAGTTAGCGATCTAGTATCAAGTTTTGTTTTTGAATCAGTATTAATAGTGATCCCTCCTTATAAATCATAAACATTATAAAATAACAAATGACTTATGTCAACAATAGAAGTGTAAAGGTTGACAATAATAAAAATTTACTATAATTATATTTTATATATCTAGTCTTTGTCTTGAAAATTCTATAGACTAGATATATACTAAAAAAAATTATAAAAATTTATAAAAGAGGTTATATATGTTATTAGTTATAGATGTAGGAAATACAACAATTGTTTTTGGAGTTTATCAAGATGATGAACTTGTTAGCGACTTTAGAATAGCTACAGTAAAGACAAGAACTTCTGATGAATATGGGATGTTATTTTACAACACTTTAAAACATTCCAACATAGATGTAAATGAAATTGATGATGTAATAATATCATCAGTTGTTCCAAACTTGATGCACACTCTACCAAGCATGGTAATAAAATATTTTAATAAAAGACCGATAATAGTAAATAGAGACTTAAGACTTGATTTGAATATAGAATATACAAATCCAGATGAAGTTGGAGCGGACAGATTAGTAAATGCTGTTGCTGCAATCAAAGATTACGGCGGACCATGTATTATTATCGATATAGGAACTGCAATGACTTTTTGTGTAATCGATGAAAATAATAGTTACTTGGGCGGTTTAATTTTACCAGGAATTGGAATATCAGCAGATGCACTTTTTACTATGACATCAAAACTTCCAAAAATTGAAATTGTAAAAGTCGATAGCGTAATACAAAAAACAACAATAAGTTCTATGCAAGCAGGTTTGTACCAAGGATTTACTTGCACTATAGATGGAATTATTACAAAAATTGCAAATGAACTTGGTAAAAAACCAGAAGATATAAATATTATTTCAACTGGTGGCTTCTCTTCTTTACTAACGGCTGATTCAAAATACAACATAATAATAGATAGGTTTTTAACTCTAAGAGGATTAAAAATAATCTATGATATGAACAGAAGGGATACTTTTGTTGAATAAGTTCTATGGAGCAGTATTATCTCCGCTTGCAGGCTATACAGATATGACCTTTAGAGAAATTTGTGCAGAACACAATGCTCTAATGACAGTAACAGAGATGGTTAGTGCCAAGGCCATATATTTTAAGGACAAAAAAACTGAAATCCTTTTAGAAAAATCTCCAAAAGAAAATAATGCAGTTGTTCAACTATTTGGAGATGATCCAGATATAATTGGCCAGGTAATAAGAGAAAAAATTAATAAACTTGACTTTGATGGAGTAGATATAAACATGGGATGTCCTGCTCCAAAAATCGTAAAAAATAATTGTGGATCGGCTCTTTTGGACCAACCAGACCTTGCCTATGAAATAATGAAAGAAGCAGTAAGATCATCTAATAAACCAGTTTCTGTAAAGATAAGGAAATCAATCAGAGGGGTTGAATCTCTTGAGATTGCAAAACTTGCTGAAAAAGCAAAAGTTTCTTACATCACAGTTCACGGAAGAAGTAGGGAAGAGTTTTATGAAGGCTTGGCAGATTGGGATTATATAAAAAAGGTTGTAGAAGCAGTAAAAATTCCAGTAATTGGAAACGGAGACATAAATTCCTACGAAGATAGTAAAAAAAAGATAGAATATTCTGGCGTGGCAGCAGTCAGTATAGGAAGAGCTGCAATAGGAAATCCATTTATCTTTGATGAAATATATAAAAAACAAAAAGGTTTAGACTATCAAAAACCAAGCGATAAGCAAAAAATTGAACTGGCAATTGACCACTTGAGAAGAAATGTCCAAGATAAGGGAAATAAACAAGGAATTTTAGAGATGAGAAAGCAATTTGTTGGCTATTTTAAATCTATGAGAAATTCCAAAGAACTTAGAAATAAAATCAATAGGAGTTTAGACCTAGAAGAAATTATAAAGATGATTAATGAGTATGCTCTAGAGCTTGATCTTCTTGACAACTAGGCATATTTAAAATATAATAGCTTCGACTATAAACCAAACATTAGGCGTTTTAGCGCCTAATTTTTATATTATGAGGAGAGATTAGTTTTGGTAGAAAAAGATATATTCTTCACCACTGAAGGATTAGAAAAAATTGAATCTGAAATTGAATACTTAAAAACTGTAAGAAGAAAAGAAGTAGCTGAAAGAATAAAAGTAGCTCTAGGATATGGAGACCTTTCAGAAAACTCTGAATATGATGAAGCAAAAAATGAACAAGCTCAAGTAGAAGAAAGAATTGCAAAACTTGAAGCTATGGCAAGAAATGCAAAAATAATAGATGAAAAGCAATTAAATAAAGAAGAAGTTAATGTAGGATCTATAGTTAAGATCAAAGACCTAAGTGATGGCGAAGTTGAAGAATATTCAATAGTAGGTTCTGCAGAAGCAGACCCACTAGAAGGCAAAATCTCAAACGAAAGCCCAGTAGGTTCTAAATTAATAGGATTAAAAGTTGGGGACCAAGTTGAAATTGAAATCCCTGATGGATTTGTAAAATACGAAGTATTAGAAATTTCTTTTTAGGAGGTAAAAATGCAAGGTTCTGACGAAAAAAAGCTTAATGAGATGTTGATTTTAAAGAGAAGAAGACTTGAAGAATTAAGAGAAACTGGCAAGGACCCCTTTAAAGTCACAAAATATGAAGTTAGCAATTTTTCAACTGATATAAAAGATAAGTTTGAAGAATTTGAAAACAAAAATGTCTCAATTGCAGGACGTATAATGAGCAAGAGAAGACATGGAAAGATCGCCTTTTTAGATATACAAGATAGCAAGGGAACAATCCAAGTATTTGCTAGAAAAGATGTATTAAACGAAGGTTATGAAGATGTAAAAGGTTATGATATAGGAGATATCATAGGTGTAGAAGGCGAAGTATTTAAGACAGAAGCAGGAGAAATCACAGTAAGAGCAACAGCTACACAACTTTTATCAAAATCTCTTCAAATATTACCAGAAAAATTCCACGGACTAAAAGATCCAGACTTAAGATATAGACAAAGATATGTAGATTTAATAGTAAATCCTGAAATAAAAGAAGTTTTCTTAAAGAGAACTAAAATACTAAAAACAATAAGAAAATATCTTGATGATAAGGGATTCTTAGAAGTAGATACACCAATTCTTTCAACAGTAGCAGGTGGAGCAAATGCAAGACCATTCTACACCCACCACAACACACTAGACTTAGACATGCAACTAAGAATAGCCAACGAACTATTCTTAAAAAGACTAATAGTTGGTGGATTTGACAAGGTATACGAAATGGGCAAAATGTTTAGAAATGAAGGAATGGACACAAGACACAACCCTGAATTTACAAACATTGAACTTTACCAAGCCTACGCAGACTATGAAGAAATGATGAGAATAACAGAAAGTATATTCGAGGCTTGTGCTATTGAACTATATGGTACAACAGTTATCAACTACCAAGGAACAGAAATAGATCTTAAAGCACCTTGGAGAAGAATAACAATGATAGATGCTATAAAAGAATATGCTGGAGTTGACTTTAATGAAATTGAAGAAGATGAAGAAGCAAGAAATATAGCAAAAGCTAAGGGACTTGAAGTTCAAGAAGACTGGACTAGAGGAAAAATCATATCTGAAATGTTTGAAGAATTCTGCGAAGCTCAGTTAATTCAACCAACATTTGTTACAAAACATCCAGTAGAAGTTTCACCACTAGCAAAAAGATCACCAGAAGATGAAAGACTAACAGACAGATTTGAAGCTTTCATAAATACTTGGGAGTTTGCAAATGCCTTTTCTGAACTTAATGACCCAATCGACCAAAAACAAAGATTTGAAGAACAAGTTAAAGAACATGAAAAAGGCGACGAAGAAGCGCATCCAATGGATTATGACTTCGTAAATGCACTAGAAGTTGGACTTCCACCAACAGGTGGACTTGGAATAGGAGTAGACAGAATGGTGATGCTACTAACTGACCAAGCAAGCATAAGAGATGTAATCTTATTCCCAACAATGAAGCCAATAGGCTTAGAAAAGGCAGAAAATGGGGATTCGTCAAAAGAAACTTACGAAACTTACGACAAACTTACGACAGAAAAAATCGACTTTTCAAAAGTAAAAGTAGAGCCATTATTTGAAGATATGGTTGATTTTGATACATTCTCAAAATCTGATTTTAGAGTTGTAAAAGTCAAAAACTGCGAAGAAGTTCCTAAGTCAAAAAAATTATTGAAATTTACATTAGATGATGGTTCTGAAAAAGAAAGAGTTATTTTATCTGGTATTAAGGAATATTACAGCGCAGAGAGCTTGATTGGAAAGACATTGCTTGCGATTTGTAATCTTCCTCCACGTAAGATGATGGGAATCGACTCAGAAGGTATGATTATATCTGCAATTTGTGAGTACGACGGAGAAGAAAAACTTAACTTAATAATGTTGGATGATAATATTCCAGCAGGATCAAAATTATATTAAAGGACACGCTAATTATGAAACTGGGGTTTGTTATGAATCCCAGTTTAATTTTTAGGAGTATGTATGAGATGGATAATTAGAATAATTTTATTACCGATAAGATTAGTGTTGGGTTTGCTCATAGCTTTTTTAACCTTCATATTAAGTTTGAGTACTGCGTTGTTAAGCGTAGTTTCTACTTTGATTTTTATAATTGGATTAGCTAGCATTTTTCAAGGAGACAAGCAAATTGTAATGGAAGCACTAATATTAGCATTTTTATTTAGTCCATTTGGATTACCTAAATTAGGTATATATGTTATTGGATTATTAGAATTATTAAACTATACAATAAAATCAATTTAAAGAAAAATAAATATTAGACAATCGTAGACGATAGAAAGAAATAATTCTGTCGTCTTTTTTTATTTCACAGAAAGGAGGTAAGGATGAATTTTGATTATTTTTATAATAGGCAATCTGAGATGTATAACTTCATTAGGTTGCCTAGGGTATTAATGGAAGATGAGATTTTTGAGAGCATATCTATTGAAGCAAAAGTTTTATATTCATATATGCTTAATCGAATGGGTCTTTCATATAAAAATGGTTGGATAGATGAAGATGGAAAAGTCTTTATTTACTACACAATTGAAAGTATAAAAGATCAATTTAATTGTGCCAGTGAAAAAGCAAATAAATTAATAGCTGAGCTTGATATTAAGTCAGGAATAGGACTAATTGAAAAGAAAAGACAAGGACTTGGAAAGCCTAATAGAATTTATGTTAAAGACTTTATGAGCATATTTAATAATATGGAATTTAAAAATCAAGAAGTTCGAAAAACAAAATTCCAGAAGTTCGATAATCGAAATTCAAGAGATTCGAATATCGAAAGTCAAGATTTTCGAAAATCGGAAGGTAACTATAACAATATTAATAATAATGAGTTAAGAAAGAATGATTTTAGTAAGGGGCAAAAGCCTTATGGAATATATAAAAATATATTTTTGACTGATGAAGAATACAAGGACTTAACAAATGAGTTAGGAAGCAGAATTAGTGAGTACATTGATAGATTATCGTCATATATGAAAGCAAATAATAGAGCGTATCAAGATCATAAGGCAACGATAATCAATTGGTATCTTAATGATCAGGCGAAAAGCATTAATGACAAATCAACAAGAAAAATGAATTACGATATAGGAGAGAGTTTATGAAAAACTTAAAAGATTTTGTATTAAGAGAAAATGATATTGAAAGAAATGGACATATCTATTGCAAGGTATGCGGTAAAAGAGTTGATGGAGAATTACTTGACCTTGGATTTACAAAGTTTATTCCAAGAATTAAATGTGAATGTGAAATAAAAAGAGATAGAGAAAACGAAGAAAGAGAAAGACTGATGAAAATATCGTTATTGAAAAGAGATTGCTTCTCATCTCCAATCCAACACCAGTATACTTTTGAGAAATTCTTAAATGAAAAAGGTCAAGCCTATAAGGTTGCCTATAATTATGCTAAGAGCTTTGAGCAAATGAAGGAAGACAATGTTGGACTTTTATTTTATGGAGATGTTGGTAGTGGAAAGACTTATCTTGCTTGTTCAATTGCAAATGAATTAATCGAAAGAAAACAAGTTAAAGTTAAGATTTTGAACTTATCTCAGGTTATAAACCAAATACAAAAATCTGCATTTAAGCTATATTCAAATGAAATTATAGATAACCTATCTAATATTCCTTTGTTAATCTTAGATGATCTTGGAATTGAAAGGGATACATCTTATGCAAGAGAACAGGTATATAACATTATAAACTCAAGATACTTAAAAGGCAGGCCGACAATTTTCACTACAAACTTATCATTGGAAATTATTCAAAATCCAAACATTGACCTTGAGTATCAGAGGATATATTCAAGGATACTTGAAATGACAATACCAGTTAAAGTTACGGGAGAAGATTTTAGAAGAAAAATCCAACAAGAGAAGTTAAGAAAATACAAAGAGTTACTTTTATATGGAGGTGGAATAGATGATTAATGAAGAAGTATCTAGGTCAAGTCTTAATCTTGAAGTAAGGCTTGCAAAAGCAACAAGTAAAGCAATTCTTGATGCCTTAAAGAAAGTACACAAGCAAATAGAGGAACAAGGAGGCTTGAAAAATGTAATAAAAAATAATGGAGAAGAAGTAAAGCTAAAAGATATGGTTAGAAAGGGACAGTTAGAAGAAATTAATCTAAAAGATCCTGAGTTAAAAGAACTAAAGAAAATTTTAAACAAACACGGAGTGAAGTTTTCTGTTATGAAAGATAAGGAAACTGGCAACCACTCTGTGTTTTTTCAATCTAAGGATATAAAAGTAATGGAACACGCCTTTAAAAAAGCAGTTAAGGCTTCTGAAAGAAAGGCCGATAGAAAAGATTCAATAACGAAGACTATAAATAAGTTTAAAGATATGGCTAAAGATACCATTAGCAAAGATAAAGTTAAAAATAAACATAAGGAGCAAAGCTTATGATAAGTAATTTAAAAACATTTGAAAATAAGAATTTTGGGAAACTCACTGTTATAGAAAAAGACGATGAGTTTTTCTTTATAGCAAATGAAGTAGCAACTATGTTGGGATATGTCAATCCGAGGAAAGCTGTTTATGACCATGTAGATGAAGAAGATAAGGGTGTAACGAAATGGAACACCCCTGGAGGAATACAGAATATTTCAATAATTAACGAATCAGGATTGTATTCACTTATCCTCTCATCAAAGCTACCACAAGCAAAAATATTCAAAGCTTGGGTAACTAGAGAAGTCTTACCAAGTATTAGAAAAAATGGAGGATATATAGCTGGTCAAGAAAAGAAAACTAACGAAGAGCTACTTGCAGATGCAATTCTTGTAGCCAATAGAATTATTGCCGAAAGAGAAGAAGAAATTGAAGAATTAAGACCAAAGGCAGACTATTATGACAAATTAGTAGATTATAATCTACTTACAAACTTTAGAAATACTGCCAAAGAGTTAGGAATACCACAAAATCAGTTTATAAGTTTTTTAATGGATAAAAGATTAATTTATAGAGATAAGAAAAAGAAACTCTTACCTTATGCAGATAAGAATAAGGGATATTTTGAAGTAAAGGAATGGGTTGATCCACTAGGTACACTTGTAGGAATACAAACATTTATAACACCAAAGGGAAGACACTACCTACTAATTTTATTAGATAGCGAAGGTTTTTACGATGAATAAGATATTGGAAGCTATTCTTTCTGATATTAAAAACCTAATTAAAATAGACAACCCAAAGAAATTTATATTAGCAAACATTCCTTATCTATCCTTTTTCTATATTGGAAATATCTTTTCTAAACACATCAATTCTTATGTAGGAGGAGATATTATTGATAGATTAATGGTGGGGATTTCTGATATAGGAACTTTATCTTATATACCAAGCCTTAATCCAAAGGACTTGTTAGTGGGTATTTCAGTTGCTGCTATGCTCAAGTTAATTGTTTATAGCAAAGGAAAAAATAAAAAGAAATATAGGCAAGGGAAAGAATATGGATCTGCAAGATGGGGAGAAAGCAAGGATATTGCTCCATACATTGACCCTAAGTTTGAAAACAATGTTCTCATAACTAATACCGAAAGACTTACAATGAACTCAAGACCTAAAAATCCTAAATATGCTAGAAATAAAAATGTATTAGTAATAGGTGGTTCTGGATCAGGTAAAACAAGATTTTATGTAAAGCCAAATCTAATGCAAATGCACTCTTCCTATGTAGTAACAGACCCTAAGGGGACACTTGTGTTAGAGTGTGGAAAAATGCTTTATGAAAATGGATATGACATAAAAATTTTAAATACAATAAACTTCAAAAAGTCCATGAAATACAATCCCTTTGCTTATCTTCGATCAGAAAAAGATATTTTAAAGCTTGTTCAAACCATAATTGCTAATACCAAGGGAGATGGAGAAAAGGCAGGAGAAGATTTCTGGGTAAAGGCCGAAAAGCTATATTACACTGCCCTTATCGGTTATATTTATTATGAAGCTCCAGAAGAAGAAAAGAACTTTAAGACACTTTTGGATATGATTGACGCAAGTGAGGTCAGAGAAGATGACGAAACCTATATGAACCCAATTGATAGGCTATTTGAAGCTCTTGAAAAGAAAGACCCTAGCCATTTTGCAGTTAAGCAATATAAGAAATATAAGCTGGCAGCAGGAGTAATAGAATTAAGGAGAACACTTAATCACTGTTTTAGTGAAATATGTACTTCTTAATTCTTTTTTGTTTAAGAAATTAAGAGGAAGGAGGAAAAAGTGAGGAATTTTGAAAAGATAACAGCACTCTATGAGAGATTAAGTCGAGATGATGAACTTGAAGGAGAAAGTAACTCAATCGTTAATCAAAAGAAAATCCTTGAAGAATATGCAAGTAAGAATAATTTAACCAACATCATCCATTTTACAGATGACGGAATAAGCGGGACACAGTTTGATAGACCAGGCTTTATGGAAATGATGAATGGAGTAAATACTGGAAATATCGGTTGTATCATCGTAAAGGATATGAGTAGACTCGGCAGAGATTATCTCAAAGTCGGTCAATGTATGGAGATATTAAGACAAAAGGGCGTAAGACTGATTGCTATCAATGATAATGTAGACAGCTTTTACAGAGAAGATGATTTTACCCCTTTTAGAAATATTATGAATGAATGGTATGCAAGAGATACTTCAAGAAAAATACAATCTACATTTAGATCAAAAGGAGAAAGTGGAAAGCATACGGCAAGCACTCCACCTTATGGCTACATCAAAGATGAAAAAGACAAAGATAAGTGGGTTGTAGATGAAAAAGCAGCAGAGATAGTAAGGCGAATATTTAACCTGACCATGCAAGGCAATGGTCCGTATCGAATAGCAAAGATATTGGAGAGTGAAAAAGTAGATATACCCGCCTATCATCAACAGAAATTAGGCTATGGACTATATCAAAGCAAAAACTTTGAACATCCCTATCGTTGGTGCAGTTCAACTATAGCAAGCATTTTAAAGAAACAAGAATACTTGGGGCATACAGTCAATTTCAAAACCAGAAAGCACTTCAAGGACAAGAAAAGCAAATATGTATCCGAGGATAACTGGCTTATTTTTGAAAATACACACGAGCCAATCATAGACCAAGAAACCTTTGATAATGTGCAAAGGATAAGAGGAAATGTAAAAAGGTATCCTGATGGTTGGGGCGAATATCACCCACTAACAGGATTGATGTATTGTGCGGATTGTGGGAGCAAGATGTATGTTCATAGAACAAGCAATTATAAGAATATTCCCTATTACACTTGCAGTGCCTATACCAAAACACCTTGTGGCACACTTTGTCCATCAGCACACAGAATAAAAGCAGAAGTAGTCTTAAATCTTATTAGGGAAACACTAAAAGATATTAAAAAATACCTTTATGAAGATAATGAAGCCTTTATCCGTTCCATTCAAAATGAAATGGAAGAAAAGGAAAAAATAGAGATAGAAAAGAAATACACAAGGCTTATTGACAGCAAAGGAAGATTACAGGAATTAGAAAGACTGATGTGTCGTATCTATGAAGATATGATCCTTAACAAAATACCAAATAGCAGATATGAAATACTAAATAACCAATATGAAACGGAGCAGATAACTTTAAGTAAAGAAATTAAGGATTTGGAGCAGCAGGTATCAAGATATGAAAAAGAAACAGACAGAGCTAAAAAATTTATATCTCTTATCAGTCGTTATGAAAACTTTGATGAACTTACAACTACAATGATAAATGAGTTTGTAGAAAAGATTATCGTACATGAAAGAGATAGAAAAGGAAGTCAGACATCAAAGCAAAAGATAGAAATTTACTTTAATTTCATAGGCAATTATGAACTGCCACAGGCGGAGTTAAGTGATGAAGAAAAACAAAAACTTGAGGAAGAAGAAAGAAAAATCGAAGAAAGAAAAGACAAGCTACATCAAAATTACCTGAAACGAAAAGCAAGCGGAAAACAGAAAGAGTATGAGGATAAATATAAGGCAAGAAGGGAGCAGAAGAAACAAGAGAAATTAAAGGTTTTGAAAAGAGAGGGGATACCGGCAAGAGATTTTCAGTAAAGGCAAGAGATTTTCAGTAGAATATTGTGGATTGACTTTGAGGTTAGATTATGCTAAAATAAAGTAAACGGTGTTATCTTAATTTGGGAGGTGAAACTTACTGAGAGACAAAGATGTTACAATAGAGAAAATATTAAAAAGTGCAAAAAGCGAGTTTACAGAGCATGGATTCGAAGAGGCTTCTATTCGCACTATTGCTAAAAATGCAGGAATTACGCCTGGTGCAATATATAAGCATTTTAAATCTAAAGAAGATATTTTTAAAGTACTTGTAAGTCCTATACTTAATCACTTATACAGAAGAAGTAAAGAATTGACAAATCAAGCGATTGAAGAAATTAAAGTAAATGGTTTACAAGCTTTTGGAGAAAAATCTGATGATAGTAATAGGGAATTATTGGAATTTATTTACCAAAACGATCCTATAGTTAATCTTCTGTTTAACTGTTCTCAGGGTACGGAATTTGAATCAATTCGTCATGATTTAGTGAATCTTGAAGTGCAGGGCGCTAAGAAATTAATTGAGATTCTTAAAGAAAAAAAGATTGAAGTAAATGATTTGAATGATGATGAACTTCATGTTCTTTATACAATGGCATGTACGCCTTTATTTGAGGTAATCACACATAGGTATCCATATAATGAAGCCTTAAATTTTATCGATATGATGGAGGCAGCAATGAATTTTGGTTGGAGGAGGATTATTAAATGAAAACATAATATAAAATTAAAAAATAATAAATTTTGAAATCGGGTTAATCCCGATTTTCTGCGTTTTATGGAAAGTAAACAATAATAAGAAAAATTTACCAGTAAAGATTATTTTGAATCAATCATATTGCAACTGGTAAATAAATATAAAAATTTAAATGGAGGTATTCAAATGAATGAAAGAAAATTAAAAACAAAAGATTTAGTTAACATCGGTATTTTTTCGGTAATATACATGGCGTTATCAATGGCGGTAATGTTTATTCCTGTGTTTTCTCCGATACTTTGGTTATTATGGCCAGCAATGACAGGCATAATATGTAATTTTATTTACATGTTGTTGGTCTCTAAGGTGCCAAAACCAGGAACGGCTTTACTTTTGATAGCAATTACAGGGATTATATATTTTGCTATAGGAGAATGCACTTTTACAATTGTCATAACTTGCGTTATTGCAGGGGTTTTAGCAGAAATTACTAGAAAAATTTTGGGATATAAAAGTCAAAAAAGCGTAATAGTATCTTCAGGATTGATTTGCATTGGGTTGATTGGCTCACCATTGCCTATGTGGTTGTTCCAAGAATCTTATATGAAGTCTATTATTAAAATGGGAATGAGTCCAGAATATGTAAATAAATTACAAACTTTAATTTCAATTCCAACACTTATCGGGATGATCATTACTGCATTTATTGGAGGAGTCATTGGTGCATATATAGGTAAAGCAATGTTCAAAAAACGTTTTGAGAAAGCTGGAATTATGTAAATGGAGGGTATTGTAAGAGGCATTATAAAGCTAAATCCACTAACTGAAATCATTTTTTTGATTTCAGTTAGTATTATTAGCTTTGCAAATAATAGCTTAAAATTAGATTTTTTTATTCTTTTAATTGTTGCTATTATAGCGTTATTTATGGGACTTGTTAAAATATCTTTAAAGGCATTATCTATGTTTGTATTATTACAGGGATTGAAATATTTTGTTTTGCCGATTCTACCAGATGTCATATCAGCACATTTTGGATTATTGGTGATTCATGCTCCTAAGTTAATACCGATTTTTTTAGTTGGTCAAATTCTTGTAAAAACTAATCCTATACGAAATATTATGTATGCCTTAAAAATGATGCATTTTCCAAAAAGCCTAATTATTTCTCTAGCAATAGGCATCAGATATTTTCCATCTTTAAGAGAAGAAAAAATATTAATCTCAGATGCAATAAAAATAAGAGGCGTGACTGGATTTAAAAAGATACAATTAGGACTAATATCATTAATAGTTACAGCTTCTAATACCGCAGATGAATTAGCTCAGGCTATTACAGTAAGAGGGATAGAAAATCCTGCAAGAAAGACTTTTATGGATGATGCAGGATTTAACATTTGGGATCTAATAATTATTCTATTATGCATTCTGATGTTCTTTAATTTAAAGTTCAAGTTATTTTTATAAGAGGTACGAAACATGATTAATATAAATGAAGCTTCATATTCCTATAAGAGAAGCTTAGAAGAACAGTTAAAGAAAATTTCAATAAAGATTAATCAAGGAGAAGTTATCTTATTATGCGGAAAATCTGGTTCTGGGAAAACAACTATAACAAAATTAATCAATGGATTGATTCCTCATTTTTTAGAGGGAAATTTATTAGGAAATATTTTTATAAATGGGATAAACACAAAACAAATGAAGATATATGAAATTTCTGAAAAAGTGGGAACAATTTTTCAAAACCCCAAAACACAGTTTTTTAATTTAGATTCAGATAGTGAACTAACATTTGGATTAGAAAATTTAGGTGAAAACCCTGATAAAATAAAAAGACAAGTTTTTAAAGTGGTACGTGATTTGGGAATTGAAAGATTAAAAAACAGAAATGTTTTTATGATGTCAGGTGGAGAAAAGCAATTACTTGCTATTGCATCTATTTATGCTACCAATCCAGATGTATATGTGTTTGATGAACCTTCTGCAAATATTGATGAGTATGGCATTGAAAGAATAAGAGAGATGCTTATAAATCTTAAAACTCAGGGCAAGACAATTATTATTTCTGAACATAGACTCTATTATTTAATGGATTTAATTGATAGAGCTATTTATTTACAAGACGGAAAAATAAAATATGTTTTTTCAAATGTGGAATTTTCTTCAATTAGTGATGACTCACGAAAGAAACTAGGACTTAGAACTTTTGTAAGAAAGAAAAATGATGATTTTGCAAATCCTGTCACATTTTGTGAATCTGATGACTTTGTAGTTTCAAATTTAGAATATGAAAATAAGAAACAAAAAATTTTAGATAAGATAAATATTTCCGGAAACAAGGGAGATATTATTGCAATAACAGGTAAAAATGGTCAAGGAAAAACAACATTAATGAGAATTTTGTGTGGACTGTTGAAAGAAAACGAAGGAAAAATAAGCTATAAAGGAAGTCCCATAAAATATAAAAAACGAAGAAAACTTTGTTATATGGTTATGCAAGATGTAATTCATCAGTTTTTTTCGGAATCTGTAAGAGATGAATTTAGTTTATTTGATTCTAAAATAGATGAAAAGCAAATAGATAATATTCTAGAAAAATTAGATCTTAAAAAATTAGATCATCGTCATCCTATGTGCTTATCAGGAGGTCAAATGCAGAGACTTTCTGTAGCATTGGGGATGTTAATGAATAGAGAAATTATTATTTTGGACGAACCAACGAGTGGACTTGATTATACAAATATGCTCGAAATAAGCAAAGTCATTAAAGAATTTTCAAATAATAAAATTATATTTATTGTTACGCATGATAATGAATTGATTGATAGTACATGTAATAAATTATTGGAAATTTGCGATGGCAGAATAAAAAGATTTTATGAAAGAAGGTAAAAGATGGATATCTTAAAGGGACATAAAAGCAAGATTTTCGCAGCTGTATTCATTGCGATAATAGGAGTAGGATTTGGTGTAATACCTTATTTTTCTGTAGCAGCCATTATTAATAACTTGGTTGCAAAAAATACAAATTTAAATAATTATTATCCATATATTTTTGCTGTATTTTTGGGATTTTTAGCAAGTATATTATTTCATGAAATATCTACTATTATTTCTCATAATCTTGCCTACAGGATTATTGAAGATAAAAGAAAGTTATTAGCTGACAAATTAAGTAAAATTTCTATGGGAGAAGTTGAAAGAAAAAGCAGCGGACAGTGGTCTCAATTTATGGTGGAAACACTTGATAAAATGGAAAAACCGATTGCTCATGTGATTCCAGAAGTTATTGCTAATATATTTATTCCTATAGTATTGATCATAACAATTTTTATAATGGACTGGAGAATAGGAATTGCAAATTTACTTACAATTCCATTGGGATTATTGTTCTCAATGTTAATGATGCGAGGTTATGAAGAAAAATCTAAAAGATACCAAGAAGCAGCTAAAGCTATGAATACGACAATGGTTGAATATGTAAATGGTATTAAAGTTATAAAAGCATTTAATAAATCAGCATCATCATTTGGGAAATTTAGAAAGACTGTTGAAGAAAATAAGAACGCAATGCTTGATTGGTACTTGAGTGTTTGTTTTTCAATGACAGCAACTATGGAAACTATCCCGTCAACTATGGTATTCGTTTTACCAGCTTCCTTGTATTTCTTTATGAAGGGTAGTGTTGAAGTAGGGACTCTTATCATGTGTATATTGCTATCATATGCTTCATATAAACCATTAATAAAAGCTATGAGTCATATGGAAACAATAGCAAATATAAAAGTTGTATTTGAAGAAATAAAAAAGATAATGGAAATTCCTAACTTAAAAAGAGGAGAAGAAGTAAGAGACATAAAATCTTATGATGTAGAGTTTAAAGATGTTACATTTGCATATGAAGAGTCAAAGAATGTATTAAATAATATTTCGTTTAGAGCAAATGAAAATGAGTTAACTGCAATCGTTGGAAATTCAGGTAGTGGAAAGTCTACTATTACAAAACTAATCGCAGGATTTTGGAATGTTTCTAATGGAGAAATTTTAATTGGAAAAACAAATTTGAACGAATTGCCTTTAAAACAGAATATGGAGCTTGTTAGCTATGTGTCACAAGAAAACTTTCTTTTTAATAAAACAATATTAGAAAATTTAAAGATGGCGAAGGAAGATGCGAGTATGGATGAAATTAAAGAGGCTTGTGAAAAAGCGAGTTGCTATAATTTTATAAAGAGCCTACCAAATGGATATGAAACTATTGTAGGAAAGGGAGGAGCAAATCTTTCTGGAGGAGAAAAGCAAAGAATTGCAATAGCTAGGTGTTTTTTAAAGAATAGTCCTATTGTACTACTTGATGAAGCAACAGCATATTCTGATCCTGACAATGAATCAGTTATTCAACAGTCTATTGATAAGTTAATTAAAGATAAAACAGTGATTATGGTAGCTCACAGGTTATCTACAATTGTAAATGCAAATAAAATAATTGTGGTGGATAATGGAGAAGTAATTGAAGAAGGCACTCATAAACAATTACTAGAGTTAAATGGGAGATACAAAAAAATGTGGGATGTATATACAGAATCTAAAGAAATCGAGGTGATATAAAGTGAGAGAATTGATAAAAACTTTATATGAGGTGTCAGGGTCATATTCAAATAAAATAACAAAAATGCTTATTTTTGATATATTTAAGGGAGTATTTGAAGGAGTTTCTTTAGGTGCAATTCTATTATGTTTGACCAAAATTTGTGAAAATATATTCACGAACCAAAGCATTTTAATGAAAGATGTGTATATTGTTTTTATTATTGCAGCTATAAGTGTGGTGGGAAAAATTATATTTGGATATCTGGCTGATAAAAACAAATATATTGCTTCGTACAATTTAGGAGCAGAAAATAGATTATATATTGGTGATCGTTTAAAAAATGTAAACATGGGATATTTCAGCACAAATTCTTTAGGGAATATAGCAGGAGCATTGTCAACTGTTATAGGTGAACTTGAAACAATAGGAGTTTTTATTATTGAGCAAATGCTTGTAGGTACAATACAGACATTAATTATGGTTATTTTCATACTACCTTATGATTTTGCAACAGCTATAATTATATTGTTGACTTTGATTGTTGGAACCTTAGTAAACTTATTTACACAAAAAAGCACAGATCAACTAACAGAGAGATTGTTAGGACTTAAATTGGATTTAAGTGAAAAAATGCTTGAGTATGTAAATGGGATAGGAATAACTAAAGCATTTGGAAAAGATCAAAATACAGTTAAGGAACTAAACGAAAGTATTACAAAAAGTCGCAAAGGCTTCCTTGCTGTAGAAAAAATTTTAGTTCCAACACAGTTTTTATTCTTGTTAGTATTTAAACTTGGTATTTGTGTGATAATTTTTAGTTCTATCATAAGATATTTATCAGGGGATATTGAAGTTACTAAAGCTATTATATTAATTGTTATGAGTTTTGTTGTTTTTTCTGGATTTGAATTAGCAGGAAGTATGCAGAGTATTAAGGGTGTTGCTGTACGAAATCTTAATACTGTTATAAATTTAAGAAATTTACCTGTAATTGAAGAAGGTGAAATGACAGAAGTAGATAAAGCAGAAATATCAATGAACAATATTTCATTTTCTTATGGAAAAGAAAATCTTTTCAATAATCTAAGTATGCTTGTTCCAGATGGAAAAACAACTGCTCTTGTTGGATTTTCAGGAAGTGGTAAAACAACACTTTGCAATTTAATGGCGAGGTTTTGGGATGTAAATTCTGGCGAAGTAAAAGTTGGAAATCTAAATATTAAACAGTACAAGTATGATGAATTGCTTTCAAATTTTAGCTTTGTTTTTCAAGACGTGTATCTTTTTGATGATACCATAAAAAACAATATTAAGTTTGGTAATCCAAATGCAACAGATGAAGAAATGATAGATATTGCCAAAAAAGCTCAGTGCCATGATTTTATTATGAAATTGCCAAAAGCTTATGATACTGTTTTGCAAGAAGGGGGTTCAAACCTATCGGGAGGTGAACGCCAGAGAATATCTATTGCGAGAGCTATGTTAAAGCCAAGTAAATTTGTAATTCTTGATGAGGCAACTTCAAGCGTAGATCCAGAAAATGAAAAACAATTATTGATTGCTTTGAAAAACTTATTAAAAGGCAAAACTGTTATTGTAATTGCACACAAGCTTTCTACTGTAAAAAATGCAGATCAGATAGTTGTTTTAAAAGACGGTGTTATAAAACAAGTAGGAACACATAGTGAACTTGTATCTAAACATGGAATATATAAGGATTTTATTGAAATCAGAAAACAATCTGAAGAATGGGTAGTTTAGAAAGGTTTGATATATGAATATTAGATAGATGTAAGAAACGGGGGAGTAAGATGAAAAAGACTTTTCATATAGAAGAAAGAAATAACAAAAAATTCTTCTTGCCTTATAGTTTCTTATTATCTCAAGCAACTAAATATATCTAAAGAAAAGATAGATTCATTTCTTTTCGGAGGACTATTTACACCAAAGTGTAGAAGTCCTCCTTTTTTTATTCTCAAAAAGCAAAAACAGAGAGCATAAAAAGGAGGATTACACAATGGACAAAAAAGAATATTTCCTTTATGTCAAAGGAAAAGCCGTACCTGTAAGTGAAGAAGTCTATAAAGCCTACTGGAAGATAACAGAGCATGAAAAATATCTCCAAAGAAAAGATTGGAAGCATAATGTTATACCATTTTCAGCACTGGATCATGATGGACACTTTGTAGATAACATCATAGATGAAAAAATAGACTTAGAAAAAATTGTAGAAGTAAAAATGCGAATTGAAGAACTTCATAAAGCATTAAATACTCTAACACAAGAAGAACGAGAGCTAATGGAAGCCATCTTCTACAAAGAAGAAAGCCTAAGGTCAATCAGCAGAAGAGAGAAAGTTACACATCAAGCAATCAGCGGGAGGAGGGACAGAATTTTAGAAAAACTGAGAAAGATTTTAGAAGATAAAATCTAAAAACTTGGAAAGGTTAAGTGTCAAAAAAGGTGCTTAACCTTTCTTTATAGAAACAAATAAATACTAAAACGGAGGAATGAAAAATGAAGAAAGAAAACACATTACAGGAAGTACATGGACAAATTTCTGAACTACAGGAAGAAAGAGAAAAGTGCGATATAAAGCTGAAGCAATTACAAAATCAAGGTAAGAAATTAGAAAAGCTGGCAAATGAAAAGGAACGAAGAAGAAGAAATCACAGGCTTATTCAAAGGGGCTTGATAGTAGAAAGAGTCATTAAAAAACCTCTAATATTCACCAATGAGGAGATAGAAGAATTACTTAAAGTTGCTACTGATACAGAAGAATACAGACAAGCCTATGAAGAAATGATAAATGGGAAAGATACAGAAGATAAAACAGACATCGAGTAGACAGAATAAAAAAACTTAGTTTTTTCAGAAGCTCCCTGCAAGGGCAAAAAGCTTCGCAGAACGCAAAGCACCCTTTAGGGTGTATAATTGCGCCCTTAGAAAAACTAAGGGATTTTAGCAAGTCTTTGAAAATCCAAAACTTAATAAAAATGTATTGATGAAGCAGATAGGAAAAGATACAAAAAATAACCTGTCTGCTTTTTCCTTTACCTGAAAACAAACAAAAAAATGAAAGGAGCTTATACAGATGGCAGAAACATTTCACTTTAGTATTTCTATGATAAGCAGAGGTAAGAGTAAATCAGCAGTTGCAAGTGCAGCATATATCTCTTGTGAGAAAATCAAAAATGAATGGGACGGAGAAGTTCATGACTATCATAATAAAAAAGGACTTTTACATTCAGAAATCTTCTTGCCGGAGAATGTCCCCATAGCATTAAAAGATAGAACTACTTTATGGAATAGCATTGAACTAAATGAGAAAGCAAGCAATGCACAGCTTGCAAGAAACTTCATTATCGCCTTACCGAAAGAATTATCTTTTGAAGAAAATAAAAAACTCATTACCGAATTCATACAAAAAAATTTTGTGTCAAAAGGAATGATAGCAGACCTTGCAATCCATGATGAAAGTGATGAAGAAAATAACAATATCCATGCTCATATTATGACTACCCTTAGACCAATCAATGAAAAAGGAGAGTGGCAGGCAAAAAGCAAAAAAGAATATGTTCTTGATGAAAACGGAGAAAAGATAAAATTAAAAAGCGGTAACTACAAAACAAGAAAAGTAGAGCTGACGGACTGGAACGATAAAGGCAACGCAGAGAAATGGAGAGAGAATTTTGCAAGCCTTTGTAATCAGTATTTAGAAAAAAATCATCAGGAAAAGAGAGTGGATCATCGCTCCTACAAAAGACAAGGGATAGAAGAAATCCCAACCATTCATTTAGGAGCAAGTGCCAGTGCCTTAGAGAAAAAAGGAATAGAAACCGACAAAGGAAACATCAACAGAGAAATCAAAAAGCATAATTCCTTAGTAAAAGCCATCAAGAACAAGATAAAAGAAATCACCTATTGGATAGACTCTTTACTTGGAAATCTGCAAGCAAAATACGATGAGTATAAACAGACCAAGAAAGATGAACTTGAGAATAAAGCGGAACTCTTTAACCTCTATGAATATATTTCTATCTACAACGAGATACAGGGAGAAAAATCAAAAAATTTATCCTACTACGGACAGATAAAAAAGGGGAATGCAGACCTAAAGAGATTTGTAAAAGCAATCTACTATTTGAAAGATAATAAACTTCAAACCATAGCAGACCTACAAGAAAAAGTCATTGAACTGGCAAAGCAAAGTAAAAAGATAAGTGGTGATATTCAGAGTAAAACACAAAGAATAAAAGACTTAAATCAGTGTGTAAGCTGCATAGACTCTATCAAAGAAAACAAAGAGGTCTATCAGGAATACAAGAGCAAAACCATATTCAAAGACAGCTTTTACAATTCCCATAAAAAAGAAATAGACAGATACCTAAGAGCAAGAAAGACCATAGAAAAAATCACCGGGACATCAGCCATAAAGTCGAGTGATTGGCAAAAAGAAATATCAAGTCTTGAAAATGAGATACAAAGTTTAACGGAAGATAAAGCTAAAGTACAAGATGAATTTAAGCAGATAGACCATATCAAATATGCAGTAAAGATTGTCAATGATGAGTATGGAATAGATTTATCCATAGAGATAGACAAGGCAATTAAGAGGGGAGATAAACCAAGTGTAATTGCACAACTGAAAAAATTTCAAGAGCAAGAGGAAAGAAAGGGTCAGTACAAACAAAAAGCAAAAGAAAAGGCTAAAGAAAATTATAAAAATAAAGGGGAGGAAAGATAAAAATGGCAGACAACAGAAGATACTATTGGTTAAAATTGAAAGAAGATTTTTTTACAGATAAGAGAATCAAAAGGCTAAGAAAAATATCAGGAGGAGATACCTATACAATCATTTATCTTAAATTGCTTTTACTTAGCTTAAAAGATAGTGGGAAGCTGTATTATGATGGAGTAGAAACAGACTTTATCAAAGAGCTTGCCTTAACGATTGATGAAACGGAAGATGATGTAATGGTTACAGTAAATTATCTTGTAGCACAAGGATTGATGGAGATAATTACAGAAAATGACGAGTATTTTTTAACAGAAATTCCAAGTCTTATAGGTTCAGAAACAGCTTCTACAAGGCGTTCAAGAAAATCGAGAGGACAAAAAGCGTTGCAATGCAACACTGGTGCAACACCTTGCAACCTTTTGCAACAAAACTGCAACGGAGATATAGAGATAGATAAAGAGATAGATATAGAGTTAGAAAAAGAGGGGGAGATAGAAAAAATATCCCCCAACCTTTATGGAGAATATAAAAATGTTTCCTTAACCGATGAAGAATATGGGAAGTTAAAGGATAAAATGCAAGGTCATAGGGAAGAAATGATAGAGAAGCTGTCAACCTATA
>NZ_HE978582.1:50379-80498 GCF_000311865.1 Peptoniphilus obesi ph1 | reverse complement strand
AAGAAAATAAAGAGATAGTTATTGTGGATAATAAAACTATACAAGAAAAAATATATCTTATTCGTGGGCAAAAAGTAATGCTTGATTCAGATTTAGCCGAAATATATGGGTATGAAACTAAAAACTTTAATAGACAGGTGAAAAACAACGCAGAAAAATTTGATGGTGAAGACTTCATGTTCCAATTAACGGACGAAGAAATGGTAGAACTTTCAAGGTGCAAAAATTTCACCTTGAACAGAGGGACTGGTAGAGGAAGTAATATTAAATACAATCCTTATGCCTTTACAGAACAAGGTATTTATATGCTGATGACTGTATTAAGAGGTGAACTTGCTGTTAAGCAAAGCAGAGCTTTAGTTAGAACATTTAAGCAAATGAAAGATTTTATCATTGAAAACCAAGATTTTATCGGTTCAAAAGAATTAGTTCAAATAGCAGTACAGACAAATCAAAATACAAAGGATATAACTGAAATAAAATTGCAAATGGCTACAAAAGAAGATTTGAAAAAGGTTATGGATAATTTTATAGATCCAGACACTTACAAGCATTTCCTTTTAATGAATGGAGATAAGATTGAAGCAGATGTTGCTTATACAAAAATATATAAGTCTGCAAAGGAAAGCATTTATGTTATAGATAACTATATAGGTTTGAAAACCTTGGAATTATTAAGGGCTGCAAAAGACAATATTGAGGTTATAGTATTTAGCGACAATGTGAAAAACAAGGATATGCTTACAAAAAATATCCTAAACGATTTTAGAAAAGATTACCCTAATATCAATCTTAAGATGAAAGTTGCAGGGAAAAAATATCACGATAGGTATATTGCTATTGACTATGGAACAGAAAATGAAGCCTTTTATCTTTGCGGAGCTTCATCAAAAGATGCAGGAAATAAAATATCAAGCATTACAAAGATAGAGGAATCTTCCAAGGATATGTATCATATGATGTTTGGCGGAATGCTGAACAATAAGGATTTGAAACTTTAATATGTAAATGCTAAAGCGTTATTCAATGAATAGCTATAAGACTTGCGAAAGGCGGTAGAAATAAAACTCTATCGTCTTTTTTAATTGCAACTAATAGGAGGAAAATAATATGAATGAAAACAGAAATGAACATAATACAGGAACAAAGACTATAAAGAAGATTGGAAAAGTAACTTATGAGGTTATTGTCCATTTTAATGAAAATGCGACTGAAACCATGCAAGATAAATTGAAAAGGATAATGCTTAGAGAAATGGAGCGAGAAAAAGATAAAAAACCTCATAAAAATGATTAGAAAGTCCTTGACAAGTTGTTACAGGAAAAACTGCTAAGTCAATTCTAATATCTTGTGGAGCAAGACTTGCACCTTTTGATATAAGAGAGCTTAGAGAACTAATGAGCGAAGATGAACTAGAGCTTGATAAAATTGGAGATAGGAAAACTGCCTTGTTCGTAATAATATCAGATACTGACGATACTTTTAACTTTGTAGTCTCAATAATGTATTCCCAATTATTTAATCTACTATGTGATAAGGCAGATGATGTGTATGGTGGAAGACTTCCAGTTCATGTTAGGTGTCTACTTGATGAGTTTGCAAATATAGGATTAATTCCTAAATTTGAAAAATTGATTGCAACAATTCGTTCAAGAGAAATATCGGCAAGCATAATACTGCAAGCACAATCTCAATTAAAGGCAATCTATAAAGACCATGCAGATACAATAGTTGGTAACTGCGACTCTACACTCTTTCTAGGAGGAAAAGAAAAAACAACAGTAAAAGAATTATCAGAAACCTTAGGAAAAGAAACCATAGACCTATATAACACATCAGAAACAAGATCCAATCAAAAATCTTTTGGTCTAAATTACCAAAAAACTGGCAAGGAACTTATGAGTCAAGATGAAATAACTGTAATGGATGGCGGTAAGTGTATTTATCAGTTAAGAGGAGTAAGACCTTTTCTATCTGATAAATTCGATATTACAAAGCATAAGAATTACAAGTTGTTGGAAGATTATGATAAGAAAAACTTGTTTGATGTGGAAGAGTATTTAACAAATAGAGATAAAATAAAAATAAACAGGAACAGTTTGATTACAAGATTATGAATTAAGCCTAGGATAAAAATATTTTTGGTATAATATCTATATAAACCATGGAGGTAGGCATATGAGGTCTTATGAAAGTAAGGAAGAATTAAAAAATGAGATAAAGAAAACTTTTGGAAAATATATTTCAGAGTTTGATAATATCCCAGAAGAATTAAAAGATAAAAGAGTAGATCAAGTTGATAGGACACCAGCTGAAAATCTTGCCTATCAAGTAGGTTGGACAACTTTAGTTTTGAAATGGGAAGAAGATGAAAAAAAGGGAATTGAGGTTAAAACGCCATCTGACAAATTTAAGTGGAATCAACTTGGAGAATTGTATCAATGGTTTACAGATATCTATGCTCATAAATCGTTAAAGGAATTAAAAGAACAACTATCACAGAATATAGAAGATATTTACTCTTTGATAGATAATCTTACAGAGGAAGAATTATTTAAACCACATATGAGAAAATGGGCAGATGAAGCAACAAAAACTGCAACTTGGGAAGTATATAAATTTATCCATGTAAATACAGTAGCACCATTTGGAACATTTAGGACTAAGATTAGAAAATGGAAAAAACTTAATAATTTTGTGAATGTAATTAAATAATAAGGTTGGTGCTTTAATTGAATTATGAAAAATTTAAAAAAATAATAAATAGAAAAACCTCTATAATAGTATTAGATACAAATGTAATACTTGACTTAGCTCGATATTCATTATACAGTAGCAAAAACATATTAGAAATTTTCAAGGAGTGTAAGGATTTAATATGGATTCCGAATCAAGTGTATAAAGAATTTAATAAAAATAAATATAGCGTATTCGGACAATTGAAAAAAAAGTATCAAAATTTTGAAAAAGATTTACTAAGAGTAATTGAAAGGAGTCAAAAAAATTTAGAGAGTGTCTTGATTAAATCATCTAAATATAATTATTTTGGAAGAAAAAATTTGGAGAATGATTTAAATAACAAGTTAGTTGAATTAAAACAAATAATCAAATCTTATAAAAATAGTGTTGGTATTGAATATGATGAAATAACAACAGATTCTCCTGAAATAATTAAAGATATAGATAATCTTATTTCATATTTAGAAAAAAATAATAGGATAGGTAATAGGATAAGGTTTAGTGAACAATTAAAAATTATTAGAGAGGGTGAACTTAGGTATAAATATAAAATTCCGCCTGGATATGAGGACATTAATAAAGATGGAGTTGAAAAATTTGGAGATTTATTTGTTTGGAAAGAGATATTAGATTTACCAGTTGAAAAATCAGTAAAAGATATTATTTTTATTACGAATGATATAAAAGAAGACTGGTGGAGTAAGGATAGTCAAGATAATTTAGTAGTTCACGATAAATTATTAAGTGAATTTAAAGAAAAAAATCCAAATGTAAATATTGAATTTTTAACAACAGGAATGTTTCAGAATTTCGCTTCAAAAGTATATGATAGATATGATTTTAATGTTTATGTAGATTTAAATAGAAAAGATGTGTCATATGTAGAAAGAGTAAAACAAGATATTTCTAATGATATAGTTGACAGTATTTATAATAACAACTATTATTATCTAGAATCGTATGTTATTGGAAGTGAGGGTATTGAAGAATTAGATATAAATAATTGTGAATTCAATGAGATATTAGATACTTATGAAGAGTTTACAGACGAGATTGTTAGTATAACTTATGAGCTAGAATATTTAATAAATTTAAGTTGTGTATCCTTTGATTATTGGGGACGTGATGATGATACAAAAGAAGTCATACAATCACCACCAATAGAACAAGAATTTAGTGGAAGTGTCATAGTTAATGTCACAAGATTAATTAATAAAGATGATATCGAAGAAGGTTCTTTTTATATTAATAATGATAAAGAATATACAGATATTGAAATAATTGAAATTCAGATAGATCAAGATTCTATAAACAAAAATGAAGAAGACTACGATGACTCTTATTTAGAAGAGGAGAATTACAATAATGATTATGCATTTATTTGCTCTAAATGTGGAAAGGGATTTAAGGATAGGCGAGAAGATGTAGGTGGTATTTGTCGAGATTGTTCATTTAATGATTAATAATATAGGATATTTTATTAAAGCAGTAATTATAAAGTTTACTGCTTTTTTTATACTCAAAATTAGGAGGTTAAGATGTTAAGGATAAGAGCTCCTACTTAGAACAATTTAATAAGGAATAATGTATAGCGATTGGAAATAAATAGATCCAGTCGCTTTTTTAATTGAAATTTATAGATTAAGGAGAAGAAATTAATGGATAGAGAAATGATAAATATTAATGCAAATTTAGTTAAAGAAGTGGAATTATCAGAATTTGAAAGAGATGGAGAAAAAGTAGATGTAGCAAATTTTACTCTCATTAAAAAATATGGTAAAGGAAAAGAATATATAAATTGTTCAGTCTACGGAGAAAAAAGCGAACGTGCAAAAGAATTAGATAAAGGAGATCTAATCCATGTCTTTGGATATTTCAAAGAAAACAAAAAAGGAGATAAGGTCTACAAGAATTTTATAGTTAAATCACTAAATAAAATAGAAAATAAGAAAGAAAACGAGGAGGAATAATATGGAATTTTTTACAGCTGGAGTTGGAGTTTTAAAGACACTTGTAACTGCAATTGGTGCAGGTTTAGGAGCATGGGGAGTTATTAACTTAATGGAAGGTTATGGTAATGATAACCCTGGTGCTAAATCTCAAGGTATTAAGCAATTTATGGCAAAATAAGGACGGAATAACACAACAAATTCTCTAAAACAAAACACTAAATCAATGTAAGATTGAATGAAATCAATATTTATGCTATAATTAAATAAATCTAATGAAGAGAAAAAGAGGGATATTATGGCACTTAACTATAAACCATTATGGATACAGTTAGCGAAAAAAGGATTAAAGAAAACAGATGTAATAGCTATGGCAGGACTAACAACAAATGTTATGGCACAAATGGGCAAGGATAAACCAATTACATTTAAGAATTTAGAAAGAATATGTAAGGCTCTATCTTGCACTCCTAATGATATTATTAGTTTTGAAGATGAATTTGAAAAAGAGATTTAAATTCTTATAGTTCTTTACACTTGATTTACAAGGGATCAAAGAAAATCTTAATAAGGGTTTCTAAAATTTTATTGAAATAATGTATAATTTGTGATAGCTTACTTACAATTTTAGAATTGTAATCTTTATATAGGGTGTTTTTATATCTTGTCAATGATTTTGTAAATATCTTTTAGATTGGAATCCAAAGTTTTGTGAGTAATTTATTTGAGAATTTACAAAACTTCTTAATACATGACCTGTATGTGTATAATGACATTGACAAGAAGACATCTGTGATTATAGATTTTAAATAACTATATAAATTGTAAAAAAGTATAGCACTAATACTAGCAAGAAAATTTATACGAATTTAGTTGACACAACTAAGAAAAATTGCTCCCATTTACGAAATGGTTTATACTTCAAGAGAGGAGGTAAACTAAATTGATGAAAACACTTGGTATGTTAACAATCATCTGCTTAACAGCATCAATTATGATGATGAATTTTATACTTATTATACCAAAATTTGGCTCGAAGCATTTCGGCGCACCTGATGATATCAAAGTTATGATGAGTAAGTTGCCAGATAAACCGATTTGGGTCAATATAATCGGCGGACTTATCATGATACTTGGATTGCTAGCCATTGCAGCCGTTCTAGGCTGGGCAATTGTTGATACAGTAAAATTTAGTTTAACTTTTCAGCAAGCCTTTGTTAGATTTTTAATACTATTTGAAGGATATAAGCTTTTTGATATTATCTTTTTTGATTATCTCATGCTTACCAAGTTAAAATTGCCGACTAAAGTTTACCCAGAGACGGTTGGTGCTAAGGGGTATGATAATTTTGGATTTAATGGGAAAAGTCAGATTGCAAAAATTATAATCTTCTTTTTCGTGAGCCTAATTTTAGCATATTTACTGACCGTTTTGGTTTAACTAAAAATTCATAACTTGTAATGTTCAATTCGACTTCTTGGCTATTTGTTTTAAGGGGCTGTAGCTTAAAAAGAACCAATTATCAGAAATAGATATAAGCCATGAACAGTTATATGAAGATAGGTTAGAGGGAAATATAAGCGAAAGAAACTTCAATCTAATATGTGAGCATATCTAAAAAACAAGACAAGAACCACTCCTATACAAATATCTATACATGCAAATTCATATAAGATAAAGGCGTATAAAAAAATTAGTTTAATCACAGCAATCACAATTTAAATTGTGATGTTCGCAAGCTAAACTACGGACTTCACTAGGAAGTTTTCCTTTGTATCTTTTGTAATAAATAGAAAATTTGCTATGGGATGTGTATCCAACAGATTCAGCAATTTCCTTTATAGGAAGTTTGGTATTTAATAGAAGAGTTTCAGCTACATTCATTCTTTTTCTTTGAGTGTATTCTGTAATGCTTTGACCATATTTTTCTTTGAACAGATTTTTTAATTTTGTTCCGCTCATTTTAGATATTTTTTCAAGGGTTTCCTGATTTACATTCATGGCGAAATGATCATCTAAAAACTTGGATAAATCTTCAAGTGCTTTACTATCGTCAGACTCTATTTTATATTTTTTTCTATTTAAGTAGGTATCTATTACTATGCTTATCCACTCATTTGCTTTGGCTTTAAAGAAAAAATCGGCGGCAGGGGCATCCATTTTACAATTTAGAATTTCCATAGCCACTTTTTCTAAAGACTTTGTAAGTATTATTTGATTAGTTTGAAGTAAAGCACTATAAAATGATTCCGGATCAATATTAATGGCTGATAGGTGCTTCTCTAAAAGCTCTTTTTTAAAGCCTATAGATACAGCAAGATAATAAGAGTTTTCGTGTAATAAAAACAGAAAGTCATCTTTTATATTGTCAAAATCAAAAGTACATAAAGAGTTTGCAGTAAGCGTTTGATATGGATTAAATTTTTCTCCATTTGCGCTGACTATGTAGATTGTGTAAATTGACACATAGTCTTCCACACTATAAGTGCTATTTTGAATTATTTCTTCTTTGATATAAAAATCATGGATATCAATAATAAATCCATCTCCTTCATAAAACCAATATATATCCTCTGCATAAGTTAAATCTTCTTTATTCCAACAAAAAGTATGCCCCGCACTTGAATACTTCTTATTATTTTTACATTCTTCTACTTTCATATAATCTTTTACCAAATCATAGTAACTCATAATTCGTATATCCCTTTTAGACAATATTCCAATTAGCCTTTTTAATTCAAAGCTATTGTATTAGTAATTATAACCGATGTATAATAGAAAAGCAATGATAGCCATTATCAACCAAGTAAATTCATATCTAAAAGGAATATTAAAGTAAGAAGATTTGAATATATGGTCAAATTACTTAAACGTGCCTAAAACTATTCCTCAAGATTGGATTTCGATTCCATATGGAAAAGCACTAAAAAATCAAGCTTATAGAGTTGTAGATGAACTTGGAAGGAACTGCCCCAATTATGTAATGGGTGAGCTTTTAATAGGTGGAGTTGGTGTTGCTAAAGGTTACTATGGCGACAGAGAATTAACGGTGAAAAAATTTTTCAAAAAGTATGGAATAAGATGGTACAAAACAGGTGATAACGGGAGAACATGGGATGATGGAACAATAGAATTCTTAGGGAGAAAAGATACACAGGTTAAAATAAAAGGCCATCGTATTGAGCTTGGTGAAATTGAAGATGCAATATTAGGCGAAATAAAAAGGCTCTTTGTCAAATGTTGGGGCGAGAATGTATCTCACCCCAACATTTATTATAGAACCAATAAAAATAGATTATATATGGGTGGGATCATTTTTCTTGTATCGAAAACCACAATTTCGCTAAGGAATTAGCCATTAAACTTGGAAAGGAGTGTAAAAATGACGAGAACTGAAATTAGCTTAGAAGCTTTTATAAAAGAAGAGAAAAAAGGATATATCTTTTCTATTATCCTGGCCATCATTGGTGTTGGATTTGGGATGATTCCGTATATATGCATTTCGGAAATTATTTTGAATTTAATTGAAAATATGAATAGTTTTAAAACTTATGTGATTTTATTCTCAATATCAATGATAGCATATGGCGTAAAATATACTTGTACAGGTATTTCAACATCGTTATCTCATGAAGCTACTTTTAGGGTGCTAGATAAATTACGTAATTATATAGCAGAAAAACTAACAAAGGTCCCAATGGGATATGTTATTGATAATTCGTCAGGTATGTTTAAAAGTTTGTTTGTAGAGAGAGTTGAACAACTTGAAGTTCCATTGGCTCATGCTGTTCCTGAGGTAGCTTCAAACATACTAGTTCCTATTGCGATTATTATATATATTTTTACACTAAATTGGAAAATGGGTATAGCTTCAGTATTAACAATACCATTTGGTATAGGTTCCTATTCAAAGATAATGAATACTTTTTCAGAAAAATACAAAAATATCATCGATATAAGAAATAATATGAGTTCTACCGTGGTTGAATATATTAATGGAATAGAAGTTGTAAAGACTTTTGGTCAGGGAGAAAATTCCTATTCAAAGTTTGTGAATGTGGTAAAAAAGAATACAAAAGCTAATATCAAATGGCTAAAAAGTACTCAAAAATATACTTCATTTATGATGAATCTTGTAAGCTCTATGGTTTTTACACTGCCAATTGGTTGTTATCTTTATAGCATAGGAGAACTTAGCTTAGCAGATTTCCTTTTCAGTTTGATTTTATCCCTAGGGATTACAGGCCCTCTTTTATCAGCAGTGATATATACTGATAATTTAGCAAAAATAAAAATGATAATGAAAGAAATAAACGATATTTTGAACGTAGATGAATTGGTAGGTGTAAATAGCATCAAAAAAACTATATTGAATTATGATGTTGAGTTTAAAAATGTAGATTTTCAATATATTGAAGGGCAAAATATCTTGAACGAACTTTCATTTAATATAAAGCAAGGAGAAAAAGCAGCTATTGTTGGGCCTTCAGGTTCTGGGAAATCTACTGTTGTCAAGTTGATAAATAGGTTTTGGGATCCTCAAGTTGGAAGTATTTCTATAGGTGGAGTAAATATTAAAGATATTCCCATTGCACAATTAACCAATGTGATTTCTTATGTTTCACAAGATAACTATTTATTCAATAGAAGTATAATGGAAAATTTGAAATTGGGAAATGAAAATATAGAAGACAGCTTGGTAATAGATGCTTGTAAAAGAGCTAATTGCCACGATTTTATTATGGAATTTGAGCAGGGTTATCAAACTGTAGTTGGAAAAGAAGGAAATCTTTTATCAGGAGGGCAGAAACAGAGAATAACTATAGCACGAGCTATGTTGAAGAATTCTCCAATAGTAATTTTAGACGAAGCCACCGCATATGTAGATCCGGAAAATGAAACGTTGATTCAAAGTGCTATAACAGACTTAACAAAAGATAAAACGTTAATAGTTATAGCCCACAGATTAAATACAATTGTAAATTCGGATCAAATCATATTATTAGAAAACGGAAAACTAGTTTCGTCAGGGACACATGAAGAATTGCTTAGGAGTTCAAAATTATATAGAAATATGTGGAAGGCAAATAATTATGAGAATTAGAAAATGCATAGGAAAGGAGGTAAGAGATGATAAAAGCTTATAAATTATTCTTCAAGTTTGCTGGCACAAGACAATTTTTATGGTGGAAAAGCATATGTTTAGAGCTTTTAAAATGTATATTTATTATGGCAAATTATGCTTTGCTTCTTTATTCTATAAAGCTACTTTTGGACAGTGCTATAGATATAAAGATTTCAATTTTAATTTTTATAGCTCTCTTAATTCTCATGATTGGGCAAATTTTACTTTCTATAAAATCAAGGGATGTACAAACGGAAGCAGTTTATTCTATGTGCGAGGATAAAAGAATATCCATCGCAAATAAAATGAGATTTATGCCCATGGGATATTTTAGCAGTCATACATTAGCTAATTTAACTGGCATTACAACAGAAACAATGAATGAACTTGAGAGTATGTCTTTAGCTGTTGTATCGACAACATTAGTTGGAATTATAAATAGCATAGTTCTGTCAATGGTTATTTCCATATTCTCTTATAAGATAAGCATTATCTATTTATTAGGTATAGGATTCTTTTTGCTAATAAATAACAAGTTGTTAAATCTTTCAAAGGAACTTGCGCCAGGAAGAGTGAAAAATCAGATGGAATTTGCTGACAGTGTACTGGAGTTTATTAGGGGAATGGAAGTAATAAGGTCGTATAATTTGTTTTCTTCTTCAAAAAGTGATATAAGCCAGTCCATAAAAAGGCTTCATATTGCAAGTTTAAGGATAGAGAGAATGAGAGTTCCCTATATTTCTTTACAAAAAATGGTATTAAGAATTATGAGTATGCTCGCGGGACTTGTATCAGTCTATTTGTATTTTCATAGTGATATAGGCTTAATAGCTTGTTTAGTTTTAATTATCATCTCATTCCAAATATATAGCCAACTGGAAGATGCTTCAAGTATGTTTTTTATGTTGCCTATAATGGTTACCGATATAGAAAAAATTATGTCAATTGATCAACTCCCTTCAATAAAATCAGGGAACATAAAGGTAGCTCCAAAAAATTATGATATAAGATTTAAAAATGTTGATTTTTCTTATGGGGATGAAAAGGTATTAAAAAATATAAATTTATTTGCAAAGCAGGGTTCAACGACAGCTATTGTTGGGCCAAGTGGCTCTGGTAAGACAACTTTGGCAAATTTAGTTAACAGATTTTGGGACGTAGATAGGGGAGAGATAACATTAGGAGATGTCAATATTAAGGATTACGATTTGGAAAACCTTATGTCCCAAATTAGTATGGTCTTTCAGAGGGTGTATTTGTTTAGAGATACAATAGAAGCAAATATTAAGTTTGGCAATCCGGAAGCTGAAATACAAGATATTAAGGAGGCAGCAATCAATGCTAAATGTGATCACTTCATATCAAAACTAGAGGATGGATACAATACGATTATAGGAGAAGGAGGAGCTGATTTATCAGGAGGAGAAAGACAAAGGATATCCATAGCAAGAGCAATATTAAAGAATGCGCCTATTATCATTTTGGATGAAGCTACAGCCAATATAGATCCTGAAAATGAAAGAGATATCAACACAGCGATTAAAAATCTTACTCAGGATAAGACAGTTATTGTAATAGCTCATCGCTTAAAAACAGTAAAAGAAGCTGATCAGATTGTGGTTTTAAATAGAGGTGAAATAGAACAGATTGGAAAACACAGTGAATTGATTCAGGAAGAAGGACTTTATAAAAATTTTGTAAGAAATATAGAAAAAGCGAAAAATTGGAAAATTTAAGGAGATGAAAAAAATGAAAAAGAGATTAACAGCAAAGGATCTAATAACAGTTGGTATAATGGTAGTTTTGACTATGGTGGCCTTTATGATAAGTGGAATTTTAGGAAATATTCCCATACTAATGCCACTCATACCTTTTTTCTTAGGAATACTTGGAGCTTTACCATTTTTAGTTGTTAGCACAAAAGTAGGAAAATTTGGAGCTATTTCAATTATGGGAATCCTTCTTGGTTTAATTGGATTCTTGATGGGTCAACATTGGATATTACTACTAAGTGGATGTGTTTGCGGTATTCTTGCAGATCTAATTATAAAATCGGGAGAATATAAGTCAAGTAACAAACTCGCAATAGGATATGGAGTTTTTACCGAATGGTCAGTCGGTTCTATGTTACCTATGTGGATTATGAAGGACGTATATTTTAGTAAATATGAACAAATAGCACCAGAATATGTTAAAGCTGTTCGACCTTTGACAGAAAACTATATGTTGATAGTAGTTGTAGCTTTAGGTTTTGTTGGGGCTTTAATAGGATATTTCATTGGTAAAAAATTATTAAATAAACATTTTAAAAGAGCAGGTATAGTATAGATGACTTTGCATAAAGAATCGTTAGCTAAACTCGACCCTAGAACCAAACTATTACTTTTGATTGTAGTAAATATTATAGTATTAAATGCATATGATTATGGTAATAGACTTTATATCAAATTTGCCTTGTTTGCTTTAACAGCAGGTTTGCTTTTATGTGAAGGCGAAGTTAGTGCAGTGGTTAAGGGGATTATTATATATATATCTGCACAACTAATAAGGATAAGTGGGATGGCAGATGCTATTCCACTTGTTCTTAACATTTTTATTAATGTGTATGTTAATATCATTGCAAAAATGTTTCCTTGTTTATTTTGTGGCTATTATCTTCTAAATACTACAGAAGTATCATCTCTATTAGAAGCTTTTAGGAAGATGAAAATTCCAGAAAAAATAAATTTACCACTATCTGTTGTTTTTCGATTCATACCAAATGTAATAATGGATAATATAGAGATAAAAAAAGCTATGAGAATTAGGGGGATAAGTTTTAAAAATAGTATTTCTATTTTTAAAATTATTGAGTATAAATATATTCCCTTAATGATGTCATCTATGAAAGTTGGGGAAGAACTTACAGTTTCAGCTTTAACAAAAGGATTATCAATAGAAGAAAACAGATCATCTATTCATCGATTATGTTTTGGTAAAGTTGATTATATCTTAATGAGTATGCTTTTTTTCCTAGTAGTTTTATTTATAAGAGGTTGACCATGATAAAATTTACAAACTTAAATTTCAAATACATGAATTCTGACAAAAAATGTTTAGAAAACATTAACTTAGAGATAAAAAAGAACGAATGCATTTTATTTACAGGAGTTTCTGGGTGCGGAAAAACTAGCATTTTAAGGCTGATCAATGGATTGATACCTAATTTTTATTTTGGTGAATTAACTGGACAAGTATGTATAGATGATGAGAACATTACAAATATGGATATAAGAGACATATCTCGCAAAGTAAATTCTGTATTCCAAAATCCAAAAAGTCAATTTTTTAATGCCATAGTAGAAGACGAATTAGCATTTAAACCTGAAAATTATAATATGAATCCAAAAGATATTGTAAAGAATATAAAAGACATCTTGGAAAAATATAAGCTTAAAGACTTTCAAAAAAGAAATCTTTTTACACTATCAGGTGGAGAAAAGCAAAGAATATGTTGCTTAACTTCTGAAACCTTTCCAGCTGAAATTATTGTGTTGGATGAGCCATCATCTAATTTGGATGTTGACTCTATAGAGAAATTGAGAGAAATAATAACAAAATGGAAAAAAGAGGGAAAGACAATAATTATTGCAGAACATAGACTTTGGTATTTAATGGGTTTAGCTGATAGAGTTTATTATATGAAAGAGGGGAAAATAGAACGAACTTTCTCGGGAAATGAATTTGAAGATATCCCATATAAAGCTCTTAAAGAGATGGGACTAAGAAGTAATCAAAATCGTAAATTAAAGTTTTATAGCAGGATAGGGAATATTACGGATAACAAAGCAAACAAATATAAAAATAATAACCTAATACAAATAGACTATTTAAAGTTTAGAGTAAAAGAAAAAGAACTCTTAGATATTAAAAATATATTTTTACCAATGAATTCTATTATTGGTATAGTTGGACTAAATGGGGTAGGTAAATCAACTTTTATGAATTGCTTTTGCGGACTTGAGAAGAAATCTAAAGAGGTTATAAAAGTAGCAGGGATAAAGATGGATAAAAAACAAAGGTTAAAAAAAGCTATATTGTTATGCAGGATGTTAATCACCAATTATTTACTGAAAGCGTAGAAGAGGAGATGAAGGTAAACTTATCTGCTAAGTATGCTGATGGTAAGTATATAGATATATTAAAGTCTTTAAATCTATATCATTTGCTAGAAAAACATCCTATGAGTTTGTCAGGTGGTCAAAAACAAAGGCTAGCTATTGCCACAGCTATGGTATCCGATAGAGACATTATTTTTTTTGATGAACCAACAAGTGGTTTGGATTATTACCATATGCAAGAGGTGGCAAAAAATATGTTGGAATTAAAGAAAGAAAGAAAGACAATTTTCATAATAACTCATGACTATGAATTAATAGAAGAATGTTGTGAGCATATTTTATGTTTCGATAATCAAAGTAAAAGAATTATAGGAAACTTTTCAGATGAGAAAATTACAAAATTATAGTTAGAAGAAAAACAGAGAATATCTATAGCTAGGGCTATGCTAAAAGATGCTCCTATAATCATATTAGATGAAGCGACATCTAGCATAGATCCAGAAAATGAATATTTAATACAAAGAGCCATATCTAATTTAAGTAAAGGAAAAGCTGTAATTATTATTGCCTATAGAATTGTAACAATAGAGGAAGCAGACCAAATACTTGTATTGGACGATGGGGAAATTGTTCAAAGAGGAAAACACATAGATTTAATAGAAGAAGAGGGACTATATAGAAGTTTTATGAGAATCAGGGGTAAAGTAGAAAATTGGAAAATATAATAAGGAGATAAAATAAATGTTAAAATTGAGTCACATATCATGTAGGGTTGATAATTTACAAGAGGCTTGAAAAAAATCACTGAAATGGGCTTTAAAATTGAGTGGGGCTCTAATAATATAAATAAAAATGGCAGAAGAATTTATCTACTAATAGCCTACATCTTTTATCTTTGTGAGAAAAATATGATAAAAAAGATAAACAAAAAGTTATAACATTCCAGATTGGGATTACATGGAAAGAAATATAGAAAACATAAAATTAAAACGGAATATAGCAAATTATAATATTTAAAACGAAAACGATTAGAAATAAAAATCTAGTCGTCTTTTTTATTGTAGGAAAGGATATAAGTATGAAAAAATTAGATCAGATAAGACAAGAATCAAAAGAAATAAAAGACAAAATTGACCATACAGAAGAAAGATTAAGGCAACTAAAAAATCAAGAAAAGAAGATATTAAAACAAGACATAGTGAAAAAAAGAAAAGAAAGAACTCACAGACTAATAACAAGAGGAGCAATCTTAGAAAGCCTTATAGAAAATGCAGAAAAACTAACAGATGAAGAAATAAAAATCCTACTAGAAGAAGCAACAAAGACAAAAGAATTTAAAGAAACACTAAAAATAATAAGAGAAAATTAGGGAAAATAAAATAATCAAATCTCCCTTAGATTTTCTAAGGGCGCAATTATACACCCTAAAGGGTGCTTGCGTCCTGCGGAGCCAAACCCTTGCAGGGAGCAACAACCATTCGCTTTTTAAAAGTCAAGGGTAAATAAACTCGCTAATGCTCGCCCTTGACTTTTAAAATTTGAAATGAACAAAACAATTAAGCCGACATACTGAAACAACAAAATTAATTCAGTAGTCGGCTTTTTTAATTCTATCATTTCAAAACGCTCATTCACAAAGTGGCTATATAAAATCTTCTAAGCCTCCACCTAAAACAACAAAAAAAGAAAGGAAGTGATAAAAATGGCAGACAGTTTTCATTTTTCAGTAAACATAATATCAAGAGGAAAAGGCAAAAGTGCAGTAGCAAGTGCAGCATATATAAGTGGAGAAAAAATAAAAAATGAATGGGATGGAGTAACCCATGACTACACCAAAAAGCTAGGAGTAATTAGCAAAGAAATTTTTTTGCCAGATTACGCACCAGAAGAATATAAAGACCGAAAAACCTTGTGGAACTCGGTAGAACTTTTTGAGAAAAACTCTAATGCCCAACTTGCAAGAAACTTTATCATATCATTACCAAAAGAGTTAAGCAAAGAAGAAAATAAAAAGATGATAGAAGAATATGTTCAAAACAATTTTGTAAAAGAGGGAATGATAGTAGACCTAGCAATTCATGATGAAAGTAGAGTGGGAAATCAAAATATTCATGCTCATATAATGACCATAGTAAGACCAATAAATGAAGATGGAACATGGGGGCAAAAAAGTAAAAAAGAATATATCCTAGATGAAAAAGGAGAAAAGATTTTAAACAAAAATGGAAAACCAAAGACAAGAAAAGTAGAACTAACAACCTGGAATGATAAAGGCAATGTAGAAAAATGGAGAGAAAATTTTTCAGACCTTTGTAATGAATATCTGGCAAAAAATAATATAGAAAAAAGAGTAGACCATAGGAGTTTTAAAAGACAAGGTATAAAACAAATACCAACAATACATTTAGGAGCAAGTGCTAGTGCAATGGAAAGAAAAGGAATAAGAACAGAAAAAGGAGATATAAATCGTGAAATAAAAAAACAGAATGAACTATTAAAAAACATAGGAAATGAAATAAAGAAAATAACATCATGGTTAGCAGGCTTCAAAGATAAGCTAAAAGAATCATACAAGGAATATAAAGACCAAAGTAAAAAGCAAATCGAAAATGAATCAGGACTCTTTAACCTCTATGAATATTTAAGCTTCTATCAAGAAATGCAAGAAAATAATAGAGCTGAATTATCATTTTATGGTAAAAGAAACAAGGCAATCTATGATCTAAAAAGATATGCAAGTGGAATAAATTATCTAAGAGAAAATAAAATAAAAACCATATCAGACCTACAAGGACATACAAACACCCTAAGAAGTAAAAACTCTGAAATATATAAGATCATAAAAGAAAACAGTCAAAAGATAGAAGACCTTAATAAGTGCTTAGCCTATGCAAAGACCGTAAGAGAAACAAAAGCAACCTACCAAGAATATGAAAGCAAGAAAATATTCAAAGAAAGCTTCTACAAGAATAATCAAAAGGAAATAGACCAACATATAAGGGCAAGAAACTTAATTGAAAAAATTAGTGGAAAGAAAAATTTAAGAGAAAAAGAATGGTTAGGAGAAATTAAAAGCTTAGAAGATGAAATCAGTAAATTAAATATAGAGTCAGAAAAGATTAGGGAAAGATACAAGGAAATAAATCATATTAAATATGCAATAGAAGTAGTAAATAAAGAATATGATATCGACCTATCCATAGAAATTGACAAGGCAATTAAGATGGGAGAAAAAGAAAGTATCATAGAAAAGATAAAAGAGTATAAGCAAGACAGTGATAAGTTTAATAAAAAAAGACAAATGACTAAAGACTATTACAAAAATCAAGAAAGATAAGACCTGGTAAAAATATCTTATCCAAGCTATAATATGACCAAGAAAATAAAGGCAGATCTAGGAGGTAATAGAGATGAATAAAAGGCAAGAGCTAATAGATGAACTCATAAAAGCAGATCAAGATGGAACATACAAAACCTATAAAAGCACAGAAGAAATAAAAGCGATGAACAATGCAGAAGTGCAGATATTATATTCCAACATGAAAAACTATCTATCAGACATAAGAACACACACAAACTACTAAAGGTGGAAAGGTATTGTAAGCTATTTTAAAGTATAAAAGGTATAAATACCTAAGTAAGCTATAAAAACAACAAAATAAAGCATTCCACCACCAAGAACAATAAAATAAAAACAATCAAAGGGAAGTATAGAAAAATTAAAGCCTATACTTCCCTTTTTTTAATTCAAACAAAGGAGAGAAAACATGATAAACGAAGAAATAAGCAAAGAAGCAGGTCAAGCAGCACAAACCATAATAACATACACAATAAAGGCAGCAAAAGAATCAATCAATCTTGAAAAAGAAATAAGAAAAAAGATGAATGAAACTTTAGAAAAAGCAAACGGAAACCTCAAAAGTCTTATGGGCGATGAAATGAAACTAAAAGACCTCTACAAGAAAGGACAACTAGAAAATATAAGCATAGATCAAAGCGACCTCAAAGACTTAAAAAAAGAACTAAACAAACTTGGAATAAGTTTCTCAGTAATGAAAAACAAAGAAAGCAAAAACTATGAAGTATTCTTCCAAGCCAAAGACATAAAAGTAATGGAATATGCCTTTAAACAAGTCATAGCCAAGGAAAATAAAAAAGAAAAAGAAAGTATCCTAAAACAAATAAAGAAATACAAAGACCTATCCAAGAACAAGGATAAGACAAAAGAGAAAGTCAAAAGGAAAGTAAAAGAAAAAGTAAAACCAAACAAAAAAGATATGACCAGAGAAATCTAAGGGAGTAATGAAAAGTTACACCCTTAAATAACTATAATAACAAGACTTCCGAAAATCGGAAATCAAGAATTTCGATTATCGAAAATCAAGAAAGGAGCAGATATGGCAACAAACAAAAGATATTATTGGATAAAATTAAAAGAAGAATTTTTCACAGACAAAAGGATAAAAAGATTAAGAAGAATATCGGGAGGAGATACCTACACGATTATCTACCTAAAACTTCTACTACTAAGCCTAAAAGATGAGGGAAAACTCTATTATGACGGAGTAGAAAGTGATTTTATAAAAGAGTTAGCACTAACCATAGATGAAACAGACGATGATGTAATGGTTACGGTAAATTATTTAATCAATCAAGGCTTATTAGAAGTTGTAACAGAAAATGATGAATACTATTTAACTGAAATACCAAACTTAATCGGATCAGAAACAGCTTCTACAAGGCGTTCAAGAAAGTCTAGAGAATTAAAAATGTTGCAATGCAACACCAATGCAACACATAAGCAACAAAAGTGCAACGGAGAGATAGAGATAGAGAAAGATATAGAGATAGATAAAGAGAGAGAGGGAGAGATAGAAAAGATTTAACATTTTTGGTATAATCACATTAATTAAACTAAATGTGTAGTGATAAAATGAGCTTGTTTAACGTAAGCTGATTATGATAAAAAGATGTAAACTCCCACTATTGGTGCAAAAAAACAGAATAAAATAAAAAGAATCAGATTGGAGTGATGAGAATGGATAAAAAAGATTTAGCTATTATAGGAGATAGTGAATATATAAAAATGCTTGAGAAAATAAAAAGATCATATACAAGCAGGCAACTTAAAGCAGCAGTTTCAGTCAATTCTGAAATGCTAAAGTTTTACTATGGTTTAGGAGAAGAAATTATTAGCTTAAAGGCAGAAAGCAGATGGGGAAGCGGATTCTATAAAAAATTAAGTTCGGATTTAAAAAATGAAATTCCAAATGTTAAAGGATTTTCTGTTACTAATTTAAAATATATGAAAAAATTTTATGAAATGTATTCGCCATTAAATCGTCCACAGCTTGTGGACGATTTACAAATATCTAAAGTCGGTGGAGATTTTAATATGATTTTTAGTATCCCATGGGGACATCAAAGATATATTATGGATAGATGTGAGGGAAATTTAAATAAAGCATTTTTCTTTATATCTAAAACATTAGAAAATAGCTGGAGTAGAGCTGTGCTTTTAAATTTCTTGGATACAGATCTATTTGAGAGACAAGGAAAAGCAATAACAAATTTCACAAATAATTTGCCTGCTACACAAAGTGATTTAGCCAATGAAATGACGAGAGATCCGTATAATTTTGACTTTATATCTATAAGGCAAAATTATGATGAAAAAGAATTAAAAGACGCTTTGATGGATAATATTCAAAAATTCTTATTGGAGCTAGGGACAGGTTTTTCGTTCGTGGGCAGAGAATATAGACTTGTAGTTGGAAATTCAGAAGAATTTATTGATATGTTATTCTACAACATTAAGCTACATTGCTATGTAGTTGTGGAGGTTAAAATTTCCGCATTTAAACCTGCGGATATAGGACAACTTGGAACCTATGTAACATCTGTAAACCATATATTAAAGGGAGATGGGGATAATCAAACAATAGGTCTTTTAATCTGTAAGACAAAGGATAATGTATTGGCAAAATATGCTTCTGAAAGCTCAAGAGAGCCTATTGGAATTTCAGAATATCATCTACAAAACTTAATTCCTGAAAGTTTAAAGGGAGCATTACCAACCATAGAAGAAATTGAAAACGAACTAAAATAAATTTTAAAAACATAATAAATGTACGCAAGGCGGTAGAAGTAAAAACTATCGTCTTTTTTTATTTTAAGAAAGGTAGGAGAGCATGGCAGATAAAAGAATGTTTTCACTAAAGATAGTAGATAGCGACTTATTTTTGGATATGCCACTAAGTAGTCAATGCCTATATTTTCATCTATCAATGAGGGCAGATGATGATGGTTTTGTAAATAACCCTAAGAAAATCATCAAGATTATAGGAGCAAATGAAGACGACCTAAAAATACTTATTGCCAAAGGCTTTGTGATAGTCTTTGATCAGGGGATTATCGTCATTACTCATTGGAAGATAAATAACTTTATTAGAAAAGACAGATATAAGCCAACAATGTATATAGAGCAGAAACAGCAGCTTTATCAGACGGAAAATGGAGCATATATTTCAGAAGAAAAAGTTGGTTGTCATCTGGTTAACCAAAGGTTGTCAAGTGGTCAACCCAGTATAGATAAGGGTAGATTAGATAAGGTTAGTATAGATAAGGGGAGAGAGGGAGAGATAGAAAAAGATAAAAAATCTACCCCCATCTTTTATGGAGAATTCAAAAATGTAAGGCTAAGCAAAGAAGAATATAAAAACCTTAAAGAAAAACTAAACTCACACGCAGAAATAATGATAAATAAACTATCAAGATACATGGAAAGCAGTGGTAAGACCTATCAAAACCACTATGCGACAATCTTAAAATGGTATGAAGAAGATAAAGAAAAACTAACACAGAAAGGTTTAAATAAAAAAATGAACTATGATGTAGGAGAATCTTTATAGATAAAAAGAGGTGGAAAGGTATTATTAAGGACTTTAAGTCTAAAAAGGTATAAAAGTATGCCAGAGATAATAAAAATATAAATATGACACTTAAAAGGCGATTAGAAAATTAAAAATCTAATCGCCTTTTTTTATTGCATGAAAGGATAAGCTATGACAAAAAGACAAACAAAATACATTGTAAAAAGAAATTATGATAATAGAAGAACAGACACAGACGCTTTTCTAAGATTAATAAAAAAATCAAGCAAATTAAGTAAGGACAATGAAATTGAGTATAGCAAATATAATATTGATAGTAATAGAAAAGAGTGCTATAATAAAAATAGTTTTAGAGAAAGTTGTGTTATTTCCGAAAACTCAAATAAGGAGGAATAGGAAATGATACAAACAAATTCAAATGACTTTTCATTCAAAGCTGCAATTTATTGCAGACTATCTAAAGATGATGAGCAGAAAGGAGAGAGTGCCAGCATACAAAACCAAAAGGAGCTTTTAGAAAACTATGTAAAATCAAAAGGTTGGAGTATTTACGATGTATATATAGATGATGGATATACTGGATTAAATACAAATAGACCATCATTTCAAAGACTAATTAGAGATATTGAAAATAAAAAAGTGGATATAGTCATCACTAAGGATTTATCAAGGCTTGGAAGAAACTATTTGCAGACTGGATACTATACAGAAAATTTCTTCCCAAAGAACAATGTCAGATATATAGCTTTAAATGATGGAGTAGATACCTTTCAAGAAAACAACGAAATAGTTCCTTTTAAAAATGTTTTAAACGAGTTTTATTCAAGAGATGTTTCGAAAAAGATGAAATCTGCTTATATGACAAGGGCAAGGCAAGGAAAATTTATTGGTTGTCTTGCTCCAATAGGATATAGGAAAGACAATGAAGATCCACATAAATTAGTAATCGATGATGAAACTTCATGGATTGTTGAAAAAATTTTTGATCTTGCTTTTAGTGGTTATGGAGTACAAGCAATTAGAAGAAGACTTTTTGAAGAAAAAATACCTACACCTACCTGGTGGAATAGAAAAAAAGGACTTAGAAATAAAAAAACTAAGTTAGAAATGACCGTAGATGGTGGAGAGTATTGGTGGGACTGCACAACCCTAAAAGAAATTATTGAAAACCCAGTTTATATTGGTCATATTGCTAGTCAAAAAGTTAATTATAAATTTAAAGTAGGTTGGTTATCCGATAAACCTAAAGAGGAATGGATAATAGTAGAAAATACACACGAACCAATTATTTCTGAAGATATTTATAATATAGCAAATGAAAAATTAAAGAGCAGGAGAAGACCATTTAAAAATGGAGAAGAAAGTATATTTGCAGGCATTGTGAAATGTCCCGATTGTGGAAAATCTTTAAATCTTGGAAGAAACAAATCAAAAAAAAGAGAAAAGTTACTCACTTGTAACACTTATAGAAGATACGGAAAGTCATTATGTAGTCAGCATAGAATTTATTACGATACTCTTTATGAGATAGTGCTTAAAGATATTAGAAAAAATGCAGAAATAGCATTAAAAGATGAAAAAGAAATCATAAAAGCACTTGAAAAATCACGAGAAATTGATAATGCAGAAGAACAAAAATTTATCATGGATAAGATTTACGAAGATCAAATAAGAGTAGAAGACTTAACTAAGAAGATTGAAAGATTATATGATGACTGGCTAGATAACAAGATAAGTGAAAGTAACTTCCAAAAAATTCTTGAAAAATCACAAAATGAACAAGACTATTTAAATCAAAGAATAGAAGATAATCAAAAATTGATTGTTAAAGAAGAACTTGAAGATGTTAATGTCAAAAAATGGATTGAACTCATAAAAAAACATAGGGATATAAAGAAGCTGGACAAAGAAACCTTAAACGAACTCATCTCAAAAATCTATGTTCACGAAAAAGAAGTAGTGAATGGAGAAATCACCCAAACAATTGATATTTACTACAATTTCATAGGAAATACAGACACACTACAAGTATTTTACAATCTCTAATTAGGCATAAAGCAGCTTATGGCTGGTGGGGGAATTGTACTAATCGGTATTAAATTAATTCCACTACTTGCAAATGCTTTAAAATAGGAGAAAGTCTATGTTTGGTATCTTTGACAAGCTAACTGAATTTTTTAAGGATATGCTACTCGGAGGTATCAAAGCAAATCTTGAGTCCATGTTCTTAGATATAAATGACAAGGTAGGAGTTATTGCAACTGATGTTGGGAAGACACCAATGGGTTGGAATGGAGAAGTGTATAACTTCATAAAAAACATTAATGATAATGTGATCGTTCCAATAGCAGGTCTTATCATAACAGCAGTTTTATGTATTGAACTCATAAATATGGTTATGCAAAAGAATAATATGCACGATACAGATACTTTTGAGTTTTTCAAATACATTATAAAGATGTTTATAGCAGTCTACCTTGCAAGCCATGCCTTTGAATTTTCAATGGCAGTCTTTGATGTGGCACAAAATCTTGTAAACAAAGCGGCAGGGGTAATCACTACTTCTGCCACTGTTTCAGGAGATCAGATAGTTGCAATGGTTGATACATTAAAAGAAAAAGAAATAGGTGAGCTTTTAATGATATTAGTTGAAACAAGCCTTGTAAGGATTGCAATTCAATGTATATCTTTAACTATTACCTTAATAGTATATGGGCGTATGTTTGAAATATATGTCTACTCATCAGTATCATCCATACCATTTGCGACTATGGGAAATAAAGAATGGGGTCAGATTGGAACAAATTATATCAAGGGACTTTTTGCCTTGGGACTACAAGGTTTGTTTTTGATGGTATGTTTAGGTATCTACACCGTTTTAATAAGAACGGTACAGATTACAGATATTCACGCAAGCTTGTTTAGTATATTAGGATATGCTCTACTACTTGGACTTATGATGTTTAAGAGTGGAACAGTTGCAAAAAGTATTATGAATACGCACTAGGAGGAATAAATGTTAAAAAAGAAAAATTGTGCTTTATTGGGACTTGGAATTTTATTAGGAGGAACTTATGAAATCTTAAAAGAGAAGAAAAGAAATGAAGAGATTAGAAACTTAAAGAGGAGAATAAATAGACTCGGAAGATGTCACAATGAATTTGTTATGTATCAAGGAGAATACAATGACAGAAATGAAGAAAAACAAGAAGAATTAGAAGAAAGAATTAACTACCTAGAAGAGGAAACAACATCTAATTATGACCATATACTTGAACTTTCTAAAGAAGAAGTAGAGGGAGATTAAAATGGCGTATGTACCAATACCAAAAGATTTGGACAAGATTAAAACAAAGGTTGCCTTTAACTTAACTAAAAGACAACTTATAGGTTTTTCCGTGGCAGGACTAATTGGCATACCAACCTATATATTTATGAAGAAATATCTACCTAATGATGTTTCTATCATTGTAATGTTAATAGTAACCCTGCCAATCTTTTTTATAACCTTATATGAAAAAGACACCTTAACTTTTGAAAAGTATTTTAAATTTTTCTATCTTCATAAGTTTTATCAACCAACTAAGAGAATAAGAAAGGAGGCATACCTTGAAGCAAAGAAAAAAGCAAATCAGCGACTTAAATCTAAGGGAAAAACAATTAAAAAAAGACCGAAAGGAAGTAAGAAGGCTAAAAACAAAGAAAGATCCAACAAATAGTCTTCTAAGTGTACTTTTAAAGAAAGAGAAAAAGAGATTTACTGTTGAAGATACAATTCCCTATATAAGAATGTTACCAGAGGGCATTTGCCAGTTAGATGAAAAAAATTATTCAAGGACAATTTCATTTCAAGATATAAATTACCAGTTGGCATTGGAAGAAGATAGAGATTTAATCTTTAACCAATTTGCCAACTTTTTAAATTCTTTTGATCCAAGTGTCCACATTGAACTTTCGTATGTAAATCAATTAGGAAGAAATAAAGACCTACAAGATGCAATTAAAATTGCTGATAAGGGAGACTTCTATGACGATGTAAGAAAAGAGTTTAGGGAGATGTTAAAGCTTCAACTTGCAAAGGGCAATAACGGACTTAAAAAGATGAAGTATATAACCTTTACAACAGAAGCCGATAACCTAGAGCAAGCAAGAGCAAAGTTAAATAGACTTGAAGTAGATATTTTATCTAACTTTAAATCTATGGGAGTAAGAGCAGAAAGCCTTGATGGTGAAGAAAGGCTAAGACTTGTTCACGATATGTTAAATCCAGACAAAAACTTTTATTTTTCATATAAAGATTTGAAGAAGAAAGAGTCTACAAAGTCACATATAACTCCCAATATCTTTAATTTTGCACCAGCAAATAATTTTAAATTTGGTAAATATATTGGAGCAGTAAGCCATTTTCAAATACTTGCAAGTGAGTTATCAGACAGAATGTTATCTGAGTTTTTAGATATTGATGACAATATTTATGTAGCTTTTCATATAGATGTAGTTGAACAAGCAGAAGCCATTAAACTCATTAAGAGAAAAAATACAGACCTGGATAGAATGAAAATTGAAGAACAAAAGAAAGCAGTTCGAGCAGGATATGATATGGATATTATTCCATCAGATATAAATACTTTTGGTGCGGATGTTAAGTCCATGTTATCTGACTTACAAAATAGAGATGAAAGGCTCTTTGTAGTTACCATAGTAATGATGAATTTTGCTAGGACTAATCAAAAATTAGAAAATACTATTGCTCAAATCTCATCAATTGCTAACAGACATAATTGTCAGGTAAAAAGATTATCTCATCAACAAGAACAAGGACTTGTTTCTGTCTTACCTCTAGGAGTTAACCAAGTCGAGATAAAAAGATTTTTAACTTCATCATCAACGGCAGTATTTATGCCTTTTACAACAGAAGAGCTATTTATTGATTCGGCAAATTCCTTGTATTATGGCTTAAATGCCCTTAGCCAAAACTTGATTATGGCAGATAGGAAGAAACTAAAGAATCCTAACGGACTAATATTAGGAACACCAGGTTCTGGTAAATCTTTCTCGGCAAAAAGAGAGATGGCAAATGCAATTCTTGTCACAGATGATGATGTAATTATTTGTGATCCTGAAGGCGAGTATTCAAACCTTGTAAAACAATTTAATGGAGAAGTTATTAAAGTTTCGGCAAAGTCAAAGGACTACCTAAATCCACTAGATATAAATATGAACTATGGAGATGGGGACGCACCTTTAAAGGATAAGGCGAACTTCATAATGTCTATGCTTGAACTTGTAGTAGGAGGATCTGGTCTTACTGCTGCAGAAAAATCTGTTATAGATAGGTGCTTACCAAAGATATATCAAAAATATTTTGAAGACCCAAAACTAGAAAATATGCCAATATTAGGAGATTTATATGATATGCTCCTATCCCAAGAAGAGGGAGTTGGTAGAAAACTCGCAACAGAAATGGAAATTTATGTTAAAGGAAGTCTTAATGTATTTAATAATAGGTCTAATGTTGACCTAAATAGACAACTGCTCTGTTTTGATATAAAAGAGCTAGGAACACAACTTAAAAAAATAGGTATGCTTGTAATTCAAGACCAGGTTTGGAACAAGGTTTCCCTTAATAGAGGAAGCAAGTCTACAAGATACTATATAGATGAGTTCCACCTTTTATTAAAAGACCCACAAACTGCTTCATATTCAGTAGAAATCTGGAAAAGATTTAGAAAATGGGGCGGTATTCCAACAGGTATAACTCAAAACGTAAAAGACCTTTTAACAAGTCAGGAAATTGAAAATATCTTTGATAATACAGACTTTGTTCTAATGTTAAATCAAGCATCTGGAGATAGAGATATTCTTGCTAAGAAATTAAAAATATCACCTTATCAGTTAAACTATATTACTAACTCAAATGCAGGTGAGGGACTATTATTCTTTGGAAATACTATTGTTCCATTTATTGATAAATTCCCTAAAGACACTATGCTATATAAGCTAATGACAACTAAACCAGAAGAAGCTAAGTAGGTGTGATATGGATAAAAAACTAAAAAAAGATTTTCAAAAGAAAATTATACGAAATAGGGACGCTCCTGAAAAGAATCTTGAAAGTAAACTTGTTAATTCAGATGATTATACAAATAAGATAATTAAGACTAGGGATAGGTTCGGAGATAAAATTTCAGAAAAAGAATCTAAACTTATCCATGAGAATGTATTAGCTAAAGATCAAAAACAGGATAAACTAAAAGATTTTCAGAAGGCTAAAAACAAGGAAAGAATCAGAAAAGAAGTTTTAGATAATAAGGATAAGGCTAATGAAGTTAAACAGACTAATCTTGAAATAAGGGCAGATGAAAGCTTTAAACTTGATGAAGACTTAGATGTAGACTACAAAAAGGTAAATTTTGATAGTGAAAACAGTAGAAATGTTAACTCTAATAAATTAACAACAGATGATATTTCAGCTAAGGCTCAACCAATAAGCAATAAGAAGGAATCAAGTAAAAGACAAGTTCTTAAAAATTATGAGGATAAACTTATCCATAGTAAGGATAAATTCCAAGATAAAATCAACGAGAAAGAGTCTAAGCGAATCTACACTAGTGAAGATAAACTTATTGAATCAAAGAAAAGTAAGAGAATATATAGAAAAGATAAGCTTGTTAAAGATGAAGTAAGCAAGAACGAGAGTAATGCTAATATCGATAAAAAGCAAAAGCAGAAACTTTATCAAGAAAAGAAGTTTAGAGATAAGGAAAAAATTTCTAAAGAGATAGATAAAGAAAATAAGCTAAGCGAAGTTGATACAGATAAAACTTTTGATAATTCGAAAGTTAAAGACAATAATCAAGAATTTATAAAAGATGAAAAAGAAACAAGCCTTAAACCTTCAGAACAAAAGAAAGTTAATAAAAAGAAGACTTACTACAAGAGAAAAAATTATGAAAGTGATAAATTTACTCGAAAGAAAATTGATAACTTAAAAAATGAATCTAAGAAAGTTACAACTAAAGATTCTAAGAAATCACAAGATGTTAAAGACTTTATCTCAGATAAAAAGATTGGAGAGCTTGAAAAGTCTAAAAGTAAGATAAAGGATAATATCTTAAAGAATAAAACTAAAGGAAGCCTATCTTCTGGGGTTTTATTATCTGGAGCTAAGTCATCAGAATTAGTGAGAGATTATTTAAGCTCAGGATCTGATAATACTGGTGTAGAATCTGGAGAAAAGGCTGCTAATGTAAGCTCTAAGCTCCAGCATGGAATAAGGAAGTATAAGTTAGACAAAAAGAAAAAGTCCTTAAAAAAGCTATCTAAACTTGATAAGAAAATAAGAAAGAGAAAAAGCAAGCTGGAGTTTAAAAGTGGCTTGGAAGATTTAAAAAAGTCAGATGCTTATATAAAGAAAAATAGATTTAAGAAGTTTTACCAAAGAAAGCAAATGAAGAGCATGATAGCTAAAAAACACGAAACAAGATTTGTCGATAGAGTTAAAAAAGCTATTTTAAGTTTAGGTAAGGCTTCTAAAGAGCTAATCGTAAGAAAAAGTAAGATGGTTCTATTTCTAGTAATAGGACTAGGTCTTATGCTATCAATCATGATTGGTGGTGGAAGTGTTGGCATGAGTGGACTAAGTAACTCTGTTAACTCAGTAATGACAACATCATACCTATCACAAGATACAGTTCTAAGTGAAGTTAATCAAGAATTTTCATCAATGGAATATGACCTACAATCACAAATCGAAAGTGTAAAAACAAGTCATCCTGGATATGACGAATATATTATAAATAAAGAAGGAGAAATTGGTCATAATACCCATGAACTTTTATCCTATATAACTTCAAGATGTGGAGAAATAAAATCAGCGTCTGAAGTAAAAGGAATTTTAAAAGAACTTTTCGATAAGATGTATAAGCTTGATTTTAAGGAAGAAATTGAAATTAGAACAAGAACAGTAGCAAGAACTAGATATGATAGTCGTGGCAATCCTTATACTAGCTATGAAAAAGAAGAGTACGAATATAAAAAGTTAATTGTAACTTTAAAGAAAAAAGAAATGGATGAAGTTGTTAGGGAAATATTTAAAGATTATCCAGACAATGTAGTTCATTATGAAGCTCTTCTTGAAGCTAAGGGAAATATGGGAGATGTTTTTGGATCAGGTAATGGGGACTTAGGAGAAATAGTAGACAATCCAAACTTTGGAAATCCTGGTCTTGCTTTTGATTCAGCTACTGCAAAGGCTCTTTTTAATGAAGCAGAAAAACATATAGGCAAAAGATATGTGTTTGGAGCAAGTGGACCATCTAACTTTGACTGCTCAGGCTTTGTATGTTGGTCATTTACAAAGTCAGGAGTAAAAAGAATGCCAAGAACAACTGCATGGAGAATATACAAAGACTATTGTAATCCAGTAAGTCCAAGTGAAGCTCAACCTGGAGATATTATATTTTTCCACTCAACATATAACAGTGGAACTCCAATATCTCACGTAGGAATATACGCAGGTAACGGAATGATGATTCACGCAGGAGATCCAATTCAATACACATCAATAAATTCAAAATATTGGAAATCACACTTTTATGGTTTTGGAAGACCAAGATAGAAGGGAGATATTATGTGAACAGAAAACTTATAAGTATTAGAAACAAAAAGAAAAAAATAGAAGAGAAATTGAAAGATTTAAATGCAAAATACAAGGAAATTTGCGATGAAGAAATACAAGTTGAAAATGAAGAAATAATTGTAACTCTTAGGAGGAACAATATTAGCTTGGAAGAATTAATGGAGAAAATCAATGATAGAAAAAGAGAAGAAAAATTAAAAGAAAAGGAGAACATTCATAATGAAGAAATTTAATACGAACAGACTAAGAGCCTTTTTTATGGCTCTTTTATTAGTTTTAACATCAACTGTGCATACAAGTGCATTTGCAAAGTCTGATGTTACTTGGACGGAAGATGATTTTATGTATTCCTCTGAGGGAAATATAATTGCCTTTAGTGATAAAGGCTTAGAAAAGAAAGAAAAGACAAATATTCTAGTATTTCCTGAAGGAACGAAATCTATAAATGGAAATTATTCTTTAAGTCATTCAAACGATGAACTTAGATATAAAAGAGAATTTGGACGTGGCAAACATTGGGATAAAGTAATTATTCCTGATTCTGTTAAGCATTTAGGTTATGCTGCCTTTTACGATGCAAGTATAGACGAGGTAAAACTATCAAATAGTCTAACTTATCTTGGTGGTTTAGCATTTTTCAATTGTGGACTTAGAGAAGTGACTTTACCTAA
>NZ_HE978582.1:0-49007 GCF_000311865.1 Peptoniphilus obesi ph1 | reverse complement strand
AAGATGAAAAAGCAAGAGGAACAACAATCCAAAAAACAAGTTAAAGATGAAAAAGAATTTGCAGTTTTCCAAGTAGACAAAAACTTTTATAACATTATCAATAAAGATGGTAAGACAACAGTATATATGGATGTAAAAACTTATGTAGACCAAGGAAGAACTATGATTCCAGTAAGATATATTGCTTATACTCTCGGTTTTAATGTTGAGTATGACAACTCTACTCGTGAAGCTATTTTCTCAAATAAAGAGAATAATATCCTAGCTAAAAAGACATTAAGACTAAATATTGATACTGGTGTTATGAAAGATTCAGATGGAAAGGTCTACAATTCAGATGTTAAGCCAGTGATTATAAATGGAAGAATTCATGCTTCAATTTCAAACATTGCCAAAGCTTTTGGAGCAAGTCATGGAGATATTAAAGATGGCAAAAACCAAACAATAGAATGGGACAATGCTAGAAAAGCAGTCTATGTATTTAAAAATGTAAAATAAGAAAGGATAGAAAAATGAATATGAGCATTAAACGAGGAGTAGCCATAGCGTTACTCCTTTTTACACCATCAAAAGAAGAAATTCCTTATCAAGATGTTCCAAGAATACCAGGAAATACAGGTGAAGCAAATAAGCCTTCAAATAATCCTCCTAAGAAAACACCACTTGTAAAAGGTGGTAATACAAAGGCAGTAAATAGTCTAGCAACACAGGAAAATAAGGCAAGAGGTTCAGTAATTGAAAATGTAGATAGGAATGGAAAAGATATTACACCAAGTGGAGATACGGAAAAAGATAAAGAAAATCCAGTAGATGTAAGACAATTTTTAACATTTCAAACTAAAAGTGGAAAAACTATGCACTTAATAGTGGATCACTCATCAAACCAAGATAATGTAAGGCTATTGACAGAAGTAGGAGAGCAAGACCTACTTAATATGATTGAATCAGAAGATAAAAATACTATAAAGGTTGAAGAACCTAAGAAAGAAGAAGTGAAAAAAGAAGAGCCTACGGTTGTTCCAGTAAAAGAAGAAAAGAAAAGTGGAATAGGTTCATTTCTAATTGTTGCACTTGTAATTGGAGGAGTAGTAGGGGCAGGATACTATTTTAAGGTAGTTAAAGCAAAAGAAGATAGAATGTTGGAAGATTTTGAAGAAGATGATGAGGATTATATTAGTGAGTCAGAAGATGAATCTGACAATGATGAAAGTCATGAAGAATCTTTAGATGAAGATGATGAACTATTATAAGGATATTAAATTTAAGTACAATTGAACTCTTGTCACGAATATGATATAATATCCGTGACAAAGGAGGATTGTAATGAGTTCATATACAGAAAAAATATCAGATAAAATAAATGATTTTGACTCACATAAAGTATTTTTTGCAAATGACTTTTTAGATATTGCATCTAATGCTACGGTTAGACAAATATTAAAAAGATTAGCAGATGAAGATAAAATCAAGCGTGTCATCGATGGTTTTTATTACAATCCAAGATATAGTGAATTAATTGGAGAGTACGAAGCAGTATCAATTCACGAGTTAGCACTTGCTATAGCAAGAAAATACAATTGGAATATTGCACCATATAATAGTACAGCCTTAAACTTATTAGGACTTTCAACACAAGTTCCAACTCACTATAAATATATATCTAGTGGAAGATACAAAGAATATAAAATTGCAGATACTATTTTAGAGTTTAAAAAAGTAAATCCTGGAGAAATTGCCAATATGTCTTTGAAGACAGCGACAGTTATTCAAGCAATTAAGTCTTTAGGTAAAGAAAATATAACCAACGAAGTTATACAAAAGATAGGAGAAAACTTAACTGAAAAAGAAAGAAAAGATTTAATGAAAGAATCAAAATCAGTTTCATCATGGATATATGAAGTGATAAGAGAAATTTGTGAGGGCAAAAATGAATAAGTTTTATATAGAAAACAAAGAAGACTTAAGAGTTTTAATAGTCAATACTGCAAGAAAGAAAAATATATCTGAAGCAGTCATTGAAAAAGACTATTGGGTTACTTTTATCTTAGACTATCTATTTAATGAAAACAAATGGAAGGAATATTTAACCTTTAAGGGTGGCACATCACTTTCAAAATGTTTTGGACTCATTGAAAGATTTTCTGAAGACATAGATCTAATCTTAGACTGGCGAGTATTAGGTTACGAAGAAAAAGAACCTTGGTTAGAAAGATCAAATACTAAACAGGATAAATTCAACAAAGAAGTTAATGAAAAGACAGAAATATTTTTAAGAGATGAATTATTAAAAGTTTTAGAAGAAGATTTAAAGAACATGGACTTTGAATTTTGGGTTGATAGTCTTGATCCACAAACAATTCTATGCAAATATCCTAAAATTTTTAAATCTAATTATTTGACGCAAAATATAAGGCTTGAAATAGGAAGCCTTGCAGCATGGACACCTGCAATCGAAGTTAAAGTTTCGCCAATAATTGGAGAAGCCTATCCGAATGTTTTTAAAGAAAAAACTAATATAAGAACAGTATCAGCAGAGAGAACTTTTTGGGAAAAAGCAACCATTTTACACCACGAAGCAAATAGACCAGAATTTTCTCCTATGCCACATAGGTATGCAAGACACTTTTATGACCTATATAAAATAGCAAATTCAGATTTTAAAAATAAAGCCTTGAAGGATAAAGAATTACTAAAGAAAGTGACTGAATTTAAAATGAAATTCTACCCTAGAAAGTGGGCTAGGTATGAAGATGCATTAGTTGGCAAATTGAAGTTAGTTCCAAAAGAGTATCGATTCTCTGAAATAGAAAAAGATTATAAGGCTATGGCAGAAATGATTTATGGAGACTATCCAACATTTGAAGAGATTATAAAAGTTCTTCAAGAACTAGAAAAAGAAATTAATAAGTAAATCGAATTCTCCCGAAAATAATACAATATTCGGGAGAAAAACTTTGAGCGAGAGAGAAATCTTTCGCTCTTTTTTTATTTATGGAGGTATGAATGAAGTTAGTAATAGCAGAAAAGCCAAGTGTAGCAGTTACAATTGCAAAAGTAATTGGAGCAAGAACAAGAAAAAACGGATATTATGAGGGGAATGGATACATTGTTTCATGGTGTGTAGGTCATTTAATTCAAATGGCAAGTCCAGATAAGATAGACGAAAAATGGAAAAAATGGACAATAGAAAATCTTCCTATAATCCCAGAAGAATATATTTATAAAGTATCTAAAAACACTAAAAAACAATATGGAGTTTTAAAGAAACTTTTAAACGATAAGAACATCGACACAGTTATAAATGCTTGTGATGCTGGTAGAGAAGGAGAGCTTATTTTTAGGCTTGTATATAATCAAGCTAAATGTAAGAAGAAGATTCAAAGACTTTGGATATCTTCAATGGAAAACAAAGCTATTGAAGATGGCTTCAGAAATCTTAAAGATGGAGAAAACTTTGAAGACCTATATAGATCGGCAAATGCAAGAGCTATTGCGGATTGGCTGGTAGGAATGAATTTAAGTAGACTTTATTCTTGCATTTACAAGGAAACATATTCTGTTGGTAGAGTACAAACTCCAACTCTATATTTAATAGCTAAAAGGGATAGTGAAATAAACCTATTTAAGAAGCAAAAATATTATACAGTTGACCTATCTTATAAAGGATTGAAACTTGTATCAGATAGGATTGATAAAATTGAAGTTGCAGAACAACTATTAAACTTGCTAGAAGATGAAATAGTTATTACAGATGTAAAAGATAAAGATATAAGCACAAAACCAGATAAGCCTTTTGATCTCACTACCTTACAAAGAGAAGCAAATAAATATTTTGGATATTCAGCAAATGACACTTTAAATCTGGCACAAGGTCTTTATGAAAAAAAGCTAATCACATATCCAAGAACAGATAGTAGGTATTTAACCGATGATATGGTTAATACTATGAAAGAATTATTAGAAGGAGTTGAAGATGATTTTAAAATCAATGAATCAAATTTTAAGTCTATTTTTAATTCATCTAAGGTTACAGACCACTATGCAATTATTCCTACTATATCTGGCATTGGAAAAGCTAAAGATTTATCTGACAAAGAAAGTAAAATTTATAATCTAATTAAGGATAAATTACTTGCTTCATGTTCGGATAACTTAAAGGAATCAAGTAGAAAAATCAGATATGAATATGATAAATTTAACTTCAATGCAAGTGGCAAGACTATAATCGATGAAGGTTATACCAAGTATCTAAAGCCTTATGGAAAGGAAAGACAAGAAAATGAATTACCAGATGTAAAGACTGGAGATAAAATTAAGCTAACTTCTAAAAATATATCGGAGAAATTTACCAAAGCTCCAAGTCATTATAATGAAAATACACTTTTAAAGGCTATGGAGAGTGCAGGAGTAGAATCCCTGGATAAAGAAATAGAAGTGGAAAGAAAAGGCTTAGGAACACCAGCTACAAGAGCAGGAATTATCGAAAATCTTATCCATAAGGATCTCATAAGAAGAGATAAGAAAAATCTACTTGTAACAGAAAAAGGCAATAGACTTGTATCAATTGTAGAAGATAAGTTTAAGTCTGCAGAAACGACATCTGAATGGGAAATGAAACTTGCAAAGATTAGCTCTGGAAAAGTAGATAAAGAAGACTTTTTAAGAGAAATAGAAGATAGTATAAGGGAGCTTGTAGATAGGTACAAGAATAATCTAAATGAATAAGGTAAAAATATTAGAGCTTTTCGGTGGCATAGGTGCTATTAGAAAGGCTTTTATTAATTTGAAAATACCTTATGAAGTTGTTGATTATGTAGAAATAGATAAGGCTTGTGTTAAATCATACAATGCACTTTATGGAGAAGACTATAAGCCAAAATCAGTAGTAGGATATAAAGCTCCTAATGAAAAGATAGACTTAATTATGCATGGAAGTCCTTGCCAAGACTTTTCAAGAATAGGGAAAAAGCAAGGAGGAGCAAAGAATTCTGGAACTAGATCAAGCTTACTATTTGAAACAATTAGAATAATAAAAGAAATGAAAGAAAAACCTAAATGGATAATTTGGGAAAATGTAAAGGGAGTCCTTGATAGAAATATGAGGGACTCCTTTTTTATTTATCTAAAGGAGCTAGAGAACCTTGGATATGAGAGTAAGTATGAAATTTTAAATGCAATGGACTTTGGGATACCTCAAAAAAGAGAAAGGATATTTGTTGTTTCATGTCTTGGAGCAAATAGCTTTTCTTTTAATAAATTGGAGAGGAAAGAAACAAGACCACTAAGTGAATTTTTAGAAAAGGATGTAAGTGAACTTTATACAATGACCCAACCTTATATGCTGAAATTTTTAAATAAAGGTATAGATAATAGTTTTAGAGGGCGACTAAAAGTGATTAAAGATTTTTCTTATACTATTTCTACAAAACAGATGAGAGTACCTAATTCTGGAATAATAGATATTGGAAATGGTCAGTATAGGTATTTAACAGAAAGAGAATGTCTAAGACTAATGGGTTTTGATGATAGTGATATAGACAAATTAGAGAAAGTACATCCAAGAAGAAAAAATTGTACTTCAAGCAAGCTATATAAGCAGGCCGGCAATTCTATTGTGGTTGATGTTTTAATGGCAATTACTAAAGTGTTAATGTAGGTTAGTGTAATTAATATACTAAAGATGATATAATAAATAATAGAAAGGACATAACGATGGATATTAGAAAATTTATTTCAAAATTTAAAAATCATCCAGTTCTTTTTATTGGTACTGGCATGAGTTTAAGGTATTTAGAAAATTCATTTAGCTGGGATGCCTTATTAAAAAGAATTTCTTTTGATTTAACTAACAGCGATGAATTTTTTTATGATATAAAATCAAAGTATCATGATGAATATGGATATAAATATGACTTAATAGCATCGGATTTACAAAAAAGATTCGATGAGGATGTGATGAATGATAGAAATGGGAAATTTAAATATATAAATGATGAATTTTATGAATTGATGGATAAAGGTAGAAACATAAGTAGATTTAAAATTTATATATCTAAGATCCTTAATGAACTTGATTATAAAAACATTGATGAATTAAATGAATTTAAAAAATCAAGAAAGAATATCAGCTCTATTATAACTACAAATTATGACGTTATGCTCGAAGATATATTTGGATTTAAACCATTAATAGGTAATGATATTTTATTAAGTGACCCATATGGATCTATATATAAAATTCATGGATGTGTTACTCAACCTGATAAAATAATAATTACCAATCAAGACTATAATAAATTTAACGAAAAATATGAATTAATAAGAGCTCAACTTCTATCTTTATTTATGCATAATCCAATAATATTTATGGGTTATAGTATAAGTGACAATAATATCAAGAGTATATTAAAAACCATTTTTACTTATGTTGATCCAAATTCAGATGAAGCGGAAAAAGTCAGAAGGAATTTTTTATTAGTAGAACATGAGAAAGATTCTGATAATACTCAAGTAGTAGATCATGATATAGATATCCAAGGAATTCCAACAATAAAGATAAATAAAATAAAGACTGATAATTTTACTTTAATATATAAAACCTTAGCAAACTTACAATTGCCAGTATCTGCAATGGATATAAGGAAAGTTCAAAATGTTTTTAGAGATATAAAATCAGGTGGAGATATAAAAGTTAGTATAACTGATGATTTAGACTCTTTAAAAAATTCAGAAAAAGTTATAGCTGTGGGATCTGTTAATACAATAAAATATTCATTTCAAAATACAAGCGAGATTATGAAAAATTATTTTAAAATAATTGAAGAAGAAAACTTTCAGTTGCTTGAAGTTATAGATAAACTAACAATTCAATCTCAACAATTTTTTCCTATTTTTGGTTTTTCAAAAATAAATAAAAACATTAAACGCACAGAAGATCTTAAAGAAAAACAAAGAGAAAAGATGAGAGTTTTAGAAAAAACAATGATGGAAAAGAAAAATTTAAAGGAAACTCCGAATACAATTAGAGAAATTTTAAAGAGTGAGACGATAGGAATCAGTTTAAAACCTAATTTAATAGCTTATCAAATTTTAAAAGGTAATGTAACTTTGGAAGATGCAGAAAATTATTTTAAGTCGTTGAGTGAAGAAGATAAGACAAAAACAGAATATAGAAGGCAATTGTGTGCGTATGATCTAAAAAAATATGATAAATAACACAAGTAATAATATACAATAAAAAGTCGGTAGATAAACAAAAATCTATCGTCTTTTTTATTACTCTAAAAAGGAGGTAGAAAATGCAAGTAAATGATTTTAAGAATATACAAGAAGCAATTAAGTATGAAGTTTTGCAAGATGAAAAAGAATATTTAAAACTCTTAAAAGTTATAGGCAATAATCAGAAATATGATTTTTCTAGTCAATTGAGTATATATAACAAAGAACCTGAAGCTAGAGCTTGTGCGACTTTTGATATGTGGAAGAAATATTTTGGAAGAGTTGTTATGAGAGGTCAAAAGGGTATTCCGATTTTAGTTGGAAGTGATGTAAATCAAAGAATTTCATACATCTTTGATATTAGTCAGACCACATCAATGGATAGGAATATTAATGAGGTTAGCTTATGGCAGTTTGACCACGAAAATCATAACGATGCTTTAAAAGAAATAATAAATGCTTCCTCATTTGAAGCTAGTGATTCACTTAATGAAAATATATTTTCTTTAAGTCGAATTTATGGTGATGAATATATTAACTTGGCTCTAGCTGATTTGAGGATAGATATAGAGGATAGACTGAGTTTTGAAAAGTTTATGAGAGACTCAATATCCTATTCAGTAGCTAATAGGTTTAATACAGTGTATCCTATGGATATGGAAAATTTAAAAAATAATTTTTCTAGGATTAATACAATTTCTTTAGAACAGATAGGTCTTGTAATATCAAGGGTTAGTGAAGATATTATAGATAGCACAATAGAAAAATCTAAGGAAATGGATCGTGCTAGGCTGCTGACAGAAAGGGCCGGTGGCGACTATAATAGAGATATAGAAAATATAAACGAAGATAGAGGAGGTCAAAATGATTTATATAGACGAGATGATAGGTCAAGAAGTAGAGATGGACGAGTTTTCACAGATGGAAGCGACAGAAGAAATAGCGATGAAGATCGAAGAGAAAACATTGGATATGATGGAGAAGGATCTGGAATTTATGGAGAGATTTCCGAATCCGACATACGCAGTTCTAAGACTGTCTTACCTAGTAGGGAGCGAGGACATGGAGAACTGGAAGAAACTTCAGGAAATGTACGAGGAGAAAACACTTTTGAACCATCTGAAGGAAATCCAGAATCAGGCAGTGGACTTTATCAAGAGAGAGAAAGTCAAAATGATGAAAGCACAAGGATTGACAGAGAAGATGATGAGAGAGAATCCAGAGGAATACCAAGGACAGATGAACAACTTGATGGCAACAGTCAAGAAAATGGCAATCAAGGAATACGTGGAAGCTTAGAAAACGAAATAAGCCAAGAAAAGGAAGCTGATGAAGCTTCTTTTTTTGATGGCAACAACAATGAAAACAGAAAAGATTACTGGATTGTAGAATTTAATGAAAACCACGAATTAGTTCCCGATTATAGTGGGCAGATAGTAACTAAAGATTTAATTAATGTCCTAAGACAAAAGGATATTGATGTTAAAGACCATAATCAAACTCTTGGAGAAAATGAATTTGGAGAAATGACTGATGATTATATCGGATATTTCAAATTCTATTTTGACCACTATGTAGATGGCGAAGTTGTCGAGCATTATAGGATTGACCTTGGTGATGGTGAAGAAGTAAATGAGCGTGAATTTTCATATTTAGAAGAACAAGTTGCACTAAGTGAGGAAAAATCTTCACAAGAAGAAGTTAAGGAAAAGATAGAGCCTAAGTTTAAGATAGGCGATCAGGTTAGATATAAAGATAAAGACTTTACTATTACAGATTTTGATGAACTAAGTGGAGGACTTAAAACTGTAACCATTAGAGATAATATGGAATATATGGGAGGTATGATTAGGGGTTCAGAAGTAATTCCATATAGAAACGATTCATACCTTGAAGAAATCTTTGAAAATCTAAGTCAAACATCAGAAAAACTAGCAGTAAAGGTTGGTAAGGAATTTATTTTAGAAGATGAAGATATCTTTGATGGAATTAACTTAATTGAAACAGGAACCAAAGTAGAAGTTAATGGAGAAGAATATCCTTTATATAAGGGCGAAACATTTGAAGAAAGTAGAAAGATTGATGAGCTTTTAGATAGTGGAAATTATGAGATATACAAATTATCTGAGCATGAAAAACAAATTGAAAGACAAGTAGAACAAGAAAGCTTTATTGATAACCATAATCCTGAAATTGACCAAATGATGGATAGGTACAATGTGCCAAGGGAAGCAGCCGAAAACTTATTGAGGGGTAAAGAAGATTTAAAGAATCTAGGCTATGAACCTAATAAGGAAAGGCTAAGTTTTGCTAGAAATTATGATTTGAAAAATCATATCTACTCAGAATACCTAACACCATCAGAAAAGCTAGATAAAAATATCAAAGCTATTAAAATGCTCAAAAGACTTGAAAATGAAAATAGGAGTCCAAGAGAGTATGAGCAAGCCTATCTGGCTGACTATTTAGGTTGGGGAGGTCTTGCCGATGTCTTCGATGAAGAAAAGGGAGGACAATGGCTTGAAGCAAGAAATATTTTAAAGGAAAATCTAACGAATGAAGAGTATTTGAATGCTAAAGAGTCTACTCTAACATCATTTTATACACCTAGAGAGGTAATGGATGGGATATATAAGACCCTAACAGATATGGGATTTAAGACTGGAAATATCCTTGAACCATCTGCAGGAGTTGGTAACTTCATTGGTAATATGCCAAGTGAAATAAAAGGCTCTAAAGTATATGGAGTAGAAAAAGATAGTCTAAGCGGAAGAATAGCAAGAGAGCTTTATCCTGAAGCCAATATTCAAATTAAAGGCTTTGAAGAAACAAACTTCTCAAATAATTTCTTTGACTTAGTTATAGGAAATGTTCCATTTGGAGATTTTAAAGTTAACGATCGTGAATATAACAGAAATAACTTTCTGATTCACGATTATTTTTTTGCAAAGTCAATAGATAAGGTTAGGAATGGAGGAATTATTGCCTTTATAACCTCATCTGGAACTATGGATAAAAAAGATGAATCTGTTAGAAAATATATTAATGCAAGATGTGAATTTTTAGGAGCTATGAGGCTACCTAATACAACATTTAAAGGACTTGCTGGTACAGAAGTTACTTCAGATATTATTTTTCTAAAGAAGAGAGATTCAGTTATAGAAAGAGATGACGATTGGATACACCTATCAACTGATAAAAAGGGTTTGACTTATAATAAATACTTTGTAGATAATCCTCAAATGGTATTAGGGGATATGAAAGAAGTATCTGGTAGATTTGGAAATACTATTACTTGTGATGAAAAAGAAGACGAAAATCTAAAGGATTTAATGGATCTTGCAAGTAAGGAAATATCTTCAAATTCAAAATATGAAGAGGTCGAGCTATTGGAAGATGAAGAATTAAGTCTTCCAGCAACAGATGATGTTAAGAATTTTTCCTATACCATTATTGACGAAGAAGTCTACCTAAGAGAAAACTCAGTCTTAATTAAGCAGAATATATCAGATAAAAATAAAGAAAAGATAAAAGATTACCTTGATGTAATGAATGCTTTAAAAGATGTAATAGAAAAGCAAAAGGACGATTTTTCAGACGAGGAAATAAAAGAATCACAAGCAAAGTTAAATGAAGTCTATGATAACTTTTCAAAGAAACATGGCTTTATTAACTCCTTATCAAACACTAGAGCCTTAAAGGAAGACTCAAACTTTCCTTTAGTTTCATCAATAGAAATACTTGATGATGAGGATAATTTCAAAGCTAAGAGTGATATATTCTCAAAAAGAACAATAACAAAGGCAAAGGTAGTAGACCATGTAGACACTTCCCTTGAAGCTTTAGTCTTATCAGTTTCACAAAAGGGATATGTAGATTTTGAATATATGGAATCTATCACTAATAAAGATAGGGATACTTTAATTGGTGAGCTTGAGGGCGAGATATTTTTAGATATTAAGGACACAGACCTAATAAATAACAGAATGCCCTTTGAAAACTTTGACAATGACAATCCATTTCATTTTTCATATGTATCGGCTGATGAGTATCTAAGTGGCAATATTAGAGAAAAAATCGGCTACCTCAATTCATATATCGGAGAAATTGAAAATGTAATAGATTTAGCACCTTCTGAAAAGAAAGACACGTTATTAAATGAGTTAGGCAAACTAAAATATCAAAGAGAGAAATTACAAGAAGTTATGCCTGAAGAACTAACTGCTTCTGATATAAATGTAAGGTTAGGAGCAACTTGGATACCTCAAAAAGATATAGAAGACTTTACTTTTAATCTTTTAAAAACACCAGGTTATGATAGGTGGAATATAAATGTTAGGTTCTCACCACATACAAGTGAATGGAATATTGAAGGTAAGAGTGTTGACTCAACTAATGACCTTGCTAACATGACTTATGGTACAAGTAGAGTAAATGCCTATAAGATAATTGAAAATGCTCTTAATCTAAAAGATACGAAGGTATTTGACCAAGTAATAAATGATGATGGGTCTAAGACTTCTGTATTGAATAAAAAAGAAACTATGCTTGCAAGTCAAAAGCAAGAATTGATTAAAGAAGAATTTAAGAATTGGATATTTGAAGATCCTGATAGAAGATATAGGCTAGAAAAGATTTATAATGAAAAATTCAATTCAATTAGAAATAGAGAATTTGATGGTTCTAACTTAACTTTTGATGGAATGAATACTGAAATCAGACTTCGAGAACATCAAAAAAATGCCATAGCAAGGACTCTTTATGGAGGAAATACACTGCTTGCCCATGTAGTAGGAGCAGGAAAAACTTTTGAAATGGTGGCTTCTGCTATGGAATCTAAAAAGTTGGGACTTGCAAGTAAATCATTATTTGTAGTTCCTAACCATCTAACTACTCAAATTGGTAGGGAGTTTATGCAGTTATATCCGTCAGCAAATATTATGGTGGCCGATAAAAAAGACTTTCAACCCAAAAATAGGAAAAGATTTATTGGTAGGATTGCAACGGGAGAATATGATGCGGTCATCATAGGACACTCTCAATTTGAAAAAATACCGATGTCTAAGGAATACCAGGTAAGACATATACAAGACCAAATTGATGATATAGTTTCCTTTATTGATGAGAATAAAAGAAATAGAGGGGAAAATTTCACAGTAAAACAACTGGAAAAGACAAAGAAGAAACTCTTGGTAAGACTGGAAAAACTAAATGATGACTTTAAAAAAGATGATGTAATAACCTTTGAAGAACTAGGAGTAGATAAGTTATTTATAGACGAAGCTCATAATTACAAAAACTTATTCTTGCATACCAAGATGAGGAATGTTGCGGGTATCGGTCAGAGTGAAGCCTTTAAGTCTTCAGATATGTATATGAAATGTAGGTATATGGATGAAATGACAGATGGAAAGGGAGTTGTATTTGCTACTGGTACACCAATATCAAATTCAATGACAGAGCTTTATACTATGCAAAGATACCTTCAATATGACGATCTAAAGGCAAGAGGATTAGAACATTTTGACGCTTGGGCTTCTACTTTTGGAGAAACAGAAAATACCTTTGAATTATCTCCAGAAGGCACTGGATATAGGCAAAAAACAAGATTTTCAAAGTTTTATAATTTACCAGAATTGATGTCTATGTTTAAAGAAGTAGCAGATATAAAGACTTCAGATATGTTAAATTTGCCAGTACCAGAAGCAAGTTTTGAAGTTATTAAAACAAAACCTACTGAGGAACAAAAAGAAATACTAGAAGCTATTTCAGATAGAGCTGACGCAGTTAGAAATAATCAAGTCGAGCCAACAGAAGATAATATGCTAAAAATTACAAATGATGGTAAAAAACTTGCCCTAGACCAAAGATTAATAAACCCACTACTTCCAGATGATCCTAATTCAAAGGTAAATGTATGCGTTAAAAATATCTTTTCAATCTGGGATAAGACAAAAGAAAGCTCATCAACCCAGTTAGTATTTTCAGATATGTCTACACCAAAAGGAGATGGAGAATTTAATATCTATGATGATATTAGGAATAAGTTAGTGAATATGGGAATACCTAAAGAAGAAATAGCTTTTATCCACGAAGCAGATACAGACAAACAAAAAGATGAATTGTTCTCTAAGGTAAGAAAAGGAGAAGTAAGAGTATTATTAGGTTCTACTCAAAAAATGGGAGCAGGTACAAATGTACAGAATAAATTAATAGCTTTACATGATTTAGACGTCCCTTGGAGACCGTCTGACCTAGAGCAAAGAAGTGGTAGAATTGTTCGTCAAGGTAATGAAAATGATAAGGTAAATATCTTTAGATATGTAACAGAAAATACATTTGATGCCTATTTGTGGGTGCGACATGAAGTCGCTTAATTTAACTGTTTGGCATAATGACCAAACCAACTATTCCGTTAGTTGAGCCAAGTATCGACTGCACTTAGGTGTGGTAAGCCGATATTAAAGTAGCCCTACTTGAGGTTGAACCGTGAGGGAATACCGAAACTGCCAGCAACAAGGCGGTTAGGGAGCAAGGCTTGATATTATGGCTAACATATGTGAACTACTGATAAATGTCGTTAAAGCGAACAGGCTAAAGTTGCTGACAAGCCTGAACCAAAATGGTGCGTAGTCGGATAATCCTTTCCACAGTGGGATTACACGGACAAAATGACTACCGGCAGAGAGGTAGAGCCTAAGTTATCAATGTTAATTAAGTGGAACATGGTAAGCCTGTACCGTTGCCAAAAGGCAAGGTAAATCGTAAGAAATGCTGATAATGGTGCAGGTAAAGGATAATGGAAAAAGCGAACGCCATCTTGTAATGAGATGGATAGGGGTTCAAAATTTGCCCTAACTTGAAAGAGTGCAGACTTCCATTTGGTTTTTAATCACAAGAGAACTTGTAGAATTTTTGAAAGGAGAAAGCAAATGAACAGTAAAATGTGTGCTACTACTAACAGAGCTAAAGACTGGGAAAGTATAGATTTTTCAGTAGCAGAAAGCTATGTTAAAAAACTACAAATGCGTATTGTGAAAGCGTGGAAAATAAGTAAATACGGAAAGGTAAAATCTTTACAGCATTTACTCACAACTTCATTTTATGCAAAAGCCTTGGCTATTAAGAGGGTAACTGAAAATCAAGGCAAGAAAACAAGTGGTGTTGATGGTGAATTATGGCTAACATCACAGGCAAAGTATAAGGCGATAGAAAAGTTAAATTTAAGAGGATATAAACCTAAGCCTCTTAGAAGAGTGTATATACCAAAGAAAAATGGTAAGAAAAGACCTCTCAGCATTCCTACAATGACGGATAGAGCAATGCAAACCCTATATAAATTTGCACTTGAACCAATAGCAGAAACTACTGCTGACCCTAATTCTTATGGATTTAGGGCAAAAAGATGTACACAAGATGCTATCGAGCAGTGTTTTACATCACTTAATAAAAAGAAATCTGCAAAATGGGTACTTGAGGGAGATATAAAAGGTTGTTTTGATAATATAAGTCATGAATGGATATTAAATAATATCCCAATGAACAAGAAATTATTAAAACTCTGGCTTGAGTGTGGATATATAGAAAAACAAAAACTATTTCCAACAGAAACAGGAAGCCCCCAAGGCTCGCCAATATCACCTATTATTTCCAATATGGTATTAGATGGTTTAGAAAAAGCAATCAAAGAGAAATACCATAGAAGAACAGTAAATAAGAAAACATATTTCCCAAAGGTTAACTTTGTTAGATATGCAGATGATTTCATCGTTACAGGGGAAAGTGCAGAATTGCTTGAAAATGGTGTAAAGCCAATCATTGTAAAATTCTTGGCTGAAAGAGGTTTAGAATTATCAGAGGAAAAGACACTCATAACACACATAAATGACGGTTTTGATTTTCTCGGAGTTAATATTAGGATGTATAAAGATAAGTTGCTTACAAAACCATCTGATAAGAACTTCAAGGCTATTGTCGATAAAATCAGACGAATCATAAAAGATAATCCGTCAATGAAACAAGAAATTTTGATTAGAAAATTAAATCCAATCATTATAGGTTGGGTAAACTATCAGAAATATAATGTTTCATCTAAAGCCTTTGAAAAACTTGACTATGAAATATATAAAAGCTTGTGGACCTGGTGCGTTCGTAGACACCCAAAGAAAGGTAGAAAATGGATAGCTAAGAAATACTTCCATACCATTGGAAATAGAATCTGGACTTTCAGTGTAGCAACTGGTGACAGAATGGAAAATGGCGAGAAATACTATCTTCGTCTTAAATATGCTACAGACACTGATATTAAAAGATTTACCAAGATACAAGCTGAAGCAAATCCATTTGATGAAAATTGGCAAATATACTTTGAAGAAAGGGAAGAGTTAAAAATACGAAACGAACTTAAAGGACGTACAGTTATAAATAGACTGTATAAAACGCAAAATGGAATATGCCCTGTTTGTGGAGAGAAGATAACTATTGATACAGACTTTAGAGTACATCAAACAATACAAAATAATATTACCCTTAAAACTTTAGTACACCCTTGGTGTCACAGAAAATTGCATATAAATGATGAAGAAAACACGCTGGCTCTTTAATTAGGGCTTATAAAAACTTGAGCCGTGTGAGGGGAAACTCTCATGCACGGTTCTTAGAGGGGAAAGGGATAGTAATATCCCCGACCTACTCGACCAGACAATAGAGAATAAGCAAAAATTCATTTCTCAAATTATGACTTCAAAAACTCCAGTAAGAGTTGCAGAAGATGTTGATGAAGCAAGTCTATCTTATTCAGAAATTAAGGCTTTGGCTACTGGAAATCCTCTAATTAAAGAAAAAATGGATTTAGATAACGAAGTTACAAAGCTAAAAATGCTTGAAGCAAACTACAAGTCTAATAAATACAAGCTTGAAGATAAGGTAAATAAAATTTATCCTCAAAGTATTTTAAAAACTGAAATGGAGATAAAGGCAGTTAAAGAAGATATTGCAAGTGTTGAGAAATTAGGAGAAGGAGATAGCAAGTTCACTTCAATCAGTCTTGGAGAAAATAAAATTTTAGATAAGAAAGAGGCTGGAGAGAAGTTATTAGAAGAAATAAAAAAGGTAAAGATAAATGATAGCAAGATTATTGGCAAATATAGAAATTTAGACTTACAAGTTTCATATAACTTTATGACTAATACTCACACCTTTAAACTTCTAGGAAAAGCAGAATACTTCGGAGAGTTTTCAAACTCTACTGATGGCAATATAACAAGACTTGATAATGCCATTGAAAAAATGCCTTCAAGACTTGAAAGATTAAATCAAAACCTTGAAAACTATAAAGAATCTTTAGAAAATGCCAAAGTAGAATTGACCAAGCCATTTGAAAAAGCAGATGAGTTAAGGGATAAGACACTAAGACTAGCTGAAATCAATAAACTTTTAGATATGGGAGAAGTGGAAGAATTAGAAAATCAATCACCACTATTAGAAGATTTAAGAAGGGCGATAGTTGATTATTCTAACTATGAGTTTTCAGAATCTAATAGCTATGAAGACTTTGACAAACTATACCCTGATTTAAGCCATGTAGGACTTGCCTATACAGAAACACCTGATGGTAAGCACTCTATTCAATATGAGGTAAATTTGGAAGAAAAAACATGGACTCAGTATGTAGATAATGTAGCTATTAGAACAGAATCTTTTGTAGAAGAAGATATATCTAACTCACAAGCTATTAAAGATATGACTGAAGCCATAAAGATGTCAAGTTTTGATGATCTGGTATCAGTAGATGAAGAAGATTTAAAACAAGCACTAGGACTAGAAATAGATGATGACGGAAATTTCTATGATCCACTAGCAAAAGATCTTGATAATGACGGAATACCAGATAGGTATGATAATGATTTTAAAGACAGTGATTACTTTGAATCAACTTATGATGTAGAGGATAATCTTCACGCAAGGGAAGAGAAACCATCAATATTGGGACAAATATCAAAATTCAAATCAGAAGAAGAAAAAGATAAAAACCAAGAAAAAAGTGAAAAAGGACAAGAAAGGTAGAGGAGGGCGAATAGCTCTCCTTATTTAGTACAAGGAGGAAAATATGGAATACAAAGATATTAGAGAAAATTTAGAGGAAATGATGAATGATAATTACAAGGACTTTATAAAAGCACTTGTTAGTATAGAAAAAGGTGTTAATGATGAAAAGGCACTTGAAGAAGTCTATGTTTTATATATGAACAATGACACAACAGGTCTACTAAGTGATGACTTTGACTATATGATTGATGATATGAAAGAACAAGGTAAGATTGTTGAAAATACCAATGAACTTGAAGAAAAAGATGACCTCATAAATCTCGTGGGTAATATAGCAGGCAAAGTAGAAAATCTTGAAAGAGAAAATGCAAATGGAGAAAAGTTCAAGGTAAGCAACTTTTCAATCGTTTCAAAAGATGACGATGGGAATAAAATTTATACCAATTGTTCAGCTTATGGAGATAAGACAAAAGATTTAGAGAACCTAAAAAAAGGAGATTTTGTTAAAATATTTGGACAAGTAAAAACAAGCATTGACAGCAACGGAAAGGAACATAAAAATGTTCGTATTTTATCTTCTAAGCTCTTAAAAGCAAAAGAACAAATGAAAGGACAAGAAAAAAAGAAAGAGTCTGTGCTTGGAGAAATCAAAAAATATCAGACTGAAGATAAGGGAAAGCCTAAAGAAAAGAAAGAAACATCAAAAGAAGCTGAAAGATAAACTTATGGTCGGTGTGGTCTTAGTACTGCACCGACTCTTTTTTTGTTTGGAGGAAAAAAGAGGAGAGAACACTATCTCTCCATATCCTTGCCCATATAAATTCCTAGTTTTTTCGTATCCTGTAAAGATCGTCCATTGTTTTTTTGAGGAAGAATACTCTCGCATAAGGGTATTCTTTTTTTGTTCAGTTTATTAAGTCTGTATAAAGACAAAATGTAAAAAATGGTTGTAAACAATCTTTTAAAAATCAAATAAAAATTGAATATAATCAATAAAAGTGATATAATTACTCCAAAAATCGTTATAAAGAAAAGAGGATTAGTATGGCATTGAATTATAAACCATTATGGATACTATTGGCGAAGAAGAGTTTGAAGAAAACAGATGTAATAGTTATGGCAGGGATTACCACTAATGTTATGGCACAGATGGGAAAAAATAAGCCTATAACACTTAAAAACTTAGAAAAAATATGTAAGTCTTTAGATTGTACACCGAATGATGTATTTTCCTTTGATGATAATTATATTGAATAAGAAGTATGGAGTTATGAGATATGAGAGAGATAATAATTATAGATGATGATATTGCATTATGTAATTTAATTAAAAAGTGTTTAAGTACTGATGGATATTCTGTTGATATTGCCAATAATGGATTAGACGGATATAAGAAAATACGAAATGCAAATAATTTGTGTCTGATTTTATTAGATATTATGCTTCCTGATTTTGATGGGTTTCAAGTTCTGGAGATGATAAGGGAAGAATGCACTATTCCGGTTTTAATGCTGACTGCGAAGTCTGATGATGATTCAAAAATTTATGGACTTAAACAAGGTGCTGATGACTATTTGACAAAGCCATTTAATATAAATGAACTTAAGGCAAGAGTTGAAGCTATGGTTCGTAGATATATAGATTTCAATCAGAAAAGCACAGACCAGTCTGATATACTCACAATAGATGGTATGCAAATAGATAAGGAAAATAGAATTGTAAAAATAAGTGATAATAACATAGAATTAACAAATAAAGAATTTGATTTATTGTATTTTCTTGCGTCTAATAAAGGGAGGATTTTTACAAAAAAACAAATATATACGAATGTTTGGGAAGAAGATTATCTTTTTGATGATAGTAATATCATGTCTTTTATCAGTAAGCTTCGAAAAAAAATAGAGCCTAACCCTGAAGAACCAACTTATATTTTGACAGTTAGGGGCGTGGGTTATCGTTTTAGTAAGGGGGTATGATATATGGATGTAAAAATCATCATAATCTTATTATTGATATTTGTAATTTTTTGTTTGTTAAAAAAAATTACCAACATAAAAAAAGAAATAAACAGTATTCAGGAAGTACTCGTTGATATAAAAAATGGTGATTACAATCGCAGAATTTTAATTAAGAAAAATGAAACTACAGAAAAGATCTGTCATGATATAAATGAGATAACTCTACAAAGTCAGAACAAGCTAATAGAACAAAAGCAGTCAGAACAGGCGTATAAATCGCTTATGACAAGTTTGTCTCATGATGTGAAAACTCCTTTAGCATCTATGGTCGGGTATTTGGAAGCAGTGCAAGAGGGAATTGTTACGGGAGATGAGAAGGAAGATTATATAAAAATTTCTTTAAGTAAGGCACATTACTTGAAGGATTTTGTAGAAAAACTCTTTGATTGGGTAAAGTTGGATTCAGGAGAATGGAAGTTTTCTTTTGTAGATAAAGACCTGAATGAATTAACAAGAAATGTGATAAGCGACTGGATTCCTATTTTTGAAGAAAAACATATAAGTTATGAAATTGAAATTCCGGAACAGGAATTCTATATAAAGATAGATGAAAATGCCTATTTTAGGAGCTTAAACAATATTATAAACAATATTATTATTCACAGTAATTGTGATAGAGTACACTTGAAATTAGAAGAATCGGATACAAAAGCTACTTTGATGATTTTAGATAATGGAAATGGTATAAGTGAAAAGGACTTACCATATATATTTGATAGGATGTATCAGGCAGATAGTTCAAGATTAACAAAAGGATCGGGACTTGGCTTATCAATTGCTAAAGAATTGTTAAGAGTGAATAATGCCAAAATAAGGGTAAGTAGTATACCTAACATAAAAACTGTCTTTACTGTGGAGTTTGCAATGTAATTAGCTGATTTAGAAAGCCCCTTTTGGGGCTTTTTTTATTGAAACAAGATAAAAACAAGGGTGTCGCAAGATTATGGCAAGGTTAATCATTTATAATATTTATTGTAAGGAGGTGCGATATGTTCTTGATAAAAGCTGAAATAAAAAAATGGAAGAGAAGTAAAATTTTGATAGGTATTATTATACTAACTGTTATCTTGAATTTGTTTGCAATTGAAAGAGCATTTTCAATTTCAAGAGAAAGTCCTATCATGGATAGTTTTGGAGACTTATATTGTTTAGCGTTTAAGAATATAACTTTTGTGTTCTTGCCAATCGTAATTGGAATGATTTCTACAATGTTATTTTTTGACGAAAGGAAGAATGACACTTTAAAGAATGTACTAATAACTTCGGTTAGTAGATTTGAAGTATTTTTTGCGAAATTTATTTTGATAGAATTACTGACTATATTTTTGATGGTATTAACATATATGTCATCAGTTTTGGGTGCAGTATTAAGTGCCGGATTCGTAGATTTTAATTTAATTACATTAAAAGAGGCAGCAATATTATATATGCTTGCAGCTTTATTAATTCCGATTGCAATGCTTCCGGTAATTTATATTGCTACTTTTTCTAAGAGTTATGTTTTACCTATTTCTATGTGCTTGCTTTATTTAGGAATTGGGATATTTGGAGCTTCGATATTAGTTCATATACATCCGCTTGCAAGTTTATTAGGGGTTTATCAAAATGTATCATCGGCTGCCAAAGAAATGGTAGAAAACAGTATAGGTGGATATTCGTTAAATGTATCGCAGTTTAGTTGTTTGTTACATATTTTAACAATTGGAACACTATTTTTTGTGTTCTCTATAAAATCTATGAAAAGACAAAATTATTAAGGAGAAAAAAGAAAATGAAAAACTATATTATTGAAACAAAGAATTTAACAAAAGTGTATGGAGAACAAAAGGCTGTAAATTCGGTAAATTTACACATTGAAAAAGGTTCTATATACGGGCTATTAGGACGAAATGGAGCAGGAAAGACCACTATTATGAAGATGATACTGGGACTTACTGATATTACGAATGGTGAAGTAAGTGTTTTTAACCAAAATATAAAAGGTAATGAGAAAAAGATTTATCCAAGAATTGGTGCGATTATTGAAACACCCGGATTTTATCCTAATCTTACAGGGACGGAGAATTTGGAAATATTTGCACTGCTTAGAGGAACGGCTTTCCCTGATGCGGTAAAAAATGCTTTAGAAGTAGTTGGCTTACCACATAAAGATAAGAAACTATTCGGAAATTACTCTTTAGGAATGAAGCAGAGACTTGGGATTGCTAATGCAATTTTACATGATCCAGAGGTTTTAATTTTAGATGAACCGACAAATGGCTTAGATCCCATTGGAATAGCGGAAGTTAGAAATTTTATAAAAGATTTAAGTATAAAAAAAGGAAAGACAATTTTAATCTCCAGTCATATTTTATCTGAAATAACACTTCTCGCTGATACAGTTGGCATTATAGATAAAGGGGTTCTTTTAGAAGAAAGCAGCATGGAAGAATTAAATAAAAAAAATAGAAAGTATATTATGTTGGAAGTGTCTGATGTATCAAAGACGACTATTGTGTTGGAAAAAGAGTTCGGAATAACCAACTATTCTGTTGAAGATAATAATCATGTAAAGATATATAGTCACGGATTAGATATGGCAAAAATTAATAAGTCATTAGTTATGAATGGAATATCGGTGGCTTCATCACAAACCTGTAATGATTCTTTGGAAGATTACTTCAAGAAGATAACCGGAGGAGAGGGAATTGCTTAATTTAGTTAAAGTAGAGTTTCTTAAATTGAAAAGGAAAAAGATTGTTTGGATGATGTTTCTGGCAACACTCTTAATGCCATTGCTTGCCACTATATACTTTGGGAATATAGACCTTTCAGACAATGCAATGAAATATTTCAAATGGACAATCTTTAGTTATAATTTATGGCTGATTTTACCAATTATATTAGGAATATTTTCCACAATGATTGTGTCTATGGAGTATGAAAATGACACTTTTAAAGCATTATGGATTGTTCCGATACAAAAGACGAAGCTTTTAATTAGCAAATTTATAATTGTGTTTTTATATACTTTAGTCTTTATGGGTTTATCAATTCTCATTACACTTCTTTTTGGAAGAATTATTCATCATATAGAGATGGATCACTTTTTATTGATTTTTCTCATTAGAAAGTGTTTTGAGATTAGTGGACTTTTATCAGTTTCCATGCTGCCTATTTTATCTATCGCATTTTTAACAAAAAAATACATTTTACCGATTTGCATTACGATTGTTTATGCCTTTTCGGGATTTGTAATTTTAATGGTTAATATGTATATACACCCATTATCAAGCTCTACAGCAATTGTTTTGAGGGATGTCCCGGGAATAATATTAAATCAGGATATAAATATATTTTATTCTCTTCTTTGTATAGGGATATGGGTCGTCGGATTTACAATAGTTACAAAATTATTATTGAAAAGGAGAGGATGGTAAATGAAGACACTTTTATTAGCTGAATATAAAAAACTTCACAGATCAAAATTGATATTTTTGCTTGTATTTGCACTCATAATGACTTTGGGAGTTGTTTTTCTTCAAGGACAATTTACATTTAGTAGGGAAAAGTATATAGACACATTTGGATGGTATATTTTACAGGTGCATTCTTTGACCACATATTTTGTCTTGCCAAGTTTGATAGCATTGTTTGGAGGATATATTATTTGTCGTGAGGAACAAGAAGATGTACTGAAATCATTAAGGCTAATACCGATAGACGAGAGTAATATGATTACTGCAAAAATGATAATTACTCTATTAGGTAGTATTTTTGTTTATTTAATACTATTTACGGCATCCTTAATTATAGAAGCGGTATTGCATTTACACGCAGTAAATATGAGTGAAGTAGTTCACTATTTTGTTGTATATGTATTAACTGGAATAAGCGTTTTTATGGTAATATCTCCAATTATTGCACTTATTGGACTTGTTAAAAGGAGCTACTGGATAGCTCTGATTATCGCTGAGATATACTCTTTTGTGGGAATATTTTTTGCCTCAAAGGAAATTTTAAGAGCCATTTATCCAATATCATCTGTGTTTATTTTGTCAGGAGCGTATGAAACATCCATGTTGGAATTTGCGATTAGTGTACTTGTAAATTTTGGTTGTTGCTTTATTTCATATAAAATATTAAAGGGCATGAAAGTTGGCAAAAAGAAAAGAATTAGCAAAAGAATATAGTTGGAAAAATAAGTTGAAAGTAATTTTAAAAAGAGGAGAGGACACTATCTCTCCATCTCCTTATCCATATAAATTCCGTAATTTTTTCGTATCTTATAAAACTCATCCATAGTGGATTTTGAGGAAGAATACTCTTGCATAAGGGTGTTCTTTTTTTCTTGTAATTTATCGAGGTTTGATAGTATTTCTTTTGTGTTTGGCAGTTTTTTATAGTTTTCTAAAATTTCTTTAGCAGCTATTTTGTAGACGGAAAGTTCGCTATAATATTCTTCTGCAAATTGTTTGTCCTCAGGATTTTTCTTGTGGTATTTATATATTTCACGATACTTATTTATAGTATTTATATTTTCCATATCTTGGGATAAACTCTTCATTTCACTTTCAATTTTCTTTATTTTATCTAATAAGTCTTGTCTATCATCAGCAGATTTTTTGATCAGGTCATCGAGTTGAGTAATTGAATTAATTCCTTGTTCTCGAAGTTTAATTATTGAATCTGCCATTGTTTTGATATTGTGTTTTCTTGCCCAAACTTCATAACCTTTAGAGGATTGAGCTTTCTCATTAGTAGATATATCAATAATATTTCCTACACGTTTTTTAATAGGATTAGCTTTATTTTTGAGAGCTAAATCTATTCTTTCTTTGATTTTTTCTTCGGTATAATCTTCTCCGATAGTCTTAGCTCTTGTAAATCTTTGCTTATCTTTATGACGAAAAGCAATGTGTTTACCAAACTTAATTTCATAATCAAGATATTCCATATTTTCTAAAAACTCTTCCCACGAGTTAGACTTATTAATCATTCTATCTATATCAAATTGCAGTTTAGACTTCCAAGAATTTCCTTTCTTTTTTTGGTCATATTCGTACCAAGACTTACTAGCAGTTTTATATTTTCTTTTGTAAGCTTCATAATTTTCATCAATAACTGAAAGCTTATTTTCTTTACATAATTCGTCACTTTGATACCTGATTTTGTGGTAAGATTTTTTGTTAGATTGGTAACATTTACCAGTCTTGCAATTAACATTATTAAAAATAATATGGTTATGGATATGCCCTCTATCTATATGAGTTGCAAGAACAAATTCATAATCTTCTTTTAAAATTTTCTTACATAATTCCATTCCAATTTCGTGAGCTTTTGTAGGATCGACCTCTCCTGGTAGGAAAGATTGGATTAAATGTCTAGCTAAAACTGTACCTTTAGTATCATTATCTTCTCGAGTTTTCAAAAATTGAATATGGGCAGTAGATGGATGACATTTGAATGAAGATACTAGGATTTTTTCATCAGTTTTTTCACTATTGGTTATATAATCTATTGCCAAATTTAGAGTTGATTTTATAGGATGTATCTTTGTAATTGCCATACTAATCACCAGAACTTTCTTTTGATTTATTAAGAAGTAGGGAATGGATCTGCCATATTTCTTTTGATAATTTTTCTATCTGATTATTCATAGATTCAATTTCATTTTTGTAAATAACACCAGTTGTATTAGTTGCTTTTGCGATCTGGTTTATATTATTTGTTGCATTTGAAAGCAACCATTGTAGGTTTCTAAATGGTTCTAAGTCCACAACATAAATTTCTTTTTCCAATACACATTTTCTAAGAAAGTGGGACATAGTTTTGCAATTAGCAAGTTTCATTTTCTTTTCAAAAACTTCTTTTTCTTCCTTAGTTAATTTTATTTCTATTCTTTCATTTCTAAATCTATTTGACATTTTATTCTCCTTTATAAAATATATTTCGGGGTCTTAGGGTTCTCCCTAACAAGGTAAAAATTAAAAAAATGGAGCATTCCATAAAGGTTTGCTCCATTAATTTTTTCGTAAGTGTCCGTACACTTACTGTGCTTGCTACATAAGCTACATAAGAATAAATTAGATATCAAGCGTTAAGCAAGTTTTGAATTTGTAACTATATTATAACAAATAATCGTGGGCTATTCTATATAAAGATTGCCAAAATACAGATAATGATTGAGGTTACAGAACTGTTAATATCATAAATGGTTTTTAGAAGTTGAAATTGTAGAACTAATGCTGTGAAAATTAGAATTATCTTTTCTATATTCACGTGGCGTGCATCCTACATGTTGTTTGAAAATATAAGTAAAACTGCTTTGATGAGAATACCCCACAGCGCTAGCGATTTGTTGTATTGATAAATCATTTTCTAATAATAATCTTTTTGCTTTATCTATGCGGCAGTTCTTAATAAATTCTACAATTGTATATCCATATATTGAGTGAAATAGTTCAGACAGTTTAGATTTGCTCATATTGCACATGCGTGCATACATTTGAATGTTCGTTGGATTGGAAAAGTTTTGTTCTAAATAGTGACCAAGACGATGAAGTGCTTCTGAATCTTCTTTGTCTATAACATTGTGAACAGCATTGCTTTTCCAAGATAAAAATGCTTCGATTATTTCTAATATTTTAGCCTCATAGAATAGTTCCGAGATTTCTGATGTTGGTGTGTATGTGGCAATATCATCAAGTATTGTTGAGATTTTTGGTATAAATAGGTCTGTACCAATTCGAGGGACTATTTCTGAAAGTGAAGAAAAGTCTTGATGAAATATTTTTGGAAGGTATTCTTCATAATATTCAGGGAAAATTGAAACTCCAACACTGTCTAACCAAATCCCAGCAGGAATTATATATTCATGCTCGCCATTATCAAGGTAATAACCAATAAGTTGATTTTTTTGATTACAAGAATTTTTTTTAATTGCTCTTGCAACATAAAATGAACTTTGGGAAAGTACCAACATTTTAGGGTGATAATATCTGTAATGCATTTCATTATAAAAACAAAGATGGTAAATATTTATAGAACAAAATGCATTTACAGGGTATGTCCATAGATATCCTTCGCCAGTACTATCTTTTGGCACCATGGTAAAACCACCACTGGGTTTGATACCAGATTTATCAGGATTTAGATTTAGTTGAGAAAATAAACCGGAATAAAATTTATCAGCATACATTTGCGGCGCTCCTTTTTATAAAATGTCCAAAATGTTTAGTATAATGTCCAAACAAAATTTGGAGATATTGCAAAGGATAACTTTGCATATTATAATAAATATATGAGTTAGCTAGGTCTAACCTTTTGTATATATTATATGCTGAACCACAAGGGAAATCAAGTAAAATGAGTTTATAAATTAATAATATGTATTGGATAAAATACTAAATGATGTTTCTTGAGTATCAAGCGTAAATATAAAAAATTAAGGAGGATGTATTACATGACAGATAAGAAAGGTTTGAATCCAAACAGATTAAATGGTAAAGATTTAATCAATGCTGGGATTTTTTCAGCGATTTATGTGGTTATTATTATTGCAGTCGCATGCACTTTGGGGTTGATTCCAATTGGCTTTTTACTTCTTACTTTTGTTGTCCCATTTGTAGAAGGTATTCCAATGATGCTTTATTTTACAAAGATAAAGAAATTTGGAATGCTAATAATTTTACAGGCAGTAATTGGGATTGCCATGATTTTAACAGGAATGGGATATGATCTATTGATTTGGGCAATCATAACAGGAATTGTTGGAGAACTTATTTTGAAAGCTTCCAAATACCAAAAGAGCATGGGGTGTGTTCTTGCATATGCAGTATCGAGTATATGTATTGCGGGAAATTATGTACATTGGCTCACAGCGAGTCAGGAATGGTTAAAGAATAAGGCAGCTAGCTATGGAGAAACATTTATGTATTCTGTTTATGGATGGTTTCATAGTAACTGGTGGTTATTCCCTCTTTTGATTGTTTCTTGCTTTGTGGGCGGCTTTCTTGGCGGGATGATTGGTCGTAAGGTTTTGAGGAAACATTTTGAAAGAAGCGGGTTGGTGTAATGATTTCTGAACTATATCAGAAAAATGCAACGGCGGATAAACTATATCTTGATCCACGAACAAAGATATTGATGTGTTTGCTTGTATCAACTACTTTGCTCAGTGGTTCTCCTGTTGGATATTTAAAAGTTTTTCACACGATACTTTCACTTTTGCCGTTTGTTTTTTTGATTGTTTTAAAGAAGGTGCGAGCAGTAGTTTATTTTTTTGCTTTGTATCTTTTTGCACTATTTGTTCCAGATCTTCTTGCACCGCATTTACCAACTTGGTTTAACCTCTTGTTTACGGGAATAATTGCATTTTCGGTAGAAATTATTCCTGGTTATATGATGGCATATTTTATTTTTTCAACAACATCTGTAGGCGAGTTTATTGCAGCTATGGATAGAATGCATGTTACGAAAAAACTTACAATTCCTATTTCGGTAACATTTCGTTTTTTTCCTACCATTAGAGAAGAATATGTAAATGTGCGAGATGCTATGAAATTGCGAGGGATAGGTTCTTTTCGCAACCCTCTTATGATGTTAGAGTTTAGGATGGTTCCATTTTTAACAAGCATTGTATCTATTGGTAATGATTTGGCTGCTTCTGCACTTACAAGGGGACTTGCAGCACCTAATGAAAGAACTAATGTAAGTAATATTGGGTTTACGCGGAGAGACTATCTTGTTTTCGGCAGTTTAATTATTTTTTATATCCTTTATTTTATTCTTATGTTCAAGCAAAAGGGGGCTTTATGATTAAATTTGAAAATGCAAGTTTTGTATATAAGAACGGGCAGAGAAATAATGGTATGCGAGATGTGAGCTTAAATATTCCGGAAGGTCAAGTTGTCCTGCTTTGTGGTGAATCTGGTTGTGGAAAAACAACTCTTACAAGAATGATAAATGGTCTAGTTCCGCATTTTTATGAAGGGGAAATGTCAGGTGAAGTTTTTGTTTGCGGAAACAATGTAGCTGAATGTGAACTGTATCAGCTAGCGTATTATGTAGGATCAGTATTTCAGAATCCAAAATCCCAGTTTTATACAGTTAAAACAGATACAGAAGTAGTATTCACATGTGAAAATCTCGGAATGGAGAAACAACTTATTTTTGAACGTTTTGAAAATATTGTTGAGGCTCTTGATATTACTGCATTGCTAGGGAAAAGTCTTTTTTCTCTATCTGGCGGGGAAAAACAGAGGGTTGCTTGTGCTTCCGCTATAGCACCTAATCCTCCAATAGTCGTTATGGACGAGCCTACTTCCAATTTAGACACGCATACTATCGCACAGCTGCGAAAGATTATTAAAAAATGGAAGCAGGATAGAAAAACGGTGATAATTGCTGAACATCGTTTGGAATGGCTTATGGATTTAGCTGATCGTGTGATATATATGAAAAATGGACGAATTATAAATGATTATACAATAGAACAATTTAAGAAAATCAGTAAAGAACAATTAAAAATTATGGGGCTTAGAAGTAAGCCTGAATTTCAAAAAGAGAATAGAGCAACGGATAATGCTGGAAAAATAGAGTTTGTTGATTTTAGTTATACTTACAAAGGAGAAAATAAACCGGCTCTTTCTATTCCTTATATAAACCTTCCGGAAAACTCTATTATCGGCATTGTTGGAAACAATGGAGCAGGTAAATCTACTTTCGGACATGCTTTCTGTGGTTTGGAAAAAAGGTCGAAAGGGGATATCTTTCTAAATGGAGAAAGTTTTAAAAGAAAAAATCGAATCGAAAGTACTTATATTGTTATGCAGGATGTAAATCAGCAGCTTTTTACCGAAAGTGTATTTGAAGAAGTCAGGTTATCTATGGAGAGGTTAGGATTGTCTCATGAAGAACAGGAGAAAAGAACAAATATTATTCTGAAAGAGTTAGGGTTGGAAGAATTTAAAGACTCTCATCCCATGTCTTTGTCCGGAGGGCAAAAACAACGTGTTGCAATGGCTAGTGCGCTTGCATCTGATAAAAGATTTCTCCTATATGATGAACCAACTAGTGGACTTGATTATATGCATATGATTGAGGTGGCAGATGCTATAAAGCGTATGAAGGCGGCGAGACGAACGCAATTTGTGATTACGCATGATTCGGAGCTTGTTTCAAGATGCTGTGATTATATTCTATTTCTTGAATGTGGGGAAGTAAAATGTATTGGAAATATAGATGATATGGCAATACAGGAGACACTTCAAGAATTTTGGAATCAGGTTTACATGTAGATGAAATGATGAATTAAGCTTTAGGTTCTTTTTTAAAATAATGGACAAAATAAATCAGCAACTTTGATTGTTTGTTTTGATTTTGCTTTTGCAAGAGGTACTAAGATGCCTCTTGCAAAAAAAATAACATAATTGATAGTACTATTATCAATGTACAAGGGGGAATTTTATGGCGAACCAAGATATTAGCATTACTCCTAGATTATTGGAAAATGCAAAAAAAGAATTTAAACGAAATGGGTTTGAAAAAACTTCTTTAAATGTAATTTGTAAAAATGCAGGCATAACTACTGGAGCGTTATACAAGAGATTTAGTACTAAAGAAGATTTATTTAATAGCCTAGTTGAAAAACCCGCAAATAGACTCAAAGAATTCCTTGATAAAGAACATAGAGATTACAAAAAATTACACAAAGAGGAGCAAATAAATTGTGTCTTTAAAAATTGGGAGAATGAAGATAGATTTATTGGATTGATATATGAATACAAGGAAGAATTTTTAATGATTTTAAATTTATCAGGTGGAACAAAATATGAGTTCTATTTTGATGAAATTTCTAAAATAATTACAGATGCAACCATACAATTTATTAGAACTAACAATAAAAGTGATGTAGATGAATTTATTTTGTATGAACTTGTTCATATATTAGTCAGTTCATATATAAAGGGAATTTTAGTACCTCTTTCCCAAAATATGAATTTAAATGAAGCTAATATTTACATTCAACACGTTAAAAAATTTTTCTATGCTGGATGGAAAGATTTGCTGAGAATATAAGATTTGGAGAAGAAAAATGTTTAAATTATACAAAAAATTATTTAAGTATGTTCCTGAAAGAAAAACATTCGCATATGGTTCAATGCTATTAGCTGCTATTTCCACAATATGTTTAATGGCTTCTTACTGGTATTTGTGGGATTTGTTTTGCGAATTATTAGTTACCAAAGATTATAGTGCGGCTATAAAAGATAGTAAATTGATTGTAATCTATATGGTATCGTATGGAGTTATTTACTTTGTGGCATTGATGGTATCACATATGCTTGGTTTTAGATTAGAAACAAATATCAGAAAAACTGGGTTAAAAAATCTAATCAATGCTTCTTTTGCTTTCTTTGATACGAATCCGTCAGGGAAAGTAAGAAAGATTATTGACGATAATGCTGGAGAAACACATTCTACAGTGGCACATTTGATTCCTGATAATGTTGTTGCAGGAATGTTGCCAATTTTAATGTTTATTATGACCTTTGCTGTTGATTATAGACTTGGTATTTTGTTGGCTATAACAATTGTAGTAGGTATTTTTCAATACAAATCAATGTATGGTGGAGAAGAATTTATGATGGCATATTCTAATTCTCTGGAGAAAATGAGTTCAGAGATAATTGAATATGTTAGAGGAATGCAAGTATTGAAGATTTTTGGGATAACCGTTCGTTCCTATAAAAGTTTATTGGATGCAATTCTCCAATACTCAAAAAACACTTATGAATATTCCTTAAGTTGCAGAAAGCCGTATGTGTCATTTCAAACGTTATTTAATACCTATTATTTGATATGTATTCCTTGCAGTATGTATTTTATAACAAAAGGAGAACAAGCTGGGATGATTCTTGCAAAAGTAATCTTCTTTACTTGTTTTTCTGGGGTTATATTTTCATCATTTATGAAAGTTATGTTTGCTTCACAAAATAACTTTAATGCCGGACAGGTAATAGATCGTTTAGAGAATTTGATAGATGGAATGAAGAATGAAAAATTAGAACATGGTGAAAGAAAAGAATTTAAACATTATGATATTGAGTTTGATAGGGTTTTCTTTAAATATGATGAAAAATATATTATAGAAAATTTGAGCTTTAAGTTAGATGAGGGAAAAACTTTTGCTTTAGTTGGACCATCTGGGTCAGGGAAGTCAACGATAGCGAAATTGATATCAGGTTTTTATTCTTTAAATAGTGGCAGTATAAAAATTGGTGGTTATGATATACGAGAATATAGCGAGGAAACATTACTTCAAAATATTTCATTTGTATTTCAAAACTCAAAATTATTTAAAGCCTCTATTTATGAAAATGTAAAAATGGGTGACCAAAATGCGACAAGAGAAGAAATTATGAATGCTCTGCATTTGGCAAAGTGCGAAAGTATTTTGGCAAAATTTCCTGAAAAGGAGAATACCATTATAGGCTCAAAGGGAGTGCATTTATCAGGTGGTGAAGTACAAAGGGTTGCCATTGCAAGAGCTATTTTGAAAAAATCTAAGATTATTATACTCGATGAAGCTTCAGCTGCCGCAGATCCCGAAAACGAGTATGAACTTCAACAAGCTTTTTCAAATTTAATGAAAGGGAAAACAACCATTATGATTGCTCACAGATTATCTTCAATTAGAAATGTTGATGAGATATTGTTCATTGAAAATGGCAAAGTTATTGAGCGAGGTAATGATACAAATCTAATGAATTTAAATGGAAGATATAGAGAACTTCAAAACTTGTATGAAAAAGCAAATGATTGGAGGGTAATGTAATGAGAAAATATTTACAAAAGAAATTTCAATTAACTGAAGCCGGAGCAAAAGGTCTGGAAAAATCCGTATGGTCTTCATTTGCATATTATGCTATTTATATGCTTCCAATGATTTTAATGATGTTTTTTGTGCAATCTATTTTAGAAAATAAAGGGCATGGACTTGAAACTTATGTTTTAGGAATTGGGATAATCATAATACTTGTTTATGTGGCAACAAATATGAATTATAAAACCACATATAACGAAACTTATAAAGAATCTGCCAATTTAAGAATCGAAATAGCGGATATACTAAAAAAATTGCCATTAGATTATTTTTCAAAACATGATATCTCTGATCTTTCACAGACAGTTATGGCAGATGTTGCGGCAATTGAACATGCTTTAGCTCACGCAATAGGTCATACAATTGGCTATGTTTACTTTTTCATTGTGATAGGCGTGATGATGTTAATAGGAGATTTTAAACTTGGAATTTGTGTGTTACTTCCACTGATTATTTCAGCAGGTATTTTATATTTATCAAAAAAAAGCCAAATAAAGGTGAGAGGAAATCATTACGAAAAATTAAGAGAGATTTCAGAAGAATTTCAATCATCTATTGAAATGAGTCAAGAAATAAAAAGTTATGGATTAAAGGAAAATACGATAGAAAACATTTCTAAAAAGCTTGACGAATCCGAAAAAATTCAAATGAGAGCAGAAATTGTTCAAGCTTTCCCAGTAAGCTTGGCTGGATGGATCACAAAGTTATCTATAGGTATTACAAGCGTTGTTGGACTCCATATGTTTATAAGTAATGAGGTGCCTTTGTTATATTTAGTTGGATATATTATTGCAGCAACTAAAATCTCTGAAGGTTTAGAAGGTATTTATATGTATCTTGGAGAAATTTTTTATCTTGATGCAAGAATTAATAGAATTAAAGAGTTAAGAAATACTAAAGCCCAAATTGGAAATAATGTAGATTTTGATAATTATGATATTAGTTTTCAAAATGTGGATTTCTCATATTCAGGGAAAAATAAGAAAGTTATCAATAATGTTACTTTTACAGCAAAACAGAACCAAATTACTGCACTTATTGGACCATCAGGTTGTGGAAAATCAACATTATTAAAATTGATGTCAAGACTTTACGATTATGATAGCGGTCAGATTTTAATTGGGGGTCATGATATTAAAACAGTAGATACTGAGTGCTTATTTAAAAAAATTTCAGTCGTATTTCAAGATGTTTTGCTGTTTAACACTTCTATTATGGAAAATATACGCATAGGAAATACGAATGCAACGGACGATGAAGTGAGAGAAGTAGCTCGAATTGCCGGTTGTCAAGAAATTATAGACAGGCTTCCTGAGGGCATACAAACAATTGTGGGAGAAAATGGGGCAAAATTATCAGGAGGTGAAAGACAGAGAATTTCAATTGCAAGAGCCATTTTGAAAGATGCACCAATTATTCTTCTTGACGAAATTGCAGCTTCATTGGATGTAGAAAATGAAGCAAAAATTCAAGAAGGATTAAATAAACTTATAAAGAATAAAACGGTTGTCATTATTTCACATAGATTAAAATCTATTCAAAATGTAAACCAGATAATTTTGCTTGATGAGGGCAAAGTTGTGTCAAATGGTACACATGATGAAATTTATAATGAATCACAGTTATATAGAAATATGATTGAAAAATCTGATTTGACTGAAATGTATTCGTATTAGGAGAAATAGTTAAATATGAAAGAACAATTAATAGCAAAAGACCGATAGATTTATTCTTTCAGTTATCTATTCCAACAGTAATAACAATGATAGTTATTGGTCTTTATCCACTTATTTATGGAGTACTTATGATGCTTATATTTATCTATAATGAACGGAGGGAAAGGGAGATGAACAAGTGTATAAGTTACCTTGTAGAATTGAAATGGAATAAAAATACTCCTTTTTTCTATAATTCTTGTAGTTGTCTGTCTTTATATATTCTCGTCTAAACAATTAAATATAGTAAAAGAAAGAACGGATTTCTTTCATTTCAGAGGACTTCTTATGCCAAGATGCAGGAGTCCTCCTTTTTTGTCTGAATAACAAATAGACAAAAAAGAAATGGAGGAAACTTTATGGCAAAAGAGTATTACCTTTATGTCAACGGACAAAGGGTTAAAGTCAGCGAGCAGATATATAAAGTCTACTGGCGAGAAAAAGAACACGAAAAGTATTTGGAGCAGGTGGACAAGAAAAACCACTTGCTCTTTTTTTCATCTCTAAATCACGATGGGAATTTTGAAAATAATCTAGAAGATAAAAATGTTGATGTTGAAAAAGTTGTAGCTACACAAATAATGATTGAAGCACTAAGAAATGCTATGTCAAAGTTAAATGAGGAGGAACGGGAAATAATCGAAAGATTATATTTCAATGATGAAACACTTCGTGCAGTAGCAAAGACTCAAAATATATCACATCCTGCTTTAATAAAAAGGCGAGATAAGATTTTAGAAAAACTAAAGAAATTTATAGAAGAAATATAGTTTCTGGTTACCAAAGAGGGCAAATTTTCCTTTATAAAGTGAGGGGAGTTTTGTCCTCTTTCTATGTTAAAAGAAATTTAAACAATACTTGAACCATAACAATTAAATAGACCAAGACAAGACATTAATCATTTTTGGAGCGTGATAACCTATTCGCCAAGATCTTTCTGCTGAATAATTCGGCAAAACAAGTACTGCTAAGCTAAAAGCAAGGGAAGAAGAAAGGGAGCGATAAGTAAGAGTTTGAATATAGGGATGGATACCCTATCCGCTTAGAAGAAAATGAGGATAATGATACTTCTAAGGTTGAAGCCGGCTCATCCTGAACAGAGGCGGAGGTGAGATTCCTATGTTGCTAATCCAAGGCACTTGTCAATGTCAAAAAACTTTAAAAATATTAAAATAAATATTTTAAATATATTATTTGGAGGATTTATGATTAACGAAAATATAAAAGGTGTTCGTGTTTCTGAGAAAGCATTTCTAACATTAAAAGAAGCATCTGAATATTTTAATATTGGTCAAGATAAAGTTAGACAATTAACGGATGAAAATGATTGCGATTTTGTATTATTTAATGGTAGTAAGCGTCTTATTAAGAAAAAGTTAATGGAAGAATATTTAAATAGACAGTTCTCTATCTAATCTAAAACTATATATAAAACACGCTTAATGCGGTATAATAATTTTAGCGTGTCTTTTATCAAAAAAGGAGAATTTTTATGGTAAAAAGACGCAAAGATAGTAAAGGGGTTGTTTTAAAAGACGGTGAATATCAAAGGTCAAATGGCACTTATGAATTTAAGTGGCAAGACAAAATAGGGCGTAGAAAATCTATCTATGCGAAAACTCTAAAGGAATTAAGAGAAAAGGAATTGGATATTTTACGCAATACTATAGATGGAATCAACAACGAAGGAAGTAGCTTGTCTGTAAATGATACTTTTAAGTTATGGACAAAGGTAAAAAGAGGTTTAAAGGATAATACCTTTAAAAATTACATCTATATGTATCAACAATTCGTCGAACCGACTTTTGGTCGTATTAAACTATCTGATATTAAAAGATCTGATGTTAGAAGTTTTTATAACAGATTAAAGGAAGACCAGGGATTGATGGTTTCTACCATAGATTGTGTCCATACTGTGCTACATCAGGTTTTAGAATTAGCAGTGGATGACGAATATATAAGGTTTAATCCATCTGACAATGCTTTGAAGGAATTGAAAGTAGCTTATCGAAATGAATCTCCGAAGAAAAAAGCCATGACAATAGAAGAACAGGTGCTATTTGAAGAATATTTATCTAATAGTGACGAATATAAAAAATGGTATCCAATATTCATTGTTATGCTTTGGACAGGAATGAGAGTTGGAGAAGTTACAGGATTGCAATGGGACGATCTAGATTTTGATAATGGTCTTATAAATGTAAATAGGACTTTGGTATATTATAGTAAAGGTAAAGGATTAAACAATAGATATGCTATTAATACACCGAAGACAGCATCAGGTAAGCGAAGTATTCCTATGGTTCAAAAAGTAAAAGATGCTTTTCTTATGGAAAGAGAGTTACAAAAGACTTTTGGAATTGAATGTTGTGATTCAATCGATGGATTTAAAGACTTTGTATTTTTAAACAGATTCGGAAAGGTTCACAATAATGGAACACTTAATAAAGCTTTAAGAAGAATTGTTAGAGATTGCAATTTAAGTATAATGGATAAAAATAAATCGAACTCTAATGATATTCTATTAGTTCCACATTTAAGCAATCACATTTTCAGACACACCTTTACTACAAGGCTTAATGAACAAAATATAAATACAAAAGCAATGCAGTCTATTCTAGGTCATTCTGATATTAGTACAACAATGGATATATACGTAGATGCAACAGAAGACTTTAAGATAGAACAGATGGGAGAATTTGAAAAAGCGATGAAATTTATATTTTAGAATTTACGACAGCTTACGACAAATTTACGACAATTTGCTAGAAATCTATAGGCACTTATAGAGAGTTAGCAAATTGTCGTAAATGGAGAAGTACCATAAAATAGACTTTTATAGAGATTTAGACAATTATCTAAGGTAGAGGGGATTTTCCCAACAATGAAACCACTAGGAGAAGAAAAGAAAGATCTAGAAAATAAAAAGAACAGTCTAGACCAAAACATAGATGAAAAAATCGACTTCTCAAAAGTAAAAGTTGAACCACTATTTGAAGACATGATAGACTTTGAAACATTCTCAAAATCAGACTTTAGAGTAGTGAAAGTTAAGAACTGCGAAGAAGTTCCAAAATCTAAAAAACTTTTAAAATTCACACTAGATGACGGTTCAGGAAAAGACAGAACAATCCTTTCTGGAATAAAGGAATACTACAATGCAGAAGATTTAATAGGAAGAAATCTTGTAGCAATAGTGAACCTTCCTCCAAGAAAGATGATGGGAATAGAATCAGAAGGTATGATTATATCTGCAATTCATGAAGAAGAAGGAGAAGAAAGGCTAAATCTTTTAATCCTTTCAAATAGAATACCAGCAGGAGCAAAATTATATTAAAAGAACACGCTAATTATGAAACTGGGGTTTGTTATGAATCCCAGTTTATTTTTAGAGGTATTTATGAGATGGATAATTAGAATAATTTTAACGAGCATTTTTGGAAATTATTAAAATCATCTTGCCAATTGTACTTTTTGTTTTAACTGCAGTCTATGTTATTAAGATAGTGAATAAAATGCAGCACAAGACAAGAACAACAACGAAGAAGATAACGATGAAGAAAACTACATGTCTGAGGGCATGGCAATAGGGATTGGCTTAGGTACAGCAATCGGAATAGTATTTGGTCTAGAAAACATAGCGATGTTTATATCCATCGGTATGATGCTTGGCATGGTTGCAGGCATTAATATAAAAAAAGACTAATTTACAACACATCTATGACAATATCGGGGTTTAGATCGACCTCTGAACAACTCTTAGAAAACTATCTTGAAAGTAGAGATGATGTAGATTGGTACTATAAAAACGGAGATACAGGGCAACAATATTTATCAGTTATTTACGGAAATAATCTAAGTAAAGAATATCTTTTTTATCCAGACTATATAATCAAAAAGAAAAATGGAGATGTATGGATAATTGAAGCTAAAGGTGGAGAAAGAAAAGGTGTAAGTAAAAATATTGATAAGCAAATCGAAAATAAATTTTATGCTTTTAAGGATTATGCAGATAGGCGTAAAATAAATGGGGGTTTGTAAGAGATAAAGATACAAGGCTCTATATTAATAATACAGACTACACAGAATAAATGAATAATGAGAATTGGAAAAGACTAGAAGATTTATTTTAATGAGGTGTTAAATGATAGAAAACAATGTTCCAAAAGTATTTATATCATATTCGTGGGAAAGCAAAGAACACTCTGATTGGGTTAAATCTTTAGCAGATAAATTATTGGCAGACGGTATTGAAACTATAATAGATAGTTATGATGTAGGTCAAGGGGATAGACTTCCAAAATTTATGGAAAGCTCGATAAGAGATAGTGATTATGTAATTATAATATGCACTGAAGAGTATAAAAGGAAAGCTAATAATAGAGAAAAAGGTGTAGGTTATGAAAGTCATATAATATCTGCGGAACTCTACAATAATCACAATGATAGGAAGTTTATTCCGATCATTAGACAAGGAGATTTCAATACAGCTTTACCTACTTACCTAGACGGAAAACTTGCAATAGATTTAAGAGGTAATCCATTTAATGAAGATTCATATAAGGATCTTATTGCATCGATATTTAAAGTTAAAAAGAAACCTAAAGTAGGTATAAGACCATATTATGTTGATGAATATGAACCGATAACAATTGAGGGAGAGGATATAAAAATCGTAGGCATTATAACAAATGAAGTTACCCTGCCAAGAAATGATGGAACAAGAGGTTCTGCTTTGTATAGTATCCCTTTTAAATTATCTAGCAAACCAACTAGCACATGGTCTGAATTGTTTTTAAGAAATTGGGATTACCCACCAAGTTTTACATCAATGCATAGACCTGGAATAGCCAGAGTTGATTCTGATAGAATTATTTTAGATGGAACAACAATCGAAGAGGTAAAACAATATCATAGAGATACCTTGATTTTGTGTGTAGAAAAAACAAATGAAGAAGAAAAACAAATTAGAAGAAGAGAAGAACAATTAAAAAGAAAGAAGCAAGAAGAAATAGAAAATCACTATAGAAACATAAATGATATTTCAAAAGATATAAGATTTTAATTGCACAATGATTTATACCTTGAGAGAGGAGGTAAACTAAATTGATGAAAACACTTGGTATGTTAACAATCATCTGCTTAACAGCATCAATTATGATGGTGAATTTTATACTTATTATACCGAAATTTGGCTCGAAGCATTTCGGCGCACCTGATGATATCAAAGTTATGATGAGTAAGTTGCCAGATAAACCGATTTGGGTCAATATAATCGGCGGACTTATCATGATACTTGGATTGCTAGCCATTGCAGCCGTTCTAGGCTGGGCAATTGTTGATACAATAAAATTTAGTTTAACTTTTCAGCAAGCCTTTGTTAGATTTTTAATACTATTTGAAGGATATAAGCTTTTTGATATTATCTTTTTTGATTATCTCATGCTTACCAAGTTAAAATTGCCGACTAAAGTTTACCCAGAGACAGTTGGTGCTAAGGGGTATGATAATTTTGGATTTAATGCGAAAAGTCAGATTGTAAAAATTATAATCTTCTTTTTCGTGAGCCTAATTTTGGCATATTTACTGACCGTTTTGGGTTAACTAGAAATTTATAACTTGTAATGTTCAATTCGACTTCTTGGCTATCTGTTTTAAGGGGCTGTAGCTTAAAAAGAACCAATTATCAGAAATAGATAGAAGCTATGAACAGTTATATGAAGACAGGTTAGAGGGAAATATAACCGAAAGAAACTTCAATCTAATATGTGAGCATATCTAAAAAACAAGACAAGAACCAATCCTATAGGAATGGCTAAATACTGACACATAAAAAAATGTACCAACCTTTGCCATTTTATCAGGATTTAGGTTGATACACAAAATTATTTGCAGGCCCTAATTATAGGATAATAGTAATTCAAAGTTCTGCAATAGTTCATTTTGCCTATTTAAGACTTGATTCCACAAACCAAATTTGTTTGTTATAGTCCTCTATATGATCTTCCATAGCATTAGCAACAGGGAAATTATCAGTTCCATCTGCTTCTTTTCTAATCTCTAGTGCGAGTTCTTTTTGAAGTTTTATGTCGGATAGGACTATTTCTAATGCTTCTTTAATAGATATTTCTTTAGAAGTTTCAATCTCTTTGATTGTAGAAAGTTCTAAATATTCCTTTATATTAGCAACTGGAAATTTCCCAGCCATTCTGATTAGTTCAGCAACTTCATCAAGTCTTTCGCCGGTCTTATCATATTCAGATTCAAGATATTCATGTACAGATACAAATTGAGAACCTACGACATTCCAATGTAGATTATGGATTTTAATGTTTAGTACTGCAAGATTTGCAAGATATGTGTTTAATTTTGTCATTTTGTTTCTTCCTTTAAAATGATTTTAATTATCATTGTCGTTATATGCAATAATAAAAACAAGTCAAGTCCATAATATTGAGTAAAATTTACTAGCAAATATTTATTATTTCATCCTAATATCGTAAAAATGAACAGAAGAAAATTATTTCAGAGATACAAAGTCACATCATGCAACAAAAAAGAATAGATAGAAGGATAGAATCTATATAAAAGTAAATATTAGATATTATCGAAAAGAGTATTTTATAAATTTAATAATGAAACTTCGAAAGAGATAGCTAATGTTATCTCTTTTTTAATACAAGAAAGGAGTTTTGTATGAAAAAATTAGAGCAAATAAGACAAGAGTCAAAAGAAATAAAAGAAAAAATTGACCATACAGAAGAAAGATTAAGGCAACTAAAAAATCAAGAAAAAAAGATATTAAACCAAGACATAGTAAAAAGAAGAAAAGAAAAAGTAAAACCAAGTAAAAAAGATATGACTAGAGAAATCAAAGGGAGTAACGAAAAGTTACACCCTTAAATACTACAATAACAAGACTTCCGAAAAGCAGAAGTCCAGACTTCCGAAAAGCGGAAATCAAGAATTTCAATTATCGAAAATCTGGAAAATATCAAGGTGGATAGGATATAAAATTGAATAAACATAAAATTTATGATAAAATTATACTGATAATAGTTATCAATAGGAGATAAAAATGTTAAAAAAATTTTTTGAAAATGTAAAAAATCCGAAAAATAATTTCGGTGGTCGCTTCATGGTGAAAGGAATGAATATTGGTCACGAAAAATTGGCGAAATGGGGCAGATCTTTTCTGAATATTAAAACCTCGGATGTAGTTTTAGATCTAGGATGTGGCGGTGGACGTAATGTTCAATACTTCTTAACAAAGGCTAGAAAAGTATATGGAATGGACTATTCTAAAACAAGTGTAGATATCGCAAGTTCAGTAAATAGCGAAGCTATAAAAAATGGCAGGTGTAAAATTATTGAAGCAGACGTGGCTAAACTACCTTTTGAAGATGAATCCATAAATATAGTAACTGCCTTTGAAACAATTTATTTTTGGAAGGATATAGAAGTATCTTTTAGGGAAATCCATCGTGTTCTAGTAAAGGACGGTCAGTTTCTAATATGCAACGAAGGAGCATATAGAGAGCGTAAAAATATAAAAAAATGGGCGGATATGCTAGATTTTGAAGTTTATTCTCCCGAATATCTCACAGAAACATTGAATAAGATAGGATTTAAATGTGAATACCATCTGGACGAGAAAGAGCATATAGTATTTTTAGCTAGAAAATTATAAAAAAATTTGAGAATAATGAAAAACAAATCTAAATCTAATGATATTCTATTAGTTCCACATTTAAGCAATCACATTTTTAGACACACCTTTACTACGAGGCTTAACGAACAAAATATAAATACAAAAGCAATGCAGTCTATTCTAGGTCATTCTGATATTAGTATAACAATGGATATATACGTAAATGCTACAGAAAATTTTAAGATAGAACAGATGGAAGAATTTGAAAAAGCGATGAAATTTATATTTTAGAATTTACGACAGCTTACGACAAATTTACGACAATTTGCTAGAAATCTATAGGCACTTATAGAGAGTTAGCAAATTGTCGTAAATGGAGAAGTACCATAAAATAGACTTTTATAGAGATTTAGACAATTATCTAAGGTAGAGGGGATTTTCCCAACAATGAAACCGCTAGGAGAAGAAAAGAAAGACCTAGAAAACAAGAAGAACAGTCTAGACCAAAATATAGATGAAAAAATTGACTTCTCAAAAGTAAAAGTTGAACCACTATTTGAAGACATGGTAGACTTTGAAACATTCTCAAAATCAGATTTTAGAGTAGTAAAAGTTAAAAACTGCGAAGAAGTTCCAAAATCCAAAAAACTTTTAAAATTCACACTAGATGATGGATCAGGAAAAGACAGAACAATCCTTTCTGGAATAAAGGAATACTACAATGCAGAGGATCTAATAGGAAGAAATCTTGTAGCAATAGTAAACCTTCCTCCAAGAAATATGATGGGAATAGAATCAGAAGGTATGATTATATCTGCAATTCATGAAGAAGAAGGAGAAGAAAGACTAAACCTTTTAATCCTTTCAAACAGAATACCAGCAGGAGCAAAATTATATTAAAAGAACACGCTAATTATGAAACTGGGGTTTGTTATGAATCCCAGTTTAATTTTTTAATTGGATTAATAGAATTATTAAGCTATATAATAAAATCAATTTAAAGAAAAATAAATATTAGATAATCTTAGACGATAAAAATTAAAAACTCTATTGTCTTTTTTATTTCAAAAAAGGAGATCAGTATGAAAAAATTAGAACAACTAAGACAAGAGTCAAAAGAAATAAAAAAATAATATTGACAATACAGAAGAAAGACTAAGGCAAGAAAAAAATCAAGAAAAAAAGATATTAAAACAAGATATAGTAAAAAGAAGAAAAGAAAGAACTCATAGGCTCATAACAAGAGGACCAATCTTATAAAGCCTTATAGAAAATGCAGAAGAACTAACAGATGAAGAAATAAAAATCCTATTATAAGAAGCAACAAAGACAAAAGAATTTAAAGTGATAGACCTTTAGGTATCGATTTTAGAAGACTAGAAATAAGGTATATATAGGAGATAGAAATATTTTTGCTATAATACTACTATTCAACCAATAGACTAAGAATAGAAAATGAAAAAACCGGGTATAATAATATGAACTATTTGATTACTTTTAAGGAGATTATTATGAAAAGTTTAAAGTGGTATACCATAGCTGCATGTATTTGGATATTTATATTTCCTATAACAGGAATAACTGGGTGGGCTTTTATGATTAGTGGTCCACTTGTTATAGTTGGAAGCATCGTGAAATTTGTGTTCAAATTCTTTGGAATAGACCTGTATTGGTTAACTAGACCTAGCTTTGGTTTAGGAGTTTTACCAGACCTAATTATTTCTTTAATTATTGGATTTTTACTAACTATTATTGGGATAGGGTTATGGAGAATTACTAAGAGATTATATCAATGGTTAGTCTTAATAAAGCCTGAGAATTGTTAGATTTAATTATGAAGAACACGAAGAAGAAGTAGATAAACAACTTGTTCATAATATACCTGTTTTTAGAGAAATAGAAGTTTTAAGAGAGCTTGTAAAGGGAGATGATAAAAAGAAAATTGCCCAAAATCTTTTTATTAGCGAAAGAACTCTTTACAATCACCTGGCTAATATTTATGACAAGCTAGGTATAAATAATGCCATAGAAGCTTATAACAAGGCAATGGACTTGGGTTAAATTGACCCTGTGATGTAAAATGAAAGGATAATTTATGAAAAATACGAGAAAATGCCCAAAGTGTGGAGGAAGTGATATTTTATTTGTGCCAGGATCTACTGGAGCTTATGGAACTGGAAATAATATTATGACCGGTCATACAATTATGTCGGCAGTGTCTGTAGATAGATATATTTGCACTTCTTGTGGCTTTAGCGAGGAGTGGATTGACCTTGACTACATGGATAAATTAAAAAAGAAATATGATGAGATTTAAATGAGAGTTAGTTTTATATGGGGGTGGGATAGATGATTAATGAAGAAGAGATATTTAAAGCTCATATGAGAAAATGGTCAGATGGAGCAACCAAAACTGCTACTTGGGAAGTATATAAGTTTCTTCATGTAAATACAGTAGCTCCCTTTGGAACATTTAGAACTAAGATTAGGAAATGGAAGAAGTTGGCACTATAATATTATAGAAAATTAAGATATCTAGGAGGTACAGAGCAATGGCAATTTATAAATTTTCTTTTAAATAGTTAGAGAGGTTAAGTCCTCTCAAAAAAATAGAGGAGGATTTATGATATATATTGACAAATTAAAAAAGGAAGTTGGAACAAGAGAATTGTTTTTCATTGAAAAACTAAGCATAAATCAAGATGAAAAGATAGGACTAATAGGAAATAATGGAGTTGGCAAAACAACACTATTTAGAATACTTTTAGGAATAGATACTGAATATAGTGGTTATGTAGATGTAAAGATGAAAATTAGTTCTTTATTAAATAATGAAAAGAATGATTTAAAAGTTCAAAAATCCTACAGCCCTGGTGAATATCAAAGGCTAAGATTAGATGAAGTTTTATTAAAAGAGGAAAGTTTTCTTTTAATAGATGAGCCAACATCACACTTAGATATAGATCAGAAAGAAAAATTAGTAAAAGAATTAAAAAATAGAAACAAGGGATTTATAATTATTTCTCACGACCGTGATTTTATTAATCAAACTTGTGATAAAATTTTTGAATTATCAAATAAAAGTTTAGAAGTTTATAATGGAAATTATACGTTCTACCTTGAGGAGAGAATAAAAAGACAAAAATTTCTACAAGGAGAATATTTCAATTATATTTCTGAAAAGAATAGATTATTAAGTGTAGCAAGTGATATAAAAAAACAGTCTTCAAGGGTAAAAACAACACCTAAAAGAATGGGGAATTCCGAAGCAAGACTTCATAAAATGGGTGGTCAAGAAAATAAGAAAAAACTTGATAAACAAGTAAAAGCTATAGAATCAAGAATTAATCAATTAGAAGTTAAAGAAAGACCTAAAGAAGAAAAAGCAATTGAGCTTTCAATGCCTGAAAATAGAAAAATCCATTCAAAAATTTTGATTAGGTCGGAAAAACTTAATAAAAGATTTGGAGATAAAGTTATCTTTAATAATGCAAAATTGGAAATAGAAAATAATAGGAAGATAGCTTTATTAGGTATTAATGGTTCAGGCAAAACCACCCTTATAAATATGATTATAAATAAAGAAGTGTGGGTTCATCCAAACTTGAAAATTGGTTACTATAGTCAATTAGGAGAAAGATTAAATCCATTAAATTCTATCTTAGAAAATGTTTTAGAAACTTCAATTTATGATCAGTCTATAACAAGGATAATATTAGCAAGATTAGGTTTTAAAAGAAATGACGTATTTAAAGATATAAATATTCTTAGTGATGGAGAGAGAGCAAAGGTAAAATTAGCTAAACTAATAACATCAGACTTTAATTTTATAATTATGGACGAGCCAACAAACTTTTTAGATATAAGGGCAATAGAAGCTCTTGAGGGATTGTTAAAATACTATGATAGACCAATACTTTTTGTTACTCATGATATTTCATTTATAAATAACTTAGCAGATGAATTGTTGATGATTGAGAATAAAAAGCTTAATAGATTCATTGGAAATCTGAACCAGTATAGAGAAAGTAAAGCAAGATCTTCTAAAAAGACAAGTTCTAAAGATTTTCTTATAGATTTTAGATTAACGGCGATAAGCAATCGACTTGCTATGGAAATTCCAAAGAGTGAAAGAGAAGACTTGGAGGAAGAATATAAAAATTTATTAAGTCAGAAAAACAAATAGGATATATAGCCTAGGCGATAGAAATTAAAAATCTATCGCCTTTTTTATTTGCCTAAAACTTTATAAAGTATAGTTAAAAAATCAAAATTTCTCATAAAAAATAAAGATGTTATAATAGCTCTATGGATAAAAATTTATTTAATATATTTAAAAATATAAAGTTTTCAGAAGAAAAAGAAATAGAAGAAAATATATATGAAGATGACAAAATAAAAATAATAAGGACCATGTCTCTTAATCAAGTTACTGATCTTTATGACCAAGAAGAAGTAGAAATTGTGTTTTTGCTAGATGGTAGGGCAGAATTAGAATTTAAAGATAAAAAAGTAAGGCTAGAAAAAGGAGATATGCTAGAAATAAAAGCCCATGAAATTCACAGGGTGAGCTGGCAGGAAAAAGCAGTCTACTTGTGCATTTTTATAAAGACAGGCGGAAAAGACTTGGAGGATGAGGATGAAATCTAGACCTAAGAATAAAAAGAATCTAGGAATAAGCCTTGCGCTTGCCTTGGTTATAATCTATTCATTTTTTATAGGAGACCTTGACACAATAAGAAGCATTGAAAAGAGTCTTGGATCCAACGGAAGCATAACAAATAGCCTAGAAGATTTTAGAAATCTTATTTTTCATGATAAATATGAGGTAAAAGAAGCTAGTGATTATTATGAGATCTTAGATGAAGACCCAAATTTTTCCAAAGAAGATTTAGAAAATAAAAGCACCTATCTAAAATTTAGTCCACTCGATAATTTAAACAGGGTTGGAGTTGCAGATGCCTTGCTTGGACCAGATACTTTGGCCAGTAAAAAAAGAGAATACATAGGTCATGTTAAGCCGACTGGTTGGAAACAGAAAAAATATTCTTTTATTGATGGAGAGGCTCTATATAATAGATGTCATTTGATTGGCCACCAGCTTTGTGGAGAAGATGATAATTGGCAAAATCTAATGACTGGGACAAGGGCCTTTAATGCAGAAGGGATGCTACCTTTTGAAAATGCAGTTGCAAACTATATTAAAGATGAAGGCAAAAAAGTTAGATACAGAGTAAGTCCTATCTTTAAAGACGATGAATTAGTTGCAAGAGGGGTAATAATGGAAGCCTATAGTATAGAAGATAATGGAAGAGCAATTAATTTTAAGGTCTATGTAAAAAACTTTCAAAAAGGTGTAAAGATAGATTATAAAACAGGAAGAAATTATTTGTATAAATAAAGAGGTAAAAATGAGACTGAGAAAAAAACATTTTGCAATACCAGAAATGCAGGAAAATCCATATGTAGATTTTAATGGACAAGACCACAAGGGAAATTGGCAAGAAGTATTTGATAATAAAAATGATATATATTTAGAAATTGGATCAGGCAAGGGCGGATTTATATCTCAAATGGCTCAGAACAATAAGGGTATTAACTTTATTGGAATTGATCTTGAAACAAATGCCCTAGTATATGCTGGAAGAAAGTTAAAAGACTTGGAACTAGAAAACGCAAGACTTCTTCCTATAAATGCAGAAAAACTTTTGGATATTTTTGATAAGGAAGTATCAAGAATATATATAAACTTTTGTAACCCTTGGCCAAAAAACAGGCAACACAAAAGAAGATTGACCCACCCAAGATTTTTAGAAATATACAAAAAAATATTAAAAAAAGGATCAATAATTCAATTAAAAACAGATGATTTAGATTTTTTCCAAGATTCTTTAAAATACTTTGAAGATTCAGGCTTTGAAAAACTAGAAATAGACTATGATAAAAAAATTGAAGGAGAAGACTATATAGTAACTGAATATGAAAGCAAGTGGAGATCTAGAAATATACCGATAAAATTTGCAAAGTTTAAATTTTAACTTTATATATATTAGATATAAAGTTAAAACAAAGCTTATTGTAACTTATTTGGAAACTACAGGTGATTTTTTGAAAAAATTTTATAAAAATATACTTGTCTTACTTTTTTGTATTGTAGCAATAACGTCTACATATTTTGCTTATGGCTTTAGTTCTGAGAAAAAATTAATAAATTCTTTTTACGATTTATACTTTAGTCAAAGAGACTTAAAAGAAGACCAAGTAGACGAGATTTTATATAATTTGCCAGAAAGTATAGAAGACCACATAGAAGAAAAAAATTTTGCAGAATATTTGACCAAGGATTGCCTAGACCAGCTTATAAAAAAGAGAAATATTCCAGAACTTAACCTATATAAACTTGATGACTTTTCATATGAAATTGATGATATAAAAAAATTATCAAAAGGCAAATATAGGACAAGCTTAACTGTCTATATTTCAGGAAGAAATGAGAAAATAAAAACAGATATAAGAATAAAAAAAGAAGACGGCAAAAGAAAAATAGACTACATAAACTTAAAAGACTTGCAAAAAATTTTAGAAAGGGCAAACTTAAAAAAGAAATAACAATAATAAAAGGACTGATTAATTTTCAGTCCTTTATTTTTTCAAAAACTAAATCATAAGTTTTTAAAATTCCATATCCTATATAAGACTTAGGAAGTATATTTATAAACCTATGAGATCTTTTTGCATATTCTTCTATAATTTCTTGAGGAGATCTCCCATCTATACTCTCATATCTTTTATTAAAAGCACCCCTAAGATTTACCTCTACAAATTCATATTCAACCATATACCCTCCAAAATTTATTTAATATATTCAACGAGCTCCATTATATTTCCATCCATATCATAAAAATAAACTGCCTTAAAATTTTCTTGATTAGGATCTTCATACTTAAAATACTGAGGCTTGGACACAAATTTTACTCCCTTAGACTTTAAATCTTCATAAGTTTTATCTATATCAACACAAGCAAAACAGATTTCAGAAACAGAAGTCTTAAAAAAACTGCCTTGATCTTTTTCGATTTCGTGATTAAATTCTATCAATTCAACAGGGGGAGCATATAAGTCATCAGATCCATTAAAGTAGGCAAGCCTTGCTACTGTATCTTCTCTTCCAAATAATATATCAGTTTCCTTGCCCTCCATAATAAAATCTCCAGTAAATTTTAAGCATAAGACATCTCCATAAAACTTCTTTGCATCCTCTAAATTTCTAACACTAATTCCAACATGAATTATATCTTTTATCATTTACTTCCTCCTTGTTTAAATTTCTACCCAAAAAGACTTGCAAGATAAAAAATATTTTGTTATTATAATTAAGTCAAGTTAGTGCAAACAACTTGTAAAATTTTTTAAAAATAAATTTAAAAAAGGCTTGACAAGGTACACTGATAAATAGTATACTATATAAGCTGTCTCAATGAGGCAGCGTT
>NZ_HE978581.1:349193-419012 GCF_000311865.1 Peptoniphilus obesi ph1 | reverse complement strand
AAAACTATTATTTATAAGGAGGAGTTCCCGAGTTGGCCAAAGGGGACGGACTGTAAATCCGTTAGCTTAGCTTTCAGTGGTTCAAATCCACTCTCCTCCACCAAATTTTGCGGGTGTAGCTCAGTGGTAGAGCCCCAGCCTTCCAAGCTGGTTGCGAGGGTTCGATTCCCTTCACCCGCTCCATAATAATTTTAAGCACCTATAGCTCAGTTGGATAGAGCAATGGACTTCTAATCCATGTGCCGGGGGTTCGAATCCTCCTAGGTGCGCCAAAATATTGGGGTGTAGCCAAGTCGGTAAGGCACCAGACTTTGACTCTGGCATTTCGTAGGTTCGAGTCCTGCCACCCCAGCCATTTGACCCATTAGCTCAGCCGGTAGAGCACTTGACTTTTAATCAAGGTGTCGCGCGTTCGATTCGCGCATGGGTCACCAAGATGGAGAGGTACCGAAGTGGTCATAACGGGGCGGTCTTGAAAACCGTTAGGGTGTAAGCCCACGTGGGTTCGAATCCCACCCTCTCCGCCAAATTTTAGATATTGAATTTTTTCTCAATATCTTTTTTTATGCTAAATACCATGACCCATTAGCTCAGCCGGTAGAGCACTTGACTTTTAATCAAGGTGTCGCGCGTTCGATTCGCGCATGGGTCACCATATAAAAATATTTATCAGTATTTGATAAATATTTTTTTTATTGTAAATAAAATAGCCTCTATAATAGCTAAATGTTGCTATTTATAGGGCCTTAATCTTTACAAATATACTAGCTTGTGATATCATAGGTTAGTGAATCTAAATATATTTATGACTCTGTAAGTATATTATCTTTTAGGAGGTGTTTTTATGGCCGATAAGGTAGTATTAGAATGCTCTGAATGCAAGAATAGAAACTATGTTACTTTTAAAAATAAGAAAAATACTACACAAAGACTTGAGTTAAAAAAGTACTGTAAGTTTTGTAAAAAACATACAAATCATAAGGAAACCAAGTAATCTTTTTAGGAGGTTAGAAATTGGCAAAACAAACAATTAAGAAAGATGATCCAAAAAGTCTTTCTAGATATTTTAAAGGAGTAAAATCTGAATTAAAAAAAGTTGTATGGCCAACTAGGAAAGAACTTATTAACTACAGTATTATCGTAATTCTAGCAGTTATTGCTTTTATGTTACTATTCCTTGTATATGACAAGATTATTATGTTCTTATTAAGTAGCTTTATTTATAAATAAGGTGATATAAAATGGATGAACATTTAAAAAATCAAGAAATTAATTCTAATGATGAAGTTAGCCAAAGCCAAGCAAGTAATGAAGATAAAGCTAGATGGTATGTTGTACATACATATTCTGGTCATGAAAATAAGGTAAAGGCTACAATGGAAGCATTGGTAATTAATAGCAATATGCAAGATTATATTTTTGATATTCAAGTTCCAATGGAAGAGTACGTTGAAAATAGAGATGGAGTTAAGAAAGTCAAGGAAAGGAAGATTTTCCCATCTTATGTACTTGTAAAGATGATTATGAATGATGAATCTTGGTATATTGTAAGAAATACAAGAGGAGTTACTGGGTTTGTAGGACCCGGTTCAAAACCTGTTCCTTTAACAGAAGAAGAGGTTAAAAACTTAGGAGTAGCTTCTAATAAAGAGTTATTTGATGGTTATGAAATCGGAGATAATATAAAGGTTATCAATGGACCTTTCAATAAATTTTCTGGTGTTATAGAATCATTTAATTATGAAAAAGGTAAGGTAAAAGTTTTAATTTCTATGTTCGGCAGAGATACTGTAGTTGAATTAGACTTTAATCAAATTGTTAAACAAAGTTAACTAGTTTAGCTTAATAGTGGGAGGGGAATCCCGTAGACCACAAGGAGGAAAGAAATGGCAAAGAAAGTAGTAGCAATTGTAAAATTACAAATTCCAGCTGGAAAAGCAACTCCAGCGCCACCAGTAGGTACAGCACTTGGACCTCACGGTGTTAACATTATGCAATTCACAAAAGAATTTAATGCAAAGACTCAAGATCAAGCAGGGTTAATTATTCCTGTTGTTATGACTGTATATCAAGATAGATCTTTTACTTTTATAACTAAAACTCCACCTGCAGCTGTTTTAATTAAAAAAGCTATTAATTTAGGCTCTGGTTCAGGAGAACCTAATAAGAAAAAAGTAGGTAAAATAACTAAAGCTCAAGTAAAAGAAATTGCTGAATTAAAGTTAAAAGACTTAAATGCTGCAAATGTTGAATCAGCTATGAATATGATAGCTGGTACTGCAAGAAGTATGGGTGTAGAAGTAGTAGATTAAGTGGGAGGAAATAATCCGATAATACCACAAGGAGGGAATTTTAATGCCAAAAAGAGGTAAGAAATATATAGAAAGTGCTAAACTGGTTGATAGAGAAAAATTATATGATGTAGAAGAAGCTATTGAATTAGTTCAAAAGACATCTACAACAAAATTTGATTCAACAGTTGAATTAGCTTTAAGACTTGGAGTTGATCCAAAGCACGCAGATCAACAAGTTAGAGGTACAACTGTACTTCCTCATGGAACTGGTAAAACAAAAAAAGTTTTAGTAATTGCTAAAGCTGACAAAATTAAAGAAGCTGAAGAAGCTGGAGCAGATTTTGCTGGTGGGGAAGAATATATAGAAAAAATCCAACAAGAAAACTGGTTAGATTTTGATGTTCTAATAGCTACCCCAGATATGATGGGTGTAGTAGGTAAGATCGGTAGATTATTAGGACCTAAAGGACTAATGCCAAACCCAAAATCTGGTACAGTAACATTTGATGTAGCTCAAGCTGTCGAAGAAACTAAGGCCGGAAAAATCGAATACAGAGTTGATAAATCAGCTATAATTAACGTTCCTATTGGAAAAGTTTCATTTGGAACTGAAAAATTAACAGATAATTTTAAGGCTGTTATGTCTGCAGTTATAAAAGCTAAACCAGCATCTGCTAAAGGTAAATATTTAAGATCAGTTACTTTAGCAACAACAATGGGTCCTGGAATTAGACTTAACGGCTCAAAATTAATGGAAAAATAATATCCTAAAAGATATAAAATAAGAGTAGAAAATTTCTACTCTTATTTTTTTATACTTATTTTACAAATATGCTGGTAGAATATATTTAGGCGGTGATTTTTTTATGATAAATTTAGATGAAATAATTTTAGATTTAGATATAGATTTATTTTTAAAATTTTCTATAAGATTACTGCTTGCTTGTATAAGTGGTTTGCTTATAGGAATAGAAAGAAAAAGAAAAAACAGAGAAGCTGGAATAAGAACTCATATGATTGTTATGTTAGGATCTTGTCTTGCTATGTTGGTATCTAAATACGGATTTTATGATACTATAAATTATGATGCTTCAAGGATAGCTGCTCAAGTTATAGCGGGCATTGGTTTTTTGGGTGTTGGTATAATTTTTGTAAGAGAATATGACATCAAAGGTTTAACAACTGCTGCAGGAATTTGGACATCATCAATTATTGGACTTGCTTATGGAGCAGGGTTAATTTTAATCGCGATTTTAGTAACTATTATGATGTTTATAATTCAAATTTTTATTTTTGAATGGTTAGATTCTGACCAAGAAAAAATAAAGAAAATTATAATCATAACTAACAAATTTAAAACAATGCATTCAATAGAAAAATTTTTAGAAGAAGCCAATATAAAGCATAAGGAAAAAATGATTGGTTATGATGAAAGAGGAATAAAAACTTTTCTTAAATATAAAATTATCGATAAGAAGGATAATGACTTATTCATAGAATATTTAGTTAAAAATGAAGATGTAAATAAATTTTATTTTGTATAGAGGTTTGATATGGGAAAGTATGTTATGGCATTTGATGCCGGTACGACAAGTAGTAGAACAATTTTATTTGATCAAGATGGGAAAGTAGCTTCACTTGCACAAAAGGACTTTACTCAATATTTTCCAAAACCAGGCTATGTGGAACATGATGCTAAGGAAATTTGGTCAACACAAATAGGAACAGCAGTCGAAGCTATGACAAAAATTGGAGCAAGTGCAAAAGATATAGTTTCGATTGGAATAACTAACCAAAGAGAAACAACTGTAGTGTGGGACAAAAATACGGGAGAACCAATCTACAATGCTATTGTTTGGCAGTGCAGGAGAACTTCATCCTATTGTGATAAATTAACAGAAGAAGGTTATGTTGACCTATTTAGAGATAAGACAGGTCTTGTTATAGATGCTTATTTTTCTGCAACCAAAATTAAGTGGATACTTGATAATGTTGAAGGAGCAAGAGAAAAAGCAAATAAGGGAGAATTGTTATTTGGAACAATAGATAGCTGGTTAATTTGGAATTTAACAGCGGGTAAACTACATATAACTGATTATTCAAATGCTTCTAGGACTATGTTATTTAATATACATGATTTGAAGTGGGATGAAGAAATATTAAAAATTTTAGATATTCCAATGTCTATGCTTCCAGAAGTTAAAGATTCAAGTGAACTTTATGGACATACTGATATTAAATATTTTGGAGATAAAATACCAGTAACAGCAGCGATAGGTGACCAACAGGCGGCACTTTTTGGACAAAATTGCTTTGAAAAAAATGATGCCAAAAACACTTATGGAACTGGAGCCTTCCTACTTATGAATACTGGTGAAGAAGCTCAAAAATCAGACAATGGACTCGTTACTACAATAGCTTGGTCAATAGATGGAAAAGTTAACTATGCTTTAGAAGGTTCAATATTTGTGGCTGGATCTGCTCTACAATGGTTAAGAGATGAGCTTAGGATAATTGATTCAGTTGAAGATAGCGCTTATATGGCATCAAAGGTAGATGACACTAATGATTGCTATGTTATTCCGGCTTTTACAGGACTAGGAGCCCCATATTGGGACCAATATGCCAGAGGTTCAATAGTTGGTTTAACTAGAGGAGTTAATAAATACCATATAATAAGGGCAACTTTAGAATCCATTGCCTATCTCTCAAATGATATCTTGCTAGCTATGTCATCAGACTCTTCAGGAAAAATAAAAACTCTTAAGGTAGATGGCGGAGCAAGTAAAAATGACTTTTTGATGCAGTTTCAAGCAGATATATTAAATGTTGATGTAATAAGAAAAGAGCAGACTGAATCAACAGCGCTAGGAGCGGCCTTGCTTAGTGGACTTGCAGTTGGATTTTTTAAAGACTTAGAAGATTTAAAAAAGAAAAATAAGGTAGATAAGATCTTTAAGCCAAATATGAGCGATGAAAGAAGAGAAGAATTGTTAAAAAAATGGCATAAAGCTATAAATTATGCAAAAGACTGGGCTAAAAATTAAATAAATATAAATCTCACATTTTTTATTGACAAAAGTCTTAAAAGATGTTAATATACTCATTGTTAATTGACCGCAGACAGTAGGTAGCGCAAGCTTTAATATCCTGCCGAGGTAAGTAAACGAGAAATATATTCGTATTCTTAATCTCATCATGTCTGCGATGAGATTTTTTTATATTCGGGGGTGAAAAAATGAGAGAGGAAAAACTTCAAGCTAAAGCCCAAACCGTTGAAGAAATTAAAGAAAAAGTTCAAGATGCACAATCAATTGTATTTGTAAACTACAGTGGACTAAGCGTAGCTGATGCAACTGAATTAAGAGCACAATACAGAGAAGCAGGAGTATTTTATAAAGTTTATAAAAATACTATGATGAAACGTGCTTTTGAAGAACTTGGTTATGATGAATCTATAAATGAATTCTTAAAAGGACCAAGTGCAGCAGCATTTTCAATGGAAGATCCTGTTGCAGCAGCAAAAGTAACACAAAAATTTGCTGATGAACACGAATCAATAGAAATAAAACTAGGTTTAGTAGGAGACAAGTTTATTTCAGTTGATGAAATTAAAGATCTTGCTAAATTACCATCTAAGGAAGTATTGGTTGCTCAAGTACTTGGTGGCTTAAACGCACCAATTCAAGGTTTAGCAAACGTATTAACTGGAAACTTAAGAGGACTTGCAGTAGTATTAAATGCTATTGCTGAAAAGAAAGAACAAGAAGCGACAGCTTAATTTAAATTTGGAGGTATAAAAAATGTCAGAAAAAGTAGAAGCACTTATTGAAGAAATAAAAGGTTTAACAGTATTAGAATTATCAGAAGTAGTTAAAGCTCTAGAAGAAGAATTTGGAGTTTCTGCAGCAGCACCAGCAGCAGTAGCAGCAGCACCAGCAGCAGGCGGAGCAGCAGCACCAGCAGCTGAAGAAGAAAAATCAGAATTCAACGTAGTTCTTAAAGAAGCAGGAGCAGAAAAAATCAAAGTTATCAAAGTAGTTAAAGATTTAACTGGTCTTGGACTAAAAGATGCTAAAGCATTAGTTGATGGCGCTCCTAAAGAAATTAAAGAAAATGTAGCTAAAGAAGAAGCTGAAGAAATGAAAGCTAAATTAGAAGAAGTTGGAGCAGTTGTAGAACTTGCATAATTTATACAAAATACAATTTAAGCTATAAGATAAAGCAGTCTGAAATTTTCAGACTGTTTTTTTTGTATTTAAATTCAAATTAATAAATAAAAACAAGTTTTGTATTAAAAATAGTTTTTGATTTGAGATAGAAATATTAATCTGAGATTCAGATATTAATCTAGGATATTGATTTTTAATTTTAGATTTAGATATCAAGTTGAGTTATCGATTTTTAAGTTGAAATATAGAATTAAAACTAACTTTTATATTTGAAAAAGCAAAATGATTTAATAAAATGAAAATATTTAATCAAAAAAATTGATAAGTAAAAAAATAAAATTTATATAAAGTGGTTTTTAAACTGGAATTTAGATATTAAGTTGAATTATTAATTTTGAGATTAGGATATTAAGTTGGGTTATTGTTTTCTAATTGACTTTTAGATATTGATTTAATAATTTATTTTAAACTATAAAAGTTGAGCGTTTAGGACAATAAAAAGACCTCCTCTTAGATTTTTTTGTTATTATTGACAAATTAATTTAAGATGGAGGTTTTTTATTTGTTCGTTTAAGTTTTATTTATGCTTTTGGGCATAGATACCTATTTTTGCCCTTACTTTTAGATCCGTATTCAATAGCTTGAGTTGGGCAGGAACAGATGCAAGCCATGCAATGGGTGCAAGTTCCCATCCATTTTACTTTTTTATCTTGGATTTTTATATTATTTAGTGGACAAACTTTTTCGCACTTGCCACACAAGATGCACTTATCATTGGCTAAGAATTTTTTATCAGAAACAAAGAATTTATAGAAAACATTGTGGACAAAAGAGCTTTTAAACTTATCTAAAAATCCCACTTCAGCTTCTTTTATTGCTTGATTATTTCTAATAACTTCAATCAAATCATCAATGTTTTTTTCTGAAGAATTAATAATTTTTAGAGACTCTTCTTTATTTGGGACAGAGAACATGGCTATGTAATTTTCAGGCATAATAATTCCTGCACTTCCCTTATAGTTTAAATTTAGTTTTTCTGCTAATAATTTATTATATTTTTTTGCATTTCCAATCTCATCCCCGCAAGTTAAGACAAAATAGGTGGCCAAATTTTTAAATTTTTCTATATCTAAACTTAAAAAATAATCTCTTAAAAGATTTGGAAGTCTCCAACTATATGTTGGACTTACAATTATCAGACGGTCCTGACCTGCTACATCTATCTTTTTATTTGACTTAATATAATCATTTAGAGAAATCATTTCATCTTTTAAAGATTCATTGAGCCTACTTGCTACATACTTACTATTTCCAGTACCAGAAAAATAAACTATCATATAATATCACCTACAGAAATTTTATCACATAACAAGAAAATTGTTTTGCTATAAGTTTTCCTATTTTTAATGTCTGGATAAATTTTAAAAAGCAATGATATAATAACTATAGGTGAATAAATGCAAAGATATATTTTTGAAGAAATAAAAAAAGTAAAAGATCAGGTTAGTTTTTCTATGCCAGGTCATAAGTCAAAGGATATATTTGATTTTGATTTTTCCTATGACATGACAGAAACTTTAACTACTGATAACTTGTTAGAACCAAAGACAATAATAAAAAAATCACAAGAAGAACTTGCAAAAGCCTATGGAGTCAAATCTTCATATTACATAGAAAATGGATCAACTTCTGCAATTCATATAGCCCTAAGTCTTGTTACAAGGCCAGGGGATAGGGTTTTAATCCAAAGAAATTCACACATAAGTGTCTATAATGCCTTGATACTTAATAGGCTAGAAGCTGATTATATTTATCCTAATTATGATGATAAGAAAAATATTTTAACGGGCATATTTTTAAAAGATTTAGAAAACAAATTAAAGGAAAATGATTTTAAGGCCTTGGTCTTAACCAGTCCAAATTATTTTGGCCTATGCTTAGATTTAGAAAAAATTTCAAAACTTGCCCATAAATATAAGGTAAGACTTATAGTTGATGAGGCCCATGGTGCCCACTTAAAGTTTTCAGATTATGAAAAATATTCAGCAATAAATTATGCGGATATTATTATTCATTCAACCCACAAAACTTTGCCAAGCCTTACTCAGTCTGCCCTCTTGCATATAAATTTTGACTTGGAAAAAGAAAAAGTTTTAAGGATGATGAAAGTTTATCTATCTAGTTCTCCATCTTATCTTTTTATGATGTCATCAGAGTTTGCTGTTGATTTTATGATAAGAAAGGGTAGAAATATTATCAAACAAAATTTATCTCATATAGAAAATTTAAAAGAAAGTTTAAAAAATGTTAATTTCTATAAAAAAGATGATACAGATCCGACTGTTGCTTGTTTGGATCCGAGTAAAATTTTGTTTTCAATAGATGGTTATACTGGTGCTGATATTGTTAAAAGCTTATTTTTAAGCTATAATATACGTTTAGAAATGGGTGATTTATATTACGCCTTGGCCTTATCAAGTGTAGCTAATGATGAAAAAGATTTTGAGGCTTTAGGATCTGCTCTTTCTAAATTTAAAAAGAAAGACCCTATTGCTATTAAAAAGATTTATATAGAAGAGGCAAAGAAAAACTTAAGTTTGTGTGATGCCTTTTATGCAAAATCAAAAAATCTTAAGCTAGATCAAGCAAAAAATCATACTAGTGCTAGTATGGTTACTGTTTATCCGCCTGGAGTTCCAATTCTTGTTCCAGGAGAAATAATTAGCGGGGATATTATTGATCAGATAAGGCAGTATCAAAAAGAAGACTTAGAAGTTATTGGATTAAATAATGAAGATATGATTGAGGTAGTTGAATGAGTGCTTTATTTGTAGCCTTTGAAGGACCTGATGGTTGTGGAAAATCTACAATTGCAAATCTAATATATGAAAAACTAAAAGATGATTATCAACTTGTAAGAACAAGAGAACCAGGTGGGTCTGATATATCAGAAAAAATAAGAGATCTAATATTAGATAATGATAATTATAAGATGTCTTATAGGACTGAGGCTCTTTTATATGCAGCATCAAGAGCTCAACATGTTGAAGAAAAGATTTTGCCAAGTTTAAAAGAAGGAAAGATTGTCTTGTGTGAAAGATTTACTCTTTCTTCTCTTGTATATCAAGGATATGCTAGAGGGCTTGGTTTTGAAAGCATAGAATGCATAAATGAATTTGCTACAGAAGGTTTAAAACCAGATATAACTTTTTTATTTGATACAAAAAATCTAGAAACTGTTAAGAGAAAACAAAATGAAGATGCAGATAGGCTAGAAAACAGCTCAGATGATTTTCATAATAGGGTAAAAAAAGCCTATAAAGATTTAATTGATAGTGGAAAATATACTGTTATAGATGCAAGTCAAGACATTGACCATGTACTAGAGGATTGTTTGAGTATTTTATATAGTAAATTGGAGGGAAAACAATGAAGCTTATTATATCCATTGTCCAGGATGTGGATGCTGATATTCTTATTGAAGAAATAATAAAAAAGAATTTCAGAGTTACAAAAATAAGCAGTACTGGTGGTTTTTTAAAAAGTGGTAACTCTACTCTTGTATCAGGAGTTGAAGATGATCAAGTTTTAGAATACTTAAATATTGTAAAAAATAATTGCAAGACTAGGGAAATTACAAAAACAATAGAGACTATTAATATACCAGGACAGGCGATGATTCCTGTGCCAATTCAAGTTAAGGTTGGCGGAGCGAATGCTTTTGTCTTAGATGTGGAAGAATTTAAGAGGTATTAGGTGATATTATGAAAATGATAATAGCGATTGTGCAAGATAAATTTATAGATGAGCTGATGGACAGATTTTTGGATGAAAAAATCTATGTAACTAAAATCTCAACATCAGGTGGATTTTTCAAAAGTGGAAATACAACCCTATTATTAGGTTGTGAAGAAGAAAGACTTGATGATATAGACAAGATATTTAGAGAAATTACTAGGACAGAGGTTTTAGAAAGTGACCTAGGTAATTTTAATGTATCTGGGGCGACTGTATTTGTGATGGATGTTGAAAAGAGTTTAAGGATTTAATGCTTATAGATTTTGTTGGGAATAAACAGGCCTTAATAGAACTTGAAAATAATATAAAAAATGATGAATTATCTCACGGATATTTATTCTTGGGTAGAGAAGGAGTTGGAAAGTTTACAGCTGCGAAGGCTTTTGCCTCAAGGCTACTTGAACCAGATAGAAAAGATTTAATTTATAGGCAAGACTACCAACACCAAGATTTGAGAATAATAAGAAGTGAAGATTCAATTAAAAAATCTCAAATAGAAGATTTAATAAAAGATTCTAAGCTAAAGCCTTTTTCATCTAAATATAAAGTATATATTATTGATAATTTTGACGAGGTTACAATTAGTGGACAAAATGCTATGCTAAAAATGCTAGAAGAGCCAGAAGATTATTTAAAAATAATACTTATATCTTCCTCAGCAGAAAATATTTTGCCGACTATAATGTCAAGATCAAGAATTATAAAATTTAGAGATATTCCAGTAAAGCAAATTGAAGATTTTTTAAAAACTAGAGAAGGCCTAAGCGAAAAGAATAGCAAAATATTTGCAAGAATTTCATCAGGCTCAATGAAAAAAGCCCTAAGGCTTGCAAATGATCCAGAATATTTACAATTAAGAGATAAGACTATCGAGGTCTTCGATAAATTAATCAATATTGGTGATTATACTTTTAGGGACAAGGAGTTTTTTATGGATGAGAGTAAAATTTTAGACATATTTGACTTTGCCATGTCCTATTTAAAAGACATAGTATATATAAACAATTCTATGCCAGAATATATAAGCAATATTGATAAGATAGAATTTGTAAAGAAACAAAACATTGCAACAGAAAAAATAATTGAGATTTCTGAAGCTATCCTCCAAGTAAAAAAACTTTTAAGAGAAAATGTAAATTATGAATTATCAATCGAAAACTTTTTAATTAGAATTGGAGGTATTTGATGATTGATGTAGTTGGGGTTAGATTTAAAAAATCTAAGAAAATATATTATTTCGACCCTTTAGATATAGATGTAAAAGAAAACGATGATGTAATCGTTGAGACAATTAGAGGTCAAGAATTTGGACAAGTTGTTTTAAAAAAATCACTTGACCAAGATGAAATAAAGTCAGAGTTAAAGCCGGTTATTAGAATAGCTACTCTAGAAGACCAAAATAAAAATATAGACAATAGAAACAAGGCAAGAGAAGCCTTGATAATATTTGATAGAGAAAGAGAAAAACACAACCTAGACATGAAACTTATAGACTGTGAATATACATTTGATAATTCTAAATTATTATTTTATTTCACAGCAGATGGCAGGATAGACTTCAGAGATCTTGTTAGAGACCTTGCATCAATTTTTAGAACAAGAATAGAATTAAGACAAATTGGTGTAAGAGATGAGGCAAAAATTGTTGGTGGACTTGGATGTTGCGGAAGAGAAACTTGTTGTTCTAGTTTTTTGAGTTCATTTAATCCAGTTTCAATTAAAATGGCAAAAGACCAAGGACTTTCACTAAATCCATCAAAAATTTCAGGACTTTGTGGCAGACTTATGTGTTGCTTAAAGTATGAACAAGAAGGCTATGAATGTATCTTGAAAAAGACACCAAGAATTGGAGAAATTGTAGAGACAGACAATGGACCAGGCACAGTGGTTTCAACTTATACAATCCAAGAAATGGTAAAAGTTTTGCATTCAGATGGCGATGAAAATGAATACGATGTTTATAATTTAGAAGATATTAAAAGAACTCATAAATTTAACAAGGGTTACCGTATGTCTAAGTCTATGCTAAAAGATGAAGATGCCAAAGAAGAAGAATTAAAGCAGCTTGAAGAGGAGTAGGTGTTAAAATTCACCGTAGTATATGAAAATCGATAATATTTTACTAAAAATTTATTTAAAAATAAAAGGAATATCTAAGAAAATATTTGGATATAATAATAAAGCCACAAATTTAATGTCTATATTTGTGGCATTTCTTATGGCCTTGCACTACTATTTTTATCTAGCAGACCTTGGATTAAATAAGATAATAGCATTGATTTTAATAACAGGGGTCTTATATATAGTAGTCAGGCTTGGAATTTACATATTGAAGAGACTAGTATTTTTAGTCTCAAGACTCAATAAAAATAATTTAGTATTTTTTGTCATTTTTGCAATTGCCTTTATAAAAATAATAGATGAAGCAGGCGGAGATGATTTTTTAGAAAAATATCAAATATATTTGATAAGCCTAGGTTTAACTATTATAGTAATGACATTTTTTAAGAGTCTAAATTCATTATTGAAAAACAAAAAGAAGGCAAGCATAGTATTTTTGCTAGCTAGTTCTGTACCATTAGTATTATTAAGTATATTTCTTTTTAGTCCAGGGAAATCAGATGAATTAGAAAAATTCAATATAGATAATTCAGCTAAAAAAGATTTTCATAGAAAAATTATTTATACTTCAAAATCTTTGGAATATGAATCTAGCGACAAAGACTCTGTATCACTGATGAGTCTTGTAAATTATTCAGGAAGAACAAAAAAAGTTAGAGATAAATATTTTAAAAAGAGTCTAGCCGAGGTATCAAAAAAAGGAAAAATTTGGTATCCTGAGGGGGAAAAATCATGTCCGGTAGTTTTTTTCATACATGGCAACCATAGATTTACCAAAGAAAATTATCAAGGCTATGATTATTTAGGCAGGTATTTCGCTAGGAGAGGTATTGTATTTGTAAGCGTTGATGAAAATATGCTAAATGGATTTTATAAATTTGGACTTGGCAATGAAAATGATGCAAGAGCCATACTTCTTTTAGAAAACATAAGTTACTTGCTTGAAAAAAATAAGGATAAAAATTCAGAATTATATGGACTGATTGATGAAAATAATATTGGACTAGCAGGCCACTCAAGAGGTGGAGAAGCAGTAGCAATAGCTCAAATTTTTAATAAATTAAAATATAATCCAGACAACGGCAAAGAATTAGATTATAACTTTAATATTAAGGCAGTGGCATCTGTTTCAGCAACAGTCGACCAATATAATTTTTCAGATAAAGACTTGTCCATGTCTGATGTAAATTATCTTTGCATACACGGCAGCCATGACTATGATGTTGAAGACTTTTCTGCCATGAAAATTTATGATAATTTAAATTTTTCAAAAGATAGTGATTATTTTAAATCTGCAATCTATATAGGATTTGCAAACCATGGACAATTTAACCAACTTTGGGGAAGAGCAGATGCTGATCCTTTTTACGGGCTATTTGTAAATAAAAAGGCTCTTATAAAAGAAAAAGACCAGGAAGAAATAGCATCGCTTTTGCTATATAGCTTTATGCAAGATAGTTTTGGATTAAAAGATAATAGAGATATATTTAAAAATCTAAGAAATTATAAACTTCCAGACACAGTTTATTATTCAAGATATGCAGACTCTAGTTTTGAGCCAATTTGTGATTTTGAAGAAGATGTAAGACTAGAAACATTTAAATATGGGAAAACTAGGTTCAATGGATTTTCATCTATTAAGGAAAAATCTGCTGCAGTTGGAGGAAAATATCTCTCAACAGGGCTTAGTATTGATGTAAATAAATTGTCAAACTATGAACTAGTCTTTGGTCAAAATATAAGTGCGAAAAATTATTTGCAATTTGATATTATGGAAGAAAATGATATAGATAGTTTTTTTGATACTAAAATTCAAGTAAAAATTGAAGATGCAAATGGGGACCAAGCTGTTATTGATGCAAATAAATATCTTGATTTGTATCCTTCAATAAAAGTTGAACATTCAAAACTTGAACAAATAAATGAGGACTATGAATATAAAAGTTCTTACCAAACAGTTAGAATACCCCTATCAGAAATTAAAAACGAAAATCTTGATAAGAACAATATCAAATATATCAGTTTTATATTTGATTCTGAGGATGCAGATTTATTAATAGATAATATAGGATATTCTAATTAAAAGTTTATATTTAAAAAATAAGGGTAATATAATATAGGTGGAAGCTAAAGATATGAGGAGAAGATAATAATGATTAAAACTTTACTAATTAATCAACTAAATACTCTCGATTCAGGAGACGAACGTAATGTCTTCTTTCTTATTGGAAATATGAATAAAGTTACTGATATTCTGCTCGATAATTTTAATACATTTGACTCAGAATACTACGGAAAAGCAACTTTAAAATATAATGGCATTAGTTTAAATATTCCAACTGATGAGATTCCTAAGGTTATAAGAAAACTTGTGGAACTTGATCTGGATATATATGGAGTATATGAGCTATTTGAGCCATAAAAATTTAAAAGGAGTAATTATAATGAGTGAAAAATTAATAAAAAAAATGAATGACCAATTTAACAATGAATTAGCTAGTGGATATGCTTATTTAGCAATGTCTGCTTATGTTAAAGATATGGAATTAGAAGGCTGTGCAAATTTCTTTTTCCAACAAGCTAAAGAAGAATTTGAACACGCTATGAAATTCTATAATTTCTTATTTGACACAGACCACAAAGTTAAATACCAAGCTATGGAAGAACCTAAAGAAGAATACGGAACAATCTTAGAAGTATTTAAAGAAGCTTTAGAACATGAAAAATATATCACTAAATGCATAAGAGAACTTTATGAAATGGCAGAAGAAGAAAAAAATTATGAAGTTATTGAATTCTTAGGTTGGTTCATTAAAGAACAAGTTGAAGAAGAAGATACATTCAGATCACTAATCACTAAATTTGAAAGAGCTAACGAATCTTGGTCAGGTATATATCTACTTGATTCTTTACTTGCAAAAAGAGGTTAATTTAATAAAAAATTATAATTAAGATTTAAAGAGAGAGCACTTGATGTTCTCTCTTTTTTAGTTTATATTGTATAAGGTTGTTTATTAACCAGTTGACTATTGTTATTTATTTAATTTCAAGATGTGCATTAAAGGGAGGACACAATGAACAATAATTTATTAAAGGACTTTATAAAATACGCAGGTCTTAATGTCTTGGGAATGATTAGTATATCTGTTTATATATTGGCAGATACTTTTTTTATAGCAAAAGCAACAGGAGAAAACGGTCTGGCCGCCTTAAACTTTTCAATTTCTATATTTGCTATCATGAACTCAATAGGACTTATGATTGGTTCTGGATCAGGGGCCCAATATTCAATTAATATTTCAAGAAACAATCAAAAAGTTGCAAACATTGTGTTCACAAGTGCGATAAAATTATCATTAATATTTGGACTTATATTTTTCACTTTTGGAATGGGATTTTCACAAAAAATTTTATATTTTTTAGGTGCAAGAGGCGAAGCTTTAAACTTGGCCAATATTTATTTAAAAACAATCATGGGATTTTCAGTATTTTTTATCTTAAATAATGTAGTAATTGCAGCAGTCAGAAACGATTCTAATCCAAGAATTGCCATGATTGGTATGGTTGTAGGTTCTTTATCAAATATAGTTCTAGATTATATATTTATGTTTATTTTTAATATGGGTATGTTTGGAGCCGCTTTTGCAACTTGTCTTTCACCTATAATATCTTTACTTATCATGAGCGAACACTTTTTTAGGGGAGAAAGTGAAATTCAATTTTTAAAACATGAAAAAATAAAATACATAAAAACTATATTTTCATTAGGAATCCCCTCATTTATCACAGAATTATCATCATCAATTACTTTAATTGTATTTAACTATTTATTCTTAATCAATGCAGGAAATACTGGAGTTGCTGCTTATGCTATAGTTGCAAATCTTGCTCTTGTAGTAGTTGCAGTTTTTGTTGGTATATCTCATGGTTTACAACCACTATCAAGCAAAGAACATGGTAAAAATAACAATAAAGCTTTGAGAAGTCTTGTTAGATATTCTTTTATTTTAGGCTTTATTATAAGCTTATTAATTTATGGATTATTTTACTTTAATAGAGAATTTATAGTTGCTGCCTTTAATGGAGAGGGGAATTCTCAAATAGCTATCCTGGCAGAAAACGGAATAGTGGTTTACTTTTTAGGATTTTTCTTTGCAAGTATAAATATAATTTCAGGTGCTTTTTTCGCATCAATAGAAAGACCAAGGCAGGCTTTTGTAATTTCAATATTTAGGGCACTAATTCTTTTAGTTCCAAGTGCATTTATTTGCTCATCAATGCTTGGCATAGAAGGAATTTGGATTTCGTTTGTGATTACTGAATTTTTAGTATTCCTATTGAGTCTTAATTTTTTGAGAATTTTATATAAAAATTTTAAATAGAATTGTGTTGCATAATATATAATATTGTGATATCATATAAAATTTACTTTTAAGCCTATTTTTGTTATACTATATATGTATGGTCTAGCAGGAGGGATATAATGTATAACATAGGCGACGAAGTAGTTTACCCAATGCATGGGGCAGGAGTAATAGTTGGCGTTGAAGATAAGGAAATACTTGGTAAAATAAGAAAGTATTATATCCTGAAAATGCCAATAAAAGAAATGAAAGTAATGGTACCAGTGGATAATGCCGAAGAAGTTGGAGTAAGAAATATTCTAGGCAAGGAAGAAATGGATGAAGTTTTAGAAATTTTATCAGGAAAAGATAAGACAAAGATGCCATCAAACTGGAATAGACGTTATAGATTTAATATGGACAGGATAAAATCAGGAGATATTAAAGAAATCGCAAGAGTTGTAAGATTTTTAGAAAGAGTAGATCAAGAAAAATCTCTATCAACTGGCGAAAGAAAGATGCTCACAGGAGCTAAACAAATTATAATTTCTGAAATGGTCTTAGTTTATAAAAAGGATCCAGACGCTATTATAAAATTAGTTGATGATGCAGTCTTTGATAGGGTATAAGAGTAAAATAAGAAAGGAGGGATTTTTATTTATAAGAATAAAAACATAGTAGATATTATTTTTAAAATTTTATTTACTATCATAGGAGCAGGTATAGGAGCAGTTGTATTAACACTAATTAAGAATTTAGATTTTATGCAAAATTTAAATTCTACACTTACAACAATAATCTCAATACTAATTATTGTACTTTTCGCATTTATATTTTTAATATTATCGCCAAAGGCCTTAAAGGGAATAGAAGGAATTTTACATATTTGGGAAGATGAACTAAAAGCTAGATCTTCTTCTGAAATAATAGTTGGATCATTAGGCCTTGTAATCGGACTCATAATAGCTTTTTTAATTTCACAACCACTTTTAGCAATACCTCTTCCTTATGTTGGACCAGCCTTATCTGTAATAGTTTATGGTATGTTAGCTTATCTTGGAATAAGTATAGCTCTTAAAAACAAAGAAGATATAGCTATTAAGGTTAAGGATATAGGCTCACAAAAAAACGAGACCAAGTTCAGAGATAAGACAAAGGCAAAATCTTCTGCAAAGATTTTAGATACTTCAGTCATAATTGATGGACGAATAAAAGAAATTTGCGAGTCTGGTTTTCTAGAAGGAAGACTTATTATTCCAACTTTTGTTTTAAAAGAGTTGCAACATATAGCCGATTCTTCAGATGCCTTAAAAAGAAATAGGGGCAGAAGGGGTCTTGATATTTTAAAAGAAATGCAAGATTCAGAAGATATTGACTTACTTATATATGATAAAGATTTCGATAAGATTAAAGAGGTAGATTCGAAACTTTTAGCTCTTGCAAAAGAGTTAAATGGAAAAGTTGTAACAAATGACTATAATTTAAATAAGGTTGCCAAGGTATCTAATATTGATGTTTTAAATATCAATGAATTAGCTAACTCTGTAAAACCCGTATATCTTCCAGGTGAAGAAATGCGAGTAGACATAGTAAAACTTGGTAAAGAACATAATCAAGGTCTTGCCTATTTAGATGATGGAACTATGATTGTAGTTGAAGAGGCAAAAGACCTTTTAGGACAAAGTGTAGATGTAATTGTAACATCAGCACTTCAAACATCAGCCGGCAAGATGATTTTTGCAAAAGTAATTTAGGGGGTTATATGGAACAAAATATATATTTTGACAAGGAACGCTTAAACGAAGCGAAGGCCTTAGTGGAAAGTCTTGGTGAATCTCTTTGACTTGTCTAGTTTAAAAGAAAAAGTCGAAGAGTTAAATAAAAAACAATTAGAAAGCGGTTTTTGGGACGATACACAGGCTGCCCAAAAAGTTATAAAAGAAGCAAATTACTATTCCAGTAAGATTGATACTTACGAAGAACTAGATAAAAGAATTAATGATGCTCAAGACCTTATAGATTTAATGGAGCTTGAAGAAGACTACACTTTTTATGATGATTTTAAAAGAGCGGTTGACAATATAGAAAAAGCTTCAGAAAGATTTAAGCTTCAAACCCTATTAAATGGAGAATATGATAATAGCAACGCTGTTATGACAATCCACGCTGGAGCAGGTGGAACAGAAGCGCAAGACTGGGCAAGCATGCTTTATAGAATGTATACTAGGTATGCGGAAAAAAATGGATTTAAAGTTGAAACGCTTGACCTCCAAAAAGAAGATGAAGCAGGAATTAAATCTGTTACAATTTTAATTGAAGGACAAAATGCGTATGGGTTCTTAAAATGTGAAAAGGGAGTCCATAGGCTAGTAAGAATATCACCTTTTGATTCAAATAAGAGAAGACACACATCATTTTCTTCTATCGATGTTTATCCTGAATTTGATGATGAATTAGATATTGAAATCAAAGAAGAAGATATAAGGGTAGATACATACAGATCATCTGGAGCAGGTGGCCAACACGTAAACACAACTGACTCAGCTGTAAGAATTACTCATATACCAACTGGAATTGTTGTTCAATGTCAAAATGAAAGAAGTCAGATTCAAAATAGGGCCAAGGCTATGCAAATGTTAAAATCAAAATTGATAGCCTTAGCAGAAGAAGAACAAAAAGAAAAAATAGAAGACTTGCAAGGTAATTATTCACAAATAGCATGGGGTTCTCAAATCAGATCTTATGTATTTCAACCATATACAATGGTTAAAGACCATAGAACTGGGGTTGAAGTAGGAGATGTCAATAGGATAATGGATGGAGACCTTGACGAATTTGTCTACGGTTATCTACAAATGAAAACAAATGAAAATAATTAAGATAAAGGAGTTAGTATGATATTAACAACTACAGAAAAAGTTGAAGGCAAAGAAATTTCTGAATATCTTGGATTAGTATTTGGAGAAACTGTAAACGGGATAAATTTTGTAAAAGACTTTGGAGCAGGACTTAGAAATTTTGTAGGTGGAAGAAGTAAGGGCTATGAAGATGAGATGATTAGCTCAAGAAACGACTGCATGAATGAAATGATAAGAAGAGCAAAAGAAATTCAAGCAGATGGTATAGTTGGCATTAAATTTGATTTTGAATCAATGGGCCAAGGAAATATGATTCTTGTCAATGTAACAGGAACTGCAGTAAAATTTAAATAAAAAAAGAGTGCATAATATTATGCACTCTTTTCTATGAAGAGGAGTAAAATATGCAAAGAGATGTAATAGTTGCTTTAGATTTTAATAGCGGCAAAAAGGCAATAGATTTTGTAGACCAATTTGACCATGAAATATATGTAAAAGTTGGCATGGAACTTTTCTATAAAGAAGGTCCAAGCATCATAAAAGCTCTAAAAGAAAGAGGACATAAGATATTTTTAGATTTAAAACTTCACGACATACCAAACACTGTAACTAAAGCTAGCCTTTCACTTCTTGACCTTGATGTAGATATAATAAATTACCACATAGCCGGTGGAAGAGAAATGCTAGAAAGTGCCAACAAAGCAGTAAAAGAAAATAAAAAAGATATGATAACACTTGGCATAACCATGCTAACATCAACAAGTGAAGAACAAATGCACGATGACATACTTATAGATAAAGACAAAAAGCTTAAGGATGTTGTAGTTTCATATGCTAAAACAGCAAAAGAAGCAGGCTTAAACGGAGTTGTTTGCTCTGCACTTGAAGTAGAAGATATAAAAGAAAGTGTTGGAAAAGACTTTTTATGTGTAACACCTGGCATAAGACTTGGAAATGAAAAAAAAGATGACCAAAAAAGAGTAGTTACACCAGAAATGGCTAGAAAATTTGGTTCTGATTTTATAGTAGTTGGCAGACCAATAACTCAAGCAAAAGATCCAATTAAGGCTTATAATGAAATTAAAAATATGTTTTTAGGAGAATAAAATGAAAAAAATAGCAGAAATCTTATTAGATATAGAAGCAGTAAGCTTATCACCAAAAAAACCTTTTATTTGGGCATCAGGAATAAAATCACCAGTATATTGTGATAACAGACTTATTTTATCTTTTCCAGAAGATAGAAAAATTGTTGAAGAAGAACTAGCTAAGTTAATAGAAGAAAAATTTAGCGACGTAGAATATATAATGGGAACTGCAACAGCTGGAATCCCTCATGCTGCACTTGTTGCCGAAAAACTAGATTTACCAATGGGTTTTGTAAGATCTTCAAAAAAAGATCATGGCAAAAATAATAAAATTGAAGGCAAAATTGTAAAAGGAGCTAAAGTAGTTGTAGTTGAAGATCTATTTTCAACAGGTGGATCATCAATTGATGTAGCAAATGCTTTAAGAGAAGTTGGTTTTGATGTTCTTGGAATAGTTTCAATTTTTTCTTACCAATTAAAAAAAGCAAAAGAAAATTTTGAAAAGAATAATTTAAAACATTTTTCACTTGCTAGCTTTGATGAACTTGCAGAAGTTGCAGTTGAAAAAGATTATATTAAGAAAGAAGAAATTGAAAAAATAAATAAATGGAAGCAAAATCCAGAAGATGAATCATGGATGAAATAAGTATTATACTAATCTGTAATAAGATGTTGAAAACTAGTCTTAGCTGTAATAAACTATTTATTTAGATAAGAGGTAGACAATGATAGAAATAAAAAACTTAAACTTTAAATATAATGAAACAGACGAAAAACTTATATTAAAAGACCTTAATCTGAATATAGAAAGTGGAGATTTTGTAGCTATACTTGGCCACAACGGAAGTGGTAAATCAACACTTGCAAAACTTCTAAATGGACTTTTGCAACCAACATCAGGCGATGTTATTGTAGATGGTCTAAATACAAAAAATGAAGAAACTATCTGGCAATTAAGGTCTAACACTGGCATGGTATTTCAAAATCCTGACAACCAAATAGTTGCAACAATAGTAGAAGAAGATGTTGCATTTGGTCCTGAAAATCTTGGAATAGAAACAAAAGAAATTAGAAAAAGAGTGGACCAAGCCCTTAAATCAGTTGGCATGAGCGAATATGCAAGAAGAGCTCCTCATATGTTATCTGGCGGTCAAAAACAAAGGATTGCAATAGCAGGAATACTTGCAATTAGTCCAAAATATATTATTTTAGATGAACCGACAGCAATGCTTGATCCAGTCGGAAGAAAAGAAGTAATGAGCACAATAGAATATTTAAATAAAGAAGAAAAAAAGACTATAATATTAATTACTCATTATATGGATGAAGCAGCGAGGGCAAACAGGCTTGTTGTTATGGAAAAGGGACAAATTTTAATTGATGAAAAACCAAGAGAAGTTTTTTCTCACGTAGATAAGATTAAAGAAATTGGTCTTGATGTTCCTCAAGTTACAGAACTTGCGTGGGAACTTAATAAAGAAGGTTTTGATATTAATAGTAAAATATTAAATACTGATGAATTGGTAGGTGAATTATGGCCATTATTGAAGCAAAAAATGTAAGCTACATTTATGGAGAAGACACAACATTTGCAAAAAAAGCCTTAGATAATGTAAACCTTAAAATTGAAGAAGGAGAATTTATAGGCTTAATAGGTCATACAGGATCAGGAAAATCAACTCTGGTTCAGCACTTAAATGGACTGTTAAAACCAAGTGAGGGAGCAATATATATCGAGGGAGAAGATATATCAAAACTAGGTTCCAAAATAAAGAAAGTTAGACAAGAGATTGGTCTAGTTTTTCAATATCCAGAATATCAATTATTTGAGGAAACTATTATCAAGGATGTATCTTATGGACCTCAAAATCTTGGTCTGAGTAAGGAAGAGATTGATGAAAGAGTAAGAGATGCAATTGAAACAGTTGGTCTTTCATATGAAAAAGATGGTAACAAGTCGCCTTTTGAAATTTCTGGTGGCCAAAAAAGAAGAGTTGCTATTGCTGGAATTCTTGCTATGGAGCCAAAAGTTTTAATCCTAGATGAGCCAACCGCTGGACTGGATCCTGCCGGAAGAGATGAAATCTTAAGAGAAATTCATGAAATATATGGAAAAAAGAAAATTACTATAATTATTGTATCTCACTCTATGGAAGATATAGCAAGTTTGGCAAATAGAATTATAGTAATGAAAGATGGAAAAGTCTATATGGACGATAAGCCAAGAGAAATATTTAAACATAAAGAAGAACTTGAAGAAATTGGACTTGGAGTACCACAAGTTACATCGTTTATGAGAAAGTTAAAAGAAAAAGGACTTGATGTAGATACTTCAGCAATCACAGTTGCAGAGGCGAAAAATATTTTAACAGACTTATTAAGAGGAAAAGATAATGTTTAAAGATATAACAATAGGACAATATTACCCAGAAGATTCGGTTATTCATAGATTAGATCCAAGAGCAAAAATAATAATTATGTTTCTTTACATAATTACTTTATTTTTCATCAACAATTATTTAGCATATTTTTTTGCTTTTATATATTTGATATTTATAATAAAACTTTCCAAGGTGCCATTAAAATTTATAATTAAAGGATTGAAACCTTTAAAATGGATTATCATAATCACCTTTGTTATAAATATTTTTTTAATACCAGGAGAAGTAATCTGGAGATATGGGATTTTTAAAATAACTGATGAAGGATTAACTACGGCTTTACTTATGGCATTTAGGTTGACTATGCTTGTAATGGGAACAAGTCTTTTAACCCTTACTACATCTCCAATAGAAATGACAGATGGGATTGAAGAATTATTAAAGCCACTAAGAAAAGTTGGAGTACCATCACATGAAATTGCTATGATGATGACAATAGCACTTAGGTTTATACCAACTCTTATAGAAGAGACAGATAAAATAATGAAAGCTCAAATAGCAAGAGGAGCAGATTTCGAATCAGGCAATCTTTTTAGTAGGGCGAAAAATTTAATTCCACTTTTAGTTCCACTATTTGTAACTTCTTTTAGAAGGGCAGATGAACTTGCAATTGCAATGGAAGCGAGATGCTATAAGGGCGGAGAAGGAAGAACTAAGTTAAAACAACTTGAATATAAAAAATCAGACTATCTTGCCTATTTATTAAATATTGGATTTTTTATATTTCTAGCTTCAATAAAATATATTTGGGAGTATTTTATATGAATATAAAACTCACTATTAGTTATGATGGAACAAATTATTTTGGTTATCAAATTCAACCGGATGTTATAACAGTTGAGGGTGTTTTAAAAAAAGCTATTGAAAAAACTTTAAAAGAAAAAGTTGACCTTAAGAGTGCAGGAAGAACAGACAGAGGGGTTCACGCTGCCGGGCAAGTTGTAAACTTTTTTTCAGATACAGAAATAGACATTGGGAATTTACCAAAGGTTATAAATTATCATTTACCAGAAGATATATCTGTAATAAAGGCAGAATATGTAGATGATGATTTTCATGCTAGATTTTCTGCAAAAGCTAAACTATATAGTTACTATATATATAGGGGCAAATACAGAAATTCTCTATATAGAAATTGTATGCACTACCCATATCCACTAGATATAGAAAAAATGCAGGAAGCCTTTAATTACTTAATAGGTCTGCATGATTTTAAAAGCTTTATGGGAAGACGTGCAATAGTCAAAGATAGCATTAGAGAACTTTACAAGATAGAAATTAGAGAAAAAAATAATATTTTAGTTATAGATTTCTATGGCAAGAGTTTTTTAAAAAATATGATTAGAATCATTGTTGGAACGGCTATACAAATTGGCAATGGGAAATTCGAAGCTTCTTATATGAAAGAAGTTTTGGACCAAAAAAGAAGAAAATCAGCTGGGCCAACAGCGCCTAGTTGTGGCTTATTTTTAAAGAAAATCTACTATTAAGGAAGTGAAAGATGAAAATATTTTATAAAGCTTTAAATACATTAAACCGGTCTAAGTCTGCTTATAAAAGATTTACACCATCTATGGTATTTGTTATTTTATCAGCTATATTTTTCTCTTATTATGTAGCATCAAACACAGTTGTAGAATATTATTCCAGTGATCCTAGACAAGTGTATTTTAAACTTGCGTGGCTTTTAATTATAGCAACTGCTGGAGCAACTTTTTTAACCTTATTTAAAGAAGCTTTAAAGACATCTAGTAAAAATGAATATGAATTAAAAAGAAGTAAATATATACAAGTAGCAGCAATAATAATTTTATTAATTTTAATATTTGGAGTTTATTCAAAATTATTTCAACAAGAAGACTTTATGGCATATGATACAAAATATGTATATTTTGGAGTTTTACTTTTTCTATCTTGTGCATGTCTTTTTATTGGAAAAATTTTCAATCATAAAAACTTTGTAGAATACTTTTTTAAAATAGTTGAGGCAATGTTTATATCCTTATCTTTTTCAACTGTTTTATTTATTGGACTATCAGCTATATATTTTTTAATTACAAAATTATTTGATATAGCGATTGTAGATAAGGTTTATATAATAACTTTTATTATTATTTATTTACCTTTTAACGTGGGCATATTTTTATCATACTTTCCAAGAAATGAAATTGACTTTGATAACTATAAACTTGCAAAACCATTTGTAATATTGGTTAGCTATATAACTGTTCCTATTTTTATAATTTATGCTTTTATCTTGTATATATACTTTTTTAAAATACTTATACAGGCTGAACTTCCAAAAGGCGTAATAACTAATTTAGTCTTGGTTTTTGCACTTTTGACAGTTATATTATTATTTATCTCTAGTGTTATTAAATCAAATAAGTTGGTTGAAAAGTTTAGAGAATTTTTCCAAGTAATTATGATACCTATATTGGTTATGATGTTTTATGCGATATTTATAAGGATATCTAATTATGGTTTAACAGAGAACAGGTATTTTGTAATTGCAGCAGGAATATATACTTTAATTTCTATGATTTATTATATATTTTATAGAAGCAATAGTAATATTTTTATATTTATATCACTTGCAGCTATAATATTTTTATCAACAATTGGTCCGGTTAGTGCCTATAATTTATCTGCATCTAGTCAAGATGCAAGGCTTGCTTCAATACTTAATGCGAATGGGATGTTGGAGTCTAATCAAATAAAACCAAAGAAAAATGTGTCGCTAGATGATAAGATACAAATAAAAGAAATTGTTGAATATTTAAGTAATAATCACAGAAGTTGGGAAAGTAAATATCTTCCAAAGAATTTTGAATTTAACAACGAAAACTTTGAAGAAGTTTTTGGGTTTAATATAGAAGATGACAACTTATTTTCTGGAGACAGTGAATATAATTTTAAATTTGATAGGCCTGTTGATATAAAAGGCTATGATAAAATTTTAAAATTTGATTCTTTTGATATAAAACAATCGTTAGTTGGAAATTATTTTGTAGATGTTGAAGACGGAACTTATACAATTAGCTATAAAAATGGCAGAAATGAATTTGATTTAACTAGTTTCACTGGCAAGGAAGTCTTTGACAAGATGATTGCTCTTAAAGAATCAAAAGATATAGTCGATGTTGAAGATTTAAAGATAGAGGGAGTAAGTAATAATATAAAATATAAGATAGTATTCACTCTGGTTGGATATTATGGTTCTAAAAATGAATTAAGTAATTACTATATTGAATTTTATCTACTAACAGCAAGTGTTGATTAATGTTATTTGCTTATTTGAGGCTTTTGCTTGTGCAGAAGCCTTTTTTTGAAAAGGAGGAATATTTTGGAATGGTATAATTTGGATCTTGACCAAGTCATAGAAAAATTATCGACAGATAAAGAAGCTGGTTTATCTAGTCAAGAAGCAGAGAAAAGATTAAAAGAATATGGAGAGAATAAATTAGAGGAGCAAAAGAAAAAGCCTTTTATTAATAAATTAAAAGACCAATTACTTGACCCTATGATCATAATTCTTTTAGTAGCAGCAATAGTATCTGGAGTAATGGGATCTATTGTAGATTCTTTAGTAATATTATTGATTGTAGTGGTTAATACTATTTTATCAATAATTCAAGAGGGAAAAGCCGAAGAAGCAATCGCAGCTTTACAAAGCATGAGTTCTCCAACAGTAAAAGTTATTAGAGATTCAGAAGCGATAGAAATTGATAATACAAAACTTGTTCCTGGAGATCTTGTAGTTTTAGAAACAGGCGATATTGTTCCTGCTGATATGAGATTAATTGAATCATCAAATTTAAAAATTGATGAATCTTCTCTAACTGGTGAATCAGTTGCAGTTGAAAAAGATGCTTCTGCAAAACTTGAAGGCCATGTTGGAATAGGAGATAGAGAAAACTATGCTTTTTCAGCTTCAATTATTACTTATGGTAGGGCAAGAGGGATTGTAACAGATACAGGACATGAAAGTGAAATAGGAAAAATTGCAACTTCTATAAAAACCATGGAAGAAGAGCAAACTCCTCTACAAATAAAACTTGCAAAACTTTCTAAATTTTTAGGAATTTTAACTGTTGTAATTTGTGCAGTAATTTTTGGTGTTGGTCTTCTTTATGGAAACGAACCACTTGAAATGTTTATGATAGCAGTTTCACTTGCAGTTGCTGCAATTCCTGAAGGACTTCCTGCTATAGTTACTATAGTTTTATCTATAGGCATGGGCAATATGGCAGAAAGAAATGCCATTGTTAAAAAACTTCTTGCAGTAGAAACTCTTGGAACAACAACTTTTATTTGTTCTGATAAAACTGGAACCCTTACACAAAATGAAATGACTGTTAAAAAAATCTATATAGATAATAAAGTTTATGATGTAAGTGGAATTGGATATGAACCAGTTGGAAATATAGAATTAGATGGACAAAAAGTAAACAATGAAGATATAGCTTCTCTTGAAAGATTTATTCAAATTGCCGTTCTTTCAAATGATTCCAAATTAAGAAAAGAAGATGGAAACTATAAAATCATGGGAGATCCTACTGAAGGAGCCTTAGTTGTTCTTGGTGAAAAACTTTCTATGTCAAGCAAAGACTTAAATGATAAATACAAAAGAATTGACGAAATACCTTTTGATTCTGACAGAAAGATGATGACAACTTTTAACGAATCAATTTTAGATAATAAGTTAGCCAGCTTGACAAAGGGTGCGCCAGACTTAGTTATTAAAAATTCAAGCAAGATTTTAATAAATGGTAAAGAAGAAGAATTTACTGACAAATTAAAAGAAGAAGCTTTGGAAAAAATTGATGACTTTGCAAGATCTGCACTTAGAGGACTTGCCTTTGCATATAAGTCAAATGATTCTGTTTCTAAAGATCCAGAAATTGTTGAAAGAGATATGGTTTTTGTCGGAATAGTTGGAATGATTGACCCTGCAAGACCTGAAGCAAAAGCAGCTATAGAAGAATGTAAACAAGCAGGAATTAATCCTGTTATGATAACTGGAGATTATTTAGAAACTGCAAAAGCAATTGCAAAAGACCTTGGAATTTTAGGTGAGGGAGAAAAAGCGATAGAAGGTTCTAAACTTACTAACATGACGCCTGAAGAAATTAGAGAAGTTGTAAAAGATACAAGAGTTTTTGCAAGAGTTGCTCCAGAAAATAAGGTACAAATTGTTAGGGCCTTAAAAGAAAATGGAGAAATTGTTGCCATGACAGGAGACGGAGTAAATGATGCTCCTGCAATTAAAAAAGCTGATATTGGTATTGCCATGGGCATAACTGGTACAGATGTATCTAAAAATACAGCCGAAGTTATTTTAACAGATGATAACTTTGCAACAATAGTAAATGCAGTTGAAGAAGGAAGAATTATATATGGAAATATTAAAAAATTTGTTTCCTTCTTGTTGAGTTGTAATATAGGAGAAATATTAATAATATTTATTTCTATAATCCTTAACTTGCCAGCTCCATTCTTACCAATTCAATTGCTTTGGTTAAACCTTGTAACAGATTCTTTTCCAGCTTTAGCACTTGGTGTTGAAAGAGGAGATTCTGATGTAATGAATAATCCGCCGAGAGATCCACAAGAAGCTATAATTGATAAAGAAATAACTATAACCCTAGTTATACAATCAATTTCAATAACAATCGCAACTCTTGGAGTTTATATCTTTGCACTAAATGATATGGGCAGACATCCAGAAGGAATTGTTTATGCTAGAACTATGGCATTTGCAACTTTAATTTTAGCTGAATTATTTAGATCATATTCTTCAAGGAGTATAAATCATACTCTTTGGGAAATAGGTTTCTTCTCAAATAAAAGATTGGTGCAAGCAACATTATTTTCACTATTCTTGATGGTTGTTGTAATGTATGTTCCTTTCTTAGAAGACCTATTCCATTTAACAGACATATCTTTTGTTGATTGGGCTATAGTTGTGGTTGCATCACTAATACCACTTGTGCTTGGTGAAATTCAAAAAGTTATAAGATTTAAAAAAACTCAAAAAAATAAATAATTAATTTAAATAAGCCTTAGGTCTAATAAAATCTAGGGCTTATTTTTTTAGTATATTATTTTCCTAATGTTATAATAAATATATGAAAATAGATTATGTACCAGCAAATAATTATAAAATTTACCAAGATGAAAGTGCTTTTAAATATACAACAGACTCATTAATATTATCTTCGTTTGCTAGAGCAAAGGACAAGTGTCTAGACCTAGGTTGTGGAACAGGAATAATATCTCTAAGACTTATTGATAAAGTCAAATCTTTTACAAATATTGATATAAATAAAAGAGCCATAGAACTTATAAACCAATCGGTCAAGGCAAATAAACTAGAAGATAAAATAAAAAATTATTTACTTGATGTAGAAGGAGCAAGAGGTTTTTTTGAAAAACATAGTTTTGATTGTGTATTTATGAATCCACCTTATTATAACAATGGTTTAAGATCAATAAAAGAATCAGACGACCTTGCTAGATACGGAGTAGATGCTCTTGATATTTTTATTAATACAGGAGCAGATCTTTTAAAAGATTTGGGCAGGATCTACATAGTTGTCCCAGCAACTAGGATGATAGATGTTTTTGAATTTTTAATAAATAAAAAAATAGAAGTCAAAAGACTTAGGTTTGTAAAAACTAGAAAAGATGATAGGGTAAAATTAGTTTTAATAGAAGGAGTTAAATTTGCCAAAAGAGGTTACTTTTTTGAAAAAGATTTTTTACTCTATGAAGGTGACGAAATCAGCAAGGACTTAAGAGAGGTTTATGAAAAGATATGATATATTTTTGTGCAACTCCAATAGGAAATATTGAAGATATAAGTTTAAGGGCGATAGAAACTTTAAAATCAGTAGACATAATTGCCTGCGAAGACACCAGGGTCAGCCTAAAATTACTTAATAAATATGGAATAAAAAAGAAATTAATTTCCTACCATAAATTTAACGAAGCCCAAGTATCAGAAGAAATAATAAAGCTTGCAAGAGAAAATGATATTGCCATAATTTCAGATGCGGGCATGCCGGTTATAAGTGATCCAGGAGAAGTTCTTATAAAAAAATTAATAGAAGAAGAAATTGAATTTACTGTTGTGCCAGGAGCAAATGCAGGTCTATCAGCACTTTTGCTTTCAGGACTAGACAGCGAACATTTTTTATTCTACGGATTTTTGGAACAAAAAGCTTCTGCAAGAAAAAAAGAATTAGAATCTTTAAAAGATTTTCCATTTACCCTTATATTTTATGAATCACCACACAGGGTAAAATCTATGTTAGAGGACTTGCTAGATATTTTTGGAGATAGGCAAATCTCTGTATCAAGAGAAATAACAAAACTTTTTGAAGAAACAAAAAGAGGAAAGGTAAGAGAAATACTTGCTTCTGAAATAAAAGAAAAGGGCGAGTTTGTCATTGTGGTAGATAAGGCAGAAGAAAAAGAAGAAGTAAATATCCAAGAAATACTAAGAGATAGGATAAATTCTGGCATGAAGAAATCACAAGCAGTAAAAGAAATAGCAAAAGAATATAATATTTCAAAAAATGAACTTTATAAGATGAGTTTAGAGGTCCAAGATGAATAATTTTTTAGAAATAGAAAATGAAATCAAAGAAATAAATAAAAACTTAAAAGACAAGTATGATAGTTTCTTCAAGTCTAGCAAGGAAGACTTTAGAGAAGACATATTAAAAAAGATTGGAGAAATTTCAAAGCTTGAAAAATTAAAAGAAGACCAGCTAAAGAATTTTGGAATAGTTGTTGGAGTTGATGGATCGGTCAATAAGATGGGGGGAAACTTCCCTCACTATATAGAACTATATAGGGCCCTGGCAAAACCAACAAAGGGAGAAGATATCTATTTAAATAGGTATTACACCCCACTTACAGACAATATAGAAATTGATGTGGAGCAGTCTAAAAGAAGGCAAATGCTCGCAGCGATTGAAGTTGATGTTGCAATTCAAGCTATAAATGAAGTAAAACCAAGATTACTTATGATGGATGGCGGTCTGATAAGATATAAAATCGACTACAAGGAAGGCTTTGAAAAGTTAGTAGATCTTTGCAAGGAAAAAGATATTATCTTAATTGGAGTCTTAAAAGAATTAAAGACCAATGTTATTTCAAGAGCAATTGGAGTTGATGAAAGCATATTTGACAGGGAACTCCTGTATGGGAAATTAAATATTGGAGATTTTATTTTAATAGATGATGCTTTTAACAAAAAATCAGGTGAAAACGAAGGAGAATTATCATCAGGCTTTTTAAGAACATCAAATTCAGCCATGGCAATTGGAATAGATATTTTATCTGAGCAAAAAAAATATATTAAGGATGCTGCAAATCTTGTTTATAGTTTAACTCCCTACAATTCAAGGGGAGTGCCACTATGGCTTGATATAGTTGATAAAGAAGTAAGAGTTACAGACCAATTTATGAAATCTATGCTAGAAGAATATATGGATAGAGATATATACGAAAGATTTTTTATAAGTGAAAGAGATAGGAGGAGCTTATGAAAGTTGTCGGTTTAACAACAGCCCAAGAACTTTTTATAGGATCTAGAGATAGAAACTTTAGGATGAATGAAATATTAATAATCGAAGATCAGGAACAAGGAAATCTAATAGGAGAAGTTGTAGAAGCTAAGACTTTTAATAGGTTCATACCACTTGATATTGGTGGAGATTTTGTAGACTCCTCAGTTTTAGAATCATTAAAAGTTATGGGCTATGACATTGATCAGGAAACAATTTATATAGCAAAGGTCAGATTATTAAAAGAAGCACAATATCCTATCTTGACAGGATCTAGTGTGAGAGTTCCTAAATTTCATGAAGTAAAAAAGATAATTGCTCCAACAAAACTTGACCAAGGACTTCTACTAGGTAGCATCAGAAATTCAGATGACTTAACAAAAGATATGGATGATGATTTAAAAAATATATTGGATATTTATGAAGATGATTCCTACATAGAACAAAAAGATATTCCCTATATTTTTGATTATAAGGCCATGCATGAATATCCTCATATTGGAATATTTGGAGGATCAGGATCTGGTAAAAGTTTTGGATTAAGAGTTATTTTAGAAGAATTGATGCAAAAAAATATACCAACAATTGTACTTGATCCACATTACGAAATGGATTTTTCTGAAAAGTCAGAATCAAAATTTGCAAAAACATATGCAGATAAATATGTCTGCATGCAGATCGGTTTAGATACTGGAATTAAATTTCAAGATTTAAACATAAGCGAGCTTATAAGCTTATTAAATACATCTTCTCATTTGACAGAGTCCATGGAAAATGTTGTTGGAACAATTTTAAAAAGAAACGACACTTATGGGACTTTTTTAAAGAGAATAGATGACCTTTTAGATGCACAAGACCAAGGTTCTTTAGAAAACATAGAAAACAAAATAGCTTATGCAGAAAATCAAACAGAAGAAAAAGAATGGGAAGAGAAAAAGCGAATTTATGAAAAGTATGACAAGTCTTGCCCTCAAGCATCTGTAAGAGGAGTTAGGTGGAGACTTGTAAAACTTGCAAATGAAGGAGTTTTCAACCACGACATCAACAGCATCATAGACAACATAAAATCTGGAAAATTAATTGTAGTTAGAGGATCAACCCGTTTGATCCAAGTATTTTCTACATTTTTACTAGAAAAATTATATAAATTAAGAAGGCAATACAGGGAATCTGTTTTTATTGGAGGAAAAGAAGATTTTTTCCCACCATTTATTATAGTAACTGATGAAGCCCACAATTTTGCACCAAAGGGCTTTGAAACTCCGTCAAAATCAATAATAAAAGAAATAGCCCAAGAAGGAAGAAAGTACGGGGTATTTTTAATATTAGCGACACAAAGACCAACTCTTTTAGATGAAACAACAACAGCTCAATTAAATACAAAATTTATTTTTAGAACAGTAAGAGCATCAGACATAGATACAATAAAAGAAGAAACTGATATCAGCATTGATGAATCAAAAAGATTACCATATCTGACCACAGGTGATGTATTTATATCATCTGCAAAATTAGGCAGGTCGTCCTATGTTAGGATAAGAGCGGCTCACACAAGATCTCCTCATAAGGAAAATCCTTTTGATGAATTGTCACAAACAAGAAACAGGTCCTATGATGAATTTTTATCTTGTATAAAAGAATATTTACCACTTGATGAGGGAAATTTAATGGAACTAAGCTCTGAACTCAGGACAAAATACTCTATGTCCTATAGTGTAGATCAGCTTCAAATCAAATTAGATGAGATGGTAATAGCAGGTATATTAAAAATTGATGATAGTGGAATTTGGGAACAATATAAGTTAAATGATGAATAAAAAATATATAGAATATATAAGAGAATTTTTATTTAGCAAAAAAGATGAAGGTTATAAAGAATTTACAGCAAAAATAATTCCAAACATTGATAGTGAATCAATAATTGGAGTTAGAACAAATATATTGAGAAAATATGCAAGGACCTTGAGTAAAGACGAGAAAGTCGATATCTTTTTAAAAGACTTACCCCATAAATACTATGAGGAAAACCAGCTTCACGCCTTCATTGTAGAAAGGGAAAAAGATTATTCTAGCTTAATTAAAGACCTAGATGATTTTTTAAAATATATAGATAATTGGGCAACTTGCGATAGTTTATCGCCAGCCTTATTTAAAAAAGAAAAGGAAAAAACAAAAGATTATATTTTAAAACTTTTAGACTCAGACAAGACCTATGTAAAAAGATTTGCCATAGTTTCATCTTTAAAATTTTATTTAAAAGAAGAACTTGATATGGATTTATTTGACAAGATAATGAAAATTCATAGCCAGGAATATTATCTAAATATGGCAATAGCTTGGTATATGAGCTATGTGATAATCCATCACTACAATTTTTCTATAAAATATTTAGAAGAAAATGATCTTTCAGATTTTGTCTTTTCCATGTCAATTAGAAAAGCCTTGGACTCACGACAGGTCGATAAGGATAGAAAAGAAAACTTAAAAAGAATAAGAATGCAAAAAAATAAGAGCTAGTAATAGCTCTTTTTAATTTAAATTAAATTGTTTGACCTTGTTTGCTGCTTGCTAAATCAACTTCAAATTGACCAATAATAAAAGATGAAACAACAGTTGTTAGCATTGAAAATGCGATTCTTCCAAATGGAATATAAACAAGCGAAAGTGCAAGTACAACAAAATCTGTTGCAACATAGGCCTTTGAAATATTTACATCTAATTTATTTGCAAGAACTAAAGCTAAGGCATCGTCTCCGCCAGCAGCTCCACCTTCTGAAACAACAAGCCCACATCCAACTCCAATTCCTATACCACCGAGTATGGCAGCAAGAACAGGATAATTGTAAAGATTTGGAATAAGTGTGCCAATTTGTAAAAATACTTTATAAAATAAAGCAAATAGCAAAGAAGCAAAAATGGTTTTCTTTAAGAAATTTTTACCAAACATTGATATACCAATTGCAAAGCAAATGAAGTCTAGTATTGGACTTATTATAGAAGGATTAAGATCAAAAACCTTATAGAAAAACAAGGTTAATCCTAAAATCCCACCCTCAGTTACACCAGATGGTATATGAATATTTACAACGGTAAAAGCCATAATCATACAGCCAATTAAAATTCTTAAAAATGTCGATCTTCCTATCGATAATCTTCTCATAGTTTTACTAATCAAAACTAAAAAAACACCTCCATATTAAATTACTTTAATAATATGACCAAAAAAAGATTGCTTTAGAAATCTAAAAGGCAATCTTATAGGGTAGTGATGCTTTATTGTTTTTGATTTTTTGAAAAACTCTGAGAAATAACAAACTTTTTAGCCTGTTTGATAAAGACCACATCAGGCCTTCACAAGGCTCTTTATCGCTATTGTTAACATCAGATAAAAATACCAATACAAGTATTAAGTATTGATAACTACCGATTCTTACAGACCGATTTTATCACAATAAAAATATATTGTCAATTTATTGCAATAGTTAGAGCTTTTTAAAAGGCTTAATAAAAATGATTGAGTTTAAAAGAAAAAAATTTATTTATAAGTAGTTTTTACATGTAAATTAAAAATTATTAGAATATTTAAAGATTTGATTAAAAGAAGTTTTAAAGCTTCTTTTTTAGTGTAAAAACTTATTAGAGATTATTTTACAAAAGGGAGGTGTTTATAATGGAACTCGCTATTATTTCACTAATTAGTTTGTTACTTGTAATAGTAATAGGATTTATAAAAAAATTAAATATGGGGATCCTAGCTCTTGGAGCTAGTTTGATTATTGCTACTATTTTTAAACTTGATGAGAAAATAATTATTGAAGCTTTTTCTGCAAATATTTTTATAACAATGGCAGGAGTTTCTTTTTATTTTGCAATACTTACAGATAATAAAACTCTAAGTATTAGTGCAAATAAGCTTGTATATTTATTTGGAAAACATAAATACATAGTACCTCTTGTAATTTTTATTATAGGAGCTTTTTTATCTTCAATTGGTCCAGGACCTCTCCCACTACTTGCAGTAATTCCAGTTTTGGCAGTGCCAATTGCCATGTCAACTGGCCATAATCCAGTTATGTTATCAATAATTGGGCAGTGCGGAGCAATGGGAGCAAGAATGAGTCCTCTTACGCCAGACTATGCAGTAGTTCATGGACTTTTAAAAGATTTTGAGCCAGCTCCTGATATAAAATTTTATCTATCAGGAATACTTACAGCTTTTGTAATTTCACTTGTAGTTTTTATTTACTATAAGGGTTGGAGATTAGATTATAAAAGTGATCATGAATTAGAAAAAACAAGTTTTAAAAAAGAACATATAATATCACTAATCACACTTTTAATACTTATAATATCTGTTATTGTTTTTCATACAAATGTTGGACTTACTGCTTTTGCAATGGGATCCTTACTAGGCTTATTAAATATAGGCGATGAAAAAGAAGCAATTAAAAAAATTCCTTGGGGAGTAATACTACTTGTATTAGGAGTAGGAATGCTTATGAATATAGTTATTTCTTCTGGCGGAGTGAAATTTATGGCTGATAAATTATCGAATAGCATAAATAAGCAAAATGCTGGTCCAATTGTTTTATTTTTTGCAAACACTATTTCTTTTTTTGCATCAGGTTTAGGAGTAGTTTTTCCAACTCTAGTTCCAATGGTTTTAGAAATTACATCTAGTTTTAATGATCCAAACTTTACAAGTGAACTAATATCAATGGTTATAGTCGGAGGAACTTTCACAGGACTGAGTCCGTTTACAACAGCAGGAGCTCTTGTAATGAGTGCAGTTTCTACAGATGACAGGATTTCTAAAGATTTTTCGCAAAATAAATTATTTATGGAGCTTCTTTTCCTTGCTTTGTTTATAATATTAATAGAAATGATATTATCCTATATAGGTATATATTCTTTGATATTTAGATAAAAATATGACAAATATGAGCATTTGAAATTGAAGATTATTAATATTAATGTTAAAATAGAGTTTTGAAAAGGAAGGATGTGCGAAATGGGGATATTTAGTAAGGTTTTTGGATCTTATAGTCAAAGAGAATTAAAAAAGATTAATCCATTGGTTGATAAAGTTATAGCATTGGATAATGAGATGCAAAAACTTAGCGATCAAGAATTAAAAGCAAAAACTCAAGAGTTTAAAGATAGATATAAAAAAGGTGAAAGCCTAGATGATTTATTAGTTGAAGCATTTGCAGTTATGAGAGAGGCTTCAGATAGAGTTTTAGGAATGAAGCATTTTAGAGTGCAAATCATTGGTGGTATAGTTTTACACCAAGGAAGAATTGCAGAAATGAAAACAGGTGAAGGTAAAACTTTAGTTGCAACCCTACCTGCTTATTTAAATGCCATTTCTGGAGACGGAGTCCATGTTGTAACAGTAAATGATTACTTAGCAGAACGTGATAAGGATTGGATGGGCAAGGTATATGAATTCTTAGGACTAAGCGTAGGCTGTATATTACACGATATGGACCAAGAAGCTAGACAAAAAGCCTACAATGCTGATATAACTTACGGAACTAACAACGAGTTTGGCTTTGATTATCTAAGAGATAACATGGTTATCTATAAAAGAGAAATGGTTCAAAGACCTCTAAACTATTGTATAGTCGACGAAGTTGACTCAATATTAATTGATGAAGCTAGAACACCACTTATTATTTCAGGTCAAGGTGATGAATCAACTGATCTATATGTAAGGGCTAAAAACTTTGTAGATAGCTTATCATTTAGGGTTAAAACAGAAGAAGAATCAAACCTAGAAAGATTTAACAGAGAATTTGAAGAAGAAACTGTTGATTTTGTTATTGATGAAAAACAAAAAACATCTACACTAACTCCAAACGGTATAGAAAAAGCAGAAAATTATTTCAATATAGATAACTTATCAGACCTTGAAAACATGGAAATATCTCACCACATCAATCAAGCTTTAAAAGCTAGAGGAAACATGAAAAAAGACATAGACTATGTTGTCGATGAAAACGGTGAAATCATAATAGTAGATGAATTTACAGGAAGACTTATGTATGGTAGACGTTACTCAGAAGGTCTACACCAAGCGATTGAAGCAAAAGAAGGACTTACAGTTAAGGCTGAATCCAAAACACTTGCAACAATAACCTTCCAAAACTATTTCAGAATGTATAAAAAACTAGCGGGTATGACAGGTACTGCTTTAACAGAAGAAGAAGAATTTAGAGATATCTACAATATAGATGTTATAGAAATCCCTACAAATAGACCTGTAATAAGAGAAGACAACAACGATGCGATCTATAAAAATGAAGATGCTAAATTTAATGCAGTTGTAGAAGAAATAAAAGAAGCTCATGCAAAAGGGCAACCAGTCCTTGTTGGTACAATTTCAATCGAAAAATCAGAACAATTATCCAAATTATTAAAAAGAGCAGGAATTAAACACAATGTACTTAATGCTAAAAAGCACGCTCAAGAATCTGAAATTGTAGCTCAAGCAGGTAGGTATAATGCAGTAACAATTGCAACAAACATGGCGGGCCGTGGTACTGATATCGTACTAGGTGGTAACCCAGGTTATATGGCAAAAGAAGACCTAAAAAGACAAGGATATGAAGATGAAGTTCTTCAACAAGTTGACTCCTACAACGAAACAGATGACCAAGAAATATTAGAAGCTAGAAAAAAATACCAAGAACTACTAGCTAAATATAAAGTAGAAACAGACGAAGAAGCTAAAAAAGTTCTAGAAGCAGGCGGACTTCACATAATTGGTACAGAAAGACACGAATCAAGAAGAATTGACAACCAATTAAGAGGTCGTTCAGGTCGTCAAGGAGACCCAGGTTCTACAAAATTCTTTATATCAGGCGACGATGATTTAATTAGACTGTTTGCTGGAGATAGGTTTAAGGCAACAATGGAAAAAATAAATGCGCCAGACGATGAACCAATCGAAGCAAAAATATTAACAAGACTTATAGAATCAGCACAAAGAAAAGTAGAAGGAAATAACTTCTCCATAAGAAAGAATGTACTTCAATATGACGATGTAATGAATAAACAAAGAGAAGTAATCTATGGAGAAAGAAGAAAAGTTCTAGAAGGCGAAGATATAAAAGATGATATCTTAGTTATGATAGAAGATGTAATTTCTAAAAATGTAGACTTCTACAATAAAATGGACCACGATAACAAACGTCATATTGACTTTGAAGGGCTTGAACAATTTGGCACAAGTGTATTTGGATTTGAAGAGGGTTTTATAGATTCAATAGACAAAAAAGATGTTGAAAGTGTTAAAGAATCTTTAACAGAAAAAGCTCTTGCTAAATATGAAGAAAAAGAAGCTGAATTTGAAAAAGATAAATTTAGAGAAGTAGAAAGAATTGTTCTACTACAAGTTGTCGATCAAAAATGGATGGACCACATAGATGCTATGGACCAACTTAGAAAAGGTATTGGTCTAAGAGCAGTAGGACAAGTAGACCCAGTTCGTGCCTACTCACAAGAAGGCTTTGATATGTTCGAAGAAATGAATGAATACATCAAAGAGGATACAGTGAAAATGCTTTTCCACGTTCAAAATCCAGACAATATGCAAAGAGTTAGGGTTGCTAAAGAAATTGAAACAGTAAACCCTGATGATGGAAAACAAAAACCTTATGTAAAAAAAGAAAAGAAAATTGGCAGAAATGATCCATGTCCATGCGGTAGCGGCAAAAAATATAAAAACTGTCACGGCAAAAGACAATAGAAAATATTTTTACGATTTGCTCTGATAAATTGAAAAAAATATTAAAAAAACATCATATTTGTTTGTTTTCAAATTAAAATTTAACAAAACGAGATAAAAGTATGAATAGAAGCACATATATACAGGTATAATAATCTTTATTATGACACACTATATATGTGCTTTTCTCATATTATACACGTTATTTTTAAATAAGATACGCTTTAGCGTGTTGCAAAAATAATAAATATATGGTAAAATTTATTAAAATTATATATAGGAGGAATTGTAATGTTTAAAAAAGTCAAAAGCCTTGCAGGACTAATCTTAGTTTTAGCATTAGTTCTAACTGGATGTGGCGAAAAAAATTCTGCTAACACATCAAAAGGCGCAGAAGCAGATAGTAGTTCATCAGGTCAAATACTTTATACTGCAAATAAATCTGAACCAGGAACATTAGACCCAGCATTAGCTCAAGGTACTCATGAATCTTGGATTTTAAATCACCTATTTACAGGTTTATTAGCTTATGATGAAGAAGGAAACCTTGTTTCAGGTATGGCTGAAATGCCAGAAATCTCTGAAGACGGTTTACACTATACTTTCAAAATTAAAGATGGTATGAAATGGTCTAATGGAGATCCTGTAACAGCAAAAGATTTTGAATTCTCATGGTTAAGAGTTCTTGATCCTGAAACAGCTTCAACATATGCTTACCAACTTTACTACGTAAAAGGTGGAGAAGCTTATAACTCAGTTGAAAAACCAGGTATTTATTATGTAAAAGATGATGCAGGTAATGATACTAAAGAAGTTGATCATGAAGTTACATACACAGATGCAGATTTAACTGGTCTTGATGTTGACGGAAAATCAGATGATGAAAAAGCTCAAGCTGTTTATGAAAAATGGCTAGCAGATGCTAGAGCTGAAGTAGGAGTTAAAGCAGTAGATGATACTACTTTAGAAGTAACACTTGAAAACCCTACTCCATACTTTAGTGACCTAACTGCTTTCTATACTTTATATCCAGTTAACCAAAAAGTAGTTGAAGAAAACCCAGACTGGGCAACAGATGCTGAAACACACGTATCAAACGGTGCTTTCAAACTACAAAGTTGGGAACATGACAGTAAGATAGAAGTTGTTAAAAACGAAAATTGGTTTAACGCTGATAAAGTTAAACTTGCAGGAATAACTTGGGATATACTTGAAGATTCAAACACTGCTTTCCAAAACTTTGATAGTGGTAAATACTGGATTGAAGTAGACCCACCTCAAGAAGTTGTAGCACAAAAATTCACTGAAGAAGATCCAATTCTTGTTATTGGTAAACAAGTAGGAACTTACTACTACAACCTAAACAATATTCCAAAAGAAAGTGAAAAGAACCCATTCACAAATGTTAATATTAGAAAAGCATTCTCTCTAGCGTTAGATAGAAAGAGCCTATGCGAAAATATTACTAAGGGTGGACAAATTCCAGCAGAAGGTATGGTACCTTATGGATTAATGGATGAAGCTGGTAAAGAATTTAGAGATGGCAGTGAAAACTTCTTAAAATTTGATCCAGAAGAAGCAAAAGCTTTATTCGAAAAAGGATTAGAAGAAGAAGGTTTAACTGTTGCAGATGTTAATGGTAAAGTTCTTCTTTACAATACAGACGAAGCACACAAAAAAATAGCACAAGCTGTACAACAAATGTGGAAACAAACTCTAGGAGTAGACGTTCAACTAGAAAATGTTGACTTCAACGTAAAACTTGCACGTGAAAAAGCTCATGACTTTGACATCAGCCGTGCTGGATGGGTTGGAGACTATTCAGATCCAATGACTATGATGGATTTATTTGTAACTGGCGGATCATTCAATGATTCAGGTTATTCAAATCCAAAATATGATGAATTAATAAAAACTGCTATTCAAAGTCCAGACCAAAAGGTTCGTATGGATTCAATGAAAGAAGCAGAAAAAATATTAATGGAAGATATGCCTATAGTTCCACTTTATTTCTATACACAACCATATTTTGTTAATGAAAATGTAAAGGGCATTTACAAACCACTTCTACAATATCCAGTATTAACTTATGCTGAGATGGCAGAATAAAAATCTTGATTAGAGGAACCCCTTTTTGGGGTTTCTTTAATTTAAGCTAGAAAGGATATGAAATGTTAAAGTTTATAACAAAAAGACTAGGAATGTCCATTCTAACAATCTTTTTTATCATAACCCTTACTTTTTTTCTAATGCATGCTGTACCAGGTAATCCTTTACAACAAGAAGGTAAAATTCCAGCGACAGTTTATCAGAATTTAAGAGTTAGATATGGGCTAGACAAATCTACAGGGGAACAATATATTATTTATTTAAAAAATATTGCTAGATTTGATTTTGGCGAAAGTATGAAATCAAAAACTGAAACAGTAAATGAAATGATTGCAAGAGGTTTTCCTGTTTCATTAAGACTAGGCTTACAAGCCTTACTATATGCAGTAATAGTTGGAGTATTGTTGGGATCTTTAGCTGCAATTTATCAAAACAAAGCACCAGATTACATATGTATGATATTTGCTTTGATAGGGATATCAGTACCTTCATTTATAATGGGTACTATTCTTATACAATTTGTTGCTAAGAATACATCTATACCAATTAGTGGATGGGGAACATTTAAGCACACTATTCTTCCGTCCATAGCTCTATGTTTAATGCCAACTGCTCAAATAGCAAGACTTATGAGATCTTCTATGTTAGAGGTATTAAACCAAGATTACATGAAGACTGCGAGAAGTAAAGGTCTTAAAAAATCAGCAGTAATTCTTAAACACGCTATAAGAAACTCTATATTACCAGTTGTTTCATCACTAGGAACAATAGCAACTGACGTACTAGTAGGATCTTTTGTAGTTGAAAAAATATTCGGTATACCAGGTCTAGGTAGATTCTTCATAAAATCTATAACAGACAGGGACTACACATTAATCATGGGAACAACAGTATTTTATGGTATAGTTTTAGTTCTTATGCTTCTTATAGTAGATATTGCTTATGTGTTTATTGATCCAAGAATTAAATTGACTGGGGGTAAAAACTGATGGATAAATTAAATAATGAAAAAATAAATTTTCAACCAAGTCCAGAAATGTTTCAACCAGTTAATAAAGATAATTTAGATGCTGAAAAGATTAGAAGACCCACCATCAATTACTGGGAAGATGTATGGAGAAGACTAAAAGCAAATAAGCTTGCTATGTCAGGTTTAGTTATCATAATTATAATGGTAATCTTTGCAATTGTTGGACCAATGATTAGACCATATAAGTACTATCAAATGGATATGATAAATACTAATATAAGTCCAAATTCACAATTTTGGTTTGGTACAGACTCTCTTGGTAGGGATTTATTTACAAGAGTAACTTATGGTGCTAGATATTCATTACTTATTGGATTTTTAGCTGCCTTTATTAATATCACTATAGGTGTATTATATGGTGGTATTGCGGGAATGAACCACGGAAAAGTGGATACAATAATGATGCGTATAGCAGAAATTATCTATGCAATCCCATACCTACTAATGGTAATCTTACTTTCAGTTGTTTTTTCAGAATCTGGTTCTGGAACATCACTTGGTGTAATAATTCTTGCCTTGACAATTTCTGGTTGGATACCAACAGCGATTTTAGTTAGAGGACAAGTTTTATCTTTAAAAGAATCGGAATATGTAATGGCTGCTAAGTCAATGGGAGCTAAGGGAAAATGGATATTATTTAAACATATCCTACCTAATACATTAGGTCCAATATTAGTAAATTTAACGCTTATAATTCCAAGAGCTATATTCTCTGAAGCTACACTTTCCTTTGTATCATTGGGATTACAAGATCCATTACCTTCACTAGGTAACTTGGCAAACTCTGGTATTGAAGTTTTAGCGATAGGACTTGGATATCAAGTGCTTATGCCAGCTATAATGATTTCATTAATTATGTTTGGCTTTAATGTTCTAGGCGATGGATTACGTGATGCTCTTGACCCAAGACTAAGAAAGTGAGGCTAGAGATGACAAATATATTAGAAGTAAAAAATTTACAGGTATCATTTAAGACTTTCTTTGGAGAAGTTGAAGCTGTAAGAGGAATATCATTTAATGTTCCTAGTTCTCAAACTGTTGCAATAGTAGGAGAATCAGGCTGTGGTAAGAGTGTTACAGCAAATTCAATAATGAAACTTCTTCCAGATCCACCAGCTTTTTATAAGGGTGGAGAAATATTATTTCAAGGTGAAGATATAATTAAAAAAACTGATAAGGAAATGAGAGCTATCAGAGGAAATGATATATCTATGGTATTTCAAGATCCTATGACTTCACTAAACCCAACAATGAAAGTTGGAAAGCAAATAATGGAAGGTCTTTTAAGACATGAAAATATTTCTCATGACGAAGCTAAGAAAAGAGCCATTAATATACTTGAAATGGTTTCAGTTCCACGTGCGTCTACCAGAATTAACCAATATCCTCATGAGTTTTCTGGAGGTATGCGTCAACGTGTTATGATTGCAATAGCAATGATAATGAAACCAAAATTACTTATTGCAGATGAGCCAACAACAGCACTTGATGTAACAGTCCAAGCTCAAATTCTTGAGTTAATGAAAAAACTTCAAAATGAATTTGGCATGAGTATAATACTTATCACTCACGACCTAGGAGTTGTAGCTGATATGAGTAATAGAGTAGAAGTAATGTATGCTGGACAAATTATGGAAGAAGGATCAACAAATGAAATATTCTATAATACAAAGCATCCATACACTAAAAAATTATTAGCTTCATTACCTAAATTAGAAATGGATAGAAATGATAAACTTCATTCTATAAAGGGAACTCCTCCAGATTTATATATACCACCTAAGGGATGTCCATTCTACGAAAGATGCGATCAAGCTATGCGCGTATGTAAAGATAATGTTCCTCCTATAACCGAACATGATCCAGGACATTTATGCAGGTGTTGGTTATACCATGAATTTGGTCCAGAAGGAGGTAAAAATGCGTAGAGAAGTAGATAAAACAAAAACTCCTTTAATAAGTGCAAGAAATATAAAAAAATATTTTAATGTAAAAGAAGGCACCTTAAAAGCAGTAGATAATATAAGTTTTGATATATATGCAGGGGAGACATTTGGATTAGTTGGTGAATCTGGTTGTGGTAAGTCTACAACAGGTAGAACAATTACTAAGCTTTTGGAACCAACTGGCGGAGAAATGTTTTTTGATGGAAAAGATATTTTCAAAGTTAGTCAAAATGAACTAAGACAAATGAGAAAAGATTTTCAGTTTATTTTCCAAGATCCATATGCATCACTTGACCCACGTATGACTGTCGAAGAAATTATAGCTGAACCTTTAGAAATATATCATATGTGCAAAGACTCAAAAGAAAAACAAGAAAGAGTTTTTGAATTATTAAGACTAGTAGGTTTATCAGAAGAACATGCTTCTAGATTTCCACATGAGTTCTCTGGAGGACAGAGACAACGTGTTGGTGTTGCTAGAGCTTTAGCTGTAAAGCCTAAATTTATAGTTTGTGATGAACCTATATCTGCACTAGATGTATCTATACAAGCACAGGTTATAAATATTCTTATAGAATTACAAGAAAAGATGAATCTGACTTACTTATTTATAGCTCACGATTTATCAATGGTAAAATATATATCAGACAGAGTTGGAGTAATGTATTTAGGAAATATGATGGAAGTTGCAAGTTCTGATGAACTATATGCAAATCCTCTACATCCTTATACAATAGCATTATTATCTGCTATACCAATTCCTGATCCAAAAATACAAAGAGAAAAACACAGAATTATTCTAAAAGGAGAGGTACCAAGTCCGATTGATCCACCAGATGCATGTCCATTTGCTGATAGGTGTTCTAAAGTTCAAGATATTTGTAGACAATCAAAGCCTGAATTTATAGAAGTAGAAAAAGATCACTTTGTTGCCTGCCATTTAGTTAAGTAAAACAAAATAATATCAAATAATATTAAAACCCTTTATTTTAAATAAATAATTTTTAAGATAAGGGGTATATTTTTATTGTAGTCAAGAATAATAATTCATATATTATTGATTAATTGATAAATGTTTTAAGGAGGTAAGTATGTTATACAAAACAAAAAAAGAACATGAAGATCTGAGAAAAGCTGTCAGAGAATTTGCTGAAACAGAAGTAAAACCTATCGCTTTTCAATTAGATCAAAATGACGAATTCCCTGATGAAATTGTTAAAAAGATGGGAGAAAATGGTTGGATGGGTCTTCCATATCCAAAAGAATATGGCGGAGCTGGAAAAGATGTTCTATCTTATGCAATAGCAGTAGAAGAGCTATCTAGAATTGATGGTGGTACAGGTGTTATTTTATCTGCACATACATCATTAGGATCTTATCCAATTGAAGCTTTTGGTACAGAAAAACAAAAGGAAAAATATTTAACTAAGCTTGCTTCAGGTAAAGCTATTGGTGCATTTGGTTTAACAGAACCAGACGCAGGTAGTGATGCTTCTGGCACAAAAACAGTAGCTGAACTTGATGGAGACTATTATATCTTAAATGGTAATAAAATATTCATAACAAATGCTCCTAAAGCTGATTTTTATGTAGTATTTGCTGTTACAACTCCAGGAATTGGAACTCATGGTATTTCAGCATTTATAGTTGAAAAAGGATGGGAAGGATTCACATTCGGAGATCCATATGACAAGATGGGTATTAGATCATCTTCAACAGCAGAATTAAACTTTAACAATGTTAAAGTTCCTAAAGAAAACCTACTTGGCCAAGAAGGACAAGGATTTAGAATAGCAATGCAAACACTTGATGGTGGTCGTATTGGTATAGCATCTCAAGCACTAGGTATTGCTCAAGGAGCATATGAAGTTGCTTTAAAATATGCAAAAGAAAGAATCCAATTTGGTAGACCAATTGCTCAACAACAAGCAATTTCATTTAAATTAGCTGATATGGCAACAAAAATTAGAGCTGCAAGATTTTTAGTTTATTCAGCTGCAGAAATGAAACAAAATCATGAAAACTATGGTATGGAAGCTGCAATGGCTAAACAATATGCATCCGATATAGCTCTTGAAGTTGTTAATGATGCACTTCAAATCCACGGTGGTAATGGATTCTTAAAGGGCATGGAAGTAGAAAGATTCTACAGAGATGCTAAGATAACTACTATTTATGAAGGAACTAATGAAATTCAAAGAGTAGTAATTGCATCTAACATAATTGGTAAAATGCCAAAAAGTAAAAAGGCTAGACAAGTAGTTGGAAAAAAGCAAGGACCTATAACAGGAGATAGAAAAAGACATATAATCCAAGCAGATACTGCACAAGAAGCAGTTGATGAATTAGTAGAATGCTTAAAGAAAGATGGATATGATTTTTCAGTAGGTATTGATATAGATACTCCAATTGTAGATGCTGAAAGAGTAGTTTCAATTGGTAAAGGTATTAAAGGAGAAGAAAACTTAGAAGTAGCTAAAAATTTAGCTCACGCTGCAGGAGCTGCACTAGGATGTTCTAGACCAGTTGCAGAAAATATGAAACTTCTACCTCTTGAAAGATATGTTGGTATGTCTGGACAAAAATTCAAGGGTAACCTTTATATAGCTTGTGGTATTTCAGGCGCATCTCAACACTTAAAGGGTATCAAAGATGCATCTACTATAGTTGCTATAAATACAAATGCTGGAGCTCATATATTTAAGAATGCTGACTATGGCATTGTTGGTGATATGCATGAAATTATGCCATTATTAGCAGAAGCTCTAGGAACTGGCGAAAAGAAACCAGCACCTCCAATGAAAAAAGTTAGAAGATCTAAACCTAGAAAATTAGCTCCAACTTATGGAGTTTATGTATGTCCTGGATGTGGATACGAATATGATCCAAATGTAGGAGATATAGAAGGCGAAATTGATCCAGGCACAACTTTTGAAAATCTACCAGATAGTTGGCAATGTCCTGAATGTCAAGAAGACAAAGAAAACTTCATCCAAGAAGATTTTCCAGCAGATAGAAAGTAAGAGGAGGTAAATTATGTATACTGTTAGAAAAGTTACTGACGACCTCTATTGGGTAGGGGGAAATGATCATAGATTAGAATTATTTGAAAATATATTCCCAATACCAAGAGGTGTTTCATACAATTCATACCTATTATTAGACGAAAAAACTGTACTTTTTGATACAGTTGACTGGTCAATAGCACGTGAATTAGTAAAAAATGTTAAAGATGTTCTAGGTGATAGAGATCTTGATTATTTAGTAGTTCATCATATGGAACCAGACCATGGTGGATCTCTAGAAGAAATTTTAATGAGATATCCAAATGTAAAAATTATTTCAAGCGAACAAGGCTTTGATTTCATGAGACAATTTGGATTTAATAAAGTTGATGAACATGAACAAATTATAGTAAAAGAAGGAGACACTTACTCATTTGGTAAACATAATTTTGCTTTTGTTGAAGCACCAATGGTTCACTGGCCAGAAGTTATCCTAAGCTATGATACTACTGATAAAGTATTATTCTCAGCAGATGCTTTTGGTACTTTCGGAGCTTTAGATGGAAAATTATTTAATGATGAAGTAAACTTCGATAGAGACTGGCTTGATGATGCTAGAAGATACTATACAAATATAGTTGGTAAATATGGACCATTCGTTCAAGATGTTCTTAAAAAAGCTAGCACATTAGATATAAAATATATTTGTCCACTACATGGACCAGTTTGGAGATCTGATTTAGGATACCTAATCGATAAATACGACAAATGGTCAAGCTATGTTCCTGAAGAAGAAGGCGTTATGATTGCTTATGCATCAATGTATGGAAATACAGAATACGCTGCAGAAGCTTTAGCAGGACAACTATGCGAAAAAGGCATGACAAATGTTGTAGTACACGATGTATCTAAGACAGATATTTCTGAATTGATTTCAGATACTTTTAAATATTCTCATATAGTACTTGCTTCAGTAACTTACAACCTAGGAATCTATCCAAATATGAAAGATTTCATAAATGATATGGTTGCATTAAATGTTCAAAACAGAACAATAGCAATCGTTGAAAATGGTTCTTGGGCTTGTACAGTTGGTGATAAGATGCAAGACGTCATAGATGAAGAATTAAAACTTTGTGACGTTTTAAACGACAGAGTTACAATCAATAGTTCACTTAACAAGGCTAACGAAAATGATATGCACGGACTTGTTGATGCTATAATTGATTCTATGAAGAAAAATAGAGAACTACAAGAAAAATTAAATAGCTAATAATTATTTAATTATGCCGATCCCAATTTATTTTGGGGTCGGTTTTTTGTTGCCTTTTTTAGATTTATTATTTAGGTTTGGAAAAGTGTGTTAAAAATAATTTATAAATATAAAAAATTATTTTTGAAATTAAAGATAATTATGAGTATCAAATAAGTATTAAAAATATATTTAAAATTAGTAGATTAGAAAGCTAAGTATTAAAATTTATATAAACATTTAAAATTATTAAATCATAAATATAAGTATTAAAAATTTATATAGATATTTTGAATTGATAAATTAGAAAAATAAGTAATGAAAGTTTTAGCACTAATTAAGTGATTTAGAAATTCTAAAGAATTATTAGGATATAAATAAGTTTTCATAATATATAGGTTATAGATAAATAAGTTTTATATTCTTAAATCTTAGCTTTAGAAAAGCATGTTTAAATTTATCTTGTATTGACAAAAGTATTATTTAGGAGCATTATAGTTCTAAATAGAACAAAAAGGAGTTTTAATATGTATTTTTGGGACCAACATAAAAATATTACATCTTATTATGAATTTTTAAGTAAATCTTTATGCGATAAGTATCAACTAAGGCAGATGGATTACGATACTTTGATGTTTTTATATAATAATCCGAATTATAATACTGCTGCTGATATTGTGAAAGTTAGGAAAGTTACTAAGTCTCATCTTTCTATTTCGCTTAAATATCTTGAAGAAAAGGGACTTATAGCTAGAAAACAAAGCCAGGATAATAAAAAACAGTTTGAAATTTTTCTTTTAGACAAGGCAAAAGATATTGCCCAAGAAGGAATAAATCTGCAAGGAGAATTTATGAAAAATATGTTTGAAGGAATCACGGAAGAAGAAATGGAAATTTTTAAAAATGTTTTTGATAAAATTTGTAAAAATGCTGATAGGCTTTTAAAAATTCAAAAATGAAAGGAGTTAAGTATGTTTAAGGTAAAGAAAAGAACTCTTTTACTAATCGCTGGTATTGTTTGGTTGATAGCTGGTTTTAATGTGGCTAGACTTGGAATTATATCCTATAAGCTAATTGATCCAGAATGGTATTTATATATTCTTAGTCTTGTTATTTTTTTATTGTTTGGAAGAATGTTTTTTAAGATGAGCAGAAAACATACAAAAAGAATAGTAAGATATGAAGAATATAGACCTTTTTGGAATTTTTTTGATTGCAAGGCTTATATGATTATGGCTTTTATGATGGGAGGAGGGATTGCCCTAAGATCTTCTGGTCTTGTTTCCGATTTCTTTATTGCTTTTTTCTACACAGGACTTGGCTGTGCATTAGGACTTGCAGGAGTTATTTTTATTAAAAACTATGTATCATATGAAAAAATTTTAGAAAGAGAGTTTGCTTAATTACTAGTAAAAATAAAAAATAAATGTAGTAAATATTTTTGGAATTATATTTGATATTTTGTATATCTTGAAGAAATTTTTGTCTGTTAAAAATATAGGAAAAATATTTTTTAAAAGATTTAGCAAAGCTTTTGCTAAAAGTGGCAAGAAAGTATGCAAAGAATTTTCTATTAATTGTTTGCTTGATAATTTATATGTTTTTGGATTTCATCCTGCAATTGGATTTATAGAAGCAAATAGGACTATTTGATTTTGGAAAAATATTTAGAATATTTAATATTGGTTGAAATCTTAATCTAAGATTAGAAAGAATACCCAGCTTACAAGTAAAAAGTAAGTTGGGTATTTTTTGATTAGATGATTTATAAATATGAGATAGATTAATAATTATATTTTAAACAAATAATTTGTTAAAAGTTTATTGTGATGATAAATTTTAAAAAATCAAATAAAATAGTTGAACTTTGTTCAGAAAAGAGTTATTATATTTCTTGCAAACATGAACAACGTTCAAAAAATGGAGGAAAAATGTTAAAATCTGAAGAAAGAAAAAAAGAAAAAGAAAAAAAGATAACGACAGCTGCTCTTTCTTCTTTTAATAAAAAGGGGATAGAGGCTACGTCTATTAGGGATATTATGAACAGAACTGATTTGGGCCTTGGTACTTTTTATTTATATTTTAAGGATAAAAAAGACCTTGAAGAAAAAATAGTTTTGGATAAGATGTTGGAATTATTTTATAGTGCTGATGCTAATTGTGAGGGCGAAAATTCAAGAGAGAGATTTATTTCTTTTTTTGATTATATAACTGATCACTTAGTTAATAACACTTTAGATTTAGAATTAATTTCAAGTAATTTAAATTGGGCTCTTTATGCAAAGATAGAAAATGATGATAGGTTCAAAGAAGCAGAAACCACTCTTCATTTTATTTTAAATAAATATTCGAATTTATTTCCTGAGTCTTCATCTGAACAAGAGCGACTTTTTATTTTGTCACTTATTATCAGTATTGTGCTTTCAACTTGCCAGTCTGCACTTATGGAAGATTCAGTTCTTGGAATAGAAGAGATGAAGCCAGTTTTATATAAAATTGTAGATAGGATATTTAGGTAGAGTGATAGGATGAAAAGATTTACAAAACTTATTTCACACAGACCTAGATTTGTACTTTTTATTATGACTTTGCTTCTAATTCCGTCATTTATAGCTTACAAATTAACAGGGGTTAACTATGATATTTTATCTTATTTGCCTGGAGATTTAAAATCTACTCAAGGGCAAAAAATATTGGATAAAGATTTTAAAAATGCAGCAACTGGTATGTTGATTCTTGAAGGAAGTGACCACGAGGCTGAAGTTTTAAGAGAAAAGATATTAGAGATTGATGGGGTAGAGGATGTCATTTCAAAATCATCAACTGTTGGGGATATGATACCTAATGAATTCCTACCAGATGAAATAAAAGACATTTTCTATGCTGAAAATTCTACTCTTATGATAGTTAAGTTTAGCGAGTCATCATCTTCGCTTACGACTATGTCAGCCATAGACCAGATCCGAAATATTGAATCAAGTCAAAAATATTTAAGTGGGATTTCATCTCTTGTAAAAGATACTAAAGATTTGATAGATAAAGAAACTCCAATCTATGTAGCACTTGCTGTTGGGCTTGGACTTATTGTTTTATCTCTTACAAATGAGTCTACAATAGTTCCTTTTGTATTTATACTGACTATTGGATATGCAGTCCTTTATAATTTTGGAACAAATATATTTTTAGGAGAGATATCTTATATTACAAAGGCTATAGCGGCAGTCTTGCAGCTAGCTGTAACCATGGACTACTCAATATTTTTGTATCATAGGTATGTCGAAGAAAAGCAGTATTGCGAGAATAAAAATGATGCTATGGATATAGCGGTTCAAAAAACCATTTCATCACTTTTTGCATCATCTCTTACTACTTTTGCTGGTTTTATTGTTTTAATAGCGATGAGGCTTGGACTTGGAAAAGATATTGGTCTTGTAATGAGTAAAGGAGTGTTGGTAGGTCTTATATCAACAGTAACAGTACTTCCTGCTATGTTACTTGTAGTTGAGAAGCTAGTAAATAAATATAACCATAAGGTAATGTTGCCTGAATTTGATAGACTATCTGAGTTTACTATAAAACACAAAAAAGCACTTTTTGCTACCTTTATTCTTTTGTTCATACCAGCAATTTATGGATCAATGAATACAGATCTTTATTACAACTTGGATAGGTCATTGCCACAAGATTTAGATTCAATAGTAGCACTTAATAAGATGAAAAAAGACTACAATATGGCAAGTACTCATTTTATAGTCGTTAAAGATGATCTTTCAAATTCAAATCTAGAAAATTTGATTAGTGATTTAAAGGGAATTGATGGAATAAATTCAATTCTTAGTGTAAGTTCTGTCACTGGAGTTACTATTCCTAGTGAATTTTTGCCAGAGAAACTTCAAGATAATTTTTCAAAAAATGGTTATCAAATGATTATGGCAAATTCTGAATATCAAACAGCATCGCCTGAAGTAAAAAAACAAGTAAGCGAGATGAAGAGTGTCATAAATAAATATGACAAAGATGGATACTTAACAGGAGAAGCTGTTTTAACCGATGATCTTACAGTTATTTCAGATAGGGATTTTGAAATCGTAAATATCATCTCAATTGCAGTTGTATTTTTAATTATTGCAATTGTATTTAAATCATTTGGAATTCCACTTGTATTAATAGCAGCTATAGAGCTTGCAATACAGATAAATATGGGTATTCCTTATTACCTCAACCACACTATTCCATTTATTACTTCAATAATAATAGGTGTAATACAGCTTGGCTCTACAATTGATTATTCGATTCTGATGACTGATAGATTTTTACTTGAATATAAAGAATCAAAGAATGTAGACGAGGCATTAAAAATTTCTGTAAAGGAAACTTCAAAATCAATTGTTACATCTGCTCTTTCATTTATGGCAGCGACAATTGGTGTAGGTATATATTCAAAGATGGAAATTGTATCGACAATTTGTACTTTTTTAGCAAGGGGAGCAATTATAAGTATGTTGGTAATAATAATCCTATTACCTGCCATTATTTCAATTAGTTTTCCTCTAATAAAGAAGACAACAAAAGGTTTAAATTAAAGGAGAATGATGATGAATAAAAAATTTCAAAGAGCTGTTACAACACTTGTTTTATCTTCAATGATCTTTTCTAACACTGTATTTGCAGCATCAAGTGTCATAAATAAAAGTGAGACTGTATATGTATTAAAAGAAGATGATGTCATCACAGATAAAACTGTTTCAGTTTGGCTAAACTCAGAAGAAAATATAAAAGGTAAAGACAAAAGTAATTTAAAAAATATCAAAAATTTAAAAACAGATGAAAAAGTAGAAAATAAATCTGGATATATAAATTGGGACGAAAATGTAAAAGATATTTACTATCAAGGTAAGAGTGAAGAGGATATACCCGTAGATGTAAATATAGACTATTATCTTGATGGCAAAAAAACAAGAAACAGTGAACTAAAGGGCAAATCAGGCCACTTAAAAGTTATTGTATCAGCAGAAAATAATAAATATGTGGAAAAAAATATTGGAGGCAAAAAAACAAAAGTTTACGCACCTTTTACTGTTCTTGCTGCCATGTCATTTCCACAAGAAAATGTTTCAAATATTGAAACAGATGATGCCAAAGTTGCAAAAGATGGAAAAAATGAACTTGTTACATCAGTTTTAACTCCAGGACTTAGAGAAAACTTTGAAACAATCTTGGAAGATAGACAAATGGAAGACTTTAGAAACCAAGCAGTAATTGAAATGGACATAAAAGACTATGAACCAATTGAGGCTTATGTAGTTATTTCAAATGAATTATTTCAAAATGAAGCCGATTTAGAATCAATTGACAAGCTTCGTGATGGGGTTAGAGAGCTTGAAGATAATTCTCAAAAATTAGTTGATGCTTCTACTAAACTATCTGATGCACAACATAAATTAAATGATGGACTTGGAGAAATGGGAGATGGAACAGGAAAGCTTAAAGACGGATCAAAAGAACTTTATGATAAGTCTGGCGAATTTGGAGATAAGCTAGATGAAGTTATTGAAAAAGTAAAACCAGTTCCAGGATATGCTGAAGATATGTATGAAGGTGGAAGCAAATTAAATTCAGGAATTAATGAATACACTTCTGCAGTTGGAAAGATGAATGATAAGACTGGAGAAATGAAAGATGGAGCTAAAAAACTTCATGATGGGTCTGTTGAATTAGATAATGGAATCGGAAAATTAAAAGATGCAACAGTCAAACTAAGAGAAGGATCAAGCAAATTAAGTGAAGTTGATAAGCTAAAAGAAGAAGCAATTAAAAAACTTGCTGAGTTAAAAGCAGGAATAGGCAAACTTTCTGCTGGAGCAGATAAGGTAAATGCTGGAGCAAGCAAGGCAGTTGAAAGTGCAAACAAGCTTGCAGCAGGAGAAGAAAAATTTAATCAAAACTTCCAAATGCTAAATTCTAAAGTACAAGCTATGCAAGTTCCTGATATGTCTAACATAGGAAATATAGATGTAAAAGAAGATCTTCAAAGTATTGGAGCAAATGCTGGGGCTATTGGTGGCTCAGTGGGAGACATTCAAGGAGCGATAGGTATTTTACAAGGAGTAGAAGATCCAACAGGACAAGTTGGACAAGCTATTTCAATGCTAGCTGGTTCTGCACAAAATATTGGAGCAAATGCACAAAGTATTGGAACATCAGCACAAAAAGTTGGAAAAGATCTTCAAGCACTTAGTGGTTTAAATGGAATGTCTTCTCAGCTTCAAGGCCTAAAAGAATTAAAAGGCGGAATGAATCAATTAGCCTCAAGTTCAAATGAATTAAATGCTGGAATGAGTCAACTTCCAGATGGACTTCAAAAATTACAAGCAGGAACTGAAGAGCTTTCTAGTGGAGCAAAAGAAATAGATTCACAACTTGGAAAAGCAATGGCAGAAGCAGCATCAAAAATGGATACATCACAACTCCTTAAATTATCAGAATCTCTTGTAAAACTTGATGATGCAGCTACAAAACTAAAAGATGGATCATCAAAACTTAGAGACGGTACAGAAGAAAGTGAAGAAGCAGTAAACTTATTTACATCTGCTATACAAGAACTTGATTCAAATTCAGAAAAATTAAATTCAGGATCAAATGAACTTACAGATGGACTTTTAGAATTCCGCGATAAATCAAAAATGTTTAACGATTTTCCAAGATTAAAAACTGAAGGCGTAGACCCAATGAGAGATGGAATTAAAAAACTAGATGATGGAATCATGGACTTAAATTCTGGAGCAATGGAATTAAAAGACGGTGGAAATTTAATTGATGAAAATATGAGAAAATTCTCAGAAAAATTAATGGAATTTAAACAAAAAGGTATAGATGAGCTAGATAAGAAAACAGAAGAATTACCAGAATTTAAAGAAATTGTAGATACTATGTTAGAACTTTCAAATCAAGATTCTTCTTTCACAGGAACAAGCGAAGGATTTGATACTAAGTTTAGAATTATAGAAAAAATAAAATAAAAGTCTAAAATAATTATTAATAAACTGCTAGTGGAAGATTATTTCTGCTAGCAGTTTTTATTTTATATGAATATGAAGTTAATAAAAAATTTAAATTATTTTGTTTATTAAATAATTTTTGGGTATATTAATACGGTATAATATTAAAATTTAATAAATGGGGGAATGTAATATGAAATTATTAAGAGCTATGCGTGAACCAAGAAAGTATGTTCAAGGTAAAAACGCCTTATTAAAATTCCACGAAGAAATGGAATATATGGGAAAAAGATGGTTATTTATATGTTCAAACAGTGGCTATAAAGCATGCCATGATAAAATAGAAGAATCTTTTGGATCAGCTGATGATTTTAGACGCTATGAAGTATTTGGTGGTATTTCTAGTAAGGGCGAAATAGAAAAGATGAAAAAAATAGTTGAAAAAGATAATATTGATACAGTAGTAGCTGTTGGTGGTGGATCTGCAGTAGACACTGCAAAGGCTACAGCTTATTATTGTGGCAAAAATATTGTAGTAATACCAACAGTAGTGGCAACTGATGCTCCTTGTACAGGACTTTCAGTAATTTATAATGATGACGGAAGCTTTAACACATATTTATTCTACCCAACTAATCCAGATGCAGTTTTAGTTGATAGCCAAGTTATAGCAAATGCGCCAGTAAAATTCTTAATTGCTGGCATGGGTGATGCTCTAGGAACATATTTCGAAGGTAGAGCATCAATTAGAACAGAATCTCCTAGCTTGGAAGGAACTGGTATAACTCGTACAGGTTTAGCAATTGCTAAATTATGTTATGAAACTTTAAGAGCATATGGATCACAAGCCATAGTAGCATGTGAAAATAATGTTGTAACACCTGCTTTAGATGCAATTATTGAAGCTAATACTTATATGTCAGGTGTTGGTGCAGATAATGTAAACTGTGCTGCAGCCCACTCTTTCTACAATGGATTAACTTCTCTAGGCGGACACAAGGCTCCTCACGGAAACTGTGTAGCTTTTGGTACTCTAGTACAATTAGTTTTAGAAGGTGTTGAACAAGATGAATTTGATGATGTTCAAGATTTTTGTCTAGAAGTAGGTCTTCCTGTAACTCTAGAAGAACTTGGAGTAACTGAAGATGAAGAAATAAGAATAATTTCAGAAAATGCCTGTGCAGAAGGAGAAACGATCCACAACCTAGCTGGAGATGTTACACCTGATGAACTTTATGCTGCAATTATTGCAACTGATGCAATGGGAAGAGCAATTTTAGGAAAATAATATAAATAAATTTATGGAAATAATTAAAAATGCTATCTTAGTTAAAAAGACTAAAATAGCATTTTTTATTATTTAAATTTTATTGGATTTCCATAAACTTGAACTTCTTCGCCTTCGATTGTAATTGTTTTTACAGATTCTCTAATTTTAGAATTTTCACTTTCTAGCAAGGCCTCTTTTGCAGTTAGAACTGGTTCAAGGCAGGCATCTTTTCCAGAAAATATTTTCACCCATTCATCCCTAGTCCTAGTTTTAAATTCTTCTCTTAAAATTTCTTTCTTTTCTGAAAAATCTTTGCATACACAACCAGCTTCTATCCAATCTTCATGTCCCATAACTTGGCAGAAGTTTTTAAAAAATTTTCCTTCAAGGCAACCAAGACTTATATATTTTTCGTCCTTGGTTTTATAAAAATCATATAAAGACCCACCATTTAACCATTCATTTTCTCTTTTAGGATTTATTTTATCCATCATTGTTCCAACACCAGACATGGCGTTAAAAGGAATTATGCTATCTAGGATTGAAACATCTATGTAAGAAGCTTTTCCGCTTAAATTTCTTTTGTTGTGGGCTGCAAGTATTCCTATAACTGCATTTTGTGCAGAAACAATATCTGCTATTTGCATACCATACAAAACTGGACCTTGGTCATTTCTTCCCGAATAACTCATAATTCCAGAAAGTGCAAGATAATTTATATCGTGGCCAGCCTTATCCTTGTAGGGACCAGTTTGACCGTAGCCAGTTAAACTTAAATAAATAATATCTTTTGAAATAGCTTTTACATCTTCATACCCAAAGCCGAGTTTATCCATAACACCAGGTCTAAATTGTTCTATTATGCAGTTATAACCTTCATTTTTAATTAAATTTCTAAGCTGATCTTTTCCATCCTCAGATTTTAAATCAATAAAACATTCACGCTTATTGTGGTTTAACCAGGCCCTGTTTGCAGTAACTCCACTTTTAGTTTTTGGTCCCAATTCCAAAACCATATCAGTTTTATTAGGAGCAGATATTTTTAAAACTTCTGCACCCATTTCGGCTAATAGCCAAGTTGCATATGGACCAGGAAGTAGGGTAGTGAAGTCTAAAATTTTTAGGTCGCTCAATAATTTCATAGTTTCCTCCTTATTATATTTAAACGAAAAAATTTATTTAATTAAAATTGTTTTTTTATTATAAATATTTTATCATTAAAAGCTTATGACAGCTAGGAAACTAGCTTGACAAACCTAGTTTTGAGTAATTATTTATATTAAATAGAAAAAATTATTTTAAGGAAATAATAGAAAATATATAAAAATACTTGTAATTTTAAAATAATTGTATATAATTATTATTGTATTAAGGAATTGATACAATAATACAGAGAGGAGTTTTATTTTGGAATTTGATAATAACAGGCCAATATATATACAACTCTTGGAAGAATTTAAATTAAAGATTTCTAGTGGTCAATGGAAAAGTGGAGAAAAAATGGATACAGTTAGAAATTTAGCAGAAAGCTATATGGTAAATCCAAACACTGTTCAAAGAGCCTTGCAGGAATTAGAAAGAGAAGGACTTGCAAAATCAAATAGGACCAGCGGCAGATTTGTAACAGATGATAAAAAATTAATCAAAGAAATTGGAAAATCTGCTTTTTATAAATCATGCGATGAATTAATTGATTTGGCTAAAAAATTAGATATAGAAAAAGAAGAGGCTATAAAAGTTTTAGACGAGTATTGGAGGGAAGAAGATGAGTAAAATTTCAATAAAAAATTTAAATATGAGCTACAGAAAAAAAGTTTTAGATAATTTAGATTTAGAACTTGATTCAGGACAAATTGTTGGCCTAGTTGGACCAAATGGAACGGGAAAATCAACTCTTTTAAGAATTTTAGCAGGACTTGAAAAAACTTATATGGGAGAGATTTTAATAGACGGGAAAAAACCAGACTATAATACTTACAAAGAAATTTCTTACCAGGCAGATAAATTCACTCTTGATGAAAAACTTTCTGTAAGAGAAGTGGTTAAAACTTATAAGAAATTTTTTGAAGATTTTGATGAAGATAAATTTTATAAATTATTTAATGAATTTAAACTTCCAGAAGACTCTAAAGTAAGCGAAATGAGCAAGGGTATGAGAGAAAAACTTCAAATCGCCCTTAGTTTATCAAGAAAGACAGGAATTTATTTATTGGATGAGCCAATATCTGGAGTTGACCCTTCAGCGAGAAAGGCAATTATAAATATTATTTTAAATAATTTTGAAGAAGATTCTCTCCTTATAATTTCAACTCATTTGATTTCACAAATTGAGCCTTTACTTGATAGAGTTTTATTCTTATCAGAAGGTAAAATTTACTTAAATAAAACAGTAGATGAAATTAGGTCAGAAAATAATATGGGAATAGAAGAATATTTTACGGAGGTATTTTGATGGGAAAATTATTAGGGCACCAATTAAAAAGACATTTTTCAAAAAATTATTTTTTACTATTAGCACCCTTTATATTTGCACTTTTGGGATTTTTATCATATACAATAAGTCCAGACGGAGAATCAGTAGTTTTTGGTCTAAGTTTTCTTTGCCTATCTATAATTTACTGTGCAGCAGGAATTGTGATTATTTTAGATGATTACAATATGTTTTATGGAAAAACTGCCATGTTTTATCAATCTATACCAGTTAGTCCAGCAGGAAAAACTTTTTCAAGATTATTCTATTATCTTATAACTTTTTTAGTTTATTCTATAATTTATGGCTTGGGACTATTTACTTTTCTTGGAGTTGCGGCAACTGCTGAAGGAGCAAGTATTTCTGATTTAAAAGAAATTTCAGAGGATATAATTGATGCAATGAATGGTGTGGGCATGGATATGATCGGCATAGTTCTACTTTTATTTGTCGTAGTAGCTTTTTATGTAGCAAGTAAATTTATTTTCTCAATAAGTTTAGGATCTGAAAAATCACTTAGAAGAATTGGATTTGCTGGACCGGTTTTAGTTTATATAGGTCTTTCTATATTAAATATTTTTCTACTATCATTCTTATCAAGAATTGATTATTCTTTATTTTCTACAAATAATATAAATCTTGTTAATGGGGGAATGCTAAGTTTAGTTGGAATTATTGCAAGTGCTATATTATTGACACTTACAAGTTTGGAAGTAAAGCATAGGACATCAGTAAATTAATATTTTATAGATAATAATAGCCTGACTTAGTCAGGCTTTTTTATATCTCTTTATTTTTTAGTTGATCTATCACTTTGTCTGCCTTTTTTTGTTCTTCTTCTGAAAAAGTAGGATAGCTTGGATTGATTTTTTTGATTGTTTCTATTAAAGCAAGAGTTGCTATCTTTCTAGAATACCAAGGATTATCAGCAGGAAGAACATACCAAGGTGCAATTTCTGTTGAAGTGTTATTTAACATTTCTTCAAAAGCTTCTTGATATTTATCCCAATTTTTCCTGTCATCTAAGTCAGAAAAAGAAAATTCATTATTTTGCTTAGGATCTTCGAGTCTTTCTAAAAGTCTTTTCCTTTGCTCATCTTTAGATACATGGAAATAAAATTTAACTACAGAAAATCCATTTTCAGTCAAATATTTTTCAAAATTATTGATATGTTCATATCTCTTTTTCCAAAGATCTGGATCATTTCGTATTTCTTCCGGCAAATTCCCCAAAGTATCATAAATTTTAGGAGAAATAATATCTTCATAGTATGACCTATTTAAAATTGCAAGCTCGCCTCTTTTTGGAAGGCCTTTGTACATTCTCCATAAATAGTCGTGGCTTTCTTCTTCATCGGTTGGTTTTCCGTAAGATGTATTTTTAAGACCTTGCGGTTTTAAATTTGAGAAAATATATTGAATTATCTCATCTTTTCCAGCAGCATCAATAGCTTGAAGAACAACTAAAACACCATATTTTCCTTCAGCAAAAAGTTTCTCGTGAAGTTCTCTTAATTCAGGAACAAGCTCGTCATATAATTCTTTTTTAGCGGCGGCATCTTCTTTATCTGGAATTATTTTTTGATCCAAATCTTTGATATCGATTTTTTGACCAGTTATTTTAAAATTATCTTTATTCATAATACTTCCTTTCTTGTTTAAGTAATAAATTATATAAAAATAGTAATTAGCAAAATTAATCATCAACAACAGCTTAGTAAATAGGCGACTAAATCTAGTCATATAAAATAAACTATCAGGTGATTTTTGACAAGTTGGTCTTTTTTTATATATAGTTATAGGGTAAGTCATAAATAAATTATTTATAGAACAGTTAATAATCATATTGATTATAGACATAAGGAGGATTAGAAACAATGAAAAGAAATTCTATAAAAATTTTAAAAGACAACTTTGTTTATTTCTTATCTTTGGGACTATTATCCGTTCTTGTTTTGTTAGGAATTTTAATACCAGAACCCTTTCAAAAATTTACGGGGTTACTTTGCGATAAAATAACAACTAACTTTGGTTGGTTTTATCTTTTACTAGTAACAGGTATACTTATATTTTGTATATTTTTAATAGTTAGTCCAATAGGACAAATTACACTTGGAGATCCGAATTCAAAACCAGATCATGATACTAAATCTTGGATAGCAATGATGTTTTCTGCTGGTATGGGGATTGGACTTGTATTTTACGGAGCATCAGAACCATTGAGCCACTTTGCAGTGCTCACACCAAATGCACCAGCAGGAAGCCAAGAAGCTCTAGCAGATGCTTTTAGATTTACATTTTTCCACTGGGGAATCCATGCCTGGGCAGTGTATGCCTTGATAGGACTTGCATTAGCCTATTTTGGTTTTAGAAAGCAAGAAAATTATCTATTATCAGTTACCCTAAAACCGCTATTAGGAAAATACGAAAATAAAGCTGTTGCAAATATAATTGATACTATAACAATAGTTGCAACAGTAATTGGGGTTGCTACAACTCTTGGATTTGGTGCTGCACAAATAAATGGAGGATTAAATTATTTATTTGGAATACCAAATAATATATTTGTTCAGACAATCATTATAATTATAACAACCGGTCTTTTTATGATGTCTGCCTTATCAGGAATTGGAAAGGGAGTAAAAATTCTTTCTAATATTAATTTAATACTGGCGATTGGACTTTTGGCAATAACAATAGTAATTGGACCAAGTGTAAGAATTTTTGATAATTTGACAGAATCAATAGGAACTTATCTACAAAACTTTTTTAGGATGAGTTTTAGATCAGCTGCCTTTGATGGAACAAAAAGAGAATGGATAAACTCTTGGACTATATTTTATTGGGCTTGGTGGATATCTTGGTCTCCATTTGTTGGAGTATTTATAGCAAGAATATCAAGAGGAAGAACAATAAGAGAATTTTTAACAGTAGTTTTATTAATTCCAACACTACTTAGCTTTTTATGGTTTTCAAGTTTTGGAACACTTTCAACCAGCCTTCAAAATTCAGGGGTTGATCTTACAAAATTTGCAACAGAAGAAGTTTTATTTGCAACATTTTCCCACTACAAGGGTGGAATGCTTCTTTCCTTGATTGCAATAATATTGGTAACGACATTTTTTATAACTTCAGCAGACTCAGCAACCTACGTTTTAGCAATGCTGTCAGAAGATGGAAACTTGCTACCATCAAATAGAAAAAAATTAATATGGGGAATATTGCTTGCAGTAATAGCAGTGGCACTATTATTTTCAGGAGGATTAATGGCGCTTCAAAACACTTTGATAATAGTTGCCTTGCCATTTTCCTTTGTAACAATATTGATTATGGCTTCACTATTAAAAGAATTAAACCACGAAAAAACAGAGATGGGATTAAAAATCACACCAGAAAGATTGCCAGAAAAAGACCACCCATTTAAATCATATGAAGAATAAAATTTGATTAAAAAATTATCTAAAGAAAATTACCAGTCTCATTATTGGGACTGGTTTTTTCATGCTTTGATAAATATAAAAATGAAATTTCTGATAAAAAAGGACCTTTCTTATTGAAAGGTCTTTTCTAGTTTAAAAATTAATATTATTTAATATCAACAATTCTATTTATTGGGTCCCAGCTTACGTTGTAGCCAAATAATTCAGCTATAGCTCTTAGTGGGACAAAAGTTCTATTATTTATAATTACTGGTGGAGCATCTAACCCTATAATTTCTGAATTTTCAGTACCAGCATAAAACATTTCATCTTCATTTATGTAACCAGCTTGATATAAAAGAGAAGCTCTATTTATAGAATCTGGATCAAACCAAACACATTGGTATTCTCCTATTAATAACATAACAACTGATAGAGCAAATCCATCACTATCTTCAGAAGATATAAAGATTGATTGACTTGCTTGGTCCCAATCAACATCATATCCAAGTGATTCAGAGATTACTCTGATAGGAACCATAGTTCTTCCATTTTGGATAAATGGAGCGACATCTGAAGAAATAAATTGATTGTTGACACGGATTTTTATGTTTTCACTTGCTTGAACTGGGGAAAATATTCCAAATAAAACAAAGCTAAGCATAAGAGCTAAAAAAGTTTTTTTGATTTTCATTTTGACACCTCCTTTTAATAATATAAATCGCCGTTAAAGTTTTTATAAGATGACCATCCATCGCCAATATTTATCCAAATTATGCCTTTATCATTTACAGTAGAATCATAGACATAAACTTCTGTGCCCTTACCAAGGCTATAAAGTAGTGGATATGATTGACCTGGGCCAGATCTTACATTTGCTTTTAAGGCTGTTACGTACAAATAATTTCCATTAAGTCCTGTGCTTTGATTGTAGGATTTATTTTTTGCAGCTTGTCTTTCTTTTTCTTCTTGTTCAGCTCGTTTTTGTCTTTCTTCTTCCTCAGCCTGTTGTTTTTCTGCTTCTTCAATTGCTTGCATGTGGTTTGTTTTTGCAGAATTTATTGAATATAGAAGGTCGTTAAAAAGTTCGCTATCTGGATTTACACTCAATAGATTTTCTAATAAATTAATTGATGAATCATAATCATAGACTGCACTGTTTGAATCAATTTTAGATTTTAAAGCTTCTTTAAAAGATATTCTTAAAAGTTCAAGTTCATCAGCGTTTATATTTTTATTATTTTCAAGATTCATTAAAGTTTTTTCAGCTTCTATAAAGCTTCCTTCTTTTATCAAATCTTTTACTTTACTGATGCTATCTTCTTCATTTTTTAATTTATTAATTCTTGCTATTTCATTTTTATATTTTTCATCTTTTGTTAAGCTATATAATTCTTGGTTAATTTCAACCATTTTCTTATAATTTTTATCTATTTTTTCAGCTTCTAGAGATGATAAGAGTTCTTGAACTTGGCTGTTTTTTTTGGCTGACATGGGTGTAATAGCCTAATAAAATTACTAGGCCAAGAAGGACTATTGATGCGATAATTATTATTTTTTTATTGGATGATATATTTGGTTTAGCATTTTGATTCTTATAAGAATAATTATCGTAATTATTTGAATTATATGTATTTGAGTTTCTATAAGCTTCTGTATTATTGTTATTATTTGAATTTATAAAAGGTTTTGACAAAGATGATCCACACTTTTCACAAAATCTTGCAGAATCTTTATTTTCAAAACCACAATTTTCACATCTCATAACTACTCCTTTATAAATAATTTAATTTTCTAATAGATAGATACCCAAGAGATATCGTTTACATTAATTATATAGATTAAATAAGGCCTGTTCAATTACAATAGTAAAATGTTTAAAATGAAAAGATATAAAATCTAATAGAATAAACAATACATTTTAATTAAGCTATTTATGTTATACTTTTTTTGGAATATTTTTATAAAAGGAGTAAAATTTATGAAGTGTAAATTTTGCGGCAAAGAAAACATTGAAAATGCAAAGTTTTGTGAAGTTTGTGGCAAGCCGATAGGACTAGAAAATAAAGATGACTTTAATCAAAATTTAGAAAATGATAAAAAAATTGACAAATCAGAATATATAGCAAAAGACCAAGATAGTCTAGAAGAGAAAAATACACATGTAAAAGATGATTTTGAAGAGAAAAAAGAAAAGACCAGTAAGAAAAAGATAATTATTTTTGCTAGTCTAGCTTTTATTATTCTTCTTGGAATACTTTCTTACTTTTATCTATCATCTAGTAATAAGCTAAAAGAACTTTATCAAGCTGAAAAATATGAAGAGATTGTTGAACTTTATGAGGAAGACAAATTAAATAAAGAAGATAGAATTTATCTTGCCAATTCTTATTTTGAACTTGACAAAAAAGATAAGGCCTTGGTTTTATATAGGATAATATTTAAAGATATGCCTTTTTCCTTAAAGGATGAAAATTATTTTATTGCTTATAAAAATTTCCTTGCATATTCCTATGAGAAAAATCTAATCAGCCTAGAAAAACTTTTAACTTTAGACTTTTCAAAAACAGACAGAAAAAAAGAATTGGATGATTTTGTAAATTCTTTTAAAGATTAAATGATAAGAAAAATTACTAATGAAAAAAATGGATCCTATGGCTAGATAATAAAAGTCTAGTATAGGATCTTTTTTAATTATTTTAAGATAAATCTTCTTTTGGCATAATTTTTAGTTCTCTAGAGAGCATAAAAACGGCACAAATAAAAGAAATTAGATCAGCAATAGGCGTTGCATACATAATTCCATCTAAGCCAAAAAATAAAGGCAAAATATAAAGAAGAGGCAAGAGCGAAATTACTTGCTTTATTAAAGATAATAGGGCTCCCTTTCTAGCCTTTCCCATTGCTGGAAACATTGTAGTAATGCAAATTGATATACCATTTAAAAATACAAAGGCAAGATAAAATCTCATAAATCTTGCTCCGTAGTCAAAATAAAGTTCACTAGCAGAACCAAATAGTGAAATAATTTGTCTAGGGAAAGCTTGAAAAATGATAAATATTACTAAAGATATACTTGTGGAAAAAATAAGTGATACTTTAATAGTTTCTCTAACTCGGTGAAATTTTTTGGCCCCATAATTAAAACCAATGATTGGTTGAGCTCCTTGAACAATTCCTAGAACCAAAGATACAAATAAAATATTTACTTTCATAACAATTCCCACAATTGCTATTGGTATGTCTGATCCATAAATTGAAGAGGCTCCGTAAAATCTCAGTAGGTTATTCATAGAAATTTGAATAACTAGGGTAGATAATTGAAAAATTAAGGAAGTAAAACCAAGAGCAACTATACTTTTTATAGCCCAAAATTTTGGTATAAAATCTTCTTTTTCAAACTTAACATTTTTAAAAATTCTAAAGTAATTTGCAAGAAAAAGAGCAGAAACAATCTGACTAATAACCGTTGCCCATGCTGCCCCTGCCATTCCCATATCAAAAATAAAGATAAAAATTGGATCAAGTATTATATTTAAAATTGCACCAATTAATATTGTAAACATAGAATACTTTGATGCTCCATCAGCCCTTACAATTGGATTAAAACCAGTGGTAAAGAGGAAAAATGGCAAGCCAAAAGAAGTGATACCAGCGTATTCCATAGAATAGGCAAGAGTTTGTTTAGTAGCTCCAAAAAAAATCATTATATCTTTTAAAAACAACCTAACCAAGATCATCAATATAAAACCAGATATTATAAGAGTTGTAACGGCAGTTCCAGTTATTTTTTGAGCTCTATGAGGATTTTTCCTACCTAAATCTAAATTAAAATTAAAACTAGCTCCAAGTCCAGTAACAAGACCAATGCAAAGGCAGATGGTCGTTATAGGAAAAGCAACACTAGTCGCAGCATTTCCAAGATAGCCAATTCCTTGACCAATAAAAATTTGATCGACAATATTGTAAAGAGCATTGACAACATTGGCAATCATGGCAGGAATAGCTAGAGAAAATAAAAGAGATTTAATTTTTTTATTTCCCATTGGGTTATTATTTTTTGTCATAAAATCACCATACATATAATTAAAAGATATAATATAGGATATCATAGATTTTTAATTATATATTTATAAATTTCAAGTATCTTATTAAAAATGATATAATTTATAAGATATCTAAAATAAAAAGCTATAATCTGTGAGATTATTTAAGCTTAATAATCTAAAAAGATTTTAAAATTTTTAGGAGGAATAGATTAGTGAAGGGAAAAATAATAAAAATAATAGAGATAGTCTTAGTTATTTGTATTATCTTTTCAGGATATAAAATTTTTGATTATTATAAATCTAACAGAGATTTTGAAAAAGATAATGCCGATTATAAAGAAATGGTCCAAGCATCTGCTACAAAGAGTGAGGAAAAAGATGAAAATTCTAAGAAAGAACTTTCTAATGAAGAAAAAGTTGCTTATTATAGAAGTCTTTATGATCCAAATATTGTAAAATCTTTAAAAGATTCTTATAAAAATGTAATAGGGAGAATTATTATTGAAGGAACTGATATAGATTTTCCAATTGTTCAAGGAAAAGACAATGATTTTTACCTAGATCATAACTATAAAAATGAATACCATGTTTTTGGGGCAATATTTATGGACTACAGAAACTCGATTGATTTTTCTGATTTAAATACTGTACTTTATGGACATAATGTTAGGTCAGGACATGTATTTCATGATCTAGTTAAATATAATGATGAAAATGTTGTAAATGATCAGCCTTATATAATAGTTGATACTTTAAATGAGAGAAAGATTTATGAAATATATGCAGTTTATTCAACTTCTGCCTACACGGATTATAGAAAGCCTTTTTATGAAGGGGAAGCTCTAGATAATTTTTTAGCTAGGATTAATGAAGCAAATAAACTTTCAAAGACAATAGAAAAGACTGATGATTTATCAATTCTTACTCTTTCAACTTGCTCTGATGAAGATGATAGGTTAGCTATTCATGCTGTGGAAGTAAAATAAGCTTTAAAAAATTAAATTTATTTGAAAACAAGTTAGTAAAATTACTAGCTTGTTTTTTATTAGATAGTTTAAAGGATAAAAAATATTTCAGAGTAAATTTTAAGCTTAATAAGGATCTTAAAGGGTAATTATAAAATAATATTTAAATAATTCATTAAGGGGGTTTATTATGAATGTAATGACATTATTAAATAGTAAATTATTATACATATTAGTCTTTATTGGACTTGCTATTATTTTTTGCATGTGTATATTTTTCTTTATAAGGGCTAAGAAAAGAGCCTTAGAGATGGGTATTACTAAGGATGAAGTAAAGGCTGTAATAAGAAGTTCTCTTATTTTTTCTATAGTTCCATCAATTTCAATTATTATCGGACTGATATCACTTGTTCCTATTTTGGGTGTTCCATGGCCTTGGTTTAGACTTTCTGTAGTAGGATCTTTGCCTTATGAACTTATGGCAGCAGACCTTGCTGTAAAAGGTGCAAATTTTGCAGACTTGCAAGATTTTATAAATAATGGAAGCATGGAAACTGCAGGAGCAATTTTATTTGTAATGAGTATAGCTATTATGGGTGGAATGTTATTTAATATTTTTGCCTTAAAGAAAATGCACACAAGTGTTGTTAAGGCAGGAGATAAAGATACTCCAATAGTTGATCTTGCTCTATCTGTTTTAGTTGTTGGTATGATGAGTGTTTTTGTTGCAGTTCAATTTACAACATCAAAGATACATGCTTTAACTTTAATTGTAAGTGCTATAGTTACACTTGTATTTTTAAAAATTGCACAAAAATATGAAATCAATTGGCTAAATGATTTTGTAATGAGTTTTGCCTTGATTATAGGAATGGTTTGTGCAGTAATATTTACTGGAATTTTAAATTAGGAGGTAGAATATGAGATTATCTACATATATGGAAAGAACTTATAGATATGGAATAATTGCAACTTTAATAGCCATGGCAATTATGCTTGGTATACCTCTTATTGCTTGTTTATATTTTGATTGTATGCCTAGTTTTTCCTTGGTTTCATCTGTTGCAGGAACACTGCTTGCACTTTATGTTCCAACTGTAATTGCTGAACAATTAACTATGATACCAATTGCAGGAACAACTTGTTATTTAAATTCAATTCTTGGAAATGTTATGAATATTAAGTTTCCTTGCTACTTGAGTGCTCTTTCTACTGCAAAGGCAAGCCCAGGAACTGAAAAAGCAGATGTTATTGGTATGATAGCTGTTACAGTTTCAGGTATGGTAACTATGGTTATAGTTGCCATTGGTTTAATTCTTCTTGTTCCTTTAAAACCTGTTTTAGAAAAAGAAGCTGTTTTAACAGGAATAAAATATATTTTACCAGCTCTTTATGGCTCAATGGGTATTAGTGCTTTTATGGGGAAAAAAGCTGGATCATATAAGGCAAATAGAAAACCTCTTGTTGCTATAATTGATTTAATTTTAGTTTTTGCTTTTATATATTTTGTAATGCCTCTTTCTGGAAAAGAAGGATATGCTATGCTAATTATGTTAGTAGTTTCAATTTTAGTTGCAGTTGGTCTTTATAAGGCAGGTATTTTAAAATTAGAAAAAATAGAAGATAAAAAATAAAATCTTTATAAAAGATCCCTAGTTTAATGAACTGACCCCCAAAAGTTGGACTTAAAAACCAACTGAAGGAGGTCAGTTTTTTAATGACAAAATACAAAACAGAATTTAAGGTGAACATAGTAAAAGAGTATCTTGGAGGAAATATAGGCTACAAAGAATTAGCAAAAAAATACTCTATCCCAGATAAATATATTGTTAGAACTTGGGTTAATGCTTACAAAACACAAGGCTGTGAAGGACTCGAAA
>NZ_HE978581.1:32548-347966 GCF_000311865.1 Peptoniphilus obesi ph1 | reverse complement strand
TAATACTAGGGTTTTTTTATGGTAAGATCTTATAAAATAGTCAATTCAACTGATGGTTTATATGAATAAACTGTTAGTTTCTTGGAAAATAATAATTTATTTATTAGGCTCTTATTAAAGAGGTGGTTTTATGAATCAAATTGATAAAAATGATTTCGGAAAATTTATAGCTAAAAAAAGAAAAGAAAAAAATATGACTCAAAAAGACATAGCAGAAAATCTTTATATTTCTGTTCAAGCTGTTAGCAAGTGGGAGAGGGGACAATCACTCCCAGATATTTCTCTACTTATGCCGCTTGCAAAAATTCTTGATGTAAATTTAGTTAATTTATTGGAAGCTAAAGAAGATGAGGAAGAAAAAGATCCGATCGAAACAGAGAATTTATTAGAAAAAATCCTTTTAATAAATGAAGAAAAATCAATGGATATGGGAAAAACAAAATTAAAAAGATGCTTCTTTTTACTAATAGTCTTTTCCTTGCTTGCAATAGAATATTATTTATTAGGTAAATATTTTGATATTGGAATTGAAAATTTTATAGGAATAGGGATAGTTGGAATAATCTTTTCTATTTATTTATGGATTTTAGTTGATGAAAGGTTACCGAGTTATTACGATGAAAATAAAATTTCCTTTGTAAGTAAAGGGTTTTTCAGGATAAATATAGCAGGAATTTATTTTAATAATAGGAATTGGAAGCATATTTTAAATTATTTGAGAGTTTGGATTCTTGCAATGATGTTTATTTCTCCATTTTTAGATGGGTTAATTCTAAAAAGGCAAGATCAAATTGCTTTAATTTTACTTATGCTTATATTTTTCTTATCTTTATTTGGACCCCTATATTTAATTGGCAAACGCTATGAATAGTTTAAAAGTTACTTATATAAATAAAAAATTTGATAAATTTTTGTCTTGTTTTATAATATACTTATCTCGAATTTAGAAAGGGTAATTTATGGAAACAACTAGAATATTATTTATCATAATAATTAGTGGTTTGATTGGGTATTTCACAAATGTTTTGGCAATAAGGTGTTTATTTAGACCTTATGAAAAAATAAAGTTTGGTCCTTTTATTTTTCAAGGACTAATACCAAAGAGAAAAGATGAAATAGCCGAGCAGATAGGAATTATAGTTGCTAAAGAATTTGTCCAAGAAGATGACATAATTGGACAATTAATAAGCCAAGATGATGAAATCTATTTTAGGTCTTTTGTTTCAGATAAGATTAAGTCAATTGTTCTTGAAAAGACAAGCTTTTTACCAGAGAGCATCCAGTTTCAATTGGTAAAAAGATTGAATGAAAAAGTGGAAAAGGAATCTCCTAAGGCTTTTAATGACTTTAAGGAGCTTGCTGAAAATCAAATTAGGGAAAAAATTGACTTACAAGTTATAATTGAAGAAAAAATAAAAGAGCTAGACTTAAAAGAAATTGAAGTTTTGGTTTTACAGGTTGCAAGCAATGAACTAAAAGCTATAGAGATTTTAGGACTTATTATGGGGCTTGCAATTGGAATAATACAAGCTTTAGTTAGCTTATATTTATTGTAATGTTAAAAATCCTTATCATATGATAGGGATTTTTTTGTTTTTATAGTTTTAATATGGCTATATAGGGTAAAATTAATCCAAAGTATTATTTTTTCTAAGTTAGAAATTTTTTAAGATTTTTAATATAATATATAGTGAATTAATTAAAAGTAATTTAGTATTTTTTAATAAGATTATTGGCAAAAACTTACTATGCTTATTTATGATAAACTTTTGAGTTTTTATTTTCTGCGGGGTGATTTAGATGGCTAAGTATACTCAAAAGGCAATTATTGAATCTTTTATGGAGCTCTTGCAGAAAAAATCTTTAGATAAAATTACTGTAAAAGATATCATAGAAGAAACTGAAGTAAATAGAAATACCTTCTATTATCACTTTCAAGATATATATGATTTGTTAGAAAGTGCTTTTGAAGAAGAGGCTGTAAAATTTAGAAGTGAGGCAGATCCTAAGAATAATTTTTATGAAGAATATATTCGCACGGTTAATTTTTTATTGGACCATAGCGATGCTATTATTCATATCTATAATTCTAAAAGTAGGGATGTTATAAAAACTTATCTTGAATCAGCCGCAAGTTTTTTTATAGGAAGATTTGTTGAAGAAGCAGCTGAAGGAAGCAAACTTTCTGAAAATGGTAAAAACTACATAATTTATTTTTATACTGATGCTATTATAGGTATAACTTTACGTTGGATTGAGGGAAGTATGATGGATTCTAAAGAAGTTCTTATAAAAACTGTTTCAGATTCTTTCAATGCAACTGTTAAGCAAATGGTTACATCCTATATTGAATCTCACCCTGAAGAATGTAAATAAGTAAAATATATTTAGACAAAAGACGCAAAGTGTTCGAATTTCGAACACTTTATTTTTTTTGTCTGTACTAAAGTGATAAAAATCCTTGTACAATAATTATAGAAAGATCTTTAGACTAGTAAATTGATGAAATTAATAGGGTTAATATTTAAAATAATATTCTATTTACTTAATCTAAAGGTCTTTCTGCAAAAATTTTATATTTGTAAATTTTAGCATATAAAGAAAGGATAGTTAATGAAATTAGGATTTGTTGATGTAGGTGGAGGCACTAGGGGAATTTATGGGGCCGGTGTCTTTGATTATTTTATGGAAAATAAAATAAAAGGAGACTACTTTATTGGAGTATCAGCAGGAGCTGCAAATGGAGCATCTTTTTTAGCTGGACAACATGGAAGAAATTTCACTTTTTACAACGAATATGCCTTTAGAAAAACTTATATGAGTATAGCAAACTTTATAAAAACTGGATCCTACATAGATTTGGATTATATCTACTACACTCTTAGCAAGTCGGATGGAGAGAATCCTTTAGACTATAAAAAGCTTAAAGAAAATCCTATGGAATTTGAAATTGTTGCGACTAATGCCCTTACTGGAAAGGCAGAATACTTTAATAAAGATGATCTTTACCAAGATAATTATGACCCAATAAAAGCATCTTGTTGTGTTCCAGTGCTTTGCAAGCCGTATAAAATAAATAATATTCCCTATCTAGACGGGGGATTGAGCGATCCTATTCCTTTCAAAAGAGCGTTTGAAAAATCTTGCGACAAGCTAATTGTAGTTTTGACAAAACCTAAGGATTTTTTTAGAAATCCAAAAGATGACTACAAGTTTTCAAGAATTTTAAAAATGAAATATCCAAATGCTGGAAAAACTTTCAGCAAGAGGGCTAAGATCTACAATAAAAGTTTAGAACAATTACTTATGTTAGAAAAACAGAAAAAAGCAATTATTATAGCGCCTAAAGATATAGGAAATTTAAAAACCTTGACACAAGATCATGACCAGCTTGAAAAATTATATGAAATGGGAAGAGAAGATGCAAAAAGAATTATTTCTTCTAATGATCCTTTTAGATAATAAAAGGTTGTAAGTAAGAGGTGAAGTAATGGAACAATTAAAAAAGATAAAGGAAATGTATAGCGTTTTTTCGCTAAGTTTAATTGCTTTGGGTGCAGTTTTTATAGGAAAACCAAACATGGCAGCAGAAGTTTTTTGCAGGATATGTGGTATACTTCTACTTCTTTTTGGAATAGTAAAGTTGTTTGGATATTTTTCGAGAGATTTATTGCAACTAGCTTTTCAATTTGATTTTGCTATGGGAGTCATCTCAAGTTTAATTGGATTTGTAATGTTTTTTTGGACAACTGAATTTATGGATGTTTTGATTATAGGAATTGGAGTTTTTATGCTATGTGATGCACTCTTAAGAATACAGACTGCATTTGATGCAAAAAAAATTGGTGTAGACCAGTGGTGGATAATTTTAATTATAGCACTGGTGACAGCTGTCATAGGAACTATGCTCTTCTTAAGACCATACAAGGGAAGAACTGCTCTAGTAATGTTAATAGGATTAAATTTAATGATAGATGGAATATTAAATTTATTCGTTGTAAGAAACACAGTAACTACTATTAGGAGGAAAAAAGAATGGGAAATTTAAGTCACTTATCAGCAAGAAAAGCAGCAAGTCTTGGCATCGATGTTATCTTAAAAAAAGTAAATAAAGATGATCGTGAAAAAGAGATGCTAAAGCTTGTCGATATAATGGAAAAATATATGGAAGATGATGATTTAGGAATTGATTATGACGATGTTAGAAGCATGGTCGGCGATAAAAGCATGGCTCTTAATCAATATTTAAACCGTGCAATCGATGAACTTGATCCTAATGTAGTTAAGACTAGTGTTTTAAATTTAGGATTTGAAGCTATGCTTTCAGGCACAAAAACAATGCACAAAATGAGAGAAACTCATAATTGTAATATACCTTGGTTAATTTTAATGGACCCAACAAGTGCTTGTAACCTTCATTGTACAGGTTGCTGGGCTGCAGAATATGGTAATAAATTAAATTTAACTTATGATGAAATGTCTAATGTTGTAAAACAAGGTAAGGAACTAGGCATACATTTCTATATGTTTACTGGTGGAGAACCTCTAGTAAGAAAAGATGATCTTATAAAACTTTGTGAAGAACATAAAGATTGTCAATTCTTAGCATTTACAAATGGGACTTTAGTAGATCAAAAATTCTGCGATAAAATGAAAAGAGTTGGAAATATGATGCTAGCTATAAGTCTTGAAGGTTCACCTGAAGTTAATGATCTTCGCCGTGGGGAAGGCGTTTATGGTAAGGTTATGAATGCCATGGATCTTTTAAAAGAAAATGGACTTATATTTGGTACATCAATTTGCTATACTTCAAAAAACTGTGAATCTGTAACAGATAAAGAATTTGTGAAACTTATGGTAGATAAGGGATGTCGCTATGCAATGTATTTTCACTATATGCCAGTTGGAAATGATGCATCTGTAGAGTTACTACCTAGCCCAGAACAAAGAATTGCAGCAAAAAATAGGATTAGACAAATTAGAAATCTTAAACATGGTGAAGGTTTATTTACAATGGACTTCCAAAATGATGGGGAATACATGGATGGTTGTATTGCCGGTGGAAGAAACTACTTCCATATAAATGCAAATGGAGATGCAGAACCTTGTGTATTTATTCATTATTCTGATTCTAATATTAGAGAAAATACTTTACTTGAAATTTTAAAAAATCCTTTATTTATGGCATACCATAATAATCAACCTTTTAATGAAAATCATTTAAGACCTTGCCCTATGTTAGAAAACCCAGAAATTCTACAAAGAATAGTAAGTCAAACAGGGGTAAAATCTACTGATCTTCAATCTCCAGAAAGTGCTGAACACTTATGTGGAAAATGTGAAAGCTATGCAGAAGCTTGGAAACCTTGTGCAGATAAAATTTGGTATGGAAGTGAAGATAAGGAACTTTTAGAAACAAAAAGTAAATAATAAAATTTATAAAAGAAGCAATGGTTGATTGTTTTTATATTGACTCATTGCTTCTTTAAAGAATATAAAAATTAAGGAAGAAATGAAAATGGAACTAGAAGCTATTTATACTCAATTAACAGCTGATTTTATTGAACAACTAAAAGATCAAAAAGTTTCTGCCATAGTAAGAGAATCAATCCGACCCTACAAGGAACTTATGAAATATTATAAGTGTGCAATGATGGAGGTTGAAACCAAATTTAGTGTTTTAAGTGAAGAATTATCTATGCAATATGATCGTAATCCTATTGAATCTATAAGAACTCGTTTAAAATCACCTGAGAGCATTAGGGAGAAGATGGTTAGAAGAGGTTATCCTTTAACAGTAGAAAGCATAGAAGAGAACTTAAATGATATAGCTGGAGTCAGGGTAATATGTTCATTTCCATCAGATATTTATGCCTTGGCAGATTCTATTTTAAAGCAAGATGATATAAAGCTAATACAAAAGAAAGATTATATAAAAAATCCAAAACCAAATGGATATAGAAGTCTACATTTGATAATTGAAATACCTATATATTTGCATGACCAGAAAAAGTTAATGAAAGTTGAGGTTCAACTAAGAACCATATCTATGGATTGGTGGGCGAGTTTGGAACATAAAATTCGCTATAAAAAAGGATTACCAAACTCAGGCTTTATAGAAAAAGAACTTATAGAATGTGCAGAAATGGGTGAAGCCTTGGATGCAAGAATGGAAAGACTTCATAATATGGCATCTGATCTTATAGAAGAAGATTAAATATAAATTGTGTAATAAGAGGATAAGATGGGAAAATTAAAATCAAAAATAAAAGAAAAATTAGATAAAAATAAGACAGATAAAAAAGAAAATAAGGTTGAACTTAGTGAAGCCGAAGAGGTAATGTCGAAAAAATTTAAAAAGGTTCAAGTGATTGCTTTAATATGTTTTGCATTGGCACTTATTGTAATTGTAATTAGCTTGAAAGGATCAATAAGTATAGATGGTCTTACATCAAGAGTAAAAGGCAAGCCAGTATCTTCTTTTTTATTGTTATTACTTCTTTTTGCGATTAAAAGTCTTACAATAGTTATACCTTTACCATCTTTATATATTGCATCAGGAGCTTTGTTTCCACCTGTAATATCTGTACTTGTTAGTTATGCTGGTTTAGCAGTTACACTTACAATTCCTTATATATTGGGAAGATGGGCAGGAGCAGAAGCTATTGAATATTTAAAAAAGAAATATCCAAAGCTTGAAAAGCTTATAGAAATTCAAGAGAGAAATGAATTTTTTGCAAATTTTATAATTAGACTTATTGGTTGGCTTCCTTGTGATGTACTTAGTTTTTATTTTGGATCTTGCAAAACAAGCTATCCAACATATATAATTGCATCACTTTTAGGTGCATCTATTGGAGTTATTACTAATACTTTACTTGGAGATTTAATCCTCAATCCATTGTCAAAAGAGTTTGCTTTGTTGATGTTAGTAAAAATAATTATTTCAATTGTTGCATTTTTTATTGCTTATTCTTTAAATAAAGATAAGAAATAAAATAATTATAAAATTTAATAATTAAAAATTTGCATAAAAAAGACCAGATAATGGGGTTACCACATTATTTGGTCTTTAATTTTTTTAAGCCATTGTCCAACCACCATCAACTGGAAGGCTGATTCCAGTAACATAAGATGAATCATCACTTGCTAAATATAAAGCAGCATGAGCAACATCTTCTGGATTTCCAAACCTGTGTAAAGGAATTGGAGCAAGGAAGCCTTCACAAAGTTCAGGAACTTTTAAAACTTCTTCTGTCATATTAGTTGCTGAAGTTCCAGGACAAATTGCATTACATCTAACTCCATCTTTTGCATAATCTACTGCAATTGATCTGGTTAAAGAAATTACAGCACCCTTTGATGCAGCATAAGAAGCAGCTTGTGGAAAACCTATTAATCCACCAGCAGATGCCGTATTAATAATTGATCCTTTGCTTTCTTTTAAATACTTCATAGCATATTTTGCCATTAAGAAAATGCTTGTTAAGTTTATATTCATAACCTTATTCCAAGTTTCTAAATCAGTTTCTTCAACATTTCCAGGACCAAAAGTTCCAGCATTATTAAAGATTATGTCTATTTTTCTGAATTTTTCAACAGAAGTTTCTATTATTTTTTTAATATTTTCTTCACTGGAAACATCAGCAGGAATACTTATTACTTCTGCACCTAGCTTTTTAATTTCATTTTCAGTTTCTTTTAAGGAAGATTCTTTTCTTGCAACTAAGACAAGTTTTGCACCTTCCTTAGCAAATAATAGGGCAGAAGCTTTGCCAAAGCCAGAGCTTGCACCAGTTATTATTGCTACTTTATCTTTTAATTTCAATTTATACCTCCAAAATTTTTAATTATATACTTTAATAATACCCAAGTTAATTATTTATTATTGCAAGCAGAATTTTATAACTAGACTAAAATTAAAAGTAAAAAATATGTTATAATAAATCTTATTAGCGGAAGTGCTGGAATGGCAGACAGGCATGTTTGAGGGGCATGTGCGAGAAATCGCGTGAGAGTTCAAGTCTCTTCTTCCGCACCAAAAAAGCTTGTAGAAAAAACTACAAGCTTATTTTTTATACTAAATTAAATTTTTTACGAGTTTTTGAATTTGATTTTTAGCATCTTCTAAATCATAATTTTCTATAATTTCATCTGCATACTTTTTCTTGTCTTCGATAGACATTTGAGTGTTGATTTTTTGCCTAGCCTCTTCTCTTGAAATATTATCTCTTAACATCAATCTTTTTTCTTGTTCATTTCTATCTACATAAACAAGCCAAAGTTCATCATAGCTAAAATCATAGTCATCGAGAGTGTCCATTAATTCAATAATTAAAGGAATATCTACAAAGATAATTTTTTCTTTAGATTCTTCTATTGATTGGTTTAGTTTATTAAATATTTCTCTGTGAAGAATAGAATTTAATTTATCTAATTTTTCCCTATCATTTTTATCCTTGAAAATATATTTTGATAATTTTTTTCTAGAAAATTTGCCATTTTCAGTAAAGTCTTGATTAAAGGCTTTTGAGACTTTTTCATTAATTTCAGGATCATCTAGGATTTCGTGACCTATCTTGTCTAGGTCAAGAACTTGATAACCAAGCTCTCTTATAATATTAGAAATTGTAGATTTTCCTGTAGATATGCTGCCAGTTATTGCTATTATTTTTTTATTTTGTTTCATACAAACTATTTCCTATCTGTAAATCAACCTTTAAATCAACTTTAAGTTTTATGGCAGATTCCATTACTTCAATCATCATATCCTTAACTTGATCGATTTCATCTTCGCTTGCATCGACAACAAGTTCGTCATGAATTTGTAGAATTAATTTAGATTTCATATTTTTTTCTTTTAATTCATTATAAATTTTAACCATAGCAATTTTTATTATATCTGCTGCAGATCCTTGTATTGGAGTATTAATTGCTATTCTTTCTCCAAAACTTCTGATATTAAAGTTTTTAGCATTTAATTCTGGAATATAACGCCTTCTTTTTAATAAAGTTTCTACATAACCATCTTTTTTAGCTTTTTCAACTATAGATTTCATATAGTCTTGTATTCCTTGATAGTGGTTTAAATAATTATCTATATATTCGCCAGCTTCTTTTCTTGAAATATTTAAGTTTTGTGACAAACCATAATCAGAAATGCCATAAACTATTCCAAAGTTTACTGCTTTTGCCCTTGATCTGATAAGGGGAGTAACATCATCAAAATCTACATGAAAAACTTCTGAAGCTGTCCTTCTATGAATATCTTCATCATGATTAAAAGCATCTATCATATTTTTATCTTCAGAAACAGATGCAAGAACCCTAAGTTCAATTTGTGAATAGTCAGCATCTACAAGTTTTCCTGAATCAGATGATATAAAGGCTTTTCTAATCAGTCTTCCTTCCTCTGTTCTTATAGGTATGTTTTGTAGGTTAGGTTCAGTTGATGAAATTCTTCCGGTTGATGTAACTGTTTGGTTAAAGTGGGAATGAATTCTTCCAGTTTTTTTGTTTATTAATTCTTTTAAACCATCAATATAGGTAGATTTTAATTTTGTAAACTGTCTATAATCTAAGATATAGGATGCTATTTCAGCTTTTGGTGCAAGTTTTTCTAAAACCTCAGCACTAGTAGAATAGCCAGTTTTTGTTTTTTTAATTACTGGTAGATCCATCTTTTCAAAAAGAATTTCGCTTAATTTTTTGGTTGAATTTATATTAAATTCTTCTCCAGCTTCTTTATAAATTTTTTCTTTTAGATCTTCAATTCTTTTATCTAAATCGTCGCCAATTTCATCTAAAATTTCACTTTTGGTATTGACTCCGATTAGCTCCATGGAACTTAAAACTTCAACTAGAGGAAGTTCAACTTCGTAGTAAAGATTTTCCATGCCGTAATCTTTTATTTTTTCAATTTGTTTTTCATATAATTTATAGACTAAATTTAAGATAAAAGAGTAGTATTTCTTAAGCTCATCTTCTTCTATATCAGAAAAGTTTTTCTTTTTTACACCCTTGCCAAGCAAGTCTTCTTCGCTCTTGTAGGAATAATTAAAATAGATATTTGAAAGATTATCTATATCATAATTTGATTGAGTTGCATTTAATAAATATTCAGCAATCTTTGAATCATGTATAAAATTGTTTAATTCAATCTTGTAATATTTTAAGATTATTATATCTTCTTTTAATTCATGACCCAGTTTTTCTATAGACTTATCTTCAAATACTTCTTTAAACTTTTTAATTGTGTCTTGATTTTCTAGGCTGATAAAGTTTACCTTGTCATCTTTAGTTTTTATAGCAAGATAGCTAGGAAAGACTTCTTCATAAATTTTTCCATCACTTATAAATTTAAAAGAGAAGGATTTTTTATTTTTTATAGTAGAGATTAAATCATCTACGCTTTTTTCTTCATATTCTAAAAAGCTGTCATTAACCTCAACAAATTCTTCTTTTTGATATTGGTCTGGAAGTCTTTTTATAAGAGTGTTAAATTCATATTCTCTATACATATCTGATAGAGTATCATAATCATATTCAACTCTTTTAAAATCGTCTATTTCTTCATCTAAAGGAACATTTTTAACAATTGTACCTAATTTTTTACTCATAAAGGCTTGTGCCTTATTTTCTTCAAGGTTTTCTTTTAATTTCTTTCCAGAAACTTCATCTAAGTTATCGTATATATTTTCCATACTAGAGAATTGATGGATCAATTTAAGGGCTGTTTTTTCTCCAATTCCAGGCACACCTGGTATATTATCAGATTTATCTCCCATTAAACCCTTGATATCGATTAATTGATTTGGATTGATTTGATAAGATTTTTCTATAGAATCTTCTGTAATAATATCTAGGTCAGTTATACCTTTTTTTGTAAATAAGATTTTTGTATTTTTATTTGCTAATTGAAAATAGTCTCTATCGCCAGTTAAAAGAATAGCTTCTATATCATTTTCATTAGCAAGACTTGCAATAGTTCCTGCTATATCATCGGCCTCATATATTGGAGATTCTAAAGCTTTTATATTCATAGCTTTTAAAATTTCTCTAACAATAGGAAATTGTTGTTCAAGTTCACTTGGAGTTTTTTGTCTATTTCCTTTGTAATCATCATAAATATCTGTTCTAAATGTTTTTCCTTTCATGTCAAAACAAGTAACTATATATTGAGGATCTACTTTTTCTATTGCATTTTCTAGCATAGAAATAAAACCATAAATAGCATTGGTATAAATTCCTCTTTTTGTTTTTAATAAAGGTAGAGCATAAAAGGCCCTAAAAAATAAAGAAGACCCATCAACTATAAGTATTTTCTTATTCAAATTAAATCACTCCCTAATTTTGATTATACATTATAGGAAATTTTTTATTAAGATTAATTATTGATTTATTTTCTATAAAGTGATAAATTATATAAATACGATGAGCCAAAGTGACGGAATTGGCAGACGTACCAGACTCAAAATCTGGCGGTGGCAACATCGTGCGGGTTCAAGTCCCGCCTTTGGCACCAAAGGGATATGTATGTTTACGCAAAATTACAAAAAGGCTAAATATACACATTTGTGAAGCGTGTAATAATTATAAAATTACACGCTTTTACATATTTTTACAAAAAAAGTGCCAACAAAGTGCCAACTTTTTATAAAGTTTTGTAAATCTTATCAAAAATTGTAATAGCTTTTTTCTTTTGATCTGGCATAACATGAATATAAATTTCTAAAGTTGTTTTATAATTCGAATGACCTAATAATTCCTGAACTGTTTTTATATCGACTTCTTGCTCAAATAATCTTGTAGCGTATGAGTGTCTTATTGAGTGAAAGGATCTATTTCTAATTTTTTACATATTGATTTAAGTCTTCTGTTTGCTCGTTTTTCTTCAATAGGTTTGCATAAATCATCTGTGAATATGAAACTATCATCATTAAATTTTAAACCAAGTCTAAAATATTTTTTAGCGGACTCAACTTTAATTTTATTTAATAGATTTATTGCAACCAAAGGAAGAGGTAAGGATCTAAGAGAGCTTTCAGTTTTTAAGGAACGTAGTTTATTGCTATATACTTTTGATTTATTATTCTCAAAAGTATATTCTCTTCCAAGTTGTTTATTAATTTCTAAAAAGCCATCTTTAAAAGCTCCCCATTGCAAAGCTCTTATCTCATTTCTTCTAAGTCCTGTGAAAAAATCTAAAAAAATCATTTGATCCACTACGTTTTCAAAATCTAAATAAACTATTACTTTATCTTGTTCTTCTTGTGAAAAAATCCTATATTTGTTTGAACTTACTGGTTTTCTATTTTAGGTATTTTAATATATTCAGCAGGGTTATTATCTAACATTCCTAGAGTGATTGAGTATGTTAGACACATTTTTATTAAACTTAATACGTCTCTTGTTATGTTCATGGAGTTAGTATTTTCAGATATTTTATTTATGAAAATTTGTAAATTTAATATAGTTATGTCTTTAATTTTTACTTTTGAAAATGGATATTTTAAAATATAAAGTCTTAGAAGTTGATCATATCTATTTAAGGTTGTAGATTTTACTTCTTTGATTTTTATATTAAATAACCAATTAGATAAAAATTGACCTAATGTTTCATTTCCACTATTATAAATGCCTGAAATGTTTGTAGAAACTTGAGCTTTTTTCATTTTTTCAATAACTTTAGATTTGTTATATCCTGAAAATGATTTTCTTATTTGATTACCTTCTAAATCTTCTCCTACATAGACTCTACCTGTCCAATATTTTTTATTATTTCTCATAGTATAAGTTAAACTACCAAAGCCATAATTTGCCATAAAAAATAACCTCCTTTATTTTTAAAAAGGCAGGTCATATGTTATAATAAATATGAATTTTGGGTCATAACATATGATCTTATTAGTCCCGTTCTTGTTGGAGCAAGGCGGGGCTTTTTATTTATGATATTTTTTGATTAAAGTTACAATTAATTTTACTTTTTTAAATTGATTTATTTTAAATTGGTATATATAATTTAGAAACAAATATATATTTTTATAGTTCAAAGGATAGGTGAGACTATGAATAAAAATATTAAAATATATAATTCCAAACAAAGGTTACTAGAACTATCAAGAAAATATATATATTTAATAAATCCTTTAATTGGAATATTTGCTTTTAAAATCCTAAATAAAATTAATGTAATTAATATATCTGGTACTCAAAATTTTCTTGATAATATAATTAATTTAAGTGGGATAATGGCAGGTTTTTTATTTACAACATATGGAATTTTAATGTCATTACCTAATAATAAATTTATTGAACTATTAAAATTTAATAAGACCATTAATATCGTCTTTAAAACACTTCTACTTGGAATTATCTTTTTGATTTCAGCAATGATCTTAGGATTATTCACAGAATATTTTAGTTTAATAACTTATATTTTTATTTTTGGAATATCAGAAACTGTAACTAGTGTCTATCAGTTTTATCAGATACTAAAATATTCTTATAAGTCTAGTTAATTAAGCTCTTTGACAGAGCTTTTTTTATTTCTTTAAAATATATTTTAGCACTATCTTTTAGATACTCTGATTTTAGTTCTATAGTCACTTTTTTAGTTAAATATCTTTTAATTAAATCGATTACTTCTGTTTCATCCTTTTCGTCTTTTGTAGTAACTTTGAAGTTTTTAAAATTATTTCCAATTTTTAGCTTATCATTAATGAATTTTTTGAACTTACTAACTGATGCCTCATTACTAACCTGAAGATTTATTTTAATTTTTGTAAGATCATCATTAGAAAATCCAAAATCATCTTCAAAACTTAATATCGAATCTGTCAGTTGAGAGTTTTTTGCAAATTCCATTTCGGTTTCTAATACACTAGTCATTCTATTAATTTTATTTCCAATATCATTGTCGATTTCTCTTTCAACTTTAATAACAGTGGAATAAGAAGAATTGAAACTTTCTAGAAATTTTGTAAAAGGTTGTTGAAATGCAGAATAATTTGAATTCACCATAACAACAACTTTTGATGTCTCAATATCGAATAAAAAATATTTATAGTTTTCAATATTAAGGTCAGTTTGATTAATTTCTTTACCGTTGGAGTTTTTTATTCTTTTTAAAACACCTTCTTTTATTTCAGAAGACTTTCCTATTATTCCAAAAATAATATTTTCTTCTGTAGGAAGCAATTCAATAAATGTACCGCTATCTTCAATGTTTATTGCTGAAGAATTTTCTGCATATTTTTTACACTCATTCTTAAGGTTAGTAAAGTATTTTTCGATGGATTCTTCAACTGACAAATTAAAATTTTTTAGATCTCTTTGTTCAGATACTTTAATTATCACGTTATAAAATTCTAATGTAATTTGTATAGTATTATTTTCTATTTCTTTTATCATAGATTTCTCCTTTTTATATTCATCAAACCTTTTCTAAATTATATTTATTTAAAAGTGAAGAGTGTTTTGTATATTCAATCACATCTTCAAAAGTTAATATTTTTTCGTTTTCAATTACATTATCAAAATCATACATTTTATTTAAAAATCTTCTTCTCATTTCATAAGCTGTATAACTAATCTCATAAGCATTTAATATATAGTTAGCTAGAAACTTAGCCGTTTTATACATAATGTCCTTTGGCATAAGCAGTTCTCCAGCAAAAGCATCAGCCGACTTTTCCTTAATGTAAGCATTTAGATTTTTATTTTTTGTATGGTGTTTTAAAAAGACGTGTCCTAGTTCATGGGCGAGTGTAAATCTTTGTCTAGTTAGATCAAAGTTAACATTATCAATAGCTACAACATATTTTTTACTATCCCTATCATGCATGCTAAAGCCATCTAGTCCTAAAAGATCTTGTTTAACTACAGTTATATCTTGTCTATATTTTAAAATGTCTTCTAAGTCTATAGGTATTAATTGCTCTTCGTATTTAATTTTTCCATGTATATAGTTAGCCATACTGACGGCATATTTTAAGTTATATTCTAATGTATTCATAAAGACCTCATAAAAACCTATGTTCTTTTAGTTTTAAAAAATATATAGGGACTTTGTCCCTTATATTAACAATAATAAAAAAAGGAGATACTCAATTTCTCAAGTATCTCCATGCGTCTAAAACGCAAAATCTAATAGGTTGTGTTTCCACAACTATGTCCCTATAGGACTTGTATGCCTATATTATACAAGAGAAGTTATTTTTTGTCAAAAACAAACAGTTCTTTTATTTTGTTGTTTATTTGATCCATATATTTAGAATCTAATGTTACATTAGATAGAGTATCTTCTTTTCTTCGTGGATTGAGAATTCTCAGTTTACTTATTGTTGTTATTTGGTTGATATCAGCAACAGATTCTTTGTTTAATTCTAATGCTTTTTTCAATTTATTTTGCATTAAGGGTATTTCTTTTTCGGTTTTTTCAATCCTTTTTTCAATATAAGCTTTAATATTCTTAAAGGATTTGCTTAGCTCATCTATATTTTTATTAAAAAAATACTCTTTCGCATTGTTAATCAAATTTACAAGTTTATAGTTATCTGAACATTCTTCCAGCAGGTTGTCAAAAGAATCTAAAATTAAGTCTTCATTCTCAATATTAGAAATATATTCTAAAGTGTTGACAATAGTTTTGTTAGTTTCTCCGTATTCTTTAAGATTGGATATTGTTTTCTTTAAGTTGTATACTATTGACATTTGCAATGAATTTTCTAAATTTACTTGAAATCTTTCATTAATTTTATTTTTAAAGGATCTAAGAGGAACAACGGTTATATTGCCTGAGTTAATAGAATCATTATTTGAAACAACTACACAATAATGATTACCTCCTAATTCATGACCAATTCTATAACCAAAATTAACAAAAAGAATTTGACCTCTTTTATATTTGAAGTACTTTTTTTGCTTTTTAAAGTTTTCTTCTTTTCTTAATAATTTTTCATATGTTTCATACCAATAAGATAACAAAACAGCTTGTTTATATTTTGATTCTGTCCATTCTTTACCAAGCTTTTCCAATTTATAAATTTGATTATCTCTATAATGGATATATTCATTTTTATTGTTTATGTCTTTGTAATCCACCATTCATTATCACCTTTATTTATTTTTCTTCATTTTCAAAAAACGATGCTTTAATCATTCTAAGCATCATTTCTTTTTGTTCTGGTGTGAGATTTTCATTTGCTCTATATAGTACAGATATGCCTTCTGGAAATTCTTCTTCTAGTTCTGCAGCTTTAGATTTAGGGTTTTCTGAATGTTGAGGGTTGGATGAACGGCCTAATAAGTAGTCTGTGGTTACGTTAAACATATCAGCAATCTTGTTAATTGTTTCAGAAGAAAGATCACTTTTACCTTGTTCATAATAACCATATGCACTTGTAGATATATTTAATCTCTCAGCCATATCACTTTGAGATAATTTATTAGATTTTCTTAATTCTCTCAATCTATTCGCTAATTTATTATCCTTCATAACCGCACCTCTTTTACATATATATTACAAATAATAATTGTATTTGTCTACAATTTAAACTTGTATTTTTATAAAATAAGCCTTAGATTACAATATATAATTGTATATAATCAAATTAAACAAAGAAAACTTGTATAAGGAAGTGAGTAAATGAATAATATAAAGAAGTTTAGAGTGGAAAAAAATATAACTCAAAAAGAACTGGCTGATAAAATTGGAATAACACAACAAATGATGAGTAATTATGAAAATGGGTACTCAACACCGAGCATTAAATTAGCTCAAAAAATAGCCGATATCTTTGAAAGTTCTATTGATACTATTTTTTTAAAATAAAATACAAGATAATATTGTAAATCAAAATAAAAAACAATGTTATGTTGTTAAATTTAAAAAGGGGATAGTGATGAGGTTATTTAATACTGATTATAGTATCAAAGGAGTCAGGCTTTATATAAATGATGAAATCTATCACATTTATGTTAAGAAGAAGGATCTATCAATTGAATTTGTAGATGTGTTTAAAAGAATTAATGGAGAGAGTGTTCCTGTGAAATTTAGTCAAGAGCAAATAATGGATTTCATAATTAAAAATATTGCAAAATCCATTGTTTTTGACATAAGAATTCTATTCAAAAGATTCTTTTGCAAGGTTAAGTCCAAGTTCGGTTAATGTTAGTCTACTCATACCTAAGGCTTTGTAACCAGGTTTTATATATGAGTTTGAATACGTTTCGTCTAATGTATCAAACCAGTCTTGCCTGATGTTGTTATCGAATCCAAAAATAAATTCACCTGATGAAATCCCACTTTTCAGGTAATTTTCATAACACTTTTTTGGGATTTGATTTTGAATTTTATGAGAGTAAGGCATTTAATCACCTCCTTGTGGTGATTATAGCAAATTTTAGAAATTAAAAAGAGGGGTGGAGTGTGAGAAATTTAAAAATTAAAAAGACGTCTAAGGCTAATCAGACGTCAATTAAAGCTAGAGGAGTATGTCCCAGTTGTAAAGAGTTAAACACAGGTTTTGTGATAGATGGAGATATTCCTAAGTATTGTAGGTTGTGTGGTACTAGAATGAATTATTCCTTCTTCAAAATATGAAAAGAAACAAAAGGATGGTGATAAGTATTGAAGAAAAAAATGAAACTCATTTTCAGAGAAAATACAACTCTATTGGGACTTTTACGAGATGAAACATTTAAAAAACTATTAAATGAATCTGGGTTTAATGAGATTGAATTAATAGGAGACGACAGGAAAAATAGTTTTAACTATATTTATGAAAAAAACAAATCTGATTTATCTTGGTTGCCAATAATTATATCGTTAATAGCAATTGCCATAGCTGTTATCACCATGATTTTGTAAGAGCTACTACAGATATTATTAGTGCAAATATTGATATTGCTAAAGGGATATAAAATCTCAATCTATCCTTTCGTAAAAATTGGAGATACATTTCACCTTTTTGAGTAAGAGAAAAAACTTGAGGTTGTATGTCAAGTGATTTATGTCCAAATGCATTTATATATGTATCAATGTCGATTTCTCTTTGGTTAGGAGCTGTTAATAACTCTAAAGATATTAATTTTTCCATATCCTTGACTTGGTGATCGCCAATAGGAGAATTAGGATTTTTAAGATAATATTTTAAAATTTTAATTTCTTTAACAGATAGATCTATTTGTTGATGGTTCATTAAGTTACCTCCCTTTAAGCATTATATCAAAGATTAAAAGAAAGGAGCAGAAATGGAGATTATACTATGCGCCAACAATAAAAGTATGGTTTATGAATGGAAAAGAGTTTTTTCTAATCACGAGAATATCAATTGTATTTTAGGCGACTATTGTAAAACTGCAGAAAATGAAAATGTAGATGCAATTGTGAGTTCAGCAAATTCATTTGGGATTATGGATGGCGGATTAGATTTTTATATTCAAAAATTTTATTTGAAGAATAACATCAATATTCAAGAATTAGTTCAAGAAGAAATTAAAAAATCATTTTACGAGATTCAAACAGTAGGGAGTTCAATTTTTATTAAGAATGATTTTATTAATCTTATTCACACACCGACAATGAAGGTTCCTAGTCAGATAAATGATCTAAATGCAATTTATTTCGCAACAAGAAACACCATCATCTGTGCTAGAGAAAATAGTGTTAAAAAGATAATTATTCCAGCTTTTGGAGCAGGGATAGGAAATATTAAATATTCTATTGTTGCAAGAATCATGGAAGATGTAATTACAAGTTTAGACTTGAACTATTTTAAAGATTGGGAATATGTCAATTATCTTGTTGATAAAGAGTTTATTTAAAAGGTGGATAAATTACATCCTCAACTTTTATTGGTAATGGTAAGAGATATTCAATCCGAGATTCTTTTTCGTAAATTTTACCAGTCCAATAATTTTTAGACCAAAGCTCTACTGTAGATATAGATAAATTACCACCAATTAAATCACGCCAGATAGCATCAGATTTAAAAAATTTATCTGATTGAAAGATAGCGATATTGTAGTCTATATCATCGCTTTCATTTGCAGAAAATTCTTTAATCCAAAGGTGAGCTTGTTCTATTGAATCACAGGCACAGATTGATTGAAATCTTGAAGGACAGTTTGGGAAATGGTGTTGTCTATATAATTCAAGAAATATTTCCGCTGTAAATGTTGAATAGTCAGGATTTGAAGGGACTGAATAATCAGTGTAAATATATCCAATTCTACTAAGTTTATTTTGAAATCTATTTTAACAGTAATCAATAATTTCTTGATTACATTTTGGCGGAAGATTTTCATAATCAATTATTTGGTTTGGTTTTAATAGTTTTGTTCTATCAACATGATAGAAAAGCATTTAATCATCTCCTTATGGAGATTATAGCAGACAAGAGAAAGGAGGGCTTAATGATGGATAAATTTTTAGTATCTGCGAAAGAATTAGCAAAAGAAATTCCAATTGGCGAACATAAATTAAGAGATCTAGCAAAGAATAATGAAACTTTCCCAGTAATTAAAAAAGGAAATCAATTATTGTTCATCAAATCAGAAGTTGAAGAGTGGTTTAGAAAATATTCTTGGTCTGATAAAAGAATTTAGAAAGGAGACAGAAAATGAATGAAGAAAGAGTAATGCAGATAGTGAATTTTAACGCAGATATGAAAAGAGTACAAAAAACTAATAGGGAGTTAGAAAAATTAAGACTGAGTAAAGTTAATAAGGCAGATAAGCAAGTAGAAAGGTTATATATGGCGGTATTCTTTTTAGTCATAGCCTATATACCTATTAACTATGATCTTAGCAAAGGTAGCGATTAGATGAATTTAAAAGGAGATAAAAAAAGCCTTGTAGCAGCAACTACAAAGCCTAAAAAAGTGATTTTTTAAAAACATTTATAAATTAATTATAACAGATTTATTTTAAGGAGGCAATTATGCAAGAAATTAAATGCTTTAAGACAAGCGATAATAATATATTTGAAGATTTTGAAGAAGCGATTTGATAAATCTAGCAACTCAAATTGTGCTAGATAATTTTGAGCCGTTTATAAAGATATACGACGAGGTGGAACTATGAAATTATACGAAATTACCGAAGTTTATAATAACGTGATCGATCTAGATCTAGATGAGGAAGAATTAAAAAAATATTTAGATCTAGTAAATGATGAGTTTGAAGATAAGGCTGAAAATATAGCGAAAATATTACAAAGCTTAAAGGCTGAATTTGAAGCATATAAGAATGAAGCTGAAAGACTAAACACTCAAGCTAAGTCAATTGAAAATAAGATTAAAAGCTTAAAAGACTATCTAGAAGTTTCAATGATAAGAGCAGATAAAAGAAAATTTAAAACTAATTTATTTAATTTTAATATCCAAAAAAATCCTCCTTCTTTAAATGTTATTAGTAAAGAAGATATACCAGAGGAATTTTTCGAAATAAAAAGAATTTTAAAAAATGAAAAACTAAAGAAAGCAATTAAAGAGGGACAAGAAATAGTAGGCGCAGAACTTATACAGACTGAAAGTTTAAGAATAAGGTGATCAAATGAGTAACATGATTTTAATAATTGGGGAAAGTGGAACTGGGAAAAGTACAAGCATTGAGAGCTTAGATCCTAAAGAGACTTTTATTATACAAGTTGTAAATAAACCACTACCATTTAGAGGATTTAAAAAAAGTTATCCACTACAAAGTAAAGAGAAGAAGGGAAATAGATTTGTATCAAACAAGTGGGAAAATATTCTAGAAATTTTAAAACATTTGAACAAAGATATTTCTTATAAAAATATTGTAATAGATGATTTTCAATATATTCTTTCTGATGAATATATGAAAAGGGCTATGGAACGTGGATTTGATAAGTTTACAGAAATGGCTCAGCACTACTACGACATTATAAAGTATGCTCAAAGTTTAAGGGAAGATTTAAATATTATCTTTTTAAGTCATTCAGAGAGAAAAGACGATGGATCTACAAAGGTAAAAACTATTGGAAAGCTTTTAGATGAAAAGGTAACAATTGAGGGACTTTTCACTGTTGTATTAAACACAAAAATAGAAGACGGAAATTATTATTTTGAAACTCAAAACAACGGTTTTAATACAAGTAAATCGCCTAAAGGAATGTTTGAAGAATATAAGATTCATAATGATTTAAAGCTTGTTGTGGATAAAGTAAATGAGTATTACGGGGGATAGATATGTTTAATTTAGATAAGAAATATATAAGTGAAAATGTTGAAACTGGCGGAACTACTATAAATAAAAGTGGTTGTTATGACGTTGTTATAAGCGAGGCTAAGATATGGAAGTCTGAGAACAGTAAAAGTGAGTCATTGAATATTAAATTTAATGACTTAACAACTAATAAAAAAGCCTGGTTAAACCTATTTTATAAAGGAAGAAATGGACAAGATATTGAATTTAATACTAGACACACCACTCATTTAGCATATTTATTAAATGTTAATCCTGAAGATGACAATGGCGGAAATATTAATGCATTTAAAGATAAAACGATTGGTGTTTTCTTAGTGGTTAAAGCTGTTGATTTAGATAATGGAGGACAGGGATATGACTTTTCTTTACAAGGTTTCTATGATCCAAGGACAAGGCTTACTGCTAAAGAAAAATCTGAAAATTTACCAGCTGAAATTTATAACAAATTTGTTGAGAGATTTAAAGATGCAGAAGAGATTGAGTTAAATTCTAACTCAAGCAAAAATACAAGCGATGAGGGATTTTTCCCAGTAAATAATGATGATATACCATTTTAGGATGCAATATGGAAGAGTTATTAGTTTTATACGATAAAGATATAGAAGATAAAGATAGAGATCTTTATTTAAAGTCGATAGAAAAGAATATAACCAATGCAAGTATTTATGATGTAGATGATATTCCAAATTTAATAGCTGATAAGCTATTGTTATTAAAACCTATGGAAAATGATATTTATAATAAACTAAGCCAACTCCTAAAATATAATCCAAAGCTAGATATAGAAGGTTCTCATTCTGGAGGACTTTCTATAACTGCTGAGGCTGTACTTAAAAAACTAAAAGATATTAAAGGTAAAACAATAGTTATTTTAAATCAGTCAAATATATTGGGGAAATCACTTGCGAGTGAACTTGTGAAGTTAGGAGCAAGTGTATTTAGTTTAAATTCTAATTTTAAGTCAATTAATAATTTATTGAGGGATATTGATATAGATATTTTAATATCTGCATCTGGAGATAAAAATTTTAAGATAGAAAATAAATATTTAAAAAATATAGATACTCTTATAGATTTATCTGATGATTTAGAATCTGAAAATAAAATTACAAGAGTAGATACAGTTAAAGTTTTAAGATCAAGGCTTAAATAAAATAAGGAGGAAGTATGGCAAGACCAACAAAAGAAGGTCTGGACTATTTTCCTTTATATGTAGATATTTTTGAAGATGAAAAAATTGAAGCTATTTCTGGGGAATTTGGCATTAAGGGAGAGATTGTTGTAATCAAGCTGCTCTGTGCGATATATAAAAACGGATATTTCATTTTGTGGAATGATCTAACAATTGCTCAAATGCTTAAAAGGCTTCCTGGGATTAGCAAGGATTTACTCAATAATATAGTTGAACGCTTAGTGTTATGGGAATTTTTTAACAAAGACCTGTTTCATTCGGTAGGGATACTTACTAGCGAGAATATCCAAGATATTTTTTTAGAAGCTACAAAAAGACGTAAAAGTCCAAAACCGACTTTATACATGATTGATGAAAATCAAGTGGACAATGACAATGAAATAGTTAATGTAAACAATAACTCACAAGCAGATGGGGTTAATGTAGACATTAATGCACAAAGTAAAGAAAAGGAAAGTAAAGAAAAGGAAAGTATAGAGAGAGATAGTATATCTATATATCTATCTCTGTTTAATAATGCATTAAAAAACAAGACTGATAAGTTTTGTCTCTCTCAAATAGCTAGAAATTATGATTTAGATCTGCTCTATCAAGAGATTTGTAAGAGTAGCTGGCTAAAAGAGAATTTAGTTTTAGTTAATGCGAGTAATAAATTTTTAAATAAAATTTTAAAAGGTCACTATAGAAATTTTAAAAAGATAAAAAGTGAGAATAGCTTTAAAAACTTTAAACAACAAACAGATTCTATGTCTGATGAAGATTTAGAAGACTTAGCAAGAGCTAAAAGGGATAAGATTTTTAAGGAGTTAAAAGATGATTAAAAAAGGCTATGATCTAACTGGTAAGGCAATTCCTGAGAAGCAGATACAAGATAGCATCAGAGTTGCTTTATCGCCCTATTGTTATGTATATAGGGCAAATGTTGGAGTTTTCAGACAAGGGGATAGATTTATTAATACTGGTCTACCTAAGGGCTTTCCTGATTTATTCGGGTTTAGAAAAAAAGATGGAAAAATGTTTTTTATTGAAGTTAAAAATATAAAAGGCAGACTGAGTAGAGAGCAAAAGTTATTCGGTCAAGAGATGCAGAAGCAAAAAGTATTGTACGGAGTGGCTAGAAGCATTGAAGATGCATATAAAATACTAGAAATTGAATAAAAAATGTTAAGAAATGTTAAGGTTTTATAGCATTAATACAAAAGGTTAATTCTATGACTAAAAATAAAGGCTGTTTAGATTGCAAAACAAGGCATATCAATTGCCATGACAGTTGTGAAAGGTACAAGAATTTTAAGAAAGAATTAAAAACAATAAAAGACAAAAAGAAGAAAGATGATTTTATTTTACAGAAAGTCGATAGAAGAAATTTAAGGAAAATTTAGGTGGTAATTATGGCATATAAATTCACACGAGCTATTTACAAAAGAATAAAAAAGTACGACAAAGAAGATATGGAAGAGTTTATTCGAAGTGTATATTTAAAAGGCTTTAATGATGCACATAGAGAGACAGATATAAGTAAGGATCAAGCAAAAGAAAAATTAAAAGAGGTCAAAGGATTTGGAAAAAAATTATATCAAAGATTATAGATTGCTTATATTCTTAATAAGGAGTGGTAGTTTTGGAGAAAGAAAAGATAATGCAATACATTTACTTACAAAAAGAAATTAAAACTCTATAAAAGAAAATAGGAAAATTATAAGGATCTATAGTTAGAGATAAAGTAACAGGATCTAACAAAGAATTCCCATACCAGCCGATACATATCACAACTGAAGGCTATGAAAACTTTTTATACTACAATAGACTGAAAAAGATTTTAAAGAAAAGATATAAAAAATGCATTGAACTTGAAATGCAGATACAATACTTTATAGCAGACATTGAGGATTCAAGAACAAGATTAGTATTTGAATTAAGATACATTAAAGGTAAAAGCTGGGTATATATATCTAATAATTTAAGTAGCAGTAATGAGAGTTATGCTAGAATGATTCATAATAGATACTTGGAAGAATAATTGTTCCAAAATAAAAATTAATAGTAGTATATTAAGTAATGATATAATATATAGGAAAGGAGGAATTTTTGATGTATTCTATTTATGATATTAATGTATATATAATTAATTATGCTTTTGAAACTAATAGAAGTGTTACTAATTTAAAGTTACAGAAAGTTTTATATTTTTTGTATGGATTTTATTATGCAATAACCAAAAAGGAATTGTTTGATGAAAATTTTGAAGCTTGGGCATATGGACCTGTTGTAAGAAAATCTTATATTAATTACAGTATGTATGGGGCAGAAATAATTCCTCCACATAATAATTATTTAGACTTATTATTTGATAAAAATTCAAAGTATAGCAGTGAATCTAACGTTGAATATTTCAATACTATTTTTGAAGAGAAAAGTAAAAAAACTATTGATGATATACTTGATTTAATGTTAAACATTTCAACTATGAAATTAGTTGATTTATCACATGACAAAGGCGGACCGTGGTATAAATCTTATGAAAAAGGGAATAAGAAGGCAATAAATAAATGTTTAATTCTTAATTATTTTGGATCTATGAGTGAAAGGACTATAGAATGAAAGATGATAGCGCAAAGGTTGAGGAGTTTTTAAAGTTTATCTCTAAGAATATAGGTGCTCAGCTAACTTTTGAAGATGAATTTATTGAAGATGATATTGGAAAAATTCCTAAAGAACTAGAAAAATTGATTAATAATTTAGTAGCATCTAAAATTAACGAAGAGAACAATCAAAGAGATTTAATAGATAAGATTATTAAAATTAAGGAAAAGAACAATAGATTTCTCTATTCTCATATTACTGCCATTTGCTATGAATTAAACGACCAAGAAAAAGAAGAAAATATTCTTTGGAATTTAAGAATGTTGCATTCTTATAGTAAGAGATGTAAGTCTGAGTATAGTTTGATAATTTTTAAATTATATGATCATGTTAATCTAGCTGTAAAACAGTCAAATAGATTTAGAAATATAACTGAAAACTTTGATAAAAAAATGGAAAAAGAAAAAAGAGAAGTACAAAAGGTTACTGAAGAATCTATTCAATCTGTTGAAAAGACAAAGAATAAATTAATGGGAGAGTTAATTTCCTTGATTGGTATATTTACGGCTCTATCATTTGTTTTATTTGGTGGAATAAGTTCTATTGGAAGCTTAACAAATTCTATTGAAGCTGTTTTAAATAATAATTATGACATTTCAATAATTTACAAACCTATAATTATTTGGGGTATAGTCATGTTTAATGTTTTATACTTATTTATGCATTTTATTTTTAAACTAACCGGAAATTCGAGAAGTATTTTCAAGGAAGATGGGTTAAAAAATGGATCTAAATTGTTTTTGAGTAAATATTTATTGTTTATATTAGCAAATTGTTTATTATTTCTTCTGTATTGTAAACTTTAAACTATTTTGTGCGTTTTGTGCGGTTTTTCTAGTTTAATATATAAGGTGTAATAGTGGAATTATATCCAGGATTACCTCCTTTAAAATAATTTACTTAATCAAGAAAGATAGTTTGAAATATAACTATCTTTTTTGTTGTGCAGAAAGGGTGATAATATGACACTTACAATTAAAAAGAAACAGGTTGCTGATGATTTTATTATCACTGGCAACAAGACAGAGAGTTATTTAAAATTTTATAAAAACATAAAAAATAGAGAGACGGCAGCTGCAGCAGCGAGCCGTCTTTTTTGCTACCCAAGAAATGAAAGATTATATTGAAAGTAAAATGGAAGAACTTGATGAAGAATTAATTGCAGATCAAAGGGAAGTTTTAAGAGGTCTTACAAGACAATTTAGACGGGAAGAAATTGACTATCAGGTTGTTATGATAAAGAAACCTAGTTTTGATGATAATGGCAACTTTTTAGGAATTGAAGAAAAGCCTGAAGTTTTAAAACTCCCCACACAGAATAGGGATTCTATAAAGGCAGGAGAGTTGTTAGGTAAGAGATTTGGAATGTGGACTGATAAAGTTGAACTAGAATCAAATAATCAGGTAGTGATAGTTGATGATACAGATTAAGTTATCTAAGGTATTTACTAATAGTTTTATAAATCTCCATAAAAAAATTAAAAGTGATGATTATCTAAAGTACGCTTTAAAGGGTGGTCGTGCTTCAGGCAAGTCCTCTTTTATAGCTCAAGAGATAATCCTAGATATCATCAAATACCCTATAACTGTATTATGTGTGAGAAAAGTTGGTAATACCTTGCAAGAATCATGTTACGAACAGATAAAAGAAGCAATAGACCAATTAAACTTAAGTGAATTTTTTAAATTTAATATACAGCCAAAGAAAATTATTGCAGTGCCTCACGGAATTTTTGCTAGTGATGCCATTATGAAAGTCTATGCCTGCAACAATTACATGGATTCCAGTCCAACTTGGGAAGATATTAGTGCAGAAAGTAAGGCTGCAAGGTCTCATACTTTTACTAATACCTCTAAGTCTGGAAGTAAATGGTCAATAGGAATTAAGGTAATTGTGGAAAACGGGCAAAGTGGAGTTGGTTCAGTGCTAAGAGATATTAAAGGAGGCTACGAATAATGGGTGTAAAAATCTACAATGAGGCAGACCTTGAAGTTTTAGCAAAACTAAAAGCTGCTGCAAATGCTGATGTAAAGAAAACCATAAAATCACTTGGTGAAATACAAAGTGATAATGATGCCTTGGCAGAGGCTATTGCAACAATGTATGAGGACAGTATTGCAAATAGGGAAAAAACTGATGAAGTTTTAGCTACAATTTATGAAACTATTTTAGAAGGTCGAGCATGATTGATTTGTATGTAGGCTTAGTTATTAGAGGAAAGAGAACCTATGATGTAAACAACAAGGAAGTAAAGCTAGTTCCTGCAAATTTAAGGGATGCGGTTATCGCAGAACTTAAGTCACAAGGTTATGATGAAAATGGTAAAAAGATTAAATAGGGTATGGATTGGATTTGCAGTAGCAAGTCTTTTTTTATACGAATTTTTGAATAGGAGAGGAGGTGTAAGTATGCTAGATCTATATGTTGGATTGGTATCTCGCCAAAGAAGAACTTGCAATCCAGAAAACAAGAAAGTTAGACAAGTATCAAAGATTTGGAAAGAAGCAGTCCTTGAAGATTTAAAGGCTCTAGGTCTTGATGCAGATGGTATGCCTATTAAAGTTGAAGAGGAATAAGTATTATAAATCACTCTCCTTGATATAATAGTATTAAGGAGAGTGATTAATTTTGATTGATTTTGTTAACAAAGTTTTCAAAGGAAATTTTGACTGGGGAGGTTTCATTGGATCTTTTATAGGTGTTATTGGAGCGATTTTGTTGTCCAGATATAGTTATATGAGAGATAAGAAAGAACAGTTAATGAAAAGTCAAATAAATATTCTTCAACAAGTATTAGAAATTACTGAGAATATCAAGACTTCCATAAAGAGGATGAGACACTTAAAAGGACAAGAACATCAACCGGCTTTTATTGGAGAATTAACTGATATAGATCAAAGAATAGAGGAATTAGATAAAATACTAATGTTTTACCCAGAACATAAAAGGATAACAATATTTGAAAAAATATTTTTTAAAAGGAATCTTTTCATAAAAACTAATGAAGTTCTAATGCAATTTTATTTTGAATTTATGATAAGTAACAATTTAAAATATTATCGTAAACATAGAAGAGATGAGTTTTATGATGCTCTAGATATTTTTGATAATAATCTACGGTTATTTAACAGATCTATTGATTCAATAATTCTTACTAACAAAACATTTCTAACTGAAATAAATCTTAATGAATATCGTTACTATAGCTATCAATCAAAAGAAAATACCAAGAAGATAAAAGAATTTATGAAAAAGACTGGATAAAAAACAAATAATTAAAGGCCTAATAAAGGTCTTTTTTAATGCAAAAAAGAGGGTGACATATGGATCAAGATATAAGAAATAAATTTACTGAACTAGAGAAAAAGGTAGACAGCGTTGATTCAAAAACAGATAAGACCAATGAAAGGATTAATGATTTAGAAGCTAGACTCTATGATTCAGAAACAAATATAAAAATAATTCAAACAACTATGAACTTGATTCTTAATGACACCAAAGAAATAAAAGGTGACATAAAAGAAATTAAAAAAATAGGGAAGAAGACTACTTCGTTAGACCTATAGAGAAATCAGAAAAGCTGCGAAATCAAATTTTTGGTGTAGTAATTGGAATTCTGGTTAGCGGTTTTGTTGTATACCTCTTCCCGATGCTTAAATAGGAGGTGGAAGATGTTAGAGTTTAAATTTATGCCGATTAAATATAACTATTCCAGTAGAAAAGGCAAGAAAGTCCAGTTTTTAGTTATCCATGACACTGGTAATTCTGGAAGAGGAGCCAATGCTTTTAATCACTTTAAGTTTTTTGGTGGTGGAAATAGGAATGCAAGTGCCCATTATTTTGTAGATGACCATGAGATAGTACAAATTATTGGAGATAGTTTTTCTTCCTGGCATTGTGGAGATAATCAAGGTCATGGCAGGGCTTTAAATGGTGTTAGGAATTGCACTTCAATTGGGATTGAACTTTGTATAAATTCAGATGGAGATTATAAAAAGGCTTATGATAATTTAGTAGAGTTGGTTAAAAATCTCAGAGTTAAATTTAATATATCTATAAAAAATATTTGTAGGCACTATGATGTTTCCAGGAAAAGATGTCCTGGAACTTTTTTTACAAAAAATCTTTGGGAAAAGTTTTTAAAGGATGTTCAAGAGCCTATAAAAATAAAATTGGATTTGTCAAAGTCCAGTGTGGGTGTACCTGTGCAAGAAAAGGCACTTAGAGAAAGGATTGATAAAGTTATGGATCAAATATTAAAATCCGACAAGGTTAAAATAAATTACAATGGCAAGGAAATTAACTTGCGAGGTAAAAATATTCAAGGTACTAATTATGTATCTATAAGAGATCTTGCAGAAGTTCTTAATTTACAAGTTGGTTGGAATCAAGAAAAACAAACTGTTGAATTGAGGGGATAGGATGCAAGACTTAGTCTTTAGCTTAAAAGAATATTTAAGTCCTGAACTGGTTTTTATGATTCCTGTGCTTGTTGGGATAGGGAAAGCTTTAAAGAAGTCCAATAGAATAAGCGATAGTCTAATACCTACAATTTTATCTATTGTAGGTATTCCTATTGCCTTGGTGACAAGTCTTGCCAATAAAATTGAGCCCATGAGTGATGTGCAAATAATCGTATGGATCCTTATGAGTATTGGCCAAGGAGTTTTTCTTGGTGCCACTGCAGTAGGAGTCCATCAATTTTATAAACAACATACTGAATTTAAGAATCTTAAGAACTGGGAAATGAAAGAGGACCTAATTAAGGAATTTAAAGAATCTATGGAGGATAGAAATGAATGCAAGTAATATTTTTATGTAATACTATCTATAGTATCTGTATTAATAACAGGTGTATTAATTCCACTATTAAAACAAAGATATGGAAAAGAAAAAATAACCAACGTATTAGAAGCAGTTGATATAGCAGTAAAAGCCGCTGAACAAATTTACACAAAATCAGGGCAAGGGTAACTTAAAAAGCAATACGTTTTGATGAGACTTAATGAACAAGGAATAAAATTAAGTGAAAAAGAACTAGATTATATGATTTAGGATATGTTGCTTATAAAAAGCTTGGTTAAGCCATTTAAGGGGTGTTAAGTATGAATAAAGCTAATTACTTTAAAAATTTATATAAAAATAAAAGTTTTATAAAAGGATTTAGAAGTATATTTAATTTATTTGGAAATTTAAACAAAAATAATTATAGCTTTGATAATGCTGGGTCTATAAATTCTGATTGGTCTAAAATTAGAGATGATTTTAAAAGTATTTTTAATTATTAAATATGTATTTTGAATTATAAAGTTAAAAACGCTAGAATTTCTTTTATTAAAGTTAAGAGCCTGAAAAGGGGAACAAAAAAGAGCTACTAGAATTAACAATACTTTTACTCAATCTGTTAATAGCCATCATCGGATTAATAAAAGAATGTTTAGAATAGTAGCTCTAAGAGAGGGAGCACTCCCTCTCGCCCTTTATGGGTATTATAATATAAAATGCTCATTTAGTCAAAATGAAAAGAATTGATATAAATTTAATTTTATTAACATTAATCACAATATTAAATGCGATAAGCATTTTTAAAGATCTAGGAATGTATTTAAATATAAGTATTGTGATCTTATGTTTATTGTTAATATTTAGAATTATGAAAGGTAAAAAATGAAAACTGAAAAAACACCACAAGAAAGAGCAAGAGATAAATGGAACGAAGAAAATAAAGCTAAAAGAAAAATCTACACAGCTAAAAGTGGGTGTAGACGATATATTAAGGAGTTTGCAAATTTAGAAGATTTAGAAGAAGTTAGAGCTTGGATTGACGATAAAGAAATGATTTTGAAAAATGAAAATATTGAAATAAATAAAAAAGAAAAAGCCTAGGTCAATCTAGGCTTTATTTTTATAATATAACATATGACTTTAAACTGCCAACAAAGTGCCAACTATCCATCTATAATGTGCCTAAACATTGATAAATACTGACTTTTAGAACATATATCCTATAGTCCCGCCTTTGGCACCAAATTTTTAGAGATTCCATAAATTTTTGTATTGCTTTAAAATAGCTTAAAATACAAATTTTATGGAATTTTTTATTTCCTAATTTTGTTAATTGTTTGGAAAAGTTACAAGAAATTTGATAAACTTCTAAAATTTTTACACCATATTTACACCATATCTCATGAATTTTTAAATATTCATATCCACAAGATTTTTAAATCATTTCAATTAATTTTATATTTTCTAAATTTAATAAAAAACATTTTATTCGGTTAAATTAAAAGCTTTCAAAGTTGTATAATAGAATATATTAAGAGAGGTTTTTGTTATGGTAAAAATTATTAAAGCTTTTTTTATTGCAAAAAAAGCCCATAAAAATCAATTTGACAAGGCAAATAAAGCTTATATTTTTCATCCAATCAGAGTTTCTTTAAATACTAAGGGTTATAGTCCTAAAGTTTTGGCATTGGTTCATGATGTGATAGAAGATTCTGATTATAAAATGGAAGATTTAGATTTTTTAAATAGAGAGGAAAAGTTAGCTTTAAGTTTGCTAAGTCGCAGAACAAATCAAGACTATTTTGATTACATTAGACAAATAAAGAAAAATGATTTGGCAAGGCAAGTTAAGTTAGCAGATTTAAAAGATAATATGAATTTAAATAGGCTAAGAGAGATTTCAGATGAAGATTTAAAAAGATTAGATAAGTATAAAAAAGCAAAAGAGATTTTATTAGATGAATAAATCATTAAATAAATGCGATAAAACTAAAATTTTTATTTTTTTACTTTAATGTGATTATTTACTAAAAAATATCTTCCAAGTAATAGACTTTTATTTTACAATATACTTATTGTCTTTATATTTAATTAATTAAATTTTTATACCACTCTTAATTGGGTAACTACTATAAGTAGAAATGATTTTTTAGAATAGAGGTGTTTTTATGAGTTTAGACAATCTTACTTTTAGAGTAGGGGGATTACATATCAATGAAAATAAGAACATTACAGAATCTTTGCCAATAGAAACTATGCCAGATCCTGATTTTGTTTACATTCCCATGAGCCAACATATTGGCGCACCAGCTACTCCAATTGTAGAGAAGGGTCAAAAAGTTAAAAGGGGCCAAAAAATTGGAGATTCCAAAGCTTTTATTTCTGCACCAGTTCATTCTTCTATTTCAGGTACAGTTGTTTCAATTGAAAAAATGTATACAGCAGATGGTAGATATTGTGATTGTATAATTATTGAAAATGATCACTTAGATGATGCTGTTATAGCTGAACCTATGCTTGATTATAAAGATAGAAGCATGGAAGAGATTGTAAATTTTGTAAAAGAAAAAGGTATTGTTGGTATGGGTGGAGCTGGTTTTCCACTTCATGCAAAGTTAGTAAGCAAAGATCCAATTCTTGATCAATGTATTATAAATGGTGCTGAGTGTGAAGCATATTTAACTTGTGACCATAGGATTATGCTTGAAGATACAGATAAAGTATTAGAAGGATTAAATATTTTTTCTGAATTTTATAATAAAGATGTTTCCTACATGGCTATTGAAAATAATAAAAAAGATGCAATAGATCTTATGAGAAAAAGAATCAGTCAAACGGAAGCTTGGAAGCATTTAAAAGTTGTTACTTTAAAAACTAAGTATCCACAAGGGGATTCAAAAAGATTAACTGAAGCAGTTGTTAATAGGATTGTTCCTCCTAACAAGGTAACAAATGATGTTGGGGTATTTTTAACAAATGTTGGGACAACTCTTGCTTTTTATGAGGCAATGATAGAGGGAATAGCTTCTTATCAAAGAGTTATTACTGTTAGTGGCAAGGGAATTAAAGAACCTAAAAATATATTAGTTAAAGTTGGAACTAGTGTTGGAGATATTATAGATTTTTGTGGTGGACTTGAAGACGATTATATAGATATAGTTTGTGGTGGTCCGATGACAGGTAAATCTGTTTTTGAATTTAAGTCTCCTATAACTAAAACTACTTCTGGACTTTTAGTACTCACTAAAGAAGAAATTAATTATGGAGAAGAAAATCCTTGTATAAGATGTGCAAGGTGTGTTGAATTTTGTCCAGCTAATATAAGACCAACAGAAATAAATTCTGCAATTTTAAAAAATGATGTAGATACTTGCAAAGACTTATATGCTGATCAATGTATGGAATGTGGAATTTGTTCATATATTTGTCCGGCCAAGAGAAATCTTTCTGCATCTGTAAAACTTGCTAAAAGAGAAATCAGAATGAATTCTATGGCTATTAAATAGGGGGATCGATATGGAACACAAAGACGACAACAAAGTAAGTAGAGATTTTTTTGTATCGCTAGCTCCTCATATTAGGTCTAATGATACAGTTAATAAAATAATGCTAGATGTTATTATTGCACTTGTTCCAGTTTTAGCAGGATCGATTTATTTTTTCGGTTTAAATGCAATTAGACTTGTTATAACTTGTGTAATATCTTGTATTGCTGGAGAATACATATTTCAAAAACTAACTAAAAAACCAGTTTCGATAAATGATTTATCGGCTGTTGTTACTGGTTTATTATTAGCTTTTAACTTACCAGCGACTATGCCGTCATGGATGGCTTGTTTTGGTTCATTGTTTGCTGTTGTTATAATCAAAGGTTGTTTTGGAGGCATTGGATCAAACTTTATGAATCCTGCATTAGGAGCAAGAATCATGCTTATGGCTTCTTGGGCAAAACAAATTACAAGTTATACTAACCCAACTGGATTTGGATCAAGCGTAGATGCTATTAGTAGTGCAACTCCTTTAACTTTAATAAAGGCTGGAGAATATGCAGACCTACCTAAACTTTCTGATATGCTTATTGGAAATATTCCAGGGGTTATCGGAGAAACTTCATCTATTTTAATTTTACTTGGTTTTGTATATTTACTTGCTAGAAAAGTAATAAGACCAGATGTACCAATTATTTTTGTAGCTACAACTGCAGTATTTTTACTTATTTTTGGTATTCCAGCAAATATGCTAGTTTATGAATTATTAGCAGGTGGTTTATTATTTGGTGCTGTATTTATGGCGACTGATTACACTACTTCTCCTATAACAAGAAGAGGAAAAATAATTTTTGCTTTTGGCTGTGGTTTAATAACTGCTTTAATAAGAACCAAGGCTGCACTTCCTGAAGGAACATCATATGCTATATGTCTAATGAATATAGCAACACCTTTAATTGATAGATTAACTAAGACTAAAGCTTATGGGGAGGCATCAAAATGAAAGAAACTATGAAGTATGGACTTGTTTTATTGCTTTTTTGTGCAGTTTCTGCAGGTCTTCTCGCAGTTATTAATTCGATAACAGCTCCTAAAATTGCAGAAGCAGAGATGCAAGCAACTAAGGAATCATATATAAGTATTTTTGGAGATAGTGCAGATTCAATAGAAAAAATGGAAGAAAATCAAGCAACCAGTATAAAAGAAAAATATCCAGAAATTGAAGATATATACCTTGCTAAAAAGAATAATGAAGTTGTTGGATATGGATTTAATGTAAGCTCTAATGGATTTGGAGGCAAGATGACAAATGCCATAGCAATTAACTCCATGGATAATCAAATTGCTGGTTATAGAAATATTTCTAACCAAGAAACTAAAAATTATGGATCAGTAATTGAAGAAGAAAGTTATTATTCACAATTTCCTGGGAAAAGTGCTTTAGGAGAATTGGTAATAGCTAAAGAAGCTAAAGGAGAAAATGAAATACCATGGATAAGTGGTGCAACTTATTCCTCAAAAGGTGTTCTTGCAGGATCAAATTCTGCTGTAGCTGCTTATAATGAATTTTTAAAGGGAAGTAAGTAGGTGATCATATGAATTTAAGAAAAGTATTTACTGATGCGATGTTTAAAAACAATCCTGTATTTATGCAACTTATAGGATTGTGTTCTGTACTTGCTATAACTAATGCCTTGGCAACATCTTTAGCTATGGGGATTTCAGTTACCTTTGTATTGATTATGAGCAACTCAGTTGTTTCGATTTTTAGAAAAGTTATTCCAGAAAAAATAAGAATTCCTTGTTTTATAGTAGTAATTGCGACATTTGTAACTATAGTTCAAATGGTTTTACAAGCTTATTCTTCAACAATTTATAGAGCACTTGGAATATTTCTTCCTTTGATAGTTGTAAATTGCTGTATACTCGGAGAAGCTGAAGGATTTGCATATAAAAATAAACTTGTACCATCAATAGTAGATGGTTTAGGAACTGGTATGGGTTATTTACTAGCAGTTTCATGTATGGGGATTATAAGAGAATTTTTTGGATACGGAAGTATTTTTGATAAAAGAATTTTACCAGAATCATATCCAGGAATTGGAATTTTCGGAGTGCCTGCTGGTGCTTTCATTCTGCTAGGATTTTTAATTGCCTTATTCAGAAAGATAATGCAAGGGGTGAAAACTAATGAATAAAATTCTTTTTATTTTACTATCAACAATTTTAGTTAATAACTATGTATTTGCTCAATTTTTGGGAATTTGCCCATTTTTAGGAGTATCTTCTAAATTACAAACTGCAACAGGAATGGGAATTGCAGTAACATTTGTAGTTGTTATTTCTTCTGCTGTTACTTGGTGCATACAAACTTTTATTCTCACACCTCTTGGATTGGAATATTTACAAACAGTTGTATTTATTCTTGTCATAGCATCACTTGTTCAGTTTGTTGAGATTGTAATAAAAAAATCTTCGCCTAATTTATATACTGCTATGGGTGTGTTTTTACCACTTATAACAACTAACTGTATAGTACTTGGTGTAGCAGTTCTTAATATTCAAGAAAATTATAATTTGATAGAAACAGTTTTTAGTGGTTTAGGTGCATCACTTGGTTTCTTTTTAGCTTTAATTCTAATGTCATCTCTAAGAGAAAAATTAGAATTTGCTGATATACCAAAAAGCTTACAAGGAGTTCCAATAGCTTTAATAAGTGCTGGATTAATGGCTCTTGCATTTTCAGGCTTTAAGGGACTAGTTGGTTAGGGGGTAAATTATGGATTTAAAAGTAATATTATATCCAATATTAATACTTGCTGCAATGGGAGCAGCTTTTGGAATTTTATTGTCAGTTGCTTCTAGAGTTTTTGCAGTTGATGTTGATGATAAAGTAGTAGCAATAAGAAGTGCCTTACCTGGAGCAAACTGTGGAGCGTGTGGTTTTCCTGGCTGTGATGGTCTAGCACAAGCTATAGCAGACGGGAAAGCAGATATTTCAAGTTGTTCAATCGGTGGAGAAGTTGTTGCAAATAAATTAGCTGAAATTTTAGGAAAAGATTCTGTTGAATTTGAAAGACAAGTTGCAACAGTATTGTGTCAAGGAGACTGCAATATAGCTAAAAATAAATATACATATCAAGGCTTAGAAGATTGCAGATTAATTTCTGATTTTCAAAATGGATCAAAAACATGTCAGTATGGATGTGTTGGTGGAGGAAGCTGTGTAGGTGTTTGTGAATATGATGCAATACATATAGTTGACTCTATAGCTGTTGTAGATAAGGACAAATGTGTAGCTTGTATGAAATGTATTAATATTTGTCCAAAAAATATTATAAAAGCTGTTCCATATTCTGCAAAAACAGTTGTTAAATGTATCTCACAAGATTTGGGTAAAAATGTTAAATTATCATGTTCAAAGGGTTGTATAGGATGTAAAATTTGTGAAAGAAATTGTCCTAAAGAAGCAATCCATGTAGAAAATAATTTTGCAGAAATAGATTATGATAAATGTATAAATTGCGGAATTTGCGTATCAAAATGCCCAACAAATGCAATATACTGTGAATATCCTGAAAAAGTAGAAAAAATTAAGCAAAGACAGAAAGAACTTGCTGAAAAGAAAAAAAGAGAAAGACTTGAAAAAGTAGAAAGTCAACAGTAATAAATTAAGATAAAAAACTTCTCTTATGGCAAGAGAAGTTTTTTATTAATCAGAGGTTGTTATGAAAAAAGCTGACATAATTTTATTGATTTTTATTTTATTTTTATCTGGATTTCTTTTATTTTTTAAAAATACAAATGACAGTAAAGAAGATCTATATCTGGTAGTTACCGTGGATTCTAAAATTGTAAAAAAAGATTTGTATAAAAATATGATTAATAAAGAAATAAATGTAGATAATAAATATGGACATAATAAAATTTTTGTAGATAAGAATGGAGTAAAAGTTGTAGAAGCAGATTGCAAAGACCAAGTTTGTGTGAATACAAAAAAAATCAATAAGGCTGGTCAAACTATAATTTGTCTTCCACATAGACTTGAAGTTAAGCTTATTTCAGAGAAAAATGGAATCGATGTGATTGTAAAATGAAAACAAAAAAATTAATATTTTTATCTCTAGTATCGGCCTTTGCCTTGATACTTGGATTATTAGAAAGCTATTTTCCACTGCCAATCCCTGTTCCAGGTGCAAAAATTGGTCTATCAAATATAGTTGTTGTTGCAGTAATATATTTATTTGGATATAAAGAAGCAATGATAGTAACCGCTTTTAAATCATTATTATTAATGATGGTAACAGGAAATGTATTTGGATTTATATTTTCAATTTCTGCAGCAATTGTGAGCTGTCTTGCTATGATAATAAGCCATAAATATTTTAAAAATAAATTATCGGTTGTATCTATTAGTGTTATAGGGGCCTGCTTTCACAACCTAACTCAAGTTTGTGTTGCAGCAATAATAGTAAGAAGCTTATATGTATTTTCATATTTTCCAATTTTACTTTTATGCTCACTTTTTGCAGGTTATTTGGTTGGATATCCAGTACAAATTTTAGTAAAAAGAGATTTTAAATTCGAGGAGTAATAATGTTTATACTTGCGTCTAGTTCAAAAAGAAGAATAGAAATTTTATCAAGATATATTAAATTTGAAAATATTACATATCCAATAGAAGAAAACAATTTAGACTATATGAATTCTCACCAGCTTGCTATGTCTTTGGCGTTTGAAAAAGCGATTGAAATTTCTTCTAGACATCCTGATGATATTGTCCTTGCTGCTGATACAGTTGTTGATTGCAAGGGTCATATAATTGGAAAACCAAAGGATAGACAAGATGCCTTTAATATTTTAAAAGAACTATCTGGAAGTTTTCACAAGGTAATTACTGGATACTGTTTATTGAATCAAAATAAAAATATAAAATATTGTGACTATGAAGAAAGTAGAGTGCACTTCGTAGATTTAGATGATCAGATGATAAATGATTATTTAGATGAGGCAGAATATTTAGATAAAGCAGGGGCATACGGAATTCAAGAAGAAGGCGGCGGTTTTGTTAAAGAAATTGAAAATGATTTTGATAATATAGTTGGCCTGCCAATAAAGAAAATTTCAAAGGACATAAAAAGATTATTTGATATTGATATCATGGAGGATAGTATTGGATCAGAATAAGTTTGAAGGCAAATATGAAGATGTTGAAATAAAAGAAATAAACAAGACAAGTTTTACTATAAAAGACCTTCCCTTAGAAGATAGGCCACAGGAAAAACTTTTAAAGTTTGGACCAGATAGTTTATCAAATGCAGAACTTCTGGCTCTTATAATAAGAACAGGAACTAGGAGTAAAACATCTGTTGAATTATCTCAAGATATTTTAAACAGTTTTTTGCCGGACTATAAGGAGGAAGGTCTTTCAGTATTAAAAAGGAAAAGGCTAAATGATTTTACTAAGATTAATGGAATAGGAAATTCAAAAGCAGCTATGATAATGGCGGCAATAACGCTTGCAAAAAGAATAAATAATAACAATGTATTTGCAAAAACTAGAATCCAAAGTCCTAAAATAATGTACGAAATTGTAAAAGATGAAATGTCAAACTTGGAAGTTGAAGAGTTTAGAGTAGTAATCTTAGATACAAAAAAGCAAATAATAAATATAAATACTATATCAAGGGGAACTTTAGATCTTACAGTAGTTCATCCAAGAGAAGTCTTTAAAACAGCAATCGATAACATGGCTCATAGTATTTTATTATTACATAACCATCCATCTGGAGACCCAAATGCTTCAAGACAAGATATTGAACTTACAAAAAGACTTGTTGAGGCTTCAAAAATTATTGGGATAAATATAGTTGATCATATAATTATTGGAAATAATTCTTATTTTAGCTTTCTAGAAAGAGATTTAATTTAATGGAAAAATTATACATAGATAAAAATTTAAAAATAGCAGTAAAATTTGATAAAAAAATTAATGAGCTTATAGATTTAGATAATTCAATTTTAAATAATATTTATAGGGCCAGAGTTAATAAGATTTTAAAAAATCAAAAAATTGCATTTTTAAGTTTAGAAGACCAAGATGTTTTTATGAATATAAGAAAAATTGATGAAATTCACGAAAATGATGAGATTTTAGTCCAAGTAAAAAAATTAGCAGTAGAAGATAAATATGCTGAGCTCTCAACTGAATTATCTCTTGAGGGAGAAAGTATAATTTATTTTATAAATGGGCCTAAAGATATAAAATTTTCTAAAAAAATTAGCAATAATAGTCGTGAAAATTTAAAAAAATTTGCAAGAGAAAATAACTTTTCTTCTCTACTATTTAGGTCAAATGCAATTTTTGCAGAAGAGGAAGAAATAATAGCTGAATATGAGAAATTTAAAGAACTTGAAGAACATTTAAAAGCTCAAATAAATCTAAGACCTACACCAAAGCTGTTATATAAGAAAAATCCATTAGAAAGTTTTTTAAAAAATTATAAGGAAGAAATTATTTGCAATGATATGGAAATATTTAAAGCTCTAAAAGATGGCTTTAATATAAAATATGATGAAAACTTTAGTTTAGCCTATAAAAAAGATTTTATAGAAGACTATGCCAGCTTATTTGCCAAAAAAATTGAACTTGAAAATGGTGGCAATATAATAATTGAAGAAACATTTGCTTTAACTAGCATTGATGTCAATGCATCAAACTTTCAAAGCAATAAAAACAAGGAAAAATTTATTTTTGAACTGAATTTAGCAGCTGCGAACGAAATTTATAGGCAAGTGACTTTAAGAAATATATCTGGAATTATTATAATTGACTTTGTCAATATGAAATCTAAAACAAATAAAGATAAACTTTTAAATCATCTAAGAGATAAATTTAAAAACGACTATACAAGCAGCAAAGTTTTTGGCTATACTAGACTTGGATTGGTAGAGATATCAAGGAAAAGTTTAGGAAGACAATTGATAAATAAGTTAAACTTATATGAGGATAACAATGCAGATAATAAATAAAATTAAAGAATTATCAAAAAGAGAAAAGATTTTATTAATGATCCTTTCTTTTTTAATATTTGAACTTATATTTTACTCTTTACTAATATCACCTTTTATAAAAAAATTAAATAATGTCAAATTTAAAAACAAAGAGATACAATCTCAAATCAATTTAAACAAAGAAAGCTATAAAAAAGCTTTATCAATGAAAGAAGATAATAAAAAATTATTAAATTCAGACCTATCTTCAAATTTCAATATATTAAGTGATGAAAATCTAACTAAGTTTCAAGGAGATGATATAAGTCTGCTTGATAAAAGTGAAAATGAAAATAATAAGAGCATAGAATTTAAAACGAGTAAAGATGGACTAAATTCTATCAGTCGATTCAACGAATTTTTTATTTTTAATGATATGGAAATATCAAAAGAAGTAGAAGATGAATACCTATTTAAGGCAAATCTTTTATTGAATAAAAATTCAAATCTACCAATCATTGTTGCAAGTGATGGGAAAGATTTAAACCTAAAAGATTCATATTATAAGGATAAGCAAAAACTAAATCAAAACAAATCAGAAGATGATAAAAAGATAAAAAGTATAAAAAAAGAAATAAAAAAATCTAAAAATAAAACTGCAACCAGTCCAAAAAAACAAGATAAATTAAAGGTTGAAAAAAGCATCAAAAAAGATTTTGACAAGGAAGTTGTTGAAAATATTCAAAAAGCTGATGTATATAAGACTGATAGCTTAATTCCAGACTTTAAGTTTTTAAAATTTGATATAAATAATTTTGCTACATATGCTGGCGAAGGTAATGAAATCTCATTAATTCAAATGGAAGATTTTTTGGTTGTAGATTATGAAATTACAAATATCGAAAACGATGATTACTTATACATATTTTTTAATGATGTTGTAGATGTGAAAAACTTTAAGCTTTTAATTGAACTACCTTATAATTTCACTGGAGAAATAGGTTATCTTGATGCCTATAAGAATCCATTTGAATTAAGTCCAGAATTTGGAGGACAACAGTTGGTAGAAATAGATGAAATAAAAGCTCTAAAAGGACTTTACTATAAACCAGAAGAAGAAAACATAAGTGGATATTTTATAATTAAAGCAATAGAGGCAGAAATTTGAAAAAAGCATTTACTTTAATAGAATTAATAATTTCTATATCCATAATACTTATAATAATAAGCATAGGGATATTTAGCCTGGGATCTTCAAAATATTATAAGGCAAGAAAAGATCTAGACAAGATAGCAATGGACATAAGATATACTAGAAATCTCGCACTTGCAAATAATGCTTCTGCATACTTTAAATTAAGAAATGACAATAGATATGAAATAGTTTGCGGAGATATTAAAGAGCTTGAATCATATTCAGAAGACTTATATTTAGTTAGTGACAATATAATCGATTTGCAATTTACTAGAAGCGGTGCATCAAGCAAGGACACAGCACAGACAATTTATTTTAGGATAAAAGATAAATCGTATGAGCTTACCATAGAGCCTGTAACTGGAAAGGTGAATTTAAAGAAATGAAAAAAGCATATATCTTAATGGATTTATTAATATCGATAAGTTTAATCTTAATAGTTGCAAGTAGTCTTATACCAGCTCTAACAAGCAGTTTAATTTCCAGACAAAAATTAAAAGAAAGAACTGAAATTTATGAGATGGCAAAAAATCAACTTGAAGTAATAAGTGCTGCTAGTTATTCGGGCAAGGATGATTATGAAATTATTATCGATAAGAACTTAGATTATTCAATAGATAAGCAAAACTTGTCAGAAAATTTAGTTAAATATACTTTAACTATAAAAGATAAAGAAACAGGAGATCTTAAATTTGAAAAAATTTTACAAAAGAAAAGCCTTTACTCTGATTGAACTGATATTTTCCCTAGCCCTTATCTTTATAGTAATTAGCTTGCTTTTAAAAAGCATGTCTGCATCATTAAAAACTAGTGAAATAATTAAGAAAAAAGATGATCTTTTCAGCCAGTCCTACTTTGCTAGCAATTATATGTATAACGAAATTAGTTCAGCAGATTATATAATTAGTAACGGCAACAAAAATTCTTTAGGATTTACCCTTATAAAACTTGAGGGAAAAGATAAGAATGGAAAAAATTCAAAATATAATTATACATATTATTCTCATAGTGGGAAAAATATAAGAAGACATTCAATAAATACTGATAAAAAAATTAAAAATAATATAATAAATATGAAAATGGGAGTCAATAATCTTATTTCAGGAGTTGAAAGCGTAGACTCTAGCTACTCCAAAAATCTTATTACTATAAAAATAAACTTTGATGATAATACAAGCAAAACTTTAAAAATAGCAAATAGAACATTTGAGGAATTTAAGTGAAAAAACAAGCTTTTACCTATATAATTACAATTCTAATAATAGCGATAATAGTGATTGCTATTTCTTTTTTGGTCAAAAACCAGAAAAACAATTTAATGACAATAAAAAATCTTGATGATAAAATTCAAGCAAGTGCTAGCTCTGAATCAATGATAAATATAGCCATTGCAGACGAAAAATTTAAAGATAATTTAAAAGATTTATATTTTAAAAAAGCTGCAAGTGTGAATCCAAAATTTCTTGATGAAATTCCTGGCGAAAATAAAAAATATATTTTACAATCTGATAATTCTATAGAGAATAAGGGGTTTAAATTAAAAGCCTATTTAAAATATAAAAATATTGAATATGCCCACGAAGCTTATGGAACAATCGCAAATCAAATTTACACAAAGGGCATAGCTATACTTAATAAAAATGTCATAGATGAAGAAGATTATCAAGAAACACTTGATAGTTTTAATAACCTTGATGTAAGTAAATCTACTTATATAAATTTCCTTGAGCTTGATGGAAAGGACTACCACTTAGCAAGAGATGGAAATTCTTTTATAATATATGAAATTGAAGAAATAGTTGAAGGAGAATCTGTAGAAGAAATAAAGAATATTGTGAGTAAAGAAAGTATCAATAAATCTTTATATATAAAACAAAAAAATGGCAGTTTGACAGTAGATGAAAATATGAAATTAAGAGGAATTATTGATATAGATAATATAATTTTAAACCAAGACTTAAAAATTCATGGGATATACTTACATAGAAATGAAATATTATCAGAAAATTCTTCTGTAAAGGTCGACGGCATAGCTATCAATATGAACGGAAATTCAGAAAATAATATTGATGCAAATTATAATTTTAATAATATTTATAATTATGCAAAATTAATAGATAATTTTATAAAAGCAAAAATATACAGCATACAAGCAAGTTAATTTAATAAAAACTTGATAGGATAAAATTTAATTGATATAATTAACATAGTGAAAATTTAGGAGGTAATTTATGATTACAGCAGGTGATTTTAGAAAAGGCTTAACATTTATAATGGATAATGAAGTTTGGGAAGTTTTAGATTTTCAACACGTTAAGCCAGGTAAGGGAGCAGCTTTTGTAAGAGCAAAAATTAGATCAGTTTTATCTGGAGCTACAAAGGATACAACATTTAATCCGACAGAAAAATTTGAAAAAGCAGTTATAGAAACAAAAGAAATGCAATACCTATACAATGATGGTGAACTATACTACTTTATGGATAATGAAACTTATGAACAAATACCTATGGAAAAGGCTATAGTTGAAGATGCTCTTAACTTTATGAGAGAAAATGATGTTGCACAAATCAACTTTTTCCAAGAAAAACCATTTAGAGTTTCACCTGCAAATTTCGTAGAATTAGAAGTTACTCAAACAGAACCAGGAGTAAAAGGAGACACATCATCAGGTGGGTCTAAACCTGCTACTGTTGAAACAGGCTTCACACTAAATGTTCCACTATTCATTAATACTGGAGATGTTATAAGAATAGATACTAGATCTGGCGAATATATGTCTAGAGCATAATAGGAGGGAAAATTTAATGGATGAAATAATTAATAAATTATCTTATATTCAAGGCTTAGCAGATGGCTACGACCTAGACTATAATAAGAAAGAAGATAGGTTGTTATTAGAATTAATAGATGCTATGGCAGAAATGGCTGAAGTTATTAAATTTCAACAAGATGAACTAAATGAATATGTTGATTTAATCGAAGAAGATTTGACTAATCTAGAAGATTATGTTTATGATGAAGAAGATTATGACTACGATGATTTCGACGATGACGATTTTTATGATGATGATCTTTATGCTGACTTCGATGATTGTGATTGCTGTTCAGATGATTCATGTGCTTGTGAATCAGACGAATGTGACTGTGAATAATTAGAAAAGAAAATTATTATTAAAAAGGGGCGTGGATTCACGTCCCTTATTTTATATTAAAATTGGAGTTGTTAATGAAAGAAAAAAATATTATTTTGATGATATGCATAGTACTTATGTCTATATTTATTTATCTTTCTGATCAAATAACAAGGAATTATTTAATTTCTGCTGTGATAGTTGCAGTATTTACTTTATATGTTTTATTTGTTAAAAAAAACAAATAAAATTCTTAAATTTTTAAATATTGGCAAATTGTAGTAAAATATAATTATAGTTTATTAAGAAAAGATAATTTGTTATAATTTAAAGTATTAGAATGATTTATCTTTGGAGGTGTAGAATGACAGACAATTATTTAATTGAAACAAAAGGTGACGGAGAGGTCAGAATTTCAGAAGATGTAATAGCGACAATTTCAATAGTAGCAGCTGAATCTGTTGAAGGTGTTGTTGAAATGCAATCAAATTTAAAATCTAGTGTAACTCAAATGCTTGGAGTTAAGAATTTAAATAGAGGCGTAAAAGTAAGCATTGGAGAAGAAGAGGCTGTTATAGATGTATTCATAACAGTTCTTTATGGAATAAATATAGTTGATGTTTGTAAACTTGTTCAAGAAAAAATTAAAGAAGCAGTTGAAAACATGACTGATCTTGAAGTTGTAGAAGTTAATGTTCATGTTTCTGGCATAGCTTTAGAAGATAAAGAGAAGGTAAAGGCTTAATATGAGCAGAAAAAAAGCACGTATTGGACAAATGCAGGCTCTTTTTCAAATGGAAGCCAATAAAGACTTTTCAAAAGATTGCCTTGACATATTTATAGAAAACTCAAGTTTTTCTGAAGATGAGAAAGAATATATTGAAGAAAACACTATTGAGGCTATGGATTATTTAGAAAGCATAGATAGAACAATAATAGATAATTTACAAAATTGGAGCTTTAATAGACTTGCAAATGTTGACAAGGCAATATTGAGAATTTCTGTATATGAGATTTTATATAAAGAAGATATACCTGCCGAAGTGTCTATAAATGAAGCGGTTGAAATATCAAAAGAATATGGCTCAAATGAATCTCCCAAGTTTATAAATGGAGTATTGGGAAGCATATATAGGAGTTTAAATCAGAATTAAGAGCTTAAAGCTCTTATTTCTTATTATGGTGGTTTTATGAAGGCAATAAAAGTTAGCGAATTGAATAAATATATAAAAAAATATATTGCAATGGACTATTTGCTAAATGATTTATTGGTTCAAGGAGAAATTTCAAGTCTAAAAAAACACTCTAATGGAAATATATATTTAACACTAAAAGATGAAAAAGCCAGCATAGATGCCATAATATATTCAAAAGATGCAAGGGAGATTAAATTTGATATAAATGAAGGCGATAAGGTAGAGGCAAAGGCCAGCCTTTCTATATATGAAAAAAATGCAAGACTTAGTTTATATATAAGAGATATAAGATTGCAAGGTTTAGGCGAACTCTACGAAAAATTTTTATATCTAAAAGATAGTCTTGATAAAGAAGGTTTATTTTCGCAAGATCACAAAAAACAGATACCTTTTTATCCAAGATCAATCGGACTTATTACATCGCCAACAGGGGCAGCTGTAAAGGATTTTTTATCAATCTTAAAAAGACGAAATGACAGTATAGATGTTAATCTTTATCCTGTAAATGTGCAGGGTGTAAATGCTAAGGATGATATATTAAAGGCCTTAGAATATTTTTCTAATAATCCTGAGGATGTAGTAGTTTTAACAAGAGGTGGAGGGTCCTTAGAAGATCTCTTTGTTTTTAATGACGAAGAGCTTGCAAGGACAATATATAACTTTAAAACCCCAATTATATCTGCTATAGGTCATGAAGTAGATTATGTAATAAGTGATTTTGTAAGTGATTTAAGAGCTCCAACTCCATCAGCAGCTGCAGAACTTGTCAGCATGAGTAAAGATGATTTAAATAATTCTTTATTTTTATTATCAAGCAGGATGAATGCAAGGATTGATAATAAATTGAATGAAAGTAAGTCTGATCTAGAAGATATATACATAAGACTTAATAATTCTTTACTCGATAAAATTAAAAATTACAGACTAGATTTAATAAAAAAATCTAGGACTATATATATAAACAAACCTAATTTAAACGATCAAAGACTTTCTTTAGAAAAAAACTTATTGGAACTTAAGCAAGCTTTAAAAGTAAAACTTATTCTAAAAAAAGTTGAACTTGATAATTTAATAGAAAAGATGGATAGTTTAAGTCCAGAAAATAAACAAAGAGTTTCTCTAGAAGATAGTTTAAATTCTTTGATGAAAATTAAATTAGATAAAAGGATTAAAAGCAAAAGATCTGAATTAAATTTTGCAAAAAAAAGACTAGACTATTCTTTGAATAGCCTGGTTAATTCAAATAAAAAAAATCTTTTTAAAAGTTATGATAGCTTAGTTAAATTTAAGACTGAAAATATGCCTATTGTTGAAAACATGGACAAAGAAGAAATAATATCTGTAAAATCTTTAGACAAGGGAAAAAAAGTAAAACTTTCTTTTAAAGATGGAAGTGCAAGGCTTCTTGTAGAAGATATTGAATTGAGGAGTTGAGAGTATGGAAGCAAGCTATGAACAAGCTTACTTAAAACTTGAAAAACTAGTTGATGATTTAGAATCTGATGATTGTAGTTTAGAAGAATCATTAAAAAAATATGAAGAGGCTATTAGTTTATATAAGCACTGTTCAAAGATATTGAATGATTACGAAGGAAAGGTAAAGACCCTTATAGATGAAGCTAATAAAATTCATGAAGAGGATCTTTATAATGGTGATGATGATGAAGGACAATAATGAGATAATTTCTGATATAGATAATTATATATATAAAAATTTCACAGTTATAGATGATTATCAAAAGAAAATAAATGAGTCCATGATTTACTCTTTATCTTCAGGAGGTAAAAGGGTTCGGGCTATACTTTGTGTTTTAAGTTATATGGCTATAAGCGGGGAAGAAGATTTTGAAAAATCTTTACCATATGCTGCTGCAATAGAAATCATCCACACTTATTCTTTAATACATGATGATCTTCCGGCAATGGACGATGATGATATTAGAAGAGGAAAACCAACAAATCATAAAGTATTTTCAGAAGCAATAGCAGTTCTTGCTGGAGATGGATTGTTAAATACAGCTGCAGAATTATTGTCAAATAATCTTGAAAATTATTTATCAGATCCAGAAGAATTGCACAGGGCTGTAAGAGCTATGAAATATATTTTTAACTGTTCTGGAGTGCACGGAATGATAGGTGGACAAGTAATTGACCTTGAAGATGAAGTTGAAGATAATGATGATTATTTTGAAAATATGTATAAATTAAAAACTGCTGCCCTAATAAGAGCTGCAATAGTTAGTGGTGCAATCTTGGCAGGTGCTAGTAGTGAAGATATAGTATCGCTTGAAGATTTCTCAAATTGTATTGGCATAGCTTATCAAATAACAGACGATTTACTTGATTATGAAGAAGATATTAATAAAGATAAAAAAACTCTTTCGAGTATAAAAAGTAAAGAAGAGTTGGAAGAAAGAATAAGTGAATTATTTGAGAAGGCAAAAACTGAAATTAAAAGCATAGATTATGACACAGATAGGCTAGAAGAATATGTATATAGCTTAATGAATAGGAGCAAGTAATGTCAAAAATTAGAGCTGATGTCTTGCTTGTAAAAAGCAATTTAGTTGATTCTAGAGAAAAAGCTAAAAGACTTATCATGAGTGGAGAAGTTTTTAAGGGAACTGAAAGAATAGAAAAAGCTGGACAATTACTAGATGAAGATGCAAAACTAAATATAAAATCAAATTCTTTAAAATATGTTAGCCGTGGTGGATTTAAATTAGAAAAGGCCATAGATTTATATAATCTAGATTTAAAAGATTATATATGCGTTGACATAGGAGCATCTACTGGAGGCTTTACTCACTGCATGCTGATGAATGGGGCAAAAAAAGTTTACGCAATAGATGTTGGTTACAACCAACTTGATTATAGCTTACAGATTGACGATAGGGTTGTTTCAATGGAAAGAACCAATATTAGAAATTTTGATACTTCTTTAATAGGAGATGAAATTGATTTTGCATCTATTGATGTTAGTTTTATTTCTCTAGAACTTGTTTTGCCAAAAGCAGTTGAATTAGTAAAAGATGGTGGAGAAATTGTGGCCTTAATTAAACCTCAATTTGAAGCTGGAAGAGAAAAAGTTGGTAAAAAAGGTATAGTAAGAGATAAAAAAGTTCATAAGGAAGTTTTAGAAAAAATTATTTCCCTAGCAAAAGAGCTTGATTTAAGTATAAGAGGACTGACTTATTCTCCGATTAAGGGAGCTAAGGGAAACATTGAATTTTTAATTTACTTTGAAAAGACAAATAGGCAAGACTCGAATTTTTGTATTGATACATTAATAGATTCTATAGAATAGTAGGTGGAAAAATGTTACTTGAATTAACTATTAAAAACTTTGCTATTATTGAAGATTTAAGAGTTGAATTTTCTTCTGGTTTTAATGTAATAACTGGAGAAACAGGATCAGGAAAATCTATAATTTTTGATGCTTTGTCAGTAGTTTTAGGAGCAAGAGCAAATAAAGATTTAATTAGACACGGTCAAGAGTCTGCTTATATTGAAGCTATTTTTACCAGCTATGATAAAAATATTTGTGAAATTTTTGAAAAAAATAATATAGAAGTTGGAGATTTAATCATTATCTCTAGAGAAATAAAAAATGATAGACCATCCATTAGTAAAGTAAATGGTAGGAGCGTATCTACCACAATTTTAAGTAAAATAAGTTCTGGATTAATTGATATTTTTGCACAGAACGAAAGCATATCTTTAATGAATCCCAAAACTCAGAAAAATTTAATAGATTCTTTTGCCGATGAAGATCATTATAATAATTTAAACTTATTAGAAGAAAAGTTTAAAAAATTAAATGATCTTATTAGTGATTATGAAAAAAAATCCTCATCAAATTCTGATAGAGATAGAGAAATGGATCTATTAAAATATCAAATTGATGAAATTGAAGAAGCTAGCTTAACAAGTAGTGATGATGAAGAACTTGAGGATGAATATAAGCTGGTTAGCAATGCATCTGCTATTTCAAAAAATCTTGCAGATTCAATAAATATTTTAAAAAGTAATTACAATACAGAGTCCGTTGAAGACCTTTTAGATAGAGCAATCTCTGAGATAAGTCAGGTTTGCGAAAGTTATAAGGATGTAGAAAATGATTATCAAGAATTGGAAGATATCAGATATAGGATTCAGGATATAATAAGAAATCTTGAAAACTATTCAGATAGCATAGAATACAGTCCAGAAAAACTTATGAATCTTGAAAGTAGGATTAATTTAGTAAATAATCTAAAGAAAAAATATGGTAGTTCTGTTGATGATATTTATAAGTATTTAGATGAAATAAAAGATAAATATGAATTTTTAAAAAATTATGATATTGAAATTCAAAAACTAAAAGCAAAAATAGATAAATCAAGAAAGGATTGCCTTGATCTTGCAAAAATCATATCAAACAAGAGAAAAGAAATTGCAAAAATATTTTCTAAAAAAATAGAAGATGAGTTAAAAGAATTAAACATAAAGGATGCAAGATTTGAAGTTGATTTTCATGAAAAAGATTTATCTTATGATGGAATAGATGACATAGAATTTATGATAATCACCAATGAAGGCGAAGATTTTAAAGCTATGTCAAAAATTGTATCAGGTGGAGAGCTTAGTAGGATTATGCTTGCTTTTAAGAGTATAATAGCAAAAAGAGATAATATTCAAACCTTAGTTTTTGATGAAATAGATAGTGGTATAAGTGGTATAACAGCTCAAATAATAGCAAAAAAGATTAGAAATATTTCAGAAAACTCACAAGTTATAGCAATTTCTCACTTGCCACAAATTGTTAGTGCTGCAGACCATCAATATTTAATAGAAAAAGTAAAAGATGATAAATCTGTAATATCAAAAATTACTAAGCTCGATAATGAAGGAAGAATTAAAGAGCTTGCTAGATTAATTGGTGGGATGAATGTTACAGAAACTGCTTTAAAGGCAGCTGAAGAAATGCTTGCTAAAAAGGAGAGTGCAGGTAATGGAAAATAATGAATTAACTATTAAAACGGATAAAATATATGAAGGAAAGATTCTTGCTTTAAAAGTTGATACAGTAGAATTAGCTAATAAAAAATATTCTAAAAGAGAAATAGTTTTACATGATCCAGCTGTTGTAATAGTTGCTGCTACAGAAGAAGATGAAATTATATTAATAAAACAATATAGAAAAGCCATAGATGACTCTATATACGAATTACCAGCTGGTCTAATCGAATATGGAGAAAATCCAAAAGATGCAGCTTTAAGAGAATTAGAAGAAGAAACAGGTTTTAGAGCATCTAGCATTGAATATTTAAGCGAATTTTATACTTCTCCAGGTTTTTGTAATGAAAAAATCCATGCTTTCTTGGCAAAAGACTTAAAACAAGTAGGACAAAATCTTGATGAAGATGAAAATATCGAATATTCAAAAGTTAAGTTAGACCAAGCTATAAAAATGATAAAGTTTGGAGATATAGTTGATGCCAAAACTATAAGTGGAATTTTATTATATAAGGAAATGGTAAGTGAAGATGCAAATAAATAAAGCTATAAATTTTTTAAAAGAAAGAAATATAGATGATGCAGAAATAGCAATAGTTCTTGGATCTGGTTTGGGAGATTTTGCAAATTCATTAGAAGCTAAAAAAGAAATTTTCTATAAAGATATACCAGGCTTTACATCATCTACTGTTATTGGACACAGCTCAAAACTTGTATATGGAAAAGTAGAAGGTAAAAAAGTTTTAGTTATGAGCGGAAGAACTCATTATTATGAGGGACTAGGAATCGAAAAAGCTGTCTATCCTATAAAAGTTTTGGCAGGACTTGGAATAAAAAAATTAATCATAACTAATGCAGCTGGTGGAATAAATGAAAATTTCAAACCATCAGACCTTATGCTAATAAGAGATCATATAAATCTAACAGGGATAAATCCACTAATTGGAGAAAATGAAGAAGCTTTTGATAGGTTTCCTGATATGACCTACACTTATTCAAAAGATTTAAGAGATAAGGCAAAAGTTGCTGCAAAGAATATTGATTTGGATGTAAAAGAAGGAGTTTATATGTATTTTACTGGACCTTCCTACGAAACTCCTGCAGAAATTATAGCAGCTAGAAGATTGGGAGCGGATTGTGCCGGTATGAGTACAGTTCCTGAGGTTGTCGTTGCTAGGCACAGAAGAATGGAAGTACTTGGAATTTCTTGCATAAGCAATATGGCAGCTGGAGTTCTTGACCAAGCTTTAAGACACGAAGATGTTATGGAAGTTTCTAATCAAATCAAAGAAAGATTTAAAGAATATTTAAGAGAAATAATCAGGGTGATCTGATGAATATTTATGACATTATTGAAAAAAAGAAAAATAAAAAAGTATTAAGTGAAGAAGAAATATATTATTTTGTGAATAATTATACTTCAGGAAAAATTAAAGATTATCAAGCATCAGCCTTATTGATGGCTATATGCATAAATGATTTAAACTTTGATGAAACTTTTTATCTTACAAAAGCCATGGTAGACTCAGGAGATTTTATAGATCTTTCAGAAATTAAAAAAACTAAAGTTGATAAACACTCAACAGGTGGAGTTGGAGATACAACAACCTTAATAATTGGACCATTACTTGCTTGTTTTGATTTAGCTTTTGCTAAACTTAGCGGTAGGGGACTAGGTCATACTGGAGGAACTTTAGATAAATTAGAATCTATAGAAGGATTAAATGTTCAATTAAGTATAGATCAATTTATTAAAAATACAAATGATATAAATATTTCAATAAGTGGACAAACAGAAAATATTGCACCAGCTGATAAAAAACTTTACGCCTTAAGAGATGTAACTGCAACAGTTGATAGCATACCTTTAATTGCTAGTTCAATAATGAGTAAAAAATTATCAATTGATTCAGATTATTTACTTTTAGATGTAAAAATAGGTTCAGGCGCTTTTATGAAAGACTTAGACCATGCAAAGAAGCTTGCCAAAACTATGGTAGAAATAGGAAATAGATTTGGTAGAAAGACCCTTGCCTTGATAACAAATATGGATCAACCACTAGCAGATTATATTGGAAATAGCCTTGAAGTTATAGAAGCTATAAAGACTCTTGAAAACAAGGGACCTAAAAATTTAAAAGATTTATGTCTTAAAATTTCTGCGAAAATTCTTTTGATGGCTGGAAAATATGAAAAAGAAGACCAGGCTTTAATTGCTTTGGAAGAAAAAATTGAAAATGGACAAGCTTTAAATAAATTTAAAGAATTTGTAGAAAAACAAGATGGAAATCCAGCTTATGTTGAAGATTTATCAAACTTTAAATTATCAGAATATAAGTATGACCTTATTTGCGAAAAGTCTGGATATGTAAAAAAACTAGATGCCTTATTGATAGGAGAAGCAGCAAAAGAATTAGGAGCAGGCAGAGAAAGTAAAGAAGATGGGATTGATCTTGGAGCAGGAATAATTTTAAATAAAAAAATTGATGACTATGTTCAAAAAGATGGAATCTTGGCTAGTATTTATACGAATAAAAAAGAAAAAATTCAAGATGCTGTTTCACTAATAAAAAAAGCTTATTTAATAGGCGATAAAAATGAAGAAGAATATAAATTAATTTTAGGAGAAGTTGAATAATATGTTAAATAATCCTAACTTATTAAATTTAATATATACAATAATAGCCCTACTAACTGCTATTATTCCACATGAAGTTGCTCATGGATATGCAGCTTATAAGCTGGGAGATGACACTGCAAAAACTGATGGGAGACTATCTTTAAATCCACTAAATCATATAGATCCAATTGGATTATTATCAATGATTGTACTTAGATTTGGATGGGCAAAGGCAGTTCCTATAAATCCTTATAAATTTAAGAATAGGAAAAAGGGAACAATAATAGTTTCATTAGCTGGTGTAACTACTAATTTTATTATTGCTTTTATAGCAGCAATTATTTGGGTTCCACTTTATGTTAGAAATAATGTTATTTTTGCAGGCTTATTTGAAGAAATAATGTGGTTTAATGCTATGCTAGGAGTATTTAATTTAGTTCCAGTTCCTCCTCTTGATGGATCAAAGGTTCTTGCTAGTCTTTTACCAAGCAAGATAGAATTTTATTTTTATAAATATGAAAAATATTTTTATATTTTGCTTGTAGCTTTACTTTTTACAGGTGTTATAAATAAAATTATTGGACCAATTATTTTTTCTATAATTAAATTCTTTATTTATATTGGAAGTAAGATATGGAATATAATGTAAATATTAAAGAATACGAAGGACCAATGGATTTGTTGGTTGATTTAATCAAAAAAAATGAAATTGATATCTATGATATTCCAATCCACACAATAACAACTCAATTTCTAGATTATATAAATCAATCTAAGATTTTAAATATGGAAATTACATCTGATTTTATTTTAATGGCATCGACCTTGATTGAAATAAAATCTAAGATGCTACTTCCGCTTTATAAATTTGAAGATGATGAATTAGTAGAAGATACTGAGGATCCGAGAAAAGAATTAGTAGAAAAGATCCTAGAATACAATAGGTACAAGCAGATATCTAAGTCCTTAAAAGAATCAGTTGAATATGAAAACAAAACTTTTTATAAATTTCAAGAAGATTTTTCTGAAATTGATGAGCTTGATCTTTTAAAAAACTTGGATGTAGATTCTCTTTATAAGGCTTTTAGAAATATAATTTTGAGCAAAAAAAGCAAAGAAGAAGAAATTGATATTGAGCTAGAAAAATTTTCTACAAAAGATGCATCCAATGAAATACTTTCTAGGCTTGAAGTTGGGAACTTATATTTTTCTGATCTTCTTGAAAAAAATTTTACTGTTAGTAGGACTATAGTTTATTTTTTGTCTTTACTTGAACTTATAAAGTTAAATGCTGTTTTAGCAAGACAAACTAATAACTTTTCTGATATAGAAATTATTAGGAGGGCAGCTAGTGAATGATTTTGAAATAATGTCCATTATAGAAAGCATATTATTTGCTTGGTCAGATCCAGTTTACTTAGATGATTTGTCAAAAGTTTTAGATTTGGACAAAAATAAAATACTTGAAATTATGGATTTATTAAAAGAAAAATATAAAAAAGAAGATAGTGGTTTAAGATTAATGGAAGTTGAAAAAAGCTACCAAATATCTACAAAACCAAAAAATTATGATTATATTAGCAAATTTGTAACTGATAAAAATAAGAAAAATTTGTCAAATGCTTCTTTAGAAACTTTAGCAATTATAGCCTACAAACAACCAGTAACTAAGTTAGAGATTGAAGAAATTAGAGGAGTTAAGTGCGATTATATTTTGAGATCCTTGCTTGAAATGGATTTAATTAGGATTTCAGGACAAGTTGATAAAATTGGTAGACCAAATCTTTATTCAACAACAAATGAATTTTTAAAGAAAATTGGAGTGTCTTCAATAAATGATTTACCTAAGATAGAAGAAATTAGCAGTGAAGAGCAGCTAAATTTCATGGAGGAAAAATGAGATTACAAAAGTATATGGCTCATTCAGGAGCTGCATCGAGAAGAAAATCTGAAGAATTAATAGAATTAGGAAGAGTTAGGGTTAATGACCAAATAATAACTGAACTTGGATATAAAGTTGATCCTGAAAAAGATAGGGTTTATTTAGATGATAGGAGATTAAGATTAATAAAAAAACACACTTATATTGCACTTAATAAACCACTCGGAGTAGTATCAACTGTTAAAGACGAAAAAGGAAGAGATGCAGTAGTAGATCTTATAGACGAAGAAATAAGACTTTATCCAGTTGGAAGATTAGACATTGATACGACAGGGCTTTTAATTTTAACTGATGATGGAGCAGTTACAAATAAGCTTATCCATCCAAGATATAATATTGAAAAAACTTATATAGCAACTGTTGAGGGAACTCCAAACAAAAGAGAATTAAGCATCTTGAGAAAAGGTTTTGAATTAGGTGGAGAAAAGTTTGCTCCAGCTAAGATAAAAATTTTAAAAAGTTTTGAAGAAGATTCAATAATTGAAACTATAATTAGCGAAGGGAAAAATCACCAAGTTAAAAGAATGTATGACTACATAAAGCATCCAGTCAAAAAATTAAAAAGAATTTCAATTGGAGAAATACAACTTGGAGGCTTGGAGCTAGGCAATTATAGATATTTAACAGATGAAGAAATACAATATTTAAAATCAATAAAATGAGAATAGTTAAATTTAATTATAGGGAAGTAATAGATCAAGTTTTGCAAGAAATGAATTTTGACCGAGCTGTTTGTTTAGATGCAACTTGTGGAAATGGTCATGATTCTTTAAATATAATAAAAAGATTAGATAAAAATGGATTTTTATATTGCACAGACATACAAGATCTTGCAATAGAAAATACAGACGATCTTTTAAAAGAAGCGGGATATAAAAATTATAAAATCATAAAAAAATCTCATGATTTATTTGCAGATGAAATAGAAGAAAGCTTTAGACTTGTAATTTTTAATTTAGGATATTTACCAGGATCAGATAAGGAAATAGTTACTAGGGCAGAAACAACCATTAAAGCCATAGATTCATTAATTAAAAAACTTGATAAAGATGGTGTAATTATAGTTGTTTCTTATTTAGGACATCCAAATTCTAAAGAAGAAAGAGAAAGTTTAGATAAATATTTAAAAAATTTATCTCAAAAAGATTTTTTAGTTGAAAAAAGACAATTTTACAATCAGGTGAATAATCCACCGATTGTTTACTTAATAGGAGTTAGATAATATGAAAGTTGCCGTTATTGGTGGGGGTCCATCAGGTATGATGGCAGCTTATTTTGCTGCCAAAAATAAAAATCAAGTTAGCCTTTATGAAAAGAATGAAAAACTTGGTAAAAAATTATTTATAACAGGTAAGGGAAGATGTAATATCACAAATGCAAAAGATATTTCAGAATTTTTTGACCAAGTGAGCAGGAATTCCAAGTTTTTATATTCTGCATTCTATTCATTTACAAATTTAGACATGATTGATTTGTTAAATAATAATGGAGTTCCAACCCAAGTTGAAAGAGGAGATAGGGTATTTCCAAAGAGTAATAAGTCATCTGATGTAATAAAGGTATACGAAAAACTTTTATCAAAAGAAAATGTAAATGTATTATTAAATACCGAAGTTAAGAGTTTGGTAAAGAAGGATGAAAAATTTTATATAAATAAGAACCAAGTTTATGACAAGGTGATAGTAGCAACAGGTGGAATTTCTTATCAAGGAACTGGATCAACTGGTGATGGTTATAAATTTGCAAAAAGTTTTTCTATAAAAACAACTGATTTAAAAGCTGGACTTATACCAATTGAATTAAATGATGATTTTATAAAAGATTTGCAAGGCCTTGCTCTTAAAAATGTAGAATTAATTGCAGAATTTGATAAGAAGAAAAAACACACAGAGTTTGGAGAATTATTATTCACACATTTTGGAATAAGTGGGCCGACTGTTCTTACAATGTCTAACATAATAAATAGGGCCAATAATATAAAACTATATTTAGATTTAAAACCTGCTTTAGATTTTCAAAAACTAGATAATAGGTTAGTAAGAGATTTTGATAACTATAAAAATAAAATAATTTCAAATGCACTAGATGACTTGCTTCCTAAAAAATTAATAGATCCAATTTTAAAATTAGCAGGCTTTAGTGGAAAAGAAGTTGTAAATGAAATTACAAAAGAAAAAAGACATGACCTAGTAAGAGTGATAAAAAAGATGCCACTATCCTATAAAAAACTTTTTGATATCAATGCAGCAATTATAACAAGTGGGGGAATAGATATAAAAGAAATTGATTCATCAACTATGGAATCAAAAAAGGTTGAAGGACTTTATTTTTGCGGAGAAGTTTTAGATATTGATGCCTTTACGGGAGGATATAATTTACAAATTGCAAATTCGACTGGATTTTTGGCAGGAAATTCAATCACAGATTAAATTTTAATTTAAAACTTAATATAATTTATCTAGAAGCTTATAAATTTTTATAGGCTTCTTTTTTATTTAAAGTAAGAAAAATTAAATCAATTTGTATTTTAAAATAAGAAATTTTATTTGTGAATTTGTAAAATTAAGTCATTTAGTTATAATTAATATGTATAGATAAGCTTTAGAATTTAATATATAATTTAATGATAGATTATTATTAAATTAAATTTTAAGTCACTGTTATGCAGTGATTTTTTTGGAGGAAATATGTTTTCTGTAGCCATAGATGGTCCTGCAGGCAGTGGTAAAAGCACAATTGCAAAACTACTTGCCAAGGAATTAAACATTTCATATATCGATACTGGCTCTATGTATAGGGCTCTTGCCTACAAAGCAGCAATATCTGATATTGATTTAGAAAATGATTTAGAAATTGAAGAATTATTAAAAAATACTGAACTTAGTATGGATAAAGAAAAAATTTTTATTGATGGCAAAGATGTAAGTGGACTTATAAGAAGTGAAAAAATATCTAATCTTGCATCAAAAATTTCTAAAAATAAGGAAGTTAGGAAATTTTTGGTAGACTATCAAAGAAAGATTTCAAAAGAAAAATCAGTAGTTATGGAAGGTAGAGATATAACAACAGTTGTTTTACCCCATGCAAATTATAAATTTTTCCTAGATGCTTCAGTTGAAGAAAGAGCAAATAGAAGATATAAGCAATTGCTAGAAAAATATGGATCTGCTGATTTAGAACAAGTTAAAGAAGATTTAATAAAAAGAGATGAAGCTGATAGGACTAGGGAAAATTCTCCTTTAAAAATTGCAGATGATGCAGTAGTAATAGATACTAGCAAGGAAAGTCTTGATCAGACCCTAGCTAGGATAATTAAGATTATTAGAGGTTAATATGTTATATAAGATTTTTAAGATTTTAGCTTTAATAGTTTTTAAAATTCTATATAGGTGTGAAATAGTTGGTCTTGAAAATATGCCAGACCAAGGACCTTTTATTATTGCAGCTAATCACAAGAGCAACTTAGACCCGCTTATGATTTCTGCACTTGTCAAACCACAAATACGATGGATGGCAAAAAAAGAATTGTATGAAAATAAATTTTTAGCAGCTTTAATGAATGCAGTCGGGGCATTTCCAGTTGATAGGCAGGCAAATGACATAAAGGCTGTAAAAACTGCAATGAAAATTTTAAAAAGCAATCAGATACTAGGAGTTTTTCCAGAAGGAACTAGGGTAAAAGAGATAGATCCAAGCAAGGTTAAATCTGGAGTTGCTCTACTTGCACATAGGACAAAATCTAAAATTGTCCCTATTTATGTAGAAGGAAATTATAAGATATTTAGAAAAATAAAAGTTTATGTTAGACCTAGCATAGACCTAAGTGAACATAAAAAATTAACTCAAGAAGAATATCATGAAATATCACAAGAGATGATTAAAATTATTTATTACGGAGTTGATGAAAATAGAAGTTTATCTAGCAAATAATGCCGGATTTTGTGGTGGAGTAAAAAGAGCTGTAATACTGGCTGATAAGGGTGCTGAAAAGGGAGTTTATTCTCTGGGCCCTTTAGTTCATAATCAAAGAGTTGTGGAAGAACTTGAAAAAAAAGGTGTAGTTACTGTAGAAAATATAGATAATATAAATAATTCAAAAGTAATTATTAGGTCCCATGGCATCCACAAATCTATTAGGGAAGAATTAATAGAAAATAAAAATCAAATAATAGATTGCGTATGCTCAAAGGTAAAAAAGATATATGACATTGTCGAGAAAAAATATGCTGAAGGCTATAATATTATAATATATGGAGATCCTAAGCATCCAGAAATTATTTCGATAAATTCATATGCAAATGATGAGGCGATTATAGTTCAAGATGAAAAAGATCTAGAAAAAATACCAAAGGGTAAACTTGCAATAGTATCTCAGACCACAAATAATGAAAAAAAGTATAAAAATCTAATAAATCTTATAAAAGATATTTCAAAAGATGAGATTTTAGTTTATAATACTATATGTAGTGCAACCAAAAATAGGCAAGAAAGTGCAATTGAATTATCAAAAGAAGTAGATGCGATGATAGTTCTAGGAGGCAAAAATTCCTCCAATTCTAATAAACTAGCACAAGTGTCTATGGAGCATTGCAAAAATGTTTATTTTATAGAATCAATAGATGAACTTGATTTTGATAAAATAAAAAAATTTAATAAAATAGGTATTACCGCCGGGGCATCCACACCGGATTCGGTAATCAAGGAGGCTGTTAGTAGTATGGAAAATTTTGACAACAATGAGATGATGGAAGCTATTGAAAGCTCTTTTAAGAGAATTAGAAGAGGCGAAGTAGTTGAAGGCGAAGTATTATTTGTAAATGAAAATGAAGTTATGGTAAATATCGGATACAGATCTGATGGTATAATTTCTAAGGAAGAAATATCTAATGAAGCAGATGTTGATCCACAAGAATTATTCAAACCAGGCGACAAAATCGAAGTCTATGTTATGAAAATAGACGACGGTGACGGAAATGTTGTTCTTTCTCACAAGAGAGTTAAAAACATGAAAGTTTGGGACGATATTGAAGAACTTTATAAAGAAGAAAAAAGAGTAGAAGTTGAAGTTAAATCTGTAGTTAAAGGTGGACTTATAGCAGATTTAGAAGGATTAAAAGCATTTATACCTGCATCTCACGTTTCAGTTAGATTCCAAAAAGACTTGTCAAAATACGTTTCTAAAACACTACTTTGTGAAATTATAGATTTCGATAAATCTAAAAGAAAAATAGTTTTATCAAGAAAGAATGTAGAAGCTGAAGAACTAGAAGAAAAGAAAGCAAAAGTATATAGCTCAATTCATGAAGGCGACATTATAGAAGGTACTGTTCAAAGACTTACAAACTTTGGTGCATTTGTTGATGTTGGTGGTGTTGATGGTTTAATTCACATTTCTGAGTTATCATGGAACAGGGTAAAACACCCATCAGATGTAGTATCTCCTGGAGATAAAGTTAAGGTTTTAGTATTAAATGTAGATGAAGAAAAGAATAGAATAGCATTAGGCTTAAAACAAACTACAAAGAAACCTTGGGATGTCTTCACTGAAAGCGTACAAGTTGGAGATGTTGTTCAAGGTAAGGTAGTAAACCTACTTGACTTTGGTGCATTTGTAAGACTTGAATCAGGTGTTGATGGACTTCTACATGTTTCTCAAATATCAAAAGAACATGTTGAAAAACCTTCAGATAAACTTGAAATTGGAGAAGAAATTACTGTTAAAGTAACTGATATAGATCAAGATGATAAGAAAATTTCTTTATCAATGAAAGCTCTTTTAGAACCAGAAGTAGAAGAAACTGAAACAGAAGAAGTTCAATATGAAGAAGCTGATGAAGAAGTTTACGAAGAAAAAGAAGAAACTCCACAAGTAGAAAAAGTTGAAAAAGTTGAAAAGAAAGAAGAAAATGAATCTTCTGATAACTTCAACACTGCACTAGGAGATCTTTTAGGAAACTTAAAATTAGACGACTAATAAATAATAAAATGGCTTGATTTAATCAGGCCGTTTTTTTATTTAAATTTAAGAGGTTGATAATATGAAAAAAACTAATGCATTGAGGTTTTTAGATCAAAATAAAATAGACTATGAGATAGTTGAATATGATCCGAAAGACGGTGTATCAGGATTAGATGTGGCCAGAAATACTGGAGAAAATCCAGAAAATGTTTATAAAACTTTGGTAACAGTTACAAAGGACAAAGAACATTTTGTTTTTGTTATACCAGTTTTAAATGAATTGGATCTAAAAAAAGCTGCAGCAGAATTAAATATAAAAAAAATTGATATGCTTCCACAAAAAGATTTATTGCCTTTAACAGGTTATGTCCACGGAGGATGTTCGCCAATCGGTATGAAAAAAGAATTTCCAACCTATATAGATAAATCTGCTAGTGGAAAAGAATATATTTATGTAAGTGCAGGAAAAGTTGGCATGCAGGTAAAAATAAATCCAGATAATTTAGTAAATTTAATTAAGGCTAGCTACAAAGACTTAGCAAAATAATTTATGGCTCAAGATCATTTTGGTCTTGGGTTTTTTATTTGTCTAGCATTTAATTTTACAAAAAATTATTTATAAAATAAATTTACTTATAAAAACTTAAGCCATCTTTTATTCTAATTTAGCTATATGTTATAATTAGACGATGGAGGGAAGTTATGAAGACAATAAAAAGATTATTTATTTTAACACTTGGAGTTAGTATGTTAATTCCAAATTTCATATATGCAAAGTCATTTAAAGACTTAAAAAAAGACGGACAATACAAGTGGGCTTATGAGTCAGTTGATAGTTTGTCTAATAAAAATATATTATCAGGCTATGAAGATGGAACTTTTAAACCACAAAGGGCAGTAAGTTTTTTAGAAGTTTTACAAATTATTAAAAATATAAAAAATCCAAGTCAAGAACTTGTTCAAGAAAGTCTTGCTAAATTTGAAACAACTGCAAAGAATAACTCAGTTCCTGATTGGGCTTTAGAAGCTGTATGTTATAACTTAAATATAAATACAATAACTGAAAATACTTTAAAGGCGGCAAAAGACGGTGGATTTTTAAAAGATAAAAACCTTACTTTTCCAGACAGAAATTCTGTAACTGCATATTTCGCAAGAGCCTTCAATATAGAATCATCAAGTGATACAAGTAATTTAAAACATAAGGATTTAGACCAAGTTCCAGACCTTGTAAAGGGATATCTATCAACTTTTGTTAGATTAAATATTTATGCTGATACTGGTTCAAATGGATATTTTAATGGCAAAAAGCACATAAGAAGGGCTGAACTTGCAAAAATTTCAAATTCTATTTTAAATAACATTGAAAATGGAAATATTCAAAGTGAAAGTATGCCTTCTGAAGATTTAAAAACAGATAGTCTAATACCAGAAAATAATGAAATTGGGACTCAAAATATTAAAAATGCAAGAATTGATAATATAAATATAAATGGGAAAGAATCTATAATTTATATCGAGGGCAGAGACTATAAATTTGATATAGATACTTTACTTGTTGATGGAGCTAAAATTAGCCCATATGAAATCAATAATATACTAGGTAAAAATTATGATATTAGCCTTGTTGATGGATTTGTAGTCCAAATAAATAGGCCAAAGGAAAATCAAGAATCTGATACAGTGGAATTAACTGTTAAAGTTTTATCTTATGATGAAAATAATATGATGGTTGCAATAATGATTTCAAATAACCCTAAGTATGCAAGTGGTTCTGAAATTAGATTGGAATCAAGAGAAAGATTTATGGCAGGTGATATCTTGCAAATAAGAGCAAAACTTATTGCAGATCACCTTGAAGACTTAAAAATTAAAAAAATATAGTGAAGGTCCGACCTTCACTTTTTTGGTGGAATATGCAAAGATACAAAAGAATTGAAATGCTAATTGGCAGAGAAAATATAGAAAATATTAATAATAAAAAAGTTATAGTTTTTGGTCTTGGCGGAGTTGGCGGATCTTTATGTGAAGCGCTTGTAAGATCAGGAATAAAAAATATAACAATAGTTGATGATGATTTAGTAGATATTACTAATTTAAACAGGCAATTAATAGCAACGGAAAGCACAATTGGCGCAAAAAAAGTAGATGCTATGGAAAAAAGATTGGTCGAGATAGATAAGACAGTTAAGGTAAATAAAATCCATAAAAGATTAGATAGAAATAATATCGAGTATTTTGACCTAGAAAACTATGATTATATAGCAGATGCAATAGACAGCGTGGATGCAAAAGTTTATTTGGCAAAATATGCCTATGAAAATTCTTTAAATATTATTGCATCTATGGGGGCAGGAAACAGGTTTGATCCTAGCAAGTTAAGGATTGATGATATTTTTAAAACTAGCATGGATCCACTGGCTAGGGTTATACGAAGTAGGCTAAAAAAACTTGGGGTAAAAAAACTAAGTGTAGTTTATTCATTAGAAGAAGCGAAAAAACCTCTTATTAAATTAGAAAAACAGTCTACGCCAGGGTCTATGCCATATGTGCCGCCAGTTGCTGGCATGCTTATGGCTTCTTATATTATTAATAGTTTTATAAAAAATGATTAGGAGAAATATGAATTATAAAGATTTAAATCCAAGACAGTCTGAAGCCTTATTTTATAATGATGGACCACTTCTTATATTGGCTGGGGCAGGTTCTGGGAAAACTAAGGTCGTAACGAGCAAAATTGCATATTTGATTGAAGAAAAAAATGTATTGCCATCAGAAATACTAGCAATAACATTTACAAACAAGGCCGCAAGCGAAATGAAATCAAGGGTTGCAAAATTGATTGGAAATACTAGCCTGGATATGTGGATAGGAACTTTTCACTCAATTTGTTTAAAAATCTTGTATAATTTTTCAAAATATTCAATCTATAAATCAAATTTTTCTATATATGATAGAAATGACCAGGTAACCTTGGTAAAAGACTGTGTAAAAGAGCTAAATTTAAGCAAAGACTTATATAAACACAATTCTATAATCGCAAAGATTTCAGAACTTAAAAATGATTTTATAGATCCAGATACTTTTATAAATAGTAACTATGGAGATTTTTATTTAAGAAATGTCGGAGAAATTTATAGTCTATATGAGAAAAAACTTTTAGAAAACAAGGCTCTTGATTTTGATGACTTGATATTAAAGGCAATAGATTTAATAGAAAAAAATGAAGAAGTAAAAGACTATCTAAAGAAAAGATTTTCTTATATATTTGTTGACGAATACCAAGATACCAACAAGGCCCAATATAGGTTAATAAAATTATTATGTAGGGAAAACCCAAAATTAACTGTTGTTGGGGATAATGACCAATCTATTTACAAGTGGCGTGGAGCAGATATAAGCAATATATTAAACTTTGAAAAAGATTTTAAAAATGCAAAAGTAATTTTATTAGAGCAAAATTACAGGTCCACACCTGAAATCTTGAAGGTAGCAAACCAAGTAATAAAAAACAATCCAAATAGAAAAGACAAAAATTTATGGACAGAAAATTCTGGTAAAGACCAAGTAAAATATAAACAATTTGACCATTCTCAAGAGGAAAGCTATGGGGTTGTAAATAAGATAGAACATCTAAATTACAAGGGCTATGAATTTAAGGACATGGCAATTCTTTATAGGACAAATGCTCAATCAAGATCATTTGAAGAAGCCTTAATTAGAGAAAACATACCTTATAAAATAGTAGGTGGACTAAAGTTTTATGATAGAAAAGAGATTAAGGATATTTTAGCCTACCTTATGTTAATACAAAACCAAGATGATGATATAGCCTTTAAAAGAGTTATTAATGAACCAAAAAGAGGTATAGGTTTAACAAGTGTAGATAAGATAGCTCAGGCAGCAAATTCTGAATCTATGTCTATGTTTTCTTTGATTTCAGACAAGGAAAAACTTGATGAATTAAATATAAGATCTAGGAATAATATAGCTAAATTTGCTGAAATGATAAAGTCTTTTGAGGAAAAGAAGGACCAAGCAATTTTAAGCAACTTGATAGAAGATTTAATAATTGAAAGTGGCTACTTAGAAGAATTACAAAAAGAAAATACCATAGAATCGAGAACTAGGATAGACAATATAAAGGAACTTGTTTCGACTGCTGCTGATTTTGAAAAGGCAAATCCAGACGGAAAATTAGAAGACTTTTTATCTGGCATAAGTTTAATTAGTGATGCAGATGAAAATGATGAAGAAAACAGTGTAAAACTTATGACAATCCACGCTGCCAAAGGTTTGGAATATAAGATTGTATTTTTAGTTGGTTTGGAAGAAAACTTATTTCCGAGCTCAAGATCTATTGACAATGATGAAGACCTGGAAGAAGAAAGAAGACTATGCTATGTAGCTTTGACACGTGCGGAGGAACTTTTGTATCTTTCATCAGCTAGAAATAGAACAATTTATGGACAAACAAAGCCAGCCCTAGAATCAAGGTTTATTGAGGAAATGGGATCAAGCATTGAAAGAGTTGAGGATGAAAGAAAAGATCTAAAACTCAATAAGAATTTAGTAGAAGTTAAAGATTATACAAGTCAAAAAGAAAAGGCTATAAAAAGATTTAAATCAAAGAAAGAGCCAGTTAAAAATAATAATTTAGATGTAAATGTTGGGGATAAGGTTGTCCACAAACTTTGGAAGCAAGGAATGGTAGTTTCAAAAACTAAGAAGGGTTCTGATTATGAAATAGTAGTTGCCTTTGATAGCAAGGGTCTAAAGAGACTTATGCTTTCTATGGCTCCTATAAAGTTGGTGAAATAAGATGACTAATGAACAAGTAAAAGATAAGATGCAAGATCTTATCAAATTAATAAATAAATATAATTATGAATACTATACTTTGGACTCACCAAGCGTAGAAGATAAGGAATATGACAAGATCTACTACGAACTGAAAAAACTAGAAGAAGAATCTGGCATAGTTTTAGAAAATTCTCCTACAAGCAGGGTAGGGGGCCAAATACTTGATAAATTTGAAAAGCACACCCATCTTTCAAGATTATATTCTATGGATAAGGCTCAAGATTACAATGAGTTAAGACTTTGGGATTCAAGAAACAGAAGAACAATAGAGGCGGATAATAATTCTTATCCAGAACTTGAGTATATAGTTGAGCTTAAGTTTGATGGTTTGACAATTAATTTAACCTACGATAATGGGATTTTAGTAGGTGCAGCAACAAGGGGAAATGGAATTGTTGGAGAAGAAATTCTCCCACAAGTAAAGACGATAAAATCCGTTCCTTTGGAAATTTCATACAAGGGACTTGTAGAAATCCAAGGAGAAGGCCTTATGCCTTTTAAATCCCTAGAAGAATACAATAAAAGCCATAAACAAAAGCTTAAAAATGCGAGAAATGCAGCAGCTGGAGCCCTTAGAAATCTAGATCCAAAAGTTACAGAAGAAAGAAATTTAACAGCATATTTTTACAATGTAAATTATATAGAAGATAGTATATTTAAAAATGATTCTGAGATGAAAAAATTTCTTAGAGAAAATCATTTTAGGGTAAATGATTTAAACTATAAGTGCAAAAATCTCAATGAAGTGATAGAAAAAATTGAATACATCGAAAAAATAAGAAATTCTTTAGATATTCTTATTGATGGTGTTACAATAAAGATAAATGATTTAAGAACTAGGGAATTATTATCATACACAAATAAATTTCCAAGATGGGCAATAGCTTATAAGTTTGAGGCAAAAGAATTTACTACAAAAGTAATAAAAGTAAATTGGAATGTCGGCAGATCTTCAAAAGTAACACCAACTGCAGAACTTGAGCCAGTAGATATTGATGGAGTAACAGTTAGAAGGGCAACTTTAAATAATTATGATGACATACAAAGAAAAAATATAAGTCTTTATTCAACTGTCATAATTAGAAGATCAAACGATGTTATACCTGAAATTATGGGCTCAATTCCATCAGATGATAAAACTTATGAGATAGAAAAACCAGAAGTATGTCCATCATGTGGAACTAAACTTTATCAAGATGGAGTTCATATATTTTGTCCAAACACTCTTTCTTGTAAACCACAATTAATATCAAGGCTTACCCACTTTGCATCAAGAGATGCTATGGATATAGAAGGTCTTAGTGAAAAAACTGCTGAGCTTTTACTTGAAAAATTAGACATAAGAGATATAGCTCAAATATATGAATTAAAAAAAGAAGACTTATTGAGCCTTGAAGGTTTTAAAGAAAAGAAAAGCTCAAACTTAATCGAAGCTATAGAAAAAAGTAAAAATGTTGAACTAACACATTTTATAAACGCTTTGGGTATAAATAATGTTGGGATAAAGGCTGCTTCAGACCTAGCTAATAGATTTGAAAGTATAGACAAGTTAAGAGAGGCTTCTTATGAGGACCTAATTGATATCGATGATATAGGACCAATAACAGCTAATGAAATAATAATTTATTTTTCAGATGAACATATTATCAAATCATTAGACAGGCTTTTTGAGCTAGGAGTTAAACCATATTTTAAGTCAAAAAATATAGACCAAGATTCATATTTTTATGGCAAAAAGATTGTTATTACTGGAAAACTTTCATCTCCTAGAAAAGAAATAGAAGAAAAGCTTGAAGAACTTGGAGCATCAGTAACATCTTCTGTATCTAAAAACACAGATTTACTAATAAGCGGAGAAGCTCCTGGGTCAAAATATGACAAGGCAAGAGAGCTAGGTATTGAAATTATTGATGAAGATAAATATAATCAATTAATATAAAATTGGAGGTTAGTATGGAAGCTAAAAATATTCTACATATAGCTGATATAGCTATGATAGATTTTTCTGAAGAAGAGCTTGCTGGTTTTGAAAAAGATTTTAATGAAACTATGCAACTAATTGATGAAATAAAAGAAATTGATACTAATGGAGAAATCACTTTTCAAGTTAATGATACAGTTAACAATCTAAGAAAAGATGAGGTAAAGGAAAGTTTATCTCAAGAAGATGCTATATCAAATGCAAAAGAAGAAAAGTATGGCTACTTCAATATAGTAAAATTTGTAGATTAGAGGTGTAGATTTGGATTTAACAAAATTAAAAGCTAGAGAACTAATTTCAGGTTACGAAAATAGAGACTTTACAGTTGAAGAAGTAACCAAGTCTTATATAGAAAAAATAAAAGACCACAACAATAAATACAATACTTATATAACATTTTCTGAAGAAAAAGCATTAAATGCAGCAAAAAAAGTTGACAAACACTACCAAGATAGAGAAGAAATGGGAATACTAAGTGGAGTTCCAATATCTATTAAGGATAACATAGCTGTAAAAGATATGAGGATGACTTGCGCTTCTAAAATGTTAGAAGATTTTATTCCACACTATGAATCAACAGTTGAAAAGAAGATTAGAAAAAATTGTGGAGTAATTTTAGGAAAAGTTAATATGGATGAGTTTGCTATGGGTGCATCAACTAAAACATCTTATTTTGGACCAAGTAAAAACCCATTAAATCCAGACCTAGTTCCAGGAGGATCTTCTGGCGGATCAGCTGCATCTCTTGCTGCAGAAGAGTGTGCTCTTTCTGTTGGAACAGATACAGGAGGATCAATAAGACAACCTGCTAGTTTTTGCGGACTTGTTGGGATAAAACCAACTTACGGAAGTATATCACGTTTTGGTGTTGCTAGTATGGCAAATACTTTTGACCAAGTTGGTGCTTTTGGAAAAGATGTTGCAGATGCCCATCTACTTTTAAAAGCCATGGAAGGAAGAAGTAAAAAAGATGCAACATCAGTTGGAAATAAATCTTTAAGATTTGATTTAGATTATGACAATGATGATGAAGCAATATCTTATTTAAATGGTTTAAATATTGCAGTACCAAAAATGTATCTAGACCTTGACCTTGATCCAAGAGTTAAAGAAGAATATGAAAAAGCAATAGAAATATTTGAAAAAAGTGGAGCAAATATAAATGTTGTAGAGATTGATGCCTTAAAATATGTTGTTCAAACCTACAATATTTTAGTAAATGGAGAAATTGCTCCAAATATGGCAAGATTTGACGGATTAAGATATGGACATAGAACAGATAATTATTCTAGCTACAAAGAGATGTTTAAAAAATCAAGAGCAGAAGGATTTGGAACTGAAGTCAAAAGAAGAATAATGATAGGTACGCATATCTTATCTTTAGAATATGCAAAGGATTATTATTACAAGGCTTTAGAAGTTAGAAATATGATAAAAACACAAATGGATAAAGTTTATGAATCAAATGACCTTATGCTTTGTCCAACATCACCAATTCTTCCACCTAGAATAGACAAGGAAGTTAGCCCGGTAGAAATGTATAAACAAGATTTATTCACTATACCAGCAAATATGATAGGCGCTCCTTCAATGTCTGTGCCTATGCCAAAGAAAGATGGTTTATCAGTTGGTATAGAATTAACTGCAAATAGATTTAAAGATGATCTTATGATAAAAGCAGCACTTGGATTTGAAAGGAGCATGAGATAATGGCATATAAAACAATAGTTGGTTTAGAAATTCATGTGGAACTTTCTACTGAGACAAAGGCTTTTTGTTCTTGTAAAAATGAATTTGGCGGAGAACCAAATACAAGAGTTTGTCCTGTATGTTTAGCACTTCCAGGTGGACTACCAGTATTAAATGAAAATATTGTAAATTATACAATAATGGCGGGACTTGCTTTAAATTGTGATATTAAAAAAAGATCAAAATTTGATAGGAAAAATTATTTTTATCCAGACTTAACTAAGGGATATCAAATAACTCAAGATGATATGCCAATTTGCAAGGAAGGCTATATAGAAGTTGAAGGCGATGAAGGCAAGAAAAAAGTAGGAATTTTCCAAATTCAAATGGAAGAAGATACTGCAAAATCACTTCATACTGACAAAAATGAAACACTAATGGACTACAACAGATGTGGAGTTCCTTTGATTGAGATAGTTACAAAACCTGATATGAATTCAGGAAAAGAAGCTAGATTATTCCTAGAAAAATTAAAAAGTACTTTAACCTTCCTAGATATCTCAGACTGCAAGATGGAAGAAGGATCACTAAGATGTGATGTCAATGTCAATGTTGTAGATGAAGAAACTGGCAAAAAAACTGCAGTAACTGAAGTTAAAAACCTAAACTCTTTTAGGGGAGTGGAAAAAGCAATAGACTTTGAAGTAGAAAGACATATAAAACTATTAGAAACAGGAACTGAAGAAATCAAAACAACAAGACGTTGGGATGATGTTAAAAATGAAACTGTTTTAATGAGGGTAAAATACACTGTTGCAGATTATAGGTTTGCACCTGAAGGAGACCTTGCTCCAGTTCTTTTAGATGATGAAAGAATTGAAGAAATCAGAAAAAATATGCCGGAACTTCCAGAAGAAAAGATTTCTAGATTCATAGAAAGCTACGGCATACCAAAATATGATGCAGAAGTTTTAGTTTCAAGTAAAGACTTATCAAACTTCTTTGAAGAAACTGCTGAAAAATTTGATGATTATAATATGCTTTCTAATTGGGTAATGACAGAAGTTTTAAGAAGAGTTGATGATGTTGAAAAATTTGAACTAAACTTCACTTCAGAAGACTTTATAGAATTACTAAAAGCAGTAAAATCTGAAAAAATAAATAATAATGCTGGTAAAAAAGTTTTAAGAGAAATGTTTGAAACTGGCAAAAAACCAGATGAAATTATTGAAGAAAAGGGACTTGCTCAAATTCAAGATAGCTCAGAAATAGAAGGAATTGTAGATGAAGTTCTTTCAAATAACCAACAATCAATAGAAGATTACAAGGCTGGTAAAGATAGAGCTCTTGGATTCTTGGTAGGACAAGTTATGAAAGCATCAAGAGGAAAGGCAAATCCTCAAATTGTAAATAAATTAATAAGAGAAAAAATAAGTAAATAAGATAAAGAAAAAATCACTCTAGAATTTAGAGTGATTTTTTCTTTTTAAATCTAAATATGTTTTTTAAATCTAAATATGTTTTTTAAATCTAAATATGTTTTTTAAATCTAAATATGTTTTTTAAATCTAAATAAGTTTTTAAATCTAAATTCATTTTCTAAATTAAATTTACTTATCTAGATCTAATCTTCCTTGGAAATATCCATCATAGCAATAAAGAGCTACGCAAGGATTATGGCCTGTAACCCTATCTTTTACAGCAAGAGTTGTACAAAGAGCATCAGAATGTTTGTAAAACAATGAATCATGTCCTACACATAGACCCATGACAATATTGAAGTCTGTCTTTGCCTTATTAAGTACCATAGCTTGAGCAACCGGGTTGCACATTGGTTCATATTCATTTGGTGAACATTTATTTTCTTCCTCTATCCCAACCCTAGTCTTATCAATTCCACCAGTTTTGCACATGGCAGAAACCAATTCTATGTTATTATCTTTAAATATTTGTGATAGAATTCTTGCTTCTTTTATAAATCCACCACAGAAGGCAAGACCAACTTTTTTAAATTTCATTCTATCAATAAGTACCATTGTCTCTTTAACTCTAGGCCAAACAGCATAGCCATCTTTTTCTATTTTGGTGCTTGTTTTATAAAACTTTTCATATTTATCCGATGTAACAATTTCTATAGCTTTTTTATATAATTCTTCATCATACATTGGACAAAAAGCAGGAAAGTTATCATCCAAGCCTTTTTCACATGCGTGAACTCCACAAATTGAACATTTTGCATCCATAAAAACACCACCTTAATATATTTATACCAAAAAAGTTAAGCTTTAAATGATATATTAATAGTTAATCAAAAAAGCTTATAAATAAATTTCATTTTATAATAAAAATTATTAATTAATAATATATTTACATTATTTTTATTCTTATAATATCAATAATTGCTATTATTAAAGAGATTCATTATGAAAGTTATAGGAGTAAGATATGAAATGTATTAAAAAAATTGGGAAGTTTCTTATTGGTATTATTCTTTTTATATGGACAATTTTTCCAATTTATTGGATGTTTTCTTTATCAATAAGGAATAAAAAAGAACTTGTTAGTGGAGCTAGTCTATTACCTAAATCTTTTTCCCTAGAAAATTTCATTAATATTTTTAAAAGTGAGAGTTTTAAGGGAGCTGCTTTTAATAGTTTATTTATAACTATTGTTTCTCTTATTATTTGCATGTTCATAGGATTAACATTTTCTTACGTATTGTCAAATTTAAGATTTAAATTTGGACCTAGGAAATTCATGGTATTTTGGACGCTTCTTGTTAGAATATTACCACCAATTACTATAGCTCTACCCTTATATATAATTTTTAATAGGATTGGATTAATGTCTACTAAAATGCCGATTTTATTATCTCATGTTTTATTGAATCTTCCTTTTGTAGTTTGGCATATGATCAGTTTTTTTGGAAATGTTTCAAAGTCATTAGAGGAAAGTGCAAAGATTGATGGAGCAAGTGAGTGGCAAGTATTTAGATTAATTATTCTTCCTATGATGTTACCAGGTATTGCAAGTGCAAGTATACTTTCATTTATGACCTCTTGGAATGAATATTTATTTGGATCAATATTTTTAATATCACCAAGAGATTTTACTATCCCTATTTTACTTTCTACAATGAATAGTGAGCAGGAGTTAACTCAATGGGCAAATATAGCTGCTGGTGGAATATTTTCCATACTGCCTGTAATTATATTTGTTATATTTGCTCAAAACTATTTAATAAAAGGAATGACCGTTGGGTCTGTGAAGGAGTAAATTTTGTGATGAAAATAAAAATCAAAAAGTCTATATTATCATTATTTTTAATTATGCTAATGTCATTTGCTTTTGTTGGATGCAATAATAAAAATGATGAATCAATTAATGCTACTGCAAATGAAACTAAAAAAGAAGAAGCAACAGGTGAAACTAAAAAATTAGTAATTGCAGCGCGTGGTGGATCTCATGTGGATGCTATTAATTCTGTAAAAGAAAGTTTTGAAAAAGAAAACAATGTTGAAATTGAAATTTTAGGTTTAGAAGCTGATGATCTTAAGCAAAGAGTTTCATTAGATTCACAAAACTCTGAGGGATCTTATGATGTAGTTATGATAGATGATCCTTGGATGAGTGAATGGGCTGAGGGAGATGTATTGCTTAACCTATCAGATAATGGTGTTAAAAAAGATGATGATTTTATTGAAGCTTCACAAAATGTAGGTACTTATCCATATAAGGAAGGCGATATTTATGCTCTTCCATTTAATGGAAATGTAATGATGTTTTTCTACAATGAACAACTTCTAAAAGAAAATTCAATAGAGGTCCCTACTGATTGGGAAAGTGTACTTCAAGCAGCTAAGACTGTAAAGAAAACTGGGAAAAATGGTTATATTATAAGAGGACAACAAGGTAACCCAATTGTAACTGACTATCTACCAATCCTTTGGGCATATGGAGGAGATGTTTTTGATAAAGACAATAATATAACAATAGATTCACAAGAAGCAATTGATGCATTAAATTTATATATTGAGCTTTATAAAAATGGCGAAAACTACGAAAAGAACGACCTAATCGCTTCTGTTTCTGATGGGAATGGAGCAATGACATTAGGATGGCCATCTTGGTTTATACAAGGCTCAGAATCAACAGCCCAATACTCTAAAATTCCTGGGAAGAAAGATAAAGATTCTAAAGAAAATCCAGCAGGTATGTTAGGAAATTGGATGATAGGGGTTGCATCAAATACTAAAAATAAAGATTTAGCTGTTAAATTTGTTGAATTCATTACAAGTTCAGATGCACAAAAAACTATGGCAGAAAATGGAGGAACTCCAACAAGACATAGCGTTTATCAAGATAAGGATTTAAAAGAAAAATTCCCATATTTTGAAACTATGGAACAAGCAATAGAAAACGGAGTAGTAAGACCAAGATTAGTTGAATGGTCTGAAATGGAAGAGGTTCTTGGTACAGAACTTTCAGCAGCAGTGGCTGGACAAAAAGATGCAAAGACAGCTCTTATAGATGCTAAAGCCGGAATGGAAAGCATAAAGAATAAATAATAAATAAATTTATACTATATAAATATTTTAATAATTATTGGAGTGGATTAATCCACTCCAATTTAAATGGTTAAATGGAGAAAATATGAATAAACATAGAAGATTTGTTTGGACAATGTCATCGCCAGCGATGCTAGTTTTAATTTTATTAACGATATTTCCAATAATATTTACTATATATTGTAGTTTTACAGATTATTATTTTTTAAATAAGACTCAAAGTAATTTTATTGGGTTAAAAAATTTTATAGATCTTTTTAAAGATAGATATTTCATTCAAGCTTCTTTGAATACTTTAAAATTTGTGTTATTAGCTGTTTTTTGTGAATTAATTTTGGGTATTTTTATTGCGGTTTTTGTAGACTCTTTAAAACATATAGGCAAAGTAATGAGAGTAATTATACTTTTCCCAGCTTTAGTTCCACCAGTAACAGTTGCTTTAATTTGGCAAATGATGATGAGTAATAATAATGGAATTTTAAATAGAATATTAAATACACTTGGATTTAATGGAATAAATTGGTTACTTAGTCCCGAATACGCTTTTAGATCTATATTATTAATTGATATATGGCAATACACACCTGTAGTATTTTTAATTATATTTGCCGCTCTTCAGGCTATACCCGATTCACAGTTTGAAGCGGCGAAAATAGATGGAGTAAATACTTGGCAAAAATTTATATATATTACTTTACCAAATATAAAAGAAGCATTATATCTTGCTGTAATAATGAGGATGGTAGATACTTTTAGATTATTTGATAAGGTTAATATACTTACCAAAGGAGGTCCAGCAGGTACTACAAGCACAATGACACAATATATATATCAACATGGAGTTAATGGATTAAATCTTGGATTTTCATCTGCAGCATCAATAATTATGACTCTTTCAGTCTTAATATTTATTACAATTTATACATTGATTATTAAATCTAAAAATGATGGAGAAAAAAATTATGGCTAAAACAATTATAAAAAATTTGAATAAAGTCTATCCTAATGGTTATCATGCATTACATGATATAAATTTAAATATTGAAGATGGGGAATTTATAGTTTTTGTAGGGCCATCAGGATGTGGAAAATCAACTTTATTAAGAACTATTGCAGGTCTTGAAGATATTAGTTCTGGAGAACTTTATATGGATGACAAGCTTCTAAATAATGTAGATCCTAAAGACAGAGATGTAGCAATGGTTTTTCAAGATTACGCTTTATATCCTCATATGAGTGTAAAAGAAAATCTTGAATTTTCGCTAAAAATTAGAAAATACGATAAAAAGGTTATAAATGAGAAAGTAAATAAAGCTGCTCAAATACTAGAAATTAAAGATTTATTAAAAAGAAAACCAAAAGCTTTATCGGGAGGACAAAGACAAAGGGTTGCATTAGGTAGGGCAATAGTAAGAGATCCTAAACTTTTTTTATTTGATGAACCGCTTTCAAATCTTGATGCGAAACTAAGATCTAGCATGAGAGCAGAGATAATAAAACTTCATCAAGATATGAAAAAAAATAACACATCTTTTATTTATGTAACTCATGATCAGATAGAAGCTATGACAATGGCAGATAGGATTGTCGTTTTAAGGGATGGGTATATACAACAAATTGGAAGCCCAGAGCAGATATATGATAATCCTAAAAATTTATTTGTAGCAAGTTTTATAGGTCAACCTAGCATTAATTTTTTAGATACTGAAATCGTGGATAAGAATTTGATTATAAAAGGAACTAATTATATTTGTATAAAAGATTATAAAGGTCCAGAAAATGTATTGATTGGAATAAGACCAGATCAAATAAAATTAGGTGGACCTATAGAAATGATGGTGTCATTTACGGAACTCTTAGGCTCTGAAAAGTGCGTATATGGAAAAATAGCGGATAATAAAATAGTAGCTAAATTAGAAGGTAAACATCGAGTAAATACTAATGAAATACTGAATATAGATTTTAATAAACAAAGCCTATATTATTTTAATAAAGAAAACGAAGAGAGGATTTACTTTGATTAAGATAATAGCTCATTCTGGAGCAGATAATACTAAGAAAAATTCTAGTTCATATTTGTCATATTTGAATAAACTTAAGATAGATGGATTTGAAATAGATATTAGATTATTTGATGGAAATATAGTTTTATCGCATGATCTTATAAATTCAAACAATTGTCTTATTTTAGAAGAGATTTTTGATTTTATTGATGATAGGGAAAAATTTTTGGTAAATTGTGATATTAAAGAAAAACAAGCTACAAAGGAAGTTTATAAAAAATTTCAAGAAAAAAATATGCTAGATAAATTAATTTTTACAGGAAACGTTGACTTTGATTTTATAAAAGATAAAAAAGAAATAAAAACTTTTGTAAATTCTGAATTTTTAATAGATGGTTCAAATATAGATGGATTTTTTAAAGATAATAAAATTTATGAATTAATAAAAAAATATAGGGAATTAGAAAAAGATTATAATGTATCAGGAATTTGTATTAATTATAAATCGCTTGACATACTATCATTTAAACTTTTATTAAATTCGGGAATAAACCTATCAATTTGGACAGTAGATAACAAAGAATGTCTAGGAAAAATGTTAAAAATAAAAACAAACTCTATAATTTTTATTACAACAAATAAAATCAACTATGTATTAGAAAGAGTTAATATGAGTAATATTTGAATATATATAGGCTTTTTTTGAGTTTAAGATATAATGTTTTGAAAATATAAAAAGTTTTAATAGCTGTTTAAAATAAAGATATATTTATTGCAAAAATTAAGAGTTTATGCTATTATAATTAAATGTAACCGCACAGAATATGGTTTAAAATTTATTACCTATGATGGCGAGTCTTAAAATTTTGAGGGGGTGCTACAATGTACGCAGTAATTGAAACAGGTGGAAAACAATATACAGTAAAAGCTGGAGATAAGTTAAGAGTTGAAAAACTTGATGCTAAAGAAGGCGAAGCTGTAGTTTTCGATAAAGTTCTTATGCTTGGTGGAGAAGATGTTAAAGTCGGAGCTCCATATGTAGAAGGTTCAAAAGTTCAAGCTAAAGTTCTTGAACAAGGAAAAGCGAAAAAAGTCGTAATCTACAAATACAAGGCTAAAAAGAACGAAAGAAAGAAAAAAGGTCATAGACAACCTTATACTTTAGTTGAAATTGAAAATATTGGTTAATGATTAATATTGAAATTTTAAAAAAAGATGGTTTATATTTTTCTCTTGAGTCTTCTGGTCATGCTGATTACGATGACAGAGGCTATGATATAGTTTGTGCTGGAGTTTCCACACTTACACAAACCCTATATTTTTATTTATTAGACCTTGGTTTAGACCAGTCTGATATTGAAGATAGGCAAGATGAAGGATATTTACTTATTAAACTAAAAAAGAATTATAGGAATGAGAAAGTTCAAGCAGCCTTTGAATATATGTTAAAGGGTTTAGAGCTTTTGAAATCTCAATATATTGAATATATTAAAATTGATATTATGGAGGTGCGTAATGATAATATTTGATTTACAACTTTTTTCTTCTAAAAAGGGAGCAGGTTCTTCAAAGAACGGACGTGATTCCAATGCTAAAAGATTAGGAGTTAAAAGAGCTGATGGACAACCAGTTTTAGCAGGTAGCATAATTGTAAGACAAAGAGGCACTAAAATTCACCCAGGCGAAAATGTTATGAAAGGAAAAGATGACACATTGTTTGCAACAAGCGATGGAGTTGTTAAATTCGAACAAAAGGGCAGAGGTAGAAAAAAATACGTTAGTGTTTATAGTGAAGAATTAGCTTAAAAGTCGTAGTATTACTACGACTTTATTTTATATATAGATAAAGTGATAATATGTTTATTGATGTAGCAAAAATTAAAATAAAAGCAGGTAATGGTGGCGATGGTGCCATTGCTTGGAGAAGAGAAAAATTTGAGCCAGCAGGTGGACCAGCAGGTGGCGATGGTGGCGATGGTGGATCTGTTTATATAGTTGCAGATTTTGGACTTCATACCCTAATGGATTATAGGTACAAAAGAGAATACAAGGCAGAAAAGGGCCAAAATGGTATGAGCAAAAATATGTTTGGGAAAAAGGGCGAAGATATTTTATTAAAGGTGCCAGTTGGTACTCTTGTAAAAGAAAGTAGCTCTGGAGCTGTAATTGTAGATTTAAAAAAAGCCGATGAAAAATTTCTTCTTGCAAAAGGTGGTAGAGGCGGTAGAGGTAATTCAAGATTTACTTCTTCAACTAGACAAGCTCCGACTTTTGCTGAGCCTGGAAATAAGGGCGAAGAAATATCTATAACACTTGAGTTAAAACTTCTTGCAGATGTTGGTTTGGTTGGATTTCCAAATGTTGGAAAATCAACTATTTTATCAGTTGTTTCAGCTGCGAAGCCAAAGATTGCCAACTATCATTTTACAACTCTAAATCCAAATCTTGGAGTTGTATCTCTTGGCGAAGAAATGTCTTTTGTAATAGCAGATATACCAGGTTTAATAGAAGGAGCCAGTGAGGGTTTAGGACTTGGAGATGAATTTTTAAAACACGTTGAAAGAACTAAAATCCTAATCCATGTAATAGATGCATCAGGATCAGAAGGAAGAGATCCAATCGATGACTTTTATAAGATAAACAAAGAACTTGAAAGTTACAATCCAAAACTTGCAGAAAAAACTCAAATTATATTTGCCAACAAGACCGACTTGCTAGCAGATGAAGAAAATATTGAAAAGATAAAAAAAGAGTTTGGAGATAAATATAAAATATTTTTTGGTTCAGCAGCAACAACACAAAACCTAAATGAACTTATGAAATATACTTTTAATGAGCTAAAATCTCATGAAGAAGATAGCTATGAAACATATGATGAAGTTTATGTTAAGCCGACTGAAAGAGAAGAAGGCATCAATGTATATGTTGAAAATGGCAAGTTTATTGTTGATGGACCATATATAGAAAAATTATTAAGATCTACAAATTTTGAATCAACCCAATCTTTAAAATACTTCCAAGAAAATTTAAGAAAGAATAAGGTAGTTGATAAATTAAAAGAACTTGGAGTTCAAGAAGGTCAAAGCGTATTTATAGACGGATATGAATTTGAATTTGTAGAATAAAGGAGTACAATGAACGGAAAACAAAGAGCATATTTAAAATCTCTTGCAAATACATTAAATCCACTACTACAAGTGGGTAAGAATGGTATAAGTGATTCATTTATAAAACAATTAGATAAATCTTTAGAAGACCATGAGTTAGTAAAGATCAATGTTTTAAATAATTCACCAGATGAAGCAAAAGATATTATAGATGAAATACTAGAAGCTACTGGATCAGAATTTGTCCAACAGCTAGGTAACAAATTAACAATTTATAGAGAATCAAAAGAAAATAAGAAGATAGAATTATAATGAAACATTATGGAATAATGGGGGGAACTTTTAACCCTATACACTTAGGACACCTGATGATATCTGAATATATTAGGGATGAAATAAAACTTGATAAGATAATCTTTGTTCCAACTGGAAATCCACCTCATAAATCTGATTTACTAGATGCAGAAATCAGGTATGAGATGACTAAGATGGCTATAGAAGATAATGAAAATTTTATGGTATCTGATATAGAAACTAAAAGGCAAGGAATTAGCTATACTGTAGATACAGTAAACCAGCTCAGCGAAGAATTGGATGCAAAATTATACTTTATAATTGGATCAGATACACTTTTTCAATTAAAAACTTGGAAAAGATTTGACGAGCTTGCAAAACAAATTGAATTTATCTGTGCAATTAGACCAGAATATATGGCTACAAAAATCCTTTCTTCTGAGCTTATCTACTTAAATCAAAAATTTGATGCAAGGATAAAGATTATAAAAACTCCCCAATATATGATATCTTCAACAGATCTTAGGAATAGAATAAAATATGGCAAGAGTTTAAAGTACTTGTTGCCAGATAAATTAATTGAATATATTTATGAAAGAAGATTGTATATTTGATGATTGAAAAAGATAGAGAAGAAATCTTAGAGTTAGTAGGCGAAGCTAGGTATCAACATATATTAAGAGTAAGAGACACAGCAATAGACCTAGCAAAATTTTATAAAGCAGATGTAGAAAAAGCAGAAATTGCTGGCTACTATCATGATTGTGCCAAGTCAAAAGACTTGGATAAATTAAAACTTTTATCTAAAGAATATGGGCTAGAACTTACTGAATCTATGCAAAAAGCACCTAAAATAATACATGCTTTTTTAGGAGCTTTAATGGCTGAAAAAAAGTATAATATTAAAGATAAGGAAATATTAGATGCAATAAGATATCATACAACTGGGAGAAAAAATATGACCTTGCTTGATAAAATAATTTTTATTAGCGATTACATAGAACCTGGTCGTAAATTTAAAGGAATTGATGAAGTTAGAGAACTTGCTTATAAAGACCTAGACCTAGCCTTATATAAGTCTTTAAACATGAGCATAGCAAACCTAATAAATAAGGATGAATATGTTGTTGTAGACACTTTAGAAGCTAGAAATTATATAATGGAGACCCTAAAATGAAAAAATTTTTTAAAGCCTTTATAATTACACTTTTATTAGTTCTAGTTTTGTTTTTTGGAACAATAGTGTTTTTATTATTAAAAAATCACATCTCTGATCCAGGAGAATTTTTCGATGAGCTATCTAATAATGATAGCAATTTAACTTTTTTACTCCTAGGAGTAGATAGTTTAAAGGCAAACGAAGCAGAAAACACAAGATCAGATACCATGATGATAGTTAACATGGATATGAATACTGGAAAGACAAATATAGTTTCTATTCCTAGAGATACTTACACTTCAATAGAAGGATATAAAAAACAAAAAATAAACCATGCTTATAATTATGGTGGTGCAGAGCTAAGCTTAAAGACTGTCAATAATTTATTGGGAACAAATATAGAATACTATATGACAATTGATTATAAATTTGTTGAACAAATAGTTGATACGATTGGTGGGGTAGAAGTTGATGTGCCAATGGATATGCAATATGAAGATCCTTGGGCAGATCCACCACTAAAAATTGATATCAAGGCTGGCAATCAAAATCTAAATGGTAGCGAGGCTATACAATTTTTAAGATTTAGAAAAGGCTATGCAGATGCAGACTTATCTAGGGCAAAAGCACAACAGCAATTTGTTTCAGCTTTTTTACAAAAATTAAAGCAGCCACAAAGTTTAATCAAGGCTCCTGTTATGATGGTAAGTTATGATAAATACACAATAAGTAATATACCATTTGCAAAAATGTTAAAGTCAGGAATGAATATTAGAAACTTTTCATCAGAAAATATTAATATGACAACCCTACCGGGCAGTCCAGCTTATAAAAATAAAGTTTCATATTTCTTTATTAATGAAAAAGAAACGGACACTTTATTAAGACAATTAGGATTAAAGTAGAGAATGCATCAACAGATGCTTCTCTTTTTTTATTTACACTTATGGTATAATTAATTTAAGAAATGAAGAGGGAGTATTAATGGAAAATAAAAAATTAGATATTATAGTTCAAGCGTGCGAAGATAAAAAAGCTACTGATATAAAAGTTTTAGAAATAGGAGAGTTTAGTTCTATTGCAGATTATTTTGTAATAGTATCAGGTAATTCTTCAACACAAGTAGACTCTATTTCAGATAATATTGAAGATAAGATGTCAGAAGCTGGTTATGAAGTTGAAAACTCAGAAGGAAAAAATTCACTTAGATGGATAGTTCTAGACTATTCTGATATTATTGTTCATATCTTCCATAAGGATGAAAGAGATTTTTATAATCTAGAAAGACTTTGGGAAGATAGAGAAAAGCAAGAGGACAAAGAGGAGGATTAAGATGGAATTTATTAGCACAGATAAAGCACCTGCAGCAATAGGACCTTACTCACAAGGCGTGAGTGCTTCAAATATAATCTTTAGCTCTGGTCAGCTACCAATCAATCCAGAAAATGGAGAACTCATTACAGACCCATATAAGGCCACTAAAATGAGTTTAGATAATATAAAAAATATTTTAGAAGCAGCTGGTGCAAAAGTTGAAAATATTGTTAAAGTAAATATATATTTAACTAATATGGATGATTTTTCTGTAGTAAACGAAGCCTATGCAGAATTTTTTAAAGACCATAAGCCAGCGAGATCTTGCGTTGAAGTTTCAAAACTTCCAAAAGATGGAGTTTTAGAAATCGAAGCAATTGCAGTAAAATAAAAATAATTTTTTTAAATTAATTGGCATTAGGATGATTCCTTTTGCCAATTTTTTTTGCTTATTAAATTTAATAATATAAAAAAGGCTATGAGTTTAAAATGCTCATAGCCTTAAAATTTTTATTAAAGATTTTAATTTTATTTATATAGCTTGGTCTCCATAATATAAAACAACTGAATCCTTGTTTGATTTTTTAATATCTATAATTCTTTGGTTTGATGAACCACGAAATTTAAGTTTAAGATTTTTCAGTTTATTGATGAATAATCCATCAACTAGGACATCACATAAATCTAAAAGTTTCTTTTTATCAGGATCATCTAAAATATCTTCATAGCTATATCCAGAATAAATCCAGATATCTTTGTTGGAATGCTTTTTGATTTCTTTTACTATTTCTGTTAAATCTTTTGTATTTTGAAAAGGCTCACCGCCAAGTAGGGTAAGGCCCTTAACTTGGTCATCATTTAGATATTCTATAACTTGTTTTGTTTCCTTATCAGTCCAAAGACTTCCAGCAGAAAAATCTTGATATTCTTGGTTAAAGCATTCAGGACATTTATGGGTGCAACCGATGACAAAAATTGTTGTCCTTATGCCTTCTCCATTAGCTATATCATATTTTCTTATTTGTCCGTATCTCATTAGATATGAAGAACCCTATCTCTTATTTCTTTAGTTCTTCCTTCGTTCCAGAAGTTTTCACCAAGGTAGCCACAAGTTCTTCTTACAACAGTTAAGCTGGACTTATCTGTATTTCCGCATTGTGGACATTCCCATTGGCTGTCATCATTTAGTTTTATTTCTCCATCAAAACCACATTCAGAACAATAGTCTGATTTAGTATTAAATTCAGCGTATTGGATATTATCATATATATATTTAACTATTGTTTCTAGAGCTTCTAGATTTTGAGTCATATTAGGAATTTCTACATAAGATATACATCCACCAGTTGATCTGTCTTGGAATTTAGATTCAAAGTTGAATTTTTCAAAGGCTGATATTTCTTCTCTAACATCAACATGGAAGGAGTTAGTGTAGTAGCCCTTGTCTGTTATATTCTCAATTATTCCAAATCTTTCTCTATCAATAGAGCAGAATCTGTTTGTTAAACTTTCTGCAGGTGTTGCATAAAGTGTAAATTTGATACCAGTTTCTTCTGTCCATCTTTTAACAGCATCATTTAGATGGTCCATTATTCTCATTGCAAAGTCATAACCCTTTTTATCAGTGTGGGAAACGCCTTTTGTTAGCATAGTTGCTTCATAAATTCCTATATATCCTAGTGAAACAGTAGAGTAGCCACCCTTTAGAAGAGGAGCTATTGATTCATGTTTACCAAGTCTAGAAATTGCTCCGTGTTGCCAGTGAATTGGAGAACTATCAGATGTAACTTCTGATAAGTGTTTATATCTTATTAAACCAACTTCTTTAACTAACTCAAGTCTTTTTTCAAGAAGATTAAAGAATTTTGATTCATCTCCATTAGCAAGGATACCAATTTGTGGAAGGTTTATAGAGCAAGCGCCCATATTAAATCTACCTTCAAATTTATAATTTCCTTTTTTATCCTTGTAAGGAGGAAGAAAAGCTCTACATCCCATTGGACTAAATACATTGCCTTCGTAGTTTTCTTTCATTTTTTTAGCAGAGATATAGTCAGGATACATTCTCTTAGCTGTACATCTTATTGCAAGTGATGTTAAATAATAGTATTTAGAATCTTTTTTAACATTGTTTTCATCAAGGACATATATTAGTTTTGGGAAGGCTGGTGTAACATAAACTCCAGCATCATTTTTTATACCTTGAATTCTTTGTTTTAAGATTTCTTCAACGATTTTTGCAATTTCATCAACATAAGGATCATCATCTTCAATATGCATAAATAGAGTTACAAATGGAGCTTGACCATTTGATGTCATCAAAGTATTTATTTGATATTGAATTGTTTGGATACCGCTTTCTAGATCTTTCTTGGTCATTTTTTCAGCCATTTTTTCAGCTAATTCTATATCACCAAGTGTATCTAATGCAATATTTAAATTCTTTTCATAAGATTTTCTTAAATATTTACCAAGACAAGCAATATTAATTGATTGACCGCCATATTGGTTAGATGCAATTTGTGCGATTATCTGAGTCATAACATTACATGCTACTTGGAATGATTTTGGAGTTTCAATCATCTTGCCGTTAACAACAGTTCCGTTATCTAACATATCTTTCATGTTTACTAGACAACAATTAAATATTGGTTGAATCATATAGTCTAGGTCATGGATATGTATAACTCCATTATTATGTGCAGCCACTAGATCTTGTGGTAGCATTTTTCTTTTAGCTATATCTTTTGATACTTCTCCTGCAATTAAATCTCTTTGTGTAGATGCAATAATTGGATTTTTATTTGAGTTTTCATCCATCAATCCAGTGTTTGTTCTATTTAATAAACCTAGGATTTCATTATCAGTTGTGTTTTGTTCTCTTTTGTAGGCTTGTACTGCCTTGTAGTTTTCATAAGCTCTTGCTGTTGCAGGGTTTCCATAGTTTATAAGCTTATAATAAACTTGTTCTTCAATATCAAAAATTGACATTGATTGATTTGAATTTTTTGCATAATCTTCTATTTCTTTTGCGATTGTTTCAGCTTGATCTTCAACAAATATTCCATTCGATGAGTTCATAGCTTTTTCGATTGCTATTTTTATTTTATTCCTGTCAAAAGCAACCTTGTCTCCATTTCTTTTTAAAACGTCCATAATAATTGCCCACCTAATAACCTTTCATTTATTTTATATAAACAGTATACAATATATTGTGGCTAAAAACAATAATATAAAAAAATATCACAATATACAGAAAAGTCTTGAAAGTTGCATTCTTGAACATTTAGAGGGAATTTATATAAAAATTTAAAAGAAAAATAAAATTTTTTATTAAAATTTATTTAATTGCTTAAATTTAATCCATGCTATAAACTATAATTAAATAATGTAAATTAATATATTTAATTTATATTAATACTAATTTTGGAGGCAAATATGGAAAAAGAAAAACTCAATTCATCTGAGAAAATAATTGAGAGGCAAACTCTTTTATTTTTAATTTTTTTCTTTGGTATTTTTGGATTTATAGCTAATAAGATGGGAACTATAAATATGATAAAAACTATACTAAACACATCTTATGATCTGCTTATGAATGTTTGTTTATATTTAATGGCTATAACCGTAATTACTGGTGGTATAGGACAATTATTTTTGGAATTTGGTGTAATAGATTTTTTGAATAAAATCTTATCCATCTTCATGAAACCTTTATATTCTTTGCCAGGGGCATCTGCTTGGGGAATAATTACTTGTTACATATCTGATAATCCAGCCATGATCTCTTTAGCTAGGAATGAAGAATACAAATCATTTTTTAAAAAATTTCAATTTCCAGCTCTTACAAATCTTGGCACTTCTTTTGGCATGGGTTTAATAGTAACTACTACTATGATGAGTATGCCAGTTAAAGGATCAGTTCCTGCTGCCTTAATAGGAAATCTAGGAGCGATAATAGGAAGTATTGTAAGTGTAAGACTCATGCTTATATTTACTAAGAAATATTATAAGGAGGAGGCTTATGATAGTGCTTCTTCTATAGATATAGATCATTTAAGTAAAAGTAGAGAGAAGGATAGACCTAAAGTTAAAAAAACTGTATTTGAAAGATTTATAAACTCTTTGATAGATGGTGGAAAGTCTGGCGTTGAAATTGGGCTTGCTATAATACCAGGAGTTTTAATAATTTGTACTTTTGTTTTATTATTATCTGACGGAGCGCCAGCAAATGGGGTATATACTGGTAGTCTAGGAGAAGGGGTAGGATTTTTGCCATATCTTGGTAAGAAGATATCTTTTATTGTTAAACCTTTGTTTGGTTTTACATCCCCTAAGGCGATTGCCGTACCGATTACAAGTCTTGGTAGTGCTGGAGCTGCAGTTGCTCTTGTACCAAATTTAGTAAAGGAAGGCCTAGCAGGACCAAATGATATTGCAGTTTTTACTTCAATTTCAATGTGTTGGAGTGGATATTTATCAACTCATATTGCCATGATGTCATCAATTGGAGAAAATGATCTTTCAGGCAAGGCGATTTTCAGTCATACAATTGGAGGTCTTGTTGGAGGTATTGCATCTAATATAATTTATAAATTGATAATGTTACTATAAAGGAGAGATTTGATGAAAATAGAAGTATTTTCTGATGTTGTTTGTATATGGTCTTATGGTGAGGAAAAAGTTTTAAGAGCTATAGATTATATTTATGACGGGAAAGTAAGTTTTGTAAATACAATGGGAGCACTAATAGCAGACTATAGAGATATTCTCCCAATGAATATGAAGGATAAGGACTCAAAGCAAACTGCAAATAATATACTTCTTTCACTTTGGAAGTCAGGATCACTTATTCACAAGATGCCTATTATGAAAAATAGTCCAGATCTTTTATCTAAAGAAAATTCTAGTACCTTTTTTATTAACAGAGGATTCATAACTGGAAGAATTATTGATCCAGAAAAGGCAAATGCTTATCTAAGAGAGCTTAGACTGGCAACAATTTTATATGGAGAAAATACCATGGATCTTGATGTTCTTGTTGATATAGCTAAAAGAGTTGGAATAGATACAGAAGATTTTAAAAATATCTTCCAAGAAGAGTCTTTAGAGGCTCATTTGCAAGATAGGATAAGGTGTTTTGATAGGAGATTTGAACACTATCCAGATTTTATGTATACAGATGAGAATGGAAAAGAGTTTATATTAAAGGGATACAAGTCAAAAGATGAATTAATAAAATTTATAGACCAACACTCCGACCTAGAAAAAAGAGAAATAAGATTAGATAAAGAAAGCCTTTTAGATTTTATAGAAAAATACAAAAAAGTATTTCCAGCAGAGCTTGTGGAAGTTTTTGAAGATGAAGAAAAGATAGAAGAAATCTTAGATGAACTAGAAAAAGAAAATAAAATTTCTATAAGTGAAATAGGAACAGGCAGAGAAATAAAAATAAATAATTAAAAAGAAAACCATTTGGAGAAAAATTCCAAATGGTTTTTGTTTGCAATAAATATATTAATTTCTAGATCTTATAGAAGAATCAATTTGTTCAGCTGCTTTTTTACCAGCTCCCATAGCTAGAATAACAGTGGCAGATCCAGTAACAGCATCTCCACCTGCATAAACATCTTCTCTTGATGTTTGTCCATTGTCGTCAGTTAAAATGCCACCCCAAGAAGTTGTATCAAGTCCTTTTGTTGTTTTAGCTATCAAAGGATTAGGAGAGGTACCAAGAGCCATGATAACAGTTTGGAATTCTTTTATAAACTCAGATCCTTCAATTTTTACTGGTCGTCTTCTTCCAGATTCATCAGCTTCTCCCAATTCATACTTTATACATTCAAGTTTATTGACAGAACCCTTGTCATCAGAAAGAATTTCAACAGGGGAGCAAAGGAATTCGAATTTTATTCCCTCTTCTTTTGCATGTTCAATTTCTTCTCTTCTTGCTGGAAGTTCTGCATCTGTTCTTCTGTATAAAATTGTAACATCAGATCCAAGTCTTTTTGCAACTCTTGCTGAGTCCATAGCAACATTGCCGCCGCCAATTACAGCAACTTTTTTGCCAATTGAAATTGGTGTATCATATCCCTCTATTACAGACCTCATTAGATTAACTCTTGTTAAAAATTCATTGGCAGAAAATACTCCATTTAAATTTTCTCCAGGAATATTCATAAACTTAGGAAGCCCGGCTCCAGATCCTATAAATACAGCTTCAAAACCATCTTTAAACAATTGATCAACTGTTATAGTTTTTCCAACAATAACATCAGTTACAATTTCTACTCCTAAATTTTCCAAGTTTTTGATTTCATTTGTAACTATTTCATCAGGAAGTCTAAATTCAGGAATTCCATATATAAGAACGCCACCCAATACGTGCAAAGCTTCATAGATTGTAACTTCATATCCCATTTTTGCGAGTTCTGATGCACAGGTAAGTCCTGCTGGACCAGCACCAACGACTGCAACTTTATGCCCATTTTTTATAGGTTTAAAGTTGCTTTCTATATTATTTTTCCTTGCATAATCAGCTGCAAATCTTTCTAATTTACCGATTGAGACTGCATCTCCACGTTTTGATAATATACATCTTTCTTCGCATTGAGTTTCTTGTGGACAAACTCTTCCGCAAACGGCAGGAAGGCTCGTATAATTTGATAAGATTTCATAAGCATGACTATAATTTGAATTTGCAATTTCTTTTATAAAACCAGGAATATCTATTGAAACTGGGCAACCGTCAATACACATAGGTTTTTTACAGTTTAGACATCTTTGAGCTTCCTTTTTAGCTTCTTCTTCATTGTAGCCAAGACAAACTTCTTCAAAATTTTCTATTCTATTTTTTGGACTTTGATTTCTTACTTCAATTTTTGTGAACCTATCAGTTTTTACATCCTTGATTTCATTATCATTAATTAAATCTTCTTCAAGTTGAATTTTTTCATCTTGAAGAACTACATCCTTAGGTAGTGACAAAGACTTTGCATCGAACTTTCTGTACTTAACATCCTTATATTGAAGTTGTCTTATTAGGGCAGTTTCAAAATCAACCTTGTGCCCATCAAATTCTGGACCATCAACGCAGGCAAATTTTGTCTCTCCATCAACAGTACACCTACAAGCTCCGCACATTCCAGTTCCATCTACCATGATTGGATTTAAAGAAACTGTAGTTTTTATTCCATATTTTTTTGTAAGTTCACAAACGCTTTTCATCATAAACATAGGACCGATTGCAACTATTTGGTCGTATTTTTTATTTTCATTTTCAACCAATTCACTTAATTTTGTTGTTACAAAGCCCTTAGATCCATAAGATCCATCATCAGTAGTTATGTATAAATTTTCAGCTATTTTTTCTAGCCTATCTTTAAAAATTAAAAAATTTTTATCTTTTGCCCCGATTATTACATCAACTTTTAAGCCATTTTTATGACACCACTTTACTTGTGGATATATTGGTGCTATTCCTGTACCTCCACCAATAAATAAAAGTTTTTGTTTTTTTAATTCTTCTATGTCACTTGAAATTAGGTGGCTAGGATTTCCAAGTGGTCCAGTGAAATCTCTAAAGCTGTCTCCAACTTCTTTTGAACAAATTTTTTTAGTAGAATCGCCAGAAACTTTTACGATTATATCAACAGAACCTTCTTTTCTATCGAAGTCGCAAATAGTTAGAGGGATTCTTTCAGAATATTTATCTACTATTACTATTACAAATTGTCCAGGGTTAGCTGATGCTGCAACTCTAGGAGCGAGCACGCTCATATGAAAAGAACCTGGAGCAATTTCATTTTTTCTTAAAATTTCAAACAAAATATCACCCCTATACAAATTAATAATTATATAACTCTATAGGATTATAATAACAAAAAACAGCTTGATATAAAACTAGATAAAATGATAATAGAATAAATTAATAAAATAAAAAAGCTGATAGATTGATAAAAGTAACTAGCTTGTAGTAAAATAAATGAAATACAGTAACTATAAATTTAATATTTATGGGAGGAAAAGAATGAATTACTTAAGTACAAGAGGCAGTTCAAAATTAAGTTCAAGCTTTGATGCTTTGATGAAGGGACTTAGTGATGATGGTGGCCTTTACATTCCAGAAAAATTAGAAAAAATAAGTTTTATAAAAGATGAAATAGAAAATTTTCAATATACAGATTATGCAAAAAAAATAATATCTAACATATTTGATGATATAGATAAAAAAGACTTATTTGAACAAATAGATTTAGCCTATGAAAGTTTTGAAAAAGATATTCTTCCAATAAAAGATTTAGATGATATTTTTTATATGGAATTATTTCATGGACAAACTTTTGCCTTTAAAGATTTTGCCCTAAGTCTTTTACCAAGACTAATAAGTCTAGCGCTTAAAAATAAAAATATAGACAAGGATATTTTAATATTAACTGCAACATCTGGAGATACTGGATCTGCAGCTCTTTATGGATTTAAAAATGTTGATAGGACAAAAATAATTGTATTTTATCCGAACAAGGGGATAAGTGAAATCCAAAAAAGACAAATGACATCTGTCGATGGCAATAATACTTATGCAGTTGGGATTGAGGGTAATTTTGATGATGCACAATCAAATTTAAAACTTATATTTAATGATAAGGAATTTAAAGAATATCTTGATGAAAAAGGATATATCTTATCCTCAGCAAACTCTATAAATATAGCAAGATTGGTTCCACAAATTGTATATTATTTTTATACTTATAATACTCTTTTAAAAGAAGAAAAAATTAAAGAGAAAGATAAAGTTTCTGTTTGTGTTCCAACTGGAAACTTTGGAAATATCTTGGCTGCTTTTTTAGCACGCAAGATGGGACTTAAGATTAATAATTTAATTTGTGCTTCTAATAAAAACAATGTTTTAACAGATTTTATTAACACTGGTGTCTACAATATTAAAAGAGATTTTTATATAACAAATTCGCCTTCCATGGATATTTTAGTATCTTCAAACCTTGAAAGATTTTTATATTATCAATTAGGCGAAGATCCTGAAATTGTTAAAAAACTTATGGAAGATCTTAAAGAAAAAGGGGAGTATAGGGTTGATAAAGATAAATTAAAGTCAATCTATGCCTATTCTTTTGATGATGAGGATACTCTAAAAGAAATAAAAAGAGTTTATGATAAATATAATTATCTAATAGATACTCACACAGCAGTTGCAAGCCTTGCAGCCAATGAATACTTAAAAGACCACGATGAAAAAGTTATGCTTGCATCAACTGCTTCTGCTTTTAAATTTGCTCATTCTACTAATCAAGCACTTGGCATAGACTACAATGACCAATTAGATGCGATTGATTGCTTAGAAAAGGCTACAAATATTTTAGCTGACAAGAGATTTAAGGAAATTTTAAATAAAAAAGAAAAACAAAATTATAGTGTTGATAAAAGTGAAATTAAGAAGATAATAAAGGAGATTATAAATTGATAGTAAGAGTTCCTGGAACAAGTGCAAATTTAGGCCCAGGTTATGACTGTATGGGCATGGCATTTAAGCTTTATAATGACTTTCATTTTGAAGAAACAGATTTTATGTCTGAAGAAGATAAAGAATCGCTAATGTATAAAACTGTAGAATTTTTTTATAAGGAAAATAATTTAGAAGCACCAAAGCTAAAAATCACAGTCGATGCTAATGTTCCTATGACAAGGGGTCTTGGAAGTTCTGCAACCTGCATTGATGCAGCCTTATTATTTGCAAATGAGTTTTCTAATTTAAACTTAGAAAAGCAAAAATTATTAGAATATGCTACAAGGATTGAAGGCCACCCAGACAATGTTCTTCCGGCCTTTCTTGGTGGGCTAGTTTGTGCATCTTATGATGATGGACTTGTTTATTATAAGGCAGAAGTTTCAGAAAAATTTAAATTCACCTTGCTTGTTGCTGACTTTGCTATGGAAACTAAACTAGCAAGAAGAGCCGTAAAAGATACATTGAGTTTAGACCATGCAATTTCTAATATAGCTAAGTCAAATCTAATCTTTCAAGCTATGAGAATAGGGGATATGGATATGTTAAGAAAGTCTGCCAAAGATTATATTCACGAACCTTATAGAAAAGTTTTGATTGAAGATTATGACATGCTTAAAGAAATTGCAAATAAAAATGAATCAGTTTTATTTATATCAGGAGCTGGATCAAGTCTTCTTGTTATTTCAGATTCTAATAATAAAAATATAGATACAGCCTTTGATAATTTAGAAACTAAGGCTAAGTGGAGGGCGATCAACTTAGAAGTTGATAATGATGGAGCTTACATACTAAGGTAAAGAAAAAAGAAGTTGTTTTTGTGCAACTTCTTTTATTTTTCTGTTTCATTTTTTATATTAATTAAAAATGCCTCCATGGCTCTTGCAAGATTTTGAGTTTTAACATTTGCTACAATTTGGTACATATTGCCAAAGCCCTTGATTGGAACTTTTTTACTAATATCATTGCTTATTTCTTTTAAGTTGATATTTATATTTTGAGATCTTGTAACTATTAATTGAGATTCATCAAAATTTTCTAGACCATATATTTGAATATAATTTTTTTCTTTCATTATTTTATTTGAAATTTCTTTTATTTCTTTTAAAGGCATATCTTTGAAAATTTTGTATATATACCTATTATCTCCAACTAGGGTAGACATATTTTTAAAACTTTCTATAAGTTCTAGATGGGATGCTTGCTCATCTTCATCTTTGTGAATTTCTTTATTCTGATTTTCTTCAAGCTTTTCATCTTGATTTTCTAATTTATTTTCATGATTTAAATTTTCTTTAGATTTTTCAGTTTTTAAAATAGGATTTTCCTTATTTTCTAAAGGGTTTTCATTTAAATTTTTAGAAATTTCATTTTTTTCTATCTTATTTTCTTGTTTTTTAGTTTTTTCATTCGAATCTTCTTCATCTACAGTAGAAACTTTATTGAAATTTGATTTAGATTTAAGATTTTTAACTTGGGAAAATATATCTTCTTCATTTTCTACGAATAAAATATTTTTAAGATTGCTAATGAGTTTAGATTTTTCTCTATAATCATCCAAAGCTCTTTGACCTGCAACTAGGCTCAATTCAATTTTATTTTCTTGATTTTTATCTAGATTTACTATTTTTATAAGACCAAGTTCGCCAGTTCTTTCAAGGCAAGGACCTTGGTAGTCTATTGATCCATAGCCATCAAGTGAAATTTTTCCATCTTCATTTTCTACTTTTAAATTAGCAAAGCATATGTAGCTGGCTAAATTTTCAATATCACTTATATTTTTATAAGAAACATCATTGCTATCTAAGATTATTTTATTTTCTTTAGAAGAAATTTTAAAAGATTCAATTTTTAAATCGCTGATTCTTTTTATGCAAAGTCTTACCAGAGCATTAGCAAGATTTTCTTGCATGATGTCAAGTCTGTGGTCATAATCAATTGTTTCTTCAATATAATCTTCATCAACTCTATAAAAAATCTCTCCATCTCTTATTAGATATTCAACTTGGTCTGAATTTATTTGAAATTTATCAGATTCAAGTTTATCATTGCCTAGAAAAATTATAGTATTTTTAGGACTTTTATAAAGAGATCCTTTTTCCTCTATTGTTTTTTTAATTTCTGTTTTATTTATTTTTTTGTATGGGTAATCTATATATAATTTATTCATTGTTAACTCCTAATCAATTGATAAATATTATTTTATCACAATAAGCCTTCTTGTTAAATATCAAGGCCTTTAATATAATTAATCTGAGGTGGCATATGATTTACTTACTCTTATCATTTTTACTTGGAATTTTTATAGCTAGTATAATAAAAATATCTTCTTACTTATCTTTATTAGCTTTTGGATTCTTTATATTTTTTTATTTTAAAAGCTCGAAAAAATTCAAACTGATAAGTTTAAGTTTGATATTTCTTTTCCTTGGATTTATTTCAACAAATTTTAGAAATAGAAATATTATAAATAGTGAAGAAATTTCTATAAGAGGGCAAGTTGTTGAAAATAGTATCAGCAATGAGAATAAATACATAATAAGAGATAATAAATTTAATTATTATTTGTTATATAGTGATGAGAATTTAAAATTAGGAGATAAATTTTCTTTAAAGGCAAGAGTAAAAAGACCCATGGGGAAGTTCAATGATTTTGACTTTGATTATAAATCTTATTTAAAGTCTAATAAAATCGACTACACATTATATGAAGAAAGTTTATCTATAAAATCAAGATCAAAACTGGGCGAGTTAAAGGAATTATTTAGAGACCGCACTTTAAAAAGTCTTTCTTATTTAAATGATAAAAATAAAAACACCATGGCATCAATTTTATTAGCCAACACTGATTATATGGACCCTAATTTAAAAGATAATTATAGGCAGGCTGGTATTTCTCATATTCTTGCCATGTCTGGTCTACATATTGGAGTGCTTTTTGCTCTGATAAATTTTATATTAAAAAAACTTTCCCTATCTAAAAAACTTAGATTTGGACTAGCAGCTTTTTTGATTTTTTTCTATATATATTTATCATCAATGCCATTTGGAGCCTTAAGAGCCTATATAATGATTCTAATAACTTTTTATTCTTTTATTAGTAAAAGAAAAATAGATAAGTTTGATGCTTTACTAGCGAGTGCTATCCTTATACTTATTTTTAATCCATATGCAATATTATCTGCATCTTTTTTATTGAGTTTTTTCTCAGTGGCAGGAATTCTTTTATTATATAGACCAATTTATTTGGCACTGCCCAGTAAATTATCTAATAAATCCTTGGCCTTATCGATTGCAATCTCAATAATGATAACTCCGATATGTTTATATTTTTTTAGCCAGTATTCAATTTTATCTATTATTTCCAATATTTTTATAGTGCCTTTAATAACTTTATCGATAGTTTTATCAATAGTTATGGTGATATTTAGCCCTTTTGCAATTATAATTTCTGCCAGCGTGGACCTGCTATTAAATATTTCTAATTTTTTAATAGAATTTATAAATAAAATTTCATTTATAAATATTAGTGGGTCTATAAATAGACTTAGCATTCTTGTTATTTACTATTTATTTGTATTTTTCGCATATAATAAAGATTCTTTTCTTAAATATAATAAATTTTTAAAAAGCATTTTTTATGCCTTCGTATTGGTAAGCTTATTTAACTTTACTTACTTAATTTTAGAAAATCAAAATTATTTTAGGATGGATTTTATATATGTAAACCAAGGAGATTCAACCATTATAAGGACGAAAAATAAAACTATTATGGTAGATACTGGGGGATCTTTAAATGAAAATTACAGGCCAGGAAAGATTTACACACTTAATTATTTAAAATCCAGGTCTATTAAAAATATAGACTACCTATTTATTTCTCATTTCGATGAGGACCATGTTGATGGTTTATTTGATATAATTGATCATGTAAATATTGATAAAGTTTTTGTTTCTTATATAGAAGATAATCCCTATTTAAATTTATTAAAGAGCAGGGGAATAGATACTTATTTGCTTAATAAAAATGACATTTTAAAAATTGATAAAAATAATTATATAGAAGTTTTAAGCGATAGAAAAGAAGGCACAGAAGTTACAGATGCTAATGATAAATCTTTGGTATTTATTTTAAATCATAAAAATTTTAAGACTTTATTTACAGGAGATATAAGCTCTAAAGTAGAAGAAAATCTAAAGACAGAAGCAGACCTTTTAAAAGTTGCTCACCACGGTTCTAAAACTTCAACAAATGAAGATTTTATAAAAAGACTTAAGCCAAGATATGCAACAATTAGTGCTGGCTTTGAAAATTCTTATGGGCATCCTCACGAGGAAGTTTTAAAAACTTTAGAAGACAACAATGTAAAATATAAGTCTACAAATAAAAATGGTATGATTAGCCTGCAAATAAGAGACGGAAAAATTTACTTTACTAGCTATGATCAAAAAAATTATAGATTTATTTACTATATGGCAATTTATATAATTTTATTATTAATATTTTTACTTAAGTTTGGTGATTATTTTGAATTACAGACAAATTTACAAGGAAGAGATTAGCGGAGCCTACTTATTTTATGGCTACGAAAAGCTGCTTTTAAGAAATACTAGCGAATATATTATAAAAAAATATTTAAAAAAAGATTTTAGGAACATAAATTTATTGAGCTTAAATGGAGACCAAATTGAGCTCGAAGATTTTATCAACTCTGTTGAAACTTTGCCTGTTTTTGATGATAAAAAAGTTATTATAGTGAAAAATATAAAAAATTTTTCCCTAAAGGTTGATGATTCATTCTATGAAATTTTAGATAAGCTTGCAGATTTTGTTATTGTGATTTTTTTAGATCTTGAAGATGAGTTGGATAAAAAGAGAAAATTTTTTAAATATTTTAAAAAGAAAAATAGAAATATTGAATTTCCAAAATTAAAAGGTCAGGAAGTAATAAGATTTGCCAGCCAATATTTTAAATTAAAAGGTTATGAAATAAATAATTCAGACCTATCTTATTTTATAAATAAGTCTAGTTACAATTCTAGAAACATAGAAGTGAATTTATATGATCTTAAAAATGAGATGGATAAGTTATTTTCTTTGTCTGAAAGCCCCCAAATAAAGAGGGAAGACATAGAGGCATCTATAATTGAAAGTATAGATACTAATGTTTTTAGATTTCTTGATTGTCTGTCAAATAGAAATGTGGGACAGGCTATTTTGGAATATAAAAATTTACATGATTTGAATGAACCTGCGCAAAAAATACTTTTTATGATAAGTAGGCAGGTAAGGAATTTAATTAATTATAAGAGTCTTTTAAAAAGTGGATATAATAATTTTGAAATACAAAAGAGGATGGGGATAAGTCCTTTTGAATTTAATAAGATAAGTTCTTTTTCTAAGAATTTTGAGCTAGATAAACTATACGAATTGCATGCTGAAATTTTAGAAACAGACAGGTCTCTTAAGACAACAAGCCTATCTAAAGATGTATTATTAGAATTATTAATCTATAAATTTGCATAAAAAGAACCTGAGATAGTCTCAGGTTTATTTTATATAATAAATGAAAAGTTATTACATAGTAAATTATTTATTTAATTTTTTAGCTAGACTTGAAATTTTTCTAGAAGCTGACTTCTTAGAAATAACATTTTTATTAGCTGCAACTTTTAATTTTTTATCAACAGTTTTTAATAATTCTCTAGCTTCATCTACATTACCTGCTTCAAGAGTTTTTTCAAAATCTCTCATTGCTGATTTAGCTTGAGTTCTAAATTTTTTATTACGATCTGTATTTCTTTTTGTAACTTCAATTCTTTTAATAGCTGATTTAATATTTGCCATGTAAATCACCTCCACAAATTCTTTTTTTTAGGCTCCTAGTATTTTATCATTTATAAAGAGTCTTTGCAAGAAAAAATTATTTAAAGAAGTCCAATTCAACCTGGTTACTAAAATCTAGTCCTAGACTAGTTAAGGACAAATTATTATTATCCAATTTTATAAGTCCAAGCTTTGTATTTTTGTCAAATTCTTTCTTGTAAGATTTAAAAAAGTCTTCATCAAACTTTTTATTAAATTCATCAATATTTAAACCCTTATTTAACCTAAGTGCCATAATTATATATTCATTTATTCTATCAATCTTATCTAAAATCTCAAAATCTTCTATAGGAAAGCTATGGTCTTTTAAAGAAGAAAAATATTGGTCAAAATTTTCAGTATTTTTAAATCTTATATTTTCTATATTTGAAGCTGCACTCATTCCAAAAGATAAATAATTTTTTAGTCTCCAATATCTTAGATTGTGTTTAGATTCATATCTATCTTTTGCAAAGTTTGAAATTTCATACTGTTTAAAATTTAAATTATCAAGACCTTTTAATAGGTAATGATACATTTTTCTATCTTCTGTATCAGAAGCAAAATTAAAAAGACTTCTGTTTTTATACATATAAGTATTTTCTTCTAATATTAAAGAATAATAAGATATATGTTTTGGATTTAAATCTTCTATATAACGAAGAGACTCTTCAATATCTTTTAAATTTTGATCAGGTAGACCAAGCATAAGGTCTAGAGAAAAATTTTTAATATTTTTTTCTTTTAAAAGCTCTATAGAAGAAATAATTTGTTTTTTATTATGAATCCTTCCAATTTTTTTAAGAAGACTATCATTAAAAGATTGGGCTCCTATTGAAAACCTATTTATCCCGGAGCTCAAATAATCATCTAATTTTTTTGAATCAAGAGAATTCGGATTAGCTTCAATAGTAAACTCTAAATCTTTTTTTAAATAACTATATTTATTTAACCTATCTACTATATTTAAAATATTTTTAGAATCTACGCAAGATGGTGTTCCTCCACCAATAAAGACACTTACAATTTCCTTATCTTTTAAAAATTCTTTATATAAATCAATTTCTCTTAATAGATATTTAAAATATTCTTCTTCCTTTTCTTTATTTAAAATAGAAGAGCAAAAATCACAATAAAAACATCTTTTAATACAAAAGGGAATGTGTATATAAATAGATAAATCTTTATCAGGAGAAGATATTTTATCTAAAATATTAATTTTCTTCATCGAATTTTAGTACAGTCAAGAAGGCTTCTTGTGGAACTTCAACATCTCCAACCATTCTCATACGTTTTTTACCTTCTTTTTGTTTTTCAAGTAATTTTCTCTTTCTTGAAATATCTCCACCATAACATTTTGCCAATACGTCTTTTCTAAGAGCTCTGACAGTTTCTCTTGCAATAATTTTATTTTGTATAGCTGCTTGAATTGGCACAGCAAATTGATGTCTTGGTATTACATCTTTTAATTTTTCGCAAATTTTTCTTCCTTTAGTATAGGCAGTAGATTCGTGAACTATTATAGAAAAAGCATCAACTAGATTTTCATTTATTAAGATATCTAGTTTAACAAGTTTAGACTCTTCATATCCTATAAAATCATAATCATAAGAAGCATAGCCTCTTGTTTTAGATTTAAGGGCATCAAAAAAGTCATAAATAACTTCATTTAAAGGAAGATCATAGATTATATTTGCTCTAGTTTCTTCAAGGTAAACCATATCTATAAATTTACCCCTTCTATTTTGGCAAAGTTCCATTACAGCACCAACATAGTCTGTTGGTGTCATAATTTCTGCCCTGACTATTGGTTCTTCCATCTTTGCAATTTCTGTAGTTTCAGGTAAATTTGATGGGTTTTGTATCTCAATAACTTCTCCATCGTTCTTTGTAACTCTGTAAATAACAGATGGAGCAGTTGTAACCATGTTTAAATTAAATTCTCTTTCAAGTCTTTCTTGGATGATTTCCATATGAAGCAGTCCTAAAAATCCGCATCTAAAACCAAAACCAAGAGCTGCTGAAGTTTCAGCTTCAAATTCTAAAGCAGCATCATTTACTTGTAATTTTTCAAGAGCTTCTCTAATATTTGTATATTCTTCGCCTTCGCCTGGATAAATTCCGCAATAAACCATTGGAACAACTTTTTTATAACCAGGATATGGTTTAACATCCTTGCTATTTGCAAGTGTGATAGTATCACCAACTCTTGCATCTTTAACATTTTTGATACTAGCTGCTATGTATCCAACATCTCCGGCTCTTAATGAATCAACAGGTAAGTGACCAGAAGTTGTTACTCCAACCTCAACTACTTCAAATACTTTATTATTAGAAAACATTTTTATCATATCGCCAGCTTTAACAGATCCATCACCGATTCTTACATAGCAAATTACACCCTTATAAGAATCATAGTAGGAGTCAAAAATTAAAGCTTTAAGAGGAGCACTCTCATCTCCAGAAGGTGCTGGTATATCAGTAATTATTTTTTCTAAAACTTTTTCTATCCCTATACCACTCTTAGCTGAAATAAGAGGAGCATCTTGGCAATCAATTCCAATAATATCTTCAATTTCTTTTTTTACTTCGTCTGGTCTTGCACTAGGAAGATCAATTTTATTCAAAATAGGAACAAGTTCCAAATCTTGATCAACTGCTAAGTAAACATTGGCAAGAGTTTGTGCTTCGACACCTTGAGATGAATCGACAACAACCAAGGCTCCTTCGCAAGCTGCCAAAGATCTTGATACCTCATAGTTAAAGTCAACATGACCAGGAGTATCTATTAAATTAAAAGTATATTTATGACCATCTTTAGCTTTATAAATAAGTCTTACAGACTTTAGTTTTATAGTTATACCTCTTTCTCTTTCAAGATCCATAGAGTCAAGAACTTGTTGATCCATTTCTCTTTTTGTAAGTAGTCCAGTATCTTCTATTAATCTATCGGCTAAAGTAGATTTACCATGATCTATGTGAGCAATTATTGAAAAATTTCTAATATATTTTTGTCTATTATTCATTTATACCTCCTACTGTTCCAAATTTTGAGAAAGGCCAAAATCTTAATTTAACAATTCCATCTATGCTATCTTTTTTTATTGGACCAAAGGCCCTAGAATCAGATGATTTATTTGGATGACGATTATCTCCTAAAACAAAAAATTCATCGTCTCCTAATTGCCACGAATCTTCAAAATAAATTCCAGTTTTTACATCTTTATCAATATAATTTTCTTCTAAAATTTCACCATTTCTAATAACATTCCCATCCATGACTTCAATTTTATCTCCAGGTTTTCCAACAATTCTTTTAATATATTCTTTCCCTTCCTCAATAGGGGAATTAATGATTACAACATCTGCATATTCTGGATCTTTATAATATAAAGGAAAAATTAAAGCTATCACTCTGTCATTTTCAGTAAAAGTAGGCTCCATTGATACTCCGTTAATTATATTTGCAGAAAAAACAAAACGTCTAATTAATAAACCTAGAACTAAGGCAATTATAAAAGTAAATATATAACCACTTAAACTTTCTTTATTGTTACTCATTTTTTATTCTCCTAATTAATATTAAAATTTAAAAATTTAAAATATAAAAAATTAAAATACGATTAAATGCGATTAATTCAAGCTATATTTTAACATAGTTTAATAATAAATAAAATAAAGTGAAAATATATAATTATTTTTTAAAAATCATTGACAATCTTTGACCAAGCATGTAGTATATATACATAAGCATTAGCACTCAAATAAAACGAGTGCTAATAAAGGGTGATAATTTGGATAAGAGAAAAATAGAAATATTAAATGCCATTATTAATTCCTATATCTACTCTTCTACTCCTGTTGGTTCTAGAAAGTTATCAAAGGAATATGATCTTGGAGTTAGCTCAGCCACTATTAGAAATGAAATGGCTGATCTAGAAGATTTAGGATATCTAAATAAACCTCATACATCAGCTGGTAGGATACCATCTGATAAAGCTTATAGATTTTTTGTGGATCAGTTAATAAAAGAAGAAGGATTGTTTGAATATGCTAGAGATGATTATGAACAAATTTCTAAAAGCTTATCAAATGATATCTTTAATATAAGCGATATATATAAAAATGCTGTTAAACTTTTAGCTGATTACACAAATTGCACATCATTTTTGATGGCTGTTAATGAGTCTGACACTAAGATCAAACTTATTGAGCTTATTAGTATAGATGTCAATACGGTATTGCTGATTATTGTAGGCAATAAAGGAGTTGTTGATCATCAACTAATAGAAGTCAAAGAGAGCATAAGTGATGTAGAGTTAAAAAATTTATCTACTGAACTAAATAAAAATTTAAGTGGAGTTGATTTTGGTAAAGTAGGCAAAATAAAAATTATATTAAAAGGCTCACTAGTTGAGTATAGCGATCTAATATTGAATATAATAGATAGAATTTCAAAATTTCATGAAAAAATATCATCTATTAATTTTTATTATGATGGAATAACAAATATACTCAATTTCAAAGAATACTTTGATACAGAAAGAGCTAAAGAATTTATGAATTTTATTAATGATAAGAAAGATTTAATAAACATAATTAAAGAATCAGAAGATGAAAGTAATTTTAGTGTAATTATTGGAAGTGATGAGTCAAGTGGTCTTCTAAAAGGAAATGCGATTATTAAATCAAACTTTGCTAGTTTTAGCAATCATAGAGGTGTTATTGGGATAATCGGTCCTAGAAGAATGGACTACAAAAATCATGTTAAAAATGTTTGGGCAGTTAGCAATAACTTAGTTAAAACAATAGATAGTATAGTGAGGTGATTAGGTGGCAAATTTAGAAAATAAAGATGAAAATCTTATTGAGGAAGAAAAGTTAGGCCAGGTCAATGAAGATTTAGAAAAAGATTCTTCGGATGAAAAAGTTGAAGTTGAAACTGAAATTGAAGAAGATGAGCAAGATTCTGATAAAGAAAATGAAAAGTATGCTGCCTTAGAAGATAATTTTGTGAGACTACAAGCTGATTTTGTTAATTACAAGAGAAGGACAGAACAGGAAAGAAAAGACTACATTGAGCTTGGAAGTAAAAAAGTACTCAATGAATTATTAACAGTAATTGATAATTTTGAAAGAGCAATAGAGGCTCATACAAATGAAGAAAGTTTTAAAGAAGGTGTTGAATTAATCTACAAACAACTTTTAGAACTTTTAAACAAAAATGATGTTACTGAAATGAAATGCTTAAATGAAAAATTCGACCCAGAATTCCACCATGCAGTATTAGTTGAAGAAAAGCAAGGTGTTGAAGAGGGCATTATAATAGATGTTTTACAAAAAGGATATTTAATAGGAGAAAAAGTATTGAGACCTGCAATGGTCAAGGTATCTCAATAATTAATAAGGAGGATATATATTATGGGTAAAATTATAGGTATTGATTTAGGAACTACAAACTCCGCAGTTGCAGTAATGGAAGGTGGAGATTCAATAATAATTCCAAATATTGAAGGTAGTAGAACAACTCCTTCAGTAGTAGCTTTTACAAAAGACGGAGAAAGACTTGTTGGAGAAACAGCAAAAAGACAAGCAATAACAAATCCTGATAGAACAATTCAATCCATTAAAAGAGAAATGGGTTCAGATCATAAAATAAATATAGATGGAAAAACTTATACACCACAAGAAATATCAGCAATGATTCTTCAAAAGTTAAAATCAGATGCTGAATCTTATCTAGGTGAAAAAATTACAGAAGCAGTTATAACAGTTCCTGCTTATTTTACAGATGCTCAAAGACAAGCAACAAAAGACGCTGGAAGAATTGCTGGACTTGAAGTTAAGAGAATAGTAAACGAACCAACAGCTGCAGCACTAGCATATGGAGAAGATAAAGAAACTAATGATGAAAAAATCATGGTTTACGACCTAGGTGGAGGTACATTCGACGTTTCTATCCTTGAAATGAGTGATGGAGTATTTGAAGTACACTCAACAAGAGGTAACAACAAGCTAGGTGGAGATGACTTTGATAATAAAGTTATTGATTATTTAGCTGAAGAATTTAAAAAAGAAAATAGTGTTGATTTAAAAGCTGATAAGATGAGTCTTCAAAGACTTAAAGAAGCAGCTGAAAAAGCTAAAAAAGAATTATCTTCAACAATGTCAACAAATATCAACTTACCATTCATTACAGCAACAGCAGAAGGTCCACTTCACTTAAATATGGACTTAACTAGAGCAAAATTTGATGAATTAACAAAAGATCTTGTAAAAATGACAGAACAACCGGTTAAAGATGCTCTTAAAGATGCTGGACTAAGCAGTAGTGATATTGATAAAGTTTTACTAGTTGGTGGATCTACAAGAATTCCAGCAGTACAAGAATGTATTAAAAAATTAATAGGAAAAGATCCTCAAAAAGATATTAACCCAGATGAATGTGTGGCACTTGGTGCAGCAATTCAAGGTGGAGTATTGTCTGGAGATGTTAAAGACTTATTATTACTAGATGTAACACCACTTTCATTAGGAATTGAGACAATGGGTGGAGTAACAACTAGATTAATTGAAAGAAATACAACAATCCCAACAAAGAAATCACAAATCTTCACAACTGCTACAGATAATCAAACTTCAGTAGATATTCACGTACTTCAAGGTGAAAGACAAATGGCTTCTGACAATGTTACTTTAGGTAGATTCCAACTTGAAGGTATAGCACCAGCAAGAAGAGGAGTTCCTCAAATCGAAGTAACATTTGATATAGATGCTAACGGTATAGTAAATGTATCAGCTAAAGACCTTGGAACAGGAAAAGAACAAAAAATTACAATAACATCATCAACTAATTTAAGTGATGAAGAAATTGATCAAAAAGTAAAAGAAGCTGAAATGTATGCTCAAGAAGATAGCAAAAAGAAAGAATTAATAGAAGCTAGAAATAATGCTGACTCTATGATATATCAATCAGAATCTACCTTAGAAGAAGTTGAAGGCAAGATTAAAGATGAAGATAAAGAAAAAATAGAAAAAGCTATTGAAGAATTAAAATCTGTTAAAGATTCTGATAATTTAGATGAAATTAAAGAAAAAACAGAAAACTTAACTCAAGCTTTCTATGCAATATCTGAAGAGCTTTATAAAAATGCTAATCCAGATGGAGAACAAGCTAACCCTGGATCTACAAGCGAAGAAGCACACGACAAAGATGATGTAGTTGATGCTGATTATGAAGTTGTAGACGATGATGAAGAATAAGAATCATCTTAATAAAGCTAAATCTTTTTAGATTTAGCTTTATTTTTTTTGATAAAAGATATAAAATATTAATCTAATGGGGTGAAGAATTGAGAGATTTTTATGAAATTCTTGAAGTAGAAAGAAATGCTAGTAAAGAAGAAATAAAAACTTCATATAAAAAGTTAGCAAAAAAATACCATCCTGATTTAAATAATGGTGACAAAGAAGCAGAAACAAGATTCAAAGAAATTAATGTTGCCTACGAAATCTTGTCAGATGACAAAAAGAGAAGTAATTATGATCTTTATGGTGAAGATGGTATAAATCAAAATTATCAAGATGCTGGATTCGGCGGATTTTCTGATATTTTTGGTGATATTTTTGACATGTTTGGTGGAGGCTTTAGAGGAAGCGACACTAGTCAAAGAAAAGATATGCCAATTAAAGGCGATGACTTAAGGTATGATATCAGATTAGACTTTAGAGAAGCTGTTTTTGGTGTTGAAAAAGAAATCAGAGTTAGAAGAGAAGAAAATTGTTCTAAATGTGATGGATCTGGTGCTGAAGCAGGCAGTGAAAAACACACTTGTGATAAGTGTCATGGAAGCGGACAGGTTAGAGAACAAACCAGCTCTGGTTTTGGAAGATTTATAAGGGTTGTAACTTGCGATAAATGTCATGGATCTGGAGAAATCATTGAAAATCCTTGTAAAAAATGTCATGGAAAAGGTAGAGAAATAGTTTCAAAAAAATTAAATGTAAAAATTCCTGCAGGTGTCGACAATGATACTGTAATTTCAATGTCTGGAGAAGGTAGTGCTGGAGAAAATGGTGGACCAAATGGAGACTTATATATCTATATAAAAGTACAATCTGATTCAGTATTTCAAAGAGATGGATATAACTTACATTTAAATATGCCAATAACTTACATGGATGCAGTTCTTGGAGGAACAATCAAAGTACCTACACTAACAAAGCTTACTGAATTTGAAATTCCCAAAGGAACTCAAGCAGGAACAACCTTTAAGCTAAAAGATGAGGGAGTTAAAAAACTTAGATCAAACGGCAAAGGAGATCTTTATTTCACAGTAAATATTATTGTACCTAACAAGATAAATGAAGAGCAAGAAAGACTTTTAGAGGAGCTTAGGAGCAAGAGTGATACTGCAGAAAAGCAAGAAAAAGGTTTCTTTAGCAAAGTAAAAGAATTTTTCGAATAGACAAACTCATTTGAATTTGTCTATTTTTTTATAAAGGAGAAAAATGCAATATTTAAAATTTCAAGTATCATCTACCATTGATAAAAGAGAAGCAATAATTGAAGAACTCGAAAAAAATGATCAATTTATATATGAAGAATATGGATCACAAGTAATAGATGAGCTTGACCAAAATGAGAAGAATTGGGACTTTGTAGATACGGACATATTAAATATGGACAAGACTCTTATAAAAATTTGTCTGTATTTTGCCTTAGAAGATAGAAATAAGGCCCGAGATTTAAAAGATAAATTTGATGATAAAGATTTAGGCAAGGTAGAAATTATTACAGAGGATGATCAAGACTGGTCTAATAATTGGAAGAAATATTATCATCCAATTGAAATTTCAAATAAACTTGTAATCAAACCATATTGGGAAGATTATGATAATAAAGATGATAGAAAAATTGTAGAAATAGATCCTGGCATGGCCTTTGGTACAGGTAGCCATGAAACAACTTATTTATGCCTTGAAAGCATAGAAAAATATATAAAAGAAAAAGATAAAATATTTGATATAGGTTGTGGAAGTGGAATACTTGCAATAGCAGCAGTAAAATTAGGGGCAGAATCTGCAATTTGCGTAGATATAGATGAAAATTGTATAAAGGCAAGTAAGCACAATGCCAAAATAAATGGAGTAGAAGATAAGCTTACAATTTATAAGGGCAACTTACTTGATGTTATAGAAGGTAACGCTGATATCATAGTTTCTAATATTATAGCCGAAGTAATAGTTGAGATGGTACCAGATTTAAGAAAACATTTGAATGAAAATGGAATTATAATATTTTCTGGAATAATTACAGAAAAAGTTAAAATGGTTACAGATAAACTTTCTGAAAATAACTTTGAAATAGTAGAAATTAAAGATAAAAATGGTTGGGATCTTATAATAGGTAGGATTAAAAATGTTTAGATTTTTTGTAAATGAAAATTTTGATGAAAAAATAAAACTTAATAAAGAAGATTCTCATCATTATTTAAATGTTGCTAGAATAAAAGCAGATGAAGACGTAGAAATCATTGCAGATAATGGATACTTTATAGGAAGATTTCTTTGTGAGAAAGACGGATTTGTTTATATAAAGAAAATTAAAGAAATTAATTCTAGCAATGAAAGCGATGTAAAACTTTGCTTAGCTTTTGGGATATTAAAAAATAATAATACAGAAGAAATACTAAAATACTGCACTGAAATTGGTGTAAGTGAATTTTTACCACTGTATACAAAAAGAGTAGTATCAAATATAAAAGCAAAAGAAAAAATAAAATTGAAAGATGGAAAAGAATTGTTGAATCAGCAGCAAAACAATCAAAAAGAAATGTAATTCCAACAATACACAAGCCGGTAGATATTATGGATTTAGAAAAGTATAAGGATGATAAGAAGATATATCTTGCTTATGAAAATGAAGATAATAACAAATTCGATGGATCCTGTAAGGATAAAAATATTATGCTAGTAATAGGTCCAGAAGGCGGATTTGAAAGATCTGAAGTTGATTATATAAAATCTATTGGAGCTGAAATTATATCACTTGGAGATAGGATTCTTAGAGCACAAACTGCTGCAATTTGTTCAAGCTTTTATATAATAAATCTTTTAGAAGGGAGGTAATCGCAATTAAAAAAACTTTTTCTATACTTACACTGGGTTGTAAAGTAAACCAATATGAATCAGAAGCTGTTGCTGAGATGTTCAATAAAAAAGGATATTTAAACTTAGATTATGAAATTGAAAACTCAGATATTTTTATTGTAAATACATGTACTGTCACAAATCTTTCTGATAGAAAATCAAGACAAGCAATTAGAAAGGTAAAAAGGAATAATCCTGATGCAATAGTAGCTGTTATGGGTTGTTATTCACAAGTGGCTCCTGAAAAAGTAGAAAAAATTGATGGAGTGGACATAATAATTGGAACCACAGAAAGAGATAAAATTGTTGAACTTGTTGAAAATTTTGAAAAAGAAAACAAGCAAGTAAATATAGTAAGATCTCTTAAATACGACCATGAATTTCAAAAAATCCATACAAAACATACAGATGGTATGACAAGAGCCTATATGAAAGTTCAAGATGGATGTAATAGATTTTGTAGTTATTGCATTATACCTTATGCTAGAGGACCGATAAGATCTAGAACTATTGAAGATGCAGTAGAAGAAGCAAAAAAATTAACAGAAAATGGCTACAAAGAAATTATTTTAACAGGAATACACGTTGGATCTTATGGATACGATCTTGGCAAAAAAAGACTTATTGATTTAATTGAAGCAATAGCAGAAGTTGATAAGGTTAAGAGAATAAGATTATCCTCCATAGAACAAGGAATTATTTCAGAAGAATTTTTAGAAAGAGCAATGAAAACCGGAAAACTTTGCGATCATTTTCATCTTTCTTTACAAAGTGGATCGGATGAAATTTTAAAGAAGATGAACAGAAAATATACTTGTGATGAATTTTATGAAAAGACTGAACTTATTAGAAAATATATGCCTGATGCTGGTTTAACAACAGATGTTATAGTTGGATTTCCTGAAGAAAAAGAAGAAAACTTTAAAGAAAGTCTTGAATTTATAAAAAAAGTTAAGTTTTCTAAAATTCATATTTTTAAATATTCAAAAAGAGCAGGTACTCCAGCTGCAGAAATTAAAGACCAAGTCGACGGAAATATAAAGATTGAAAGAGCGGAAAAATTAGCAGAAGTTAATGAACAATTAATGAAAGATTTTAAGAAAGAAAATTTTGGGAAAATCAAATCTTTATTAGTTGAAGAAGAAATTGAAAAAGGTAAATTTTTAGGATATACTACAAATTATATAAGATGCTTAGTTGAATCTGAAAAAGATATCAAAAATCAAATTCTTGATGTAGAAATAAAAGATGAAATCGATTCAGAAATAGCTAAAGCAATAATAGTGTAAGGAGGTTAAGATGGACTGTTTATTTTGTAAGATAATTAGTGGTGAAATACCATCAAATAAGGTCTATGAAGATGAAAAAATATATGCTTTTAAAGATATAGACCCTCAAGCTCCTGTGCATATTTTAATTATACCTAAAAAACATATAGATTCTTTAGACGAAATTGATGAGTCTGATAGCGAATTACTTTCCTATATACTTTTAAAGATTAAAGATCTTGCTAAAGAATTTGAACTTGATAAAGGTTATAGAGTTGTAATTAATACAAAAGAAGATGGTGGACAAAGTGTAAATCACTTGCATTTTCATTTGCTTGGCAAAAGATCACTACAATGGCCACCAGGTTGATAAAATTTTATTGAAAACAAGTTAATAATAATATATAATTATTGAGAAATGGTTCAATATGAACTACCTTTTCTACGAGAGGAGGGAATGCAGTGTCAGAAATTAGAGTTGGAGAAAATGAATCTCTTGATAATGCTCTTAAAAGATTTAAGAGACAATGTGCTACTAGTGGAGTACTTAAAGAAGTAAGAAAAAGAGAACATTATGAAAAACCAAGTGTGAGAAGAAAGAAAAAATCAGAAGAAGCACGTAGAAAAAGAAATTCTAGATATTAATTAGGGGTGTAATATGTCTTTAAAAGATAAATTAATGGAAGACTTAAAGTCTGCCATGAGAAATAAAGACAAACTTAGAAAAGATACCATTACTATGGTACGTGCAGCTATTAAACAAAAAGAAGTTGATGACAGGGTTGAACTTAATGATCAAGATGTTATCGACATTTTAACTAAACAGTTAAAGGAAAAGAAACACTCTATTGAGGAATTCAAAAAGGGTGATCGTCAAGATTTAATAGAGCAAACAAATAAAGAAATTGATGTTTTACTAGATTATCTTCCAAAACAACTTGGTGAAGATGAATTAAGACAAATCATTCAAGAAACTATGAATGAAAACAATATTAACTCTGTAAAAGACATGGGCACTCTCATGAAAAATATAATGCCTAAAGTTAAAGGCAGGGCAGATGGAAATACTGTTAGTAAAATTGCAAAAGAATTATTAAAATAATCTGGATTATTCCAGATTATTTTTTTTTGTGTTTTTTAGAGTTTATAAAAAATAATATTTGATTATTTTACATAATTTGGTTTTAATTAGTATCTTAATATTATTTGTAATTCATCATAAAAATAAAAAATTTACAAATTATACAAGAAGGTTAAACAAAATTAAATTATAATAAAGTAAATTAATTATAAAAATAATATAGGTAAAACAAGAAAATTATATAAATATTAAAATATAGAATAAACTCAAAAATAAAAGATATTATATTAAAATAATACTTATAATTCTAATATTATAAAATTTATTGATAATAATAAGTTAAATTAATATAATTAAGCTAAAGTGAGTTGATAATATGTCAGATTTTTTAAATTTTATAGCAAGCCCTAATGTTACCACAATATTATTAATTTTTGCCCTAGTTGGCTTAGTTGTTGAAATATTTACTCCTGGTTTTGGCCCAGGAGGTGTGGTTTCTTTAATTGCATTTTCTCTATTTTTCGTATCAAATATAGCGTCTCAAGATTCAAATTGGTATGCTATACTTATTTTTTTAATCGGAATTGGATTAATATTTATTGAAGTTTTAGTTCCAGGCTTTGGTATAGCAGGAATAAGCGGAATTGTAGCGATCATAGCAGGAATTATTATAGCTATGAACTCTATAGAAGTAGCACTAAAAAGCTTATCTATTGCAATTGTAATATCAGCAGTAATAATAACTTTTATAATTAAAAAATCAAAAAACTCAAAATTTATAAAAAATAGTTTGTTATTAAATAGTCATAAGAGTGAGAAAGGTTATTTGAGCGTTGATAATAGCCCTTTAAAAAAGGGAGATATAGCTATAACAACAAGTGTATTAAAACCAACAGGATTTATAGAATTTAATGGAGAAAAATTTGAAGCTATAAGTGAAGATGGATTTATTGAAAAGGGAAGTAAGGTTGAAGTATCAAAAACTGAAGGATTTAAAAACTTTGTAAGGAGGATTGAAGAATAATGAGATCGATATTTCTTGGTGGAGGAACTGTATTCCTAGCCTTAGTATTAATAATATTATTTTTTAGCTTTGTGCCAGTTGGACTTTGGGTAACAGCATTTTTTTCTGGGGTAAAAATAAAAATTTCTGATTTAATTGGGATGAAATTAAGACGTGTTAGGCCTAGTAGAATAGTCAACCCAATGATTAAGGCAACAAAGGCAGGATTAGATATTAAAATTGAAGAATTAGAAGGACATTATCTAGCAGGAGGTAATGTAAACACTCTTGTAGATGCATTGATTGCAGCAGAAAGAGCAAATATTCCACTTGAATTTGAAAGAGGAGCAGCAATTGATCTTGCGGGAAGAAATGTTTTAGAAGCGGTTCAAGTTTCTGTAAACCCAAAAGTAATTGAAACTCCAAATATTTCTGCTGTTGCACAAGATGGTATCGAAGTATTGGTAAAGGCAAAGGTAACAGTAAGAGCAAACATAGATAGGCTAGTTGGTGGAGCTGGAGAAGAAACAATTATAGCAAGAGTTGGCGAAGGAATTGTTACTACAGTTGGTTCTTCAAAAACTTATAAGGGAGTTTTAGAAAATCCAGACTCAATATCAAAAGTAGTGTTAGAAAAAGGTTTGGACTCTGGAACAGCTTTTGAAATTTTATCAATTGATATAGCTGATGTTGATGTTGCTAGAAATATAGGAGCGAGATTACAAACAGATCAAGCAGAAGCAGATAAGAGAATAGCAGAGGCAAAAGCATCAGAAAGAAGAGCTATGGCTCTTGCTAGAGAACAAGAAATGAAAGCAGAAGTTGAAGCTATGAGGGCAAAAGTAGTTGAAGCTGAATCTGAAGTTCCTTTAGCTATGGCAAAAGCTTTAAAAGATGGAAACTTAGGTGCGATTGATTATTATAAATTAAAAAACATCTTATCCGACACAGATATGAGAGAATCAATTTCAAAAGTAACAAAAGATACTAAAAAAGATTGATGAAGTGATTTTATGATATATAAACTTTTATTATTTATAGCGATATATTCTATTCATAATAAATATAAATCAAAAAAAGAAGCTGAAAAGAAAGAAGAAAATCCTAATGCTGGAACTTTTAAAAACAAGAAAAATAAAAAATCTAAAATTTCTAGGGGAATGTCTTATTTTAAAAATGATTTAGAAAATGAAATAAAATATTATAAAGAAGATGAGAGATTTAATTCTTCTGATGATAAAAATCAAGGCTTTTTTACATTTATTAAAGATGTAGAAAGCGATATAAAAAGACAAGTTTCAGATAAGAACTCAAGTAAAAATAAAAGTACAAAAAAACAAGCATCAGATAAGATAAAAACAAAAGATAAAGAAAAGAATAACGGATATATAAAATCAGCTGAAGAAAAGGTTGAGAGAAGTTTCTTAGAAGAAAAGAAAGAGGATTATGATGAATTTTTAAATCCTAGAGACTTTGAAGCAGATCAATTAATAAAATCGATTATTATGAAAGAAATTTTAGACAAACCAAAAGCATTAAGAGATGAGTAAGATTGAGAATTAAAGTTTATATTTATAGACTTTAATTCTTTTTTTATTTTTTTAAAAATAAATTATATATATGTTATCCCATAAAAAAACAAAAAATCAATCTTTAGCTGCTGCTAATATAGAAAAAATCAGCTCTATATGATATCATATTAAGGATAATTGGAGGTAATAATGTTTAATAAAACAGTAGATTTAAGCATGTTAAATTCAGATAAATATTCTATGCTTGTTGGCAAACTTGATGAAAATATTAATTATATACAAGATAAGTTTGATGTTAGAATTAAAGTTGCTAGCGACAGTTTAGTTATAGATTCTGAGAAAGAAGAAAATGTTTATAAGGCTCAACTATTGTTTGATAACCTAATTAAACTTTTGAAAATACAAAAAAACATAGAACTTAAAGATGTAAAATATTCAGCATATTTAATTAATAGTGGCAGAACTGAACCTATAGCTGATTATATTAATGAAACAATTTTATATAGTTCTATGGGAAAACCAATAAGGGCAAAAACATTGGGACAAAAGAAATACATTGACACTATAAAAGAAAATGATGTTTCTTTTGGAATTGGACCTGCCGGAACAGGTAAAACATATTTAGCTATGGCGATGGCTGTTAGAGCTTTTAAAAATAAGGAAGTAAATAGGATTGTTCTTACAAGACCAGCAGTAGAAGCTGGGGAAAACTTAGGATTTTTACCAGGAGATTTACAAATGAAGGTAGATCCTTATTTAAGACCACTATATGATGCTTTATTTGAAATGCTTGGCCATGATAATTACGACAAGTATGTTGAAAAAAACCAGATTGAAGTTGCACCTCTAGCTTATATGAGAGGTAGAACTCTTGATTCATCTTTTGTAATATTAGATGAAGCCCAAAATACAACTAATGAACAGATGAAGATGTTTCTTACAAGACTTGGATATGGATCAAAGGCAATTATAACAGGAGATATAACACAAACTGACCTTCCAAGAGCTAAAAAATCAGGCTTAAGAACAGTATTAAAAATATTAAAAGATGTTAGAGGAATAGGTATAGTTTATTTAGCTAACAATGATATAGTTAGACACCCTCTAGTACAAAGAATTATCACAGCCTATGATAAATACGAAGAAGATTTAGATAAAAAAGAGGATTAATATGGATGAGATAATTTTTGATAATAGACAAGATTATGTTGAAATTGATGATGAATTATTAAATCTTATTAAAAAATCCATCAGAGCAGTTTTAGATGAAGAGAAGATAAAAGATTCAGTAATGGTTAGTGTATCTTTTGTTGATTCAGAAGAAATAAGAAATTTAAATAGAGACTATAGGAATGTTGATAGATCAACGGATGTCTTATCTTTTCCAATAGATGATGAATTTATGATAGAAAGAAGAATTCTAGGAGACATTGTAATTAATACTCAAAGAGTAATAGAACAGGCAAAAGAATACGGACATTCAGAAAAAAGAGAATTTTCTTATCTTACAGTCCACTCATGCCTTCATCTATTAGGCTATGACCATGAAGAAGAACAAGACAAAAAGGTTATGAGAAGCAAAGAAAAGCTAATTATGGATAAATTAGATATTCACAGGTGATTATATGAAAAAGGGCGGTTTTATTTCTTCCTTTAACTATGCAGTTCAGGGAATAATATCAGCTATAAAAACTGAGAGAAATATGAAATTTCATTATTTGGCTGCTGTTTTAGTTTTAATATTTAGTTTATTTATGGATTTTTCCAGACTGGAATTTATGATTTTATTTTTTACAATTTGTTTTGTTGTTGCAAGTGAGATGTTTAACACGGCTATTGAAAGGACAATTGACCTTGTAGTTCAAGAATATAATCCAATAGCAAAATATGTAAAAGATGTTTCTGCTGGAGCAGTCTTGATATCATCAATAAATGCCGTGGTAGTTGCTTATCTTTTATTTTATGACAGGATTTCAATTAGTGGAGATTTTGTTCTAGATAAAATACAAAATTCAAATGAACATTTAAGTTTTATAGCAATAATATTAGTTCTAATCTTTACTATAGGTGGTAAATACCTAAGAGCTAGAAAAAACAAAGGAACTTACTTTCAAGGAGGAGCAATCTCTGGGCACTCAGCTCTTGCTTTTTGTGCAGCGACAATAATATCTATAATAGCAGCAGATAAATTAGTGACACTTGCTGCTTTTGGAATAGCTTTTTTAGTGGCTGAATCCAGAGTTGAAACAGGAGTGCACAAGGTAAGTGAGGCTATATCGGGTGCAGTTTTAGGGGTATTGATTGCAATTTTAATTTTTAAATTTTTTAGTTAGGAGAAACAATGGACTTTACTAAGATGATAGAAGAAGCTATATTTGCAAGAAATAATAGGACCTACACACCTTATTCTAACTTTAAAGTCGGAGCCTGTGTAATGATGGAAGATGGCAGTCTTTATAGTGGCGGAAATATAGAAAATTCATCATATGGAGCGACAAATTGTGCAGAAAGAACTGCAATATTTAAGGCTATATCAGAGGGGAAAAAGAAAATAAAAGCAATAGCGATAGTTGCAGACCAAGAAGATGTTTTTCCTTGCGGTATATGCAGGCAGGTAATAAGAGAATTTAGTGATGATGCAGAAATAATTATTGCAAGTAGCATAAATAAATACGAAATCTACACTATAAATGATTTGTTGCCAAATAGCTTTACTAATAAAAATATGGGAGTAAAAAAAGATGTTTAAATCAGGATTTGTCAGCGTAATAGGAAGACCGAATGTTGGTAAGAGTACTTTCCTAAATGCTTTGATTGGGCAGAAAATATCTGCAATATCAGATAAGGCTCAAACAACAAGAAATATAATAAATATAATCTATACAGAAGATGATATGCAGGTTGTATTTTTAGATACACCGGGCATCCAACAACCAAAAAATAAACTTGGCGACTATATGCTAAAAATTTCAGAATCGGCTCTAAATGATGTAGATGCTATTACTTATATAGTTGATTGTTCGCCAACAATAGGGAAATTAGATTCTTATATTATAGAAAAACTACAAGAAGTTTCAGCTAATATTCCTATAATACTTTTGATAAATAAGATAGATCAAATTCCTAAAGAAGGATTATTAGAAATAATAAATATGTATAATAAGATTGGAATTTTTAAAGAAATAATACCGATCTCAGCCTTAAAAAATGATGGAATAAAACAGTATATAAATTCATTAAGAGATTATTTAAAAGAAGGCCCACAATTTTATCCAGAAGACATGATAACAGATAAGTCTGAAAGATTTGTTGTTTCAGAAATTATAAGAGAAAAAGCACTTAGAAATTTAAAAGAAGAAGTGCCTCATGGAATAGCAGTAACAATTGAGTCTATGAAAGAAAGAAAAAATAAAGACCTTACAGATATATCTGCAACAATTTATGTTGAAAGAGCAGCCCATAAAAAAATAGTAATTGGCGAAAATGGTAAAATGATTAAAAAAATAGGAATAGATTCAAGAAAAGAGATTGAAAACTTGATTGATTCTAAGGTAAATCTAAAACTATGGGTTAAGGTAAATCAAAAGTGGAGAGATGAAGAAAAAGGACTAAATAAATTTGGTTATACAATATGAGTGATTTAGAAACTTTGATGCTGGTTTTAAATGAGCAGAAATATGGTGAATCTAGTAAAATTATTAGGGTACTGACAAGAGATCATGGAAAAATATCAATAATGGTAAAGGGTGCCTTAAGAGCTAAATCATCTTATGTTAGCATTTCATCAAGATTTGCTTATTCAAAAGTATTGCTTTCTAAGGGGAAATCATTTTATTATATAAAATATGCAAATTTAATAGATTCAAATTATAAACTAAGAAATAATTTTTTCAGCATAATATATGCATCTTATCTTGTTGAATTATTAGATAGGAGCTTGCTTGAAAATTATGTAAATAAAAAAATATTTGATTTAACAATAAAGACACTTGAATTACTCTGCCAAGAAAAAAATCAACAAAACCAGGCAAATATAATTCTTGCCTATAACTTAAAATTCATATCATTTTTAGGATATAGGCCAAATCTTAAGTCAAATATGGGTAATGTATTTTCTATTTCAGAAGGAGGTATAAGTAGTAAGAATGGTGTAAGCGGTTTAACTTATAATCTTAGCAAGGAAGAAATTAATATTTTAAATAGCTATCTACTTACATCTCTTGATAAATTAGATTTTAATATAAGTAAAAATAGTTTAAAAAAACTAGAAAATATAATTATAGAATACATAAAGTATAATTTAGAAATTGATAATTTTAATTCATTATCACTTATTTAATGAGGAGGAAAAATGTATTTCCAAGAATTAATTCAAAATTTACAAAAATATTGGATGGACAAAGGATGTATAGTAATGCAACCTTACGATATAGAAAAAGGTGCAGGTACAATGAATCCATCAACTTTTCTTAAAGCTCTAGGACCAGAGCCTTGGAGAACTTGTTATGTAGAACCATCAAGAAGACCGGATGATGGTAGATATGGAGAAAATCCAAACAGACTATATCAACATCATCAAATGCAAGTTATTTTAAAACCATCACCAGAAAATGTTCAAGAATTATATCTTGAAAGCTTGATGGCATTAAACATTGACCCGCTAGCTCATGATATTAGATTTATAGAAGATAACTGGGAATCTCCAACCTTAGGTGCATGGGGACTCGGCTGGGAAGTATGGCTAGATGGAATGGAAATAACACAATTTACTTATTTCCAACAAGTTGGGGGAGTAAATTGTGAACTAGAATCAGCAGAGTTAACCTATGGTCTAGAAAGAATTGCAATGTATCTACAAAATGTAAATTCAGTTTATGACATAAAATGGAATGAAAATGTTACTTATGGTGACGTATTTAAGATGAATGAATATGAACAATCAAAATATTCCTATGAAATTTCAGATGTAGATATGCTAATGACTTTATTTGATACTTACGAAAAAGAATCTTTAAGAATTATAGAACAAGGACTTGTCCTACCAGCATATGACTACTGCTTAAAGTGTTCACATGTATTCAATCTACTTGATGCTAGAGGTTCTATTTCTGTATCAGAAAGAACTGGATTTATTTCTAGGGTAAGAAATCTTGCAAGGGCAGTAGCTCTTCAGTACCTAAAAGAAAGAGAAGAAATGGGCTATCCATTAGCTAAGAAAGGAAATGCAAATGAATAAGTTTTTATTAGAAGTCGGAGTTGAAGAACTACCTTCTAGATTTATCGAAGCTGCTATAAATGATTTTTCAAACAAGGCTTCAGATTTATTAAAAGAAAATAAAATAAAATTTGATAATATAGAAGCTTATGCAACTCCTAGAAGATTAAGTTTAATAATAAATGATATAGATTTAAAACAAGATGACATCCACACTGAAGTAAAAGGACCTGCTAAAAAGATTGCTTTTGATGAAGAAAATAATCCTAGCAAGGCACTTCAAGGTTTTATGAAATCTCAATCCATTGGACTAGATGAGATAGTAATAAAAAGCTTAAAAGATGTTGAATATGTTTATGCAGAAATTTATAAACAAGGACAAGATACAAAAGATATATTAAAAGAAAATTTAGCTAATCTTATAAAGTCAATAAATTTCCCTAAAAATATGAAATGGGGAGGCAAAAATATAAGATTTGCAAGACCAATCAGATGGGTTGTATCTATGTTAAATCAAGAAGTTGTGGAATTTGATTTTGAAGGAATTTCCGTTTCTAATGTAACAAGAGGACATAGATTTTTAGGATCATCACATATAGAAATTGATGAAATTGACAACTATGAAAAACTTCTTGAAGAAAACTATGTTGTCTTAGATCAAAACAAAAGAAGAGATAAAATTAAATATGAAGCTACAAGACTAGCTAAGACTCTAGGCGGAGAAATTGAAAAAGATCCAGCCCTACTTGAAGAGCTAACTTATATTGTAGAATATCCAAATCCAATAGTGGGAAGCATAAAAGAAAAATATTTAAGTCTTCCAAAAGAAGTATTGGTAACACCAATGAAAGATCACTTGAGATTTATTCCAATAGTTGATTCTAAAAAGGAACTTCTACCATACTTTATAACAATAAGAAATGGCGACAATCAACACGTTGAAACTGTTGTAGAAGGAAATGAAAGAGTATTAGATGCAAGACTTGAGGATGCAAAATTCTTCTATGAAGAAGATATATCTAAAAAACTTGAAGAATATGTTGAAGCATTAAAGGGAGTTACTTTCCACGATCAACTTGGCAATATGTATGATAAATCTCTAAGAATTCAAAAGCTTGCAAAAAAAGTTGGAGAAGACTTAGAAATTGCAGAAGAAGCGACAGAAGAACTTCAAAGAGCTGCATTTTTATCAAAAGCTGATGCAACAACCAAAACAGTACAAGAATTTACAGAACTAACTGGAGTTATGGGTTCTATTTATGCTAAAAATTCTGGAGAAAAAGACATAGTTGCACAAGCTATATTTGAACACCATCTACCAAGATTTGCAGGAGACAAACTTCCGGATTCAACAGTGGGTTCTATTCTTGCAATAGCAGATAAGATGGATACAATCTGTGGTTTATTTGCAATAAGTCAAATTCCAACAGGTTCTCAAGATCCATTTGCTCTTAGAAGAGCAGCAATTGGAGTAATAAATATTATTAGAGATAGAAATTGGGAAATTTCCATTTCAGACCTTATAGATTCAAGCCTTTATTTATACACAGAGGATTTAACATTGGCATTTGATTATGAAAAGACTAAAGATGAGATAATCAATTTCTTTAAGGGAAGACTAAAAACGATCCTTCAAGGCTTAGATATAAGATATGACATTATAGAAGCAATAATTAATGATAATATTTCTATAAATGAAATATTTATAAAAGCAGAACAAATAAATAATTTCTTTAAAGAAGATAAAAAAGAACTTGTTGATTCTTTAGTCAGAGTTCATAACCTAGCAAGCAAACAAGAAGAAGATACAGAATTTGATGAAGAATTGCTTGAAGAAGATATAGAAAAAGAGCTATATGCTGCTCAAAAAGATGTATTAGAAGAAGTTAGAGAATTATCTAAAGATAAAAAATATGAAGAAGCACTTGTAAAAATTGCCGAACTAATAGTTCCTATCAACAAATATTTTGACAATATCATGGTATTAGTTGATGATAAGAAAATTAAAAATAATCGCTTGAGTATGTTAAATGAAATTGATAAGACAAGTAAAGAGATATTTAACATAGAAAAGATTGTTACTGAATAAAGTTGGTGATATTTTGGATCTTACAAATAGACAGCTTGAGATAATTGATATAGTAAAAAAAGAAGCACCTATTACTGGTGATGATATAGCGAAAAAGTTAGAACTATCTAGAGCAACAATAAGACCTGATTTAACAATTTTAACTATGCTAGAAATTTTAGGAGCTAGACCTAAAGTAGGTTATTTCTACACAGGGAAAAATAATTTTAATAACTTTGCAAAACAGGCTAAAAATATTCATGTAAAAGATACCATGAGTGTTCCAGTTGTTATGGATGAAAACATCTCCATATATGATGTTATAGTGGGATTATTTTTAGACAATATGGGATCAGTTTTTGTAACATCAGATGGCTTTTTGGCAGGGGTGGTATCTAGAAAAGATTTATTAAGATCAGCTATAGGAAAGCTAGATTTACAAAACACTCCGATCGGACTTATAATGACAAGAATGCCGAATATTGCTTATGTTTTAGAAGAAACACCTGTAATAGAAGCTGCTAAATTAATACAAGCTAGAGAAGTCGACTCATTACCAGTTGTAAAAATTATCGACAAGGAAAAAGATAAGTTAAAGGTAATAGGAAGATTTACTAAAACGAATGTAAATAACTTGTTTGTAGAATTTGCAAGCGAGAAATAGGAGGAAGTATGCAAGATAACGGAATAATAATTTATGTGATTTCAGACTCAATAGGCGAGACAGGAGAGTTGATTGCAAAAGCGGCAGTTAGACAATTTGAGACTGATAACTATGAAATAAAAAGATATCCATATCATAATAGCATAGAAGATATTGAACCTATACTATTAGATGCTGCAAAACATCCAAGAAGTTTAGTTATATATACAAATGTTGTATTAGAAACTAGTGAATTTATAAATAAAAAGGCAAAGGAACTTAATATCAAAGTTGTTGATGTTATGGCTGAACCCATGCAAAAAATAGAAGAAATTTTAGAATATCCACCTCTAAGAGAACCTGGATTAATAAGAAGGCTTGACCAAAATTACTTTAAAAAAGTTGAAGCGATCGAATTTGCTGTTAAATATGATGATGGAAAAGATCCAAGAGGAGCTAAAAAAGCTGATATATGTCTAATAGGAATATCTAGAACATCCAAGACACCACTATCAATGTATTTAGCTCATAAACTATACAAGGTAGCAAATATACCTCTAGTTCCAGAAGTTCCAGTTCCAAAAGAAGTTTATGAAAAAGATCCTCATAAGATAATAGGACTAACTTGCAATCCTGAAAAATTAATTTCAATAAGGGAGGCAAGATTAAAATCTCTAGGACTAACTGGAAATGCTAAATATGCAAATTTAGATAGGATAAAAGAAGAACTTAGATATTCTAAACAAATAATGGAAGAATTAGGCTGTATAGTAATTGATGTTTCAGATAGAGCTATGGAAGAAACAGCTGGAATTATCATAGACTATGTTGAAAACAATTCAAAAGAATTATTATAAAAGGGTGGTTAATTGATACCAAGAATTAAAAGAGAAAAGCTTGAGCATTATATGCTTTATAAAGAAGCATCTTTTGCTGATCAAACAAGAGGAAGATTAGAAGAAGAAAACAAGTGCGATATAAGAACCGACTTTCAAAGAGATAGGGATAGAATTCTACATTCTAGAGCATTTAGAAGGTTAAAGCATAAGACGCAAGTTTTTATTTCTCCAGGCAAAGATCATTTTAGAACAAGGCTAACTCACACACTTGAAGTTTCACAAATTGCAAGAACAATTGCAAGAGCCTTGGAATTAAACGAAGATCTTACTGAAGCTATGTCTCTTGGACATGATCTTGGACACACACCATTTGGTCATAGTGGAGAGTTTGTATTAAATAAATTAAATTCAAAAGGTTTTAGACACTATGAACAATCCCTTAGGATAGTTGACCTTTTATCTCACAGAACTAATAAACAAGGTTTAAATTTGACATTTGAGGTAAGAGATGGAATACTTAATCATTCTGGGAAAAATAAAGCCAGCACTTTAGAAGGTCATATATTAAAGTATGCAGATAGGATTGCCTATATAAACCATGATATAGACGATGCAAGATCTGCAGGAATAATTTCTGATAAAGACCTTCCAAGTGAACTAATAGAGATTTTAGGAACTACAAACTCACAAAGAATAAATACAATGATAAGTTCAGTGGTAAATGAAAGTTATCATAAAGATTATATAAGGATGGACGAAAAAATAGAGAAAGCAACTGGAGAATTAAGAAAATTCATGTTCCAAAATGTCTATTTAAATCCAGTTGTAAAATCTGAAAATGATAAAATAGAACATTTAATTACTAGCTTATTTGAATATTATAAAAAAGACCTAAGTAGAATCCCTAAAGAAAATCTAAAAACATACGAAAATATTGATTGTAGTGATGAAGATATAATATGCGATTATATAGCTGGGATGACTGATGTATTTGCTGTAAAACTATACGAATCATTATTCATACCAGTTGGTTGGAGTAAGCAGGTGAGCTATTGGCACTAATAATTGATGATTATTTACTAGAAGAAATCAAAGACAGAGTTGATCTAATTGATTTTATAGGTGAATATGTAGATCTTAAAAAAAGTGGTAGCAACTATATGGGATTGTGTCCTTTTCACAATGAAAAGACACCATCATTTTCAGTATCCCCTTCAAAGGGGATATTTCATTGTTTCGGTTGTGGAGCTGGCGGAGATCAAATAACTTTTGCAATGAAAATTGAAAACTTAAACTTTATAGAAGCAGTTAAGTTTTTAGCAGACAGGGCTCAAATTGAAATAAAAGAAAAAGAAACTACAAGCTATGATAAAAAAATAGTAGATGAAAAAGAAAAATGCTATCAAGCTAACAAAGATACTGCCTTATTTTATTTAAATAATTTAAGGAGAAATAAAATAGCATATTCCTACCTAACAAAGAGAGGTATAGATCCAGAGACTATAAAAAATTATGGACTTGGATTTGCAGAAAACTCTTGGGATGGTCTTTATAAATATCTAAAAAATAAAGGATACAAAGACGAGGAATTATATAATTATAATTTAATAAGCAAAAGTAAAAATGGAAACTATATAGATAGATTTAGAAATAGGATAATTTTTCCAATAATAGATACAAATAAAAGAGTTATTGGGTTTGGAGGAAGAGTTATAGACGATTCCATGCCAAAATATCTTAATACAAAAGACACAATCGTATTTAATAAAGGTAGGCATCTCTACAATCTGAACATAATAGCTAACGAATCGAAAGAAAGAAAGATTATTTTAGTAGAAGGCTATATGGATGTTATTTCTTTATATAAAAGTGGTATTAATTACAGTGTAGCAAGCTTAGGTACTTCACTTACTTTAGACCAGGCTGGACTAATAAAAAGATATGCTGATGATGTATATATATGTTATGACTCAGATGATGCTGGAGTAAATGCAACTAAAAGAGCCATTGATATATTAATATCAAAAGATATACATCCTAAAATAATTAGCCTGCCTGATAGACTTGATCCAGATGACTATATAAAGAAATATGGGAAATTAAGCTTTGAGCTTGAAATTAAAAATGCCATAAGCTATATTGATTATAAAATTTTAAAAATCAAAGAAAATTATAATATAGAATCAGCTGAGGGTCTTAGTAACTTTACAAGTGAGATAGCAAAAGTTTTATCTAGAATAAAAAATCCAATCGAAATGGATGTATATGTAAGTAAGATAGCCAAAGATTATCAGATTTCAAAAGAATCAATTTTATCTTATATTAAAAGTCTAAATATAAATAAAAATAAAAAAGAACTAAAAAAACAAGCAGTAAGCAAAAAAAGAGTCATTAAAAAAGCTAGTGAGAAGATTTTTACATCAAAGAGAAAAAGAGCAGAAGATTATTTGATTAGATTTTGTATGGATGCAGAAGAAAATTATCGCTATGCTCAAAAATTTATATCTTCTTATGAATTTTCTGACACTAGAAATAGGATTATTTTTGAAAATTTAGATGACCTATATAAGCAAATAGATAGTAGTAAAGATTTAATAGATAAAATTACCAATGATAGGGGTATAGAAATAGAAAAGCTAGAAGATCTTCTATCAATTGATATAGATAAGCTTAACTTTAGCGATATTAAAGATGAATTGATTTTGACAATAAAGGATGAGAACTTAAAAACTAGAAGAATTCAGATCCTTGAAGAAATTAAATCTATTGAAAGTACAAGGCAAACAGAATCGACAAAGACGGAAATTAATTATTTACTTAAAGAATTAGACGAGATAAATAAAAAAATTCAATCTTTCTAAAAAAGGAGGATGCAATGAGTAGAGATCTTAATGAAAAATCAGAAGATTTATCAAAAAATGTTATAATAAAAAAATTAAGGAAAAGAGGTAGGATTAAAGGTAATCTTACTTATGAGGAAATAGTAAATGCCCTTGAAGAGATACCTTTGGATTCAGAAGAGGTTGATCACATATATCAAGATTTTGAAAATGATGGTATAGAACTTCTTGATGACAAAAAAATAGATGAAAAAATAAAAGAATCTGAGGGTAAAGATGACGAAGAAGATGCATCCAAGGAAGATTTAAGCGTTCCTAAAGGAGTAAGCGTAGATGATCCTGTTAGGATGTATTTAAAAGAAATTGGTAAAATTCCACTTCTTACAGGCGAAGAAGAAGTAGAAATAGCTAAAAGAATGGAAGCAGGAGATAACTCTGCTAAAAAAGAATTAGCAGAAGCTAACCTAAGACTTGTTGTATCTATTGCAAAACGCTATGTGGGCAGGGGAATGAGTTTTCTAGACCTAATTCAAGAAGGCAATCTAGGTCTAATGAAAGCTGTAGAAAAATTTGACTATAAAAAAGGTTTTAAATTTTCAACCTATGCTACATGGTGGATTAGACAAGCTATAACAAGAGCAATAGCAGACCAAGCTAGGACAATAAGAATTCCAGTTCATATGGTAGAAACAATTAATAAATTAGTAAGAGTTCAAAGACAATTAGTACAAGAATTCGGAAGAGATCCTTTACCAGAAGAAATCGCAAAAGAAATGAATTTGGATGTTGATAGGGTAAGAGAAATTCAAAAAATTGCTCAAGAACCGGTATCATTAGAAACACCAATAGGAGAAGAAGAAGATTCTCACCTAGGTGATTTTATTCCAGATGATGAAATTCTATCACCATCAGATGCTGCAACATTCACTCTACTTAAAGAACAATTAGATGACGTTTTAACAACTTTAACAGACAGGGAAAAGAAAGTTCTAATTTTAAGATTCGGACTTTATGATGGTAGAGCTAGGACCTTAGAAGAAGTAGGAAAAGAATTTGATGTAACTAGAGAAAGAATAAGACAAATTGAAGCAAAGGCTCTTAGAAAATTAAGACATCCTAGTAGAAGTAAAAAATTGAGGGACTTTTTAGAATGATAAAACTTTCTAAAAGATTAGAAGAGATTGTAAATTTAATAGATAAAAATTCAAAAGTTGCAGATATTGGTACTGATCATGGATTAGTACCAAATTTTCTTGTAGAAAACAATATCTCTTCCTATATAGTTGCTAGTGATATATCAGAAAAATCATTAGAAAAAACCTATGAATTAGTAGACGATAAATATATCGATTCTAAGATTCATTTAAGAGTTGGAAATGGACTAGAAGTAATAGAAAAAAATGAGGTAGACACTGTAATACTTGCAGGTATGGGTGGTATATTAATTTCAAAATTAATAGAAAGAGATTTTGATAAAGTAGAAAATCTGAAAAAACTAATTCTTCAGCCAATGCAAAATCAATATGAATTAAGAGAATACTTGTATAAGAATGGATTTATATTTAATGATCAAAGAATTGTTTACGAAGAAAAAAAGTATTTTGAAATAATGGATGTAAGCTATAAAGGAGAAATCAGTAAAGTTGATTCAATTTTTTATGAACTTCCTTATGAATGCTATAAAAGAAAAGACGAAACTTTTGCAGAATATTTGCTTTATAAAATTAGAAAGAATAAATTTATTTTAAATAAATTAGCACCAGAAGAAAAAACAAAAAGAATAGAAAATAAAATATTAGAGTTAAACGATAAAAATGAAAGGTATGAAAAATTATTATGGGATATAAAATCAGCCAAATAATAAAATTTATTGAAGACTGGGCAAAACCTTCCTACCAAGAAAGTTGGGACAATAGTGGTTGGCAAATACTTACAAAGGATAGAGAAGTTGAAAAAGTTTTACTTGCCTTGGACTTAACTGATAATGTAGTTGATAAAGCGATTAAAGAAGGGGCAAATTTAATAATTACACATCATCCCTTATTTTTTGATTCTGTAAAAAATATCAAAGATGATGATTATATTGGAAATAATATAATCAAACTAATTCAAAACAATATAAGTCTATATTCAGCTCATACTTCAATGGATATAGCAGAAGAAGGCGTAAATGATACTATCTGTGATTATCTGGGATTAGAAAAAATAGCAGGACTTGAAGAAACAGACAAAGGATATTATCTTGGCAATATAGCAAAAAATTCAAAAAACTTATCATTAATAGATATTTATAATTTGTTTGATAAATTATCTGATAAAAATGAAGTAGGAGTTTATGGTAGAGCTAAAGATAAAATTGATAAAATAGCAATTTGTGGAGGATCTGGATTTTCATTATTTGAATCTTTTAAAGAATCTGGAGCAGATTTATTTATAACTGCTGATATTAAACATCATCAAGCCCAACAAGCATATGAAAATGATTTATGTATAATGGACATTGGTCACCACAATGGTGAAAAGTTGATAATAAATAAAATTAAAGATAAGCTAGAAAAAAACTTTTCCATAGAAGTTTTAACTTATTTAAATAATGATTATAAAATAGACATTAATCATATTGAAAATAAATAGAAACAATGTTATTGTTATATGGTAGTAATTCATTCAATCGCTTCTTTTGAAGAGGAAAGTCTGCACTCCACAGAGCAAGGTGCCAGTTAACGGCTGGTGGGGGTGACCCTAAGGCTAGTGCAACAGAGATATACCGCCTGTTTATCAGGTAAGGGTGGAAAGGCGAGGTAAGAGCTCACCGTGATATTGGTAACAATATTGACATGTAAACCCCACTTGGAGCAAGACCAAAATAGGAAAAAACAAATGCTGCTCGCATTTGCCGGTAGGTAGGTCGCTTGAATTTATTGGTGACAATAAATCTAGATAGATGATTGATTAAACAGAATGCAGCTTACAGAATTACTATTTAAATTTAGTATTATATTTTTGGAAAGATTACAAAATGGTTAAAAATATTTTAATAATTTTGTAATCTTTCTTGATTTTTTGTAACTATTTTGTTATAATTTAAAAAGAAAATATAAGAACATTAAATAAGGAGTGTTTATCTTGGATAAGAAATGTAAAAGCTCTTTATCAGTGCTAATCCTTTGTTTAGTTTCACTATTTGGATTAAAGGATACTGGTATATTTATAGCTGATCATGCTCAAACTACATACAGTGGTAATAAAATTTATTTTGAAACTGGAGAAGAAGCCAAAATAATTGATTCATCAGATAAAGGATATCTAGTGGAAAAAGGTAGTGCAAAAGTCACAGTACCACATACGAAAGTTCAACTTACAGAAAAAGTTACTAGAACATATAAAGTTATAAAAAGTACTTCAATAAAAAATGATAAAAATGAAATTGTTAGAAATTTATTTATTGGAGAAGAGCTAGAAGAAATTTCGATGGGTAATGGCTACATACTAGCTAAAACTTCAGACGGAGTTAAAGGAAATGTTTCTTTATTATGTTTAGAATTAACTTCTGAAAATAAAACAAAAGAAGAAGTTAAAGTAGAAAAGAAAGACAATAAAGATACTAAAAATTATGAAATAAAAGCTAGTGGACAAGCCAAAGAAGCTGTTGATCTAGCATTAGATAAATTAGGTTCTACATATGTTTATGGAGATACTGGTAAAGATGGTTATGACTGTTCAGGTTTAATATATGCAGTTTATAAAAATCAATTAGGAATTAACTTACCAAGAACATCTTCTGAACAATCAAAATACGGTAAACAAGTTTCAAGATCAGATTTACAAGCAGGAGATTTAATCTTCTTTAACACAAGTGGTAATGGTGTTTCTCATGTAGGAATTTATATGGGAGACGGAGAATTTGTTCATTCTTCTAGTGGTCAAAAGAAAGTAATTGTTTCAAAACTTAGCGAAAACTATTATGACACTAGATATGTAAATGCAACAAGAGTATTATAATAAAATTAAATTAGGTTACATAAAAAACTCTAAGTTTTTAAACTTAGAGTTTTTTTAATTACTTGAATTCAATTTCTAAACTATACTTTTCTAGCAAGTCATCAATATTTAAAATATCATAAATTGCCTTTTTTGTTTTCTCATCAGCTTTTTCTAACAAACCTTTTTCAATAATTTCATTTTCGATTTTCTTTTTTTGGCTTTTTGAAAAATTGTTATAATCTTCTAACCTGATAGGATTAAATATAGAGTTCTGTTCATCAAATATTTTTAAAGAATCCTCATAAATTTCATGACTAAGTATTTTAGCATGGTCTAGCTTGATTTTTATTTTATTTGAATCTATAGTAACATCCATATCAGCAAGATTTACACCGATATTTACACTTCCATCATATGAGATTATAAATTTCTTTGAAGTAAAAGGAATTTTATATCCATAAAAAGTATTTGAATTTTCAAATTGACCCATATTTGTATAATTGTATTTTACTGTTGTTAATTCTTGGACTGATACCAACTTATTCTTTATTATGTTTGAATCAATTTCTGTTTTTTCTTTAGGTCTAAGGGAAAGTCCTAAAAATAAAAATATACAAATTACAAAAAGTAGTAAAGAAAATTTTTTATAAGAGAATTTTAATATAGTAATTCCTCCTTTGTACAAAACTTGTATTTCAACTTATTTAAATTATACTATAAAATAATGAAGTTTATAAAACATAGATAAATTTATTTATAATTGATATAATATAATTTATTAAAATTAGGAGGTATTTTTATGGAAGAGGGAGCCTTGTGGCCCAAATTTATTTTAATTTTAATACTTATTATAATTAATGGTTTTTTTGCTTCTGCTGAAATGGCAATGGTTTCAGCGAATAAAAATAAAATAAAGGAAAAAGCTGAAAAAGGCGATAAGAGAGCTGAAACTTTGCTTTCTATTACAGAGGATCAAACTAGGTTTTTATCAACAATTCAAGTAGCTATAACACTTGCCGGATTTTTCTCATCTGGATCAGCTGCACTTAGTGTTTCTCAAGTTTTAGGAAATAGTTTATATAATTTTGGAATTCCATATGCAAAAACTATATCGTTTGTGCTTGTTACCTTTTTGCTATCTTATATAACTCTTGTATTAGGAGAACTTGTACCAAAAAGGATTGCACTTAAAGATCCAGAGAAGGTTGCTATTAGGTCAAGTTATATAATTAAATATGTTTCTAAATTATTTTTCCCATTTGTTAAATTGCTTTCTGTTTCAACAATATTTGTACTAAAATTGTTAGGCAAATATTCTGAAGATGTAGAGGAGAAAATATCTGAGGAAGAATTAAAAAGTTATATAAGGGTATCTCAGCAAGCAGGAGTTATAAATTCTACTGGAGAGAAAATGATTGTTAATATCATGGACTTTGATGACAAACTTGCTTATGAAATAATGACTCCAAGAACATCGATTTATATGATTGATATAGATGAATTTAGCACTGAAATGATCTCAGAAATTTTGAAATCTGGATATTCTAGGATGCCTGTATATAAAGATAATACTGACAATATTATAGGTGTCTTATATATAAAAGATCTTTTTGTTGAATATGATAAAAATAACTATGAGCCAATTAAGTTAGAAAATATTATGAAAACACCTTATTTTGTTCCTGAGACAAAGAAAATAGATATACTTTTAAAAGATTTGCAATCAAGTAAAAATTATATTGCATTACTAATAGATGAATATGGTGGATTTTCTGGAATGGTAACAGTTGAGGATATAGTGGAAGAAATAGTTGGAGAAATAGAAGACGAGTATGACTATGATTATCCCGCCATTAAAAAAATTAAAGATAATAATTATATAGTAGACGGTGCCATGACTATAGATGATGTAAATAATCAGTTAAATATTAATTTAAATTCTGATAAGCACGAGACTATTTCTGGTTTAATTATAGAAAAACTGGGCTATATACCAAAGACTAACATTTCAAAAAATTTAAAACTAAATATAGAAGGCTGCATATTATCGGAAATGAAAGTTAAAGATAAGAAAATTTTAAGTACAAATCTTGAACTAACAGAAGAAGCTAAAAAGGACAAAAGATATTGATTATCTAATAAGATAATTGATATCTTTATTTTTTTAAGTTGAAGAGTTAAAGATTAATTGATATTATGAATATGTTTATAGAAAAAAGTTAGGGAGTGTAAATTTGGCTAAAAATTTAGTAATAGTTGAATCTCCAACTAAAGCGAAAACTATTAAGAGAATGTTAGGTAGAAATTATAAAGTTATGGCTTCTGTTGGTCACATTAGAGATTTACCAAAAAGCAGATTAGCTATAGATATAGAAAATAATTTTGAACCTGAATATATTAATATCAGAGGCAAAGGCCCAATAATTAAAGAATTGAAGAAGGAAGCAAAAAATGCTGATAAGATTTTTCTTGCAACTGACCCTGATAGAGAGGGAGAGGCAATTTCTTGGCATTTAGGGAAAATACTAGATATAGATCCAGAAAGTAATTCCAGGGTAGCATTTAACGAAATTACAAAGGATACTATAAAAAGAGAAATGAAAAATCCAAGAAAGATAGACAAAGACCTTGTCGATGCACAACAAGCTAGAAGAGTCTTGGATAGGTTAACTGGTTATAAAATAAGTCCACTACTTTGGAGCAAGATAAAAAATGGATTATCAGCCGGTAGGGTTCAATCAGTAGCTTTAAAAATTATATGTGATAGAGAGCAAGAAATTAGCGAATTTATAACAGAAGAGTACTGGACAATAGAAGCTATTCTTAAAAAATCAAGAAAGAGTTTTGAAGCTAATTATTATGGCCGGATAGAAAATGGTAGTAAAGTAAAAGTTGATATAAAGACTGAAAAAGAAGCTATAGATATTTTAAACAGGATTGATGAAGATAGGTTTGTAATATCGGATTTAAAGAAAGGTAAAAGACAAAAGAAATCTTACAATCCATTTACTACTTCAACCTTGCAGCAGGAAGCATCTAGGAAATTAAATTTTTCTAGTAGAAAAACTATGATGATAGCTCAAAAGCTTTATGAAGGTATAAGTATTCCAAAAGAAGGTCAAGTCGGATTAATAACTTACATGAGAACCGACTCAACAAGGATATCAAACGAAGCTAAGGCTCAAATATCTTCTTATATAAAAGATAACTTTGGTAAAGAGTATCTAGGCTCAAGCTATGTCAAAAAAACCGATAAAAAGATACAAGATGCTCACGAATGTATAAGAACGACTGATGTATTTAGAACACCTTTTCAAATTAAAGACTCCTTATCAAAGGATGAGTACAAGCTTTATAATTTGATTTGGAAAAGAACAGTGGCATCTCAAATGGCAAATGCAGTATATGCAACAATTAATTTGGAGATTTTAAATAATAATGAAATCTTTAAATCTAGTGGATCACAAATTATCTTTGATGGATTTTTAAAAGTCTATGATTACACAAAAGATAAGGATAATATTTTGCCAGACTTAGAAGTTAATGAACAAGTGAAATTAAAATCAATAGATAAAACCCAACATTTCACACAACCACCAGCTAGGTATAACGAGGCTTCTTTAATTAAAAAATTAGAAGAGCTTGGAATTGGCAGACCATCGACATATTCGCCAATAATATCTACTTTATTATCTAGGTATTATGTAGTGGTTGATGAAAAAAGACTTACTCCAACTGAGCTTGGTTTGACAGTAAATGAAGTTTTGTATAAAAACTTTAAAGACCTAATTAATGAAGAATTTACTGCAAATATGGAAGATAGTTTAGACAAAGTTGCAGATGGAGAAATGTACTGGAAAGACTTAATAGCAAACTTCTACGAAAAACTAAAAAAAGATCTTGATGTTGCTGAGAAAAACATACAAAAAGTTGAAATCAGAGATGAAGAAACTGATATAGTTTGTGAAAAATGTGGAAGAAACATGGTCATAAAAATGGGAAGATATGGTAAGTTTTTAGCTTGTCCAGGTTTTCCTGATTGTAGAAATACAAAACCACTTGTTGAAAAGATAGATGTTGCTTGTCCTAAGTGCGATGGGGATATAGTTATTAAAAGAACGAAAAAGGGTAGAAAATTTTATGGTTGCTCAAATTATCCAAAATGTGATTTTGTAAGTTGGAATGAACCAATTGATAGAAAATGCCCAGTTTGTGGAAGTATATTGACTAAATTTAATTCGAGACAGGGCAAGCAAATAAAATGCAGCAATGACAAGTGCAACTACAGAGAGAAAGAAAATGATTCAGAAAAATAATATTGAGCAGGAAATAAACAAAGAATTATCTATAAAATATAGGATTGTTCCATATAAGTTTGACCAAGATAAGATGATTTTTTGGACAGATAAATATTCTTCTAACACAAAAGAAGCCTTAAAGGTCTTGACCAAGAAGAATATAGAATTTAAAGAATGTTCTAGCAAAGACTTATATGATTTGAGGCAAAAATATTATTCTAAAACAGATATATCAAATATCAAATCGATAATTGATGATTTTTCTGACGAGAAAATTTTAAATAAAAGACAAGGTTTTGAAAATAATGATTCAAAGATTATAAGGCTAGTGAATTACCTTTTAGACTATGCAATAGCAAACAAGGCATCAGATATTCATTTTGATGCAGTTGATGGAGCTTCCCTTGTTAGGATTAGAATTGAAGGAATACTAAGAGATTTATTAAAACTTGATAGGTCTCTTAGTAATATTTTAATAAATAGGATAAAAGTTTTAGCTAAGCTAGATTATACAGTGAGAAATATTCCACAAGATGGAAGCTTTAGCTACAAAAAAGATGGAAAAAATATAGATATAAGAGTTGCAGTAGTTCCAACAATTTATTCTGAAAAACTAGTTCTTAGGATTTTAAACAGGGACAATGTTGAATTAACTAGACAAGGAATAGGTTTGCAGGGAAGAAATGCAGAACTTGTGAGTAAACTTATAAGGCAACCAAGCGGACTAATTCTTAGTGTTGGACCGACTGGAAGTGGAAAATCTACAACTCTTATAACTCTTTTAAAAGAATTAAAAAGTCCAGAGATTAATATTATGACTGTTGAAGATCCAGTCGAATACAAGGTAGAAGGCTTTAATCAAATAGAAATTAACGAAGAAAGAGGCTTGGATTTTAATCTAGGATTAAAATCTATTTTAAGGCTTGACCCAGACAAACTCATGGTTGGGGAAATTAGAGACCAAGAAACAGCAAGGACAGCTCTTAGAGCATCTATAACCGGCAGATTAGTTTTAAGTAGTTTACATACCAACGATTCACCTTCCGCCGTATATAGGTTAAAAGATATTGGAGTAGAGGAATATTTAATTTCAGCTGGGCTTATAGGAGTAATTTCTCAAAGACTTGTCAGAAAATTGTGTGATTGCAAAGTAAAAGAAAGAAAATATGTTGAGCTTTATGACGAAACTATGGATATATATAAACCAGGATCTTGCGGTAAGTGCGACATGGGTTACACAGGAAGAATAGCAGTATATGAAATTCTTCTTTTAAATGATAGATTAAAAGAAGCTATAAATTCAGGCATGGGACTTATAGAATTTAAAAGACTTTGCAAAGAAGAAGGACTTATTAGCTTAAAGGAATCCATGAAAGAAATGCTAAAAGAAGGAAGCACATCGCTTGATGAAGTTTACAAAAACATCATGACAATAGGTGAAAAATGATTTATAAATACAAGGCCCTATCCTCTGATGGAAAAGAGTTAAGAGGCCAAATTGATGCTAGCGATAAGAGTCATGCAGCTTTAAAAATTAGAGATTTAGGCTACAGACCAGTTAAAATATCAGAAGCAAACATTTTAAATAAAGACATAGTATTATTTTCAAAAGCCTTTAATGATAAAAATCTACATATATTTCTCTATCAACTATACATATTATTAAAATCAAAAATCCCAATTGACCAAGCAATTTCTCTACTAAAAGATAGTTATAGCAATAAAAGACAAAAAATTATTGCAGATATACATAAAGAAATCATTTCTGGAGAAAATCTAAGCAAGAGCCTGGATGCTAGCGGATCTTTTCCAAAGCTCGTAACTAATATGGTAGAGGTTGGAGAAAATTCATCAAATTTACCTGAGGTTTTAAATAACCTTTCTAAATTTTATAAAAATAAAGTTATTTTTGAACAAAAAATTAAAAATGCTTTAATTTATCCAATTATTTTGATCCTTGTAACTTTTCTTATTTTAAACTTTTTAGTTTTTAATATTTTGCCAAGTTTTGAAGAAGTTTTTAGAGATTCTTCAATGCAACTGCCTTTTTTAACTAGGATTTTGCTTGGATTTTCAAGATTTATAAGAGATAATTTTTTTATAGTTTCTTCTATATTTATTGCTATAATTCTAGCCTTGCTTGTTTACTTTAATTCAAATAAGGGCAAGTCATTTATAGAAAGGTTAAAACTTAAATTTGATTTATATAGGATATTTTTAATATCAAACTTTGTAAATATGATGAGATTTTTATTAAAGTCAAATTTAACGACTGCAAGAGCCATTGAAATAATAGCTGATTCTAATGAAAATGAAAGTCTAAATAAGGATTTACAAAAAGTAAGACAAGATATATATGAGGGTTTATCTTTATCAGAATCATTAAAAAGCTCTAAGATTTTTTCTGATTTTGATATATCTATGATAAAAACAGGAGAAGAGTCTTCTAATATATTAGAAATAATGGATTCAATTTCTGAATACTATGAATATAAACTAGAATTAAAACAAGAAAAATTTATTTCATATTTTGAACCAATTATGATATTAATCTTAGCCGTAATTGTTGGATTTATCGTAATATCAATAGCCATGCCTATGTTTGATTTAATTAATACCATTTAGCCTTAAGGAGGTAACATGAAAAGAAAATTAAAAGCTTTTACCTTGGTAGAACTCGTAATCGTTATAGCAATTATATTAATACTTGTTTCAATAGCTTTGCCAAGATTTAAAAAATCTAATTTAAATGCTCAACTGGCTGCGCATAACTTAAATGTTAAAGAAATAAAAAATGCATCCATTTTATATTTAATGGAACATGAAGATGAAAAAGTATCTAGCATAAGCATAGATGAACTTTCTGATTATTTTGAAGGTAAGCCACCAAAGCCAGCCAAGGCTTATACAAATGACGATTTTACTATAAGCGTTGGAGATAATCAGGAGATAACTGTAAAGCCAGGACTTTTAAAATTAGAGGGCGACAAATTAGTTCCTGATGATAGCAAATGATTTATTTAATTTTTATAATTGGTGCAATAATGGGCTCCTGTATGGGGGCCTTTATTAGTAGAAGAGATAATATAAAATCATTTTTATTTGGAAGATCGGAATGCGAAAGTTGCGGGAAAAGAATAAAATTTTATAATAATATACCAATTTTTTCCTATATTTTTCTCAAGGGAAGATGCCAAGATTGTAATGAAAAGATAGATTTTTCTATATTTTTAATTGAAATTTTTACTGGAATAATAAGTTTAATTATCTATAAAAAATATGGTCTTGGGTTAAATTTTTCTTTGAGAATTTTGCAAGCCTATCTTTTAATCTTGATAGCTTTTACTGATATAAGATTTAAATATATTTATAGTCTAGATGCATATCTTGTATTTTTTCTTGAATTAATTTATAAATACATAAATACTTTAGAAATTAGAGGACCTATTATAGCAAGCCTATTTTTACTTGCTATTTATTACTTAATATACAAATTTAGTGGAGCAATGGGAATTGGAGATGTAATATTGGGAGCTGTTTCTGGATTTTTTGCAAGTGATTTATTCCAAGCATTTATAATTCTTAGAAATAGTTTTATTGTCGCTGCAGTTTTCTCCCTTATTTTTGTAGCTAGTGGATATAAGAAAAGAAAAGATCAAATAGCTTTTTGTCCATATATTGCAATAGCTATTATGGAGGTCATACTTTGAATTTTTATAATAAAGATACTACATATATTATTATCGACGACTTATCTTTTACTATTATTAGCAAGAATTTAAATAAAACTTTTGAACTGCCAAAAGATATTATTAAAAATCTTCTAGTTGAGGATAAGTCTTATTTATTTTATATCTTAAAAAAAGAAATTGAAAATAGCGACATGGATAATTTTATTATAATAAGTCCATCTGATAGATTTATAAAAGTTAATTTAGATATTCCAAAAATTGATGCAGAAGATATTGAATCTATGATTTATTATGAAATTGAAGAAATTATGCCGATTGATATGAATAATTATTCTTACGTCTACAAGGCTAATTATTTGGAAGATAAAATTAATTTAGATATAAGTCTTTTGGAAAAATCAATTATAAAAGATTATTTTGATATTTTTGAAAAACTTGGCAAAAAGCTAAAAGGATTTTATAGTTTAGAAGATATTATAAATGAAAATACTTGCTACTTTTCCCTAAACCACATAGTATTTAAAGACCAAGAAAAATCTGAAAAATTATATTTTGACGAAATATATGAAATTTTAAAAGAATATGATCTTGAATACCTATCTCTTGAAAATATAATAGAAGGAAAGTTTCAAGAATATGACGAAAGCATAAAAGAAGAGATAAAAAATAATTTTACTTTAATTAGTTATAAGAAAATAAACTATTTAAAAGATAATTTTAAGACAGAAAAAGCAAATTTTTTTGGGAATTCTATTTTTGCAGAAGTTAAGGACTTATTATTAAACGATTTTCCAGGATCTAGTTTTGATAATGAAATCAACTTTAATCTAGACCAAGATTATAACTTTATAAAAAATAAAAAAGACAAGAAATTCAAAATTATTCTTGCCGTATTGGCTTTACTAATAGTAAATTTGACTTTTCTTTTATCTTTAAATGCTAATATAAAAAAGGAATATGCAAGAAAAGCTGAACTAGAAAAAACAAATATTGCAGTCCAAAAGAAATTATCAGATTTAGATATAGAAAACATAAAAGATGAAAACAAAAATTTAATCGAAGAAAATGATATAAAAAAAGAAAGTCTGCAAGTAAAAGAAAAAAATAAAGAGCTTATAGATTTATTTCTAGATCTTGAAAACAAACAAAATAATAACTTATTCTTTAATTATTATGAATTAAAAACTGATAGCATATTTTTAACAGGATATACAAACTCTAAAGAAACTTTAGATAATTTTATTAAAGATATAAAATACAAAACTGAAATAAAAGACCTGAGTGTAGAAAATGAAGTCTATAAATTTAGAATAGAAATTTATACAGGAGAAAGCAATTGAATATAGGTAAATTAACCAATAAAGAATTAAATAAATATATTTTTAAAAATTTGAAAATAAAAAGAAAAGAATCTCTCCAAGCATCTGCAATAGGATCAGACACTGCAGTTTTGGATTTTGGAGACGATTTGATAGTTGCATCTGTAGATCCAATAACTGGAGCAAGTAAAGACCTTGGAATTTTAGCAGTAAATGTAGCTTGCAATGATATAGCGTGCCAGGGGGCTGAGCCAGTTGGACTTTTAATATCTGCTTTGATTCCAAAAGATTTTCAAATAGAAGATTTAGGACTTGTAATGAAAGAGCTCGAAGAAGAAGCCAGCAAGTTAAATGTAGATATTATTGGAGGCCACACCGAAATAACAGATGCAGTTAATAAACTTATATTAACAGTAACATCTATAGGAAGAATTGACAGAGATAAACTTATAGATCCAAAATCAACAAAAGAGTCTGATATTGTTTGTATTTCAAAAGATATAGCAATAGAAGGAACATCAATAATTTATAGCGAAAATAAAGAAAAATTAGATAAGATTTTAAATGCAGAAGATAAAAAAGAATTAGATGATTTAAAAGAATTTTTATCAGTATTAAAAGAGTCAAAGATAGCTATGAAGCATGGTGTAAAATATATGCACGATGTGACAGAGGGTGGGATTATTGGTGGACTTGTTGAAACTGCAAATTTTTTAAATAAAAATATCAGCTTAGATAAAAAAGATATACCAATAAAAAATATAAGTTTAAAAGTTGCTGATTATTTCTCAATAGATCCCTATAAACTTATATCGTCTGGTAGTATGATATTTGTATTTAGTGGGGAAGATTTTGAAGCATTTAAAGAAGAGTGCGAGGAAAACAAAATAAAAATCACTAAGATAGGAAAAATTAATGAGGGATCGGGACTTAGTATTTCAAATGAGAAAGAGACTATACAAGTAGAAGAAGTGAGCAAGGATGAACTTTATAAAATTGCAAATAATTGACAATATGCCCATTCTGATGTATAAATTTTAGTAGGAGGGCTTATGAAAAAAATAATTTTATTTTTCTTATTTGTATTTTTACTAGTGCCTCAAAGTGTAGCTGCTAGTTCCACTTTCAATGTAAAAATAAATAATAAGAACACAAAGGTCAATGATGTAAATATTAATATCGATGGAAAAATTTTAAAAACAGACTTTAAAGCATACAATGTGAATGGACGTACTTTTATACCAATCAGAGAAGTAACTGAAAATCTTGGTGCGACAGTAAGCTGGGATAATAAGTTAAAAAGTGCCACAGTAAATTATGGAGATAAAAATCTAGTTTTACAAATAAATTCTAATGTTGTTTATTTAAATGGTAAAAAACAAAAAATTGATAAAAATTCAGTTCCAAGATTTGCCAACTATTCTCAACCAAGAAAAGAATCAAAAACAATGGTACCAATTCGTTTTATTTCCGAAACATTGGGTTATGATGTAGATTGGGATCAAAAAACAAGCACAGTTTTTATCAAAACTATAAAAGGTGATAAAATAGATGCAGAAGAAAAAGAATTGATTAAAGACTCAAAACCTGTAAAAGAATCTTATGGCAATAAAAACAATGAGTTTATTTCTAAAAATGAAAAAAAAGAAATGAACAAAATTGAAAAAAAATCTGACAAAGAAATTTATAAGGCAGCAGGTTTGGATGTTGATGATATAAAAAAAGAAAGAAAAATTACCAAGACAATAAAAGCCAAAGGCAAAGTATCAATACTTATAGATCCTGGACACGGTGGAAAAGATCCAGGCGCAAGTGCAGCATCAGGTTTACAAGAAAAAGAAATCACCTTAGAACTTTCTAGATTACTAAGAGATAAATTTGCAAATGATGATCTAGAAATTGAAATGACTAGAGATAAAGATGAATATGTAAAACTACTTGATAGAGCAGGACAAGCAAATGAAGAAGATTTTGAAATCTTTGTATCAATCCATGTTAACTCGTCTGATAACAGAGATGCTAGTGGTATAGAAGTTCTTTATGCTAGTGAAAAAAATGTTGAAATAAAAGAAGCTGAACAAAAACTTTTAGCTAAGGAAATTTTAGATGCCATAATTAAAGAAACAGGAGCAAAAAGTAGGGGAGTTAAAAACAGACCTGACTTAATAGTTTTAAATAAAACTAAATGTGTATCAGCTCTTGTTGAAGTAGGATTTTTATCAAATCCACAAGAATATGATAAATTGACAGAAGACCAATACTTAGATAGTTTGGCAACTGGAATTTATAAAGGTGTAAAAAGTTATATAGACAAATATGTAGAATAAAAGAGATTTAATCTCTTTTATTTTTTTATTTAAAAGTATTTAATATTTAAAAAGTGGTGTAAAAATTTTGAAATTTCGTAAAATTCTATGAATTTTTATAAATTTCTGTGAAATATTATCACTTTTGAGAAATAAAAAACTTCACTAAATGCTGTAATTCAAGCTATTTTGAATTTCTACAGAATTTAATGAAGTTTCTTAAAATTATGGGGTGGATAGTGGGATTCGAACCCACGACCTCAAGAGCCACAATCTTGCGCCCTAACCAACTAGGCCATACCCACCATGTCTTTAAGTATATTAACAAATTTTTTACTTTAAGTCAAGATTAATTTACTTAAGACTAGTTCAAAGTTTCTAATAACGCTTTCTAGTTTTCTCTTAGTTTTTTTAATGATACTCTAATTAAGATTATTAAACATATAATTTGTATTATCTTAAGTAAAATATTTAAATATTCCAAATTTTCCTTCATTATCTTGCTCCTTAAATATAATTTCTTGTATTCTTAAATTTGTTTTTTAAGAAATTCTTCTAATTTTTCAATTGCTTTTCTTCTATGGCTGATAAAGTTTTTTTCATCATCTGTCATTTCAGCAAATGTCTTATTATATCCTTCTGCCTGGAAGATAGAGTCATATCCAAAACCGTTCTCGCCTCTTTCTTCTCTTGTTATATAACCTTTACAAATTCCTTCAAAGTATTCTTTTTTTCCATCTTCTCCTATGTAAACTATAATTGTTTTAAAATAGGCTGATCTATCTTTTGAATCTTTAAGTTTAGATAAAAGTTTATTTCTGTTGGCTTGATCATCATGATCTCCTGAATATCTTGCAGAGTGTACACCTGGTTCCCCACCTAGTTCTTCTACAAATAATCCAGTATCATCTGCTATTACAGCATTTTTTGTATATCTTTTTATGCTTTCTGCTTTTACTAGTGCATTTTCTTCTAAAGTATCATATTTTTCATCTACTTCTAAGTCTTGGCAACCTATATCTTTTTTAGATAAAATTTCTATTGGAAGATCTTTTATTATTTCTTTTATTTCTCTTATCTTATTTTTGTTATCACTGGATAAAACTATTTGTTTTTTTATTTTATTATTTACCATATTATCTCCTAATTAAATTTCTATATTATACGCAAGAATAAGAAATGCTTATAAATAAATCATAATACAAAACTTATATTTTATGAAGAAAATTATTAATTAAAAAATAAATAGCAAATCATAAAGTGATTAATATATAATCTATCTAAGACTAGTGTTTGACTAGATATTTTAGGCTAGATACTTGACAATATCTATGTCTAGTTATTAAATATAAAAGATGGAGTTCTATGAACTTTATTAAATATGGAGGTAATAAATGAAAATATTATTTGATGCATCAGGTGGAGATAATGCACCTCTAGCAATTATTCAAGGAGCCCTTGATGCAAGAGAAGAGTTTAAAATAGATGCAACTTTGATTGGTGATGAAGAAAATATAAAAAAAGTTGCTTTAGATAATAATATTAACCTAGATTTTGATATTATAGATGCAAAAGAAGTGATTGAAAATACTGATGATCCTGCAAAGAGTATTAGAAGAAAAAAAGATTCTTCTATTGTTAAGGGATTAAATTTATTAAAAGAAAATGAATATGATGCTTTTATATCTTGTGGATCAACTGGAGCACTTCTTGCTGGTGGAATTTTTATAGTTGGAAGAATTGAAAATGTTAAAAGAGCAGTTTTACCAACCTTTTTACCAGCTAAAGATGGAAAAGTCTTATTGATCGATTCTGGGGCTAATATGGATTGTGATGAAGAATTATTATTACAATTTGCAAAGCTTGGTTCAAGCTATCTTGAATCTTTGGGAAATGAAAATCCAAGAGTTGGTCTGCTTAATGTTGGAAGCGAAGAGGGTAAGGGAAATGCCGTTACTAAAAAGGCCTACCAACTTTTGAAAGAATCTGATTTAAATTTTGTAGGAAATATAGAAGCAAGAGATATTACATCTGGAAATTGTGACCTAGTTGTTTGTGATGGTTTTGATGGAAATGTTATTTTAAAAAACACTGAAGGAATTGCAATGTTTTTATTAAAGACAATTCAAAAAACTGGTCTAGAAATTGGGATTGACCAAGTTCAACTTAAACAATTATTAGGAAATACTATGAAAAGTTTGGATTATAAAGAAGTTGGAGGAGTATCTCTACTTGGACTTAAAAATATTATAATCAAGGCACATGGTAGTTCAGATGCTAAGGCTATTAAAAACGCAGTTAAGTCTGCTATTTTTACTAAAGAACATAAAACTATAGAAATTATTAGTGATAAATTTAAGGAGGAAAAATAATGAAAGAAAAATTACTAGAAATTATAGCTGAACAATTTAATAAAGAAGTAGATGAAATAGATGAAAACACATCATTTGTTGATGATTTAAATGCTGATTCAATTGATATTGTTGAGTTAATCATGAGCATTGAGGATGAATTTGATATAGAAATTAATGATGAAGATTTAAAGGACTTAGAAACAATAGCTGATGTATTTAATTATTTGGAAGATTTGGAATAGGTGATCATTTGACCAGAAAAACAGATAGGCTTCTTGAAAAGATTAATTATAAGTTTAACAATCAAACCTTATTTGAAACAGCCCTTACTCACTCATCTTTTGTAAATGAGCAAGAATATGAATTGAGTAGTAACGAAAGACTTGAATTTTTGGGCGATGCTGTTTTAGGAATGATAATAGCTGAGTATTTTTTTCAAAAATATAAAAATCTGAGGGAAGGTTATCTATCAAAATATAGATCAAAAATTGTAAGCGAAAATAGCTTATTTTATATTGGAAAAGATTTGCAACTTGGAGAATATATAAGGCTTGGGCAGGGAGAAGAGAGAAGTGGTGGAAGAGAAAAGACATCAATCTTATCTGACTGCGTAGAAGCTTTGATTGGTGCTATATACCTTGATTCTAATTATGAAAATACTAGGTCTATAGTTTTAGAATTATTCTCTGCAATGCTTGATAAAGTTGAAAAAGAGGGAAATATTTCTAATTATAAATCTGCCCTTCAAGAATATTGCCAAAAGAGAAGAAGCTTTAATATAGATTATGTATTAACAGATCAAATAGGACCTGATAATGATAAGAGTTTTTTTATTGACTTGAGAGTTAATGGAAAAACTTTTAGTAAGGGAATTGGCAAAAGCAAAAAGAAAGCAGAACAAAATGCTGCTTATTTAGCACTTAAAAAGTTTGGTGAGATTGTTGAGTAAAATAAATATTATACCTATTTTTGTACCACACCTAGGTTGTCCAAATGACTGTGTTTTTTGCAATCAAAAGAAAATAGCCCAAGCTAGCACTGATGTGGATAAATCCTTTGTAAAAGATAGGATTGAAGAATACTTATCTTATTTTAAGGATAAGACAAATACTGAAATAGCTTTTTATGGTGGATCTTTTACAGCCATAGACCGCGATATTCAAAATTCTCTCTTGCAAGTAGCAAAAGAATATAAAGAAGCTGGTAAAGTAAAATCTATAAGATTATCGACTAGACCAGACTGCATAGATGAGAAGATTTTAGAAAACTTAAAAGACCATCTTGTAGATACTATAGAACTTGGAGTTCAAAGTTTAGACGAAAAGGTTTTGGAATTATCAAAAAGAGGGCACAATGCCTCCTGTGTTTACCAAGCTTCACAAATGATAAAAGATTTTGGATTTAACTTAGGACTACAACAAATGTTGGGGCTTCCAGGAGATAGCAAAGAGTCTTGCTATTATACAGCTTGTGAATTTAAAAAGATTGGTCCCAAATTTGTCAGAATATATCCAAGTTTAGTAATTAAACAAACTAGTATGGAAAAAGATTATAAGGCTGGTAAATATAAGCCGATAAGCTTTGATGAAACTATAGAAATATCAAAAGAATTAGTTAAATTTTATGAGCTTAATGGAATTGAAGTTATAAGGCTTGGTCTACAGCCAACAGAAAATATTCAGCTTGGAAAAGATGTTGTTGCTGGTCCTTTTCATCCATCTATAAGACAGTTCGTTGATGGCGAGATTTTTTATGATATAATTTATAATTTTTTAAAGGATAAAAATATTACTAAAGAAGAAGTTACTATATTTGCATCTAATAAAAATATATCGAATATATCAGGACAAAAGTCTGCCATTAAAAAAAGACTAATAAATAATTTAAAGTTAAAAAATCTTAGATTAACATATAAAGATTTGGACGAAAATCATTTAATTTTATCATATAAAGATAAGATAGAAGAGATAGATATAAGAAAATTGATAAAGACGGAGATAGTATGCGATTAAAAAGTTTATACATACAAGGATTTAAATCTTTTGCAAATAAAACTAAAATTGAATTTAACGATGAGATTACTTGTATTGTAGGCCCTAATGGCAGTGGCAAGAGTAATATCGCAGATGCCATAACTTGGGTTTTGGGAGAATCTTCTGCAAAAAATTTAAGAGGAGATAAGATGGAAGATGTTATATTTTCCGGATCTGCCAATAAAAAATCCCTATCTCTTGCTGAGGTAACCATTTTATTTGATAATTCAGATAGGACTTTAAACCTAGACTATGACGAGGTTTCTGTAACTAGGAGAATGTATAGGTCTAGCGAGACAGAGTTTCTTATAAACAATACAAAATGCAGACTAAAAGACATTAAAGAATTATTTATGGACACGGGAATTGGAAAAGATGGATATTCTTTAATAGGGCAAGGAAAAATTGGATCTATTTTAAACACAAAAGCCGAGCAAAGAAGGTTTGTATTTGATGAAGCTGCTGGGATTTCTAAATATAAGATGAAAAAACAGCAAAGTGAAAACAAATTAAAAAATACAGAAGATAATATTATAAGATTAAATGATATTATCAGCCAAATGAAAGACAGGGAAGAAGTTCTTAGAGTAGAAGCTGAAAAAGCAAAAGAATTTAAAACTTTGAGTCAGGAATTAAAACTATACGAATTGGCTGATAGTAAAAAGAAAGTATTGGCAAATAGACAAAAACTAAAGAAGCTTGAAGAAGAAAGTTCAAAGATAGAAGAAGAAATAAAAAAGATTGATGAATCTTTAAAAGTCCTTAGAGAAAATAAAATAAATCTAGAAAGCCAAGAAGAGAAAATAGAGAGCTTCATCGATGAAAAGCAAAATATATATTATAGATTAGATAATGAAATTGAAAAAAATAAAAATCAATTGGATTTCATTTCAAATAGGTCTAAAGATATTGAAGAAATAAATAGATCATCTAATTTAAGCGTAGAAAAGCTTGCTAATTCTAATCAAATCCTAGAAAAAGAAATCGAAGAACTAAAGTTTTCTGTAGCTGAAAAAAATCAAAGAAAAAATGATTTATTAAAAGAAGTAGAAGAAGTAAAAGACTTGCTAGATGAAAAACTTGAAGAAGAAAAAATTCAAGAAGAGTTAAGACAAAAAGAAAGTGAAAAAAGATTAGAAAACCACAGGCAAAAATCATTTTTTGAATCAAGACTTAGCTTATCGGAATCGCTTATTCAAGACAGAAAAGCAAGACTTGAAACAATTGATAAAAACTTAAATATTTTATTAAAAAACAATGATGAAATATTAGAGAGTAAGGATAATCAAGCTAGAAAAATAGAAGATTTAAATAAAGAAAAAATATCTATAGAAGAGAATATAAAAACAATAAATAAATCGCTTGAGGAAAATAAGACTTCTTTATCACAAGAAGTCAATAAATATGAAAGCATTAGAAATGAAATTTCTAATAAAGCCGCAAGACTAAATGCCCTAAAAAACATAAGTGAAAACTATGAAGGTTATAGCAAGAGTGTAAAATTATTTATGAATGCAACAAAAAACGAGGGACTTTTCAAAGGAAGTCTACTAGGACCAGTTGCTGATAATATAAAGCTTGAAAAAAAATATGAAAAGGCAATTTCAATAGCTCTTGGCTATGCTCAACAAAATATAATTATAAAAAATGAAAACGATGCGGCTCAGATGGTAAGCTACTTAAATAAAAAAAGATTTGGTAGGGTTACATTTTTGCCCATAGATTCGCTTAGATTTAGAAAATCAAATATCGATTTATCTACATATAACATTAAGGGACTACTTGGTTTTGCAAATCAATTTGTAAAATATGATAAGGAAATAGAAAGAGTAATTGATTTTTTATTAGCTAGGATTATAATCTGCCAAGATTTCAACTCAGCAAAAGCAATTTCTTCTGCTTTAAATAAGTCTTATAGAGTTGTTAGCTTGGATGGAGATAGCTTTAATATTGGTGGATCAATTACAGCGGGTGAAACATCAAGAAATAGCAATAACTTGCTATCGAGAAAAGTTGAAATTGATCAATTAAAATTAGATATAAAAGATCTAGATTTAAATCAAGGAAAAATTAAAAATAATATAAATTTATTAGAAAGTGAAAGTGAAAAATTAAAAACTTCACTAGATTCTGAGTATGAAAGTCAAAAAGATATCCTATCTAGGATTCAAAAAGCAGAGTCAATACTTATTAATTTAAAAGATACAAAAACTTCTAATGACAAATATATAGAAGACTATCAAGATCAAAAAGAAAGATTAGTTTTTGAAATAGAAAACAATAAAAAAGAAAATGAAGACTATAGGTTTAAACTAGAAGAAATTGATAAATTAATATCCGCTGATCAGGGTCAAACAAATCAAGACATGATGACAGAGCTAAAAAAAGATATAGAAGCTAAAAAAGATAAAAAAGTATCTTTAGATATGAAACTAGTTGAAATATCTTCAGAAGTTAAGTCTTTGGAAAGAGAGATATCAAACAAAGAAGACCTTATTAGAAATAATAAAAGTGATATCTTGGCTCAAGATGAAAAAATAAAAACTAATGAAATTGCTATAACAGAAAATCAAGCTAAGCTAGAAAATATCAAGGAAAGCATTCTTAAATTAGAGTCAGATATGAAACTTAGCGATAAAGAGTTAAAAGAGTCCAAGACAAAGCTTTCTGAGATCAAAGATAAATTAACAAAAGTTAGTCAAGAAATAGAAGATAAGAGAGATATCTTGATAAAATCTGAAAAAGATCTCATAAAAATACAGTCTAAATTTGATAAATTTGAAGAAAATATCAACTTAAATTTAGAATTCATAAAAAACAAATATGACATAAATCTAGATGATAATGATGTAGATATAGAATCCTTAAAAAATATAAGAGAAAATATTAATTCTTTAAATGAAAAAATTAAAGAGCTTGGCCAAGTAAACATTTTAGCAATAGACGAATATAGAGAATTAAAAGAAGAATATGATTTTAATTTAAAACAAAAAGATGACTTATTATTATCTAGAAAAGAAATAATAAATGTTATATTAGAACTAGAAGATGAAATGCAAAAGTCTTTTAAAGATACCTTTAATAAAGTAGCTAAATATTTTAATGAGATTTTTGTAGAATTATTTAATGGCGGCCAGGCAAAATTAAGCATTGTTGGTGATGATTTACTTGAAAGTGGTATAGAAATAAATGTTCAACCACCAGGGAAAAAACTCCAATCATTATCTCTTTTATCTGGGGGAGAAAGGTCGTTAACAGCAGTTGCACTTTTATTTGCTTTTTTAAAAGTAAGACCGGCACCTTTTTGCATACTAGATGAAATAGATGCTGCACTAGATGATAGCAATATTTTAAGATATGCAGATTATATAAAGAGCATAGAAGATATACAATTTATTATAATAACTCATAGAAAATTATCCATGGAAATAGCAAATGCTCTGTATGGCGTAACCATGGAAGAAAAGGGAGTTAGTAAACTTATATCTGTTAAATTAAAAAAATAGGAGAGAAGATATGTTTAAGTGGATTAAAAATGTATTTAAAAATGAAGATGAAGAAATTTTAGAAGAAAATAAGGAAAAAGACCAGGAAAAATTATCAGAGGCAGAGGACAAAGAAGAAAATTTAACCAAAGAAGATTTAGAAGTCTCTAAAGAAGAAATAGATACAAAAGAAAAGCAAGAAAAAATCGAAGAAGAAACTGATAAAGAAATCAATCAAACAGACCAAATAGAAGAAAAATCTGATGAAGCTAAAGATGAAGCTTTTCAAGAAATAAAGGCAGAAGATAAAGAAGAAGATTTATCAGAAGAAAGTGATAAGGAAACAGAAGAAGTAGAATCAGTAGAAAATATTGAAAAAATAGAAGAAAAACAAATCGAAGAAACAAAAGATGAAATTGAAATAAAAGAAGAAAAGATTGAGCAAGTAGAAGAAATAAAAGTAGACGAAGATAATCAAGAAGAAAAACCGGTTTCATTTTTTAAAAGATTAAAAAGTGGACTTACAAAGACTAGAAATGAAATGGGAGTAAAGATCAATACAATTCTTGGTCAATATGTAAAAATTGATGATGAATTATTAGAAGATCTTGAAGATACTTTGATTTCTGCTGATGTTGGAATGGATACAACAATGAAACTCATAGATAATCTAAGAGAAACTATAATTCAAAATAAAATCAACGATCCAAACCAAGTTTTACCACTTTTAAAAGAAGAAGTAAAAAAACTAATGGATCCAGATCTTGATACAAGTCTTTCACAAGAATCTCCTCTTATAATATTAGTAATCGGAGTTAATGGAGTTGGAAAAACAACAACAATTGGTAAACTTTCATCAAGATTAAAAGCAAATGGCAAAAAAGTCTTAATAGCTGCAGCAGATACATTTAGAGCAGCGGCAATAGACCAATTAAAAACTTGGGGCACAAGATCAGGAGTAGATGTAATAGCTCACTCTGAAGGAGCAGACCCTGCAGCAGTTATATTTGATGCAATAGCAGCAGCAAAATCTAGAAATACAGATGTTTTAATTTGCGATACAGCAGGTAGACTTCATAATAAGGCTAACCTTATGAAAGAACTTGAAAAAATAAATAAAGTAATTAGCAGAGAATATCCAGAAGCTGCAAGAGAAACAATATTAGTTCTAGATGCAACAACAGGACAAAATGCTATTAGCCAAGCTAAAACATTTAAAGAAACTTGTGATCCAACAGGAATTGCCCTAACAAAACTTGATGGAACTGCAAAAGGTGGAGTTGTAATAGCACTTCAAAGTGAACTTAAACTACCTATAAAACTAGTAGGAGTAGGGGAACAAATTGAAGACCTACAAGACTTCAACATGAATAATTTTATAAATGCGATTTTTGATTAGTGGGAGGAAATGTAAGTGATGCAAACAACAAGAGCTGCTTGGATAGAGGTAAATTTAGATAAACTTGTATCAAATATAAATAAAATTAAAGCTAACATCTCTGATAAATCTTTTATAATATCAGTAGTTAAATATAATGCATATTCTTTGGGAGCTAGTGAAGTTGTAAGAACTTTGCTTGACCAAGGAATAGACTTTTTTGCAGTAGCTACAATGACAGAAGCATTAGCTTTAAGAAAAGATTTTCCAAATATTAAAATATTAATTCTCGGTCATTGCGAACTTGAAAATTATAAAGAAGCAATCGAAAAAGGTATAAGACTCACTATATTTAATCTCGAAGAAGCTAGATATTTAAATAATCTTGCAAAGAGTTTAAAGAAAAAAGCAAATATTCATATAGCTCTTGATACTGGCATGGGTAGGATTGGATTTTTCTGCAATGAGGATTCTGTTTTAGAAATAGAAAAGATAAATAATTTAGAAAATGTGAATATTGAAGGAATTTTTTCTCACTTTGCAGTAGCCGATACAGATCCTGAATACACTAAAATGCAATTTAATAATTTTATGAAAGTTATTAAAGCCTTAGAAGAAAAAAATATCAATATTAAAATAAAACATATTAGTAATTCTCAGGCCATACTTCACTACAAAGAGTACAATTTAGATGCAGTAAGACCTGGAATAATCCAATATGGATCAGATGAAGGGTATCCAAGTGAATTTGAAGATTTTAAACTTGATTTTGTAGCGGAGCTAAAGGCTAAGATTTCACATATAAAAACAATAAATCCAGGTGATAAGATAAGTTATGGTCTTATATTTACAGCAAAAGAGAAAATGAAAATCGCCACACTTCCGATTGGGTATGCAGATGGAATTTTAAGACAACTAAGTGGTAAGCTAGATATTTTAGTAAATGGGAAAAGATGTAAACAAATTGGAAACATATGTATGGATCAAATGATGATAGATGTGACGGGTGTTGATTGTAAAATAGATGATGAAGTTGTAATCTTTGGTAAACAAGGTGAGGAATATATAGATATAGCAGAAATCGCAGAAATTGCAGATGAAATTGTTACATCCTATATATGTCATCTTTCTTACAGATTACCTAGAATTTATATTAAGAATAATAAAAAATACAAGATAATTGATCCAGTTTTAAACATAGAAAAAGAATTTTGATAAATGTAGCAATTTGCTACATTTATTTTTTTAAAATCATTGACAAGCTTAAATAATAAAGTTACAATATATAAGGTCAATGAAAAAGATTGACAGAAAGAGTCTTGGTGATATAGTGATTAGTGATGTTTTTGAAATAAATATGTTAATGGACTTTTATAAGAATTTATTGTCTGTGAAGCAGCAAAAAGTATTGAGTATGTACTATGATTATGATTATTCATTAACAGAAATTGCTGATCAATTAGATATAAGCAAGCAGGCTGTTTCAAATAACATAAAAAGAGCTGAATTAAGGCTTAGGTTTTTTGAGAAGAATTTAAAACTTGTAAAAAACTTTATGGAAAAAAAAGAAAAAGACGAAAAGTTAAAAAAACTTTTTACAGAATTAAGAAAAGAAGGAAATGACAAAAGCAAAGAAATTATAGATGAAATTTCTTCTATAATATTTGACGCTTAAGGAGGTGTAGTATGGTATTTGAATCCCTTTCAGACAAATTGCAAAATACTCTATCAAAATTAACAGGTAAAGGTAAATTATCTGAAAAAGATATTGATGCTGCAATGAGAGAGGTTAGACTTGCACTTCTAGAAGCCGATGTTAACTTTAAAGTTGTCAAAAACTTTGTAAAAAAAGTTAAAGAAAGATCGCTTGGTCAAGAAGTTATGGAGTCCTTAACTCCCGGACAACAAGTAATAAAGATTGTTAATGATGAACTTAAAAAATTAATGGGAGAAACTGAGGCTAAGATTGACTTTTCTAAGAAACCAACTGTTATTCTAATGAGTGGGTTGCAGGGTGCTGGTAAAACAACCACATCAGCAAAACTTGCAAATCTTATGAAAAAACAATCTAAAAGACCATTATTAGTAGCTTGTGACGTTTACAGACCTGCTGCAATAAAACAATTACAAGTTGTTGGAGAACAGGTTGGAGTGCCAGTTTTTTCTATGGGAGATAAGATAAGTCCTGTAGATATAGCAAAAGCAGCTGTGGAACATGCTAAAAAAAATGGCAATGATGTTGTAATACTAGATACAGCTGGTAGGCTTCATATAGATGAAGATCTAATGAATGAACTGCAAGAAATTGTAAATGAAACTGAACCAAGTGAAATACTATTAGTATTAGATGCTATGACAGGACAAGACGCAGTTAATGTCGCAGAAGCTTTTGATTCTAGATTAAAATTAACAGGTGTTATACTAACAAAACTTGATGGTGATGCAAGAGGTGGTGCTGCTTTATCAATTAGAGCAGTAACAGATGTTCCAATTAAGTTTATAGCTACTGGAGAAAAGCTAGATCAATTAGAAACTTTCCATCCGGATAGAATGTCTAATAGAATTTTAGGCATGGGCGATGTATTAAGTTTAATTGAAAAAGCTCAAGCAAATTTTGATGAGAAGAAAGCATCAGAATTAGAACAAAAACTTAGAACTCAATCATTTACATTTGATGACTTTTTAGATCAGATGGAACAAATGAAAAATATGGGTCCTTTAGAAGATATTCTTGCAATGATTCCTGGAATGAATAATAAAGCTTTAAAAAATGTAAAGATTGATGAAAAAGAATTCGTTAAAGTTGAAGCTATTATTAAATCCATGACAAAGGAAGAAAGAGTTAAGCCAGATATAATAGATGTATCTAGAAGAAAAAGGATAGCCGAGGGAAGTGGTTGCTCACCGGCAGATGTAAATAAATTGCTAAAACAGTTTAAAGATTTAAGAAAAATGATGAAGCAATTTGGTAAGATGGGAAATAAAATGAAGAGAGGCTCAAGATTTAAGATGCCTTTTCCCTTTTAATTAGTTAAAATTTATTTTATATAAATTTATTTTATATGTGGAGGTGAATTTAATTGGCAGTAAAAATTAGATTAAGAAGAATGGGAGCTAAAAAAAGCCCTTTTTATAGAATAGTTGTTGCTGATTCTCGTAGTCCAAGAAATGGTAGGTTTATTGAAGAAATAGGTTATTATGATCCATTAACTGAACCTAAAAAAGTTGTTGTTGATGCTGAAAAAGTAAATTCATGGATTAAGAATGGTGCAAAACCAACAGACACAGTTGATAGACTTTTCAAAGAAAATAGTGTCTATGAAGCTAAAGAAGAAGTTAAAGAAGAAAAAGAAGTTAACTGATTTCTATGGAGGATAATTATGGTTGAATTAGTTGAATATATAGCCAAAAATTTAGTTGATGAACCTCAAAAGGTAGAAATCACCTCTGTTAGAGAAGATAATTTTTTAAGGATAATTCTTAGAGTTGACCAAAATGATATGGGAAAGATCATAGGTAAGCAAGGCAGAATTGCTAAATCTATCAGGTCAATTTTAAAGGCAATTTCTTTAAAGGAAGATATAAAGGTAAATTTAGAAATTGAAGAAGCTTGATGAATTTACAATAATTGGCAAGATAATAAATACCAAGGGTATAAAAGGTGAATTAAAAATTTATCCTATTACAAAAAGCATAGATAGATTTTATGATCTAGAATATGTTTACCTTGGTGAATCTTTAGATAAGTTAAAGATAAAAAAAGTCCATGACTATAATGATTTAGTCTATATAACTTTTGAAGGATATGAGGACATAAATAAGGTTTTAAAATTTAAAGACCAACATATTTATGTAGATGATGAGGACAAGCTTGAATTAGAAGAGGGCGAGTACTTCGTTGATGATATTATCGGTTTAGAAGTTGTAGATTTAAGTGGCAAAAAGCTTGGAAAAATTATTGATGTTATTGAAAATCCTGCTAATGACTTGTATGTTTTAGAAGGTTTAAATAAAAATTTATCTTATATCCCTGCAGTTTCAGAATTTATAAAAGATATAGATTTTGAAAAGAAGATACTTACTATTGATCCTATAGAGGGACTGATAAATTGAAATTTAGTATACTCACAATTTTTCCAGAATTTTTTGATGGCTTGAAAGATTATAGCATTATAGCAAGAGCAATAAAGAATAATTTAATAGAAGTAGAAACAGTAAATATCAGAGATTTTTCTAATGACAAACATAAGAAAGTTGATGATTATCCTTACGGTGGTGGACCTGGCATGCTTATGCAGGTTGAACCTATTTATAGGAGTATTGAGTCTGTAAGAACTGATAAATCTAGAGTTATATATCTTTCTCCACATGGGAAAAGACTTAATCAAGCTAAATTAGTAGAACTATCTAAAGAAGATCATCTGGTCTTATTAAATGGTCACTATGAAGGAATAGATTATAGAATAGTTGAAAATTATGTAGATGAAGAAATTTCCATTGGAGATTTTGTTTTAACTGGAGCAGAGATTGCATCTATGTTGATAGTAGATGGAGTTTCTAGACTAATTCCTGGTGTTTTATCTAGTGAAGAGTCTTATATGGAGGAGTCTTTTTATAATGGATTTCTTGAATATCCACAATATACAAGACCTAGGACTTTTAATGATCTTAGCGTTCCTGATATATTACTTAGTGGCGACCATGAAAAAATTAGAGAATACAGAAAATTCATGTCTTTAAAATTAACTTATTTGAAAAGACCAGATTTAATAGACAGGGAAAAATTAAGTGACTATGAAAAAGAATTACTATCCAAAATAGAAGAGGGGAGGTAAAACGATGGACATAATAAGAGCAATAGAAGAAGAACAAATTAATAAAGATTTACCTGAAATTTCAGTGGGTGATACAGTACAAGTATATTATAGAATAATTGAAGGATCTAGAGAAAGAGTTCAATTATTTGAAGGAACTGTAATTAAAATTCAAGGAGAAAGCTCAAGAAAAACTTTCACAGTAAGAAGACTTTCTTACGGTGTTGGAGTTGAAAGAACATTCTTACTAAACTCTCCAAGAATAGCAGAATTAAAAGTTACAAGAAAAGGTAAAGTTAGAAGATCTAAACTTTATTATATTAGACAAAGACAAGGTAAATCAGCTAAGGTTAAAGAAAGAACTAATTATTAATTACTTTGCTTTTAAATGGTGTAGTTATGGCTATGCCATTTTTTTATTTGTTTTAATAGTTTTACTAATAAAGCTTTTCAATTTTGATATTTAATATTATAATGAGAGTATCATATTTTATAATATGGAGTTGATTATATGAAAAAAATATTTATCGGCTTACTAGTTGTACTTGTTTTTATAGGAGGATTTGGATTTTTCCTAATGAACAAAAGAGGATCTAGTAAGACTTCTGAAAAATATAATGATTTTTCTTTTATTTCAGAAGATAAAGATATAGACAAGGAAGATTTTACCAGAAATGATGGAATGTTTTATCTATCATTAGATTATATTAAAGAATACTTAGATGAAGATGCTCATTATGATAAAGCAGAAAAAACTATTGTATTAGTAAACGATAAAGGAACAAAAAGAATTCCTTTAGATTCTAAACAAATGGATTTGAATGGGCAAACTATTGAATTAAGACAAGTTGCTTATGAAAAAGGAGATAAGATATATCTACCAATAGAAGCTTTTATTTATGATTATCCTGTAGAATTAAGATACATAAAAGATAAAAATTTATTGGTTCTAGATAGAAAAGATTTTATATATTCGAAGGGCATTTCAACTGGTGATGGACTTAATATGAGAGAAAAAGCAAATACATCTTCACCACTGGTTGCTATATTAAATGACAAAGATGAAGTTTATGTTTATGGAGAAAAGGGAGACTTCTATAGGGTTCGTCAAATTGATGGATATATGGGATATATAAGAAAAGACCTTTTGGATGTAGACTATCCAGAAGATAAATTTAAGATTGAAAAAACTCAAGATGTTGACAAAAAAGAGGCTACTTCAAAGCCTCTTAATTTAACTTGGGACTATAAATATGCTAGACAAAGTGATGAATCTGTAGAACAAATTGTAAATGTTCCTGGTCTTGATGTAATATGTCCAACTTGGTTCTCAATAGGAAATGTAAATGCAGATGTAATCGATAGAGGAAATATGAATTATGTAAATAAATATAATGAGCTTGGAATTGATGTCTGGGCATATTTAGATAATTCATTTGATCCTGATATTACCCATGAAGTTTTAAAAAGTTCAGCTAAAAGAGAAAAAGTTATTAATTCATGCAGAGCTTTAATTAAACAATATGGTTTGAAAGGAATAAATATAGATTTTGAACATACAAAAATAGATGATAGGGACAATATAACCCAATTTGTTAGAGAAATAAATGGAGTTTTAAAACAAGACGGTATAGTAGTAAGTGTAGCAGTTACACCTCAAATATCTTCAAATGTAAAGAAAGAACCCTATGATAGATATGAACTTTCAAAAGTAGCAGATTATATTATGGTAATGGCATATGACCAACACTGGGCATCATCAGACAAAGCTGGATCTGTAGCAGAATATAGTTGGGTAGAGGGAAATATAAATAATTTATTTTCATCCATACCAAAAGAAAAGTTTATATTATGCATACCATTTTATTCTAGACTCTGGGCTGAATCATCAGGTGATTTAAAGTCCCAATCTTTGTCAATGGAACAAGTAAACAATTTAATAGCCAAATACTCGCTAAATCCAAAATGGGATGAAGAGATAAAGCAAAGTATTGCAGAATATTCTAATGATGGTAAAGACTATAAGTTATGGATTGAAAATTCAAAAAGTATAGAATACAAAACAAAACTTGTTAACAAATATAATCTAGCTGGAATTGCAAGCTGGAGAAAAGGATTTGAAACACCAGAAATTTGGACAAGTATAAATAATAATTTATATCAAAAATAAGATATATATTTGACAAAAAAATCTATATTTAATAAAATGTATTTATAAAGAAGGTGTTTAAAATACTAGCAGAAACACATAGAATAATAGCAGAAGAAACTTATAAACATATCTTAGAAGATTATAATATAGAATTGAATTTAGATAAGCTAAAATGGGGGAGTGTTGCACCAGATGTTCTTCCATACTATAGATTGAAAAGACACTACCTTGATGAAAGTGTTTCTTGGATATCTAAGGAAATTTCAAACCTGATTTATCTTAGTAGATATCATAAATTTGGTGAAGAAGTTGATTCCTTTTTCATGAAATTTTTTAGCAGACAATTAGGTGTAATTTTTCATTACCTTTCAGATTATAATTGCTATCCTCACGCAAACAGGATAACTTATACAAAATCTATGAGAGAACATATGAAATATGAATCTGAAATGAATATATATGCAAAAAAACATAAATTTGAGTTTAAGAAACTAGAATTAGCAAATATTGACTTGTATGGTTCAGATTTAACAAAACTTAATACAAAAATTGAAGAATACATTAAGGATTACGTTAAAGAATATCTATCAAGCGAAAATAGTTTCTCTAATGATATGGATTTTGCATTTAGCTTATGCCTAAACATATCAGCGTTTGTATTCGCTACAATTCTTAATTATAGTGAAGATATGGAATATCAATTTATTTAAGATTTTAATTTTAAAAGAGAAATCTATCATCATAATATAGATGATAGATTTTTTATTTATAGGAGGAATAATGAGAAACAATTCAGAAGTTAAATCTTTGGATTTGAAAGAAACACAAATAGCAATAAAATCTTTGAAAGACTATTTTCAAAGAGACTTAGCTAATACCTTAAACCTAGCTAGAATATCTGCTCCAATCATGGTAAGACCAGAAACAGGGCTAAATGATAACCTAAGCGGTGTTGAAAAGGCTGTTAATTTTGATATTAGAAATTATAAAATAAATGTTGAAATTGTTCAGTCATTAGCAAAATGGAAAAGAAATGCTTTACATGAATATAATTTTAAATGCTATGAAGGCCTATATGCTGATATGAACGCCTTAAGACCAGATGAAACACTAGATGCTACTCATTCGGTTTATGTAGACCAATGGGATTGGGAAAAAATCATATCAAAAGAGGATAGAAATATTGATTTTTTAAAAGTAATTGTAAGTGAAATTTATGAAGTTTTTAAAAGATCTGAAGAGTATATAAATCAAGTTTATCCATATGTATTAAGTAAAAAACTTCCTGACCAAATATATTTTATAACAGCAGAAGATCTTCTAAAACTATATCCTGATGCTAGCCCGAAGGAAAGAGAAAGACTAATAACAAGAGAAAAAAGAGCTGTATTCATAATAGGAATTGGTAGAGATTTATCAAATGGTGAGCCACACGATTTAAGATCTCCAGACTATGATGATTGGGATTTAAATGGAGATATTTTATTCTGGGATGATGTATTAGGAGATGCCTTAGAACTATCTAGTATGGGAATAAGGGTTGATTCAGATTCTCTAAAAGAGCAATTAAAACTTTCAGATAAAGAAGAAAGATTAGAAATGGATTATCATAAAAATATTGTTTCAAACAAGCTTCCATACACAATTGGAGGAGGAATAGGACAATCAAGACTATGTATGTTCTTCCTAGAAAAGAGCCATATAGGTGAGGTACAAGCTTCTGTGTGGGATGACTCAACAATTAAAAAAGCAAAGAAAGATAATATAACTTTATTGTAAAATAAATATTATAATTAGGTTACAAAAATTTTAATTCTTACACTTTTGGAAATATATATAGTATAATATATTTATTCTAATGGAGGATTTTATGGAAGCTATATCAAGAAATAATAAAGATAATAAGAATAGTGACAGATTTTCTTTTTCTGATATAAAAAAATTTTTGATAGAGAAATTCCTATATGATAATGATACAGAATCATTAAATATATTACTTAACATATATGAATTTGAAGGGAAAATAGATAATATCAATCCTGCCTATCTGTCTTTAAAACATTTGAAAAAAGACATTATTAAATTTTTAGAGAAAAAAGAAGGTAAAGAATTAATTTCTTATAATTTATCAAATTTAATATATCCAGATATTAATAGATTTGAATTATATCTTTATTTGGAAGGTTATAGGGCTGGTGCTAAATCAATAAAAGCAGCCAATATACTTGAGAAAGTTTCTTTTAAATACATAGGAATAGAAGAATTATACGTAAGACAAGAGCTTTTTAACTATGATATAAAAAATAATGAAGTATTAAAGTTAAAGCAAAATATTATTAATAATCTCAGAAGAGATAATAATGTAAGATCTTTTATATACGATTCAGTTTTTAAATTTAATATTAAATTTTTAAAAAGAAAAATATTTAAATTAAATGATTATCTTGATAAACAATTAATTTTAAATTTTGATATAAAAGATGAGAATAGTGATAAAAAGTTTATGGAAATGAACTCACATCTTTCTAGAAAAGATCTAGCAGGATTAAATAAAAAAATTGTAAAATTTCTTTATAGAGATGGGATGAGAGTTTTTGAAAATGCTTTTTGGAATGGCTTAAATGATAATGTAATGAAGAGGTATAAATAAAACTAAGATCTAGGTCTTAGTTTTTTATTATTATGATAATTTTAGGAATTGACCCAGGACTTGCAACAATTGGATACGGAGTAATTGAAGTAATAGGAAATAAGTTTAAGACCTTAGAATATGGAATTATTTCAACACCAGCTAAAATGGACTTTGCTAATCGACTTTTAAAGATTCATAGAGACTTAGATATGATTATTAGAAAATATAGACCAGATGATATTGCATTTGAAGAATTATTTTTTAATAAGAATGTAAAAACAGCTATTAATGTAGCTCACGCAAGAGGAGTTTTAATCTTAACATCTAAAATGTATAATGAAGAACTTTATGAATATACACCCTTGCAGATAAAACAAGCTGTTGTTGGATACGGAAGAGCTGATAAAAACCAGGTACAGCAGATGGTTAAATTTATTTTAAATTTAGAAAAAATACCAAAGCCAGACGATGCTGCTGATGCCTTGGCTGTTGCTTTAATTCACGCATTTTGTTTAAAGAATAAAGATTTGTATAGGATGAAATAATGATAGATTTTATTGAAGGCAGGCTTGCCTATAAAAGCAATAAGGACATTGTTTTGCTTTGTAATGGAATAGGATACAGTATAACAATGTCAGAATATGAAATTAGAAGTATTAGTTCAGATGAATATATGAAAATTTTTACAAGGCTTATTGTAAGAGAGGATTCACTGACTTTATATGGATTTTTAGATAGAGATTCTAGAATGCTTTTTGATCTTTTAACCACTGTTTCAACAATTGGACCAAAGGTTGCAATGGGCATATTATCGAATATGGAAATAGCAAATATAGTAAAATATATAAAAACATCTAATATTGAGCAGCTGACAAAAGCTCCTGGAATTGGCAAAAAAACTGCTCAAAGAATTATATTAGAATTAAAAGATAAATTAGATGGTTTTGATTTTCTACTTGCAAAAACTGAAGATGATTTTGAAGAATATGAGGAAGATCTAGACAAGGAGCCAGCTATTGAAGCACTTACTAATTTAGGGTACAATAAATATGAAGCTAGCAAGGCTCTAGAGAAAGTAGATATGAGTCTTGATATATCAGATATCATAAAACAGGCTTTAAAAAATTTAGGAAGGTAGATACTTTTGGATGAAAATAGAATAGTTGAGCCGAGTTTTACAGCGATGGATTCTGGTACAGAAAATAATCTAAGGCCTAGATGGCTAGAGCAATATATAGGGCAACATGGAGCTGTTGAAAAATTAAAGATATTTTTAGAGGCGGCAAAGAGAAGAAATGAACCTCTTGATCATGTTCTTTTGAGTGGACCTCCAGGACTTGGTAAGACTACTTTAAGTCATATAATAGCCAATGAGATGGGGGTAAATATAAAAGTAACTAGTGGTCCTGCAATAGAAAGAGCAGGAGATCTTGCTAGTATTTTATCCAATTTAAATGAAAACGATGTTTTATTTATAGATGAAATCCATAGGATTAATAAATCTATTGAAGAAATTCTTTACCCAGCAATGGAAGACTATGCACTCGATATAATTGTAGGTAAGGGGCCATCTGCAAGATCAATTAGATTGGATTTGCAAAAGTTTACTCTTATAGGAGCGACTACAAGGACAGGACAGTTAACATCTCCTTTAAGAGATAGATTTGGTGTTTTATTAAATCTTGAATTATACGATGTTGAATCCCTTAAGGAGATTATAAAAAGATCTTCTACAATTTTGGGAATTGAAATAGAAGAAGATGGTGCAGAAGAAATAGCAAAAAGATCTAGAGGAACCCCTAGAATAGCTAATAGAATTTTAAAAAGAGTAAGGGACTATGCTGAGGTTAAAGACCAAGGAGTAATCAATAAAGATGTTGCAACAAAAGGATTGAAATTGCTTGGCATAGATGATTATGGTCTTGATAATCTTGATAGAAAAATTATCTTAACCATGATTGAAAATTTTTCTGGAAGACCGGTTGGAGTGGATGCTATAGCAGCTTCAGTTGGAGAAGATAAGGTAACAATTGAAGATGTTTATGAGCCTTATCTAATGCAAATAGGCTTTATAAATCGAACACCTAGAGGCAGAGTTGCAAGCAAAAAAGCCTATGATCACTTTGGTATAGAATATAAAAATGAGGAGAATGCTTTATGAAAAAGACATTTCTTTTACTAGTTTTAAGTATTTTATTAATACCTAGTAAAATTTTTGCAAGTAGTGATGATTTTTTAAAAGTAAAAGTTGGAGCATCATTAAATGATGGACAAAAAATAAAAATAACATCAAAGTCCAATATTTCTGTTGTTGATAGAGGTTTTAATAAAATAATAGAGCTTGGAAGCAAGGAAGTTGAACTTCTATATAAGGATGGCAAAGCTTCACTTATAAATAAAGATAAGACATATTCATCCAATTTTTCAACTGATGGATATCTTATGTTAGCAAGTGATAATAATCTTAAATTAAAAAATGAATACAGAGGTTACATATGCTTTATTAAAAATGGAAAATCAATAAACGTAATAAACTATGTTAACATTGAAGACTACTTAAAAGGAGTAGTACCAAAAGAAATTTACTCAAGTGCAAAAACGGAGGCACTAAAAGCCCAAGCAATAGTTTCAAGATCTTTTGCTCTATCAAATATTAATAAAAACATAAAAAAGGGATACAATCTTGATGATACAACATCTTGCCAAGTTTATGGTGGAGTTACAGCTGAAAAACCATCTACTAATAAGGCTGTTGATGATACTAAAGGGCAAGTTATTACTTATAAAGGCAAAATAGCCAATACAATATTTGGAGCATCATCAGGTGGGGTAACAGCTGATGCTTCGGAAGTTTGGGGTGGAAACAAGTTAGAATATATGACTTCTTTTTCTGATCCATATTCAGACCATCCATGGACTTTAGAATTAAAAAAAGAAAATATTAATTCAATATTAAAAGCAAAAGGAATAAAAATTGGCGATTTTATTGGATTTAATATAAAGGAATATGATAGCTCTGGTAGGATTAAAAACCTTGAATTAATCGGGACAAATGGAAGCAAAGAAATAAGTGGAAATACGCTAAGATCTTATTTTGGAAATACAAAATGTAAATCAACTTTATTTACAATTAGTCAAGAAAATGACAAATTTGTACTTAAAGGAAATGGTTATGGACATGGGGTTGGAATGAGTCAATATGGAGCTATGAATATGGCCAAAGAAGGTAAAAGTTGCGAAGATATAATTACTTTTTACTTTCCTAACACTAAGCTAGAATCTAGATAATTAGAAGGGGTTTTATGAAGACAGAAGATTTTTATTACGATTTACCAGAAGAATTAATAGCACAACACCCATTAAAGAACAGGTCAGATTCTAGGCTGATGTTGTTAAATAAAGATAATGGAGAAATTGAGCATAAACATTTTTATGATATTATTAACTATTTAAATCCTGGCGATGTTTTAGTATTAAATAATACTAAAGTAATGCCAGCTCGTCTTTTTGGACATAGAGAAAATAAAGATGAGAAAATAGAAGTCTTATTGTTAAAACAAAAAGAAGATGATATTTGGGAATGTTTAACAAAACCTGGCAAAAAAACTAAAATAGGAAGTAAAATTATATTTTCTGATAAATTAAAAGCTGAAGTTGTAGATATAAGTGAGGATGGAAGCAGGTATATTAAATTTTTCTATAATGGAATATTTAATGAAATCTTAGATGAATTAGGAGAAATGCCACTTCCTCCATATATAAAAGAAAAACTAGAAGATAAAAGTAGATATCAAACTATTTATTCTAAAGTCGAAGGATCAGCAGCTGCACCAACTGCAGGGCTTCATTTTACTGAAAAACTTCTAGAAGAAATAAAGAATAAGGGAATAGATATAGTTTATTTAACTCTTCATATCGGGCTTGGAACATTTAGACCGGTTAAGGCTGATAGAATAGAAGACCATCAGATGCACTCTGAATACTATATTTTAAACGAGGATGCTGCAAAAAGAATTAATAAAGCGAGAGAAAATGGAAATAGGGTAATAGCTGTGGGAACAACTTCAGTCAGAACTTTAGAATCTATTGCAGCTGATGATGGAAGACTAAGTGAAAAATCAGGATGGACAGATATATTTATATATCCAGGTTATAAATTTAAAGCAGTAGATGCTTTGATTACAAATTTTCATTTACCTGAATCCACTCTTGTTATGTTAGTAAGTGCTTTTGCAAGCAAAGAAAAAATTTTAAATGCATATAATGAAGCTATAAAAGAAAAATATAGATTTTTTAGTTTCGGGGATGCAATGTTTATATATTAGGTGATTTATGTTTAAATACGAATTAATAAAAAAATCCAATGAATGTAATGCAAGACTTGGAAAAATTTATACAGACCATGGAGAAATTGAAACACCAATATTTATGCCAGTAGGTACAAGGGCCACTGTAAAAACTATGACACCAGATGAATTAAAAGATATAGGATCCCAAATTATCCTTGGAAATACTTATCATCTTTATTTAAGGCCTGGAATGGATATCATAAAAAAGGCAGGCGGTCTTCATAAGTTTATGAATTGGGACCTACCGATACTTACTGATAGTGGAGGATTTCAAGTTTTCAGTTTAGCCAATAATAGAAAAATATATGAAGATGGTGTAGAGTTTAGGTCTCATATAGATGGATCTAAACAATTTATATCGCCAGAAATATCAATTGATATACAAAACACTCTTGGCTCAGATATAATGATGAGCTTTGATGAGTGTGCACCTTATCCAGCTGATTATGATTATATTAAAAATTCCATGGAAAGAACTACAAGGTGGGCAAAAAGATGCAAAGACCACCATAAAAATACAGATAAACAAGCTTTATTTGGAATAGTCCAAGGTGGTATGTACAAAGATTTAAGAGAAAGATCTGCAAGAGATCTTGTTGATTTAGATTTCCCGGGTTATTCAATAGGTGGATTAAGTGTTGGAGAACCCTTGGAACTTATGAATGAAATGCTTGATCATACTATACAGTTTCTACCTGAAGATAAACCAAGATATAATATGGGAATTGGTTCACCTAATTATATTTTTGAATCTGTTGAAAGAGGAATAGATATGATGGACTGTGTTCTACCAACAAGAATAGCTAGAAATGGAACAGTATTTACATCAGATGGCAGACTTGTTATAAAAAATGCAAGATATAAAGAAGATTTTAGTCCATTAGATCATAATTGTGATTGTTACACTTGTAAAAATTACACAAGAGCCTACATCAGACACTTATTTAATGTAGATGAAATACTTGGACTTAGACTTGCAACAATTCATAATTTATACTTTTTGATAGAACTTATGGAAAAAATTAGAGAATCTATAAAAAATGATAATTTCAAGTCATTAAAAGATGACTTTTATAAAAAATATGGTTATAATTAATCTATAGATGGATAGATAGGAGGGATTTTTTGGATACTAACCAATTAATTGGAAGTATAGCACCTTTCATATTAATGATAGCAGCTTTCTATTTTCTATTTATTCGACCTCAAAAAAAGAGAGAAAATGAAATTAAGGATATGAGAAGTAACCTTAAAGTTGGTGATGAAATCATCACTATAGGTGGAATAAAAGGTAAAATAGTTTTAATAAAAGAAGACTATATAGCCATAGAAAGTTCTGGAAATAATACTAGAATCGAACTAATGAAGTGGGGAGTTAATGGTGTCATTAACGATAAAGAAGATCTAAAATAAAATTCTGGGGGTACATATGAAATTAATAAAAACACTAACAAGAAAAAATATTAAAGACACTTTTGCTAAAGGTGGATGTGGTGAATGCCAAACATCTTGCCAATCAGCTTGTAAAACTAGCTGTACAGTAGGAAATCAAAAGTGTGAAAATACTAATAAATAATTGGGTTGTATATACAACCCAATTATTTATTTTAGAAAGATGGGATTAAAATGGGTATTCATAAATTTTATTTAAATGATAAATATATTATTTTAGATATAGCAAGCGGATCTGTCCATGTGGTAGATAAGATAATTTATGATTTAGTGGATGATTTTGAAAATATGACAAAATCTGAAATAATTGAAAAATATAAAAAAGAATATGAAGAAGAATTAATAGCTGAAGCTTTGGATGAGATTAAAATATTAAAAGAGGAAGGTTTACTTTTTTCAGAAGATCAAACTTTTTTAAAAGAGCATTATAATGAAGCTAATATAATTAAAGCGGCCTGTCTACACGTTGCTCATGATTGTAATTTAAGCTGTAATTATTGTTTTGCTTCTCAAGGAAATTTCAAAGGACAAAGAGAACTTATGAATGAAGAAGTTGGCAAAAGAGCTTTAGATTTTCTAATAGAAAACTCAGGAAACAGAAGAAATATCGAACTTGATTTCTTTGGTGGAGAGCCTCTCATGAACTTTGATCTTGTTAAAAAGCTGGTTGCATATGGAAGAAAAATAGAAAAAGAACACAATAAACACTTTAGATTTACAATAACAACAAACGGAGTCTTATTAAGTGATGACAAGATAGATTTTATTAACGAAAACATGGATAATGTTGTTTTATCACTCGATGGAAGAAAAGATATAAATGATTGCATGAGACCAACAGTAAATGGCAAAGGTTCATATGATATCATCGTTCCAAAATTTAAAAAATTAGTAGAAAAAAGGGGCGATAAAGACTACTATATCAGAGGTACATTTACTAATAGTAATTTAGATTTTTCAGAAGATTTAAAAACTTTTTATGAAGAAGGTTTTGAAAAGACATCAATCGAACCAGTAGTTACAGATGAAAAAGAACCCTATGCAATAAGAGAAGAACACCTTGAAAAGATTTTACAAGAATATGAAAAATTAAGTAAAGATTATATGAAAATTAGAAAAGTAGATAAAGACTTTTTATTTTTCCATTTTATGATTGACTTAAATCAAGGTCCTTGTGCTGTTAAAAGAAGTGTTGGGTGTGGTGCAGGCTCAGAATATGTAGCTATAACTCCTGAAGGAGATGTTTATCCTTGTCACCAATTTGTTGGCGAAGAAGAATTTAAGCTAGGGGATATTTTCAACGGAATTAAAAATACAGAATTAAGAGATGAATTTAAATCCACAAATATATATACAAAAAAATCTTGTCCAACATGCTGGGCTAGATATTATTGTAGTGGGGGCTGCCATGCAAATGCATTTTATTCAAATGGAAATATAAAAGAACCATTTGAAATAGGTTGCAAAATGGAAAAGAAAAGAATTGAATGTGCTATTTCTATAGTAGCTAATGAGATGTAAGAGTGTCGATAAAATCGACGCTCTTCTTTTTTTGCAAGCATCTAGAAGTATTTATTAATAATATGATTTATGATATACTTTATTAATATAATAGGTGTGATATGCAGATGGAGAAATGGTTTTTAAAAGCAAATAATGATATTTATGTAGATCCGAAAAAATTAAATACAAGTGAAATAATTTTAAAAATATTATCAAATCGGAAAATTCAAATTGAAGAAGATGTTGTAAAATTTTTAGATCCAAAGCTAGAAAATTTACATAGTCCCTTATTACTTCCAAATCTTATAAAAGCATCAAATACTATAATTAATACAATAAAAAATAAGAAAAAAATTAGAATTATAGGAGATTATGATGTTGATGGTGTCATGAGTTCTTATATTCTAGTGGAAGGACTTTCTGAACTTGGAGCAAATGTTGATTATGATATACCTTCTAGACATAAAGATGGATATGGAATTAATAAGAGACTAATAGATAAGGCTTCTTTAGATGAAATTGATTTAATAATAACTTGCGATAATGGTATAGCTGCAAAAGAACAAATTGATTATGCAAATTCAAAGAAAATTGGAGTTATAGTAACAGACCATCACGAATCGCCTATATTGGATGGAAAAGAGATATTGCCTGATGCACTTGCAATTATTAATCCCAAAATAGCTTCTTCGAAATATCCTTTTAGAGATATATGTGGAGCTTTTGTTGCTTTTAAACTAATAGAATATCTTTTTAAAATCTCTGGCAAAGATGAGAATGAATTTTTTGATAAGTATCTACAATACGCTGCTATAGCTACTATTTGTGATATTATGCCACTTATAGATGAAAATAGAATACTTGTCTATTATGGATTAGAAAAGCTTAATCAGACCGCTAATTTGGGTTTAAGAGCCTTGATTGAACAGTCTAGCCTAAAGGATAAAAAAATTGATGTATATCATATTGGTTTTATAATTGGGCCGACGATAAATTCTAGTGGAAGAATTGAGGATGCAAAAATTGCATTGGAGTTATTGTTAGAAAAAGATTATTCAAAGGCCTTGGGGATAGCTTCCTACTTAAGAGATTTGAATCAAAAGAGACAAAAATATACAGATGATGGATTTAAATCAATTGATGCAATAATAGATAAATATAAAATAGATAAAAAATTCCCAGTTATTATAGTAAGAGATGAAAACTTAGATGAGTCTGTGGTCGGTATAATTGCTGGAAGAATCAAAGAAAAATACAATCATCCTAGCATAGTCTTTACAAAAATTGGTGATATGCTCAAGGGATCTGGAAGAAGTATTGATGAATACAATATGTTTGAGAAAATTTCAGAGCAAAAAAATATGCTAGAAAGCTTTGGCGGACATGCTATGGCCTGTGGAATGAGTATGAAAAATGATGTATTTGAAGATTTTGTTATAAAAGTAAATAATAATTCTGATTTAAAAAAATCTGATTTGGTAAGAAAAGTTTATATTGATGTGAATACAAATTTAGCCAATATAGATAATTATCTTTTACACGATTTAGAAAAACTTGCTCCATTTGGCAAGGAAAATCCAAGACCTTTATTTGTAAGCAAAAATTTGAAGATTGTTGATTTTAAAGTTTTTGGTAAAAATAATAATGTTATTAAAATGGTATTAAGTGATGGTAAAGACCAGGCTGATGCGATTTTATTTGAAAATATAGATAGTTTTAGAGCTAATATTTCTGCTGCTGTTGGAAATGATAGGGCAAATAGCTTATTTATTAATAATAGCTCAAATTTTAGCTTAGATTTTGTGTATGAACCGAAGTTTAATAGCTTTAATGGTCGTACAAATATACAGCTTAATATTACTAATTATAGGGTAAGTGGTGCTAAAAATGATTGAAGAATTAATAGAAAAAATAAAAAAATATAATCCTGAATTAGATGAAGAAATGCTAAGAAGAGCTTATAAACTTGCATATGACCATCATAAAGGACAAAAAAGAAATTCTGGAGAAGATTATATAATACATCCTTTAAATGTGGCAATGATATTAGCAGATATGCACATGGATACTCCAACAATTATAGCAGGACTATTACACGATACTATAGAAGATACAGATGTAACATATGATGATATAAAGAATATGTTCAGGGAAGAAATAGCCAATTTAGTTGACGGGGTTACTAAGCTTAAAAAACTAAACTATAAAACAAAGCAAGAAAAACAAGCAGAAAATATAAGAAAAATGGTTCTTGCTATGGCTAAAGATATAAGGGTTATAATTGTAAAACTAGCAGATAGATTGCACAATATGAGAACTCTTGAATATATGACTGATGCGAAGAAAAAAGAAAAAGCTCTAGAAACATTGGAAATATATGCTCCAATAGCTGATAGATTAGGTATGAGCAAGATTAAATGGGAACTTGAAGATTCTTCACTTAGGTATTTAGATCCAGAAAATTATTATCAATTGATGGATATGATAAATAAAAGAAGGAATGAGAGAGAAGATTTAATAAACTCAACAATAAAAACTTTAAAAGAAAATCTTGATAAGATTGGAATAAAATCAGATATTCATGGAAGACCTAAAAACTTTTATTCCATATACAAAAAGATGAAAATAAAGGGCAAGGCCTTTGATGAAATTTATGACTTATCAGCAATAAGAGTTTTAGTAGATGATATAAAAGATTGCTACGGAGTGCTTGGTGTTGTTCATACTCTTTGGAAACCAATTCCAGGAAGATTTAAAGATTATATTGCCATGCCAAAACCTAACAATTATCAATCTTTGCACACAACTGTAATTGATGATAATGGAGAAACTTTTGAGGTTCAAATTAGGACTTATAAGATGCACCAAGTTGCTGAATATGGTATTGCTGCTCACTGGAAATATAAATCAGGTCAAACTAAGACCACATCTTTTGATGAAAATTTAACTTGGCTAAGACAACTTCTAGAATGGCAAAAAGAATTTAATGACCCAAATGATTTTATAGAAACCCTAAAAATTGACTTTTTCTCAGATGAAGTATTTGTATTTACACCAAACGGCGATGTTATAAACTTGCCAGAAGGATCTACTCCAATTGATTTTGCCTATAGAATTCACTCTGCAATAGGTAATACTTGTATGGGTGCAAAGATTAGTGGAAGAATGGTTCCTCTAGACTATGTTTTAAAAAGCGGCGATATTGTTGAAATTATAACAAGTGAGAATGCTAGCCCATCTAGAGATTGGTTGAAGATTGTTAAAAGCAACCAAGCTAAAAAGAAAATACAACAATATTTTAAAATCAAAGATAGAGATAGAAATATCGAGATTGGAAAATCTAGCATAGATAACGAAGCCAAAAAACTTGGTTACAAAGTTTCAGATATTGTAAAAGAAGAATGGTTAGAAGAAGTAAAAGAAAAACTCAATTTCCCTAGTCTAGACGACTTATATGCAGCGGTAGGATTTGGAAGTATAACAGTTAACCAAGTTATAGCAAAGCTAGTTGATATCTATAAAAGTACTCACAAGGGTGATACACCTGTAGTTGAGGAAAATGTTCAAAAAACAAACAAGGTATCCCAAGATGGAATTATTGTTAAAGACCTAAACAATGTCAAAGTTAGATTTGCAAAATGTTGTAACCCAGTTCCAGGCGATGATGTTGTTGGATATATAACAATGGGTAGAGGAATTTCAGTTCACAGAAGCGACTGTACAAATATAAGAGATTTAAGCTCCAATAAAATGGTTGAAGTTTATTGGGATAGCGATAAATCTGCAAGCTACAATGCAGAAATTGAAGTTAGGGCTTTTGATAAGGGAAATATTATTTCAGATGTAGCAAGCAAAATTAATGACCATAAATTAAAACTACATTCACTAAATGCTAGAGTAAACAAGGAACATGACTTGTATTTAGACCTTGTTGTTGAAATAAAAAATAAAGAAGAATTAAATCAAATCATTGATAAGATCAAAAAAATAGATAATGTAATTGATGCATACAGGATAAAAGGTTAGGAGGAAGTTTAAGATGAGAGCGGTTGTTCAAAGAGTAACAAATGCATCCGTAACAGTAGATGGAGAAAAAATTTCTGAAATATCTGATGGACTTCTAGTTCTGCTTGGAATATCAAAGGACGATGAAGAGAAAGATTTAGATTATATATATAGAAAAGTAGTAAATTTAAGAGTTTTTGATGATGAAAATGGAGTAATGAACAAAAGTCTTATTGATAAAGAAAATGATTTACTTTTGGTTTCACAATTTACACTATATGGAGATGCAAGAAAAGGTAATAGACCTAGCTATGTAAGAGCTGCTTGCTTTGATGATGGAGTAGAGTTTTATGAAAAGTTTATCGAAAAGGCTAAGCAAGATAATATAAATATTTGCACTGGAAAGTATGGTGCTGATATGCAAGTTGAACTTGTAAACAATGGGCCTGTAACTATTTTATTGGATAGCGAAAAGGAGTTTTGATTTGAATTATAAAATTATTAGATTAGTGCTTGGAGTATATCAAACTAATTGCTATATTGTGTTTGATGAAGATAACAATGCAGTAATTATTGATCCAGGCGATGAAGCGAATAAAATAATAGAAACAATTGATAAAAAAGGATTTAAACCAGAAAAAATTATTATAACCCATGCTCATCCAGATCATTTTGGGGCAGCAAAAGAAGTTGCAAAGAAATATGGTGTTAAGATTTATACTGGAGAAATAGAGGATAAAATCTTAGAAAAAAGATCAAGTGAAATTGGAAATAAATTAAATGCTGATATCTTACTAAGACAAGGCGATGAAGTTGAATTTTCAGGCAATGCTTTTAAGATTATAGAAACACCTGGTCATACACCTGGTGGAATTTGTCTATTGTTAAATAATGTTTTATTTAGTGGAGACACTCTTTTCAGAAGCTCAATTGGAAGGACAGATTTTGAAGGTGGAGATTATGATCAAATAATAGATTCACTTTTAAAACTAATGAAATTACCAGAAGATACATTGGTACTTCCAGGACATGGACCAGAAACTACAATAGGATTTGAAAAAGAAAACAATCCATTTATCAATAACCTAGTATGATAAAAATAATTTGTGAAAATGAATTAGTTTACCACAAAATATATGAATTTATGACAATGAGTTTTCCTTCATGTAATGGGGAAAACTCTCTCTACTTAAAGATTTTTATTGATAGAGGAAGAGCTATTTTCAAATATAAAGATATAGATATAGAATTTGATTTAAATATTGAAAAAGATGATTTAATAAACTCTATAAAAATATCAATTTATAAAAACATCCATCCCTATATAGAAAGTAGCGATTGGGGAATCCTAACAGGGATGAGACCTACAAGACTTGCAAGAAAAATATTAAGTAAAAATAATTATTCATATGACAAATGTAGAGGTATTTTTAAAGATTATTATTTATTATCTGAGAAAAAGCTTGATCTTTTGATGGAAGTTGTAGAGATAGAAAATAAAATTTTAGATTCTTTTATAAAAGATTCTTATAGTATTTATATTCATATTCCATTTTGTAAAAGTATATGTTCATATTGTTCTTTTAGGACAATGATCGCTAGAGAAGATAGGATAGAGGCTTATTTAGAAAAACTCTTTTCTGATATAGAAACAGAAGCTAAATATTTAAATAAAAGACCAAATTCGATATATATTGGCGGAGGAACACCAACTGCTATAGGAAATAATAACTTAGAGAAACTTTTAAAACTTGTCTCCAAGAGCTTTAAAAGTCCAATTGAATACACAGTAGAAGCTGGAAGAACTGATACCATAGATGAAGAAACTCTAAAAATTTTGAAAAATTATGGAGTAAACAGGATAAGTTTAAATCCGCAGACAGCCAGTATTAAGAGTTCTGATTTAATTAATAGACCTATTGATTTAAAGGATATAGAATATAAATTTAATTTAGCTAAATCTATTGGTATAGAAAATATAAACATGGATCTTATTATGGGACTGCCTAATGAAAGCAAAGAAGATATTAAGAATAGCATCGATATATTCAGTCAAATGAGACCGGAAAATATAACTATTCATAATCTTTCCTTGAAGAAGGGATCAAAATTACTGGAGTCTTCTTATAGTTTTGAAAACGATTTAGACGGACTTGTTGACTATTCACTTTCAAGTCTTAGAAGTAAAAACTATAGACCATATTATTTATACAGGCAGAAAAGAATTTTGAATAATGCTGAAAATATAGGCTATTGTTTAGAGGGTTACGAATCCATATATAATATTTCCATAATAGAGGAGGTAGAGGATATAATTTCCTTTGGCATGGGTTCATCTAGTAAATTCATTTTAAAAGATGGCAAGATAAAACAGATAATAAATTTTAAAAATTTGCGCGACTATTTACATAGAGGCGATGAAGTACTAAAGAAGAAGATTGACTATTATAAATTCAAAGAGGAGTAATATGTTATTAAAAGATTTATTAAAAGATGTAAAAATAATTGACACTAAGGGTCTAATTGATCAAGAAAAAGACATAAAAGATATTTGTTATAATAGCCAAAATGCAAAAAAAGACGATATATTTGTAGCTATAAAAGGATATATAACAGACGGACATAAATATGTAAAAGATGCAAAAGAAAAGGGTTGTGTTTATGCTATAGTTGAAGATTTTGTTGATGTAGAAATTGGACAAATAAAAGTAGAAAATCCAAGAAAAACTCTAGCTGATATATCTGCGAACTATTTTGATAAACCTTATAAAAAATTAAATTTAACAGGAATCACTGCAACAAATGGGAAAACGACCACTTCATTTATGGTTGAAAAACTTTTTAAAGATGCTGGATTTAATACAGGAATTATAGGTACAGTTTATACTAAGTATGTTGGTGTAAATATTCCATCAATTTTAACAACTCCAGAATCATATGAATTGCAAAAATTTTTTGCTGATATGGTGGATAAAAAAATTGAAAGAGTCGTTATGGAAGTTTCTTCATCTGCACAAGAATTATATAGGGTAAAAAATGTTGAATATGACATAGTAACATTTAATAACTTTAGTAGGGAACATATAGACCAACACGGAAGTTTTGAAAGGTATTATGAAGTAAAGCAAAGATTAATTACTCAAGCAAACGAAGATGCAGTTGCTGTTTTAAATATGGATTTTGATAAAATTGCAGTTTTAAAAGATAAAACTAAGGCACAAGTTCTTACTTATTCTTTAGAAAATGATAATTATGATTTTTCAATTTCTAATTTAGACTTAAGTACTGGTATGGGTAAATTTACTTTTAATATTTTAAGAGACATAAAGACTAAGAATGCAGATATTAAAAAATCTTCATTTGATATAGAACTATCTGTTGCAGGTTACTCATCAGTTATGAATTCAGTGGTTGCTATAATAGTTGGACTTTTAAATAATATAAGCATAGATAAAATACAATCATCACTAAATTCATTTTCTGGTGTGGAAAGACGTTTTGAAATGATTTATGACAAGCAATTTAAAATTGTTGATGATCACTATGCGAATGTTAGAAATATAGATGTAAGTTTAGAAACTTTATCAAAGATGCAATATAAGAATTTTAGGATGTTATATGCTATAAGGGGAAATAGAGGAGTGCATTTAAATGAAGAATGTGCAGAAAAAACCGCTAAATGGTTGAAAAAATTATCTGTTAAAACATTTTATGCAACTTTAAGCAAGGATACAGTTGGTCCCAAAGATGAAGTTTCAAAAGAAGAATTAGAAATTTTTAAAAAAGTTATGAAAGATAATTCAATTGATGTTGAAATATTTGATACTTTAGAAGAATCAGTTGGGAAAATCTTAGATAAAATGCAAGATGATGATATCTTATTATTTGCAGGTTGCCAAGGCATGGATAAGGGAGCAGAATTTGCATATAATTATATGAATAAAAATAAAATTTTAAAAGACCAAGGAGAGTTTTTAGACAAGCTTGAACACAGAACCTGCTAACTTGACACTGAAAAATAGCAAGTTTATAATTAGTTTAATAATATTAAATAAAAACTTAATTGGTAAGGGTTTATCGCTAGAAAGCTCGTCCTTATAGGACGAGTTTTTTTAAGGAGGATTTTAATAAATGCTAGATAAAATAAATGGCTTAAAAAGAAGCTGTTATTGTGGAGAAGTAACAGAAGACTGTATTGATAAAGAATTAACACTTATGGGATGGGTTGCTAAAGAAAGAAACCTGGGCTCTTTAATATTTTTGGACCTTAGAGACAGAGAAGGTATAGTTCAAATTGTATTCGATAGTACAGAAGATAGTGAATTATTTGAAAAAGCAAGCAAATTAAGATCAGAATATGTAATTGCAGTTGTTGGAACTGTTAGAAAAAGATCTTCAATAAATGAAAATATTCCAACTGGAAGAGTTGAAGTATTAGCTAAAGAATTAAGAATATTAAATAAATCTGAAGTCCCACCTATATATATCAAAGATGATGATGACGTTTCAGAAAATATGAGATTAAAATATAGATTTTTAGATCTAAGAAAACTATCTATGCAAAAGATTTTAAAAGCAAGATCTAAATTCTATAAAATAACAAGAGATTTCTTTTCAGAAGAAGGTTTTATAGAAGTTGAAACACCAATGCTTTCTAAACCAACTCCAGAAGGTGCAAGAGACTATCTAGTTCCTTCTAGGGTAAATGCAGGTAAGTTTTATGCACTTCCTCAATCTCCTCAATTAATGAAGCAATTACTTATGATTTCAGGCTTAGATAAGTATATACAAATTACAAAATGCTTCAGAGATGAAGATTTAAGAGCTAATAGACAACCAGAATTTACTCAAATAGATATGGAACTTTCTTTTGTTGATGTGGAAGATATTATAGAAATCAATGAAAGATTTATTAAAAAAGCTTTTAAAGAAATGATAGACCTTGATTTAGATCTTCCATTTAAAAGAATGAAATATAAAGATGCTATGGATAAGTATGGATCAGATAAGCCAGACTTAAGATTTGGTCTAGAATTAGTAGATCTTTCTGAAGAATTAAAATCTTGTGGATTTAAAGTTTTTGAATCTGCTTGTAGTGAAGGAAAAAGCGTAAGAGCTATAAATGTAAAAGATGGTGCAGCTTTTTATTCAAGAAAGAAAATCTCAAAATTAGAAGACTTTGTTAAAGATTTTGGGGCAAAGGGACTTGCTTGGATAAAATTAGAAAATGGAGAAGTAAGCTCTCCAATAGCTAAATTTTTAGATGAAAAAGTAATAGAAAATATAATTAAAAAATTAGAAGCAAAAGATGGAGACCTTCTATTATTTGTAGCTGATAAAAATAGTGTTGTATATGATTCTCTAGGGAATTTAAGAAATAAAGTTGCAAAAGATATGGACCTAATTGAAGATGATACCTACGCTATAACTTGGATTACAGAATTCCCTCTATTTGAATATGATGAAGAAGAGGAAAGATTTGTAGCAGTTCACCATCCATTCACATCTCCTATGGATGAAGACTTAGATCTATTTGATACAGACCTAGGTAAGATGAGAGCAAAAGCATATGACCTAGTTATAAATGGATATGAAGTTGGTGGAGGATCTATAAGAATAAATGATCCTAATATTCAAAGTAAAATGTTTGAAGTTATGGGCTTTAGCGATGAAGATATAGAAGAAAAATTTGGATTCTTAATAGAAGCCTTTAAATATGGAGCACCACCACACGGCGGACTTGCTTATGGTCTAGATAGACTACTTATGATATTTACTAACACAACAAATATCAGAGACGTAATAGCATTTCCTAAGACACAATCAGCAACTGATTTATTAACAGGAGCTCCAGCAGAACTAGAAGATAAAGATATTGAAGAGGTTCACATTAAAACAATAAAATAGGATGAGATATGGAAACTATAGGACTTGTTACAAAAAAAGATGGTAATTATATAGAAGTAGCAGTAGTTAGGGAAGAATCTTGCGGTAGCAATTGCGATGCTTGCTCTGCAAGATGTGCCCAAACTAATACTATAAGGCAGAGATATTTTAATAGTATAGATGCAAATGTAGGAGATAGGATTTTAATCGAAGGAAAGAATTCTTATTTTCTAAAATACATGACTCTTGTATATGGTCTCCCTTTGTTAATATTTTTGATTTCTTTGCTAGCTTTAAGCAAGATAGTATCTATTTCTGGTGACAAGAAGGATCTTATTATATTTATAATTTCTTTTGTCCTTATGTTTATGTCATACTTTATTATTAAAGCTTTGGATAAAAAAATTATTGGTAGTGAAGATAATAATATAATTTTAAAGAGGTTATAAAATGAAAGAAAACTCTAAAGCTCTATATATAATAAGCCTCTTATCAATTTTTATACTAGTGATTTCATTAATTTTTGCAGGATATATTTATTTTAGCAAACGATCTAATGAAAATATTGAAGAAGAGTTAGAAAAATATAGACTTAGTTTAGAAAAAGTTGATAAAGAAGAACAAGAAAAAACTAAAAAATATCAAGAATTAACAGAAACAAACAAGGAATTTGAAATAGATTTTAAAGCTAAATATGGCTTTAGTCCAAGTGATAATTATAAAGAAATGTTAGAAAAAGAAATTTCTGAATACAAAAATAATCAAACAGCAATATTAGAAGATGTAAAAGAAAATATAAAAGCTTATTCTAAATATTATGAAGGATCTTATTATGGATCAGAAAAAGCAGATGAAATAATATCGAAATTTTCAGACCTTGCCAATAGCGATAACTATGATAAGTATTCTGATGATTTATACAAAGATTTGGATATAGCTGATTTCATTGACTTTGCTAAATCAGATGGAACTATAAAATACCTTAATTCAAAAAACTCTTGGTCAAAGTATAATAATGTTTTATTATTTTCAACCTTACTTTATAGTCAAGACTTAAATGCTATAGCGAACGACAAGTATGAAGGTAGCGTTAATTTAAATAAGATAAGTGCTGACATTAATTCTTTAGTTAATAGCTATAAAGCATTAGAAGAAGCAGGAATAAATACTAGAGATTTAAATTCTCAAAACTTGCTAAACTTAAAGAGCAAAAATGACGAATTAAGTAAAAAGTATTTTGAAAATAAGGGAATTCTTGAAAAATTAGAAGAAATAGGTAAAAATGATGAGAAATTTAAATAATAAAAAACTAATAACAATAAGTTTTATATCAATTATACTAGCACTTATAATTTTTTATTTTTCATTTGCTAGTATTTCAACAATTAATTCAAATGTATCATCAGCAAGAAAAGAACTTAAAAAGATAAAGAAAGAAATAGAAATTAAAAAGTCCAATATAGAATCTTTGGATGAAAAACTTGAAACATTAGAATATCAAAAAACTGAGGCAGAAAAGTTAGAAAAAGAATTAGAAACTGCTAATTACAAGATTGACTTTTCAAATGCTATGGATAGCTTAGATCAAAATAAGATATCTTTCATAAATGCTGATTTAAATTCAATGATTCAAGCTAAAGAGTCTGAAAAATCAGGCACAGATATTTTAATTTCATCACTTTTATTTTTAGATACTTATTATACAAATATATCAGAAAAAATTGTTGAAAATAATAATAGGATCGAAAAGCTAAGGGGATATTTATCTTATAAAGATATTTCAGAAAATTCTTTATTAAAATATAAGTTTTATGAAAATATGGATTCTAATCTCTTGTTAAATAAATTAGACCAAGAAAACATTGATTTTGCTAGCAATCTTGTATTTTTAAAAGAAGGATTTTTAAATACTTATTTGGTAAGCTTAAAAAATCCTGAATCAGAAATTGTAAAAGCTGATCTTTTCAATTTAAATAAAGAAGATCACTTATTTAATGGAAAAGCCTTATCGGCAAATCAAAAAGCTTATACAAGATTAATAGATTCATATGTATTTTTAATAGATTCTTATGCAGAAAACTATGACGTCTTGGACCAAATTAACTTCAAGAAGAGTAGTGATACAGAAAAAGATACTTTAAATGCAATATTAATGGGTAAAGACAAGATAGTAAGAATAGAAAAAGAAGATGCTGATGCAAATTATGAATACTTTTATTATGGATCTTATGGAAATCCTTTGTATAGTATAGATACTGATAATTTAAATACAGTTTATTATGATAAAAATAATACGGATCAAGATTACAAGCAAGTTTTGAATTTACTTTCAAACTTTTAATGCACCCGTAGCCTAAGGGATAAAGCAATGGCTTCCGAAGCCAGAGAGTGAGGGTTCAAATCCCTCCGGGTGCTCCAGTTTTAAGACTGGAATATAAAAATAAAATAATTATAAATAAAAAAATGTTATAGGTTAGATTTCCTATAACATTTTTAATTTTAACTTATACATTAAATTTAAAGTTTATAACATCTCCGTCTTGAACAACATAATCTTTTCCTTCTGAACGGATAAGGCCTTTATCTCTTGCATTTGCAACAGATCCAGCAGCAACTAAATCTTCATAAGAAATTACATCTGCTTTTATAAATCCTCTTTCAATATCTGTATGAATTTTTCCAGCAGCTTGAGGAGCCTTTGTTCCTTTTGTGATAGTCCAAGCTCTTGTTTCTTGTTCACCAGTTGTAAGATAAGAAATCAAACCTAGTAATTTATAACTAGATTTTATTAGTTTATCCAAACCTGAAGAATCAAGTCCTAATTCTTCTAAGAAAATATCTCTTTCATCTTCATCCAAACTTTGTAGTTGAGATTCTATTTCTGCACTTACAATAATGATTTGGTCTGAATTTTCTTTTGCATATTCAGCAACTTTTTTTACATATTGGTTATTTTCAGGGTCATTAGCAAGATCTTCTTCTGAAATATTCGCAACATAAATTACTGGTTTATAACTTAATAAAGAATAGTTTTTTAAGTATTTTTCTTCTTCCTCGTTAAAATCAATAGTTCTTATAGATTTATTGCTTTCAAGACAAACGTGTACTTTTTCTAATAAATCAAATTCAGGCTTTAAAGCTTTGTCGCCCTTCATTTGTTTTCTAACTTTTTCTAATCTTTTTTCAATTTGCTCTAAATCAGAAAATATTAATTCCAAGTTTATATTCTCGATATCTCTTAATGGGTCGATAGAACCATCAACATGGATAATATTATCATCATCGAAACATCTAACAACATGGACAATAGCATCAACTTCACGAATATTAGCTAAAAATTGATTGCCCAGCCCTTCTCCTTTACTAGCTCCTTTTACAAGACCTGCTATATCAAAAAATTCTATTGAAGCATTTATAATCCTTTGACTATGACTAATATCACTTAAAACATTTAGTCTTTCATCTGGAACTTTAACCATACCAACATTTGGATCTATGGTAGCAAAAGGATAATTGGCAGCTTCAGCTTTTGCAGAAGTTAGAGCGTTAAAAAGAGTAGATTTTCCAACATTAGGAAGTCCTACAATACCTAGTTTCATTAAATCGCCTCATTTCCTTAATACTAAATAATTATAACATAAGTTTCTAGCTAATATTAAAGCATCTTATCAATATCAAGATATTTATCAAATTCTTCTTCGCTTAAATATCCAAGTTTTAAAGCAGCTTCTTTTAAAGAAATATCTTCCTTTATAGATAACTGGCTAATTTTTGCAGCTTTTTCATATCCAATAATTGGATTTAAAATAGTCACTAACATTGGAGACTTGTGTAGATTTTCATCCATAACTTTTTTATTAGCTTTTAAGCCTACAAGACATTTTTCATTAAAAGAATTTATACCATCGCTAAGTACCCTAATAGATTTTAAATAATTATTTATGATGAGTGGCATAAAAGTATTTAATTCAAAATTTCCAAGAGATGAGGCCATGCTTATTGAATAATCATTTGCCATAACATCAACACAAACCATAGATAGAGCCTCAGCTTGGGTTGGGTTTACCTTACCAGGCATTATAGATGAGCCAGGTTCATTACTAGGAATAGTAATTTCTGATAGGCCACATCTTGGTCCACTAGTAAGGAGTCTTATATCATTTACAATTTTTAATAAGTCAGCTGCTAGAGTTTTTAGACTAGAGTGAGAATTTACTAAATAATCTTTTTGACTAATAGAGTGAAATTTATTTCTAGCTGGTTTGAAATCATAGCCTAATTCTTTAGATAATATTTTACAAACTTCTTCTGAAAAGTTATCCTTTGCATTTATTCCTGTTCCTACAGCAGTTGCTCCAATTGGAAGTTCTAATAAATCTTTTGAAGAAATAATAATTTTTTCTCTACAATATTCTAGTGCAGACCTATAGCCAGATAATTCTTGGGAAAACCTAATAGGTGTTGCATCTTGTAAATGAGTTCTAGCAATTTTTACTATATCTTTAGATTCTTTTTCTAAATTTTTAAATGTATCTATTATTTTTTCTAGGGCAGGGATGAGGTTTTCTACAGTTGATTTATAAATTGACATATGCATGGCAGTAGGGAATACATCATTTGAAGATTGAGACATATTTACATCATCATTTGCCTTAATTAAAACTTCTTTAGCAAGTTCATTAGCCCTATTTGTAATAACTTCATTTACATTCATGTTGGTTTGAGTTCCAGAACCAGTTTGATAAACTTTTAGGGGGAAATTATCATCAAATTTAGATGATAAAATTTCATCAGCAGCAAGACTAATATATTTTAATTTTTCATCACTTAGGTCCAAATTAAGATTATTAACAATTGCACAAGCTTTTTTTAAGGTCACAATCGAATAAATTTGTTCCATTGGCATTTTTTCATTTCCAATTTTAAAATTTTCTAAAGACCTTTGAGTTTGTGCAGCCCAATATTTTTCATTATCTACACGGACTTCTCCTAGAGAGTCTTTTTCTATTCTATATTTCATCAAATCATCCTTTTTATATATTTACTTTATTATAGCTAAAATTAAAGTTTTGTTACAATACTTTAACTTTTTTGTAAACTAAATAATAGTAAATAGCCATGAATTGTGATAGTATTAAACTATATTTAAAATAATATAAAGAAGAGGTGGGTAAGATGGATGCCATAGTTATTGAAAACTTAACTAAGAGATTAGGTAAAAGAAGAATATTATCCAATCTTAATCTTGAAGTTCTAGAAAATGAAAGCATGGCTGTTTTAGGACTTAAAGACTCGGGCAAAACAACTTTAGCAAAAACATTGTTTAATTATATAAAGCCATCAAAAGGAAAGACTTACATATATGATTTAGATTGTAAGAAGGATTCAAAAGCAATAAAAGAATCTGTTTCATTTGTTCCTCAAGAAATCATATTTGATGAAAATTCCAGAGCTGCAAATATTTTTAAAAGTACTTTAAATTTTCATAATTTAAAAAATACAGATGAAGTCGATAAATTATGTGCATACTTTAATTTTAATTCTAGGTTAAAAGTAGCAGATATGAATGAGAGCGAAAAAAGAATATTAAGTATCATTAATGCTTTAATAATTAGACCAAGACTTTTAGTAATAGATGAGGGACTTAAAGAATTAGATTCCAATCAAAAAGATAGTTTATTTTCTTATTTAAATGAACAAAGAGAATTGGATGGATTAACAGTTTTATTATTTACAGATTCTTTAATAGATGCTCAAAGATACTGTGATAGAGCAGCTTACCTATATAAGGGAGAAATTAAAGATATTGAATATCTAAAAGATAAGACATCGAATGATAAAATTGTTAAAATATTTAGTCCATTTGATGACATAGGTGCTTTTCTTGATATAGATGCAAAATTAATTAAAAATGAGCCATATGAAAAAATATTTTATTATGATAAGAATATGATGATTTTATCAAGAGTTATAGCTAATTGTGATATAGCTAATTACTCTATAGAAGATTCTTCATTATCAGATAAGATTAGGGCTTATTTTGAAGAAGGAAGTCAAGACCTTACTAACACATATAGAAGTCAAGAAGCAAACTCACTAAATGATGAAGATCAAAATACAGAAAATCAAAATGTAGAAGATAGTAATCTAAATTCTGAGACAAGTGAATTTAATCCAGTTGAAGAAAATATAGAGAATAATGACAATAATCTAGAAGAAACTCGCACAATTTCCGTTCAAGAAATAAGCGATGAAGATCATGATTTTGAAGAAAGTCAATCTACTCAAAATTTACAACCACTTACAGATCAAGAAATAAATAACAATGAAATAAACGGAATTGATATGACTAACATAAATGATACAACTTCATCAGATAGTGAAATCAATGAAACAATTGTAATTGAAAACTTTGATGAAGAAGACAATAAGGAGGACATATAATATGGTTTTTTCAAGAGAGTTTAAACAAAACTTTGGAAAATGTCTAGCTTGGTTTTTAGTTGTAGTTATACTAACTGGACTATTGCTAGCCCTATATCCAATGATGCTTGATGCAAATATGAAATCTTTATTTGATAGCTTTGTAGGACAATTAAGCCCAAGTTTACAAAAAATATTTGGTTTTGATAGAGAAGTTGATTATACAAAAATAAATGAATATATTGCATTTATTTACCAATACATGGTATTTTTCATTGCGATTTTTGCAATGCAAATAGGTGCAAGTTCTTTATCAAAAGACTTAAATGATGGATCTATACAATATATTTATTCAAATCCAATCAGCAGGGTAGAAATAGTTACTCAAAAATTCTTAGCAAATATTCTACTATATTTTGTATTTTTGCTATTATTGTTTGTGGCAACATTCTTTATAGTAAAACTTCCAGCTTTTGGAGATGAAATCACATCAGCAGCCTTGCTAATAGACTTAGCTAAAATTTTCTTAAGTCTGTTCTTAACAGGATCAGTATTGCTAAGCATTGGTATGTTTTTCTCTGCATTAAGTAAATCAACAAATTATAGTGAAGGTACTAGTGTTTTATTTGTTATATTTTTAGTAATTTTTGTAATGTTTGGAAAAATATATGGAGGAAACTTCCTAAATATAGCTAATTTTGTAGCGTTTGAAGCCTTTCACCCAATTGATTTTCTTCAAACAAATATTTATATGGTAAGAGTTTTAGTAAATATTATAATCTTTATTATTATGCTAGTTTTAACTTATACAATATATAATAATAAAGACTTAGAATATTAAAAAAATTTATAAAAAAACTTGATGAGTTAGCATGGCTATGCTATACTTATTGATGGTAAAATTTATTATTACACACATTTTTGGATATACCAGGAGTTGCTAAAAGTCCCTGGTATGGATGAAGAAAATGGAGGAAAAAAACGGAGGTGTTAAATTTGTCAGTTATATCAATGAAGTCTCTATTAGAGGCAGGTGTACACTTTGGTCACCAAACAAGAAGATGGAACCCAAAAATGGCTCCTTATATATTTACTCAAAGAAATGGTATCTATATAATAGATCTTCAAAAAACTGTCAAAAAAATTAATGAAGCATATGAATTTGTAAGAGAAGTATCAGAACAAGGTGGAAAAATCCTATTTGTAGGTACTAAAAAACAAGCTCAAGATGCTATTGAAAAAGAAGCAAAAAGATGTGAAATGCCATATATTAACCAAAGATGGCTAGGTGGTCTTCTAACTAACTATAAAACAATCAATAAGAGAATTAGAAGATTACAAGAAATCGGAGAAATGGAAACTAACGGTATCTTCGATGTACTTCCTAAAAAAGAAGTTATTCAACTAAAAAATGAAGAAGAAAAACTTCAAAAATTCTTAGGTGGAATCAAAGATATGGGTGGCATGCCAGATGCAATCTTTATTGTTGATCCTAAAAAAGAAAAAATAGCTGTAAAAGAAGCTCATATTTTAGGAATACCAGTAGTTGGTATTATTGATACTAACTGTGACCCAGATGAAATTGACTATCCAATACCTGGAAACGATGATGCTATTAGAGCAGTTAAACTTATAACTGAAACAATTGCAAATGCAGTATTGGAAGGTAAACAAGGTAATCAAGTTGAAGATTATTCAGTAGAAGATGCTTCAGACCAAGAAAATTCTGAATCTGAACAAACAGAAGAAGATCTTCAAGAAGATCAACCAGCTATAGATAAAGAAGAAGAGTAAGATTATTTAGAGAGTTCTAAAGCTATGGCTTTAAGACTCTCTTTTTTATTAAAAGGAGGAATAAAATGCAAATAACAGCAGCGCAAATCAAAGAATTAAGAGAAAAAACATCTGCAGGTATGATGGACTGTAAAAAAGCTTTAGTTGAAGCTAACGGAGATATAGATAAAGCTTCCGATATATTAAGAGAAAAGGGATTAGCTTCAATTGCTAAAAAATCTTCAAGAATTGCTTCTGAAGGAATCGTTGATTCTTACATCCACGGTGGAAGAATTGGTGTTTTAATCGAAGTTAATAGTGAAACTGACTTCGTTGCTAAAAATGAAGACTTCAAAGTATTCGTAAAAGACATGGCTATGCAAGTTGCAGCAGCAGCTCCAAAATACCTAAGCCGTGAAGAAGTTCCAGCTGATGAAGTTGAACATGAAAAATCTGTTTTAAAAGAACAAGCTCTAAATGAAGGTAAACCAGAAAAAATAGTTGAAAAAATGGTTGAAGGTCGTATGGAAAAATTTTATGAAGAAATTTGTCTTTTAGACCAAAAATTCATAAAAGATCCAGATATAAAAGTTCAAGACCTACTAAACAATATTGCAGCTAAAATTGGCGAAAATATTAAGATTAGAAGATTCATTAGATATGAAGTTGGAGAAGGTCTAGAAAAAAGAGAAGAAGACTTCGCAAAAGAAGTTCAAGAACAAATGGGCCAAAAATAAGATGAGTAGTGTGATTCCTAATTTTAAAAGAATTGTGCTTAAACTTAGCGGAGAAGCAATGGCTGGAGATAAGTCACAAGGCATTGACATGGAAGCTATTAGAACTATTGCTAAACAAGTAAAACATATAAATGAACTTGGAGTTGAAACTAGCGTAGTTGTAGGTGGTGGCAATTTCTGGCGTGGAAGAGACTCTTCTAATATGGATAGAGCAACATCTGATTATATGGGTATGCTTGGAACAGTTATGAATGCACTAGCTATACAAGATGCACTTGAACAAATGGGTGTTGATACAAGAGTACAAACAGCCATTGAAATGAGAGAAGTTGCTGAACCTTATATCAGAAGAAGAGCAATAAGACACCTTGAAAAAAATAGGGTAGTTATATTTTCAGCAGGAATAGGAAATCCTTATTTTTCAACTGATACGACTGCAGCCCTAAGAGCTGCTGAAATATCAGCAGATGTAATATTAGTTGCTAAAAAAGGCGTTGATGCAATATATGATTCTGACCCTAATATAAATAAGGATGCTAAAAAGTTTGATAAATTATCTTATTTAGAAATAATTAATAAAAATTTAAAAATTATGGATACCACAGCTATATCATTATGTATGGAAAATCAAATTCCATTAAGAGTATTTGGAATAGATGATGCATCGTCAATGATAGATGTAGTGTTAGGTAAAGATATAGGTACAAAAGTTGAATAAGGAGAGTATTTATGATTTCTGATATTAAAAAAGATATAGAAAATAGAATGTCAAAAACTGTTTCTGTATATAAAGAAGATTTATTAACAATTAGGGCTGGAAGAGCTAATCCTTCCTTACTTGATAAGATAACCATTGATTATTATGGTCAAGCAACTCCTCTAAATCAAGCAGCTTCTATTTCAGCACCAGAAGCAAAACTTTTAGTTATTCAACCATGGGATGCGAATTTAATTCCAGAAATAGAAAAAGCTATATTAAAATCAGACCTTGGACTTAATCCATCAAACGATGGAAAACTTATAAGACTTGCAATTCCTCAATTAACTGAAGAAAGACGTCAAGAGCTTACTAAAGTTGTTAAGAAAAATGGGGAAAGTGCAAAAGTTGCGGTTAGAAACATCAGAAGAGAAGCTATGGATGATGTTAAAAAACTTGAAAAAAATAAAGAAATAACTGAAGACGAACAAAAGGTTTATGAAGAAGATATCCAAAATCTTACTGACAAACATATCAAGTTAATTGATCAAGCAACTGAAAACAAAGAAAAAGAATTAATGGAAATTTAAAAAAAGAGGCTGATATGCCTCTTTTTATTTTTTAGGTGAATATGAGTTTATTAGAAAATATAGATAAAAATAATATACCAAAACATATTGCTATTATCATGGATGGCAATGGGAGATGGGCAAAAAAAAGAAATATGCCAAGAACTTTTGGACACAAAGAAGGCACTAAAAGAGTAATAGAAATTGTAGAAACTTCTTATAAATTGGGTATAAAATCACTATCTTTATATGCTTTTTCAACTGAAAATTGGAAAAGACCAGAAGAAGAAATATCTAAGTTAATGGAACTTTTGGTTTATTATATTAGGTCTCAGCTAAAAATAATAATGAAAAACAATATAAAGATTAATGTTTTAGGGGATATTTCAGCCCTACCTCAATTTGTCCAAGACGAAATTAATACTGCATTGTCAAAAACAAAAGACAATGATAAAATGATACTAAATATTGGGCTTAACTATGGTGGTAGAAGCGAAATAGTTAATGCGACCAAACTTATTCATAAGGATATTGAAAGTGGAAAATTAAAAATCGAAGAATTAGATGAGGAAAAATTTAAAGATTATTTATACACTAGATATCAGGATGAATTAGATTTATTAATAAGACCAAGTGGTGAATTAAGAGTTAGTAATTTCTTACTTTACCAATTAGCTTACAGTGAATTTTGGTTTTCAGATGTGTTGTGGCCAGACTTTGATGAAGAAGTCTTATATGAGGCTATAATTGATTTCCAAAAGAGGAACAGAAGATTTGGGGGAGTAAATGCCTGATTTATATAAGAGGATAATTACCGGAGTTGTAGGTATTATTATTTTAGCATTAGTAATATATTTTAGATCATATTTATTAACTACATTTTTGTGCCTTCTTGGCATACTTGCTAGTATTGAAATAAGTATGGCATTAAGAAAGATTGATATAAATGCAAATATAATAGTATTGATAATTGGATGTATAATACTTGCATTATCGAATTATTTAAATTTAGAAAAGCACTTTGCTATAACTTTTATTTTAATATTAACTCTAATGCTTTTATTGTTTGATGATAAATTTGATTTAAATTCACTTGCTTATACGAATTTAATTTTTATTTATGCTCCATATTTATTTTCTTTAATGAGCGATTTGAGCACTCCTTTTATAATATTGATATTTTTAATAGCATTTTCAACAGATACATTTGCTTATATATTTGGTAGTCTATTTGGTAAACATAAACTAATAGAAAAAGTAAGCCCAAAAAAATCTATTGAAGGAGCTATTGGTGGGATTGTTGGATGCCTAGTTTTAACTTTGGCATACTTACATTTCCATAATATAAACATTGATTTGTCTTTAATTCTTTTAATAATTTTTGCATCAACTTGTGCTCAACTTGGAGACTTGTTTGCTTCTAAAATAAAAAGAATTGTTGGCATAAAAGACTATAGCAATTTATTACCAGGACATGGTGGTATTATGGACAGGTTTGACAGTGTAATAATGGTAATTCCTGTTGTAATCTTAATATCATCACTATATTTATAAATTAATATTAATTATTGGACTTCATGAGAAGTCCTTTTTTATTGTTTGTTAATTTTAGTTTTTATTTCAAGCATGATATAATAAGAAAGAAAAAATGAAATTTAAATTTAATTAAGGAGATATATATGTACACATTATTAGGCTCGATTTTTGTTTTTATGCTAGTTATTATGCTGCATGAATTAGGCCACTACACAGTTGCAAAATTAGCTGGTATAAGAGTAAATGAATTTTCAATAGGTATGGGGCCAAAAATTTTTCAAAAATCTGGAAAGGAAACAAAATATTCAATCAGGCTTCTTCCTCTAGGTGGTTATGTTGCACTTGAAGGAGAAAGTGGAGATTCGGATGACCCTAGAAGTTTTTCAAATGTTTCAGTTTATAAGAGAATGGCAGTTGTTGTTGCGGGAGTTTTTATGAATTTAATTCTTGCAATTTTAACTTTTATAATAATAGCCTCAATTATAGGAGTTCCATCAGATTCGAATTCTATTGGACATATAAAAAATCCTAGTCCTGCTTATGAAGCTGGACTTGTAAAAGGAGATAAGATTGTTGAAATTAACAATGTAGAGGTAAACTCTTGGACTGAAATAGTAGAAAATATTTCTGATAAAAAACCAGGTCAAGAATTAGATATAAAAATAGATAGAGATGGAAAAATTATAGATAAAAAAATTATTCCTCAAGAAATAGAAGGTAAAACAGCTATTGGTATAGGTTTTTCCAAAGATCCTGGATCAGTGATTAAGTATGGATTTACTAAAACGCATGAAGTAATAGCTGATGTATTTAATGTTCTTGGAGGATTATTTACTGGTAAATACGGAGTCTCAATGCTATCAGGACCTGTTGGTGTAATTTCTGTTATAGGGCAGGCAACCTCTGCTGGGATAATAAATTTATTATTTATACTGGCCTTAATAAGTGCAAACCTTGCGGTTGTAAACATATTGCCAATACCAGCACTTGATGGTGGGAAATTATTATTATTAATAATAGAAGCTATAACAGGCTACAAGGTCAGTGAAAAAGTAGAATCAATTTTAAGTATGATTGGATTAATATTACTTTTCTCACTAATGGCTTATGTAACAATTTTTGGAGACTTGGCTAGATTAGGAGCATGATTTCTCAATGATTAAAAGAAGAAAAACAAGACTAATTAAAGTTGGTAATGTAGATATAGGAGCAGACTCAGCTATAAGCGTTCAGTCTATGACAAATACAAATACCAAGGATGTAGAATCCACAATTAAACAAATTCATAGATTGGAAGAAGCAGGGTGCGACATAATAAGATTTGCAGTAAATGACTTAGAAGATGCACAAGCGATAGAAAAAATAAAAGCCAATATAAATATACCTTGCGTTGCAGATATACAATTTAATTATAAACTTGCACTTCTTTCTGCTAAATATGGGGCAGATTGTATAAGAATAAATCCTGGGAATATAGGAGAAAAGTGGAAGGTAGAAGAAGTTGTTTCTGCCTGCAAGGATAAGAATATTCCTATAAGGATTGGAGTTAATGCTGGATCTATAAACCAAAAAATTTTGGATAAATTTAATGGAGTTAATAGCGATTCTATAGTTCAAAGTGCTTTAGAAGATATAAATATTTTAGAATCATTAAATTTTAACCAAATAAAAGTATCTTTAAAGGCAAGTAACGTAAATCTTTCAATAGAATCATATAGAAAATTTTCTGAAATATCTGATTATCCACTTCACCTTGGCATTACTGAATCAGGAATGGGTCTTGCTGGAATAGTAAAATCTTCAGTTGGCATGGGAACCCTATTAGCTGAAGGAATAGGAGATACTATAAGAGTTTCTCTAACAGATGATCCTGTAGAAGAAGTTCTGGTTGGCAAGCAAATTCTAAAATCTTTAGGACTAAGACAAGAAGGTGTAGAAATAATTGCCTGTCCAACTTGTGCGAGGACAAAAATCGATCTTATAGAACTTGTAAAAGAAGCAGAAAATAGACTTTCAAAAGTAGATAAAAATATATCGGTTGCTTTGATGGGCTGTGTAGTAAACGGTCTTGGAGAAGGACGAGAAGCAGATATAGGGATTACCGGTGGAAATGGACAAGGTGTAATCTTTAAAAAGGGAGAAATAATAAAAAAAGTCCCTGAAAATCAATTATTAGATGAGTTAATGAAGGAAATAGAAAATTTGTAGGTGATTTTTTGTTAGATACTATAGAACTAAATAAGAAATTACAAATAAATACTAGCAAAAATATAGAAAAATATTTGAAATTTGAAAGCATATCATTAAATGATGATAAAATGCAGCTATATTTTAATTGCTTGATAGAAAAAGATATAGAAAAGACTGAACTTAAAGAATATGAAAATTCACTTTCAGAGAATCTAAAAGATTTTGTACTATCTTTTTCCTATAAAAAAATTGAAGAAAAAATTGATATAGATAAACTTACAAGGGATTATATTTTAAAGTATAATCCCTCTTCAAAGGTCTGCATAGATGATATAAATATAAATATTGTTGATAAAAAAGTAGAAATCTTTATTCCAAATAAAGGCTTATATTACAGTATGCAAAACAATCAATTGTATAAGCAAATTGAAAAAGATTTAAGCAAATATGATTCATATTCTGTAGCTATTTCTTTAGATAAAAATATTAAAGATTGCAGCGATAACGATATTGAAGATTATATAGAAAATATAAATAAAGAAGAAATAGATTTTGCAAAAAATACAGATATTGTAAATAAAAAATCTAAAGAGAAAAAAGAAAGTAAAAAAGTTAAAAACTTTAAATATGGCAAAAAAGATATTTTAGATATAACTAATATCAAAGATATCTTTATTAATTCAAGAGTTACTATAAAAGCAGACTTGTTTGATATATCTTCTACGGAATTAAAAAATGGTAAATTTATAATATCTTTAAGCCTAACAGACCATACTTCATCAATAGCTGCAAAGGCCTTTTTAAGCAAGGAAAAAAATGAAGAGTTTTTAAACAATATCTCTATTGGAAATAATTACATAATAACCGGAGATGTTAGCTTTGATAATTTTGCAAAAGACGAAGTTATTTGGATAAAGTATTTAGAAACATCATCTAATCCAATAAGACAAGACAATAGCAAAGAAAAAAGAGTGGAATTAAAGCTTCATAGTAAAATGTCTTCGATGAATGGTTTAACAAGTTTTGACGAACTTGCTAAAAGAGCAAAGTATTGGGGAATGGAATCTCTTGCAATAACAGATACTGCTGATGTTCAAGGATTTCCAGAAGCTATGGAAACATCAGAAAAATATGGAATAAAAGTATTATATGGACTTGATGGAAACTTTGTAGATGATCAAGAAAAGATTATAAAAAATTATAATCTGGAAAAAAGTCTACATGACCAGGATTACGTTGTATTTGATATTGAAACAACTGGTTTTTCTCCAAGAACAGATAAGATAACAGAAATTGGTGCTGTGAAAATAGTAGATGGACATATTGTAGATAGTTATTCTCAACTTATAAATCCAGAGAAGGCTATTCCTCAAAAAGTACAAGAATTAACAGGACTTACAAATGCAATACTTAGTGATAAGCCAACAGTCGAAGAAATAATTGGAGACTTTAGAGATTTTACTAAAGGCTGTGTATTGGTTGCTCATAATGCAAAATTTGATATTTCCTTCATAAGAAGAGAATTTAAAAAAGCAAAATTTGATTTTGATTATCCAGTTCTTGACACACTTCAACTTGCAAGATCCTGTGTTAGAGGAATTAAAAGATTTAATTTATCTGCTCTTTCTAAAAAGCTAGGAGTTTCTTTGGTTGGAGCACATAGGGCAGTGAATGATGCTCAAGCAACTGCAGAAGTCTTTATTAAGATGTTAAAAATTGCAAATCAAGAATACAATATTAATAAAGTAAATGAAATCAATAATTTATTAAAGAATATAGACGCTGCCAACTTGTTTGAATCATCAGTAAGTATATTGGTTAAAAATCAAATTGGTCTGAAGAACTTATACAAATTAGTAAGTGAATCACATCTTAATTATGTAAATAGGGTTGCAAAGATTCCAAGAACTTTACTTGACAAGTATAGAGATGGTCTGTTGATAGGAAGTGGAAATTCATCATCTCCACTTTTTACTGCAATCTATAATGGGGAAAGTGAAGAGAATTTAAGAGAAATTGCATCTTATTATGATTATTTAGAAATTCAACCACTAGATAATAATATGACTTACATAAGTCAGGAACTTGTTAAAAATCTAGATGATTTAAAATCTATTAATATTAAAATATATCAATTAGGTAAGGATTTAAATATTCCTGTTGTGGCAACTGGAGATGTATTTTATTTAGATGAAGATGATGATATAGCTAGAAGAATAGTTTTAAGTGGGCAAAAAGTTAAGACTTATAGAGATTGGAATACTCCAAAATCTCTCTACTTTAAAAATACAGAAGAATTTTTAATTGATTTATCATATTTAGGAGAAGAGGCAGCTTATGAAGTTGTTGTAGAAAACACAAATATGATAGCTGATTCAATAGATGGGATAAAGCCAATACCTGATGGCAAATTTCCACCAGTTATAGAAGGTGCAGAGGAAGATTTAAAAAACATGTGCTATAAAAAAGCGCATGAAATTTATGGAGATGATCTTCCAGAAATTGTGTCTCAAAGACTTGAAAAAGAACTTAATTCAATAATTAAAAATGGTTATTCAGTTCTATATATAATTGCTGAAAAATTAGTAAAAAAATCAAATGACGATGGATATTATGTTGGATCGAGAGGGTCTGTTGGATCATCTTTTGTGGCGACTATGAGTTCTATAACAGAAGTAAATCCACTTCCAGCTCACTATATTTGTCCAAACTGTAAAACATCAATATTTCCAGATGATGTTGGATCAATTTCAGGAATTGACTTGGAAGATAAAGATTGTCCAAATTGTGGAAGTCCAATGAGAAAAGACGGACACAATATACCTTTTGAAGTATTCTTAGGATTTTACGGAGACAAGGAACCAGATATAGATTTAAACTTTGCTGGGGAATATCAACCAAGAGCTCATAAATTTACAGAAGACTTGTTTGGAGAAGGTTATGTATTTAGGGCAGGAACAATTGGAACGATAGCAGAAAAAATTGCTTATGGATATGTAAAAACTTACTTTGAAAATGAAGATATAAGAAAATTAGAGATTGATAGATTAGTAAAGAAGATAGTCGGAGTAAAGAGAACATCTGGACAACATCCAGGTGGTATAATGATTTGTCCAAAAAGTAAAGAAATTTATGACTTTACACCAATTCAGTATCCGGCAGATGATAAAAAAACAGGAACAATAACAACTCACTTTGACTACAACTTTATACATGGAAAAATTTTAAAACTTGATATACTTGGTCACGATGGTCCTACATTTATAAAAATGTTGGAAGATTTAACAAAACTAGATCCTTTAGAAGTCGATTTGAGTGATAAAGAAACACTATCTTTATTCTCATCAAGTAAAATTTTAAATTTAAACAGTGATATATATGAAGCGAGTACAGGAACCATAGGCATACCAGAATTTGGAACAGATTTCGTTATGCAAATGTTAATTGAAACTAAGCCAAGCACTTTTTCAGAGCTTGTAATGATATCTGGTTTGTCACATGGTACAGATGTATGGTCAAACAATGCACAACTTCTTGTAAAAAACAATGAAGCTAAATTAAATGAGGTGATTTGTACAAGAGAAGATATAATGCTTTATTTAATAAGAGCAGGTGCTGAAAATAAGATGGCGTTTGATACCATGGAAAGAGTCAGAAAGGGAAGGGGCTTGACTGATGAGCAAAGAGAGATTATGGAAAATCTAGACCTTCCTAGCTGGTATATAGCATCTTGTGAAAAAATAAAGTATATGTTTCCTAAAGCACATGCTGTAGCCTATGTTACTTTATCCTTTAGAATAGCATACTTTAAAATTCACTATCCACTAGCTTATTATGCGACTTACTTTACAATAAAATTACAAGATTTTGATGCAGAATTAATATTGCAAGGACCAGATGCAATAAAATTAAAAATTGAAGATATAAAAAATTCAAAAGATAAGTTATCTGCAAATGATAAATCTCAAATAACAGTTTTGGAAGTTGCACTTGAAATGTATGCAAGAAACTTAGAGTTTAAAAATGTAGACTTATATAAATCATCTTCAAATAAATTTCAAGTAGAAGATGATAAAATATTATTACCTTTTAGAGCCTATTCTGGAATAGGAGAACAAGTTGCAAACAATATAGCTGAAGCTTCAAAAAATACAAAATATTTATCTATAGAAGACTTTACTAAAAAAACTGGTGCGACTAGATCAAATATAGAAATTCTTAAGAAAAATAATATATTAAAAGGACTTCCAGAATCTAATCAATTAAGTCTTTTTGATTTATAAAATTATAGAAATAATATCTTTGTAAGAAAAATAAATTTATAAAAAATAATTGACAAAGAACAAGTTATAGTCTATAATATCACTTGTGTTTAAGAAGAAGTCCGATTCTCACCTTATTCCAAGGGTTATAAGGTTATTTTATAATAGTTATTAATCTATTTTTGCGGACTTTTTGTCCGCATTTTTAATTATATGGAGGTGCTTAGAGATTAAAGAACTTCAAATCAATGAAGAAATAAGAGATAAAGAAGTTAGACTAATCGATAGTGAAGGAAATCAAGTAGGCGTAGTTTCTAGAAATAAGGCTCTTGATATGGCGTTTGATGCAAGGCTAGATTTAGTAAAAATTGCTCCAAATTCAAAGCCACCAGTTTGTCGTATTATGGATTATGGCAAATATAGATATGACATGATGAAGAGGGAGAGAGAGGCTAAGAAAAAGCAACAAATAATTAACATTAAGGAAATTAGACTTACTCCGAACATAGAAGAGCATGATTTAAATACAAAAGCAAATCAGGCTAAGAAGTTTCTTGATAATGGTGACAGAGTGAAGGTATCTGTACGCTTTAGAGGTAGAGAAATGGGACACACTGACATGGGAAGACAAGTGCTTGATAGATTTACTGAATTAATTTCTGAGCATGGTGTTGTAGATAAAAAACCGAAAATGGAAGGTAGAAACATGATCATGTTTTTATCTGCCAATACGGAAAAATAGGAGGGTTATATATGCCAAAAATGAAAACTCATAGAGGATCTGCAAAAAGATTTAAAAGAACTGCATCTGGTAAATTAAAAAGATTCTCTGCATATAAAGGTCATTTAACAGGTAAAAAATCACCAGATAGAATTAGAAAATTAAGAAAATCTGGAATAGTAAGCAAAGCGGATATGAAAAGAATCAATCACATGATTCCTTAAGAGGAGGGAAAAATAAATGGCTAGAGTAAAAAGAGCTGTAAATGCTAAGAAAAAGCATAAAAAAGTTTTAAAACAAGCCAAAGGATACTTTGGTGCAAAATCAAAATTATATAGACCAGCTAATCAAGCTGTTATGAAATCTCTTGATTACGCTTTTGCTGGTAGAAAACAAAGAAAAAGAGATTTTAGAAAATTATGGATTACAAGAATTAATGCTGCTGCAAGACTTAATGGTATCAGCTATTCTAAATTAATAAGTGGCTTAAAAAAAGCCGATGTAAATATAAACAGAAAAATGTTATCTGAGCTAGCAATCAATGATCCAGAAGCATTTACAAAATTAGTTGATTTAGCTAAAGCTAACTAAAATTTAATAATACTAAATAATTTTACTTATGTAGTATAATATAAGTGTAGACTATAATATATTTGATAAAAAGATAAGAGTTTAATATTATAGGAGTGATATTATGATTACTATGGAAAAAATTGACTATGTAATGGATACTACAAATTCTTCATACGAAGTTGTTAGAAAAGCTTTATTGGATACTGATGGAGATGTTGATTTAGCTATTGAAAAAATTCGCAACTCAGTTTCTACTTTTGACGAAGATTACAAAAGCAAGAATAGTAAAAAAGGACCAATAAGTTTTGATGACATAAAAGAAGCCATTGAAAATCTTTGGGAAGAAGGAAAAGCAAGTAGATTATTAGTTAAAAAGAATGATGAAACTATATTATCTTTATCACTAGCTGTTTCGGCTTTTGGTGCAATAATAGCTCCACTTGCTGCAATCCTAGGAGTTGGTGCAGGATATGTAAATGATTATGATTTTTATCTTGTAACAAAAGATGGAGAAAATATAGATTTAAAGAATTACATTAAAGAAAATCTGAAAAAATAAATATTAATTTATTTTATGCTAGGAGTTGATATAAATGAAAAAAGGTATACATCCTGAATACAAGGAAGCAACAGTAACTTGTGCATGTGGTAATACTTTTAAAACTGGTTCAGTTAAAGAAGATTTAAAAGTTGAAATATGTTCAGAATGCCACCCATTCTTTACTGGGAAACAAAAATTTAGTGATCACGGTGGACGTATTGAAAAATTCAACAAAAAGTATCATAGACAAGATAATAAATAATATATTAATGGTTAGCATATGCTAACCATTTTAATTTAAGGAGACTTATGGATAGTGGAATAAAAAAAGAAGCTTTCAAGACAAACATTGGTGGGCAAGCTCTAATGGAAGGGGTAATGATGCGAGGACCATCAAAAATTGCTATCGCCGTTAGAAAACCAAACAAAGAAATAGAGTTGAAAGTAGAAGAAATAAATGACCTATCGGATAGATTTAAAATTTTAAAACTTCCTATAATTAGAGGCGCTTATAAATTAATAGATGCTATGAAAGTAGGAATTGACTCTTTAACATATTCTGCTTCTTTTTGGGAAGAAGATGAAGTTCAAAAGAGCAGTAATAAGGATAGTTTTTTTAAAAAAATATTTAAAGATAAATATGATGATGTAGTTATGGCAGTTACCATACTAGTATCATTCGCTATTGCCGCTGGTCTTTTTATGATTTTACCAAGTCTTGTTGCTGGGTTACTAAAAGATAAATTAGATTCTAAAGTTTTATTAAATCTTGTCGAGGGTTTAATAAGATTATTAGTTTTTGGAATATATATTTATTATATTTCGAAACTAGAGGATATAAGAAGAGTTTTTGAATACCATGGATCAGAACATAAGTCTATATCCTGCTATGAAGCAAGAGAAGAGCTTACAGTTGAAAATGTAAGAAAATATCCTATAGTTCATCCAAGATGTGGAACAAGTTTTTTATTTATGGTTATGATTATATCAATTATTGTTTTATCCTTTTTCGGATGGCCATCAATTGGTATGAGAATTTTAACAAGGATTATAGCTTTACCAATTATTGCTGGTATTGCATATGAAGTAAATAGAGTAATTGGTAAAAGTGACAAAAAAATATGTAAGTTGCTTGCCAAGCCTGGCATGGCTATACAAAAATTTGCAACTGTTAGAGAACCAGATGATTCTATGATAGAAGTTGCAATAACAAGTTTGAAAGCAGTAATTCCAGAAGATGGAGTAAGTGATGTATGGAAATAAAAAAGCTCTTAGAGAAGGCTATTTACTATCTAAATGATTCTGAATATACAAATCCTTATTATGAAGCTAGATTGATTTTATCAGGGCTATTGGATAAAGACTTATCTTATATAATAAGCCATGAAGATGAGAATCTTTCTGAAAATATCAGCAATAAGTATTTAGATATCTTAAAAAAAAGATCTGATGGATGGCCTTTAGCGTATATACTAGGTGAAACTGAATTTTATGGAAATAAATTCTATGTAGATGAGGGAGTTTTAATTCCAAGAAGAGATACAGAGATAAGTGTTGAGACAATTTCTAAAATAATTTCAAAAAATAAAATTAAAAATATTTTAGAAATAGGATCTGGAACTGGTATTGTTAGCATTAGTCTAGCTAAAGAAAATGAAGATATAGAATTTGACTGCATAGATATATCAGACAAGGCTATTTCTAATACCAAGAAAAATATAAAATTTCATAATTTATCAAATGTCAGAGTATTTAAAAGCGATATATATTCGAATGTTTGTAAAAAATATGATCTGATATATTCTAATCCACCTTATATAAAAAGAGAAGAAATATCTAAACTGCAAAAAGAAATATCTTATGAACCTATAACTGCGCTTGATGGTGGAGTCGATGGCTTGATTTTTTATAGAAGAATTATTAAAGATTTAGATGAATATCTATCTAAGAATGGATTTTTAGTATTAGAAATTGGATATGATCAAAAAGAAGATATTTATCAATTGTTAAGCAATTATAATCACAGCTGCATAAAAGATTTATCATCTTTAGATAGAGTTATAATAGCTAGTAAAGGAGAAATTGATGTATAGTAATTTAGAAGTATTTGAAAAAAGATACAAAGAACTAGAGGCAAAATTAATAGATATAGAGGTAATAAATAATTCTAAGTTATATCAAAAGACAGCTATTGAGCATGCTGAAATTGAGCCGATAGTATTAAAATATAGAGAAATAAAAGAAACTGAAAAAAGAATAGCTGAAAATAAAGAGCTTTTAGAGGATAAAATAGATGATGACTTTAAAGACCTTGTAAAAGATGAATTAAAGTCAGATGAAGAAAAATTATTAAAATTACAAGAAGAAATAAAAATATTATTAATTCCTAAAGACCCTAATGACAATAAAAACGTAATTGTTGAAATTAGAGCTGGAGCTGGTGGAGATGAAGCCGCTCTATTTGCAGGAGTTTTATTTAGGCAATATGTAAGGTATGCTGAAAGACATAATTGGAAAGTAGATATAATGAATACAAACGAGATTGGAATAGGTGGCTACAAAGAAGTTATATTCATGATAATTGGAAAGGGAGCCTATTCAAGACTTAAGTATGAATCAGGAGTTCATAGAGTTCAAAGAGTTCCTGAAACAGAAAGCTCAGGACGTATTCACACATCAACTGTTACTGTAGCTGTGCTTCCAGAAGCTGAAGATGTTGAAATTGAAATAGATCAATCAGACATAAGATTTGATGTATTTAGGTCTTCAGGTAATGGTGGCCAATCTGTAAATACAACAGACTCAGCAGTAAGACTTACACATATACCAACAGGAATAGTTATTTCATGCCAAGATGAAAAATCTCAACTTAAAAATAAAGATAAGGCAATGAAAATCTTAAGAACTAAACTGTATGATTTAAAACTTCAAGAGCAAAATGAGGAATTAAGTAATGAAAAAAGAATGCAAATAGGAACTGGAGATAGGTCTGAAAGAATTAGAACCTATAACTATCCACAAGGTAGGGTAACAGACCATAGAATTAATCTTACAATTCATCAAATAGACTCTGTTGTGGATGGAGAACTTGATGATATAATAGATGCATTAATAACTGATGATCAAGCTAAAAAGCTGGAAAGTATAGTTTGATATCCAGAAATATATTGAAATATTTTTCATAAAATAAATTAAATAGGGTATAATACTAAAGTAGAATGTAAAATTTATAGGAGGTAATATTTATGAATCAAATGACAGGAGAAAATTTAAGATCTGCTTTTGGTGGAGAATCTCAAGCTCATATGAGATATCTAATCTGGGGAGACGTAGCTAAAAAAGAAGGTTTTGAAAATGTAGCAAGACTTTTCTTAGCAACAGCAGACGCAGAAAGAGTACACGCGACTCTACATTTTAATGCTCTTAGAGATGTTAACGGAGATTTCCCAGTAGTTTCAATGGCAGGTTTTGGTATTTCTAACACTTCTGAAAACCTAGTAGCAGCAAGAAATGGTGAAATTTTTGAAAGCACTCAAATGTATCCAGCATATATTGCAGTAGCTGAAATGCAAGAAGAAAAAGAAGCTATTAAAGCTATGAAATTTGCTACAGCTGCTGAAAAAGTTCATGCAGATAGATATGAAGAAGCAAAAAAATATGTAGATGAAGGTAAAGACCTTGAAGCAGAAAAAATATTAATGTGTCCAGTTTGTGGATATATTACATTTGACGATAGCGAAGAAGCTTGCCCAATTTGTGGATGTAAAGCTGATAAATTTATCGAATATTAATAAGAAGGCCTTTGAGCCTTCTTTTATTTTATAGTTTGACTTTAATACTCAAAATTGTTAGTATATTAATGTATTTTAAGAGTTATAAAACCCTTATAATTAGGAGGACAAAATGAAAATAGCAGTTATTATGGGAAGTATTAGTGATAGACAAATTAGTGATGATATAGTTAAAGTTTTTGATAAATTTGGCGTAGAGTATGAAGTTGAAGTCATTTCAGCTCATAGAACACCTCAAAGAGCTTTTGAATTTTCAAAGAATGCTAAAGAAAATGGATTTGGAGCAATTATTTCAATTGCAGGTAAGGCAGCTCACCTTGGAGGAGTATTAGCAGCAAATACAACAATACCTGTAATTGGTGTGCCAGTAAAATCATCGACACTTGATGGACTTGATGCATTACTTGCTACAGTTCAAATGCCATCAGGAGTGCCAGTGGCAACTGTTGCAATCAATGGTGGAAAAAATGCTGCATTACTTGCTATTCAAATATTAGCTCTTAGCGATGAAAAATTAAGTCAAAAATTACTTGACTATAAAAAAGAGTTAGAAGAAGATGTTGTAAAAATGAATAAAGAATTATAAGCGAGGACGTATTATGGTATTTAATTCCAAAATAAAAAATGAACAAACTGATGGTTTATTTGAAGCAATTTTGGCTTTAGAAGATTTAGAAGAATGCTATAGATTTTTTGAAGATATTTGTACTATCAAAGAAATTCAAGCGATTGCTCAAAGACTTCAAGTTGTAAAATTACTTATTAAAAACAAAACTTACCATGAAATTGAATCAGAAACTGGTGCAAGTACTGCAACAATTTCTAGAATTAACAGATCTTTAAATTATGGATCAGATGGTTATAAGTTGGTACTTAAGAGATTAAACTTCATAGATGAAGATGAAGAATAAGGATTCGATATATATATCGAATCCTTATTTTTATAAATTATATTTTATTTTTTATATTTTTTTCAAATCATTCAAATTAATATCATCTTTTTTTATATTGATAGTATCATAGTCTGTATAGACTACTAGTCCAGGCATTTTTGCTGGATGTCTTTTTACATATTTTTTTCTACAATAATCGACAGAAATATTATTTGAAGTTGAAACAGAACTATTCATAGCAGCTACATAGGCTGCTTTTTTTATGCTATCTTCAGAAAAATCAAAATTATCATTTGTTAAAATAACATGAGATCCAGGAGCATCTTTAACGTGGAACCACAAATCTTCTCTATTAGCGAGTTTGAAAGTTATATGTTCATTTTGCTTATTATTTTTACCACAATAAATTTTATCCCCATTTTCAGTTTCATATTTTAAAATTTTTAATTTATTCTTTTTATTTTTATGTTTTTTATATCTTTTTAAATATCCTGTTTCGTGTAATTCATCTTTTATTTCATCAATATCATCTTCACTATCACTAAGCTCAAGATTTAGCATTAGATTTTCTAAATAATTTATCTTGGACTTAGTTTTTGGAATTTCTATTTTTAAAACTTTTTCTGCATGTTTTAATTTAGAAAACTTTTTATAATATTTATTTGCATTTTCGTGAGGACTTAGCTTTTTATCTAGATCTATCTCAAGCTCATTCATATTATCATAAAAGTTCTCTACAAGAACAGATTCATCACCAGCTTTGATTTTATAAGCATTTGCAGATATTAGGTCTGCATAGACTTTATATTTATCTCGGTCTAAAGATGAATTTAATTCATCAGACTGCTTAGCTAGCTTTTTATTTTCCTTATCTATATTTTTCTTGATAATCCTTTTTATATTTTGACTCTTATCTAGAATTAACTGGTTATTTTTTGATTCACTATAATAGAATTCCAGCATTTGACTTATGTTATCAAAAGATTTTTTATCTTCTTCTCTTATGTATTCAAGATTAATTGAAAAAAAGTCTGAAAGATTATTATTTTTATATATTAAAATTGGGGAATATTCATTTCTAGATAAAACTCTCATAATTTCATTAAATGAATTATTTATAGAGTCAAATTCTTCCTTTGTTAATGAGTTTGTCGCTTTAGACTCATCAACCCTTGCCCTATATAGAATTTCACTAGCCATCAGAGCAGATATACCTGTAAAGGATTTTATTATATTATTTTTTATAGCCTTATTTGGATTAAATATATCTATATTATTTATAAAAGCATCTTCTACCAAAGGATTTTCGGCTGTTGAAATAGGTTCAATCTCATATTTTAATCTTGGTAAGATTTGTCTAACTCTGGACATACTAGAGTTTACTCTTTTTATAGAATCAATAATGGACAGACTATCAGATTCAACAAGTATTATATTTGAATGCTTGCCCATAATTTCTACAAAAAGAGATTTTTTGAGTTCATCGCCTAGTTCATTTCTAGAATTTATGTCTATCCTAAAAATCCTATCCATCTTATATTGTTCAACATTCTCAACCTTAAAACCTTCTAAGTGCTTTCTAAGCAGCATACAAAAAGCTGGAGGGTTTTGTGGATTTGAATAGTTGTAGTCGCTAAGATACATCCTAGGATTGTTATTTGCTGCAGATATAAATAATTTATATCTTTGTCCTAAATTTCTAAAATTTATTACTATATCAAAATCATTGACTTGATAGATTTTATCTATTTTTGCATTTACTAATTTATCTTTTAAATCATATATTACAGACCTAAGAACAGATCCATCATATGCCATATTTATCACCTTTATTAATTATAACATGATTAAGTTTTAAGAAAAAATCATATATAATTAAATAATAAATGTGATTTTAATATATTCTTAATAAATTCTAAATTTTTTTGTTAAAGTTAACTGTTACTATAATACTGGAGGTAAGACATGGACAAATATACAGTACTAATAGCAGAAGATGATAAGGCAATTAGAGAATCTATTGCTATATATTTAAGAAATTCAGGTTATAACACCCTGTTTGCAGAAGATGGGGAAGAGGCAGTAAAAGTTTTTAATGAAAATAAGGTTGATTTAATCTTGATGGATTTAATGATGCCCAAACTTAGCGGGGAAGATGCAATTTTGAAATTAAGAGAGGATTCTTATATTCCAATAATAATTTTATCTGCTAAATCTGAAGATTTTGATAAGGTTATAGGATTAAATATAGGAGCTGATGATTATATTACTAAACCTTTTAACCCTCTGGAACTTGTTGCTAGAGTAAACTCAGCAATTAGAAGATTTTATAATTATCAAGCAAGTTCCAAGGCTCAAGAAGGGATTATTCAAATTGGAGATATAAAGCTAAATAGTTTAGAAAAAAATGTCTCTATAAATGATCAAGTAATAAAATTAACTTCGATAGAATATAAAATTCTAGAGCTTTTAATGAAAAATCCCAACAGAGTATTTTCGATTGAAGAAATATATGAAATAGTTTGGGATGAGCCTGCAATAGAAGCAAAAACTGTAACTGTCCATATCAGAAGGATAAGAGAAAAAATAGAAATTGATCCTAAAAAACCTCGCTATTTAAAAGTTGCTTGGGGTCTTGGTTATAAATTTGTAGATCCCTATAAAAAATCTTAAGAAAAGGAGGTTTTAAAATGGAAGAAAAAAGAAATATTAGGTATAGTAATTCTTTTGTTTGGTCTTTTATTTTAATTTTGTCTATACTTGCTACAATCGTATCTGTATTTTTAATAGGAAATAACAAAGGTGCTAAAAATACAAATCTTTCTAATTCAAGATATAGTGGAAGAATTTATGATGTTATTGATTCTTCCTTGTATGATGATATGTATGATGGTCTTGGATTCGAAGTAAGCCAAGATGAAATAGGCATAGATTATTATATTAGGTCTTATAAGATTGTGAACTATCCTTATACCCAAGAATATAAGGACAAATATCCAGACAATGTTGTAGTTTCTTCTGGAGATGACAGATATTATCAATATTATTCAAGAAATGAAATTGATAATGCAATAAGAAACGGTGAAGATATTGAATCGTTTTATGGTATTAGTAAGAACAAACTAGAAAATAGTAATTATTATAAGACAGAAGAGCCAGAATACAAGACAAGCTATCTTTCAAATAACTTTACAAGTGCAAAAGTGGATCCTCAAGAAATTCAAATTGATGATGCTAATGGGAAAAAATTTTTTGTAAAAGGTTATTATGAAAATGGAAATATAAACTTTACAGAGACAAATATAGATGATAATAAACTTGATAAAAGAGATGTTAATTTATTTATAAGTTCTCTTAAAAATGTTTATAAAAATATTGATAGTGAAGAAAATAGCATTAAGAAAATTAATTTTGCTTATAGCTTTGATCCAAACTCTGCATATTTTGCTGATTTAAAGGAAAGTGCTAATTATTCTAATATGGTTTTAAGTTCTATAGTTTTGGTAGTTATTGGAGCTTTGCTTGTAGCAACAGTTTTTGCTATTTCAATGGACTATAAAAAATCATATAACTTGTCTTTTTATCAAGGTTTGGTAAAATTTCCAATTGAAATTGTTATTATAGCTTGCATAGCTTGGGGATTTGCCCTAGCAATGATAGTCTATTCTTACAATGACTTTAATATCATAAGGGAGCTTGGAATTAATTTAAAAAGCTACACAAAGCTTGCTTTTATAGCTGAGTTTATCCTAGTATTTACTGGATCTATAGCTTGTATCTATTTAATAAATTCGATAAAAGCTATCTATAATGAAGGGTCTAAAGCAAAACTAATAGATAATTCAATAATTGTAAGAATATGTAGAAGCTTATCAAGATTTTTCAAAAGAATTTTCTCGAGTGCCAATGATGGTATGTTTAAACTGGCAAATAAAGACTATAGAAAGTATGCCATAGCAATCTATATAGGTCTTTTATTACTAGGATTTATAGCTTGCAACTCAGTTGTTGAATATGGAATGGGCTTAATAGTTTTTATACTATGGGCAATTTTAGTAACACTTGCTTTTAAATTCTTAAAAAAATTCATAGATTCAGTATCAGAAATAAATGAAGTAACAAAAGCAATTTCATCAGGAAATTATGATGTAAAAATTTCTGATCAAAATCAATTCGAATCAATAAGAGAAAATGTAAATACAATAACAAACAATCTTGATCAAGCAATAGAAAATGCTGTAAAATCTGAAAGATTAAAGACTGAGCTTATAACAAATGTATCGCATGATTTAAAAACTCCTCTTACATCGATTATTAATTACTCAGAACTTATAAGAGATGATAAGTTGGATAAAAAAGAAATAAATAAGTATTCAGAAATAATCCACAACAAGTCATTAAAATTAAAAAGTTTAATTGATGATTTATTTGAAGTTTCTAAAGTAGCATCAAATAATGTAGAACTAAACTTAGAAAAAATTGACTTTAAGGCACTTGTTGAACAAGTCGTTGGAGAGTGGGAAGATAAATTAAAAGAAAAAAATCTAGATATACAATTTAAATCTCCAGATCAAGCTGTAATATTAAATCTTGATGGAGATAAAACATCTAGAATAATAGATAATTTGATGTCAAACATCTATAAGTATGCTTTAGAAAACACAAGAATTTATATCGACCTAAAAAATGAAGGCAAAGTTAATTTAACAATTAAAAATATTTCTAAATATCCACTAAATATTTCAGCTAGTGAGCTAATTGAAAGATTTACAAGGGGAGATGAATCTAGAAATACTCCAGGTTCAGGACTTGGCTTATCAATTGCAAGTTCACTTGTAAATGCCCAAGGTGGAAGTTTTGAAATAGATATTGATGGAGACTTATTTAAAACAAGCATAAGTTTTTAATAAAAAATATAATTTACAAAATATGGGATAAGAGCCTGAAGTATAGGCTCTTTTTCTATGTTATAATGAAATTGGTGATTTTATGAATAAAATTTTAGTTATAGAAGACGATAACGATATAAACAAGCTGATAGTAGAAATACTAAAAGATAAATACCAAGTAGATAACGCTTTTACAGCAAGAGAAGCCTTATTATTAACTAAAATAAATAAATATGACTTAATTTTACTAGACTTGATGCTACCAAATATGAGCGGAGAAGATTTCATTAGAGAATTAAGAAAAACAAGTGATGTTGCTATTATAGTTGTGTCTGCAAAAATAGCAGTAGAAACGAAAATTGAAGTTTTAAAAATTGGAGCAGATGCTTTTGTAGAAAAACCTTTCGATAATAGTGAATTGCTTGCTCAAGTAGAAGCCAGTCTGAGAAGATATAACAAATATCTAGATAATAAAAATGAGCCTTCAAACCAGCTTAAGCACAATGATTTGGAATTAGATTTAGAAAATAATAGTCTAAAAATTTTAGATAAGGATGTAAAGCTTACTCTTATTGAGTTTAAACTCTTAGAGTTATTTATGAAAAATCCAAAGAAAATTTTTACAAAAGAAAATCTATATAATTCCGTTTGGAATGATGAATACATATATGCAGCTGATACAGTAAATACACATATTTATAATTTAAGAAGTAAGCTTAAAAAATTTGGGAATAAAGATTACATAGAAACTGTTTGGGGGATAGGCTATAAGTTGAAATAATTATTTATCATCACATTAGTTGGGTATAAGATTAATAGATTATTTTTCCGATATATGAGGTGATAACATGAAAGATAATTTTGAACTTAGAAAAAAAGAACATGAAGCAGTAAGGCACAATGTTGGTTATTATGATTTTACGCATCAATTATTAAATGTAACAGGTAGCGATAGTGCAAAGTTTCTAGACAGAATGTTTGTTAATGATATTAAAGGACTTAAATTATCCCATGCACTTTATACAACAATGCTAAATAGAGAAGCAGAGATTATAGATGATGTAATTGTTTTTCACCTAGAAGAAGATAGGTATTTAATATCAACTCTTTACATTGATAAAATGATCAAATGGTTTGATGAACATAAAAAAGAAGAAGATGTTAATTACGAAGATATTACTAATAGACTTACAATGTATGCGGTTCAAGGTCCAAAATCAAGAGATTTAATTAATAGTCTTGTTGATGAAAATATTGATGATTTAGCTTTCTTTACTGTTATGGATAATACAGTTGGCGATTTAGATATTATGATTGCAAGAGCTGGATTTACCGGAGAACTTGGATATGAACTTTATGTTCCAAGCGAAAAGAAAGAAGAATTAGAAAATAAATTAATTGAAAAAGGAAAAGAATTTAATCTTGTAAATATAACAAGTGATGTAATAATTACAAGTCTTCCAGCAGAAAAAGGTTATGTATTAATGAGTGATCTTGAAGGTGCAAATCCTTTAGAAGTTGGATATGGTTGGACTGTTGATTGGAACACTTTCTTTATAGGCAAAAACTCTTTAGAAAAGGCTAAGAAGAAAGGAATTACTAGAGATTTATTAGGCTTTGTTGTAGAAGATAAGGAAGCTGAAATTGAGCCAGGAGATAAAGTAGAATTTAATTCAGAAGAAGTTGGAAAGGTTACTAAATTTACTTATAGTTTCTCTTTAGGCAAAAACATAGGTTATGCCTTAGTAGATACAAGTAAGGTTAAAAAGACAAACACTGTTAAGATTAAATCAGCAAAAGCAGTTTATGATGCAAAACTTTGTCAAAGAATATTCTATGACCTAAACAATGAAAGAGTTAATGCTTAATAGATAGTTTATTAAAGGGGGATTTTCATCCTCCTTTTTTATTTGCAATAAAATATAATAAATATATAAAATTTAGAATTACTTTAGTTTTGATTTAGAAAAAATAAAAAAATATTTGCAATAATACAAGATAGAAAGAGGTGTGATATGAAAATTATTGAATGTATTGATTTAAATAAATCATTTAAGAAAAATAAGGCTCTAAGCAATTTTAATTTTAATCTGTATGATCATGATATATACGGATTAGTAGGACCGAACGGAGCTGGAAAATCTACATTTTTAAAAATAATTGCAGGCCATATTATAAGAGATTCGGGACAAGTTAGTATTTTTGAAAAGAATTTAGATAATCTTGGAAATAAAAAATCTGGAATTGGATTTTTAATTGAAAAACCTGCATTTTATTCCTATATGACAGGGAAAGAAGCGTTAAAATATATTGCTGATTTAAAAAGAATTAAATTTTCTTTAGATGATGAAATTATAGATGAATTTAATATGAGAGAACATCTAAATAAAAAAATAAAATCTTATTCAACTGGCATGAGGATGAGGCTTGGAATAATTGCTGCTTGTATAGGCAAACCAAGGATTTTAATACTAGATGAACCGATAAATGGTTTAGATCCAGAAGGGATAATTGAACTTAGAAACTTTCTTAAAAGAATTAATAAAGAATGGAATACAAGTATAATAGTTTCTTCTCATATTTTAAGTGAACTTTCTTTAATTACAAATAGAGTGGGTTTTATAAAAAATGGCTTAATGATAGAAGAGATTTCAAAAGAAGAATTAGATGAAAAAACTCAAAACTATATACAAGTTACTAGCAAGGAAGAAGACCTAGCCCAAGTAGTTAATACAATAGAAAATGATTTAAAGATAAATAACTATAAGGTCTTGGCTGATAATGTGGTTAGGGTGTTTGATGATTTTGATATGTTTAATTTCCAAAAAATTCTAGTAGGAAAGGGAATTTATTTAATGGGAATTTCTAGAGAAAGACTTTCACTAGAAGATTATTATATAAGTTTGGTAGGTGAAGAAAAATGAGATATGCTTTTTTAGATTTAAAAAGAGTTGTAAAAAGAAAATCTTTTTATTTAACACTTATAGTATTTTTAGCTTCAGTTGTAATATTAAATTATTTTTTATATAGAAATTTTAATTTCAAAGAATTTGACCTGACAAAATTTGATATACTTCCTATGATATTAAGCAATTTTTTTGCAATAAAAACTAGCGGTATCTTGGCTATGTTTATAACTATGTTTGTACTCACAGATGAATTAAAAGAATCTGGATATTTAAGACCGATTGAGACGGGATATTCTAGAAATACTATTATTTTATCAAAACTTTTAGTTTCATTTATATTAAGTCTTGCCTTTTTGTTAATAGTTTTTCTAGTACATAGTTTAGCTATATTTGTATTATATGGATTTTTTTCTAAAGAAAATTTCGATTTAATTTTAATTATGCTAAAGTATATACTTATAAATATTCCACAAATACTGGTTTTTATGATGATTCCTTTGATTTTATTTAATAGAACAGAAAGCGACTATACAGCATCCCTTGGATCATATTTTTTCGCTGCATTTTTTGTAAAAATATTGAGAACTTTGGGTAATAAATTTAATATTCCTATACTTTTAAAGATAGTTAAGTTTGCACCATCAACAACAACTAGTAAAATAGCTGACCAGTTTTTTGAAGAAGTAGTAATAAAAATACCGAAATTTGAATTTATTCGTGATTATATACTAGGAGATGGTAAAATAAATAGTATATCAATGGGGCAAATGATGCCTTATTTAGGAATTTCTTTAGTTTTATTTTTCATTTTGCTTGCCATAAGTTTATATTTATTTAATAGGAAAAATCTTGACTAAAAAAGGGGAAGATTGAGATAGTTTTTATAATAATATTACTTCTTATTTATATAATTTACAGAGAATACAGAATCAAAAGGGATATAGACAAGTTAAAAGAAATTTTAGATTATAAAATAAAAAACCGAGATATATCTGAGTCTAGTTTAGAGTTAAAAAGCAAAGAATTTGATTCCATTTTAGATAAATTTAATTATTTAATAAGAGAAAACAATGATTTGAGTAATCAGATTAAAGATTTAGATAAAAGCCATAAAGAACTGCTTGCTAATTTATCTCATGATTTAAGGACTCCTCTTACATCCTTAATTGGCTATATAGAATTATTTGAAAAAGATGATAAAAATAAGGAAGAGTACCTTGGCATCTTATCAAGAAGAAGTAAGACGCTAAAAGAATTAATAGAAAAATTCTACCAATATGCAATAATGACAAATTATGAGAGTAGCGAGCTTGAAAATATAAATCTAGTTGATCTAACAATAGAAATTATTTTAAACTATTATGATTTATTTGAACAAGCAGGCCAAGATCTTGAAATAAAAAAAGATATTGAAATATTTGAAACGGTTATTGATAGAAAATTATTTGAAATGCTTATAAATAATGCCATGGATAACATGCTAAAGTATTCAAAAGGATCAAATAAAATAAGTATTGTAGAAAAAAACAATAAATTTGAAATAATATTTTCAAATAAGACAGATTTAAAAGATGGCAACTATGACTTTTTATTTGAAAGAATGAAGGTTATAGATTCAACTAGAAAGAACTCAACAGGGCTTGGACTTAGCATTTTAAAATCTGCTGCTGATAAACTAGCTTGCGAGAGTTCTATAATAGTTAAAGAAAATATATTTTATTTAAGCATCAAAAAAAGGAAGTAGTTTTATCTACCTCCTTTTTTATATTAATCTTATTCTACTGTTACAGCCTTGGCTAAGTTTCTTGGCTTATCTACATCATTTCCTCTTGCTAGGGAAGTGTAGTAGGCAATTAATTGAGCTGGAATTACTGATAGAAGTGGAGCAAAGAAGTCTGTTGTTCTTGCAAATTTAATTACTTCTTTTGAATTTTGTTTTATAGTATTATCATCAAAATCTGTAATTGTATATATGCTAGCGCCTCTTGCAGTTAATTCTTCCAGATTTATTGCAGTTTTTTTAGCGGTGTGTTCTTGGCTAATTATAGCTATAACTTTTGTTGAATCATCAATAAGAGCTATTGAACCGTGTTTTAATTCGCCTGAAGCAAAAGCTTCTGTGTGAATATAAGAAACTTCTTTTAATTTAAGAGCTCCTTCTTTCGCTGTAGTAAAATCTATTCCTCTGCCAGTATAAAAAACTGATTCTTGATTTTTTAATTCTTCTGCTATATTTCTAAAATTATCTTTTCTTTCAAGAATTTCACTTATTCTTTCAGGAATTGTTTTTAGTTCATCTAAGTAAGATTTAATTTTATCTTCACTCAAAGTTCCTAATTTTTCTGCCATATCTAGGGCAAGAAGATAAAGTAAAATTAATTGAGTTGTAAAAGCTTTTGTAGAAGCAACAGAAATTTCTGGACCGCAATAGCAATACATAACTTTGTCAGCTTGTTTAGTCATAGTTGAATTCTGTGCATTTACTATTGCAAGTGTTTTTGCAGAAAGTTTTTTAGCTTCTTCTAGTGCAAGTAAGGTATCAGCAGTTTCGCCAGATTGACTTACAAAAATTGCTAAAGTTTTATCATCAACAAATTTTTGATTGTAGTTAAATTCTGATGCTATTTCTACTTGAACCTGTCTGCCAGTGAAGTTTTGAATTGCAAATTTTGCAATTTCTCCAGCATGGAAAGCTGTTCCACAAGCAATTATATATATTTTTTCAAATTCTTTAATTTCTTCTGCAGTAAAGAAAGATTCACCAAGATTTATTTTTCCATTAATCACTCTCTTATCTAAAAGATTTCTAATGGCATCTGGTTGTTCGAATATTTCCTTTAGCATATAGTGTTCAAAACCATTTTTTGATATAGAGTCTTTATTGAGATCCATTGTTTCTATTTCCTTTTCTATTTCATCTAAATTATAATTAAAAAACTTATAAGTATTATTGAGGTTAAATTGAGCAATTTCTTTGTTGTCCATATATACAACTTTGTTAGTATTTTCAATAATAGAAGATATTTCTGAAGATATAATAAATCCATCTTCTGCAAATCCAACTATTAAAGGACAATTGTTTCTTACTGCTATAAGTTCACTTGGATTATCATTACAAACTACGCCTAGAGCATATGATCCAACTAATCTTTTTACAGTTTTTAAAACGGCATTAAGTAAATTTCCATTATAATAAAAATCAATTAATTGAACTATTACTTCAGTATCAGTTTTTGATTTAAATTTGTATCCTTCTTTTTCTAATTCTTCCTTTAATTCTAAATAATTATCAATCACTCCGTTGTGTACTAAAGAAATTGTATTTTTAGAATTTAGGTGAGGGTGGGCATTTTCAAGATTAACATTTCCGTGAGTTGCCCATCTAGTATGGCCAATGCCGACATTTCCCTTAATTGGATTTGATTTATAAACTTCTTCAAGTTTATCTAACTTTCCAACACTCTTTATTGTTTTAATACTATCTTTTGTAATAACAGATATACCTGCTGAATCATAGCCTCTATATTCTAAATTTTTAAGGCCATGAATAATAATATCAGTAGCATTTTTTTTGCCACAATATCCTACAATTCCGCACATATTGTACCTCCATATTTTTTATATTAAGAGATCACTGTATCCTCTTTGTTATAAAATTTCTCTTATTTTTTAAAGAATACTGAGGCTGTGAGACCTTTGAAGCATCCGCCGAATATTTCGATAACTTCACTCCTCGTCATCCCATAAGGACCTGGCGCTTATTTTAATTTTTTCTCTTTTTTGAATTATAACATAATAAAAAAAGTGTGTAAACTTGCTAAATATAAGACTTGCTATGCTATAATTAGTCCAAGATTAGGAGTGATATTTTGTACGAAAAAATTTATAAAGTTCCTAGCTTTTTATGTCACAAGGGGAAATTACTTATTAATTATCTGGTTAATTTATGCCTTATGACATCAGATTGTGAATTTGAAGAAAAAGGGCACAGTTATCAAGATATTATCTATGAAAATAATTTAACTTGGATAATTTATAAGTGGAAAATAAATTTTAATAGAGAAATTAAAGAAAATGAAATAATTAAAATCAAAACTTGGCCAAGTGGGTTTGATAAAATATATTCATATAGAGAGTTTGCTTGCTATGATAAAAATGAAAAATTATTATTTAAAGCAACAGCCGTGTTTTTATTAATTGATATTAAAAATAAGAAACCTGTTAGGCTTGGTAAAGATATAATTGATTTGTATGATATTTATGAAAAAAGAAATTTTTCAGAAATTGAAAGAATAGATCCAGTAAAAGATATAAAAAAACTTGCAAGTTTTGATGTTAGAAAATCAGACATAGATTATAATAAACACGTAAATAATAGTGTTTATTTTTCATGGATATTTGATGCAATCCCAGAAGAAATTTTAGAAGACAAATTTATATCCGATATAAATCTCATATATAATAAGGAAATTAAAAAAGGAGAAAGTGTAGGAGTTTATAGTAATGATACTTATTCATATTTTGAAATAAAAACTGAAAATACAAACTCGAAAGCTTCTTTAAAATTTAAATGTTTGAATAATTAACCCATTATGATATAATACTAGTTGATCAACTTTATGAATTTGAAAATGCTTAGCTTGTCTTTTATTTGAACACTCTACATTTACAAAGGATTGAAGTATTTTAAGGAGGATTAAATGAAAGGTAAAGTTAAATGGTTTAATAGTGAAAAGGGATTTGGTTTTATTACAACTGAAGAAGGAAATGATGTATTCGCTCATTTTTCTAAAATTCAAAAAGAAGGATTTAAAACATTAGAAGAAAATCAAGAAGTTGAATTTGATGTTGTAGATAGTGAAAAAGGCCCTCAAGCTGAGAATATAGTAATTTTATAAGATAAGAGCAGCTAAGGCTGCTTTTTTTATTGGAGGTTAATAATGAACAAATACGAAGTAATTGCAAAAGTTGGAGATCACGAAATAACATACGAAGATTATTTAATTTTTATGGGAGGATTAAATCCTCAACTTCAACAACATTTTCATCAAGAATCAGGTCAAGAAGTTTCTGAAGAAATACTTGATGAATTAATTTATAAACAACTTTTATTCCTAGATGCAAAAGAACAAGGTTATGACAAAGAAGAAGACTATCAAAAAATCTTAAAAAAGACAGAAAACTCTCTTCTTACAACTTATGCTCTTGGAAAATTAATAGAAAGCATAGACCCAACAGATAAAGAAGTTGAAGAATATTATAATCAATATGCTGAAAAATTTGATAAAGATGAAACAATAAATGCATCTCATATTCTAGTTGATGACGAAGAAAAAGCTAACGAAGTTAAGGCAAAATTAAGTTCAGGAGAAAATTTTGAAGATTTAGCAAGAGAATATTCAACTTGTCCATCAAAACAAAATGGTGGTAACCTAGGCGACTTTGGAAGAGGAACTATGGTTCCAGAATTTGAAGAAATAGCCTTTGATTTAAAAGAAGGAGAAATTTCTGACCCAGTAAAAACAGATTTTGGGTATCATATAATTAGATTAAACAAGAAAAATGAAGCTAAAAAGCATACTCTTTCTGAAGTAAAACAAGAAGTATATTCTGATTTAAGAAGATTAAAAGAACAAACAGCTTATGTAGACAAGATTAGAGATCTACAAAACAAATACAAAATAGAAAAGAAAGATTTAAAAAATGACTAAGAATAACTAATAGTCAGTATGCTATTAGGAGGTCGTCAAATGCAAAATGAACTTTTTGAGTTTGTTGATGAGGGAATAGTTGCACTTAGAACTTATAGAAATATATTTGATCAGATAGCAAGAAAAACTGTAAAATCTTTAAAAAACTCACTTTCTCAATATGATAATTTTATGAATGTGAGTTATAGAATAAAGTCTGAGAAATCTTTTAAAGAAAAAATAATAAAAAACAACTTTTATCTTGAGTATGAAGATGTCAATTCTATGATAATGAACATGTCTGATTTGATTGGTATTAGGATTGAATGTAGATTTATAAAAGATGAAACTGAAATTTATGAGTTAATAAAGAAGACTTATAATGTCGACCAGGGTAATGGTTACTTTAAAAATGATGAAAATTCTCCCATATCTTTAAAACTGAGTGATCGCCAACCTCAAATTCAAAATAATGGGTTTGAGATTTACAAGATTGATTGTAAGTATAAGTATGGGAAAAATCATTTTAATTTTGAGTTGCAAATAAAGTCAATGGTAAATGTATTTTGGGGAGAAATTGACCATAAAATCTTATATAAAAATTATAACTATATGATTGATGAAAAATTTTTCAGAGAAATTATGGCAACTATCAAGGATTCCCTATACATGATTGATAAACAGCTTTTATTACTATATGAGCATGTATCAAACTTAGATGCTAGTGCTGTTGTATCAGCTAATACGCAGATTAATCATTTATTATCTAAGATAATTCATGATGTTTACAGTGAAAAGATTAAAAATGAGCTTGGATTTGTATTTAACTTTAAACATTGTACTGATGTAATAGTTGAGTTTTTACAATTAACAGCTGCCAAGAAAAAAGAGTTATCTTATGGTGAAAACTTTGTAAAGTTAATAAATAGGATAAATGAAATAAGTTCTGATGAGATTTCAATGCGTGATAATATCAAATTTGAAGACACTATCAAGTTTTCAGATAAATTCACACAAAATATTTTGGATGTAATTATTTATTTATCAAGTAGAGATTTTACATGGAATTTGATATTAAAAATAATCTGTCAAATGGAAAATGTAAGCTACTATGAATCTACTATAGATTTTTTGAATTTCATAAGATCAAAATATTCTCTTCTATTTATAAAATATTTTGACCTTTTCAAGTATGATTTTGATGAAGAAAATGAAATCGAAGATTATGTACTTGATATAGTTTATGAAAACTTTAAAAAGAATAAATCTTTAAATTATTTAGTTGAAGATGCTTTAAAAGATATAGAAAATGAATTTATTCAATTGAGATTAAAAGATATCAGCTATCTTAGCGTTGATGTTTTAAAACTAAGATTTAAGAAAAGAATGGTGGATTATTAAAATGAAAGATATTTATTTTGCTGGTGGTTGTTTTTGGGGAATTGAAGAATATTTTTCAAGAATAGAGGGAGTAACCGATACAGAAGTTGGTTATGCAAACTCCAAAGTTGAAAATCCAAGCTATGAATTAGTTTGTAGCGGGATGACGGACTCAGCAGAAACAGTAAAGATTATCTATGATGAGAATATAATAAGTTTAGAAAATTTATTGGAAAAATTATTTTTAGTAATTGATCCGACTTTATTAAATAGACAGGGAAATGACATTGGAAGTCAATACAGAACTGGAATATATTATAATGAAGATGAGGACCTTGAAATTATTAATTCTTATATAGATAGTATAAAAAACAATTATAAGAAAGATATTCTTACAGAAGTTTTAAGAATTAAAAACTTTTATCCTGCAGAAGAATACCATCAAGACTATCTTAAGAAAAATCCAAATGGCTATTGCCATATCAAACTTGACTAATTTTTAGGAGGAAAAATGGGAAAGCTAGAAAACTTAGAACCCAAAAGAGTTTTTTATTATTTTGAAGAAATTACAAAAATTCCTAGATGCTCTTTTAAAGAAGAAAAAATTAAAGATTTCTTAATAAATTTTGCTAAAGATCATGGATTTGAATACTATGATGATAAATATAATAATGTAATAATAAAAAAAGAAGCTAGTCCTGGTTATGAAGACAAGGAAGCAATAATATTACAAGGCCACACTGATATGGTTTGTGAAAAGCTTGATGGTTCAGATTTTAATTTTGATACTGATCCAATTAAGTTCACTGTAGAAGATAATAAAATTATTGCTAAGGAAACTACATTAGGTGCTGATAATGGAATTGCTGTTGCAATGATTTTGGCTATATTAGAATCTGATGAATATAAACATCCAAAAATTGAGGCTCTTTTTACAGCAACTGAAGAGACTGGAATGGTTGGTGCAAAAAACCTAGACGGAAGTAAATTAGAGGCAAAAACTCTTATAAATCTTGATTCTGAGAGTGAAGGAGTTGCTTGTGTTTCTTGTGCTTGCGGACAAAGAGAAAATATTATTTTTGATAAAAAATATATTGATATCAAAGAAGAAAGACAATTTTATCAATTAATAATTTCTGGACTAAAGGGCGGACATTCTGGACAAGAAATCAATAAAGGACTTGCAAATGCAAATAAATTACTTGCAAGAAGTTTAGATTCTTTGTTTAATAAATTTGATATCTTATTAATAGATATATATGGAGGAAGCAAGGAAAATGCTATTCCAAGAAGTTCAAGAGCTATTATAGGAGTTTTAGATTCTGACATAAGAAAAATTCAAGATGAAATTGTTAGCCTAAATAGGGACTTTGTTAAAGAATATGGAAACATTGACCCAGATGTAAGACTAAATTTTGAAAAATCTGATGCTTGTGATAAAGCTTTAAATAAAAACTTATCTAATAATCTTATAAAAGCTTTAAATATTATTCCTAATGGAGTAGATAGAATGAGTGATAATATAGAAGGTCTTGTAGGAGCATCTTCTAATATAGGAATTATAGAATCTACAGAAGACCAAATAATTATCCACAATTCACTTAGGGCTGAGCTCGAGTCACTAAAAGATGATATAGCTAGAAGAAATAGGATTATAGCAGAGCTTTGCCAAGCTGGATATAAGATTTCTAACAACTATCCTGCATGGGAATATAAAAACAATTCTAGGATCAGAGACTTGTCTATTGATGTCTATAGAGAATTAACTAGAAGCCAGCTAAAAATTGAATCTATTCATGCAGGCCTAGAATGTGCAATACTTGCAGATGTAATAGGAGATATTGATATGATATCTTTTGGTCCTTCAATGCACAATGTTCACTCTCCAGGCGAAAATTTAGAAATAGAATCAGTAGCTAATGTATTTAATTTTCTTATAAATTTAATTGAAGAAATTAAATATTAAGATTTTATAAATTAGTAGAAAAGGTGATTATATGAAAACTGAATTTACTTTAAAATCAACAGAAGTAGAAGAAAGAAATTTTAATGATTATAAGGGTAAATACCTAGTATTATATTTTTATCCTAGAGACAATACGAAGGGATGCACAATTGAAGCTAATAATTTTTCAAACCTATATGAAGAATTTAAAAAGCTTGATGCAGAAGTTGTTGGGATAAGTAAAGACTCTATAAAATCTCATATGAAATTTAAAGAAAAAGAAAACATTCCTTATGAATTACTTTCAGATCCAGAAAGAGAAGTGCATGCTAACTATGAAATTTTAAAAAAAGCTAAAATGTATGGAAAAGAAGTAACAAAAACAGTAAGATCAACTTTTGTTTTTGATAAGGATTTAAATTTGATAAAAGAGTATAGAGATGTAAAAGCTAGTGAAAACCCTCAAGAAGTATTAGATTTTATAAAATCACTATGATATATAATAAATATTCAAAATTTTTAAAGGATGAATTTGGAGAAAAAGTCTATAAACTTCCAATAAAATTGAATTTGACATGTCCTAATAGAGATGGAACTTGCGGACTTGGTGGATGTATATTTTGTGGAGAAGAGGGCGGGAGTTTTGAAAATAAAGAAGGAAGTATAAAAGAGCAATTAATAAAAAATAAAGAACTTATATCAAAAAAATATAAGGCTAAAAAATTTATTGCATATTTTCAAAATTTTACAAACACTTATTTATCCTTTGAAAATTTTAAAAAGAATATTGAAGACTGCTTAATAGATGATATTGTGGGTATATCAATATCAACAAGACCAGACTGTCTACCAGATAAATATCTAGATTATCTTGAAGAAATTAATAAAAAAGTTATGGTTACCTTAGAGTTAGGACTTCAAACTGTAAACTACCACACTTTAAAAAAGATAAATAGGGGACATGGTTTGGCTGAATTTATAGATGCAGTTATCAGAAGTCACAAAAGAAATCTAAGAATATGTGCCCATGTTATATTAAATTTACCTTGGGATAACTTAGATGACAATATTGAAACTGCACGTATTTTAAATGCTTTAGAAGTAGAAGAAGTAAAAATTCATGCCTTGTATGTTTTAAAAAATACTAGACTTGGAAGAATGTATAATGCTAAAGAATTTGATATAATAAGCTTAGAAGAATATAAGCAAAGAGTAATTATATTTTTACAAAATTTAAATGACGATATAGTTATTCAAAGACTTATATCAAGAGCACCCGAAGAGGATAGTTTATTTTGTAATTGGGATAGGTCCTGGTGGAAAATCAGGGATGATATAGAAGCAATTATGGAAAAGAATAAACTATATCAAGGGGAAAAAGTGAAAGGATTTGATTTATTATGATTAAGTACATTTTAGGAGCAAAAGGCGCAGGTAAAACTAGATGGTTAATTGACAATGCTAATGAAGATATGAAAAATGGAAATGGAAACATAGCTTTTGTTGAAGTTGATGATGATCATATTTTCAGCCTAGATTATAATGTAAGATTAATTAACGCAGACAACTTTAGATTAAATGATAAAGAATCATTCTATGGTTTTATTTGTGGACTTCTTGCAATGGATTATGACCTAGAAAAAATTTATATCGATGGAATATATAAAGTAATTCATTTAAGAATAGAAGACTTAGAATTCTTAAAAAATAAATTAGAGAAAGTTGAAGATCTTAAAGACAAAGAAATTTATATAAATGTTGACTATTTATTAGAAGATATGCCAGAATCTCTAAAAGATTCTTCATACGAAGTTACAGCTGAGTAGGTGATTTTTTGAATAATAAAAAGATGGTAAGAGTTATTGCATTTGTTTTAGCAATAATGATGCTTGCTCCAATAGTTGGTGCTTTAATTAGATAATAGAATATAGGTGTTTTGATTGATCTATGTAAGAAAAAAGGGGTTATTTGATAGATTTTTTGAGAGAAGATCTTACCTTATTATGCAATATAATAATGGAGATATTTCAAAAAGAGAATTTTTAGTAAGTAATTACAATTACTTTATCTCAGAAAATGTTAAACCTTTTATTAAAGTAGATTCATATGAGAAGGGTATGTATAATTATCAATACTACAATGGCATGGCGAAATATTATAGGATGCTTGCTAAAGAAGTTAGATATAGTGATAAACATAATAAATATTATAATTATTATTTAAATCTAGGTAATAAATACTACCATCATAAAGACAATTCAATTTTGTCTATATTAGAAATACAAAATTTTTCTAATGTTGATTCTTATTTTATAAAATGTGATTCAGATAAATTAGAAAATAATTTGTATGAAATTGTTTTAGGAGATAAAAAAGAAGCTATTTTTCATTCTATGTCAAAATGGCTTCTTAATATTCTAAAAGAAAATCACGTATTTTGTGATAAAAAAAGAAAATCTTTAATAGATGAGTACATAAACGAAAGGTATTAAAAGCTTTGAGTCAAATCAAAGCTTTTTTTATACAAAAAAATACCAGCTAGAAACTGGTATTTTTAGATTAAATATTTATTTATAATTATTTATCTTCTTCAATTAGCATTTCGCCAATTTTATAAACATCTCCTGCTCCCATAGTAACAATGATGTCATCTTCTTCTAGATTATCTTTAAGATATTTTACTATATCTTCAAACTCTTCAATATAAATTGATTCATTACCTGTTTTATTTATAGATTCACACAAAGTTTTTGAATGTATATCTCCATAATCTTTTTCCCTGGCTGAATAAATATCTGTAATTATAGTTAAATCAGCATCGCTAAATGAATTGGCAAAAGAATCTAAAAGTAGTTTCGTTCTAGTAAAGGTGTGTGGTTGGAAAACACAATATAATTTCCTTTTTTTGCTGGACTTAAGTGATGCAAGAGAAGCTTTTATTTCGGTTGGATGGTGAGCATAATCATCTATTACTTTTGCCTTATTATAACATCCTTTGCTTTCAAGTCTTCTGTGGACTCCTTTGTAGTTTTTCAAACCATTTCTAATTTCATCAAAGGATATATTATTTTCGTAAGCTGCTGCAATAGCTGCCAATGAATTATAAATATTATGGTCTCCTAAAATAGATAGTTGAATTTTTTCAATAAACTTGCCATCTTTATATAAATCATATCTAGGGTAGCCTTGGTCTGTATAAGTAATATTTTTTGCTGTGTAATTAGCTTCTTTATTAATAGCTATTGTAACTTTTTTAGCATCTCCAACATTAAGAAGTAGACTGGCATTTTCATCATCAATATTTAAAACTAATATGCTATCTTTGTTTAAATTTTTTGCATAGCCTTCAAAAGTTCTAATAATATGATCTATATTTTCAAAGAAATCTAGGTGGTCTTCGTCAATATTTAAAACAATTGCAGTTGTAGGATAATATTTTAAAATATTGGCCTTATATTCACATGCTTCTGTTAAAAACAAATTTCTATCTCCAATTTTTGCGTTTCCACCAATATCATCTAGTTGTCCGCCAAGTAGTATTGTAGGATTGCTTTTTAAATTATAAATAATTTCAGATAACATTGAAGTTGTGGTAGTTTTACCATGAGTTCCCGATACAGCAATTGAAACCTTAAAATTGCTCATAAGAGCATTTAAAAAGTTTGCCCTATCAATGACATCTATTTTTGATAAAACTGCAGACTTTAATTCTGGATTTTCTAAATTTACAGCATCGGTATATACTACAAGATCTACATCTTTTAAATTATCTTTTGAGTGGTTGTAGTATATTTTAATTCCCATATCTTCTAATGATTCTGTTGTTGATCCCTTATTTAAATCAGATCCTGTTACTTCATATCCTGCAAAGTGCATAACTTTTGCAAGACCACTCATTGAAATACCACCAATACCTATAAAATGTATGTGCTTATATGCGTGCTCATCTATATTTAAATTAAACATAATTCCTCCAAAAATTTTACTCTTTTTATTATATCATTATTCTCAAACATTATTAAATTTTTTAAAAAAATAGTATTTAAGACTTATATAAAGTTTGTTAGCGATTTAACAGGGTATATATAAAAAAGAATTAATAAACATTTTATTACTTATTATTACTAATGGAGGAGGGACACAAAGTGACAATCACTGATGTTAGAATTAGAAAATTACCTGATGAGGGAAAAATGAAGGCAATTGTTTCTGTAACATTTGATGACCAAATTGTAATTCACGACATTAAAATAATTCAAGGAGCAGAATCACTATTCATTGCTATGCCAAGTAGAAAATTGCCAAATGGCGAGTTTAGAGATATAGCACACCCAATTAATTCAGAAACTAGAAAATTAGTAGAAGACGCAGTTTTTGAAAAATACAACGAAATGCTTGAAGAAGAGTAAAATGCAGCAAGTAAAAAGGACATCCTTTTTACTTGTTTTATGTATATAAACGATAAATATTTTCAAAAATAAAGACACTTATTGAAGTGTCTTTATTTTTATTTGATATAATATAGATAATGATTGCAGAGGAGATGTTTATATATGATATTAGATTTACTAAGAGAAAAAATGAAAGAAGCATCAGTTGATGCATATATAATTCCAACTTTAGACCCTCATGGATCTGAATATTTACCTGAACATTTTAAAGATAGAAAATTTGTAACAGGTTTTACTGGATCTGCAGGCACAGCTTTAGTTACAAAAGATAAGGCTTTATTATGGACAGATGGCAGATATTTTATTCAAGCCCAAAGAGAAATTAAAGATTATGGATTTGAATTAATGAAAATGGGCATTGAAGGATATCCAAGCCTTAATGAATGGATAGTAAAAAATTTATCTGACAATAGCAAAATTGCTTTTAACTATGAATGTTTTTTAGAAAAAGATTATGAAACTTTAAAAGAAGATACAAAGAATAAAAATGTTGAGTTTTTAGATAAAGATCTTGTAAAAGATTTATGGAAATATAGACCAGCTCTTTCTGATTCAAAAGTTTTTATCCATGATATAAAATACGCTGGTAAAAGCTCTGAAGAAAAACTTGATGAGATTAGAGCAATATTAAAAGAAAAAGATTGTGATTTAACAATAATAAATAGTCTTGATGATATAGCTTGGATTTTTAATATAAGATCAAATGATATTGAATTTACACCAGTAGTAATTTCATATTGCTTGATTGATCAAGACAAGGCTTATATCTTCTTAGACAAGAATAAATTAGATGATGAAGTAAGTTCTTATATAGAAAAATTTGCAGAAATAAAAGACTATAAAGAAATTTTTGATTTTATTTCAAATTATAAAGATAAAACTATATATATGAACCCTTCCAAGATGAACAGAAAACTTTTTGAACTTGCAGAAAATTCAAACAAGATAGTTAAGGGAAATGATATATCCTCTAATTTGAAAGCTTGCAAAAATAAAGTTGAATTAGAAAATATCAGAAATGCTCATATTAAAGACGGAGTTGCTCTAACCAAATATATATATTGGCTAAAAAATAAGGCTGATTTAAAAAATCTCAATGAATATGAAGTTTCCGAAAAGCTATTAGAGTTTAGAAAAGAACAAGATGGTTTTATTGAAGAAAGTTTTTATACTATTTCTGCATATGGACCAAATGCTGCAATGATGCACTATAGTGCGACTGCTGATAAAAATTCAAAATTAAATGATAAAGGCTTATATCTAGTAGATTCAGGAGGACAGTATCTAGACGGCACCACTGATATAACAAGAACAATAGCCTTAGGTGAGTTAACTGATGAAGAAGTTAAAGACTTTACTTATGTTTTAAAATCACATTTAACTTTACTAGATATGGTATTTTTAAAAGGTACTATTGATAAGCAACTTGATACAGTAGCTAGAGCACCAATTTGGTCAATAAATTATGATTACAAGTGTGGCACTGGTCATGGAGTAGGTTATTTGTTGGGAGTGCATGAAGCACCACCTAGCCTTGGAACTAAGTCTGTAGGAGCTGAAATTCAATTGGGTATGGTATTTTCAGATGAACCTGGAATATACAGAGAAAACAAACATGGCATAAGAACAGAAAACTTAGTTGAAGTTGTAGAAGATGTTAAAAATGAAAGTGGTAGCTTTTATAAATTAGAATCAATTTCTTTTGCTCCAATCGATTTAGATGCAGTTGATAAAAAATATTTAAATGAATTAGAAATAGCTAAATTAAATAAATATCATAAAGATGTATATGAAAAGATATCTCCTTATTTAAGCGAAGAAGAAAAAGTTTGGCTTAAGGAGGTAACAAGAGAAATTTAAGGTGATTTGAGTGAATTTAGAAGATAAGTTAAAAAAGCTTCCTGATCTTCCAGGCGTTTATATCATGAAAGATGAAAACGATGAAATTATATATATTGGTAAGGCTAAATCTCTAAAAAAAAGAGTTAGGCAGTATTTTGGAACTTATGGAAAATCTAGTTTAAAGCTTAAGTCGATGACTGCTAGAATAAATGATTTTGAATATATCATTGTGCAAAATGAAGTGGAGTCGTTAATACTTGAAAGCAACTTAATAAAGGATAACCATCCTAAATATAATATTCTCTTAAGAGATGATAAGCAGTATCCATATATAAAAATCACTAATGAGAAATACCCAAGAGTTATAAAAACTAGAAATATAAAAAAAGATAAGGCTGAGTATTTTGGTCCATATCCAGCAGTTACTGCTGTAAATGATGCCTTGGAAGTCTTTGAAGACAATTATAAGCTTAGGACTTGTTCTTTAAATTTGGACAAAAATCTTAGTAATTACAGGCCATGTCTAAATTACTTTATTGGAAAATGTCTTGCTCCTTGTCAAGGAAACGTAGACGAAGAAATGTATAATCAATCAATTGAAAAAATCAGAAAATTTTTATCTAATAAAGATGATGAGCTTATAAAAAAATTAGAAGCAAAGATGCAAGATGCCTCTGAAAATTTAGAATTTGAAGAGGCGGCAAAATTTAGAGATAGCATTGAAGCTTTAAAATTGATAAACGAAAAACAAATTATAAGTAATACAGACTTTGATGAAAATAGAGATGTAATAGCTATGGCAAGAGGCGTTGATGAGGTTTTAGTTCAAGTATTTTTTATTAGATCTGGGAAAATTATAGGAAGAGAACATTATTTTCTAAGAGACTATTTTAATGATAGTGATTCAAAACTAATGTCTGCTTTTATCAAACAATTTTATGGAGGCATATCTTTTATACCGAAAGAAATAATTACAGAAGTAAAGCCTGATGAAGAAGAAGTAATAAAAAAATTCTTAGAAGATAAAAGACAAGCTAAGGTTGAGATTTTTGTACCAAAAAGGGGAGAAAAGGTTGAACTTCTTAGAATGGTCAAGAAAAACGCCTTGGACATGTTAAATAAATATTCAGACAGGTACAAAAGAAAAATTAAAGGAAATATACTAGCTCTTGAAGAGATAGAAAACTTATTAGGACTTAAAAATTATCCAAGGAGAATTGAAGCCTACGATATATCAAATACCTATGGGATAGAATCAGTTGGATCTATGGTAGTTTTTGAAGATGGAGTTGCAAAGAAAAGTGACTATAGAAAATTCAAAATAAAAACAATAAAAGGTCCTAATGATTATGCATCTATGGAAGAAGTCCTAAACAGAAGGTTCAAAAGAGCTATTGAAGAAAAAAATGGAAATATAAACTCATCTTTTTCAAAACTTCCAGATTTAATAATGATGGATGGAGGAAAAGGACAAGTTAATATAGCTAGGAAAGTAGTAGATAATTTAAATTTAGACATTGAAATTTGTGGCTTGGTTAAAGATGAATTTCACAATACAAGAGGAATAATCTATGACAACCAGGAATATAATTTAAAAATCAACTCTGACTCATACAGGATGATTTACAAGATTCAAGAAGAAGCTCATAGGTTTGCAATAAATTATCATAGATTATTAAGGTCTAAAAATATATTTAAATCTGAACTAGATGGAATTAAATATATCGGTAATAAGAGAAAAAACGACCTAATGACTCATTTTAAATCTATAGAAAAGATAAAGAATGCAAGTATAGATGAATTACTAGAAGTTTCTTCTATGAATAAAAATTCTGCAGAGTCACTTTACAAGCATTTTAGAGGTAATAGCAATGGAAGATAGTATAAAATTAAAAAAAATAGTAGAAAATTTGAATCTAGAATGCATTTATCTTTCTTCAAACTATGAAGATGTAAGAATAATATCATCTAACCTAAATAAACCTGGTCTTCAAATGATAGGACACCATATGGAGCTTGCATCTAATAAGATATTAGCGATAGACCAACAAGAATGGTATTTTATAAATGAAAAAACAAGTGAAGAAAGGCTAAAACTTCTAGAATTATTTTCTGATTATAAAATTCCGGCTATAATTTTTCTGTCTGATAATTATATCTTTGATGAAGTTGTAGAATATGCTTTTAAAAACGATATAAGTTTATTTAGAACAAAAGAAAATTTTTATAATTTTTCCACTAAATTTATTAACTATTTTGAATACAAGTTAGCTCCTTCTGTTAGAATTCATGGAGTCCTACTAGATGTATATGGAATAGGGGTATTAATCACAGGGAAAAGTGGTATAGGAAAATCTGAAGCTGCACTGGATTTAATTTCAAAGGGATCAAAATTAATAGCAGATGATAGTGTAATTATTAAAAGATTTGGAGACGAACTAATAGGAAGCTCACCAGAAATTACAAAACACTTTATGGAGATAAGAGGAGTTGGCATAATTGATGTGCAGAGCATCTTTGGAGTCGGATTTGTAATGGAGGATAAAGAGGTTCAGATGATAGTTCACTTAGAAGAATGGCAAGATGATAAAGAATATGAAAGACTAGGTCTAGATAGACAATATGAAGAAATACTAGGTAAAAAAATAGTAAAATATACTTTACCAATTAAGCCTGGCAGACAAAACGCTTTAATAATAGAGATGGCAACAAAAAGTTTTAAGCAAAATGAAATAGGATACAATGCAGCCGAGGAATTAAATAAAAAAATATTAAATTATAAAGAAACAGATTAAATAGTTAGTGATTTAATCTATAAAAGTATATGTTGATTTTTAACTTTCATAGAATTATAATATATGGAAGTTATAACTTTGGCTTTAGAAATGGGAGGTTTTTATGACAAATTTTAAAACTATGGATGGAAACGAAGCTGCAGCTCATATAGCTTATGCTTTTTCTGATATAGCTTGTATTTATCCGATTACTCCTTCTTCACCGATGGCTGAAAAGGCTGATGCCTGGGCAGCTCACGGAAGAAAGAATATATTTGGACAAGAAGTTATGGTAAAGGAATTACAATCTGAAGCAGGTGCTGCTGGATCAGTGCATGGAGCTTTACAAGCAGGATCTTTGACATCTACATTTACTGCATCACAAGGTTTATTATTAATGATACCTAATATGTATAAGATCGCTGGTGAATTACTTCCAGGAGTATTTCATGTTGCTGCTCGTGCTATTTCATCTCATGCTCTAAGTATTTTCGGAGATCATCAAGATGTTATGGCTACTCGTGCAACAGGCTTTGCATTATTAGCTTCTGGATCAGTTCAAGAAGCTATGGATATGGCTGTTGTTTCCCATTTATCAGCAATAAAAGGAAGAGTTCCATTTGTTCATTTCTTTGATGGATTTAGAACTTCACATGAAATACAAAAAATAGAAGTATTAGATTACAATGATTTAGACAAACTTGTAGATAAAGAAGCAATTAGGGAATTTAAATTAAGAGCATTAAATCCAAATTCACCAAAAATTAGAGGTACTGCTCAAAACCCTGATATTTATTTCCAAGAATTAGAAGCATCAAATAAATATTATGAAAATATAATTGATATAGTTGATGAAAACATGAAAAAAGTTTCATCACTAACTAGAAAAGATTATGGACTATTTAACTACTACGGAGATGAGAATGCTGAAAAAGTAATTGTAGCAATGGGATCAGTTACTGAAACTATCGAAGAAGTAGTAGATTACTTAAATAAGAATGGTCAAAAAGTTGGTGTATTAAAAGTACATTTATACAGACCTTTCTCTAAAAAACATTTTCTTGAAGCTATGCCTAAATCAGTTAAGAAAATAGCTGTTTTAGATAGAACTAAAGAAAAAGGTTCAATAGGAGAACCGTTATACTTAGATGTTAGAGATTTATACTATGATGAAGAAAATGCACCAATTATAGTTGGTGGTAGATATGGGTTAGGATCTAAAGATACAGCACCAAATCAAATTATTGCTGTTTTTGAACATCTTGACCAAGATAAACCAAGACATAACTTTACAATTGGTATCAATGATGATATTACTAACTTATCTTTAGAATTAAAAGAAAATGTTAGAACAGAACCTGATGGAACAATTAGATGTAAGTTCTGGGGCTTTGGATCAGACGGTACAGTAGGAGCTAATAAATCTGCTATTAAAATAATAGGCGATAATACAGACATGTTTGCTCAAGGTTACTTTGACTATGACTCTAAAAAATCAGGTGGTGTAACAATATCTCACTTAAGATTTGGTAACCACAGAATTAAATCTACTTACTTATTGACAGAAGCAGACTTTGTTTCTTGTTCAAAACAATCTTATGTTCATAGCTATGATTTATTAAAAGGCTTGAAAAAGGGAGGAAAATTCCTACTTAATACAATTTGGTCTGATGAGGAATTAGAAGAACACCTTCCAAATAAACTTAAAAAATATATAGCTGAAAATGATATTGAATTTTATACAATAAACGCAACAAAAATAGCACAAGAAATTGGACTTGGCGGCCGTACAAATATGGTTATGCAATCAGCCTTCTTTAAACTAGCTGAAGTATTACCAATTGATGATGCTATAAAATACCTAAAAGACGCAATAGTAAAAGACTATGGCGCTAAAGGTGATAATATAGTTCAAATGAACTATCAAGCTGTTGAAGCTGGAGTAAACGCACTTCACAAAGTGGAAGTTAATAAAGATTGGGCAGGACTTGAAGAAGAATCTTATCCAAGAATTAAAGGCGCAAGTGACTTTGTCAATGACGTTTTAATTCCAATGAATAGACAAGAAGGTAATAAACTTCCTGTATCAACATTTGCAGATAATGCTGATGGAACATTCCCTTCTGGAACATCAAGATATGAAAAAAGAGGAATTGCAGTTAACCTACCTAAATGGAAAATAGATAACTGTATTCAATGTAATAGATGTTCATTAGTATGTCCTCACGCTGTTATAAGGCCATTCTTACTTGATGAAGAAGAGCAAAAAAGAGCTCCTGAAACATTTGAAACTAAAAAAGCTCTTGGAAAAGGTGCAGCAGGATATGAATATAGGATTCAAATATCAGCACTAGACTGTACAGGTTGTGGAAACTGTGCTCAAGTTTGTCCAGCTAAGAACAAGGCACTAGAAATGGTTCCTTTTGAAGAAATATACGAAACAGAAAATGAAAACTGGAAATTTGCTACAACAATTGATACTAAACAAGAAAACTTTGATACAAATAATGTGAAAAATTCACAATTCCACCAACCATATCTTGAATTTTCAGGGGCTTGTGCTGGCTGTGGAGAAACACCTTATATCAAACTATTGACTCAATTATTTGGCGATAGACTTAGCATTGCGAATGCAACAGGCTGTACATCAATTTGGGGTGCATCAGCACCATCTATGCCATATTGTCAAGACGCTAATGGAAAAGGTCCTTCATGGGCAAGTTCATTATTTGAAGACAACGCTGAATATGGATATGGTATGCACCTATCTCAAATTCAAAGTAGAAGAAGAATTAAGCTGTTAATGGAAGAATATATAAGTCTTGGCTTAGATGATGATTTAACAACTGCTTTTAAAGAATGGGTAAGTGACATCGATAGCTTTGAAAAATCAAAAGAATCTACAGCTAAAATTCTACAAGTTTTAGATAATGATACAGATAATGAAAAGGCTAATGAAATAATAAAAGAAATAAGAAGCTTAAAGAACTTCCTAATCAAAAAATCTCAATGGATTGTTGGTGGAGACGGATGGGCTTATGACATAGGATATGGCGGACTTGATCATGTTGTTGCTTCTGGTGAAAATGTTAATATATTAGTTCTTGATACAGAAATTTATTCAAATACTGGTGGTCAAGCATCAAAGGCTACTCCAACAGCAGCTATAGCACAATTTGCTGCAGCTGGTAAAGTTACTAGAAAGAAAGATTTAGGAATGATGGCAGCATCTTACGGATATGTATACGTAGCTCAAATATCATTAGGTGCTGATATGAATCAAGCACTAAAAGCTATTAAAGAAGCTGAAGCTTATGATGGACCATCATTAATAATCTGCTATGCACCTTGTATATCACATGGTATTAAAAAAGGTATGGGATTCTCAGTAGCTGAAGAAAAGAAAGCAGTAGACGCTGGTTACTGGCACCTATATAGATTCAATCCAGAACTTAAAAAAGAAGGAAAGAATCCATTTGTTTTAGATTCAAAGGAACCAACAATACCATACAGAGAATTCTTAGATGGAGAAGTAAGATATACTTCATTATTAAAACTACAACCAGAAAAAGCAGAAGAACTTTATGAATTAGCTGAAGATAATGCTAAAGAAAGATATGAAAGATATCTAGAAATGGAAAAGTTTGATACTGATACTGAAATTGAAGCTCAACCAGGTGAAGATAAATCAATTTAATATTTTTTATAAAAGAGGTCATATTGGCCTCTTTTTTATTTCTAATCCTTAAATTGCAAGTAAATATAGATTTTGATATAATTAAAACGAAAATCTAAAAAGAGGTGATAATATGGAAAAACCAATAGTATCTATTATAGGTGCTCCAAATGTGGGTAAATCAACTTTATTTAATAAGATTGTAGGTAAAAAAATATCAATAACTGAAGATACTCCTGGAGTAACTAGAGATAGAATAAATGCAGATGCCTCTTGGTTAAATAAACATTTTTTGCTAGTTGATACAGGTGGACTAGACTTTAAAGATACTGATGTATTTAAAGTAAATATAAAAGAACAAGTAAATTTAGCTTTAGATATGTCTGATGTAATTATATTTTTAACAGATGGTGTGCTTGGAGTTACGCCAACTGATAGAGAAATTTCGAATTTTTTAAGAAAATCTAATAAGAAAATTGTACTTGCTATAAATAAATTTGATTCAAAACAAACTAAAGAAAATTATTATGATTTTTTTGAGTTAGGTTTTGATAATCCAATATTAATAAGTTCTGAACAAGGTACTGGAGTAGGGGACCTTTTAGATGAAGTAATAAAGGGTTTTCCTAGTAATGAAGAAATAGATGATGATTCTGATATTAGAGTAACTTTTATAGGAAAGCCTAATGTCGGAAAATCTCTTCTTGTAAATAAAATTATTGGAGAAGAAAGATCAATAGTAACTAATATGGCAGGAACAACTAGAGATGCAATAGATAGTAAATTTAGATACAAAGATGAAAATTACATTTTAGTTGATACTGCAGGGCTAAGAAAAAAAGCAAAAATAAATGAGGCTATTGAGAGATATTCTGTTATTAGGACTTTAACTGCAATAGAAAGGTCTAATGTTTGTGTTTTAGTAATAGATGCCAAGGAAGGTGTCTCTGAACAAGATTCTAAGATTGTTGGATATGCGCATGATAACAATAAGGCAATAATAGTTGCAGTAAATAAGTGGGATTTAATAGAAAAAGATAATACTACAATGAAGGAATTTGAATATAACATAAGAAAAAGACTTCCATTCATAAACTACGCTCCAATTGTGTATATATCAGCACTTACAGGTCAAAGAATTATAAATTTATTAGATACTATATTGATAGTAAATAATAATTATAATCATAGAATTAAAACGGGTGTACTTAACGATATACTCAACAGAGCTGTCTTATCAACACAAGCTCCATCAGACAAAGGTAAAAGAGCTAAGCTTTATTATGGAAGTCAAGTAGCAGTAAGACCACCTACCTTTTTGTTGTCAGTAAATGATAAAAAATTATTTCATTTTTCATATGTAAGATATCTTGAAAATCAAATCAGGGAATACTTTGGATTTGACGGAGTTCCAATAATTATAAGGTTAAAAAATAGAGGAGATAATTGATGAGTCAATTATTGATGCTTGCAATTTCTTATTTAGTGGGCTGTATTTCAGGCTCTTATATACTAGGAAAGCTTTTTTATAAAAAAGATATAAGAAATTATGGAAGTGGTAATGCCGGCACAACAAATGCCATGAGAGTTTTTGGAAAAAAGTTTGGTATTATAACTTTTCTTATAGACTTTATAAAAGGTGCAGTTCTTATATTAATTTTAAAATTTATATTCAAATTAGATAACACCAAGCTACTTTTGGCAAGCTTATTTTGTATTTTAGGGCATGATTTCCCTTTTAATATGAATTTCAAGGGAGGAAAGGGCGTTGCAACAACCTTAGGAACTTTTGCAATATTTAACTTTTTACCAACTTTGATATCAGTAGTTTTTTGGATAGTTTTTACTTTAATATTTAATACCGCTTCAATAAGTTCAATAGCTTTTTTCATACTATTATTTTTAATAAATCTATACTTTAAAACATTTTCGGACATTCAAGTAATTTTATTAATAATAGTGGTATCTATAGGTATATTTAGGCATAATTCTAATATATACAGACTTATTACTGGAAAAGAAAATAAAATAGGAGCAAGGAAAAGATGAAAATTACAGTTTATGGTGGAGGTAGCTGGGGAACAGCTATAGCTAGACTACTAGCTAATAATAAACATGAAGTTAAGTTTTATATAAGAAATAAAGATATTGTAGATGAAATTAACTCTAAACATAAAAACTCAAAATATTTACCTGATGTTGATTTAGGAGATTTAACTGCTCTTAATGATCCAGATAGAGCTTTAGAAGATATAGATATGCTGGTAATGGCAGTTCCAACAAGTGCATTTAGGAAAGTTTTGACTAATATAAAAGATAAAATTGATAAAAAAGTCATAATTTTAAACCTAGCCAAGGGAATTGAAAACGAAAGCTTAGATAGGATTTCTGAAATATCAAAAGAAATTTTACCAGACAATCCTTTTGCTGTTTTATCAGGTCCATCTCATGCTGAAGAAGTCGGAAAAGATATTCCAACAGCAGTTGCTGTTTCCTCTGAAAACTCGGACGTGGCTAAAGAAGTTCAGCATGCCTTTGCAAGTAAATATTTTAGGGTATACACTAATCCTGATCTACTTGGAGTTGAGCTTTGTGGTGCTTTAAAAAACATTATTGCTTTAGCCGCAGGAATGGCTGATGGACTAGGTTTTGGAGACAATACTATAGCGGCATTAGCCACAAGAGGCATATATGAAATAAGTAAACTTGGAGTTAAAACAGGTGCGAAAATGCAAACATTCAATGGACTAGCAGGTATAGGAGACTTAATTGTAACTTGTACCAGTATGCATTCTAGAAATAGAAGGGCAGGGGTCTTAATAGGTAAAGGTATAGCAGTTGAAGAAGCTAATAAGCAAATCGGTCAAGTTGTAGAAGGAATTAAAACTACAAAATCAGCTTATGAACTTTCAAAGAAATATGATGTTTCTATGCCAATAACAGCTAAACTGTATGAAGTTTTATATGAAGGGCTTGATCCTAAAGAAGCAGTAACTAGCTTAATGACTAGAGAATACAAGGAAGAAATAGAAGAAATATTTTTAATTTAGGGTGGTATCTTTGAAAGCTAAGAGAAAAATTAAAAAAAAGAGAAACACTAAAAATATGCTTATTTTTGCTATAATCGCTATAGTAATATTTTTTTTCTTAATAAGATCTCTTACTGGTCGTATTTATAAGAATTATAAAACCACATTTCCTATATATACTAGCTATGTTGACGAAAAAACTTATAAGGGTGTAAATATTTTAAATGAAAAAGTTTATACAGCTAAAGGTGAAGGAATTGTAATATATAGTGCAAGTGAAGGACAAAAGGTTCCGGCTAATTTTGAAATAGCAAGCATTAATTTGATGAATGATACATCTGAATTAAAAGATGAGCTGGCAAAAGTTAATGCTGCTATAGCTTACAAAACTGATGGCGATAAAAAAGAAGAAAGCAAAGTTGAAGATATAAGCTTAAAAGATCTACAAGATAATATAAAAAAGAATAATTTGTCAGCTGCTATATCAGATATAAATAATTTAGACTTATCTTCAAATAAAAATATTGCATGGTCTGAATTAACGGAGCTAATGGATTATTCTTTAGATGCTTTAAACGCAAAAAGAGATGAATTAACTGAACAAATAAATAAAAGTAATATAGTTTATAAAAGTGATACATCTTCTATAGTTTCTTTTCTAATTGATGGTTTTGAAAATAAATATTCATTAGATAAAATTGATAAGATGGATTACTCATATTTTACTAAAAATTCCGAGCCACTTAATAGACAGTCAAAAACTAAGGTCAACAAAGGAGATAAGCTATTTAAGTTAATAGATAATATAAATTATAATGTAGCAATACTTGTAAAAGATAATGATGATTTGAAAAAAATAAAAGATAATGATTATTTACTTTTAAAATTTAAGGACGATAAAGTTAGGGCAAAAGTACTTACAATTAATGAGTCAGATAAGGGAAGTGTTGTCATAGTAAATCTCGATAGGTTTTTTGATCAAGTTTATAAGCAAAGAGTAAATGATTTTGACATTGTTTATAAAGATCAAAAGTGCTATGAAATTCCTAAGTCTGCAATTATAAAAAGAGATAATATTTTTGGAGTTTATATACAGGAAATACACGGCTTGGTTAGGTTTGTTCCTATAAAAGTAATTAAACCACTTGAAAAAACTAGTTATGTATCAAAAGGAGATAGGTCTTCATATATAGAAATTGATAACAAAAAATATAAAACAATTTCATTAAATGATCCTATCATTATAAACCCTAAGCAAGTTGAACAATCAGAAATATTGAATTAAGGAGCAATATGTCTTTAAAAGATAATTTAGAAGAAGTATTAGAAGAAATAGAAGAAACTCGTTTACATAGTTTAACTGGTGAAAAAGTAAATTTAATAGCAGTTTCTAAAAACCATCCAGTAGAAAAAATAAATGAATTATCACAATATGGATGCTTAAACTTTGGTGAAAATAAAGTTCAAGAAATTGTTGATAAAATTCCCTTATCAAAAAATAATATAAAGTATCATATGATTGGAAATTTACAATCAAATAAGGTAAAATATATCTATGATAAAGTAGTTTTAATCCAATCTATTGATAGATTAAAACTAGTAAAAGAAATAAATAAAAGAGCTAAGAAAGATGATATTTTTGTAGATATTTTAATTCAGGTTAATATTTCAAAAGAAGAGCAAAAAGGTGGGGTAAATATTGAAGACACTTTAGACTTTCTTGAAAATTGCCTTGATTATAAAAATGTTGCGATTAAAGGATTAATGGGAATTGCAGCTAACACAAAAAATCAGAATGAAATTAGGACTTCATTTAGAAATTTATTTAAATTAAAAGAAGATATTATTAATAGAAACTATGAAAATGTTTCTATGGATTACCTTTCTATGGGGATGAGTGGAGATTACAAAATAGCCATAGAAGAGGGTTCAAATATGGTAAGGATAGGTACAAAAATTTTCGGTAAGAGAGAATATTAGTAGGAGGATTAATATGGCAGATTTTATGGATAAGATGAAAAATATTTTTGGTTTTTCCGATTATGATGAAGATGAGTATGGATATATTGAAGATGATATCTATGAAAATGAAGATGAAAGACAAGATGAAACACCTGCAAGAGCCACAAAGGTAAAAAAAGTTTCCAATAGACTAAGTGCAGCTGATATGATAATTTCAGTTCATGAACCACTATCATATGAAGAATCACCTAAGATAGTTGATGATTTAAGAGCTAATAAATCAATCGTGCTTAATTTTGAACAATTAGACTTAGATGTTAAAAGGCAAATATTTGATTTTGTAAGTGGTGCTTTATATGCATTGGATGGTAATATTCAAAAAGTAAATAAAGATATATTTATATTAGCGCCAGAAAATGTCGCAATAGATGGCTTAAAGGAAGAACTTAAAAACACAGGGATGTTTCCTTGGTAATGAGTTTCAACTTAGATAATCTAATTAGCCATATTAATGATGATAAAAAGATTATTTTAGCAAGAAGAATTCTAGACAAAATAAGGATAGTAGAAAAAAATCATACCATAGAAACGACTGATTTTTTAGATCCTTATGAAGTTAGAATTGCAAAGTCTATATTAAACAGTTTTGATAATATTTCTTACCAAGTAGATGGTGGATATAAAGAAGCTGAAAGAAAAATTATATATATTTATCCAAGTTATTTATACCAAATAGAAAAAGATGAAGTAAAATATCTTAGCTACAATAAAAATGACAATATAAGACATAAAGATGTTTTAGGTTCAATTCTTGGACTTGGAATAGAAAGAGAAATAGTTGGAGATATCATAATATCTGAGGATTATATTTATATATTTGTTAAAAAACATATTTATGATTTTATAAAATATAATTTAGATAAAATTTCAAAATATAATACAAGTTATGCTAATGTAGAACTAAATATACCAAAAAAAGTATTTAATAAAAGAAAGATAGTTGTATCCTCTTTAAGATTAGATACTTTTTTGTCTTCTAGCCTAAATTTATCTAGAAGTGATGTCAATAAAATTATAAAAGCTGGCCATGTAAAAGTTAACTTTAAGCTTGAAGATAAGACATCAATAACTTTAGAAGAAAAAGATCTTATTTCTGTTAAAAAATATGGCAGAATTTATTTTGATGAAATTTTATCAACTACTAAAAAAGGTAAGTATTTGATAAGTATAAAAATTCCAAAGTAAAATTGGAATGTTTGGAGGTTAAATGAGCGTACTAATTTTTACAGCTATTTTAGTTTTGATAGACCAAATGTCAAAATACTTAGTTGTCGAATTTTTAAAAGACCAACCACCAATTGTTGTCATAGAGGATGTACTTAATTTCTTCTATGTTGAAAATAGAGGAGCTGCATTTGGAATAATGCAGGATATGAGGTTGTTTTTTATAGTAATCACAATCGTTATAGTTTTAGCGATACTTTTTATACTGTTTAAAAATTATAAAAACAACTCTCTACTTTTTAATATATCTTTAGCTTTGATCCTAGGAGGAGCTATTGGAAATTTTATAGATAGATTTAGGTTACACTATGTTGTGGACTTTATATCATTTAGGATTTTTGGATATGATTTTGCTGTTTTTAATTTAGCAGATGTCTTTATAGTTGTTGGAACCATATTATTGGCAATAATGATATTACTTTATGAAAATCCTAAAAGAGGTAATAAATGAAAGAACTTATAGCTGATTTAAATAATCAAAGATTAGATCTTTACCTGCTTGATAAAATATCTTTATCTCGATCACAAATTAAAAGAAAAATTGACAATGGCGAAATATTAGTAAATAAAAATAAAGTAAAAGCCGGATATAATATTGAGCTAGGAGATATTATATCAATTGAAGAAGATAAAGAAATTAAACTTGAGAAAGAAGACATAGATTTTAAAATACTTTATGAGGATGATCATCTTGCTATAATATCAAAACCTCAAGATTTAGTTGTACACCCTGGAGCAGGCAATCCTAATAATACTCTTGTCAATGGTTTACTATATAAATTTGATAATCTAGCAAAAGGATCAGATGAACTCAGACCTGGTATAGTTCATAGACTTGATAAAGATACAAGCGGTTTAATGATAATTGCAAAATCTGATGAAGCTTATTCTAAACTAGTAAAAATGTTTAAGAATAGAAAGATAAAAAAAACGTATTTAGCAATAGTTTATGGTAAACTTGATGACTTTGGTGTAATCGATGCTCCAATCGGAAGAGACAGGAAAAATAGGAAAAAATTTTGTGTAACTAATCATAATTCGAAAAGAGCAATATCAAAATATAAATTATTAAAAAATTTTGATAATTACTCTTTAGTTAAAATTAATCTTATAACTGGAAGGACTCATCAAATTAGAGTACATTTTTCTTACATTAAACATCCTATAATAGGAGACCCTGTTTATGGATATAAAAATAAATTCAATATTGACAAGCAGTTATTACATTCTTATATTTTAGAATTTAAACATCCTATAAGTGGTCAAGAAATGAAATTTGAAGATGATTTTCCTCCTAGATTTAAGAAATTTATAGATAGGTTTGAAAAATGAAAAATTTAATTATGGATTCCATGGCAATGAATAGATCTATTCAAAGAATTGCCTATGAAATAATAGAAAAAAATAAAGGGACTGAGAATTTAATAATAGTTGGAGTAGTTAGGCGAGGGGAAAATATAGCACAAAGACTTGCCGAAAAAATATCACAGCTTGAAAAAACTGTTGATGTATATTCTATAGATATAACAAATTTTAGGGATGATAATAAAGAAAAAAATTTAGTAGAAAATTATAAAATTAATATTCCAATTGATGATAAAAAAATAATTATAGTTGATGATGTTTTTCATACGGGAAGGACTATTAGGGCTGCTCTCGATGCAATTTGTACTTCTGGCAGACCGAGAAATGTACAATTAGCTACTTTAATTGATAGGGGTCACAGAGAGTTTCCTATTAGACCGGACTATGTTGGCAAGAATCTTCCAACATCACTTGATGAGAATGTAATTGTTCATATAAAAGAAATAGATGGGGAAGATGAGGTTTATATAGAAAAATAATAAAAAGTCTTAAATCATTGTTATATTGATTTTTGTGCTTATTATGATATAATGAATATGTTATAAAGAAGTTGAAAGGAGTGGGTTATCCCACTCTTGTTTTTTTGAGGAGGTGTGTTTTGAATTCAAATATATTAAAAGATAAGATATATAATATTTCGGATAAAGCTACAAAAGAGCTTGGATATGAACTTGTTGATATTGAATTAAATAAGAGTTCTAAAATATTATCAATAATTATATATATTTATTCAAAAGATGGAGTAGATTTTGATGACTGTAAAGTAATGAGTAAAAAAATAGAAGATGATATTGATAAACTTGATATTGATGAATCTTATTATCTAGAAGTTTCTTCTCCTGGTTTAGACAGACCACTTAAAAATCAAGACGACTATAGAAGAAATTTAGGTAATGAAGTTGAAGTAAGTTTATATGCTGCAATAGCTGGAAAGAAAAAGTTTATAGGTAATCTGGATAACTATGATGAAAACAATGTTACTCTTGATGTAGATGGTGAAAGAGTTGAAATACCTATTAAGTCAATTTCTATTATGAGACAATCTATAAAATTTTAATGGGGGATAAATATGAATGAAGAACTAATTGGTGTTATAGATTTATTAGCTAAAACAAAAAGAATATCTAAGGATGTTTTATTTGAAGCTCTTGAATCTGCACTTATCTCTAGTTATAGAAAAAACTATGGAACTTCACAAAATGTAAAAGTATCTATTGATAGAGAAACTGGTAAAATAAATTTTTATTCGCAAAAAGAAGTTGTTGAGGATGATAATTTATTTGATGATAATTTAGAAATAAGCTTAACAGAAGCTAAAAAAATAGATTCAAAAATTAATGTTGGAGATATTCTAACAGAAGAAATTGTACCAGCTGATTTTAGTAGAATTGCTGCTCAAACAGCTAGACAAGTTGTAGTTCAAAGAATAAAAGATGCTGAAAGAGAAGTAATCTATAGTGACTTCCGAGACAGAGAAAATGAGATCATAACAGGTCAAGTCCAAAGAGTTTCTTATGGATCAATATACTTTGATTTGGGTGAGACAGAGGCTGTACTTCCTCCTTCAGAACAAGTTAAGTCAAAAACATACAAGCAAGGAGATAGATTAAAACTTCTTTTACTTCAAGTAAAGAAAACTACTAAAGGACCACAGGTTATATTATCTAGATCCCATCCTAATCTTGTAAAAAGACTGTTTGAACTAGAAGTTCCAGAGATCTCTGAAGGTATAGTTGAAATTTATTCTATAGCTAGAGAAGCTGGATCTAGAACAAAAATAGCTGTATTTTCTAGAGATGAAGAAGTTGATCCTTTAGGAGCCTGTGTTGGATATAAGGGATCAAGAGTTAAAGCAATTGTTGATGAACTAGATGATGAAAAAATCGATATAGTTATATATGACAAGAAAATCGAAAAATTTATAGCAAATGCACTTAGTCCTGCAAATGTAGAAAAAGTTTTTATTAATGAAAAAGAAAAATCAGCCCTAGTTATAGTTCCAGATCTTCAATTATCTTTAGCTATAGGTAAGGAAGGACAAAATGCAAGGCTCGCTGCTAAGTTAACAAATTGGAAGATAGACATTAAATCTAATGAACAATTTGAAAATTATCTAGAAGAAGAGGGTTTAAGTGAAGAAGAATTAGCTGAAAGCTTCAGTAGGTTTTCTGATTTTACTAAAGAAGATGAATTAGAGGACGAATCTATTGATGATAACTTCAATATAGATAAAGAAGATTCTTATAATATCGACGAAGTTCATGAAGATAATGATATAGAAAGAACTGAAGATGACTTATTTACTAATTAAATTAATTATAAATATTTAGTACTACATTAACTTGAGGTGTAATATGTCAAAAGTTAGGAAAATTCCTATGAGAAAGTGCCTTGGTTGTGGAGAAAACAAGGCAAAAAAAGATTTAATTAGAATAGTAAAAAATAAAGAAAATGAAATATTTTTTGATGAGACAGGAAAGCAAAACGGCAGAGGTGCTTATATATGTTTTAATGAGAAATGTTTAGAGAAAGCTTTTAAGACAAAAGCTTTAAATAGGACATTTAAAATGGAGATTAGTGATGAAATTTATGCACAATTAAAAGAATCTATTAACAAACAATAGCACCCAATAATAGGGAGGTGTTCTAATGTCAAAAATTAGAGTACATGCATTGGCAAAGGAAATCGGAATAAGTAGTAAAGAATTAATAGCTAAGCTTAATGAACTGAACATTGATGTTAAAAACCACATGTCAAATATCGTAGATGATGATATTGATAGGGTTCGAAATATCTATATGAAAAAAAGTGAAGCTAGCAATAAAAAAACTGAAGGAGAAAAAAATATAAAATCTGATATCAAAAATTCAGTTAAAGAAAAAAAGGAACAAAAAAGTATAGATAATACGAAAAACAATAATAAAAAAGAAAATAAAAATAATAAAAATATAGATAAAAAGAATAAAAATTCAGATAAACAAAATAATAAAAAAGAAAATAAAAATAATAAAAATAATCACAGTAATAAAAGCAATAACAAAAATAATAAAAGAAACAATATTCCTGATTTAACTAAAAAACAAGCAAAGAAGAAAGTTAAAAGGAATAAAAATACTAAAGAAGAAGATAAAATTATCTCAATAAGCCTACCTATTACTGTAAAAGAATTTTCTGAATCTATTGATGTTCCAGTAGCACAAGTAATAACAAAATTAATTGGTTTGGGAGTAATGGCTAGCCAAAATCAAGAAATCGATAAAGATACTTGTATTCTACTTGCTGATGATTTAAATAAAGAAGTTGAGATTAAGGATAAAGCAGAAGAGTTATCAATTGAAGATTATTATAATCTTGATTTTGAAGACAAGGAAAGAGATCTCAAACCACGTCCACCAGTTGTTACAGTTATGGGACACGTTGACCATGGTAAAACTTCGTTGCTAGACTGTATAAAAAAATCACATATTCAAGGTTCAGAAGCTGGGGGAATCACTCAACATATTGGTGCTTATACCGTAAGAGTTAATAATAAAAAAGTTACTTTTTTAGATACTCCAGGACACGAAGCTTTTACTTCAATGAGATTAAGAGGTGCTTTAATCACAGATATAGCTATATTAGTTGTAGCTGCTGATGATGGAGTTATGCCTCAAACAATAGAAGCTATTTCACATGCTAAATCAGCTGGTGTTCCTATAATTGTTGCTATAAATAAAATAGATAAAGGTAGAGAAAATATTGATAGAATAAAACAAGAACTTCTTGAAAATGGTCTAATGTCAGAAGACTGGGGTGGGGACACAATAATGGTAGGTGTTTCTGCAAAAACAAAAGAAGGAATAGATGAACTTCTTGAAATGGTACTTCTTGTTGCTGAAATGCAAGAATTAAAAGCTAATCCTAATAGAAAAGCAATAGGAACAGTTGTAGATGCAAGATTAGACACTGGAAAAGGCCCAGTGGCAACAGTATTAGTTCAAAAAGGTACTTTAAAATTTGGAGACTATGTTGTTTCAGGAGTTTCTAGCGGTCGTATAAGGGCTATGACAGACGATAAGAACAGACCTGTTAAAAGTGTTGGTCCATCTATGCCAGCAGTAATTTTAGGCTTATCTGATGTGCCAAACGCAGGTGATACAATATATGCAATAGAAGATGAAAAATTAGCTAGAACAATTGCTGATAAAAATAGAGAAGAAATTAGAGAATCTAAAATAAGCTCTACTTCAAAAGTTTCATTGGATAACCTTTTTGACAGAATAAAAGAAGGAGAAATGAAAGAACTAAACATCGTTGTTAAAGGGGATGTTAAGGGTTCCGTAGAAGCTTTAAATCAATCACTTATGAAATTGGACAATGATGAGGTTAAAATAAGTATTGTTCATAGTGGAGTAGGTGGAATTAATGAATCTGATATTACTTTAGCCTCTGCTTCAAATGCGATTGTAATAGGATTTAATGTAAGGCCAAATATTAATGCTTTAGAACTTGCAAAGTCTGAAGATGTTGATGTTAGAACATATAGGGTTATTTACGATATTATTAATGATGTTGAAGCTGCTGTAAATGGTATGCTAGAACCTGATATAGTTGAAGAAATTCAAGGAAGATGTGAAGTTAGACAAACATTTAAATTACCTGGAAATACAATAGTTGCAGGTGTTTATGTAGTAAATGGAAAAATTCCTAGAAACTCAATGATTAAAGTTCTAAGAGATGATGTTGTAATACACGAAGGTGAAATTGCATCACTAAAGAGATTTAAAGACGATGTTAGGGAGCTAGCTACAGGATTTGAAGGTGGGCTTGCTATAAATAACTTTAATGACATTAAAGAAGGAGACTTACTAGAAAGTTATATACTAAAGGAAGTTAAAAAAGACCTTTAATAGATATAAAATGTGGTGATTTGATGAATAAAAAAAGGGTACAACAGATTTCAGAAGAAGTAAGAAGATCTGTTTCAGATATAATAAATCATAAATTAAAAGATCCGAGAATACCTCAAATTATTAGTATAGTTCATGTTGATGTTACAAATGACCTATCATATGCTAAAATATATTATTCTATTTTAGGCGATACTGAAAAAAGAGATGAAACTCAGGATGCTCTGGAAAGTTCAAAGGGATTTATAAAAAGAGAATTAGCAAGATCTGTTAAACTTAGAGCTATGCCAGAGTTAATATTCGAATATGATGATAGTCTTGATATATCTTACAAAATCTCTAAATTAATTGATGAGGTAAAAAATGATAATAAATCAAATTAATCAAGAAATTAAAAATTCAAAAAATATTTGCATAGCTTCTCATTTAAATCCTGACGGGGATAATTTAGGATCTATTTTGGGACTTTATAAATTATTGGTTAATCAATCGAAAAATGTAAGTCTTATTATAGACGATGAAGTTCCAGATAATTTGAAATTTTTGCCAAACTTAGACAAGTCAATAAAAAGCAGTGAAATAAAAGCAAATCCTGATCTTTTTATTGTTCTTGATTGTGCAGATATTGGAAGAGTTTCAAAGGGTGTAAGAGAAATATTTGAAAGAACAAAATCTACAATAAATATAGATCATCATATAACAAATACTAAATTTGCAGATATTAATCTAGTTGATACTAAATCACCAGCTACAGGCGAGTTATTATTTACTTTACTTGATAATCTTGATTATGAACTGGATAAAGAAATAGCAACTTGCTTGTATGCTGCAATTTCAAGTGATACTGGAAGTTTTAAGTATGATTCAACAAGAAAAGAAACTTTCATGGCAGCAGCCAAGCTTCTTGAATATGGAATAAATGTAAATGATATTGCAGTTAATCTGTATCAAAAAAGATCTATTGGGAAAACTAAATTATTAATGGATGCAATGTATACTCTTGAATTTTATGAAAATAACAAAATAGCATTGGTTTATGTTGATGATGAAATGATAAAGAATGCTAATGCTAAAAAAATGGACTCTGAAGGAATAGTCGAATTTATAAGAGATATTGATGATGTTGAGATAGCTTTGTTTATGAAAATAAAACAAAAAAGCATAAAATTATCCATAAGAACAAAGTCATATGCCAATGCTATAAATATAGCGGAAAAATTCGATGGTGGCGGTCATATAAGAGCTGCTGGAGCTAGTATGAAATTAGATTTTGAAAATCAAAAAAAATTATTAATAAAATATGCTATGGATGAATTAAATGAACGGAATAATAGTAATTAATAAGCCTAAGGATTATACTTCTCACGATGTAGTAAATGTATTAAGAAAAACTGCAAATATGAAAAGAATAGGCCATACGGGAACCTTAGACCCAATAGCCCGGGGAGTTTTGGTAGTATGTCTTGGTAAAGCAACCAAAATTTCTGAATATTTACTCTCAAGCGATAAAGAATACATAGCAGATATTAAATTTGGCTATGAAACAGATAGCTTAGATGTAAGTGGTGAAACTGTAAAAATAACAGATAGAATCCCTGAAAGATTTGAATTAATTAAAGCTTTAGATGAATTTAAAGGAGAAATTAATCAGATTCCACCCATGTATTCTGCTTTAAAGTATAAGGGTAAAAAATTGTATGAATATGCTAGAGAAGGTAAATTTTTAGATCTTAAAGCTAGAAAAGTTAATATAAAAAGCTTAGATCTTATTGAACAAATTGATAAAGACTTATATAGAATTAAAATAGAGTGTTCATCCGGAACTTATATTAGAAGTCTTATAAGAGATCTAGCATATGAATTATCAAGCTACGCTACAATGCAAGAACTCATAAGAACGAGATCTAGTAAGTTTGATTTAAGCATGGCTTATGACATAGACTATATAAAAAGTATTGATAAATATAAATTAGAAGACCTTTTAATTCCAATAGATGATGCTTTATCAGATATGAGAAGTTATGAAGTTGCTGACTTTTTTTACAAAGGAATTACTAATGGTAGAATCTATAAAGCTGATCCTGATAATTCAATTATTAATCAAGATTTAAAAATATATTGTAAAAATGAATTTATTGGGATAGGTTCTTATGTGGAAAAAAATGATATCAAAGGAATAAAAATAAAAAAAATGCTAAAAGGGGATTAATGTTTTGGAAATAATATGTATTGATAATGGTTATAAAGCAAAATCAAAATCGGTAATTGCTCTTGGAAATTTTGATGGCGTGCATATAGGACACAAAGAACTTTTAAAAAATCTTGTTAATATGGCAAAAGAAAAAAATATAAAAAGTTCAATTTTAGTATTTAAAAATCATACAAAAAATCTTTTAGCAAAGAAAGCTCAAAATCTTATAACTTCAAATCGAAAGAAATATGAGCTTTTTGAAAATATGGGCATTGATATTATTTATGAGATAGCTTTTACAAAAGAAATTATGCGTTTAGAACCTGAATATTTTGTAGAAAACTTTTTAAAAGAAAATTTATTAATCGAAGGAATAGTAGTTGGCTATGACTATAAATTTGGTTATAAAGCAAAAGGTGACACTAAACTGTTAAAAGAATTATCAGATAAAAATTCAATCGATTTAATAGTTGTTGATAAAATATCTGATGATGGAGAAGCTATTTCTTCAACTAGGATAAGAAATTTGATAAAAAATTCAAATATAAAAAAAGCTAATCAGCTTTTAGGATATAATTTTAGTATGGATTGTCTTGTAGTTCATGGCAAAAAACTAGGTTCAAAGATGGGATATCCAACTGCAAATTTAGAATTGCTTGATGACTATATTATTCCTAAATTTGGAGTTTATGATAGCAATGTTATTATAAATAATAAATTATATAAAGCAGTTACTAATATTGGTAAAAATCCAACTATAGAAAATAGTGGAATTAGGATTGAATCAAATATAATTGATTTTAATCAAGATATTTATGGGCAAAAAATAGAATTAATACTACTTGATTATATAAGATCTGAAAAAAAATTTGATAGTATAGATAGTCTTTTTGAACAAATAAAAAAAGATAGAAAAATTGTAGAAGACAGATTTTTATAAATAACTTTACTTTATTCGATTTTATGATATCATTATAGAGTAAATTACCGTATATATGTATATCGAGTCTCGACGAATACTTGTATATAGGCGTATTAATAATAGGAGGATAAATAATAAAATGTTAGATGCAGCAAAGAAAAAAGAAATAATTGATGAATATAAGTTAAACGACAAAGATACTGGTTCATCAGAAGTACAAATTGCGATATTAACTACAAGAATTAATGAATTAAACGAACATCTTAAAACTCATAAAAAAGACCATCACTCTAGAAGAGGATTATTAAAAATGGTTGGTAAGAGAAGAAATCTTCTTAGATATTTAAGAAATAAAGATATTGAAAGATATCGTTCATTAATAGAAAAGCTTAAAATAAGAGGTTAACAATTAGGGGCGGTACAAACCGCTCCTTATTTTTTAAGGAGGATCTAATGCAAAAAATATACGAATTAGAACTTGCTGGCAGTCCTTTGAAGGTTACTATTGGTAAAGTAGCAGAGCAAACTAATGGAGCTTGTCTATTAGAATATGGAGAAACCGTTGTATTGGTTACAGCAGTAGCATCAAACACTCCACGTGAAGGAATAGATTTTTTCCCTCTAAGTGTTGAATTTGAAGAAAAAATGTATGCTGTTGGGAAAATGCCTGGTGGATTCATAAAAAGAGAAGGAAAACCAAGCGAAAAGTCTATTTTATCAGCTAGACTTATAGATAGACCTATTAGACCACTTTTCCCAGAAGGATATAGAAATGATGTGCAAATTATAGTTACTGTACTATCAGTAGACCAAGATCATCAACCTGATATATTAGGTATGATTGGATCATCAATTGCATTAAGCATTTCTGACATACCGTTTGATGGACCAACTGGATCTGTGGCTGTAGGATATGTTGATGGTAAATATATAATAAATCCAAATGAAGAAGAAAGAAATAATTCTAAAATTCATTTAACACTTTCTGGAACAAAGTCTGCAATCATGATGGTTGAAGCTGGTGCAGATATTGTAACAGAAGATGAAATGTTGGAAGCTATATTTACTGGACATGAAGAAATAAAAAGAATTTGTTCTTTTATAGATGAAATAGTAGCTGATATAGGAAAAGAAAAAGCTGAATATACTGTATTTAAAGCTGATGAAGAAATTGAAAGTAAGGTTATAGAATACGGAAGAGATAAATTGATTGCTGCTATTAATCAAGAAGACAAAGTTGTCAGAGAAAAGATGACCGAAGAAGCCAAAGATGACATAAGAGAACACTTTGAAGAATATATCGAAGAATTCGGAAAAGATATAGAAGCAACAATAGAAAAAATTGAAATTGATGAAGTTAGACGTGAGATTTTAGAAGAAGAAATCAGACCAGATGGTCGTGCAATTGATGAAATAAGACCTTTATCTTCTGAAACATCACTACTTCCTAGAGCGCATGGATCTGGTTTATTTACAAGAGGACAAACTCAGGTATTATCTGTATTGACATTAGCAGGATTAAAAGATGTTCAAGTTATTGATGGTTTGGGCGATGATACACCTAAGAAATATATACATCACTATAACTTCCCACCTTTTTGCGTTGGAGATACAAGACCTATGAGAGGTCCTGGAAGAAGAGAAATAGGACACGGTGCTTTAGCAGAAAGAGCTCTAGAACCAGTAATCCCTTCAGAAGAAGAATTTCCATATGCGATTAGAGTAGTATCAGAAGTTTTATCTTCAAATGGATCATCTTCTCAAGCATCAATTTGTGGATCAACACTTGCTCTTATGGATGCGGGAGTTCCAATAAAAGCTCCAGTTGCTGGAATAGCAATGGGTTTAATAGAAAAAGAAGGTAATGTAAAAATTCTTACAGATATTCAAGGATTAGAAGACCATTTTGGAGATATGGACTTTAAAGTTGCTGGAACAAGAGAAGGTATTACAGCTATCCAAATGGATATTAAAGTTGAAGGAATTAGCAAAGAAATACTATCAGAAGCTTTAGAAAAAGCTAAGAAAGCTAGATTATTCATTCTTGATCATTTACATTCTACAATAGCAGAACCAAGAAAAGAATTGTCTAAATATGCACCAATTATTAGAACTATGACGGTAGATCCTGATAAAATTGGTGAAATAATTGGAGCTGGTGGTAAGACAATAAATAAAATTATTGAACAAACAGGTTCTCAAATTGATATAGATGATTCTGGAAAAGTATTTGTACTAGCTACAGATGCAGAAAAAGCAAACATGACTATGGAAATAATAGAATCTATAGTTAAAGAAGTTGAAGTTGGGGACATATATCAAGGAAAAGTTAAGAAAATTATGAAATTTGGTGCTTTTGTAGAAATTAAAAAAGGTGTTGAAGGATTACTTCACATTTCTGAAATAGCACATGAAAGAACTGGTAAAGTTGAAGATGTATTAAAGGTTGGAGATACTGTAGATGTTAAAGTAATAGATATTGATGGAGATAAAAAAATATCTTTGTCAAGGAAAGCTTTAATTCCAAAAGAAGAAAAAACAGATAAAGGCGAATAATATATCGAGGAGATTTATTTGAAAGTTAAAATTAAAAATATCAGTAAAAATGAAATTCCTAAGTATGAAACTGATGGTTCTGCTGGTTTAGATTTAAGAGCTAATCTTGATCAAACAATCACTTTAAAACCACTACAAAGAATTTTAGTACCAACTGGATTATTTATAGAACTTGAAAAAGGATATGAAGCTCAAATAAGAGCAAGATCTGGTCTTGCAATTAAAAATGGAATTTGCCTTGCAAATGGAATTGGTACAATTGACTCAGATTATAGGGGAGAGATAAAAATAATCCTTATAAATTTAGGAGATCAAGATTTTAAGATAAATTCTGGTGATAGGATAGCTCAAATGGTTATAACTAAGTATGAGCAAGTTGAATTTGAACTTGTTGAACAATTAAATGAAACTGAAAGATCTGACGGCGGATTCGGACATACAGGTAAGTAGAAAAGAAGGTTTAACCTTCTTTTTTTATTTATTTATTTTTAAAAAGTATTGTAATATTCACATTAAAGTCTATAAATTAGCCAGTAATTATATGTTATAATTAATTAGTGAGGTGTGATTTTGGCTAATAGAAAAGTAAAAAATAAAAGAAAAAATAAAAAAAATTCAAACAAAGAATTAATAGCAATAATACTAATTATAGTTGGTTTTATAAGTTTAATTAGTCTATTCTCATCAAAGATGGGCATAGTTGGAAACTTATTTTATAAATTATTTACCTTTTTAGCTGGTAGTGGAAACTTTATTTTTCCATTTTTAATAGTCTTTTGGGGATTTATATATGGTATGAAGAAATTTGAAGAAAATTTTTCAAAGATCTTTATATCAACATTTATTATAGCTATATGTATATTAGTCTTTTTAGATGGCACAAAAAACTTAGATCTTACTCTTATAGATAGGATTTCTCTTTCTATGCAGTACTTGGATATAGCAAGATCAGGAGGAGTTATTGGTTCTATATTTGGATTTTTCTTATATAAATTATTTGGTTCTGTAGGAACATACATTATACTTTCATTAATTATTATAGGAAACTTATACTTGTTGGCAAAAGTTAATATCAATGGGTTAAGCTTAATAAAAGATAATATGATTTCTCTTGGAAATGGAATATCATCTTCATTTAATAAACTTAAAGAAAGAGTTAAGGATAAATCAGAATCAAAAGAAGATTTAGAAAAATATAATTTAGATATAGAAAATATATTTGAAAATAATGATAGTGAAGAGTTAATAGAGACTGACTCTAAAGAAGATATTAGTATTGAAGATATCGAAATAAAAGATTATAACACAGATCAAAATACAGAAGATGACACTTCTTACAATTTGGAAGAAAATCTTCAAACAGATTCGATTCGTGAAGATAAAAAAAGAGATGTAAAGACTAAAAATAAAAGAAGTTTAAAGACAAAAGAAGATATAAAAGATAATTTAGAATTTAATAAAACTATTGAAAATATTAATAATTCTGAAGCTAAAAATGAATATTCTTTTCCACCATTAGATTTATTGATGGAGTCTAGCTCAAGTCTTCCTAAATCTAATAATGATATAGTTAGAAACGGAAAAATAATAGAGCAAACTATGGAAAACTTTGGTATAGACTGCAAGATTGTAGCTATAAAAAGAGGTCCTGTAATAACTTGCTATGAAATCGAGCCGGCACCAGGAGTTAGACTTTCAAAAATAGTTGGCTTAAATGATAATTTGGCCCTATCTTTAGCGAGTTCAGATATAAGAATAGAAGCTCCAATACCAGGTAAATCTGCTGTTGGAATAGAAGTTGCAAATAAGAAAAAAGAAGCTGTGAATATAAGAGATATAATTTCTAGTAGCGAATTCAAAAATTTGCAATCAAAATTGCCACTTGCTTTAGGCAAAGATGTTTCTGGTTCAATAATAATATCCTCAATAGATAGGATGCCACACTTACTTATAGCTGGAGCAACTGGATCTGGAAAATCAGTATGTATAAACACAATAATTACTAATATACTTTATAAATCATCTCCAGAGGATGTCAAACTCATGTTGATTGATCCGAAAGTCGTTGAACTTAGTGTTTATAATGGTATTCCTCATCTTTTAATACCAGTTGTTACTGATCCTAAAAAAGCTTCATTTGCTTTAAACTGGGCTGTTAGCGAAATGGAAAAAAGATATAAGCAATTTTCTGAAAATTCTGTAAGAGATATAAAATCTTATAATAATAAGGTAAAAAGAGGCGAAATAGAAGCTAATAAAATGCCTCAAATTTTAATCATTATAGATGAGTTAGCAGATCTTATGATGGTTGCAAAAAATGAAGTTGAAGATTATATAACACGTCTTGCTCAAATGGCAAGAGCTGCTGGTATCCACTTAATTATAGCTACTCAAAGACCTTCAGTTGATGTTATTACTGGAACTATAAAAGCCAATATTCCATCAAGAATTGCTTTTGCAGTTTCTTCATCAGTTGATTCTAGAACTATTTTAGATGCTAGTGGGGCTGAAAAATTACTTGGTAAAGGTGATATGTTATTCTATCCAGGATACTTATCAAAACCAATAAGAGTTCAAGGTGCTTTTATTAGTGATGAAGAGGTTGAACGTGTTGTTTCATATGTAGTCGAAAATTCAGACTATGATAAAAAAACAGAAGATAAAATTAAAAGTGAAATTATAGAAAAAAGAAATGATCTTGAAGATCCTAAAGATCCTTTGTTTGAAGAAGCTTTAAGAAATATTTTATTAAATGAACAAGCTTCTATATCTTTCTTACAAAGAAAATTAAAAGTTGGATATTCAAGAGCAGCTAGAATTGTGGATCAAATGGAAGAGTCTGGAATTCTAGGACCACATGAGGGCTCAAAACCTAGGAAAATTCTTATGAGTCCTGAAGAAATTAGAAAGTTTTTAGGTGAAGATGATGAATAATGTTTATTTTTGGACTCTAGGTTGCTCAAAAAATGATGTTGATACAGCTCAAATGCAGTCATTACTTGATAATGAAAAATTTGTAGTTAGTGATGATATAGATAAGGCAGATATAATTGTAGTAAATACTTGTGGTTTTATAGATTCTGCAAAAGAGGAGTCTATAAACTCTATCTTAGAAGCAAGTCTATATAAAGAAAAAGGATCTTGTTCTGCTTTAATAGTTTCAGGCTGCCTTGCTCAAAGATATCCTGATGAATTAATGAAAGAAATACCAGAAATTGACTATATTGTTGGGGTAGGGAGCATAGCAAATATCAACAAAAGTCTTGAAGATGCACTAGAAGGACATAAATCAGTAGACATCGAAGATATAAACAGTGATTATATAGAAGGTTTAAAAAAGGAAAATGTAAATATAACAGAATATGTAAAAATTTCTGAAGGTTGCAACAATAATTGCAGCTATTGCATTATACCTAAATTAAGAGGTAGGAATAGGTCTAGAAAAATCGAAGATATATATGATGAAATTTCTTATCTAGTATCAAAAGGTACAAGAGAGGTAATTTTAATTGCACAAAATACCACTGACTATGGAATTGATTTATATGGAGAATATAAATTAGCTGAACTGATTAGGGAAATTTCAAGAATTGATAAGCTAAAATGGATAAGAGTTTTATACCTTTATCCAGATCATTTAAATGATGAACTAATAAGTGAATTTAAAAATAATGATAAATTACTAAACTATGTAGATATACCTCTTCAACACATTAACGATTCTGTCCTAAAAGCTATGAATAGAAAAACTAATAAAGAAGATATTCAAAATATAATAACTAAGCTTAGGAATGAAGTTGAAGGAATTATAATTAGGACTACTTTTATAGTTGGATTTCCTGGAGAAACGGATGAAGCTTTTAAAGAACTATATGATTTTATAAAATATAATCATATAGATAAGCTTGGAGTATTTAAATATTCAAGGGAAGAAGATACAAGAGCCTATGATTTAGGAAATCAAGTTAGGGAAGATTTAAAAGAAAAAAGATTTAACGAGATTATGAGTCTACAAAGAGAAATATCTTTAGTTAATAATCAGAAATATATAGGGAAAAAATATGAAGTTTTAATTGAAGAAAAACTTGATAATAATGAATATGCAGCTAGGTCATATATGGATACTCCAGATATTGATGGTTTAATATATCTTCATAGTGAACAAGAATTAGAAATAAATAGCTTTGTTAAGGCTGAAATTGTGGATAGTATGGAATATGACTTAATAGGAGAGATTATATGAATATTGCAAATAAATTAACATTTTTAAGGATACTTTTAGTTCCAGTATTTGTCATAGTAATGTATATGAATTTTTTTGAAGCAAGACTTGTAGCAACAGCTATCTTTGCAGTAGCAGCTTTTACAGATTTTTTAGATGGCCACTTAGCTAGAAAACATAATCTTGTTACTAACTTTGGTAAATTTGCAGACCCTTTAGCTGATAAGATTTTAGTCTGTGCAGCTATGATTTTGCTTGTAGAAATTGGAGATATACCTGCTTGGGGAGTAATAATTATTATTTCTAGAGAGTTAGCTGTAACTGGTTTTAGAATAATTGCAGCATCAGAAAATATAACTATAGCAGCTAGTAAATTAGGAAAATTTAAAACAATAAGCCAATTAGTATCTTTAATAATTTTATTAACTGATATTACTTATTTATACAAACTAGGACTATATATATTCTATTTTGCTATATTTGCTACTATTGTTTCTGGAATAGATTATTTTTATAAGAATAAAAAAGTCTTAGATTTAGATAATATTTAATTTAGGTGAAAGATAAATGAAAGCAGCCATTATTACAATAGGTACAGAGTTAGTTATAGGAAGTGTAGTTAATACTAACTCTGCTTATTTAGCAGAAAAATTAACAGACCAAGGTGTACATGTTAGTTACCATATATCTCTGAGAGATGATTTTGAAGATATAAAATCGTGTATTGAAGAATATTCAAAAAAAGTAGATTTAATATTCTTATGTGGTGGCTTAGGTCCTACCAAGGACGATATGACAAAAGAAGTTCTAGCTAAATTTTTAGATAAGGACTTAATATTAGATGAAAAACAATATAAAAAATTAATAGATAGAAGTAAAAAAAGAAAATATAAATTAACAGAAAATAATAAAAAACAGGCATTTGTTATTGAATCTTCTCTTATTTTGGATAATAACCATGGACAAGCTCCTGGAGAAGTTTTAGAAAAAGATGGGGTAAAATACTTTTTATTGCCGGGGCCACCTAATGAATTTAGGGGAATGGTCGATGAATATATTGTTAATTTAATAGATGATGATTCAATGATTTTTACTAAGTCAATAAATGTTAAAGAACTTGGCGAAAGTAGAGTTGAGTCTATGATTAGAGAGTTAGATCTTGAGGACTCTGATCTATCTATAAATACCTTTGCTAAATTTAAATATACTGAAATTAAAATACTAGCCGAAGGAAAGGATAGATTGCTTTTACAGCAAAAAGTAGAATTTGTATCAGAAAAACTTTTCAAAAGCTTCGAAGCTTATATATATGATGATTTAGATAAAAAATCAGAGGCCGAAAAATTAGTAGAAATTTTAAAAGAAAAGAATTTAAAAATATCATTTGCAGAATCTATAACAGGTGGATTATTAGCATCAATGATTACTAAAATATCTGGAGCATCACAAATTCTTAAAAACTCAATCGTTTGTTATTCGAACTTATCTAAGCATAAGATATTAGGTGTATCAGAAAATACTTTGAATAAATATGGAGCTGTTTCAGAACAGACAGCGTATGAGATGGCAAAGGGTCTTAACTCTTTGGGCATGAGTCAAGTCAATATTTCTGTTACAGGTGAGGCAGGACCAATTTGCGACGAAAAGCCAATTGGTACAGTATATGCTTGCTATTACTATTCAGATTCAAATTATAGAATTGAAAAATATGATTTTTCAGGAAATAGAAATGAAATACAAATGAAAACTGCAAATAAGATATTATCAACATTAATTAAAGATTTACAGGAGGATTGAAATGTCAAAAGATGAAAGAAGCCAGGCACTTGAGGCGGCTATATCAAGAATAGAAAAACAATTTGGTAAGGGTTCAATAATGAAGCTGGGAAGCGATAGCAAACTAGATATTGAAACTATACCTACTGGATCTTTAGCTCTAGATCTTGCTCTAGGAGTGGGTGGTATACCAAAGGGAAGAATTATAGAAATTTATGGACCAGAATCTTCTGGTAAAACAACTCTAGCACTTCATATATTAGCTGAAACTCAAAAAAAAGGTGGTATAGCAGCTTTTATAGATGCTGAACATGCTCTTGACCCAACATATGCCAAAAATTTGGGTGTTGATATAGAAAACTTAGTAATTTCTCAACCTGATACAGGTGAACAAGCTCTAGAAATAACAGAATCCCTTGTTAGATCTAATGCAGTAGATGTTATAGTTGTCGACTCAGTTGCAGCTCTTGTTCCAAAAGCTGAAATTGAGGGAGAAATGGGAGACAGTCATATTGGTCTTCAAGCAAGACTTATGTCTCAAGCCCTTAGAAAATTAACTGGTGCCATAAACAGATCTAAATCCTCAGTAATTTTTATAAATCAATTAAGAGAAAAAGTTGGGGTTATGTTTGGAAATCCTGAAACTACTACAGGTGGTAGAGCCCTTAAATTCTATTCAACAATAAGACTTGATATCAGAAGAATTGAAAATTTAAAACAAGGAGATAATATTGTTGGAAATAGGGTTAGAGTAAAAGTTGTTAAAAATAAAGTAGCTCCTCCATTTAAACAAGCTGAATTTGATATTATGTATGGTAAGGGAATATCAAGAGAGGGAACAATATTAGATGTTGGGGTAGATGCTGGCATTATTGATAAGTCTGGTGCTTGGTATAGTTATAATGAACACAGATTAGGTCAAGGTAGAGAAAACTCCAAAGACTTTTTAAAAGAAAATGAAGAAATATCTAGAGAAATTGAATTAAAAATTAGAGATGTGTATGGCTTAGGAGAAGATCAAGATAAAGTAGAAGAAAGCGAAGATACAGAAGAATAAGATAAGTAGGTGGCTTTAAAATGAAGCTCTTATATTTTACTGATACTCATATCAGGGCAACAAATCCAAAAAATAGGATAGATAATTATTTAGAAACTATAAAAAATAAAATAAATGAAGTAGCTGAGATAAGTATATCAGAAGATGTAGATCTCGTTTTACATGGAGGAGATCTTTTTGATAGACCAGATACTTCTATTTCTGTTGTTTCAGATTTTGCAGAGATATTTCAAAAATTTAAAGCTCCAATTTATATAGTTAGTGGCAATCATGATATATTTGGTCAAAATACTAAAACCTTATCTAGAACTGTGCTAGGATTACTAGATAGTTTTAATGTTTTGAAACTAATTAATGATAAGAAAATAATATTTAAATCAAAAGATAATGTAAAAGTACAAATAACTGCAAATCCTTACCATGTTGGAATGGATGAGGTTATAAACAAAGAAGATTATATAGTCGCAGAAAAAAATCCAGAAGTTGATTATATGATTCATTTAACTCATGGATTTTTACTTGACAAAGCCTTTGTTGATGGTGTTGATGTTACTTTAATTGATGATATTAAGGAAACAAAGGCAGATATAACATTTGGAGCCCATTATCACTTTGGTTTTAAAGATACACAAATAAATGGAAAATGGTTTATTAATCCAGGTGCTTTAATCAGAATATCTAACTCTTTATCAGAGATAAATAGAAGGCCTAAGGTTAAAATAGTAGAATTGACAGACAAAATAGAGATGAAAGATGTCTATTTAAAAACTGCCTTAGATGGCAATCTTGTTCTTGATAGGTCTGAAATGGAAAGACATAAGTTTAAAAGGTCTAAGTTAAATGAATTTGAACAATTAGTCCAATCTTCTCAAGATTTGAATAATATAGATGTATTCACTATACTGGATGAAATAATGAAGAATAAAAGTCTAGATGATAAGGTTAAAAATGAAGCTAGACTAAGAATACAAAAGCAACAAGAAAGAGAGGCTGAATTTTTTTGATTTATATAAGTAAATTAGAACTTGTAAACTTTCAGTCTCATAAAAATACAGTTATGGAATTTGACAAGGGGCTAAATGTAATAATAGGAAATTCTGATAGTGGTAAAACATCTATAATAAGAGCAGTAAAATGGGCACTTTTCAATGAACCACAAGGTGATGCTTTTATCAGACAAGATGAAACAAAATGCTGGGTAACAGTTCATTTTAATACAGGCGCCATAGTTAGAAGGCTAAGAACAGCTTCTAAAAATTCCTATTATCTAAAGAAATCAAATGGAGAGGAATATAATTTTGAGGCCTTTGGAAGAAATGTTCCAAAAGAAATCATAGATGAAATCAATATGTTTAAAATAGAATTTGATGAAAATAATAATTATATTTTAAACATAGCTGAACAATTAGAAGGACCCTTTCTAATAAATGAAAAACCCTCTTTAAGAGCTAGTGCAATAGGTAGAATAGTAAAAGTTAATTTAGTAGATAATGCAATGCGAGACACTATAAGAGATCGCAAAAACACTCAATACCAAGCTAAGCTCTTACAAAATCAAATCGATGATTATAAAGAACAAATAAAAAAATATGATTATTTAGAAGAAAAAATAAGATTATCAAATAAGCTCAAAGCTATAAGAGATAAAATCAAAAATTTAGAAAAAGTTCACAAACAATATAAAAATTATAAAATCGCTTTAGATAAATTAAATATAGAAATAAAAGAAAGTGAAGAAATCTTAGACAAATATAAAAACCTAGATAAACTTATAAATATAGCTAAAACTTGTGAAAATACTACAAAGACTTACTATTCTTTATCTAGACTGAGAGATAATTACACTAAAAACAAAATTGAAATTAAAGATAATTTAAGCAAAATTAAATCACTTAAAAATATTGAAGATATAGATAAAATTTATCAAGATATTTACCATTCTTATTTTTCTAAATATAAAGTATTAAATGATTACAATATAAATTATAAAAAAATTCTTAATAACATAGAAGAAAATAAATCTTTATATGAAAAATATAAAAATACAGATAATTTAGTAAAGTTATATCAAGAAATTGATAATAATTTATTAAAATTCAATAGTTTTATTAATTTTAATACAAACTATAAAGATTTAAATTCAAGAATCAAAAAAGGCAAAAGTTTTCTTGAATCATATAAAAATTTAGACCAAGTAGATAAGAATTATGATGAATTGAAAGATAAAATTAAATCTTATCTAAAATACGATAAGTTAATATCTGACTTAAATATTATTAATCAAAACTCAAAAGTCTTGCTTGAAGATATAAATAAGGATAATAAGAAAATCGATTTATTATCAAAAGCATATATAAATACTTTACTAGAACTTGGACACTGTCCATATTGTATGAGTGAGATAGACGATAATGCAATTTCGCATTTAAAGCACGAACTTTAATTTAGTCATTAGGTACAGGTGATATTATGAATAATAATGAAAATAATATAAATTATGAAGATCAGCTAAAGAAATTAAGAGACGATTTAGATAGACAAAAAAATATCAAATATAAAGCAGAAGCTAGGCTTGAGCAATTATATTCTCAAAAAGAGGAAATTGTAAAAGAGATACAAGCTCAAAACATTGATCCTGAGAATTTAGAAAATGAAATTTCAAAAATCAAAAAAGAGATAGACAGTCTTTTCAAACAAGCTCAAGAATTAATGCCTAAGGAATGATTTAATGGATATCAATGACTTAAATGATTATATAGTAAGTCTAGAAAGTGAAATCAATATTGATAAGGGAAAAAGGGACTTATTAGAATCAAATTTTAAAAAACAAATGATGAACTGAGAAAAATTGAAGAATATGAAGATATCTTATCCAAGGTTCAAATACTATTTCAAGAGACTTCTAGTTACGGAAGAGAGCAAGCTAAAAGACAAATTGAAATGCTGGTTACTAAATGTCTACAAACTATATTAGAAACAGATATTGAATTTGTTGTAGAAATTACAGAAAAAAGAGAAATTCCTCAAGCTCAATTCTATGTTATTTCAAACTACAATGGCTACAGTGTTAAAACAGAACCAGAACTTGCTAGGGGTGGGGGAATAGTAGATATAATTTCAATCGCACTTAGAATTGCTTTTATATCTATAAATAAACGTCCAAGCTTGGAAGGACCACTGATCTTTGATGAACCTGGCAAGCATGTTAGTGACGATTATATATTTAATTTGGGAGAATTTCTTAAGAACTCATCGAGATATTTTAAAAGACAAATATTAATGGTTACTCATAATAAACATCTAAGCGAAATCTGCGATAAATCATATACTATTTATAATAGAAATGGTGTTTCTTATGCTGAACTAAACGAAGATTTTAAATAAGCTCAGATGAGTTTATTTTTATTTAATAAATTATTCTAGAAAGGATAATAGAAATGGATAACTTAAATATTATAAATGACTATAACAATAATATTGATCAATATATAAGCTATATAAAACAAGATAATGATAAAAAAGCGACAATTATTACTCATGGTTGCCAAATGAATGAGCATGACTCCGAAAAAATCGCTTGGTTACTTCAAAAAATGGGTTATAAGATAGTTGACAATATTGATGATTCTGACTTTGTTATTGTAAATACTTGCTCTGTTAGACATTCTGCAGAAGATAAGGTTTATGGACAATTAGGTAATTTAAAACACTTAAAAAATAATTCTAATAAAGATTTAAAATTAGCAGTGTGTGGCTGTATGATGCAAAGAAAAGAATCTAGAGAATATGTTGTAGATAAATTTGATAATGTAGATATTATTTTTGGAACAAATAATATTTGGAGATTACCAGAATTGATCTACAAAAATAGCTTAGACAATAAAATTGCAATTGATATAGATGAAAATATTTCAAATAATGATGATTTATTGGGAGCTGATAGGCTTTATAAATTTAAATCATATGTAAATATAATGTATGGCTGCAATAACTTTTGTACTTTCTGCATAGTTCCATATACCAGGGGACGTGAAAATAGTAGGGAAAAAGAAGATATATTAAGAGAAATAAAAGAACTTGCAGCAAACGGTTGTAAGGAAGTAACTCTTCTTGGCCAAAATGTTAATTCATACGGAAAGAATTTATCAAATAAAACTTCTTTTGCAGATCTTTTATATGCAATTAATGATATTGATGGAATTGAAAGAATTAGATTTATGACATCGCATCCTAAAGATATATCTGATGAACTAATTTATGCTTATAAAGATCTAGATAAATTATCTAACTTTTTACATCTTCCAGTTCAATCAGGCTCTACTAGGCTATTAAAGAAAATGAATAGAAAATACAGCAAAGAAGATTATTTAAAATTAATAGATAAAATCAAGACAATCAATCCAGATATTGCTCTTTCAACTGATCTTATGATTGGTTTTCCTGGTGAGACTGAAGAAGACTTTGAAGAAACTTTAGACCTTTGTAAAAAAGTTGAATACGATACTTCTTTTACTTTTATTTATTCAAAGAGGGAAGGTACAATAGCTGCAAGATCTAAAGATCAAGTTCCAGATAAAATAAAACATGAAAGATTCCAAAAACTACTTGATGTTTTATATCCTATACAGCTAAAGAAAAATGAAAATTTAATAAATACTAATCAAAAAGTATTGGTTGAAGGACTTTCTAAAACAAGAAACGACATATTAACTGGTAGAACTGAATCCTTTAAGACGGTTAATTTTAAAGGTGATCCTAAACATATCGGAGAAATTGTTGATGTAAATATTACATCTGCAAATACTTTTTCTTTAAATGGTGATTTAATTGAGTGATATGGAAACCAAATTAACTCCCATGATGAAACAATATTTAGAGGTAAAAGAAAAACACCAAGATGAAATATTGCTATTTAGACTGGGCGATTTTTATGAAATGTTTTTTGACGATGCAATACTTGTATCAAAAGAATTAGATTTAACTCTTACCAAAAGAGCTACTACAAAAAATGATGTTCCTATGTGTGGTTTTCCTTACCATGTTTCAGATTCTTATATTTCAAAGCTTATTAATAGAGGCCATAAAGTAGCAATATGCGAGCAAGTAGAAGATCCTAAACTAGCTAAATCTATTGTTAAAAGAGAAGTAATAAAAATTTTAACACCTGGAACTTTTACAGATAGTAATTATTTAAATAATAGAGATAATAACTATTTACTAGCAGCTTTTTTGACAAAAACTTCAATCTCTATATCTTATGTAGATTATAGTACTGGAGATTTTTATGTTACAGAGAAGAACTTTCTTTCTTTTGATAAGTTGCTTAACTTCTTTGTGGATGAATTTTATAAAATTAATCCTAGTGAGTTATTAATAAATAATCTAGACGATAAAAATTTTAAAAAGATACTATCAAAATTTTCTTGTTATATTAACTATTATTCTACTGACCAAAATATAGATCTTGAAAAATATACATCAGATTTACTTGGTAAGAATATTTTAAATGACCTAAAAGACTTAAAAAATACTAAAAAGATTACCGATTTTACATCTATAAACTTATTATTAAATTACTTATCAAGAACTCAAAAGATTTCATTAAAACATATTAATTCTATGAAATATTATGATCTAGATGAGTATATGAGTATAGATGAGGCCTCTAGAAGAAATCTTGAGCTAGTTAATACTATAAATTCTTCTAGTAAATCTTATTCTTTACTTGGAGTTTTAGATAATTGCAAAACATCAATGGGGTCTAGAGAATTAAAAAGATGGATTGAAGAACCACTTAAAAATAAGGAAATTATAGAAAATAGATATGACGTAATTGATAGTTTCTGCTCAGATTTTATTCTTTTAGATGATTTAATCAAAAAAGTTAATAAAATTTATGACATAGAAAGACTATGCGTAAAAATTTCTAACGACACTATAAATCCAAAAGATTTGATTTCTTTAAAGCTCTCCTTAAAAAATATACTTGATTTAAAGCAAATATTATCAAATTCTGATAAAGAAATACTAATAAAAATAGCTGACCAGATAGATCCTTTATTAGATGTAATTAAAGAAATAGATGAAATAATAATTGAAGATCCTCCAGCAAATTATGAGGAAAAGCAATATATAAAACGTTCTTATTCAGAAGAATTAGCTAATTTATTTGATATCAGTCAGAGATCCAAGGAATGGATTCTCGAATTTGAACAAGAAGAAAGAGAAAAAACTGGAATAAAAAATTTAAGAATAAAATACAATAAGATTTTAGGATATTTTATAGAAGTGACTAAATCTTTTATAGATAAGATTCCAGAAAACTATATTAGAAAACAAACTTTAGTAGGATCTGAGAGATATTTTTCAATTGAGCTAAAGGAAATGGAATCTAAGTTACTTAGTTCAAAAGATGAAGCTTTAGACTTGCAAAGTGAAATATTTTCAAATTTAAAAAAGGATTTGAGTAATAATATTTCAAAAATTCAAAACTTATCCAAGACAATAGCAAAGATTGATATACTACTTAACTTTGCAGACAAATCTATTAAGAACAACTATGTTAGACCTCATATAAATGAGCAAGGAATTTTAGATATAAAAGATGGCAGACATCCAATAGTAGAAAAAAATCTGCAAGAAGAAAACTTTATAGCCAATGATACTTATTTAGATAATAAAGAAAATTTAATTCATATTATCACCGGTCCTAATATGTCTGGTAAGTCTACTTATATGAGACAGGTTGCTTTGATATCAATAATGGCACAAATAGGTTCTTTTGTCCCCGCAAGTCAGGCAAATATTTTTCTTGTTGATAAAATATTTACTAGAATTGGTGCATCAGACAATCTTGCCCAAGGCGACTCTACTTTCATGGTTGAAATGAAAGAAGTTGCTAACATAATAAAAAATGCTAGTCATAATTCTCTAATAATCCTTGATGAAGTGGGTAGGGGAACGAGCACTTATGACGGAATATCATTAGCTTGGTCTATAGTTGAATATATAGCAGAGCATATTAAGGCTAAAACGCTTTTTGCAACTCACTACCATGAACTTGTTGAATTAAGTAATAGTTACGATTGCATAACTAATTTAACATCACAGGTTGAAGAAAATGATGGTGATATTGTTTTTCTAAGAAAAATCATTGAAGGCTATACAGATAACTCATATGGTATTGAAGTGGCAAAACTAGCTGGTATAAATAAAGAAATTTTATTAAGAGCAGAAAATATATTGGATAGTCTTTCTAAAAAGAAAAACTTTGATGTTAATTTAGAAAAAGAATACATTGATAAAAAGAATTTAACTAAAGTAAATCCTGAACTTGAAGAATTAATAAAAGATATAAAAAATATAGATATAAATTCTTTAACTCCAATAAATGGATTGAATCTTTTAAATGAAATTATAAAAAAAGTAAGTGATATTGATGACAATTAATATTTTAGACAGGGCAACTATATCAAAAATTGCTGCTGGAGAAATTATAGAAAATCCTGCATCTATAGTTAAAGAACTATTAGAAAACTCCATAGATGCTAAAGCAAGTAATATTTTAATTGATATAAAAGGCTCTCCTTGCGATTATATAAAAATTAGTGATGATGGAGTTGGAATGACAAAAGACGACCTAAAAATAGCCTTTTTAAGGCACTCAACATCAAAGCTAAAAAGCATAGAAGATTTAGCAAATATATATTCTCTAGGTTTTAGGGGAGAGGCATTAGCAAGTATTTCTTCTATATCAAAGGTTGAAGTCTTAACCAGACATAAAGATGAAAAATCTGGATTAAAAGCTGAAGTTGTAGAAGGAAAAATATCAGAAATTTCTAATCTTGCCATGCAGGAAGGAACAACATTTTATATAAGAGATGTTTTTTATAATACTCCTGTTAGGAAAAAATATTTAAAAAATGACAACACTGAATTTAATAATATATATGACATTGTAAGTAAAATTGCCCTTTCTAATCCTCATATATCAATAAGACTTAGAAGAGATGGCAAAATCATATTAAACTCAATAGCACACGAAAATGAACTAAATCATATATATTCTATACTAGGAAGAGATATAGCATCTAAATTGATTAAGCTTGATTTTTCTTCATCTTCTTATAAGATAAAGGCTTATATATCTAATAATGAGCTTTTTAGATCAAATAGGTCTCACCAATATATTTTTATTAATAATAGGTATGTAAAAAGTAATGAGATTTCTAAAGCTATAGAGGATGTTTACTATTCATTAATTCCTTTAAATAGGTATCCTGTTTTTGTTTTATATGTAGAAATTGATCCTATATTAATAGATGTAAACATACATCCAAAAAAGCAAGAGGTTAAATTTTCTGAAATAAACAACTTAACAGAAATTCTAAGGAATTTAGTAAAAGATGCTCTTATACCAAAAAGAGTTGTTAGTAATAAGACTCCTAAAAAAGAGGAAGAAAAAGTTGATAATTTAAATATATTTGATATTTTTAACAAAGCCAAAAAAGATAGTAGTGATGATTCTGCTTCTACTTTTGCCGAAAATAAAAATATGGATTATCAATTTTTAGATATGGCAGCTGAAGACCAAGACTCTTATTCAGATACAAAAGAAGAAATAATATTAGAGGACAATAATACTAATAATATAACTAAAGAAATCGATGAAGAAGAAATAAAGGAAGATCAAGATAAAAAAATAGATATAAATCTCTTGAAATGTGATTTTGTTGGAATCTTATTTAATACTTTTATTATATTAGAAGACAAAAGCTCAGATTCATTTTTCTTAATAGATCAACACGCAGCTCATGAGAGAATAATGTATGAAAAATATAAAAAACAATATGAAAACTCTAATATATACAGCCAACTTCTTTTGACTCCAGAAATTATACATTTAAATCCAAAAGAAAAAGATTTAGTAAATACTAATTCTGAATTATTAAAAAAACTCGGCTTTGATTTTGATGATTTCGGAGATAATGAGATTGTAATTAGACAAACTCCAATGCTTTTTGGATCTAATATAAGTAAAAATTTTATTTATGAAATTATAGACTCACTTGAAGATGTTAGAAATTCTGTATATGAGGTTGATCCTTATAAAATCATGAAAAAAGCTTGTAAATCCGCTGTTAAGGCTGGAGATAAGTTAAGTTATAAGGAAGTTGAAACGCTGATTCAAACCTTGATATCTTGCGATAATCCTTATACTTGTCCTCATGGAAGACCAACTGTCATCGAATTAAATAAGTACGCTATAGAGAAAGTATTTTTAAGGTAGGTATTATGAATAAAGATAATTTATTAATTATTGCTGGGCCTACTGGCGTTGGCAAAAGTGAACTATCAATTGAATTAGCCGAAAAATATAATGGAGAAATTATATCAGCTGACTCTATGCAAATATATAAAAAAATGGATATAGGAACAGCTAAAGTTGATTATAGTAACTCTAATATAAAGCACCATATGTTAGATATTGTTGATTTTAATGAAAATTTTTCTGTATCTGACTTTCAAAAAAAAGCAAAATCTCTTATAAAAGATATAAATAATAGAGGAAAATTACCAATAGTAGTTGGTGGTACGGGCCTTTATATCAATTCTCTATGCTATAACTTAACTTTCCAAAATCAAGCAAAAGATGTTGAGTATAGGAAGGAATTAGAGGATACAGCAGCTGATAAAGGACTTGACTATCTTTATAAAAAATTAGAAAAAATTGATCCAGCCTCTGCAAAAAAAATTGATCCTAATAATAAAAACAGGATAATAAGAGCTCTAGAAATTAATAAAACTTCTACAAAAGAAAACAATCGATTAAGAGAAGAAAATAATGACTACAATCTATTATATATCTGCTTATATATGGATAGAAAAAAATTATATGACAAAATTAATAATAGAGTGGACAAGATGATAGAACTCGGATTAATAGATGAAACTAAAGATTTGATTAAAGATCTTGATGATTATAATTTTAATAGTCTTAAAGCAATAGGATACAAGGAAGTTATTTCTTATCTCAATTCAGAGATAAGCCTGGATGAGTGCATAGATCTTATAAAAAGAAATTCTAGAAGATATGCTAAGAGACAACTTACCTGGTTTAGACGTGATGAAAGAGTCATTTGGATAAATAAAGATTGTGATAATTGGAAAGAAGATATCGAAAATTTAATGGGAGAAAAATTTAAAAAATAAAATGGAAAATTTATATAAAATTTTAGAAGATAAATATGGAATATCTAAGGAAATTTATAACTTTGTTGATGAAGCTGAGAAAGGATTAAAAAAAGATTTTGAAAATAGAAAAATAATTAGCCAATATAATCAGGTTAAAATTTTAAAAGCTATGCAAAATCAAAAATTACAATCAACAGATTTTAATTGGACAACAGGGTATGGATACGGTGATATTGGTAGAGATAAAGTAGAAGATATATATGCTGATATCTTTAACACTGAAGATGCTCTTGTAAGACCAAATATAGTAAGTGGAACTCACGCAATATCTCTTTCCTTATTTTCTTTATTAAATAAGGGCGATCATATGCTTTCTATTTCTGGAAGACCATATGACACACTTCAAAAGGTTATAGGAATAGTTGGACAAGAGAAGGGAAGTCTTAAAGAGATTGGAGTTGAATATTCAGAGCTTGCTTTAAAAAATGGATCAATTGATATCCAAAATATAGATGAAATAATCCAAGATAATACTAAATTAATAGCTATACAACGTTCCACAGGGTACTCTGACAGAAAGGCTTTAACGATTGATGAGATAAGAGAAGCAAGTGACTATATAAAAAATAAATTTCCGGATATAATAATTTTTATTGATAACTGTTATGGAGAATTTACAGAAATGTATGAACCAACAGATTTCTCTGCAGATATAATGGCAGGGTCTTTAATTAAAAACCCTGGTGGTGGACTTGCATATAGCGGAGGTTATGTAGTTGGAAGTAAAGACATAATATCAAGAGTTGCAAATAGACTAACAGCGCCTGGTATAGGAAAGGATTGTGGTCTAAGCTTTGGCATGACAAGACAAATACTTCAAGGTTTATTTATTGCACCAAAAGTTGTAGAAGACGCTATAAATTCTGCCTTGCTATTTTCAAGAGTGTTTGAAAAACTAGGATATAAAACGATTCCTAAATCTACTGATAAAAGATCTGACATAATACTTGCAATTGAACTTAAAGATCCTGAACTTCTAAAGAGTTTTTGTAGGGCAATTCAAGAATCATCTCCGGTAGACTCAATATTTACACCTGAACCTTGGGACATGCCAGGATATGAAGATAAGGTTATAATGGCAGCTGGTGGATTTATTGAAGGTTCCTCTATTGAACTATCAGCAGATGGACCTCTTAGAGACCCTTATACGGTCTATTACCAAGGTGGATTAACTTATTATCATGCGAAAATAGCTTTAATGAATGTATTAAAATATTTTATATAATTAAAATCTCCTATAAAGGCCTACTATTTTTCCTAAAATAGTTAGGTCTTTTGTATATATTGGATCCATAAAATCATTCTCTGGTTGTAATCTATAACCATCTTTTTCTTTATAAAAAGACTTAATAGTAGCTTCATCATCAATTAAAGCCAAAACTTTATCCCCATTTTTAGCGTAAGAAGCCTTTTCTATGATTACAAAATCCCCATCTAGTATTCCTGAATTAATCATACTCTCTCCGCTAACTTTTAAAATAAATAGGTCTTTATCCTTTGCAAAATCAAAAGGTAGAGGATATGTATCTTCTATATTTTCATAAGCTAATATAGGAACTCCTGCGGTTACTGATCCAACAATTGGCACATCAATTGTCTTTTTTTTATTCATTAAAACATCATCGTTATTATCTAAAATTAAAATAGCCCTAGGTTTAGTTGGGTCTTTTTTTATATATCCCTTATATTCAAGTTTTTCCATACTACCATGAACAGTGGATGTACTCTTTATATTTAATTTAGAACAGATTTCTCTTACAGTTGGGGGATAACCATTAATATTTATAGCACTTTTTATATATAATAAAATATCTCTTTCTCTTTTAGTTAGATCTTCATACATAACTTATAATACCTCTCAATCCAATTTTAATTAAATTATAACAGATACGAACAAATATTTCAAACAAACGTTTATTTTTTGCTCAAAAGTATTGACAAATATATGTTCTTATTTTATGATAGATGCAGATCAAATGTTCTGAACGTATATTTGGAACATATATTTATTTATAAGATTGAGGTGCTTTATGAAATACCATAAAAATAAATTTTATTTGAAAAAGAAGAATTGTTTAATATCACTTTTATTGATGTTCATATTATTATCAGGTGTTAATGTAGTTAATTTAGAAAATTACTATAATGAGAATGAGGATGTAGAATATTCATATTATAGGATATCAAGCAATGATACATTATGGTCAATAGTTGATAATTATAATTTCAAAGAAGATAAAAGAGATTTTATTAGAGAAGTTAAAAAGATCAATAATATAGATGACAACCTTCAAGTTGGAAGAATAATTGCTATACCTGTTAATTAGTGTATGGAAAAGTCCTTGAGCTTAGTTAAATAGCAATTTATATTGATTTAAGATAAGATACATCTTTAAATAAAATATATAATAGAACAAAACAAAAAGGTCACAAAATTGTTATTTTGTGACCTTTTTGTTTTCACTTTCTAGCTTATAATCAGATAAAGGATTACTCTCTACCGTACTTCTTAACCCTTCGTCTGTTATATGTGTGTATATTTGTGTAGTTGTGACTGATTCATGACCTAATATTTCTTGCAAAGATCTTATATCAGCTCCGCCATATTGATACATAAGTGTAGCTGCAGTATGACGTAATTTATGAACTGTATATTTATTAGGATCAAGACCTGCTTTTTTTACATATTTTTCTACAGTTCTTTGTATTTGGCGATTACTTATTCTAGTAAGGCGGTTAGATAAAAATAAGGCTTTATCCTGACTCTCTGGTCTCACTTTAAGATAATTATCAATTGCTTCTTTACTTGCCTTATTTAAGTATATTGATCTTTCTTTAGATCCCTTGCCTGTAACAACCATTCTGTCATCATCTTCTATATCTTCAACATTTAAGCCTGATAATTCACTAAGACGAATACCACAATTTAAAAATATAGTTATCATTGCAAAATCTCTTGCCTTATAGACTTGATTGGAATTACTTTCTTCAACAGCATCTAATAGCTTATAGGCCTCATCTAAGCTTAGATGAACAGGTAGTGTCTTCTCTATCTTAGGCATGTCTATATCTTTTGCTGGGTTGTATTCTAATATATCAATCTTATTAGTTAGATAATTAAAAAATGTTCTTACTGAAGATATTTTTCTAAATTTAGTCTTATTATTATTTTTTCTTTGCTTATCTAGATATGATACATAAGCATACATATCGACTTTATCTATGGATTTTATTAAGTCTATATTGACAAGGTCTATATCAATGTCATCTTCATCTTCAATTTCATTCTCATCTACTATACCTTTTCGAAGTAAAATAAATCGAAAGAAAGTTCTAATATCATAATAGTATTCTTTACTAGTCATACTAGATGTTCCTCTAGATGTGTTTAAGTAAGATATAAAATCATCCAATAAATTACTCTTTATCAATTCCCCACCTCCTAAATAGTTTTATATATTAAAATAAGAACCCGCAAGCAGGTTCTTATTTATTTTGCATATTCAATCGCTCTAGTTTCTCTTATAACATTAACTTTAATTTGTCCAGGAAAATCTAATTCTTTTTCTATTTCATTAACTATATTTCTAGCAGTTATAGTTATTTCAGCTTCTGAAATCATTTCAGGCTTAACAATAATACGAATTTCCCTTCCAGCTTGGATAGCATAAGATTTCTCAACACCTTCAAAAGATGTAGCGATTTCTTCTAATTTTTCTAAACGTTTAATATAAGATTCAACTGTTTCTTTTCTAGCTCCTGGTCTAGCAGCAGATATAGCATCCGCAGCTTGAACTAGTACAGATTCAATATATTTTGGTTCAACATCTCCATGATGTGATTCAATAGCATTAACTACACCATCAGATTCTTTATATCTCTTAGCAATATCGACTCCTAATTCAACGTGTGGAGCTTCAATTTCATGATCTATACTCTTTCCGATATCATGTAATAATCCGCCTCTTTTTGCTAATCTAACATCAGCTCCTAGTTCACTAGCAAGAATTCCCGCTATATTCGATACTTCAACTGAGTGTTTTAGCACATTTTGTCCATAACTTGTTCTGTATTTTAATCTACCTAGATATTTTATAATTTCAGGATGCAGACCATGCACACCCGCATCATAGGCAGCTTGTTCTCCAGATTCTTTGATCATTTTTTCAACTTCTTGTTGAGCTTTTTCTACTGATTCCTCAATTCTAGTTGGATGAATTCTTCCATCTGATACTAGTCTTTCTAAAGCAATTCTAGCGACTTCTCTTCTTACTGGATCAAAAGATGATAATACAACAGCTTCTGGTGTATCATCAATAATTAAATCGACACCAGTTAAAGACTCAATGGACCTAATATTACGTCCTTCTCTACCGATTATTCTACCCTTCATTTCATCATTCGGTAAATTTACAACAGATACTGTGCTTTCAGCAACTTGATCAGCAGCACAACGTTGGATTGCTTGAGCTATGATTTCCATTGCATATTTGTCACTTTCGCTTTTTATCCTTGCTTCATTTTCTTTAATTTTGACTGCATATTCTTGAGTCATCTCTTTTTCTAATTCTGATAATAATAGCTTCTTACCTTCATCAGCAGTAAGACCTGAGATTCTTTGAAGTTCTAGCTCTCTTTCCTCTATTAATTTATCTGCTTTTTCATTTTTAGCATTTAAATTATCTATTTTAGAATTTAAACTATCTTCTTTTCTTTCAAGTGATGATATTTTTTTCTCAACACTTTCCTCTCTATTTACTAGTCTATTTTCTAGTGTTTGAAGTTCTTTTCTGCGAATTCTTATATCAGCTTCACTGTCATTCCTTAATTTGTGTATTTCTTCCTTAGCTTCAAGAAGTAGTTCTCTTTTTTTAGATTCAGCATCATGTTCAGCATCAGTAATGATTCTTGTAGCTAGAACATTTGCATCATTTATTTTGCCTTCACTTATATATTTTTTAATAGCATAACCTATGGCTATACCAATAATAACTAATACAATACAAACTAAAAAAATACTGGATTATCCATCTATACACCTCCTTATTCAATTTTCAAGTTTCAAAATTTTTATAATCATGTTACATATACAAACTTGTACAGTATAATTTTATATCTTTTAAAAAAATAAGTCAAGGAAGCTAAGACCAATATAAGGTACGAAAAAAAGCTATGAGTCGAAAAACCCATAGCTTTTTATATAAATTTCAGTGTAAATCTAAAGCTGATTCTGGAAGAATTTGTCCTCCATCAACAACTATACTTTGACCTGTTATATACTTAGCTTCATCTGATGCTAAAAATATAATAGCATAAGCTATATCTTCAGGTTCCCCTAACTTAGAAAGTGGTATAATTGATTCTTGATCTTTAATATATTTTGCTCCAAGAACATTTTCCATACCTGGTGTCATAATATTTCCTGGCTCAACTGCATTGATAGTAATTCCCTTAGTAGATAGTTCAAGAGCAGCTGTTCTCATAAATCCATTTACTCCGCCCTTTGCAGCTCCATAATGACCAAGTCCAGGATTTCCTACTTTATTTCCTGTTATAGAAGAAGTTATAACAATTCTTCCACCTTCTTTTAAATATTTCATAGCTTCTTTTGTATTTAAAAACACACCTTTTAAATTTATATCAACAACTGTATCCCAGTCAGAACTTGTCATATCTTGAATTCTTTGTTGAGGGAAATATCCAGCATTTAAAACAACTATATCTATTGATCCTAAATAGTCATTAGACATTTTAAATAAATTTTGAGTATCTTCTTCAATAGCAACATCAGCTTTAATAAATTTTAATTTATTTGAATATTTAGAAAATTCTTTTACTGTTTCTTCTCCTGTTTTTTCATTTCGTCCAGAAAAAACAACATTAGCTCCCTCTTTCAAAAATACCTCAGTAATAGATTTCCCTATTCCCTTTCCACCGCCAGTGATTATAACATTTTTATCTTTCATTGAAAAAGCCATAAAAATAACCTCCTTAATATATACAATTATATTTATCCTTTGTTAAAATTATATCCATAAAAAAATAAGTAAACAAGATATCTTGCCTACTTATTTCTATTTATTCTTCATTCTTTCTTCTTAAGAAATATCCCTTTTCTACGTCTTGGTTAACTTTTATTTTAAATATTTGCTTAGCCTTATTAGCCGTTTCTATGTCGTTTCCCTTATCATCAGTCATATAATCTATTTTTTGTTTGAAATCTTTAATTGCTGGTCCAAATATTTCTACTTCTTCGCCTTTAAAGACTCTATTTCTTTGCTCAATTGTTGCAATTTTTGTTTCTTTATCATAATCAAGAACAATCCCTATAAAGTCATATCCTCTTATATATGAATTTTTTTCATAGACCTGTGAGCTTTCATTGGCTTTTCCATAAAAAAATCCACTTGTAAAATCTCTATGACTAACTTTTTTTATTTCATCAAGATAGTAAGGATCATACTTATAATTTTCTGGATCATTATAATAATTATCTATAGCCATCCTATAAGACCTAATAACTGTTGCTAAATAATATTCACTCTTAACTCTTCCCTCAATTTTAAGACTAGCTATACCAGCTTCTATTAAATCATCCACATGCTCTATCATGCAAAGATCTTTTGAGTTCATTATAAAGGTTCCTTCTTCATGTTCTTCAATTGGAAAATATTGACCAGGTCTTTTTTCTTCCATTAAATAATATTTATACCTGCAAGGTTGAGCACAATCTCCCATATTTGCATCTCTGCCAGTCATATAATTAGATAATAAACATCTTCCAGAATATGACATACACATAGCTCCATGTAAGAAAGTTTCTATTTCAATCATATCTTTAGTATTGTCTACTATTTCTTTTATTTCTTTTAAAGAAAGTTCTCTTGCAAGTACAACTCTTTTTGCTCCTTGATTTGCCCAAAATTTTACAGTATCAATATTTGTAACTGATGCTTGAGTAGATATATGGATATCTAGATTAGGAGCTGCCTGTCTAATTTTAGAAAACATACCTGGGTCTGATACTATTACTGCATCAACACCTATTTCATAAAGAGATTTAGCATAGTCATCTATTCCTTGAATATCATTATTATGAGGTATTATATTTAATGTTACATGAAGTTTTTTATTTCTTTCATGTACATATGAAACAGCTTTTTCTATTTCTTCCAAGCTAAAATTTTTAGATGCCTTTCTTAAACCAAAGCTATCTCCACCAAGATAAACAGCATCTGCTCCATAATCAATTGCAGTTTTAAGTTTATTTAAATCCCCTGCTGGAGCAAGTAATTCTATTTTTTTATGCATTATTTCTCCTAACTAACATCAAGCCATCACCAATAGGCACAATACTTGATAAATATCTATCATCATTTTTTATATTTACTATAAATTCTCTTAATCTTTTAACAATAGTTCTCTTTCTTCTTTTTAGTAGATCATTATTAGCAACCATTCCCTTAAACAGAACATTATCACAAATAATAATGCCATCATCATTAAGTAGATTTATTGCTTCATCAAAATATTTTTGATATTGCCCCTTAGCTGCATCAATAAAAATTAAGTCATATTTATTTTCATCACTTACTAAATAATCATAGGCATCCATATAATTTAAATTTATTATTTGATTTAAAGAAAATTTATCTATATTCTCTTTTGCCATTTTTAACATATTTTCATTTTTATCAACAGTGTTTATTAAGTTAATATTTTTAGCAGCTTCTGCCATGACAATCGCTGAATATCCAACAGCTGTTCCTAGTTCTAATATATTTTTAGGATCTTTAATAGAAATAATAAATTTCAAAAAATCCTCTGTTGCTTTTTCTATTATAGGAATATGATTTTCTTCCGCCATATTTCTAATAGCTAGAAGTTTTTCATTCTTATTTATATATAAATCGTCGATATATTCATCAATATATTCATAGTTGATATCTACCATTAAATTTACCTCTACAAAATAAATTAGGAATCTTTCGATTCCTAATACTTTAAATTTCCATAATTATAGGAAGTATCATTGGATTTCTCTTTGTTTGTTGGAATAAGAATCCTTTTAAATCGTCTTTAATATTATTTTTTAATAAAGACCAATCTAAAATACTTTCTTTACTGCAATTTTCTATAGTTTTGCTTACAATATCTTTAACATCATCCATTAAATCTCCAGATTCTCTAACATATACAAATCCTCTTGAAATTATATCTGGTCCAGAAATTAATTCTCTCTTAGTTTTAGATATTGTTAATACGATAATAATTAAACCATCTTCTGATAGTCTTTTTCTATCTCTTAATACTATATTTCCAACATCGCCGATACCTAATCCGTCTACTAATATATCTCCAGATGGTACATCTCCAATAAGTTTAGCGCCATTTTGAGAAATTTCTAAGCAATTTCCATTATCCATAACAAATACATTATCTTTTGGTATGCCTAAAGACATAGCTATTTCTCTGTGTTTATATAGGTGTCTTATTTCTCCATGAGCAGGAATAAAATACTTAGGATTTACTAAAGACATAATTAATTTTAGTTCTTCTTGACAAGCGTGACCAGAAACATGTATTTCTGTTAAAGCTTCATAAATAACTTCAGCTCCAGATTCCATAAGTTTATTTATTACCTTTGTAACATCTATTTCATTGCCTGGTATAGGAGTAGCAGATAGAATTATTACATCATTTGGTGTAAGGTGAATTTTCTTATGTTCACCATAAGCAATTCTTGTAAGAGCTGACATTGGCTCACCTTGTGATCCTGTTGTTATAAAACATAACTCTTTATCTTCATATTTATTTATATCTTTCATATCTATGATGGTATCTTTTTTTACATTTAGATAATTTAAACCTCTTGCAGTCTCTATAACATTTACCATAGATCTTCCAGATAATACAACTTTACGATTAAATTTTTCTGCAGAATTTATAATTTGTTGAACTCTTTGAACATTGGATGCAAAGGTTGCGATTATTATTTTATTATCTCTTTTTTGAGAAAAAATTCTATTAAAAGTTTCTCCAACTGTTGATTCGCTCATGGTGTAGCCTTCTCTTAAAACGTTGACAGACTCACCAATCATAGCTATAACACCTTTTTCTCCAATTTGAGCAATTCTTTGTAAGTCAATAACTCCATCTGATATTGGAGTAAAATCAACTTTAAAGTCTCCAGTGTGATAAACATATCCAAGAGGTGTGTTAATTGCTATTGCACAAGAATCAGGTATTGAATGGTTAACTCTTATCCATTCAACTTCCATTTTTCCAAGTTTAACTTTGTCTCCTGCATGAACAACGTGTAAGTCAACTTTGCCTAAATGATGTTCTTTTAATTTATTCTCTAACAGTCCTATAGTCAAAGGAGTACCATATATTGGCATTTTAACCTTTTTTAAGACATATGGTATAGCACCTATGTGATCTTCGTGACCGTGAGTTAATACCATAGCTTTAATTTTATCTTTATTTTTTATCAAATAAGTTATATCAGGTATTATAACATCTATGCCAAGATGTTCTTCGCTTGGAAATGTCATACCACAGTCTACAATTATAATTTCATCTCTATATTCTATAATAGTTAAATTTTTACCAACTTCGTGCATACCACCAAGTGGAATTATTTTTAACTTATTACTATTCTTCATTATCGATCTCCTTTTTTTGACAGTCTTCACAATATCCATAGAATTTCAAGTTATGATCGACTATTTTAAAATTTTCAGTTTCTTCTATTCGTTTTTCTAAAGAATCAAGTAGATCTAGCTTAACCTCTATTATTTTTTGGCAATTTAAACATATCAAGTGATGGTGTCTATGTGCATTTTTATTAGCTCTTAATTCGTATCTAACAACGCCATCATCAAAGCTAATTTTATATAATATTCCTAATTTTTCAAAAAGCATCAAAGTTCTATAAATAGTTGCTATACCTATTTCAGGAAATTCTTTTGATATATATTCATAAACATCTTCTGTAGACAAATGTTTTTCAGGATTTTTTAAAAACACATCAAAAATTTTAGCTCTTTGTCCAGTATATTTATGTCCATTTTCTTTTAAAATTTCTTTAACATCATTAGATTTGATACTCATCATAAAACCTCTTCATTTCCCTGATCAAATAAATTTTCATAGGCATCTTTAACCTCTTCCAATTCATCATCATCAATTCCACTTAAATATTCATTTCCATCTTGGTCTGTTTCTATTCTGAGTAAATAAATTAAAGAATCATCGTCAACTTTTTCCATAGCTAAATAATCATTATCATTGTATCTAAATTTTTCTTTGACATTAAATTCTACTTCTTTACCATCTTCGTCATAAAAAATTTGTTTATTCATTTGTTCCTCCAGTTTTATCTAAATAAGTTTGTAATATATATGTAGCTGCAATTTTATCTATGTAGGCTTTTCTATTTTCCCTTCTAACATCTGCTTCAATTAAAATTCTATTAGCAGAAATTGTTGTTAATCTTTCGTCTTGGAAAACAACTTCAATATCAAATTTATTAGATAATTTATTTGCAAATTTTATAACTTTTTCACTTTGAGGTCCTATGGAATTGTTCATATTTTTTGGTAGTCCCACAACAACTTTAGAAATATTGTAGGAGTTTATAATTTCATGTATTTCTTCATACGCTTGTTTATTGGATTCTCTTTTAATAGTTTTCAATGGTTGAGCAGTTAAAAGTAATTCATCACTAATTGCTACACCTATCCACCTATCACCTACATCCAGTCCGAGAAGTCTAATACGATCACAACCCATCTAAATTTTGTATAGAATTAGGAAGTGAGATGGTTAAATCCATCTCACTTAACAGCTATCTTAAATATGATTTTAATAATTCTACTAATAAATTATCACGTTCTATTTTTTGAATTATGGATCTAGCATTCTTGTAACTAGTTATATATGTTGGGTCTCCAGATAATATATAACCTATAATTTGGTCGATAGGATTATATCCTTTTTCTTCCAAAGCATCATAAACTTCTTTTATAATCTTTTTATATTTTTCAGACTCTAAATATTGTTTTTCAAATACTTGTGTTTCATAATCTTTGTCCATAATTACCCTCCATAAATATTATATCATAAAAAGTAAATTCTACATTACTTTAATTCTTCTTCTATACTATTTAGAGCTTCTTCTACTTTACTTAAATCTTTTCCGCCAGCAGTAGCCATATTTGGTCTGCCGCCACCACCGCCGCCGGCTATTTTTGCTATTTTTTTGATTATATTTCCAGCTTTGTATCCTTCTTTTATTAAGTCACTTGATACAGCGCAAACAAAGTTTAGTTTATCATCATTTACAGTTGCAAATAAAACAATAATAGATCCTACTTCATTAATCACTCTATCTGCTAAGTTTCTTAAAGTATCTAAATCAACATCTTCAAATTTATATGTCACATACTTAACTGAATTAAATTCCTTTATGTTATTAATTATGTTAGAAAATTCATCTTCTGTATTGTCTAGTTTTAATTTTTCTATTTCTTTAGATAATTTTTTATTTTCTTCTATAAGAGAACTTATTTTATCAAGAACAGAATTTTTATCTGTTTTTAAAATTCTAGCCCCTGCATTTTTTAAATCTTCTAATTGATTTAAATACCTATATACAGCTGGTCCTGTTATAGATTCTATTCTTCTAACACCAGAAGATACACTTTGTTCAGAAAGTATCTTAAACATTTCAATTTCAGATGTATTGCTTACATGAGTACCTCCACAAAGCTCAGTTGAAAAATCGCCCATTGATACAATTCTTACTGTATCGCCATATTTTTCTTCAAATAAACCTATTGCTCCGGTTTTATAAGCATCTTGTAAGTTTTTAATTTCTGTTGTAACTTTTAGTGATTCACTTATTTTTTGATTAACTAATTCTTCAATCTTTTTAAGCTCTTCCTGGCTAATAGCTTTGAAGTGTGTGAAGTCAAATCTCATATAATCAGCGTGAACTTCTGATCCAGCTTGATTAACATGATCTCCTAGTACTTCTTTTAAAGATTTATGAAGTAAATGTGTTACAGAGTGATTTCTTCTAATATTATTTCTTCTTTCAACATCAATTTTGGAATATATTTCCTGTCCTTTTTTTAGACTGCCTTCTAAAACTTCTACTACATGAATAATTAGATCATTGTGAGATTTCTTTGTATCTAAAACTTTAACTTTTAAGCCATCCGCTTCTATAAATCCAGTGTCTCCAACTTGTCCACCACTTTGTCCATAGAATGGTGTTTTATCTAATACCACTATTCCTTTTTCTTTTTCACCTATACTTGATACTTCTTTGTTATCTTTAGTTAATAAAAGAACTTTCCCAGCAGATTCAGTTAATTCATATCCTAAGAATTCACTATCATAAGATTCATAAACCTCATCATCACTTAGGTTTGACCAACCGATTTCTTCCCCTTCATTTCTTGCATCTCTAGCTCTTTGTCTTTGCTCTTCCATGTGGTCTTTAAAAGATTGCCAATCTAAATTTAAGTCTTTTTCTTCCAATATTTCAGCTGTTAATTCGACTGGGAATCCATAAGTATCATATAATTTAAAAGCTTTTTCTCCGATTAGAGTTTTACTGTTTTCATTTATAGTTTCATCAATATATGAATTTAAAATCTTTATTCCTGATTCTAGGGTTTCTAGGAATTTTTCTTCTTCGATTTTAATAACTTGTACTATATTTTCTTTATTTTCTTTTAATTCTGGGTAGTAGTCTTCACCCCAAGAATCAATTACAACCTTTGATAATTCACTTAAAAAGCTATCTTTAATTCCTAATAACTTTCCGTGCCTTGCTGCTCTTCTGATTAATCTTCTTAGAACATATCCTCTACCTTCATTTGAAGGTGTTACTGTATCAGATATTAAAAAAGTTATTGCCCTTATATGGTCTGTTATTACACGTATTGAGACATCTTTTTTACGATCTTCACCATATTTATAATCAATTTTTTTACAGATCCAACTTATTATTTCTTGTAGTGCATCTATTTCAAATATGTTATCTGTTTCTTGTAAAACAGTAGCAAGTCTTTCAAGACCCATACCAGTATCTATATTAGGATGTGATAGTGGATGATAAACACCTTTTTCATCTTTATCAAATTGTGTAAATACTAGATTCCAAACTTCTATAAATCTATCGCACTCACATCCTGGTTTGCAGTCAGGATCTCCGCATCCATATTCTTCTCCCCTATCAATATAAATTTCAGAACATGGACCAGATGGACCTACTTCTAATTCCCAAAAGTTATCATCTTTTCCTAATTTGACAATTCTATCCTTAGGTAATCCAATTTTTTCATGCCACAAATCATAGGCTTCTTGATCTTCTTCATAAACACTTGCCCATAATATATCTTTATCTATTTCTATTACTTCTGTTAAAAATTCATAAGCCCAAGAAATTGCTTGTTCTTTAAAATAATCTCCAAAAGAAAAATTTCCTAGCATTTCAAAAAACGTAGCGTGTCTATCAGTTTTTCCTACATTTTCTATATCGCCTGTTCTAATACATTTTTGGCATGTAGTTACTCTTTTTGATGGTGGTGTCAATTCTCCTGTAAAATATTTTTTCATCGGGGCCATACCAGCGCCAATTAGTAATAATGACTTATCATTTTTTGGAATTAAAGAAAAACTTGGTAACATCAAATGTTCCTTTGATTCAAAAAACTTTAAAAATTCCGATCTTATTTCATGTAATTTTAAATTTTTCACTCTGCACCTCTTTATCTTAAAACTCCTCCCCTTTCAGGGAGGAGATAGCTAATTAAATTATAAGTAAAAGCTCTAAATTTGTCAATTTAGATAGTGTTTCTAGGCTTAGAATTATATTTCATTTTTATAAAATCTATTAATATAACAATAACTGATGCAATAGGTACTGAGAATATCATTCCGAACACTCCGAAAATAGCACCACCAACAATTATCGCTATTAAAATTATAAGTGGATTTAAACCAGTTTTATTTCCTAATAATTTAGGAGCAATTATATTATTTTCTGCCCATTGTAAAACTAAAAATAGTATTGCAACCCATAAAGCTTTAACTGGTGAATCTATATAAGCAAATAATACAGCTGGGACAAAGCCTAAGAATGGACCTATATAAGGAATTATATCAGCTACCATTGTTATTAAACCAATAACAATTGCAAAATCAACTCTTAATATAAGTAGATATACCATAGTTGCTAAACCTACAATAAAAGCCATAAGCATTCTACCTTTGACAAAATCAAGTAAGGCAAGGTTTATTCTTTTTGAAACATATAGAATATCATCCTTATATTTATATGGTAAATTTCTAAGAATTAAATTTTTATATTTATCTTTGTCAACTGTAAAATAGAAAGTAAAAATAAATACAAGAACAAATTTAAATATCTTAGAAAATATAGTACCTACACCGTACAAAAATCCTCTTAATTTTATTAATATATCACTTTGAAATTCGACTATAAAATTCGTTATGGATTTTTCAATTGAGTCAAATATTTCCTGTGTATTAAAGTTATAGATAGAATTTTCTTTTGTTATATGATTTATAGTATCATTAATATTATTAGATATATTACCAACTAATTCAAATACATCCTGTAGACTTGTAGCAAGTTTTGATAACTCTGTTACAGTTTTAGGAATAACTATTACCAATAATACTGTAAATATTAATAGACACATTGCATAAACAATGAGTACTCCGTATCCTCTTTTTATTCCCTTGTTTTCTAAATAAGTTACTATTGGATTGATTATAAAAGAAATTACAATTGCCATAATCAAGGCAAAAAAAGTATCTCCAAGTACACTATATTTTTTGAAAATCAACCTAATAATATAAAAAATCAAGACAAACAAGAAAAGCTTTATAATAAACCTTAGATCAATATTTATCCTTCTTGGTCTTTCTATATATCTATTTCCAATATTTATTAAATAGTATATAGATAAAAATAATAAAACAGCGAAAAGTACGCTCATTAATATTACAATAAATTCAGGCACAATCGAAGTAAATTGAGATCCAGGAATTTTAATATTATTCATATTTTTAGCTCCTTAATTTATTTATTGTATTAATAATTATATCAGAAGCTTGCTTAATTTCATCAATATTATTGTTTTCATTTATAGTTAATCTAAGACAATTTTTTGCTAAATTATCATTTCTACCTATTGCTTTTAAAACATGTGATGGGTTTATACTTCCAGCATTGCAAGCACTGCCAGATGAGGCAAATATATCACTTTTATCAAGTAATATTAAAAGAAGTTGTGATTCAACTCCATCAATTGAAATATTTATATTTCCAGGAAGTCTATCTTCTCTAGATCCATTAAGATATACTCCATCCACTTTTAATAATCTATCTAACATGAAATCTTTCATTTCTTTTATTTTTTTTATGTTTTCTTTTTTACTCTTTGCAAGTAAATCAAAAGCCTTAGAAAGACCAACTATCGATGCTACATTTTCTGTTCCAGCTCTTTTATTTTTTTCTTGCGATCCACCATGAATAAAACTATCTATAGGAGTTCCATTTTTAATATATAAAATCCCTATTCCTTTTGGTCCTCCAATTTTGTGAGAAGAAAAACTCATCAAATCTGCTCCAAGATCATTTATGTCAAATTCAAGGCTTCCCAAAGCTTGAACTGCATCGACATGAAATAGTGCCTTGTGACCTTCAAGTATTTTAGAAATTTCTTTTATTGGCTGAATGGTTCCTATTTCATTATTTGCAAACATAATTGAAAGCAAAATAGTTTCAGAATCCAATAATTTTCTCAAACTGTCTAAATCAACTTTTCCTTCATTGTCTACTTTTAAATAATCTACATCGTAAGAAAATTTTTTTAAATATTCAACGCTCTCAAGAACCGCCTTGTGTTCTATTGGACTAGTTATAATTTTTCCCTTATTAGCATAATTATTAAAGGCAACTCCTTTAATAGCCCAGTTATCAGATTCACTGCCACCTGATGTGAAGAATATTTCATTAGCATCAACTTTTAATATTTTTGCAATATTATCCCTTGCCTCTTCAACAGCATTTTTTGCTTCTTTAGAAAATGAGTAAACTGAAGAAGGGTTTGAATATATATCTTTTAAATATGGTTCCATAGCCGATAAAACTTCTTTATTTAATTTAGTTGTCGCTGCATTATCCAAATATATATCCATACTTACCTCACATATCTGCTAAAGTTACTGAATCTAAAACTTGATCTATTCTAATTTGTATTTTATCTAAAATATCTCTTGTTGCACATCCATTTAAATTTCTACACTCTGGTTTATTAGTCATAACAGAGCAAGAAATTTCAATGTCATCTTCAAGGGCCATTAAAATATCTTTAATTTTTATTTCTGCCGGATCTTTTGCTAATTCATAGCCTCCAAAAGCTCCTCTTACAGACTTTACTAAGCCTGCTTTTTTTAGGCTTGCAAATATATGTTCAAGGTAGGCAACTGAAAGTGATTCATTCTCAGCGATTTCAGTAATTGATATTGGTCCATTACCATAATTTTGAAGTATCCTATACATAGCCATTAATCCATAACGACCTCTTGTGGATATTTTCATACTATCACCTAGTCTTTATTTATCTTTATTGTTTTTTTCTATAACATTTTTTAATGTATACCATGGTAAAACGGCGCATTTAACACGAGCTGGTAAATTTTTTATATTTTCAAAAATTATCGCATCACCAAGTTTATCAAATTCTTCTTGGTCTGTTACTTCATTTTTTATCATTCCAATAAAATCATTAGCCATATCTAAAGCTTCTTTATAGGAATGATTTTTTATAGTATCTATCATTATTGAAGTAGATGCTTGAGAAATAGCACATCCAGTCCCTGTATAAGATGCATCTTCAATCTTATCTTCATTTCCTTTTAATTGAAGAGTGATTTCATCTCCGCAAGAAGGATTATTTCCTGGTTCTACAAAAGTAGGATTAGACAATTCTTTTTTATTTCTACTATTTCTACTGTGTTCAAGTATCACTTCTGTATAAATATCATTTAGATCCAATTCTTAATATCCTCCTAACATCTTCTAAGTGTTCTATAAAACTATCGATTTCTTCAAAAGTATTATAAAATGCAAAAGAAGCTCTGCAAGATGCATTCACACCAAGATATCTGTGAAGAGGTTGAGCACAATGGTGTCCAGATCTTACAGCAATTTTATAATTATCTAATATTGAAGCTACATCATGTGGATGAGCTTCTTTTACATTAAATGCAATTACAGGTGATCTATGAGAATTACTTGTCGTGTAAACATCAATATAATCTAATTTTTTAATCTTTTCATAAGCATATTTGCAAAGTTCTGATTCAATATTATAAATTTCTTCTATACCTATCTTATCTATATAATTTATAGCTGATACTAGTGAGGCTACCCCTCCAACATTAGTTGTCCCAGCTTCAAAACGTTGTGGACTGTTTAAAAATGTTGATTCATCTTCTCTAACATACTCGATCATATCTCCACCATATAAGAAAGGATCCATAGTGTTTAACAATTCTTCCTTGCCATACAGCACTCCAATTCCCATTGAAGATAACATTTTATGTCCTGAAAAGGCTAAAAAATCACAATTTAAATCCTTAACATCTACCTTATGATGAGGAACATATTGAGCTGCATCTACAACTGTAATTATATCTTTTGAAACGTTTTTGGCCTTTTCTATAAAAGCTTTTACATTTGGCATTGTTCCAACTACATTTGATGCTGCTGTTATTGCTAAAATTTTTGTGTTTTTATTGATTTTACTATCAAATTCTTGATCTGTTATTTGCATATCATCATCTAAATATAAATAATTTAACTTTGCCCCAGTTTTATTTGCAACAAATTGCCATGTAACTAGGTTTGAATGATGTTCCATTATTGAAATTAAGATTTCATCACCTTTTTTTAAATTATTAAGTGCATATGAATATGCTATTAAATTTAAAGCTTCTGTCGCATTTCTTAAAAAAATTATTTCATTTGCTGAATTTGCATTAATAAAATCTGCAACTTTTTTTCTTCCATTTTCATATACTTCTGTTGCAGAAAATGCAAACTTGTGGGCTCCTCTATGAGGATTCCCATTTTGATGTTCATAATATGCCACTGTATCTTCTAAAACCTGAATTGGTTTTTGAGTTGTTGCAGCATTATCAAAATATATATATTCAGGGTCATCTTCTAAATATTTAAAATCTTTTCTAATTTCATTTATTTTTTCCTTAATTAGCATTATCAGTTCCCCTTACTATATCAAAAATCTTATGCCATAACATATTTCTAAACTCTTCATCGTATATGCTATTGATTGCTCCAGCAAATTTTGATTGAATTATTAATGATTTAGCATTTTCTTCATCAAATCCCCTACTCATTATATAAAACATTAAATCTTGGTCTACATTTCCAGCACTAGCTGCGTGATTACCAATTACATTGTCTTCATGAGTTAAAAGCACAGGAGCTGAGATTGATTCAACATCATCATCTAATAAAATTACATATTCTTCCTCTGATCCTTCACTGAATGATGATCCTTCTTTAAAATCAAGAGTTGATTTAAATGTTTTCTTAGCTTGATTTTGTAATGCTCCATTTACCATAATGTCTGATTGAGTATATTTGCCATAATGAAAAATATTATATAACATATTTATTTCATCTTTTTTAGAACCAAGATATATTGAGTTAATATTTAATTCTGAATGCTTACCTAATAAATTAGCTTGCATATAAGTGTAGATTTTTTTAGCACCTAACTCAAATTGACTAATATTAACTTTTGCATCCTCATCTATATCTAAATATATAGTTTCCAAAGAAGTTTGTGATGTGTTTTCATTTTGTATTATAAATAAATTTATTGTAGAGGCTTTTTTTGCATGAATTTTTAGTAAAGAGCTTCTAAATTTTTCTTTATCTCCAATATTTTCATAGTCAATTATTAAATTTAAATTTCCACCGTTTTCAGAGACAATATAATGATTGTCTAATACTTGATTTTCATCATCACTTGTAATAATTTTTATACTTTCTTTTACATCTTTACCGTCAGACTTATATATTTTAAATAAATTATTATATTTTTTATTTAAATCTAGTACATCTTGTGGAAGTTGATTATTCTTATTTTCAAAAAAATTATTTAATAAAATATCATTAACTTTATCAGATTCCATTTCTAGGTTAATCTTTTTTAACTCAGGAATATCAACCCTTGATTCATTTATTTTTAAATAATTAAATGTTTTAAATGTTAGTTCATTTGTTAATATTGTTGATTGCATATTTCCTCCTAACCTATTGATCCTTCAAGTTCAAGATTGATTAGATTGTTCATTTCAACAGCATATTCCATTGGTAATTCTTTTGCTATTGGTTCTGCAAAGCCTCTTACTACCATAGCTTTTGCTTCTTCTTCGGATATACCTCTTGACATTAAATAAAATATTACATCATCAGAAATTCTACCAATCTTAGCTTCGTGTCCAAAATCGACGTCCTTATTTTTTATATCTATAACTGGAATAGTATCTGATCTTGATTTGCTATCTAGCATTAAAGACTCACAAGATACACTTGCCTTTGAGTCGTAGGCATCTTTGGCAATTTTTACAAGACCTCTATATATTGCCTTGCCTCCGCCTTTAGAAATTGACTTTGAATTAACTGTTGATCTTGTATGTGGAGCTAGATGAATTGCTTGTGCTCCAGTATCTATATCTTGGTCTGCACCTGCAAAAGAAATTCCAACATATTCGCTGCTTGCATTTTCTCCTTTTAAAATAGAAGCTGGATATAGCATTGAGACTTTAGATCCAAAAGATCCTGATATCCATTCTATTTTTCCATTTTTTTCAACAATTGCTCTTTTTGTATTTAAGTTATACATATTTTTTGACCAGTTTTCTATAGTTGAATATCTTAATGTAGAATTTTCTCCAACATATAATTCAACTGCACCAGCGTGAAGATTTACTTTGTTGTACTTAGGCGCAGAACAACCTTCTATAAAGTGGCAATAGCTATTATTTTCTATAACTATTAAGGTATGTTCAAATTGTCCTGCTCCAGGTGCATTTAGTCTAAAATATGATTGTAAAGGTACATCAACATTTACATTTTCTGGAACATATACAAATGAACCACCGCTCCAAACTGCATAATGAAGAGCCGCATATTTATGAAGATTTGGATTTATACATTTACCAAAATATTTTTTAACTATTTCTGGATATTGTTTTAAACCAGACTCAAAATCAAGGTATACAACACCTTGGTCTGCTAAATATTTTTGAATATTATGATAAACTATTTCAGAGTCATATTGAGCTCCCACACCTGATAAAATCATGTCTTTTTCTGCTTCTGGTATACCTAATTTATCAAAAGTATCTTTTATATCTTCAGGTACTTCATTCCAATCATCAGTCATATCAGCATCAGGTCTTATATAAGTTGTTATTTCATCTATATCAACCGCAGAGATATCTGGTCCCCAAACTGGATTTTCTTTTTGATTAAATATTTCTAAAGCCTTTAGTCTATACTCTAACATCCATTCAGGTTCTTCTTTTTCCTTAGATATCTGTCTAACTATTTCTTCTGTTAAGCCTTGTTCAGTTTTTGATCTGTAGGTAAATTTATTTTTAATATCATAAATTCCCCTATCTAGATCATCTATCTTACTTTTTTTCTAAAACGTTCAGCCATTATTTCACCTCATCTTTAATCCAAGTGAAACCTTCTTTTTCTACCCTATCTACTAAAGATTCATCGCCAGTTTTTACTATTCTGCCCTTATAAACTATATGAACATAGTCAGGTTTTATATCCTTAATTAATTCTCTGTGGTGTGTAATAATCAGAACAGACTTATTGTCTTTTTGCATATATCTATTAATACCTTCTGCAACAATTCTTGTTGCATCAACATCTAGTCCTGAATCAGTTTCATCAAGTATTGCGAGTTTTGGATCTAACATTAACATTTGAAGAATTTCATTTTTCTTCATTTCTCCACCAGAAAATCCTTCATTCAAATATCTTTGAGCATATGAACTGTCAAATGATAGTTTTTCCATTTCTTCTTTTAATTCTTTTTTAAACTGAATTATTGATATATTTTTATCTTCTATATTAGATTTAGCTGTTCTTATAAAGTTTTCAACACTTATTCCAGAAACTTGCATAGGATATTGAAAACTCATAAATAATCCTTTTCTAGCTCTCTTATCTGTAGATAATTCAGTTATATCCTCTTCATCTAAAAATATTTTTCCACTATCAAGATTATACTCAGGATTATCCATTATTACATTTGCAAGTGTAGATTTACCAGAACCATTTGGTCCCATAATCACATGTACTTCCCCATAATTTATTTTTAAATTAATATCATGTAGTATTACTTTTTTACCTTCTTCATTATCTAAATCAACTGATGCAGATAAATTCTCTATTCTTAATAATTCTTTAGCCATAAATATCTCCTTTTTAATTCATACAATTTTACTAGGAATTAAATTCTGTTAAAAGTATACCACAAATAATTATCAATTAACAAAAAAACTTGAATTTATTAGCATTTATATTGTTTTTATTAACACACTAATACTATAATATTATCGAGGTGTGATATGGAATATAATCATGTTTTATTAACGATACTTATGTTTTCAATATATTTATCTTTTGAATTTACTATGGTTGAAAATGCTTTACTAAGTCTTACACAACATAAGCTTAATGAAATAAAGAAAATCTCAGAAAAAACTTATGATATTTTAATTAGAAATTATAACAATGATAAAATTTATATCTCGATTCTTACTTTTGATTATTTTGCAAATGCCTTAATAGCTGTTTTAACATCAATATTATGTTTTCATAGATTTCAATATTTAGGTTTGATTTTAGCAACAATAATATCTACTTTTTTTGTAATTATTATTGGAGAAATTGTTCCAAAATCTATTGGAAAGCAAAAATATGAAAAAATACTTTTATCTAGAGCTAAATACCTTGATCTACTTATGAAATTGCTTGTTCCATCTGTTAAATTAATTAATGCAATTTCAAAACTTTTCATAAGATTTATTGGTGATAAGAATTATGTTGAACCGCTTATCACCAAAGATGAGTTAATAGATGCCGTTTCAATTAGTGCCGAACAAGGAATTATTGACCAAGAAGAATCAGATATGATAAATAATTTAATGGGCTTTAAAAGTTCTTTTGCTAAAGATGTAATGACTCCAAGAACTGATATTGTAGCAATAGATGTTGAATCTAATTATGATGAAATTATAGAAGTAGTTAAAAGAGAAGCTTTCTCAAGAATGCCAGTCTATGAAGATGATATTGATAATATACTTGGAGTTTTACATGTTAAAGATTTGATTACTTTAGATAGAGATTGTATATTAAAAGATAATTTAAATATCTTAAAGCCAATTTATTATACCTATGAATTTAAACCTATAAGTCAATTATTTAACGAATTAAGAAATCAAAAATTATCAGTTGCAATCGTAAACGATGAATATGGCGGAACTGAGGGAATAATAACAGTTGAAGATTTGGTTGAAAAAATTGTTGGATCTATTTCCGATGAATATGATGAAGAAGATGATGAGGATTATATAAAAATAAGCAAGAAGAAATATCTTATTGGTGGTTCAATGAATCTTGACGATTTTAATCAAAAATTTTCAACTGAATTAAGCTCTGATGAAATTGATACAATAGCTGGCTATATTATAGAAAACTTAGATAGATTCCCTAAAACGGGAGAAAATATTACTATAAAAGATTTAAATTTTACTATAGCAAGCAGTAAAAAAAATAGAATAGAAAAGCTGGTACTTAATCTCTAGTACCAGCTTTTTTAACGCCTATTATAATTGAATTACTCTTAAATCAGATTCTTTCCAACTTGCATTTTCACCAAGTTCTTCAACAATACTTTTTAATATTTCGTCATTTTCATAACTTTCATCTAAAGGCGCAACCCTTACTTCTTTGTCAAAAGGAATTTCATCTGTCTTTTCGCCAAAATCAACAAAAGTTATAATTCTATTTCTTAGATTTTTTCTTTTATTTTTATCATCAACTCTTATGTATGTTCCATCCAAATCTCTAGTATAAAAATAGATGTTTTTATTATATCTTCTCTTATAGTACATATCATAAGCCTCACATGAGAAAGAGTACATTCCTAAAGGATGTACATCAAAAATTATTTCTTTCATATTCCTCCTCCTGATCTTAGCTTTATTTTACGATATTATATTATTTTAGTCAAAATTATATTAAAAATTTATATAATTTTAAAAGAAATAATATAATATTATTTAATAAATACTATACTTGTATCTTACGAGCAGTCTTTGTCATAAAATATTTAATACACACTCTCTTCATTACTTTTAAAAAATATAATACATATTTTTATAGTAATACTTTATAGATATTTCCATTTGCTTATCTATTTATATTCAACATATAGGTTTATTTTAACTTATTAGTTTCATATTTTATTAAATTAAAAAATTCCTTCACATAAAAATTATTATTATTTTTACGTTTTAAAACGAAAGTTTTTCTAAGATATACAGGTGGATTTGTAGGTTTTAATATAACATCACTACCTGTTGTCTTAACATAGTTTGGAAAAAATCCTATTCCCAAATCAGAATTAATTAGACAAAGTTTAGTAAAATATGTATTCACATATGTTATATCCTTTACCTCAAAAAATCTTTTATAAAAATCATATATAGAATATATGCTACTAGTAAACATAGTAACAAAATTTTTATCATTTAATTTTTCAGTATCTATTATTTTCTCATTTGCCAAATTACTTTCTTTATTAACTCCAAGTAGCCATGGATCTTTTGATATTAAATACTTATCGTAATTATTATCATCTATTTGATTAAAAAATTGATCTGTAGTTAATATTAAATCAAGCTCATATGAATTAAGTTTTTTTAATAATTCTTTATATTCATATTGAAATACTTTAATTTTTACATCAGTAAATTCTTTTGTAAAATTTTTTAAATATTTATCTAATAAAAAATGTTCATAAGTTCCTACACCTATACTAATATATTTACCTATTCCTTTTTCTAAATTTTTAGTATTTGTTATAGCTAAATCATATAGGCTAATTATGCTTTTTGATTTTTGATAAAATTCTTTGCCAGCTAATGTTAATTTGACTTCTTTATTATTTCTATAAAAAAGAAGTACCTCAAGTTCTTCTTCAATTGAATTTATTCTTCTGCTCATTGCAGTCTGGGTTATATTTTCTTTATCTGCCGCCTTAGTAAAATTTAAAGTTTCAGCTAAAATAATAAACGATTTGATATTATCAATATTCATATACTCACACTTTCATAATGATTTACTTTCATTATACAATACACTTTCACTGTGCTATGTTAAATCAAAGGAGTGATTTTATGACAAATTATATCAGAGAATTAAGTGGAAAACAATATTTGAAAAGAATTGAAGATAGTTACACTGCGATAGTACCAATAGGTGCTTGTGAAGTGTATGGTACACATCTTCCAATGGGTCAAGATTTAATAGTGGCTAAACGAATTTCTGAATTGGTATCTGAAAAAACAGGAGCTTTAATTGCGCCAACAATTGAAATCGGAGAATCTTCTGCTTTAGATACTTTTCAATGTACTTTTTCATTACCTAGAAATGTTATAGAAGGATTTTTAGATTATCTTGTTGGCAAACTTCTAGACGATGGATTTAAAAATATTTTATTTCTATCAGGCCATGCTGGAAATGTAGAAATAGTCAACTATGTAGTAAAAAGATATCAAAAAACTCATAATTTTAATGCTGCTCAAATTGATTGGTGGAGATTTACTCAACATTATAGCGATGATGTGTTAGACTTCACAGGAGCAATGGCTCATGGCCATGCAGCTGAATGTGGTACCTCAGTTATGTTGTATTTATATCCTGAGTTAGTTGACTTAGATAGTATGGAAAAAACTACTCCAAAAGATAATTCTAAGTTTAAAGATATAATAACAATTGAAACTCTAGATAAAAAGACTGAAAATGGAACAGTCGGTGATCCTAGAACTGCAAGTAGAGAAAAAGGAGAGAAAATTGTTAATAAATGTGTAGACAGAATTGTTGAATACATGAATGAAAAATTCACCAAATAGGAGGTAATTATAATGACTTTAAATGATGTTATATTAGATATTGCTTCAATAAGTTTTTTATTATTTATTTCATTTTTTATAAGACAAAAAATCAAGCTTTTTCAAAAAAACTTTATACCTGTTTCTCTTATAGCTGGTATATTAGGTTTAATATTAGGACCTCAAATTTTAGGAAAAATTAGTCCTGTATATATAAAGTTTAGTGAATTTATAGGTCAATGGACAAATTTTTTATTCTGCTTTATATTTTCAACATCTTTTCTTGGAATTTCAGCAAAGAAATTTGGTAAAGATGTAATTTCGACCACTTTCATAACAGGTACAATACATATGATGCAAGTTTGTACGGGCTTGTTAATTACTCTAATCTTAACTAAATTTATTACAAATCTTCCATATGGAATAGGATTATTACCTGTAGCAGGTTTTTATGGTGGTCATGGTTCTGCTGGGATTATAGGTGGAAGTTTCTCTCTAGAAGGCTGGGAAGATGCCATGGGAATTGCAATGACCTACGCAACAATAGGTATGTTTATTGCAACCGTATTTGGAATGGTTCTAGTTAATTGGGGAGTAAAAAAAGGATATGTAAAAAAGAAAATGGACTCTTCATACCTTGAAGAAAAAGATATTACAGGCATAATTCCTCTATCAGATAGGAAACCTGCAGCTATGGAAATATCAAATCCATCAGTTATAGATCCTATGGCTTTCCAACTAATGATAGTAGGAACTATTATAGCAATATCTCATATTATTAGAATTTCTATAATTAAAGTTTTACCTTTTTGGGAAAGAATCCCTTTATACACTATGTGCTTATTAATAGGAGCTTTACTTGGAACTTTAATTAGTAAAACTAAGTTTAATAATTTAATAGACAGACCATCAATGAAAAGAATTTCAGGAGTTGCATTGGAATATGTAATTGCTGCAGCTGTAGCAACTATAAAATTGTCTGTGCTAGCTTCATTCTTGGTGCCAATAATAATTTCGTCTATTATATTGTCTGCCCTAACAGCAGTTTTCGCTATCTTCTTTAGTAAAAAGTGGTATGGCGACGGTTGGTTTGAAGTTGCAATGGGAGCTTTTGGTCAATGTACTGGTTCACTAGCAACAGGACTTCTTTTAATAAAAGTTGTTGATCCTGAAGGAGAGACACTTGCTGCTGAAAGTATTTCTGGTTCATCAACTTTAGGGTCTACTTTTCAATTACCATATACTACAATGGGACCTATGTTTTTAATGGCAAGTCCATTAATGTTTACTCTTGGAAGCTGGGGTATATTCTTAGCATTCTTAATAATTGGAACTTTATTATTTGGAAGGAGTAATAAATAAGTAAAATGAACTATGTTGATACTATATTAAAACTAATCGATAACAACAAAAATGAATTTATAAAAATTCGTGAGCATTTACACAAGTACCCTGAATTAGGAGAAAATGAATACAAAACCACAGAATTTTTAAAAAAACATTTAATTAATTGGGGTTATGAAATATTAGATTTTGGAATGGATACTGGAGTTTTCGCTATATTAAATAAAGATTTATCAGAGAATTTAGTTGCAATAAGATCTGACATAGATGCTCTGCCTCTTAAAGAAGAATCTTTGCTTCCCTATGCTTCAATAAACGATGGAATAGCTCATTGTTGTGGTCATGATATTCATATGAGTGGTGTTCTACTAACCGCAAAATTATTAGCAAATCTAAAAAATGAAATTAATGGATCTATATTATTTATATTTCAACCAGCTGAAGAAACTTTAAGTGGATCAAAAAATGTAATCAAAAGTGGAATTTTTAATAAATATATGCCTAAAGAAATAATTGCTACTCACACATGGCCTTACTTAGAATCTGGAAAAATTGGTTTATTAAAAAAAGAGTTTATGGCCTCTTCTGATAATTTCAATATAAAAGTAATTGGATCAGGAGGACACGGAGCTCATCCAGAAGATTGTGTAGACCCAGTTGTAGCAAGCGCTTATATAATTACATCAATTCAAACGATAATTTCTAGATATATAGAACCATTGGATAATGTTGTTATTAGCATAGGAAAAATTTATGGAGGAAATGCTGTAAATATAATTCCAAATGAAGTTTCTCTTGAGGGTAGTATAAGAACAACAAATAATATAACTAGAAAAAAAGTTCATAAAAAACTAACTGATATTTCTAAACAAATAGCAGCTGGGTTTGGTGCAAAAGCTGAAGTTAGTATATTTCCAGGCCCCCCTGCGGTAGTCAATAATCCAGAAATAGTTGAAAAAATTGAAGAAGCAGGAATCAAAATTCTAGGAAAAGATAATGTTGTTTATCTCGAAAAACCATCCATGGGATCTGAAGATTTTGCTGAATATCTTCAAATTATGCCAGGTGCACTTTTTAGAACAGGAACCTCAAATAGCGATCCAAATTCTAAACTTGGACTCCATAATTCAAAAGTAGTCTTTGATACAGATTCTTTATTTACAACTGCAAAAGTAATGTCCCTATATGTACTCAATTGTTTTGAATAATTAAAAAGAAGTATCCTATATTTTAATATATAAGATACTTCTTTTTTTATTAAGCCTATAATATTGAATTTTAAATAAATTTTTATTATATATTCTAATTGAAAAGTTGTTTAATTATAGTTTTATTTTTTTAAAGATTGCATGAACTAGAGTTTTAGATAATCTCGCCTCTATATAAATTTATGCAGATTATATATTTTATAAACTTATAAGCGTTTTGTATTTAATATTATAACCTGCCATACAAAAATTAAAAATAAATTTGACAAATTAGAAAAAAAGATTTATTTTATAGTAAATGACACAGTGTCACTTTGGGGGTAATATGGCAAAAGATACTTTTAATAACTTAGACAAAGAAAAAAAAGAAAAAATTTTTGAAATGCTAAAAGAGTTTTTCCAAGAGGAAGATTTGAAAAATATAAATGTTTCTGGCATAGTAAAAAAACTTGGAATTGCTAGGGGATCTTTCTACCAGTATTTTGAAGACCTAGAAGATTCTTATTTTACAGTTCTTAAAAGAGAAACTGGTGAGATTCACCATAAATTTTTCAATCTATATCAAGAAAATAATAAAAACCTAGATGTCACTCTTAAAATCTACAGAAATTTTTTATCTGAGGAACTTTTTGATAAAAATTTAAAAAGATTATATAGAGCAAAATTTTTTATGTTTGAAAATTCTTTTATGCTAAATGGCAAAAATTATTTAATTGAGAATTTATCAGATGATGAATATCATTTAATACTCTATATTATGTCTGTTTTTCATGAACTAATAAAAGAAAGCATAACTCGTGATTATGAAAAGGAAAAGTTTTTGGAAGTTTGCAATATGTATATTGATTGGTTGTTAGGGGGTATATTATGAATCAATTTGAAATTTTTTTCGACTCACTCTATCTTAGTTTTGTAATTTTTCTTGGAATAAGAATGTTATTAATAGAAGATAAATATAGTAAGATTTTAGCTTCTATGACTTTACTTCTTGGGATAGGAGATTCTTTTCATCTTCTTCCAAGAATAGTTGCAAATGTAATGGAAAATGGTTTTGATGTTAATAGTTTCGGATTATTTCTAGGAACTAGAGTCTCCTCTATTACTATGTCCGCTTTCTATTTACTACTTTATTTCTACATAAAGAAAATAAGTGAAATTGAAAATAAAAATCTTGATATTTCTATGATTGTATTATTTGTAGCTAGACTTATAGGCGTACTGATTACTTTTAAATTTAGTGGAAATATGGATATTATTTCAAATATTCCTTTTATTATAATGGGTTTAATAGATATATTTCTTTTATACAAATATAGAGAAAATGAAGAATTTAAAAATCTAGCTATCTATGTATTTTTTAGTTTCTTATTCTATGTTCCAGTGGTTCTTTTCAAAAATATTTCCCCATCCATTGGAGCTCTTATGATGCCAAAGACTATAATGTATGTTTTAATTGTAATTAAACTTTATAAAAATTTAAAAAAAGACTTTGTTAAAAAAGATATTGTAGAATTTGCAGTAGCTTACTTATTTTTAGGCATACTAGCTGGCGCAGTTTATCGCGAACTTGGAAAAATATATCCTGTCCAAATAAAAATGTCACTAGTACACACTCACCTAATCATTCTCGGATTTATAGTTCCAACAATTTTTTATTTAACAGTTAAAAATTTAAATCTTTCAGATAAAAAAATAGAAAAATTATTTAGGATCTATAACTTTGGAATTTATTTTAGTTTTACAACGATGTTTCTACACGGATTAATTGATAGTTATAACATATCAAATCTTGTAAGGATAGCTATGATTTCAATCAGTGGTATTGGACACATATTAATAACTCTTGCAGTAATTTTAGTCTCAATAAAAGCTTTAAGATCAAGAAAAATCATTCAGTAGTTATTTATAATGATTCAAAAAACTTTTTGAAGTAAAGAAAGAATCCGACTGGTCAATTCTTTCTTTTTATTGAATATAATATGTATTTTACCAAAATCAATAAAAAAAGATTAATAAAATAATTCAAGATTAATTTTGAATTATTTTATTAATCTGTATTTTAATCTTTAACTAAATTTGAAATTGCGCTATTTACAATAGCAAGTACTATACTTGCCCAAAATGCTGTTCCAAATCCTGCTATATAAGCACCAGAGGTAAGCCTAAATGCTATTTGCAATACTATAGCATTTACTACTAATGAAAACAATCCTAGAGTTAATATAGTTATTGGCAAAGATAATACCTTAAGTATTGGTTTTATTACTGCGTTAACAATTGCAAATATAAGTCCGATAGCAACGATTGCTTGCCAATTGTTAAAAGATATATTACTAAATAATAAATCTAATATATAGAAGGACATAAAATTTACAACTAATAAACTTAATAATCTTTTCATATTTTTCTCCTTTCTTATCATATTTTATACCATACTTTCATTAAAAATATTCCTAAAATCTGATATTTTAACTCTGTAATAAATTAATTTAAGTACAATATTAGTGAATAAAAAGTTAATCAAAAATTTTTATATAATCCTTAGATGATATTTTATAATAATTCTCTGTATTTATTTTTGTATTATTTGAGTAGTTTGTTTGTGATTTAAAATATTTCATACCAGCACTTTTCATAACTCTTCCAGAATTTATATTTCTAACATCATGTTTTGCATAAATTGTTCTAAATCCAGCTTCTTCAAATGCATATTTTATAATAAGTTCTAAAGCTTCACTGGTATAGCCTTTATTCCAATATTTTCTTCCTATGCAATATCCAACAAAAGCAGATTTCTTAGAAACATCGACATCCATTAAAGTGATTGAGCCTATATTTTCATCATTTAACTTACAAATTGCCCATTGGTAAAAATCTTCTTTACTATAATTTTTAATCCAACTAGAAATAATCCTTCTACTTTCTTCTATATCTTTATGAGGCTTCCAAGTCAAATATTTTGTTACATATTCATCATTAGCCCAATTATCATACATATCTTTTGCATCGCTTATTTTAAATTTCCTAAGCATAAGCTTATTTCCAATTAATTCTTTGTTATCTTGTTTTTTCAATCTAGCATCCTCATATTAATTTCAATTCTTTCTCCATTTACTATTACTAAATCTTTCATTTCTAAAATAGTAATTAAAGAATTAAGTTTAGAAATATCTATTTTTAAATCAACAGCTATTTGATTTATTGTAGCATTGGAGCTCTTAACATAGTCTAAAATAGCCTTCTCTTCTTCTGATATATCAAACTCTTCTTGTTCTTCTTTTTCGCTAATTTGAGGCAAATATAAGCTTAAATCGTCAAAGTTTGCTAATATATTTGCTCCATCTCTTATTAATTTGTTCGTTCCACTAGAATATATGGAGTTTATATTTCCTGGCACTGCAAAAACTTCTTTGCCTTGTTCTGCGGCAAGTCTTGCAGTAATTAAAGACCCACTTTTATCCTTTGCTTCAACTACGATTAAAATATTGCTAAGTCCAGATATAATTCTGTTTCTTAAAGGAAACCTAAATGGAAGTGGTTGGACACCAGGACCATATTCACTTAAAATAAGTCCGTCATTCTCTAATATGTCTTGATAAAGTTTTGCATTTGAGCTTGGATATGCTTTATCTATTCCAGAGCCTAATACAGCAATAGTTTGCAATCCATTTTTTAAAGCTGCCTTGTGAGATAAAGCATCAATTCCATATGCCATACCGCTTATAATTGTTGCATCGTGTTTTTGTAAATTATCAACTATATAATTTATTACAATATTTGCATAATTACTGTGCTTTCTAGATCCAACCATTGATATTGGATAAGAATCTTGATTTCTTAATTTCCCTTTGCTGTATAATATTTTAGGAGAATTTTCTATATAAAATAATTTTTCAGGATAATCTTCATCATATATAGTATGTATTTCAATTGAATTCTTATCGCAATAAGTCATAAGTCTATCTACAAAATCATCCCTATATTTCAATAATTTATTGTATGTAGTTGGATTAAATAATTTTTTATATTGTTTAATCTCCTTTTTATCAAATATCGCTTCTTTTTCAATATTATTTTCTTCTAATATTTCTATAAGTGCAGACATTTGAACATTTTCAAATCCTAAAATACTTAAATTAATTATAAAATCTCTATTTTCCATATCTTAACTCATATTCAAACTTCTATATCTTATAGCTTCTAATAAATCATCTTTTTCAATTTCTTTAGACTCTCTTAAATCAGCAATAGTTCTTGCTAGTTTAATAATTTTATTATAGGCTCTTGCAGAAAATCTATACTTTTTAAAAGCAAATTCCATTAAATTCTTGCATTCTTTATCTAATTTACAATAATGATGTATTTGTTTTTGAGTCAAATTACTATTGTAAAATATTCTACTTCCCTTATATCTATCAAGTTGTATTTGTCTAGCTATATTAACTTTTTCTGCTAGTTCTTTTGATGATTCTGTTGTCGCTTCATTAGCTAAATTTTCATACTTAACTGGGTTTATTCTTATATGTATATCAATCCTATCTAGCAAGGGTTCTGAAACCCTAGATAAATATCTCTTTATTTCATATGGCGTACAAGTACATTCGTGATCTAGGTCACTTCCCTTCAGTCCGCACGGACAGGGATTTCCTGCTGCCAGTAAAATGAAGTCTGATGGATAAGATACTCTAGAATTTGCTCTTGCTATATTTATTTCCTTATCTTCCATTGGTTGTCTTAAAACTTCAAGAACTGATTTTGGAAATTCAAATATTTCATCTAAAAACAAAACTCCGTTATGGGACAGAGTAACTTCTCCAGGCTTTGGATTTACTCCTCCACCTATAATAGAAACTGCTGATGATGTATGGTGAGGTGATCTAAAAGGAGCATATGATATTAATTTATTATCATCTAATAATCCAGCTACTGAATATATTTTTGTAACTTGAATTGCTTCTTCATAATTAAGTCTTGGAAGAATTGTTGGATATCTTTTTGCTGCCATTGATTTACCACTTCCTGGTGATCCAATCATAAGCACATTATGTTTTCCTGCAGCAGATACTTGTAGGGCTCTTTTCATATAACTTTGTCCTTTTATATCACTAAAGTCATATGGGAAAGATTCATCTTTAATTGAATATTCTCCAATAAATCTGTCAATTTTTTCTTCTCCAGTTATATGATTAACAACTTGTCTCAAATTTTTTGCAGGATATATTTCAACATCATTAATCAATCCACATTCTAATTTATTTCCATTAGGAACTATAAATTTTCTATATCCTTTTTCTCTTAAAGATATAATCATGGCAAGAGCGCCATTTATAGCATTTAAGCTTCCATCTAAAGATAATTCTCCTAAATATATGTAGTCATCTTCTTTTAATTCAATAGTTTCATTAGCAATAAGTATTGCAATTGCTATTGGAAGATCGATTTGAGATCCATCTTTTCTTATATTAGCTGGAGCAAGATTTATGGTGATTCTTTTTAGTGGAAATTCATATCCACTGTTTTTTATTCCAGATCTAACTCTTTCAATAGATTCTTTTATTGCGGCATCTGGCAAACCCACAATTGTAAATTTAGGCAGACCATTTGATAAATCTGCCTCAACATCAATTAAATTACCAGAAAGTCCAAGCAAAGAACATGTTTGTAAACAACAATACATAAGTTCCTCCTATACTGTATAGAAAGCATTTTCAATATGATTTATTTTATCTTCTTTAACATAGTATTCTATGACATCATATCTGACTTGGTAGGCTGTCATCTTTTTATCCATCACATATCTTATTGATGCATTAACTATATTGGATATTTTCATTTCATTCACTGCTTCTAAAGCATGCCCAAATTTCTTTGATGATCTTGTCTTTACTTCAATAAAAACTAAAACATCCCTATCCATAGCTATGATATCAATTTCTTTACCAATAGCCCTGTAATTTCTATCTAAAATTTTATACCCTTTATCTTGCAAATATCTTGCAGATATATCTTCACCTAATTTTCCTAAATTTTCCTTATTCATTACCAATTCTTTCTATTTTTCACAAAACTTTTTCTATGCATATCAGTTATTCCATGTTTTTTTATTGCATCTCTGTGGGCTTTGGTTCCATATCCCATGTTTTTTTCTATTTGATAATTAGGGTATTCTTCCGCCCAAGTCTGACAAAGTTTGTCTCTATAGACTTTTGCAACTATTGATGCACAAGATATGCTATAACATTTTTCATCGCCCTTAATTATAGATACTTGTTCAGTTTGCACATCTATATGTTCTGCATCTATAAGTAAAAGATCAGGCTTAACCTGCTTATCATTTTTATCTCTTAAATTAATTATTGCTCTCATCATTGCTAAGTGAGTTGCATTTTTTATATTTATTTCATCAATTGTATTAGAATCAGCCCTACCTATTCCAACAGCAATAGCAACTTTCAAAATCTGATCATAATACGCTTCTCTTTTTTTCTTGCTTAGCTTTTTTGAATCTGTTATTCCTTCTATTCTTTTATCATCTGGCATAACAACGCAACAAGCAAGAACATCTCCAAATAGGCATCCTCTTCCCACTTCATCTATGCCAGCAATAGTTTTATAAGATTTATTTCTATAATAAAGTTCATAATCTAGTTCTTCCATTTTATAAAGTCTCCAAAGTTATTCTGCCTAGTTTTCCCTTCCTAAAGTCGTCAAAAATAATATTTGCCACCTTGCTATAATCAATAATATTGTTTTTTAATATAGCGCCTCTTTTTAGGGCAATTTCTTCTAAAATCTCTAATGGTTTTTTAGAATCTGTTTCTATTTTATATCTATCTTCTAAAATCTTAGGATCTATCTCTATTAGTTTTTCTATAAATTTTAAAGCTAAACTCTCTACATCTAAAATTTCATCTCTGATTGCTCCGGTATAAGCTAAACTCAAAGCTGTTTCTTCTTTTTCAAACTTATGCCATAAAATACCTGGAGTATCTAGCAAATGAAGTTTATTATTTATTTTTATCCACTGATTAGTTTTTGTAATTCCTGGTTTGTTTCCAACTTTAGCAACTTTTTTTCCTATAAGTCCATTAATAAATGTGGACTTGCCAGAATTAGGAATGCCAACTATCATAGCTCTAAGAGTATTTAATTTTATTCCCTTATCTTCATACTTATCTACCATGTCCTTTAATAAATCAAAAGAAGCTTTTTCAATTTTTTTGACATTTGGCTTTGTAGAGTCATATAAAATAACATTGCTATTTTGACTAGATAATTTTTTTATCCATTTTTCGTTTTGCACAGGATCTGATAAGTCAGATTTATTTAAAATTATTAATGATTTTTTATCTTTTAATATTTCACCTATTAGTGGATTTCTACTAGATATAGGAATTCTAGCATCAACTATTTCTATATAAAAATCTGTTAATTTTGATTTCTTTTCAATCTCCTCCACAGTTTTTTTCATATGTCCCGGAAACCAATTAATATTCATCTAAATCACCTGTTTTTAAAATTTTTTCAATAGCTTTTATGGCTCCTAGATTATTATTGTCATAGTCAGATACAAAAGCTACATTAGCCTTTAAATCATCTTTTGAGTTAAGCATAGCAATACCATAATCAGCTTCTTCAATCATTAATCTGTCGTTTTCATCATCACCTATGCATAGCTTTTTATAAGAAGTAAGATTTTTATTTTCCATATATTCTTCTAATCCATACCACTTATTGCTTTTCTTAGGTAATATTTCTAACATATAATTATTTTTAGACTGAATTCTCATCAAAAAATAATTAAATTTATCGCTCATCTCTGAAAATTTAAGCTTATATGGAAGCAAGTCTTCATATTCACCTACAAATACAATAGATGTAATATCTGCTTCAACTTCATCAAAATCGTTCACATACAAAACATGGTCTCCAAATCCTCCTATATATAATCTACATTTTTCATCCATGTCTTTTTTATCTATTGTGGCTATATCATAACCTTCTTTATAAAGATTGATATGCGTTAATGCTTGAATCTTATTGTCATCTAAATCATTTAAAAACAATAAGGCATCTTCTTTTTTTATAGGATTGATAAAAATATCTTCTTCACTTCTAACATTTCTGCATAAGTTTCCATTGTTGCAAATAATATCAATATCAATTTCATCTTTAAAAAATCTAGCAGCTGTTCTATAACTTCTTCCTGTATTTATAACTAGTTTATAGCCTGAATCTTTAAGTCTGTTTATATATTTAAAACTTACATCGTCTATTTTTTTATCGTCTCTTAATAAAGTTCCATCTAAATCGATGGAGAGTAAAATTTTTTTATTATCCATAGCTTAATATTAACATATATTTTTAAATTAAAAAATAAAAAAACAGCCTGGTAACCAGACTGTCTTTCTCTAAATTTAAATTGCTCTTGGTATTACAACTATAATTAATAACACAATAAAGAATATAATAGTATAAGCTAAATTTTGTTTTAAATCTTTCTTTGTTAGCTTCATAGTATCTTTTGCCATTAACTTTGCTAAACAAGTTGATATAAAAGATAAAATTGGGAATAATATTAAAATTGCTAATGTACTAGATCCCATTCCTAAAAATCTATAGAATGTTAATATTATTAACATAAATAATGGAATGAATAGTTTTGAAAGTGATTTTTTATTTAACACAATCAAAACAAGCACCGCAATTACAGAGGCTATAAATATAATATTTGTTAAATTATTTAACAATGATATTTTAGATAGAGCCATATCATCTTTTATTTCTTGAGCATTTATGTAAAAACCTGACTCACTAAAAGCTATATTTTTATTTTCTCCTAGTTTTTGAGAATTTGTAAACTTATCTATTCTCGCATTAGTAATGAAAACAGATGTTGAAGCAAGTGTTTTTTTGTTCTTATAAACTAAATCTCTAGGCATATAATATAAACTAAATGAATATGGGTCTTCTCTTTCTTCTAAAGGAATCTTTATTTGTGATTTTGCTAAGAAATCATAATTTTCATTTTTCTTATAATATTCTTTTAAAGATAATTTTTCATTAAATAGTTTCTCATTAATTTTATCATAGTCACCTTTAAGAGTTACTTCACTGTGATTAGCTGTAACATCACCATCAAAAAATACATGTCTTATAGGCGTTCCTATTATTCTTAAACTTGATTGCGCTCCTTCATAGTTAAATTCAATATTATATTTAATTATGTCTTCTCCATTGTCCTTCTCAATACTTTTTTGGATAGTTAAATCTTTTATATCAGCTGGATCTGTAAATAATAATCCTTCAAATTCAGAACCAATACCACTAGAAAAAGACCATAAATCTTTTGCATTAAAAGCACTAGTTAAGGTGGAGATGAATAAAATAATAATAAATATACCAAAAATGATTGCATTTTTTAATTTTTTACTCATATTTAACCTCCGCATGAAAACATTTCTATATAGCTATATAATAACATAGTTATCAAATAATAGGAAGAATTATATATAAAAGATCAATATAGACTAATTATTATAATACAATTTATATATTAAAATTATATATAGATTAGAAAATAAAAAAGTAAGCTACAATTTTAAAATTAGCTTACTTTTTCTCATAACTTTATATTTTATTTTTCTTCAAAACTAGCTGATACTTCTGTCCAAATTTTATCATATAAACTAAGTGTTTCTTCTCCAAGATAGCTATATGTTTCTAGACTTGGTAATTTTGCATAGTCTGGGAAAGCTACCTCAGAATTTTTAATTTCATCTGGCAAATAATCTTTTGCTCCTTGAACAGGTGAAGTATATCCCATTAGATATTCAGCATTTTTTGCTGCAACTTCTGGTCTACACAGATAATTAATAAATTTTTCAGCTCCAGATTTATTGTTTGCATTTGCAGGAATCAGCATTGAGTCCATCCATATATTCGATCCTTCTTTAGGAATTACATATTTTAAATCAGGATTATCATTAATCATCATAGCCGCATCTCCTGAATATTGAACTCCTATACCTGCATCCCCTTGCACGATTACATCTTTCATATCATCTGTTAAATATGCATATACAAGTGGTTTTTGTTTTAATAAAGCTTGCTTCGCTTCGTTTAATTCATTTGCATCTTTTGAATTCATGGAATATCCTAGCATCTTTAATGCTATTGCTATAGAATCTCTTTGTGAATTATACATAATTATTTGATCTTTATATTTTTCATTCCAAAGAGCTTTCCAGGAATCAATATTATCATCGATTAGTGACTTATTATAGATAATTCCAAGAGTCCCTACAAAATATGGAACTGAATATTCATTGTTCGGATCAAAACCCATATTTCTATATGTTTCTTCTATATTTTTATAATTTTCTATATTATCGTAGTTAATTTTATCTAAGAAGTTTTCTTTTATAAGTTTTTCTATCATATAATCAGATGCAAATAAAACATCATATTTATCATTGCCTTGAGTGACCTTAATGTACATATCTTCATTTGAAGCATAAGTATTATAGTTAACTTTTATATTATATTCTTTTTCAAAATCTTTTAAAATCGCCGTATCTATATACTCTCCTGCATTATATACATTGATAGTTTCCTTACTGTCATTAGAGCAAGCAGTCATAAATAAAAGTAACATTACTAGCAAAGTGAATTTTTTTATTAATTTCATTTTTTCTCCTTTATACTTGAATTTTTTCTACACTGCTCTTCTTATTGATAAGTAAAAGCAAAAGTAATACTGAAATAAACATAATTGTTGAAATTGCATTTATAGAAGGGTTTATTCCCTTTCTAGACATTGAATATATAGTTATTGATAAATTATTAATACCATTTCCAGTTGTAAAATATGAAATTACAAAATCATCAATTGACATTGTAAATGATATCAATGCTCCTGTTAAAATTCCGCTTGAGATTTGTGGAATTATTACATTTTTAATTGCATAAAATGGTTTTGCCCCCAAATCTAGCGCGGCCTCTAAGGTGTTTTTATCCATTTGATTTAATTTTGGTAAAACTGACAAAATAACATAAGGTATGCAAAATATTATATGAGATATTGTAATAGTCACAAATCCAAAATTTAATCCAAGCGGAGTTAATAGTCCAAATAATCCCATTAGCGCTATAGCTGTTATTATATCTGGGTTTAATATTGGTAAATAATTTAGTTTTAGGATAAAGTTTTTTATAAAACCTCTACTTTGTGATAAAGATATTGCTACAATTGTTCCTATTATTGTCGCCACAAGAGTGGCAATAACAGCAATTATAAGAGTGTTTCTCAGTGATTCTAAAATTATTGTATCGTCAAGTAGAGCCTTGTACCATTTAAAGGTGAAACCAACCCACTTACCTTTTAATTTAGAATCATTGAAAGAAAAGATCATAAGGACAACTATAGGTGCGTATAAAAAAATAAAAATTAAAAATAAATAAAATCTTTCTAAAAATTTTCTTATCATTTCAACCTAAGCCCCCTTATCTTTTTAAGATCAAATCCTGTAATCGCTAGGAAAATTAACATTATTATAATTAAATATATACTTATTGCTGATCCAAAACCCCAATTACCTGTAAATGTAAATTGTTGTTCAATTAAATTCCCAATTAAATAAAATTTATTTCCTCCAAGCAAGTTAGAAATTACAAATGTTGAAATTGCAGGTATAAATACCATAGTTATTCCTGTATAAATTCCAGATTTTGATAAAGGTAATATAACTTTTAAGAATACTTTTTTGTCATCTGCTCCTAAATCTTTTGCTGCATCAATTAAATTTTTATCCATCTTTATTATTACAGAATAAATTGGTAAAACCATAAATGGCAAAAAGTTATATATCATTCCTAAAAGAACAGCCTTGTAATTATACATTAAATTAAAAGGTCCAAGACCAAATATAGCAAAAAACTTATTTAATAAGCCATTATTACCCAAAAGAGTTAGCCAGGCATAAGTTCTCAATAAAAAATTCATCCACATAGGTATTACAAAAAGTAAAATTAAACTATTTCTTTTCTTAGCTGGCATTCTAGAAATTATATAGGCTATTGGATAACCAATTATCAGACACAATAAAGTCGATAAAAGTGATAACCACAATGAAGTAATTAGTATATTTATATATAAGGGATCTAAAAAACTTTTATAATTATCTAAAGAAAAGCTATAATTACCAAGACCTGGTCCAACGTTACCATTAAAAGAATAGATTAATATTAAAATTAGTGGAAACAAAATAAATATAATTGTCCAAAACAGATACATATAAGAATATTTTTTCATAATCCACCTCTTATTTTCTCATTACATGAATTAAATCTGGCTCAATAATAATCCCAACCCTAGATCCAATATCTGCTGATACTGTAGATTGAACTAGCATTATATAACCATCTATATCCACTTCCATCTCGTAGTGAACACCTTTAAATACATTCGAGATTACTTTTCCTTCAATAGCTCCTGAATCTTTAACCAGTTTTACATCCTCTGGTCTAACTACAACTTCAACTTCTTCATTTTGATTAAATCCCTTATCTACACATTCAAAAGTATGACCAAGAAATTTTACCTTGTAGTCATCTAGCATTATTGCATCTATAATATTACTTTCACCTATAAAATTTGCTACGAAAGCATTTTTAGGTTCATTATAAATATCAATTGGCTTGCCGAGTTGTTGAATTTCTCCATTATTCATAACTACAATAGTGTCAGACATACTAAGAGCTTCTTCTTGATCATGCGTTACATAGATAAAAGTAGATTTTACTTTCTTTTGTATTTTTTTCAGTTCGATTTGCATTACTTGTCTAAGTTTTAAATCCAAAGCACCCAAAGGTTCATCAAATAAAATCAGTTCAGGCTCATTTACAAGTGCTCTGGCTATTGCAACTCTTTGTTGTTGACCCCCACTCAATGAGTCAATTTCCCTATTTTCAAATCCAGATAAGCTTACTATTCTAAGTACTTCCTCAACTTTTTCTTTTATTATTTTTTTATTTACTTTTTTTATTTTTAAACCAAAAGCTATATTGTCAAATACATTTAGATGTGGAAATAATGCATATTTCTGAAATACAGTATTTATTTTCCTATCATACGGTTCTTGATTAGTTATATCCTTTCCATCGAATATTATCTTGCCTTGGTCTGGATGTTCAAATCCTGCTATTATTCTAAGAATAGTAGTTTTGCCACAACCACTAGGACCAAGAAGGGTGAGAAATTCATTCTTTTTAACTTTTAAATTAAAGTTATTTAGTATGTTATTGTCTCCAAAAGACTTACTTATCCCAACTAAGTCTATTAAAATGTCATTACTCATCAAAAACCTCCTTAAAAGCTTGGTGGAGAACTTATTAATAATATTTTTGATTTTCCATTTGATAAATTTTCAAGAGTAAAGGACTTATCAGCTGAAAAATAAAATGTTTCATGTTCATCCACTTCATAATTTTCTTCTTCAAAATTTATAGATATCTTGCCAGATAAAATATAACCAAAAACTTCTCCAGAAAATGGCTGTATAGTTTTTGTTTTACTTTTATCAGCTAAATCTATAATAATGGGTTCCATATTATTTTTTTGAGCATTAGGAACTATCCAAGTTAATTTATAATTATCATCTCTCTCAGAAACAAAATAGTCCTCTTCCTTAAAAACTATTTTATCTTGGCTTTCCTTAAAAAAATCAGCTGGATTAGTGCCAAGAGCTTCTAAAATATCAATCAAAGTTGCAACGGATGGAGAAGTTAAATTTCTCTCAACTTGTGATATGAATCCCTTTGTAAGTTCGGACCTATCTGCAAGCTCTTCTTGTGTTAAATAATTTTTTAATCTTAAATTTTTTATTCTAAGACCTACGTCCATAAAATCACCTAAATATTAAACATTTTGTTTACTTTATTAACCATTGAAATTATAAACTTTTGATTTTTATAAGTCAATATAAATTACATAAAATTATACAAAAAATTTAATATATGATTTAAAACAAAAAATGAAGTAAGAAATCATCCTACTTCATTTTCTTTAAATTATTAATTTTTATTTAAAATATTATTAGTAAATCTAATTTTTTTAATAAAATTTTACCATCCTCCAGAAGCTCCACCTCCGCCGGATGATCCGCCTCCACCAGAAAATCCTCCACCTCCGGAGAATCCTCCGCCAGATGATCCACCGAAAAATCCACCAGATGAACTACCTCCGCCGGAGAATCCTCCACCGCCATATGGTGGGAAAAACATTCTTCTGCGACGTCTACGACCTCTTGGTCCAGAAAATATAATTATTATAATTATTATTAATAAAATAATTTCTCCCAAGCCTATTTCATCAGATTCTTCGTAATCTTCTTCATAAGAATATTGATTTTCTACTGCATTTTCAATATTTATATTGTACTCTTTTGAATAAAAATCTAAGACTTCATTATATCCTTCGATAATCCCATTTCTAAAATCTTCATTAGATGGTGATGATGTAAAAATTTCTGCCATATTTCTTATAATTCTAGAAGCATATGCATCTGGAATAAATCCCTCTGATCCATATCCAGTTTCAATTCTCATCTTACGATCATTAATCGCAAAAAGCATCAAAGTTCCATTCAACTCATCTTTATCTCCAATGCCCCATTTCTCAAATAAGGCCGTTGAATATTCCTCTACGCTATACCCTTCTAAACTATCTACAATTACTACAGCAATTTGTCCTTTAGTTTTATTATTTAAATCATTATTTGTGTTATTTATATAAGATTTATCTTCCTCATTTAAAATATTTATCTGATCATATACATAATGGTCTGCCATATTAGGATCAGGTAGAATATCATCTAATGATTCTGCATAAACCCTGCTCGTTAATAATATTAAAGAGAAAATTAAAGATATAAAAATATTTTTTAATTTCATCTTATCACCTAAATTTTAGAATTTTACATCTGGAGCATCTTGTTCATTCGGAGCTGCTTCAAAATATTGTTTTTTATCAAATCCCATTATTCCTGCGAATAAATTCATTGGGAAAGATCTTACAGTTTGATTATATTCTTTTACAGTTTCATTGTATCTTCTTCTTTCAGTTGAAATCCTATTTTCTGTTCCTTCAAGTTGAGCTTGTAGGTCTAAAAAGTTTTGATTTGCTTTTAATTCAGGATAAGCTTCTACTGAAACATTTAAATTTTTTATTTGTTCTGTTAGATTTGCATCAGCTTGTGCAAGTTCTTCTGGATTACTTGCATTATTAACTTGAGATCTTGCTTCTGTAATCTTTGTTAAAGTTTCTTCTTCATGACTAGCATATCCTTTTACTGTTTCAACTAAATTAGGAATTAAGTCTGCTCTTCTTTTTACTGCAACTTGTACTTGTGCAAAAGCATTATCGACTTCATTATCAAGTTTTACAAGTTTATTATATTTTGAAGCAAACATTCCTCCCACAATTATAACTATCGCTAATACGATAAGTAATGGTCCACCTTTTTTCATAATTTTCTTATTTCCTCCTATTTAATATTTATAATTTCCATGCTATCTATAGCATCATTTACTAACTTATTTATATCCAATTTTTCTTCAGATAAATTAATATCTTCAATTTTAGGTCTTAATATTGGATGTTTTGGTAAAAATACTGTACAACAATCTTCAAATGGCTCAATTGAAGTTTCAAATGTTTTTATTTGCTTTGCTATATCAATTATGTTTACCTTATCCATTCCGATTAAAGGTCTAAAAACAAGCATATCCGCAAGATCATTTGTTACATTTAATCCATCAATTGTTTGAGATGCAACTTGTCCTAGATTTTCGCCAGTTATTATTGAATTATAATTTTCTCTTCTTGATATTTCTCTTGCAATTCTTACCATAAAACGTCTAGAAATTATTGTCATTTCTCTTTCAGGACAGTTCTTATTAATTTCTTTTTGTATAGGTAATAGGTTTATACTGTGAATTTTTATATCTTCTGTATATCTTGTTAAAATCTTTGCAAGTCTATGCACCTTTTCCTCTGCTCTTTTAGAAGTAAAAGGATAGGAGTGAAAGTGTAGAGCATCAATTTTAACTCCACGTTTTGCCATTAGATATCCAGCAACTGGAGAATCTATCCCACCAGATAAAAGTAAAAGTCCCTTGCCATTTGATCCAATTGGAAGTCCTCCTCTTGCTTTTAACCTTACTGAATATATATAAATATATTTTTTCACATCACAATATATAAAAAGATCTGGCTCATGAACATCTACCTTGACATCCCTATTTGATAAAACAATTGATCCAATTTTGTTGTTAAGGTCCATTGACTTTATTTCAAAACTTTTATCTGTTCTTTTAGCATGTGCTTTGAAAGTTTTTGTAGCTTCATTTGAACTTTCATCAAAACATTTTAAAACAGCAGCTTCAAATTCATCCATTCTTTTATCAATTCTGTAACAAATGCTTACATAAACAATTCCAAAGACATCAACTAATCTAGTGGCAATTTCTTCAATGTCAGATTCTGCCGCTACAATATAGACCTTTCCCATATCTAAATAAATTTCTTCATAGCCAATATCTTCTATCATTCTTTTGGCATGTTTAATAACATTATCTATAAAAGTTTTTCTGTTATTTTTTTTAAGCATTACCTCGCCTAAGCTTAAACTAATAATCTTCTTCAATACTTCACCCCATTATGCTACGAATTTCTTCAACATAAATTTTTAACTTTTCAACAAATTTATCTATATCGTCTTTACTAGTTTCATAAGAAGTGCAAATTCTTATAGTTCCATCTTCGTAAGCCTTATCTATATTTATTGCATCTAAAACCCTATTTTTATCAGTTCCATTAGAAGAGCAAGCCGATGCAGTTGAAATATAAATCTCATCTTGTTCCAAATAGTGCAATAAAACTTCTCCCCTAATAGACTTAAAAGAGATTGATAATACATAATTTGAAGAATTTTCTGGTGTATTAATTATAAAATCATCTATATTTTGAGAAATTTTTTCTTTCAAATATTCTTTAATCATTTTTGAATGTTCTTGTTCCTTGGCAAAATTTTTACCCATTAATTCTGCAGCCTTGCCAAGGCCAATTATTGCCGGTACATTTTCTGTTCCAGACCTTAAATTCTTTTCTTGACCTCCACCCTTAGTAAGTGAATCTATTACAAGTCCTTCCTTTAAATATAAAGCGCCAATACCTTTTGGACCATAAATCTTGTGTCCAGACATTGAATATGAATCACAATCAATATCCTTTAAATCTACACTAATCTTTCCACAAGATTGAACTCCGTCTACATGGATTAATATATTTTTATTAATAGATTTAGCCTTTTTAATAATTTCTTTTACAGGAGCTATTGTTCCAAGCTCATTATTAACATGGATTAAGGAAATAAGAATAGTATTTTCATTTATTTTAGAATATAAATCATCAAGATCAATATTTCCATTCTTATCGACTTTACAAGTAATAATTTTAAAAGCTTGCTTTTCATAGCTTTTTAACTTTTCAATAACAGATGAATGTTCAATAGGCGTAGTGATTATTTCATTACCCAAGTGTTTATTTTTATTTATAAATCCATTTAAAGCTATATTATTACTTTCAGTTCCACCAGATGTAAAATATAAATTATCAGAATTTATATTTAATAAGTTTGATAAAGCCTCCCTTGCCTTATCAACTTTGTTTTCTACGATTTGCCCAAAAGTATGAAGTGAAGATGGATTAGCAAAATCATCTTCAAGTGACTTACACATAAGATCTATTACTTCTTTTCTAGGCTTTGTAGTTGCACAATTATCCAAATAAATCAAAATTATCCCTCTTTTATATAAATATCTTATTTAATTTCATCTATAATAACTGTGGCATTATCGCCAGCAAATATATTATGTTTTAAATTTGTATTAGTATCTATATACTCTATACAATTATCATCATAAGTAAAATCAAACTTGCCTTCTAATTCAAAAATCTTTTCTCCACCAGAATTATAAATAGTAATTCTTCTTTCTATACCACCAGTATATTCAGACTTTAAATTTCTTTTAAATCTTTGAAAACCTGCACTATGCAATTGTAAAGCAGTACATGAAACTAAAAATACAAGCACGATTACTGTTATTGTTATCCAAATTTTTTTAGATTTGTTCATAATAACCTCCTAACTATACTATTATAACAACAGATTTAATAATATAATACAAATATAAAGAATTTTTAATCCTGCATTTAACTTAAAAAGGTGAAATATGATAATAAATAATTATAAAATAAATTTAGAAAATGATGAAATATTAGAAAAATTTAAAGGCTACACTATTATAAGCATAGAAACGACAGGACTATCTAAATATAAAGATATAATAATATCTTATGCGCTTTTAGAAATAAAAAAAGAAACTGAGCTTAAAGTTTACACTGCTCAGTCCCTAGAAGAGGAAATCAACCTAATAAATAAAATTGATTTAAAAAATAAAAATATAATCAACTATAATTTAGACGGCTTTACACTTCCCTTTATAGAAGAGAAATTTAAATTCTATAAAAAAACTCTTCCAAGCTTTAAAACTTTTGATATTTATAAATACCTTAAAAAGAATAATGATTTTTTAAATATTGAAAATTATAGGCAAAAAACTGTAGAAGAATTTTTAAAAATAGAAAATAATGAAGAAGTAAAATCTAAAAACATAGGTAAATATTTTAAAGATTATCTTTTATCAAAAGACGAAGACAATTTAAATAAAATAATCAAACACAATAAAGACAATACTTTAAATATTTATAAAATACTTGAAATATATAAATATATAGAAGAATTAAAGACTTTAAAAATATTAAATCATAATTTTTATATAGATAGCCTATCTTTTTCAGATACACTCCTATTAATAAATGGGAAAGACAATTTGGACTTTGACTCTGAATTTAACACTTCCAATTATTCTTTTTCATCCAGAAATAATAAATTTACAATTGAAATAAACTATTTAGAAGACTATTACGATGACCAAAACAAATGTAAATACCTAATTGCAAACAATTTTTTTGATATAAAAATGCAAGATGAAATAAAAGCACCCGAAAATATATACATCCTATACTACAAAAAAACCTTGATAAACAACACCTTACACTTAATTAAAACTATAATTAAAGAATCTCTGAATAATATTTAAGTGTATTAATAAATTTTAATTTTTAATACACTTGTTTTACTTTTACAAATTATAATATAATAACTCTACAAGGTTAGATGAATTTCATTTACCTTATAGAGTTGTTAGTTAATTTCTTTTACCAGTTTAATTATCCCTGCTACGAGATTTATTAAAGCAGTAGTAAGAACTAGCAACTCTTTTATATTACCCTTTTCGTGCTCATTGTCGTGGGCATAAGGAAACAAAGAATATGAATACCATTCATTTATTATTTTTCTTATATTCATATTAATCATCTCCATATAATTTTCTAATAATATCAAACATTCCTTTATCAAATCGACTTTCAATTATCATTTTCATTCTTAAATATAAGTGGGGACTAAAAGTGGGATTTTGTCCAAATACACGGCTGTCTACGGTCAATTACGGCTAAAATAAAAAATAGCCACCCTTAAAGAATGGCTATTTCATGCCGTTACGGTCAGCAACGGTTAATCACGGTTGGCAGGGGTAGCAGGACTTGAACCCACGGCACCTGGTTTTGGAGACCAGTGTTCTACCAACTGAACTATACCCCTAAGCTAAATAAATTTTACAACATAAAGTATTCTATCAAATAAAATTTACTTTAGCAAGTATTAATTGGCAGAAATGTAATCTTTTATTTCTTCAAACTTCTTTTCCCCTATCCCTGGAACCTGCATAATATCTTCTATATTTTTAAAAGACTTATCTTGTCTGTAGTCAATAATTTTTTGAGCCATTTTTGGACCTATTCCTGGCAAGTTTTGCAAACTTTCAAGGTCTGCCCTATTTATATTAACAGTTTTACTTTTTGAACTGCTTTCTCCTGTTCCTGATTCTTCTCCAATCTTTGCCACATATATTTTCTCTTCATCTTCTAATTTTTTAGCAAGGTTTATACTATCTATATCTGCATCATCATACATGCCACCTGCTTTATTTATGGCATCTATTACTCTAGCATCTGAACTAAGTTTTACTAATCCAGGATTTTTAACTCTGCCACTAACATGTACATATATTTCTTCATCTAAAGCAGTATTTATAGCAAGAGCATTATCATCATTTTTATCAAACAGTTCTAAGGTTTCAAAGCTAGTATCCTCTATTTCTTGATTTGGAACTTGATAAAAATTGTCATAAAAAACTTTTATAATAAAAACTAACAATACTAATAATATAGATAATATTATTTTCTTTTGATCGTCTAAAAAATCTTTCATCTTCTTACTCCGTAATTTTTATTAAATTATATCATAAACCGACTAGAAAATTCTTCTGTGCTATAATTTAGATGAGGTGAAAATATGGATTTACAAAAAAACTTATATAAATATGCAAATTTAGTTATCAACAAAGCTTTACAAATAAAAAAGGATGATTTTTTACTTATTAACGGCCAAGTTGAAAATAAAGATTTTATTTGCATTTTAGCTGAAGAGGCTTTTAAGGCTGGAGCTAAAGATGTTAAAATAAAATACTCTGATGAAAATTTTACAAAATTAAGATATAAATACGCTAGCAAGGAAACTTTATCTAATGTAGAAAATTATATTATTGATGAATATGATTCTTATATAGAAAAAGGAGCTAAGGTTTTATCTCTAGTTGGTGGAGACCCAAATATTTTATCAGAAATTGATAGTGATAAGATTATTGCCTCTGGCACTGCAAGATCCAAAGCTTTAAAAAACTTCAATGCTAATTTAATGAAAAATTCAAATTCATGGTGTGTTATTGGTGCCGCTGTTAAGTCATGGGCAAAAGTAGTTTTCCCTGATTTAGATGAAAACGAAGCTTTAAATAAATTATGGGAATTAATTTTATATACTTGTAGAATTGATAATAATGATCCTATAGAGAATTGGGATAAACACATAGTTAATTTAAAAAAGAATAGTGAATTTTTAAATAGAGAACAATTTGATTATTTTGTAATTAAAAATGATCGAGGAACTGATTTAAAAATTGGCATGCCAGAAAATTATATCTTTACTGGTGCTAGTGAAGATAATTTAAGGTCTGAAGAATTTATTGCTAATATGCCTACTGAAGAAGTTTTCTCTGCTCCACACAAAGATAGGGTTGATGGAATTGTTTATAATACCAAGGCTTTAAATTTAAACGGTGTCATTGTTGATGACTTTTTCTTAAAATTTAAAGATGGAAAGGTTATTGATTATGATGCTAAGGTTGGATATGGAGCACTTGATAATCTTTTAAAGAGTTATGAAAATGCGGACAGGCTTGGTGAAATTGCTTTTGTTCCTTATGATTCGCCAATATCAAATACAAATATATTATTTTATAATACCTTGTTTGATGAAAATGCTTCTTGTCATATTGCCCTTGGAAAGGCTTATCCTTCTTCAATAAAAAATGGTGAAAATATGAGCGATGAAGAACTTTCAAAAAATGGAATTAATGATTCTTTAACTCATGTTGATTTTATGATTGGTGATGGAAGTACGGAAATAATTGGTGTTAAAAAAGATTCAAGCACGATACAAATTTTTAAAGATGGAAATTTTGTAATTTAAAAAATGTT
>NZ_HE978581.1:0-31976 GCF_000311865.1 Peptoniphilus obesi ph1 | reverse complement strand
TTTTTTATTACTATTTCTTCAATTCCTACCCTGCAATTTATTCTAAAATATATTTTCTGACCAAGTCCTCTGCTAATATAAAAATCACTTCCGTACAATTTATATAAACCACTAGAAAATTTAGGAAATAAATTAAAGTCATGATCAATTACTTGTCCTAAAAAAGGCAAAATTACTTGACCACCATGGTTATGACCCGATAAAACAAGATCATAATCATATTTTTTAGAATTTATAAAAGTATCTGGATTGTGACAAAGCAATATATTATATGCAGAGTCTTTCCCATCTACAATAGAATTTTCTCCAAATCCTAGTCCGTAAATATTAATCTTATCTGAATTAATATTTAGTTCAGATAATTTAGAATCTAAATCTACTATTTTATAACTTTTAATGATTTCTTTATAATCTATAAATTTATTTTCCAATTCATGATTTCCACTTACAAAGTATGTTTTGTAAGGAGATAAAATAGATAAAAATTTTTTAAAAAGTTTATCATCTTTATTATCTCTAGAGATAATATCTCCTGTTAAAAAAATTAAATCTGGCTTGTAAGCATCAATCGAAGTTTTTAATTTTTTTAGATCAATTAAACAATTATTGTGAAAATCAGATATTTGCAAAATCCTCAATTCATCTTTTATCTTATCGCTTTTTAAATATATCTTATTTATTTTAAAACAAGAAGTTTGAAACGATAAATAGATTATAATTGTTAAAAATATAATAATATATTTCATTTTGATTTATTTCTTTGAGTAAGTATTATTCCTAGTCCTATAATTATAAATCCAATACTTACTAATTGTGAAATCCTAAACATTCCAAGATATAGAGAATCTGTTCGTAAGCCTTCTACAAAAAATCTTCCGATTCCATAAAAAATCATATATAAAGCTGATATTTGACCATCAAATTTTTTCTTTTTATACATATAAAAATATAAAAATAAAAATATGCAAATATCTATTATTGATTCGTATAAAAAAGTTGGGTGAACAAATACTCCATTAACTTCAATTGCCCATGGAAGATTGGTTTCTCTTCCATAAGCTTCTTGGTTTATAAAATTTCCCCATCTTCCAATTCCTTGAGCCAAGGCTACAGAAGGTGCTAGGGTATCTAATAATTTTAAAAATTTAATTTTCTTAATTTTACTAAAAACAAATATTACAATGCATCCTGTAATAATTCCACCATAAATAGCTAGTCCACCATTTCTTATGGCAAGTATTTCACTTGGGTGTTGTGAGTAATAATCTAAATTAAATGCAACATAGTAGAGCCTTGCTCCCAAAACTCCTAGTAATATTGCATAAATTCCAAGATCAGAAACTACTCCCTTATATAAATTTTCTGATTCAGCAAGTTTGTTCGAGAAAAATAGAGCTAATAAAACTCCTAAAGCTATCAAAAGTCCATACCACATTACATCAAGACCAAAAATGCTAAACGCCACTGGATTAATATTCATTTGCTTCTCCTACTATCTTTACTCCTGCACTTGCTCCAATTCTATCTGCTCCTGCATCTATCATTTTCTTTGCAGTTTTATAATCTCTTATTCCTGCTGATGCTTTTATTTTAGCTTTGTCTTTTACTATTTCTTTTATTAATTTTATATCTTCTACTTTGGCACCATCGCTTGAAAAACCTGTGGATGTCTTTATAAAATCAACTCCTGCTTCTAGACAAAGTTGGCTAGCTTTTATTATCTCATCTCTTGTTAATAAACAGGTTTCAATAATAGCTTTTAAGACTTTTCCACCCGACGCTTCTACCAAAGCTTTAACTTCTTTTGTAAACTCATCGTACATTTTTGATTTTATATATCCAATATTTATTACAAAATCAAGTTCGTCTGCTCCATCTTCTATTGCAAATTTTATTTCATTAACCTTCGCCCTAGTTGATGTTGCACCCAAAGGAAATCCTATAACTGTGCAGACTAAGATGTCTGTGTCTTTTAATTCTTCTTTTGCGAGTTTTATCCAAGTCGAATTAATACATACAGATTTAAAATTATATTTAATAGCCTCTTTGCAAAGTTTTTCTATATCTTCTTTTGAGGAGTCCGCTTTTAATAAAGTGTGGTCAATATACTTATTAATTTTCATTGACAATACTACCACCATCTAACTTATAAGTTTTATTTTCTGGAAAATCATAATCTATTTGATCAAGAAATTCCATAAATTTTTCATTGTCTTTATTTATTGGAGAATCATCTGTATTACCAACTTCTACAAGTATGCGTCTTTTACAAGTTGTTGCTTTGAAGAAGTGATCAAATACAAGTTCTGGTCCAACAAATTGTTTTGGTTCATTAAATGCTCCACCATTAATTAAGGCAATTCCAATTTTCTCTTTAATTGGTCCTAATTTTTGTAAGAATTTAATGCTCCAATAAACTTGCATCCTATCAATAAAATTTTTTGCTAATCCTGAAACAGAATTAAAATATATTGGTGTTGCAAATACAATAGCATCAACGCTCTCTATTAGTTTATAAATCTCTGTTAAATCATCTTTTATAATACAATATGGGACTTTTGCACATCCATAACAAGATGTGCATCCCTTGTAATCTAAATCTCTGAGTGATATTTTAACAATTTCATCATCTTTATCAGCATATTTATCTAGAAATATATCTAAAAATTTTTCAGTATTTCTATTCTTTCTAGATGATCCCATAATAGCCAATATTTTCATTTTTTATTACTCCTCAGCCCAATTTGTATATACATCTTGAACATCATCATTGTCTTCAAGAGAGTCTATAAGTTTTTCTAGTTTTTTAATATCATCTTCATCTTCAAGCTTAGAATAGTTTTGTGGTATAAAAGTTATATCTGAATGTATAAACTCATATCCAGCTTTTTCAAGTCCATCCCTTACTGCTGAATATTCTTCAGGTGCGGTTAATATTTCGTAAGCCTCTTCTCTTTCTATAACATCATCAGCACCAGCTTCAATAGCTTGCATCATTAACTCTTCCCCATCAATGCTATCTGTTTTTTCAATTCCTAATTGTCCTCTTTTATCAAACATAAAAGATACACAACCTGGTGCTCCTAAATTTCCACCGTTTTTATCAAATATATGTCTAACATCTGGAGCTGTTCTATTTCTATTATCAGTCAAACAGCTAACCATTATAGCTATTCCATTTGGTCCATATCCTTCATAAGTTACTTGTTCGTAATTATCTTCAGATCCTTCGCCACTACCTTTTTTTATTGCTCTATCAATATTATCATTTGGCATATTTTCTGCCTTTGCTTTATCAATTGCTACCTTTAATGATGGATTATAGTTCGGGTCAGGACCACCTTCTCTTACAGCAACTATGATATTTCTTCCTAGTTTTGTAAAAATTTTACCTCTTCTTGCGTCTTCCTTACCTTTTTTATTTTTAATGTTATTCCATTTTGAATGTCCTGACATTTTTTTCTCCTTTCAAATCAATTTTACATATAGATATTTTAACATATGACTTATTAATATTCATTATTTTATAATAAAGCAATTTATTGTATCAAAAAAGGAGCCTATAAATAAAAATTTATACGCTCCTCTAATTGATTAAATTATTCAACAGAAATCATTTCTTTTCCTGCATAGTATCCACAACTTGGACATACTCTATGAGGTAATTTCATTTCATGACAATTTGAACATTCAACTACTGTAGCTTTATTTAATCTATAAGAAGATGCTCTTCTTTTATTTCTTCTTTGTTTTGAAGTTTTCCCCTTTGGTACTGCCATTTATTACACCTCCTCATCATCTTTAAATAAATCTAACATTTTTGCAAATCTTGGATCTATATCAACTTCTTTTTCACAGTTACAAGGTCCTTTATTCAGGTCTTTTCCGCATTTTGGACATAGTCCCAAACAATCTTCTTTGCATAAAATCTTCATTGGTTTATCTGTAATTATTTGAGAAATGATAATATCATCTAAAAATATCTCTTCTCTTGTAAAATCAAAATATTGACTATCTGCACTATCTTCTATTTCTATATCATTATTCTTTACAAAATATGCTTTAGTATTAGAAGATAATGATTTTACAATTTCCTTTAAACACCTATCACAATTAGTATCTAGCTTATAGTCTATTTTCATATCCATCATAAGCTCATCACCTAAATCGTAAACTGTGCCCTTGTATAGTATTGGAAACTGAAGCCCAATATTATCAATATCATAATTACTTTTTTCAGAATCTAGTTTTCCTTCAAATTCATAAGTGACTTCATCACTATTTAAAAAATTTTGTAAATCTAATTTCATATTCATCTTCCTAAAATTAGCAATCTACATTATATATTTATAAGAGATGTTTGTCAATAAAAACTTATTATTTTATTAAACTTAATGTATCTCTAGCTATCATTAATTCTTCGTTTGTAGGTATTACTAAAACATTAATTGATGAATCTTTTGTAGAAACAATTCTTTCTTTTCCGCGAATATCATTTGCTCCTTCATCAATCTTAACGCCTAAAGCTTTTAAACCATCAACAATATTTTTTCTAGTTGCTATTCCATTTTCACCAAGTCCGGCAGTAAATACAATACCATCAATTTCATCAATGCTATCGAATTCAGTAACAAAAGAACCGATAAACTTTCTTGCAGAATTTTCAAATATTTCTAAAGCAAGTTTTGCTCTTTCGTTTCCTTCTTTAGCTGCATCTTCAAGATCTCTAAAGTCTGAGCTTACTCCTGAGATTCCAAGTACTCCGGATTTTTTGTTGATAATATTATCAACTTCTTCAATGCTTAGATTGTTTTTGTCCATTAAGAATTTTATAATTGCTGGGTCCATATTTCCAGTTCTTGTACCCATTGGAAGTCCTTCAAGTGGTGTAAGTCCCATTGTTGTATCATATGACTTTCCTTCCTTAACTGCTGTAATTGAAGATCCATTTCCTAAATGACAAGTTATAAGATTTACCTTATCTACATCTTTTCCAAGCATATCTGCTGCTCTTTGAGTAACATATTTGTGAGATGTTCCGTGAAAACCATATCTTCTAACCTTGTGTTCTTCATAGTTTTCATAAGGTATAGCATAGATATAGTTTTTAGCTGGCATTGTTTGATGAAAAGCTGTATCAAAAACTGCAACTTGCTTTACACCTGGTAATAATTTTTCACAAGCTTCAATTCCCATAATATTTGGTGGGTTGTGTAAAGGGGCAAGATCTATATTTTCTTCTATAGCTGCAACAACTTCATCATCAATTACAACGCTTTGTGCAAAGTTTTCTCCACCATGAACAACTCTGTGTCCAACAGCGCTAATTTGATCTAATGAATCAATAGCCCCATATTCTTTATCAACTAATGAACTCATAACAATTTCTAGAGCATCATTATGGTCTTTTAGTTCTTTTTTAATTACTTTTTTATCTTTACCTGTAGTTGTGTGACTAATTACTGATCCGTCAATTCCGATTCTTTCGACAAGTCCTTTAGCTAGTAGTTTTTCACCTTCCATATCAATTAATTGATATTTTAATGAAGATGATCCACAGTTAATTACTAATATTTTCATTTGTCCCTCCATAGTTTATTATTATTTAGCTTACTTATTATATCATATATCTTAGTGTTGACAAAATTTTTTACACTATATATAGTAAATTCTGTAATAAATTAATGTTCTAGTACACATTTAGTTATTTCAAATATCAATTTAAGGAGGCATATTATGAAATACAAAGGAATTATTTTATGTTTTATATTGGCACTACCTTGTTATTTTTTAGGAAAATTATTTCCAGTAGTAGGTGGACCAATTATTGCTATATTAGTCGGAATGATTTTAAAGAAATTTTTTGATGAAGAATCTTATCTAGCAGGCATTAAATTCACCAGCAAAAAAATATTACAATATGCTGTAATATTGCTTGGTTTTTCAATGAATATTAATACTGTTCTTCAAAATGGATACAAATCACTTCCTGTTATAATATCAACTATTTCTATTGCTCTTATATCTTCTTATATTACCAGCAAGTTATTAAAAATAGATAAAAATACATCTGTTTTGATTGGAGTAGGATCTTCAATTTGTGGTGGATCAGCAATAGCTGCTACTGCCCCTGTTATTTCTGCTGATGATGAGGAAGTTGCTCAAGCAATATCTACAATATTTTTATTTAATGTCATAGCGGCAATAATATTTCCAAGTTTAGGAAATCTGCTTGGTATGTCAAATGAAGGTTTTGCTATTTTTGCAGGAACTGCAGTTAACGATACATCAAGTGTTACTGCTGCAGCTAGTAGCTGGGATGCTATGCATGGTGCAAATACACTAGAGGCAGCGACTGTAGTTAAGCTTACAAGAACTCTTGCAATTATTCCTATAACAGTCATTCTTTCTATTTATGAAAGTAAAAATTCAGGGTCTTCAAAAAAATTAAATATCACTAGTTTAGTACCATCTTTTATAGTCTTATTTGTTCTTTGTTCAATTATAGTAACTCTTTTTGATTTACCTGAAGTTCTTATAACAACTACAAAGACATTATCTAAATTCTTTATTATAATGGCTATGGGAGCAATTGGTCTTTCAACAGATATTAAGAATTTAATTAAAAATGGTGGAAAATCATTATTTCTTGGTTTAGTATGTTGGATCTCTGTAACCCTTATGAGTTTACTTGTTCAACACTTAATCGGTTTAATTTAATCTGAGATTGGAGGAGTTAGCATGAAATTTAAAGCAATCATTGCAGAATTTAATCCTTTTCATAATGGTCATAAACATTTAATTGATAGTATTAAAGGCACAGATGATTTAATAATTGTAATAATGAGCTCCTCTTTTACTCAAAGAGGAAAGCCTGGAATTCTTGATAAATTTACTCGTGCAAAAATTGCCCTTAACAATGGAGCTGATATTGTTCTTGAGCTTCCAAGTATATTTTCAAGTTCTAGTGCTGAAATATTTGCAAAAGGTGCTGTTGGAATCTTAAATAGTTTAGATTGTGTTGATGAATTATGCTTTGGCGCAGAAGATAAACTTGCAGATCTTTTAGAGATTGATAGAAAAATTAGCGAAAATGAAAATAATAGCCTTGATAATTTAAAATTTTATCTTTCTAAAGGCTTGTCTTTTCTACAAGCAAGAGAGCTTTCTTATAATTTTTTATCTTCAGAAGAGCTTGCAATGCTTAAAAAACCAAACAACATCTTGGCTTTTGAATATATAAAGGCTTTAAAATCTACAAATTCAAAAATAAAAGCTTATGCGATAAAAAGATATAAAATCGACCACGATAGTTCCTTTGCAAAAGAAAATTTTGCATCATCTTCATATATAAGAAAGCTTGCAAGAGCTAAAGAGTATGATGAGATTAAAAATCTTATGCCAAGAGATTCTTACCGTGCCCTGAAAAATAACAATAAAGTCTATTTAAATGACTATTTAGATATTTTTAAATATAAGCTGATTAATGATAATATTAATTTTTCTGATTATGTAGATTATGAAAATGGTTTAGAAAATCGATTTTATAAATATATGGATAGCAAGAATATGGAAGAATATATTAGAAAAATTTCATCAAAAAGATATACACATTCGAGAATTTCAAGATTGATATCCCATATTCTCCTAGACATTAAAAGAGATTTTATTTTTGAATCTTATAATCAACCCTATATCCGAGTTTTGGCTAGTAATAAAAGAGGCTTTGATTTATTAAAAGAGCTTAAAAAGAAAGATATTTTTTATATAGATAAATTTTCAAAAATTAATGATCTAGATGAAAATTCAATTTTAAAAAGAATTGCTTTAAAAGAAAGTCAGATTACAGATAGCTATGAGCTTTTTAATCAAAATATTTTAAATAAGGATTATCTTACAAATTTTATAATAAAAAAACAAGAACTTAGGGATTAACCTCTAAGTTCTTGTCTATTTTCATTTAAAGTTTTTATTATATCAGCTAAATTCTTTTGGGTGTTTTCTAAAAGACTATCTGCATAATCTCTAGCACCTTCTCTAATTCTAGTTGATTCTTCATTTGAAGATTTTAATATTTCATCAGCTCTTTTGTTTGCTTGAAGAACAAGTTCATCTTGAGAAATAATTTCTTCAGCATGAGATCTAGCACCTTGGATAATGTTGTCTGCTTCTTTTTTAGCATTATCAATTATTGTATCGCGATCAGTGCTAATTTGTTTAGCTTCTCTAACTTCTGTTGGAATTTCATTTCTCATTTCATTAATAATTTCAAGTAGTTCGTCTCTATCGATCATTACCTTTCCTGTCAATGGAATTTGACTTGAAGTTTCTGTAAGATCTTCCAACTCTTCTACTAATTCTAACAAATTCATAAATTACCTCCTAATTATGCTAATTATATTATATATCATATTTAAATAAATATAGCCTTGTTTTTAATAATTATGTACTTAATTTAATATTACCAATATAAGAGACAAATTAAGCAATTATTTTAATAATTTTTCCTTAAGAGCTTTTGCAACCACATCTGGAACAAACATGGACAAATCTCCATCAAATTGTGCAACTTCTTTTGCCATTGTTGAGCTTATAAATAGGGTATCACCTGATGCCATTAAAAATACAGTTTCAACTCCATCTTTATAGTTCATATTCGCCATAGATAAAGTATACTCGTTTATATAGTCTGATGCAGATCTTAGGCCTCTAACTATTACCTTGCAACCCTTGCTAATTGCATAATCAACTAGCAGTCCTTCAAATGAATCAATAATTATATTATCTTCATCTGCAAGAACTTGCCTTAATAAATCTTTTCTTTCTTCTACTGTAAAAAGTCCTTTTTTATTAGTGTTGTTTAATACTGCAACTATGACTTCGCCAAATATTTTTTTTGCTCTTTTTATAATATCAATATGTCCATTGGTAACTGGATCAAAGCTTCCAGCATATATTACTTTCATTTCATTCTCCAAATTCTTATATAGGTGTCCCTATATTTTTTTTCTTTTATTAAATTTAACATGTCTGTATAATCTTGTAAATATTCCTTATCTTCTTCTGTTATTATATAGCTATTCTTATCTATTAAATCACTATTTACTAAATAATCTATTGATTTTTTATATAAATCTACTCTTTTGTAGGGTGGATCTATATAAACATAATCAAATTTTATATTTTCAAGATTTTTTAAAAGTTTAATGCTGTCTCCTTTAAACAACTTTGCTTCTTTTTCAAATCCTAATTTATCTATATTTTTTTTAATTATATCAAAAGCTGAAGCATTTTTTTCAAATAAATATGCTTCTTCAGCTCCTCTTGATATAAATTCAAGTCCTATTGATCCAGTTCCAGAAAATAGGTCTAATACTTTTAATCCATAAAGGTTATGATCTATTATATTAAATATATTTTCTTTTATTCTATCTTCTGTTGGTCTAGTGCTTTCGCCTTTTGGTGCGAACAACTTGCTGCCTTTTCTACTTCCTGCAATTATTCTCATATTATCACAACCTCAATTTAATATCTTTGGACTACTTTCATTATAAATTTGATTTATCTTATTTTTTAATCCTAAATTTTTCGCCTTAGTAAGGTCTGGATCTTCTTCTAATATTTTTTCTGCTTCTATTTGAGCATGTTTAAAAATAGCTAGGTCCTTTGTAATATCAGCAATTTTAAAATCTAAAAATCCTGATTGTTCTTTACCAAACACATTGCCACTTCCCCTTAATTCTAAATCTTTATCAGCTATATAAAATCCATCATTTGAAGCTTCTAATACTTTCATTCTTTTCCAAGATAAATCAGTGTTTGAAGAATTATATAAAATACAATATGATTTATGTTCTCCCCTACCTACTCTACCTCTTAATTGATGAAGTTGTGCAAGTCCAAATCTCTGAGCATCATAAACTAAAATTACACTTGCATTTTTTACATTAATTCCAACTTCAATTACGGTCGTTGATACCAATATATCAATTTTACCTTCTTCAAAAGCTCTCATAATTTCATCTTTTTCTTGGTTGGTCATTCTTCCATGCAAAAGTGCAAGTTTATAATTTTTAAAAGTATTATTTCTGAGTGAGTCAAAAGTTTCTATAGCAGAATTTAAATCTAAATCTGAATTTTCTTCAATAAGTGGAGTAATAATATAAGCTTGTCTACCCTTATCTATTTCTTTTTTTATAAAATCTAGTCCTCTATTTAAAGATAGTCTATTAATAGCCATAGTGGTTATTTTTTTTCTGTTTAAAGGCATGGTATCAATTATTGAAATATCTAAATCGTTAAATAAAACAAGTGATAAAGTTCTTGGAATTGGGGTTGCCGTCATGACCAAGCTGTGAGCGTTTTTTACCTTGGTGTTAAAACTTTCTCTTTGCATTACCCCAAACCTATGTTGTTCATCTGTAACATTTAGACCGAGCTTTTTGAATTTAACATCTTCATTTAACAGAGCATGGGTTCCAATTAATATATCCACTTCTCCAATTTCAACTGAATTTAAAATCCTATCTCTATTTTTCTTGCTAGTTGATCCAACTAATAATTCTACTTTGACTCCAAGTTTTTCTAACATTTGTCTAAATGAGTTTAAATGCTGTTTTGCCAGCACTTCAGTTGGTGCCATAATAGAAGATTGGTATCCATTTAAATAGCATAAATACATGGCTATAATGGCTACAATAGTCTTTCCTGATCCAACATCTCCTTGAATCAACCTATTCATCTTTTTACCACTTGCAAGATCAGCAAATATTTCATTTAAAACATTTTTTTGTCCTTGAGTAAGTTCAAAATCTAAAGATTCTATAAAATCATTTATTTTTTCATCAAAACCTATTTTATAAGCCTCTGCATTTTTATTTTTATTTTTTATTAAAAGTAAATTTATATTAAAATATAAAAACTCTTCAAAGCACAATCTTTGTTTAGCTCTTATGTAAGCTTTTCTATCAGCTGGCCTGTGGATGTTTAATATAGATTCATTTTTATCCATCAGCTTATATTTATCAATAATTCCTTTACTAAGACTTTCTTCAAATAAATTTTTATCTATAACTTGGTCTATCATCTTACTTATATCTTTATTGCTTATGTTCTTACTAAGGTTATAGATTGGATAAATATGTCTTTGACCTAGATATTTTTTATATTCAATAAAGTCTGGAGATGTGAATTGAATTGCATTATTAAATATGCTTACTTTTCCACTTATGACATATAAGTCATTTAATTTTATTGTATCTTTAATAAATCTGTTGTTAAAAAAACTTACTATTGCAGATGAACTAGAATCTTCAACTAAAAATTTAGTAATTCTTAAATTTCTTCTGATTTGTCTATCTTCTAAAATCTCAACAAATTTCACTAAGGATGTTTGTTTTTCTTCAGCTACTAGGCTTCTAATTGGCTTAATATTAGACTGATCTTCATAGGCTCTTGGAAAATACAAAAGTAGGTCTTTAATGTTATTAATTCCCATGCTTTTTAAATACTTTTCTTTTTTTGGTCCAACACCTTTTAAATATCTAACTGAATCATTTAATTTCATTTTTATCACCAAAAATAAAAAAGCCCTAAAAGGGCTTTCTATTTATTCTAAAGCTATCAAATAATAGTAAAGTGGCTGGTCACCTTCTATTAAATCTACATCCAAATCATCATATTTTTCACTAATAGAATTATATAATTCTTCAGATTTATCTTTATCTATTTCATGACCCCAATAAATTGATATCATTGATGTTTCATCATTAACTAATTGATCTATTAAATCTTCTGTTACCTTATTTGTATCCGATCCTGCTGCTAAGATTTTTTTACCACTAAGACCAATAATGTCTCCCTTATTTATTTGCTTTCCATCCATATTAGTGTCTCTAACAGCATAGGTAACTTCTGCAGAAACTACATCTTCTATAGCTGCAGTCATATTTTCAAGGTTTTCTTCTATCGATAAATCCTCACTAAATGAAAGGATCGCAGTTACTCCTTCTGCTATTGATTTTGTTTCAACAACAGCTACATTTTTATCACACAAGTCTTTTGCTTGATTTGCAGCTAAAATTATATTTGAATTGTTAGGAATAATAAACACGTTGTCAGATGGAGCTTTTTCTACAGATTTAACTAAATCTTCCGTGCTAGGATTCATTGTTTGTCCACCTTCAACAATTTGATCAGCGCCCAAAGATTTAAAGACTTCATTGATTCCTTTTCCAAGTGAAACAACTATAAAAGAATATTTTTTCTTTTCTTGAGTTTCTTCTGTTTTTTTATCTTCTATTTCCTTTTGTTTAGCTTTTTCAACCTCTTCTTTTTTGAATAGTACTTCCTGGTGTTGCAATCTCATATTGTCAATCTTTATATCTTGTAAAGCGCCAAGTTCAACTGCATATTCTAGAACTTTACCTGGGTTATTAGTATGAACATGGACTTTTATAATTCCACTTCCTCCACCACCAACAACAAGCAGGCAGTCTCCAAGAGGTGCAATTTTATTTCTTAGTCCATCAACATCTTCATTCTTAGTACTGATTACAAATTCTGTACAATATCCAAATTCTATATCGTCATCAGCAAGTTCTCCAATATAAATATCTTTTTGAGCTTTTCTTGTAAGTTGTTCATCTTCTATAGCTGAGAAATTTTCACCTTTTAGTGATCTTAATATACCAGTTATTAGAACTAAAAGTCCTTTACCACCAGCATCAACAACTCCAGCTTCTTTTAGAACTTGTAATTTTTCTGGAGTTTTACTTAAGGAAATTTCTCCAGCTTCAACAAAATCTTCCATGAAAGAAACAATATCATCATATTTTCTACTATTTCTAGAAGCAAATTCGCTCATTTCACGGCCAACTGTCAATATAGTTCCTTCTGTAGGTTTCATAACAGCCTTATATGTTGTTTCAGATGCTATTTTAAAGGCATTTGCAAGTTCAGAAACAGAGGCTTCTTCTATGCCATCTAATCCTTCAGAAAAACCTCTTAGGTATTGCGAAAGAATAACACCAGAGTTTCCTCTTGCTCCCATCAAAGACCCTCTAGCTATTGCTTTTGAAACTTCCGATATGCTAGATTTATCTTCTAAATTATTTATTTGTTTTAAAGATGATTTTGCAGTCAAAGACATATTGGTTCCTGTGTCACCATCTGGTACAGGAAACACATTAAGAGCATTGACCTCATCCTTATTCATTACTAGATAATTTACAGCATCAGTAAAACTTTTTGCCAGTAAATTACCATCAATTTTTGTAATACTCAAGTTCAATCCTCCTACTTCAACCTGATTCCTTCAACAATTACCTCAACTTGATTTATACTTAAACCAGTTAAGCTTTCTACATTAAATTTAACTCTATCAATTATATTTTCACCAACAGTAGAAATTTTTACACCGTATTCTAATACGACATGTAAAATTATATCTATTTGGTCATTTTCAGTATTTACTTTTATGCCCTTTGATAAATTATCAATTTTTAAAACTTCTAAAATACCATCAGTAGCATTTTTTGCAGCCATGCCTACAATCCCATAACTTTCCATAGCTGATATTCCAGCTATATTAGCTATAACATTATTTTCTATTGCAATAAATCCATTTTCGTTTTTTATATTTGCAGACATAATGCACCTCCTTAGAAAGTATATATATATTAAAATTATATCATAAAAACAAAGTTCTTAAAATTTTTTATTAAAGTAAAAATAATTTGATATTTTTTTCATTTCATGTTAATATATTTAAGCTAGTTATGAATTAAGGAGGTGCACATATGGGTAAAAGATGTGAAGTATGTGGCAAACAAAGAGTATTCGGAAATACTATTTCTTTCTCACACAAAAGAGGCAATAGATCTTGGGCTCCTAATATTAGAAGAATTAGAGCTACAGTAAATGGTCAAAATAAAAGAATTAATGTTTGTACTAGATGTTTAAGATCAAATAAAGAAAAATCTTTTGAAATCTAATTTTAGGTTATTTTAATATTTTGCAAAATATTAAAAAGGACTGAGTTTTTATTCAGTCCTTTTTTATTGCTTTTATTTTTTATCTATGTTACTATATACAAGTCTTGTTAAATATTTGCCCAGATAGCTCAGTCGGTAGAGCAGAGGACTGAAAATCCTCGTGTCGCTGGTTCGATTCCGGCTCTGGGCACCAAAAAAGCTGACTCTTTTATAAATTAAGAGCCAGCTTTTTTTTATTAAATCACGATAATTAAATCATTTTATTATCTCATCTATTTCTTCTTTATTAAAATCGTATTCTGTATTGCAAAAATGACAAGTAACTTCTACTTTTTCATCTTCTTCTTTTATTTCTTCAAGTTCTTTTTTACCTAAAGATATCAAAGATGATATTACTTTTTCTCTGCTGCAATCACATTTATAGTAGACAGGTTTTTTATCTAAATAGTTTACTTCAAATCCTTCTAATAATCTATTTATTATATCTTCTGGATTCATATTATCTTCTAACATTTCTGTATAAGATGGCAAATCTTTAAGATTATTTTCTATCTTTTCGATTACCTCTTCCCCAGCATAAGGCATAAGTTGAAGTATGAATCCACCTGCTTGTTTAATTGTATAATCCTTGTCTACCAAGACTCCAAGACTTACAACTGATCTTACTTGCTCTGATACATAATAATAATTTGCTATATCTTCTGCAATTTCCCCACTAACAAGATTTACTTTTCCTACATAGGGATGTTTTAAACCTAAATCTTTTACAACTGTTAAAGTTCCATTTCCAACTATGGATCCTACATCAAGTTTGTGGTCTGATTCTCTTATTTCTGCATCTGCCATAGGATTTTTTACATATCCTTTAATATTACCATCATTTTTGCAAGTGACAACAATTCTTCCTATACTAGATTCTGATTCTATATTTAATGTTAGAGAATCATCTTCATTTTTTAAATCTGATGCCATTAGTAATCCAGCACAAAGAGTCCTTCCAAATGCTGCTGATGCTGTTTTTGATGTGTTGTGAATTTGTCTAGCTTTTTCAACTACATCTCTTGCATCAATAGCACTTACTCTCACCATCTTTGTTGAATCCATGGCCTTAGTTAAATAATCCATATAACTCCTTTATTTACTAACAATATAAACAATTCTATTTGCTGTTTCTAATTCTTTGTTACTTTCATAATCATTATAGCTATCTATGTTATTAAATCCAATTTCTTTTAGCATCTCTATTACTTCTTCATGTGGATAGGCTCTTTCATAATGTTCTTCATAAAACCTATCATAAAGATCTCCTTTTCTTACAAAAAAGTTTAGAGAATACATATTTATCCTATCTTTCTTATCATAAAAATTTTCCCATGTATAAAATACATCATCAAATTCATCTATATATATTTTTTCAAAGCCTTCAAATTTATATTGACTATTTAAATCAAAAATAAAAAGTCCATCATCTTCTAAGTGCTTATAAACATTTTTTAAAACAATTTTTAAATCATCTTTACTCAAAATATAATTAAAACTATCGCAAGTAGATATAATAAGGTCAAATTTTTCATCAAAAATAAAATCTTTCATATCCATCTTAAAAAATTCTACGCCCGTGTTTCTCAATTTATTTTCAGCTATTGCTAACATATCATCGGATAAATCGACTGCCTTAATCTTTCTATCATCAGCTATTAATTCTCTTGTAAAATTTCCAGTTCCACATGCAAGTTCTAAGATATTTTTAAAGTTTTTTCCCTTATTAAGGGCATATTCATTTATAAAATTATATGCATCTTCATAGGAAAATCCATCCATAAGTTGATCATAAAATTGTGCAAATTCATGATACATCATAATTCTTTACCTCAAATTTTATTTTAGCTCTTTTTCCACTTCTTCAACAATTTCTGTCAATATTTCTCCTGCAGATTCATGGAATACTAGTTCTGCATCCCTATCAAATGGAGTTTTATCATTATTAATAATAATCAATTTATCAACATAAGATGGTAGATAGTTAACTGGACTAACTTGCAAGCTAGATCCAACTACTATTAATAATTCTGTGTTTGCAATTTGTTGTTGAGCTTTTAAAAAATCATTTGGCATCATATCTCCAAACATTACAACATTTGGTCTTAAGATACCTCCACAAGCATCGCATAGAGGCGGTATTTCTTTTTTCTCAACTTTTTCTTTCATTACAGAAAATGGATAAACCCTATTACATGACATACAGTGAACATTTCTACTTTCTCCATGAACTTCATAAACTTTTTTATTTCCAGCTTTTATATGGAGATTATCTATGTTTTGAGTTATGATTCCGCTTAATTTTCCTAATTCTTCTAACTTAGCTAAAGCAAAGTGTCCCTTATTTGGTTCTTTATTATATAAGTCATTTAAAATTAAAAATCCTTCACTATAAAATCTTTTTGGGTCATTTAATAAAACATCTTTTGATAGCGATTTTACTGGATCCATTTTACTATAATAGCCACTAGATGATCTAAAATCAGGAATGCCCGATTCTGTACTTATCCCAGCACCAGTAAGTGCCATAGTCTTTTTTGAATTTAATATAATTTCTGCTGCTTTTTTTATATCGTTCATTATATTCCTCCTTAAAACACTATAATAAAATAGATAAAGTAAAGTATTATCAAAGTTACGATTGGTGCAAAATTAAAGAAATCTATACTCTCTATTTCCCTAGTCCTTATCCTACTTTCATCTTGTTTTATTTGTATAAGTCTGTCCTCTTTCATCCTCTTAAAAATAAATTTAATTACAAAAACTGCAATAAAAGAAACTATACTCAAAACAATAATAATATACAACTGTAAAGATCCTATATCTCTTGCAAGTGATGTCTTATCTAAGATATCAAATAGAAAGTCATTTACATACTTTGCAGAGAAAAATGCAATCAAATTATTTAAAAAATGTCCAAGCATAGGTGAAAATATTGAATCAGAAAGCTCTAATAAATTACCAAATAAAATCCCAAGAAGTAAAGGAGCTACAAAATTTTGTACATCAAAATGGAATAAAGCAAATACTAAAGCTGACATAACAATTGCAAACTTTCTCCCATAAATATTGTATGAATTTATCAATGCCCCTCTAAAAAATACCTCTTCACAAATTGCAGGGATTAAGCAAATATAAAATAAATAACTTAAAACTGATTCATTATAATCGATTGGATAGTTTTCTAAACCAATAAAATTAGATAATATTGTTAAAAATATACCATTTAGAAGTAAAATTACTGGATAAGAAAAAACAACAATAATTATTGTCCTAAAAAAGTTTTTTACTCCTAAAGGTTTCACTCTTAAAACATCTCTTATCCTACCTCCCCTGCACAAAAACAAGGCTGGTATCAAGATTATAAATATTTCATTGATGAGTGTACCTATTAAAAAATTTCTAGATTGTATTTGATAACCAATCGTCAAAAAAAATATAGAAAGTACAAATGTAAAAGTGTTAACACTTAAAACATTTAAATTTTTCTTCTTAAATTTGTTCTTCTTCATATCTATAATTTAACTTCTTTCTCTCTCTTCAAATTCTTTATCGTCAATTTTATTTTTTATTATTCTAAGCTCAACAAGTATTTTATTTAAAGTTAATTGGATTGAAACCAATATAACCAGTAAAATCACTACAAATAAAACATCTAATCTCATACTATCACCCTATAAATTATATCAAATAATCAAATTTAATAAGAGATTTAAAATAAACATTCTTCTATTAATTTCTTATTTTTTAATTTCTCTATCCAATCTTTTGGAATGGAATCATATCCATAAATAATTCCAGCAAGTCCTCCAGTAACTGCCGCTGTTGTATCTGTATCATCTCCAAGGTTTACTGCTTTTAAAACTGCATCTTTATAAGAATTTGAATTAAAAATACACCATACAGAAGCTTCTAAAGTATGAAGAACAAAACCTGAAGATTCTATTTGGTCTTCTTTTTTATTTTGGAAATTTATTTTTTCACCAGCAATTAATTTTCTAGCAATATTCACATACTCAATACAAGCTTTTTTCGATATTTCATGAGCATGTGTGATTGCTGAAACTTTTCTTATTTCATCATCAGTAGCTTTTGTAAAAGCTAAAGGTAAAATTCTCATTAAAGAACCATTACCATTAGAATAATAATCATCTAATCCATATCCTAAACTTATAGCCTCTCTTGTTGTGTTTCCTACATCAAAGGTTTCCCCATTTGCTGTGAATCCATCTTTATATAGCCAATTTTCAAAATTTTTTCTTATATCAATAATATCAATGCAAGCCTTATCTTTAATTGATTTACAAGTTGCAAGAGTCATGCTAGTATCATCAGACCAAGTGCCTGGTTCTTGATTCCAAGTTCCAAATCCTACCATGTCTGTGCATTTAAAACTCCCTCTTTCTTTAAATTCAAAAGGAACTCCAAGAGCATCTCCAATTGCAAATCCGTAAATAGCATCTCTTAACTTATTCATTTTATCTATACTCCAATCAATAAACTTATAATTTTAATTATATTTTATATATTATTACTTTACCCCAGACAAGTTTTAAAAATCTAGCTTATCTTTAATTAATTTATTTAATAAAATTCAAATAAATTAAGCTGAATAATAGGATTCTAGCCTTCTTTTAAGTATATATCAATTATGATATAATTAGAAAAAGGAGAAATATATGGATAAATCAAATGTTAGAGAGCTTGCTCAAAATAAAATCATTATTTTATATATAATAAAAAATTTAAAAGGCCTTTGCGATGAAGAAAAGTTAATAGCCTTTATTTTAAAATTTGATATTTATAATTATTTTTATTTTAAGGAATATTTAAATGAATTGATTGATTCAAATCTTGTAAATTATAGTTCAGAAAATAAAATTATGATAACAAGTGATGGACTAGAAGCCTTAGAATATTTTTCTGATAACATTGGCGAAGATTTAAAAGAAAACTTAAATGATTATATAGATACTTTTAAAAAACAAGAAATTTATAACAACATAATATCTGCCGACTATAATATGGAAAATGGAAAATATTATTGTAATTTAAGCATAAAGGAGCAAGAAAATGATATCTTCTTTTTAAGAATTGAGGCTCCTGATGAAGAGTATGCAAAAAATATCTGTGAAAAATTTAAAAATAATCCACAGATATTATATAAGAATATTATTTCAGTTTTAAGCAAATAATTGTTTTATTTCACTAACTAGGTACAAAGATCCTGTAATTACTATCAGATCATCATTTGTAGCTAGTTTTTTTACATCTTCAATAGCTGATTTTATATCTCTTGTAATTTCTACATTTTCAAAATATTCTTCAGCTTCTCTTTTTAAAATATCAATTTCTGTTTTCCTAATATTATCTAAATCAAGCAAAAATAAATCTTTTGAATATTTAGATAAGGACTCGAGCATCTTTTTATGATCTTTGTCGCTTAGGATTGATGAAATTATATAAAGCTTATTATATTTAAATAGAGAGAAATTTCTAACTAAATTATCAATTCCATCGCTATTGTGAGCACCATCTAGCACGATTCTAGGATTTTTATTTATTAGCTCCATTCTGCCCTGCCATCTAGTATTTGCAACTGCTTTTTTTATTTCATCATAAGAAATATCAATTATATTCTTATCTACTAATTCTAAAACCCCCGCTATTGCAAGCATTGCGTTGTGAACTTGGTAATAACCTAGTAGATTAAGTTTTATATCTTCAATTTTATGATTTTTAAAACTTAAATCAAAGGAACTTGAAAATTCATCTATTCTTAAATTATCAACTTTTATTTCTTTATATGAATAAAAGTTAGATTCTTTTTTTCTTGCCTCATCTTCTATAATTTTTAATACTTTATCATCTTCATTATAAGTTATTACAGAAGTATTTTTTGTTATTATTCCCGCTTTTTGACTAGCAATTTCTTCAATAGTATTACCTAGAAAAGCCATATGATCAAAAGAAATTGGAGTTATTAAACATAAAACTTTATCAATATCCCTTATAACATTAGTTGAATCTGACAAGCCTCCCATACCAACCTCAAGAACACAAATATCGCATTTCTTTTCTTTAAAATATAAAAATGCAACCGCTGTAATAAATTCAAAATAGGTAAGCTTTTCATATTCAGCTTCAATAATATTTTCAGCTTTTAAAACTTTTTCAGAGAGAGTTACAAAATCCTGGTCATTTATTTCACTATCATTAACTACTATTCTTTCATTAATTTCTAAAATATGAGGCGAAATAGTTAGCCCTACATTAAGATTAGTTTGCCTAAGCATATTATAGACAAGTTTTGACGTAGATCCCTTGCCATTTGTGCCTGCAACATGGACAAATTTCATCCCACATTGAGGATTTCCCAACTCTTCTAATAATTTTAACATCCTAGAGAGGTCATAAGATCTCCTCTTAACCTCTCTAGAATTAATATTATTTAAAATATCTTCTTTTTTCATTACAATCTCTCTTTAACTGCACTAAGTCTTTCTTCGATGCTTACTAACATTTTTTCATATTTTTCTATTTTTTCTTTTTCAGCATTTACTAATTTTTCAGGAGCTTTTTTAACAAAGCTTTCGTTTGCTAATTTGCCCTTTGCTCTTTTTAATTCAAATTCAACTTCTTCTTTTTCCTTTGAGATTCTTTCATATTCTTTTTCATAATTTACAAGTTCACTCATTGGTAAAAAGATTTCTGATTTATCAAGAACGATTGCTATATTATCTTCTGAAATATCATCTTTGCTATCAATTAACTTAACTTCATTAGAAGATGCAAGTTTTAAAAACTTATCTTCATTTTCTTTTATAATATTTCTTATTTCATCAGACTTTGTATAAATTAGTGTTGTAGATTTTTTATTATTTGCAATGTTTAATTGAGATCTAGCATTTCTAATTTCTCTAATAGCATTTTTGATATATTCTATGCTATCTTTATCTTCATTAAATACTAATTTTTCGTCAGCTTCTGGCCACTTGTCTACAATTAAAGCACTATCTACTCCTGGTAAATGTGAGTAAATTTCTTCAGTTATAAATGGCATAAATGGATGAAGAAGTTTTACTATATCTTTTAAAACAAATATTAAAACAGATTTAGCAACTATTTTTTCTTCTTCATTATCGCTATAAAGTCTAGATTTAACCATTTCTATATACCAGTCGCAGTAGTCACTCCAAATAAATTCGTATATGTCATCTCCAGCAGTCCCGATTTCGAATTGGTTTAATTTTTTAGTAACTTCCTTTATAGTGGATTGTAGTTTAGTTAAAATCCATTTATCTTCAGATTTTAATTTTGATAAGTCTAATTCTTTAGCATCATTTTCATCAATGTTCATTAAAACAAATCTTGTTGCATTCCATAATTTATTTGCAAAGTTTCTGTTTGCTTCAACTTTTTCATCATAATATCTCATGTCATTTCCAGGTGTGTTACCAGTTATTAAAGTAAATCTAAGAGCATCTGCACCGTATTTATCAATAACTTCAAGTGGATCTACACCATTTCCTAAAGACTTAGACATTTTTCTACCTTGTGAATCCCTTACAAGACCTGTAAAGAATACGTGTGAGAATGGAAGTTTTTTAGTGTTTTCAAGTGATGAAAATACCATTCTGATTACCCAGAAAAAGATTATGTCATATCCAGTAACTAATACATCTGTTGGGAAGAAATATTTATAATCCTCAGTTTCTTCTGGCCAGCCTAGGGTTGAGAAAGGCCATAGTGCTGATGAGAACCATGTATCTAAGGTATCTTCATCTTGTCTGAATGTTTTATTTTCATAGCCTTCTTTGCCAGTAGGATCTTCTCTAGAAACTACAACTTCGCCAGTTTCGTTACAATAATATACAGGAAGTCTGTGGCCCCACCATAATTGTCTTGAAATACACCAGTCTCTGATATTTTCAAGCCAATTTAGATAGATTTTGCCAAATCTTTCTGGAATTAATTCTAATTCTCCACTTTTTAAAGCTTCAATAGCTGGACCTGCAAGAGGTTCCATTTTTACAAACCATTGTTTTGAAATAATTGGTTCTATTACTGTGTCACATCTTTCGCAATGGCCTACAGCATTGTGATGTTTTTCAATTTTTGAAAGTAGTCCTAATTCTTTAAAATCTTCAATGATTTTTTTTCTAGCTTCATACCTATCTAATCCAGCATATTTCCCCGCATTTTCATTTAGTCTTGCATCATCATCAAATACTTTTAATTGTCCTAAATCATGTCTTTCTCCAACTTCAAAGTCGTTAGGATCGTGTGATGGAGTGATTTTTACTGCTCCACTACCAAATTCCATATCAACATAATCATCAGCAACAATAGGAATTTTTCTATCCATAATTGGAAGTATTGCATATTTCCCAACTAAATCTTTATATCTATCATCTTCAGGATTAACTGCTATGGCAAGGTCTCCAGGAATTGTTTCAGGTCTTGTTGTTGCGATTTCTATATATCCATCTTCATCAGCTAGTGGATATTTAAAAGACCAAATAAATCCATCACTTTCTTCGTGTTCAACTTCAGCATCAGAAATAGCAGTACCGCAGTTAGGACACCAATTTATAATCCTATCTCCTCTATAAATTAAACCTTTTTCATAAAGTCTAATAAATACTTCTTCAACGGCTTTGGATAACTGTTCATCTAGAGTAAATCTTTCTCTTGACCAATCACAAGAAACACCAAGTTGTCTTAGTTGGTTTTTAATAGTTCCACCATAAATTCTTGTCCAGTCCCAAGCTTCTTCTAAAAATGCTTCCCTGCCAAGATCTTGTTTGCTTTTTCCTTCAGATTTTAACTTTTCTACAACTTTAGCTTCGGTTGATATAGAAGCATGGTCTGTTCCTGGTAACCATAAAGCAGCATAACCTTGCATTCTTTTAAATCTTATTAAAATATCTTGGATTGTACTATTTAGAGCATGACCCATATGCAAGCTACCAGTAACATTTGGTGGAGGCATAACTATAGTATAAGGTTTTTTGTTTTCATCAATTTCTGGTCTAAAATAATTGTTGTCTACCCAAAATTTGTAAAGTCTTTTCTCAAAATCTTTTGGATTATAAGTTTTAGATAACTGTTCCATTTTTCCCTCCTAAATAAAAAAATCCTTCGTCATATAAGGACGAAGGACGTGGTACCACCTTAATTCCCGCAAAATGCGGCTTAGAGAATATAACGCTTCTACCGTGTAATTACAAACAAAAAAGCAACCTTCATATTCTTCAAATAATGCCTCTCACCAAACGGCATCTCTCTGAAATCATCCAAATATTACTCCTCTTTTTTATAGTTTTTTAAAATTTGCATAAATTATATAATATATGTTGAATTAATGCAATAAAGAAAATTTATTTAGCTATAAAACCCATTTTTTTGTAAACTTTTCTCAAAGTCTTATTAGCAAGATAAGAAGCTTTTTCTGCTCCCTCTTTATAAACTTTTTCTAAATATTCCTTATCAGCTCTGATTTCTTTAAATCTCTCGCGAAGAGGTCTTAATCCATCACAAACTACATCTGCTAAGTCTTCCTTAAATTCACCATAGCCTTTGCCATCATACATAGCAACTATTTCTTCTACTGATTTTCCTGAAAAAGAACTATAAATATTAATTAAATTTTTAAGTCCAACTTGTTCATCATTGTAGTCAATACTATTAAGCGAATCCGTAACAGCTCTTTTTATCTTTCTTCTTGTAGCTTCTTCATCATCAAGAATTAAAATAAAGGAGTTTGCATCTGGATCTGACTTACTCATCTTTATGCTTGGATCTTGTAAAGACATTATCCTTGCCCCACTCTTTGGAGTTAAGATATCTGGTAAAACAAAGGTATCAGAATATCTAGCATTGAATTTTTGAGCAAGATCTCTTGTAAGTTCGACATGTTGCTTTTGGTCTTCTCCTACTGGAACATAAGACGTTTGGTAAAGTAAAATATCTGCAGCCATCAACACTGGATAATTAAATATTCCAGCTAAAACTTCCTTACTTTTCTTAGACTTATCTTTAAATTGGGTCATTCTTTGTAATTGTCCCATAGAAGATATAGAATTTAGCATCCACATTAGTTCCACATGAGCTGGAACATGGGATTGTATATAAATAATTGATTTTTCTGGATCCAAACCAGCAGCTAAATATAGAGCTAACACATCAAGAGTGTTTTTTCTTAATAGCTTAGGTTCTTGAGGAACTGTTATTGCATGCATATCGACAATACAATATAAGCAATTATACTCATCTTGTAATCCTATAAAATTTTTCAAGGCTCCTAAATAATTACCTATTGTTAAAGAACCTGATGGTTGAATTCCACTATAAACGACTTTTTTATCCATAATATTAATTTTCTCCTAGCAATTTAATAATTTTTCACTTAATTCTCTTACTTTATATTTTATCTTTTCTTCATCAAGACTTAAAACTTCTCTATTTCTCATAATAAATTTACCATCAACAATTAAATCAGTAACATCTGATCTATTAGCGCTATAAACTAAGGCTGATATCAAATTATTTTGAGGTGTAAAGCTAATTGAATCTAAATCAAACATGCAAATATCAGCAAGCTTGCCTTCTTTAATCTCTCCATTATCTACATCAAAAATTTCAGCAGCATTAATAGTTGCCATCCTCAAAACATCAATAGCTTTTACCGATTTTGGGTCTGAATTAACTGCCTTATTAACAATTGATCCTATATGCATCTCTTCTATCATATCTTGATTATTATTTGAAGAAGATCCATCAGTTCCAATACCAACTTTTATCTTATTTTTTAGCATATAATCAATATCTGTAAAACCAGATGCTAGTTTTAAATTTGATGTTGGATTATAGATTGGATAAAATTCTTTATCACTAATAAATTCAATTTCTTCTTTATTAAGATGAACACAATGTGCTGCAATAATTTTTTTATCCATAAATCCTATTTGATTTAAATATTCAATCGGTCTTACACCATTTTCTTTTATACAATTATTTACTTCCGTTTCAGTTTCAGATACGTGGATATTTAACCTATTATCCATTTTTTCTGACAAATCTAAGACCATTTTTAAAAATTCTTTAGAACAAGTATAAATAGCATGCGGTCCAGGAAGTATTTTTAACCTTCCAGATCCTTGATTATTATATTCCTTATAAATGCTATAAAGTTTATCAAGTTTTTTATTTACATCTCCTGATACACTAGTTAGACCCATCGAAATAGACCCTCTAATTCCAGATTCAATAATAGCATCTGATACCCTGTCTATACTATCATACATATCGCAAACATTTCCTACTCCACTTTTTATATTTTCAATTATAGAAAGTAGACTTGCATAATATATATCTTCAGAAGTTAATCTTGCTTCAACTGGAAATATTTTTTCATTGAGCCAAGTCATAAGTTCTAAATCATCAGCATAATTTCTCATTTGAGTCATGCCAAGATGAGTATGCCCGTTTGTAAAAGCAGGACTTGCAAGTTTATTAGAACAATCTATTATATAATCAAAATTAAATAATTTTTTATCTTCACTATAAATCTCTTTTATTATATTATCTTGAATATGTATATTTACATTTCTTACAATTTTTTCATTTGTAACATCAAGATAAGAAATATTTTTTAAAAGTATATTCATATTAGCCTCCATAAAAAATATTATAACATTAGTAATTTAATAATTCTATTTTACCAAATCTAAATATGGTAAAATACTTATAAATTCTCAACGATTATCTTTACAAGTCTATTCTTATTTAGTATAATATCTTCGGCTCTTAAAATTATCGCGGCAGAGAATTTTATTAGGAGTGAAAAATTAATGGCAAAAATGATGGGACCTAAATTCAAACAATCAAGAAGATTAGGTTTAAACGTATGTGGTCACCCAAAAGCTATGAAAAGAGCTACAAGGGGTACTGCTAGAAGTGATAAGAAATTAACTGAATATGGTATACAACTTTTAGAAAAACAAAGACTAAGAGCGTATTATGGTTTACTAGAAAAACAATTCTTTGCTTTATTCGAAGAAGCTAAAAAATCTAATGAACTAACAGGTACCGCTTTTATTCAATTACTTGAAAGAAGATTAGACAATCTTGTTTATAGAATGGGATTTGCTACATCTATCAGACAAGCAAGACAAATAGTATCTCATGGACATGTTACAGTAAATGGTAAAAAGGTTGATATTCCTTCTTACAGATGTGAAGTTGGCGATGAAATTGCCCTATCTGCTAGAGGTAGAAAATCTGAACTATTTAAAGAAAATTACCAAACAAATTATGTAACAGCTTATCCATACATTAAAAAAGAAGAAGATTTCAAAGCAACTTTAATATCTATTCCAAATAGAGAAGATATTCCAATAGAAATCGAAGACCAATTAGTCGTAGAATTCTATTCTAAATTATAATATTTAAATATAATAAATGATGAAATCCAACCCAATTTCATCATTTTTTTATAAGAAAATTTAAATATAAATCTCACAAGGAGTGATTATATGACAGATACAAAAGACAACGGATTTGTAAAACTTGTTACTGTGTATGACCAATTCAATGTTACAGCAATTGGAAAAATTCTTGATGAATTAAATATTGAATATAAAGAAAAACATGGAAGTATAGATGAAAGTCTTGCTCAAATTCTTGGAGATCAATTAAGTGGAACTGACCTTATGGTTAAAGAAGAAGACTTAAAAGATGCAAGAAAAGCTATAAATGAAGTTCTAGCAATTGACTTTTCAGGCTATGAACAAGAAGAAGAATCAGAAAATAATAAATAAAAAAAGAAGGTTTAAAACCTTCTTTTTTTAATGCAAATTATTGATTTAAAAATACCCTATAAGCTTTTGAAGTCATATAAGCATCAGCTTTTGAAACTAATTCAATAGGAGCATGCATAGATAACATTGCTGTTCCTAAATCAACTACATCAGCACCTCTTTGAGCTAAAATATAAGCTATTGTGCCTCCGCCTCCTTCATCAACTTTTCCAAGTTCACCTGTTTGCCAAATAATATCATTTTTATTAAATAAGTCTCTTAATTCAGCAATAAATTCAGCATTAGCATCGTTAGAACCGCTTTTTCCTCTTGATCCAGTGTATTTGCTCATAGCAATACCATAACCCATTTTAGCGGCATTGTGGCTATCCATAACATCCTTATAGTCAGGGTCGATTGCTGCAGTAACATCAGCAGAAACAACTTTTGATTTTTCCATAGCCCTTCTTACATATAGGTCAGAATATTCTCCACTAGTAGCTATGATTTCAGCAACTCCATTTTCAAAGAATTTAGAAGACATTGATGTATTACCAACAGATCCTATTTCTTCCTTGTCTACAAATAATGAAACAGCTGTTATATTAGGATTTTCTATTTCTAAAATAGCTTCGAGATTTGCATATGAACAAACTCTATCATCATGTCCATGAGCAGCTATAAGTGCTCTATCAAATCCAACATCCCTTGCCTTGCTAGCAGGAACAACTTCTATTTCTGAAACTAAAAAGTCTTCTTCAACCATTGAATATTTTTCATATAAATATTCTAATACTAATTTTTTAATAGGATTTTCTTCATCATCTTTGCCAAAACTACTATGACCAACTATAACATTTAATTCTTCTCCAGTTATAGCTTCTTTTAATTTCTTTTCATTTTGTCTTGCTCCTAGATGTGGAAGCAAATCAGTAATATAAAATACAGGTTCATCACTAGATTCTCCTATACTTATATTTATTTTTTCACCTTTTTTATTAATAACTAAACCATGAATAGCAAGAGGTATTGTTGTCCATTGATATTTTTTAATTCCACCATAATAGTGAGTTTTAAACATAGCAAGATCAGTATCTTCATATAGAGGATTTTGTTTTAAGTCTAATCTTGGGCAATCTATATGGGAACCAACAATATTCATTCCTTCTTTTATATCATTGCCAATAACAAATAGAGCACAAGACTTATCTCTATTGTTGATATATATCTTATCTCCAGCTTTTATTTCGCCTTTTATTGCCTCATTAATATCTACAAATCCTTTAGATTCTGCTTGTTTAATTATAAAACGACAAGCTTCTCTTTCAGTTTTTGCATGGTCTAAAAAGTTTTTATATCTTTGTGAATAATCATGGATCTCAATTAAATCATCTTTATCAATTTGAGACCATATTGATTTTGTTTTATATTCTAAATTATCTTTACTCATATTGCCTCCTGTAATTATAAATTTAACTAAATATTATCACAAAATAGGTGCCAATTCAATTTGCTATAACTTTAAAATAATACAATTAAATTAAAATAAAAAAATCTTGAAACGATTTGTTTCAAGATTAAATATGGAGCGGAAGACGAGATTCGAACTCGCGACCCTCGCCTTGGCAAGGCGATGCTCTACCACTGAGCCACTTCCGCCCGCTTCAAACTTACCTTTACATTATAACACAAATTAAAATAAAATCCATAGTCAATTTTATAAAATCACTTGTTAATTTTAGCAATATGAAATTTGGCAGGGGTAGCAGGACTCGAACCCATTTTTAATAAAAAATTTCTATTATAAATCTTCTTCTTTAACAAAAATTCCGTTTATAGTCTTGCCCTTTCTCTTTGCTATTTTAGTATATGCCAAGTCTAAACATTCAGATGGATTAATTTCTAACTGCTTAGCCAAAATAATTAATGTTACAAGAACATCTCCCATCTCAAGTTTTAAATTATGACTTAGAGATTCATCTATTTTTCCTTTATCACCACTATTAAGTCTACTCCAAGTATCCAACTCTGTTTTAAACTCAAAAACCTCTTCCATAAATTTCATAAACTGCTCTTCAATATATTCTTTGTGCATAAGGTCTTTATCTTCTGCCCATTTAAGGACTAAACTTTCTAAATCTTCAAATTTCATAATTACTCTCCTATGTAAAAACTATGTATTCTTTATTTCCAATCCTATTATAAATTAATTAATCAATCACATACAAATCTATTAGCTAAAAGTATTCAATATTTAAAAAGTGGTGTAAAAAATCGTCAAAAAAGTGGTGCAAAAATTTTGAAACTTTATAAAATTCTATGAATTTCTGTGGGCTTCTGTGAAACATTATCACTTTTGAGCAATGAAAAAACTTCACTAAACACTGTAATTCAAGCTATTTTGAATTACTACAGAATTTAGTGAAGTTTCATAAAATGTATGGTGTACCGTAAAGGATTCGAACCCTCGGCCTTCTGATCCGTAGTCAGACGCTCTATCCAGCTGAGCTAACGGTACATATATAAAGTAAGTTTTGCATAGTTTATATATATTTTTACCACTTTAACTATAATATAAGTAATCTTTCTCTATGTCAATATCTTTTTATCTAAATCACCATCCAATAATTTTATCTTAAACTTTTAAACTTATTATACTTATAATTATTAGAATTCTATCCCATTAAGAGCCTTTTCGTATATAAAATCTATTAACTCATCCTCTTTGCTGAAGTTATAATATCTGCTTAAAAGTTGATTAAAGTCTTCTATTTCTTAAATTGGTATGCTTATTATACCATTTCCTTGTTTTATCAATTCTTTATTAGCTATTAACATAGCTGTTCTTTTGTTGCCATCCCAAAACAATTGAGATTTCATTAAATACAACATTAACTTTATGCATCTTAATGTATTTGGTTTGATTTTTTCAAATTCTTTAAGCTTTTCAATAACTTCTTTTTTATTTGATATAGGTGGGATATAGTCTGTTCCTGCAATTTCCACTTTTCCTGTTCTTAACTTTCCCCATGTTAAAGCCTCATCTTTTGACACCTCTTTATGGATGTTGCATATATAGTCTATATCTAAAATATCATTTACAGAGCTTAAAACTTCTTGCCAAGCGTGCTTTAAATTTAAAATGGTGTTTACTTCTGATATATCAACTTTTTTAACTTTTAATTTTTCGTATATTATATATGTTTCTGAAAAACTTATATTTATACCTTCTAAATTTGCACTTTTCCATATATAATCGATTATATTTCTTTTAGCTAAAAATATATTTTCTTCTTGACTTAAATTTTAAATTTATCTTTCAAATTAACATCACCTATATTAATTATAAATATTTATACTCCTTTATCAAAAAAGAGAGTATACTATACTCTCTTAATAGTGATTTTTATTTTATACTGATATAATTTATACCTCTTTTATTTTGTTCTCTTTGCAATAATCTAAATAATCAATAATCCTATATTTAAAATCTTTAATTGCTTCTTCTTCTGTTTCTCCGTGATATAAGAAATAACCTTTAGTATTCAATATTTTACCAAAATACAAATTATCTTCCTTGCTATATTCTAAAGTACCTAGTATATTTTGATGTTTTAATATTTTCATAATATACCTCTTTTCTAATTTAATTATCTTATATTATACCTCCTTGTGCTACTTTATCAATATTTGTCTTTTTACAGCTTTTTATTTAATTTATATAAACTCATATTCTTTTACCCTTTTATTAAATTTAGGGTAATTAAAATATTAACTATACTAGTTATCAATTAGCTTTATATCTTCTTTTTTTATTCCAAAATTAGCTGCAATAATTTCTGCTAATTCTTCATTACCTCTTATATAGCAACAACATAAACCGTCTACGCATTTCCCCCTTGTCATCTAAAATACATACACAATAAAAGTCCCAATCTTAGATAGATCTTGTATATAGTTTAAATCTACATCTTTTAAAGTTATATAAGCACTTCAATTGCTATCAAGTTTATTTTTACAATCTTCATAACTCATACCGTCTAAATCTTCACTGTCTAAATCAAACTTACTTTTTGTTAATTCTAACGAGGATTCTTTTTTAAAGTTATTTTTTCAAAAAATTTAAAACCATTTTAAAACCAAACTCTTTGGTAAATGGTACTTGTTCTTGCTAGTATTTAATAAAGTCTTCTAAATCTTCATAGGGAAATCTTTCTCCTAAAAAGTTAACTTCATCAGTATAGTCATTTGTTACAATGTTGTTGGTTCAAGTTCTATATATTTATTAACTATTTTAAACTTTTATTTTCTATTGTTTTAACATTATTAAATTTCCTTTAAAATAAAATCAAGGCTATTAAATAATAGCCTTGTAATATAATATGTAAATTGCTCTATACATTATCTATATTGTTATTTTGTTTTCTTTCAATGTCTTCTTTAACTAAATTTAAAATATAGTTTGATACTGTTCGATATTCTTCTTTAGCTAATTCTTTTATCTTTTCTTTTTCTTCTTCCGATACTCTAATACTAATATTAACACTCTTTTTATCGTTATTTATTGTAATTAACCTCCTTTTTTGATATAATACTTATGAAATATAGATAAGGCTTTTTAAGCCCTATCTATTAGACTTTATTTAATACTTGAATGATAATATAAGCTAAGCTAATAATTGCAGTTATTAACCTAATTATGCTTGTTATTAATTCAAGTATTTTTTATTGTCTCTGAGAAAATTTATACTATCTCATTTTTTCATCTACTAGCTATCATTTAATATTAGATTTTAGATTTTGTATTTTTATTCTATTTCAATAAATCTAATATTTATTTTTATACTTACCCTTATTGAAATTCTTTTCATATATTAATATTTAAAAATAGTCTTGCTTTTAAGCTAATTATATTTTAACATACTTAATTATTATTTTCAGATATGCTTAATGCATTAAGATCAATATATACTCATAAGTAAATAGAAAAAATAATTATTATTTTATAAAATAAAAAAAACAGTCAATTAAGACTGTTTAATAATGGAGCGGAAGACGAGATTCGAACTCGCGACCCTCGCCTTGGCAAGGCGATGCTCTACCACTGAGCCACTTCCGCATGTTAGTTTATATAATTATT
>NZ_HE978580.1:607979-813424 GCF_000311865.1 Peptoniphilus obesi ph1 | reverse complement strand
AACGCCGTCTCATTGAGACAGCTTATATAGTATACAATTAATCTGTATACCTTGTCAAGCCTTTTTTTAATTTATTTTTAAAAAATTCGACTTGTTTGTTTTGCAACTTCTATATACTACTATATTTATTTTAATCTTGTCAAGAATATTTTTTAAATTTTTCTGGAATTTCTTTTTTTAAAAAAGCATTTCCAAAAAACTCACTTCCTGTATGTATTGATATTGTACATCCGACAGGGTTTGTATCTATTCTTTTTAAGTTACTTTCTTTTTTGTATTTTTCAAAAAGTGGATCTATATAGTTTCTTTCTTTGCCATAGACTAAATATATTAATTCATCTTCTCCATAGCTTTTCATTGTCTTTATAATTTCATTGCTTATCTTTTTATATACCATCTTGTTACCCTTAGATATTTCTCTAAGTTTCAACTCCCCATCTACTACATGGATGATAGGTCTTATACTTAAGAGGTTTCCTATATTGGCTGTACTTTTCCTAAGCCTTCCTCCCCTATAAAGTTCGTCTAGGTTGAATACTGTAAACAGGTGGACAACATTTTCTATTAGAAATTCTGCAAATTCAATAAGATCATTATAATTTAATCCTTTTTTTGCTGCTTCTGCCAAATATCTAACAATTAATCCTAGTCCAACAGATGCTGCTTTTGAATCTAGAGCTATAAAATTTTGCTTATATTCTTTTTTTAGTTCTTCTATTGCTAGTAAAGAATTATTATAGGATCCAGACATTCCTGAAGATAAACTTATATAAATAAAATCATTTCCTTCATCTAGAACTTTTTTAAAATTAGTATAGTATTCAAATACTGGTATTTGAGAAGTGGTAAATTTTATATTTTTTTCCTGTCCTTTAAATATATCTTGACTATTTATATCTATTAAATCTTTATATTCTTTTTCTCCATCGGAAATATATATGCTTAGTAGTTCTACGCCATACTCTTTTGCTTGCTCAAGGCTAAAGTCACTACTCGTATCTGTAATTATTTTTACTGTCATTGCTACTCCCTTCTAATATAATAATTGTATATTATTACATTATTTTTTACTAGCAATATAGATTGACATACAAAAAAACATAGCTAAATATTTAGCTATGTTTTCATTTCTATTTTTTAATTGTCGTTTATTTTTTCTAGTACTTTTGTCTTTTCTATTGCTTTGTATAGGATACTTGCTAGTATACTACCTCCTATACCTTGCATTATATTTGCTGGCAAGCTAGCTGCAGCTGCTTGAAAGTTATAAAGTATTGTTCCTTCTGCTATAAAATATCCAAGTGCCATTACAAGTCCTGCTATAAGTCCGCATATTATAAAGTTTATTTTTGTTTTTTCTTTTAAATATCCTGCAAGAAATCCTTCAATTCCTTTTACTACAAAGGTTATAGGTGCATAGTATCCATAACCTGATAATAGATCTGCCAAGGCTGATCCTATTGACCCAGCTAATCCTCCAGCTGTTCTTCCTAATAGAAGTCCTGCACATATTAGTACTGTATCCCCTATATTTATGTAACCTTTAGTTGCTGGAATTGGTATTTGAATTGACATTGTTGCAACTGTTGTTAGTGCTATAAACATAGCTATTATGGTTAAATCTTTTGTTTGTATTTTTTTCATCTTTCTGCCTCCCTAGTTAAGTATATCAAATTCACTGTTTTATATAGATATCTATATAAATTTAATATCTATTATAGTAGTTTTTTAGTTATTTTTGTACTACATATTGCTTTTTCTACTTATATATTTCTATATATCTTTTTACAGGTTTTGTTTTTAATTAGTATTTGATATGTAGGCACTTATCCCAGGTCTTATAATATTATTTTATAGTAAAAAAATAACCTTCCACATATGTGAAAGGTTATTTCTTAATTTTAATTATTAATTAAATTATTTGTTGAAAATTTTAGCAACTGCATCTGAAACTTTTTTGTCATCAGCTATATAAGGAATAGTGATGTGTCCGTCTTCACGGTTTTTGTTGAATTCAACTGCAGTTTCAACAGCGTGTTCGTTTCTAGCCCAGCTTCTTCTAGCTACGCCGCCCATAACGTCCCAGCTAAGTGATAATTTAACAATTTCATCAGCTCTTTCTGAACCGTCAAGTAGAAGTCCGAATCCACCGTTGATAGATTTACCAATACCAACTCCACCACCATTGTGAAGAGCTACTACTGTCATACCTCTAGCTGCGTTACCTGCGTAACATTGAACAGCCATGTCAGCACATACGTTAGAGCCGTCTCTGATGTTTGAAGTTTCTCTGAATGGAGAGTCTACACCAGATACGTCATGGTGGTCACGACCCATCATTACAGGGCCAATTTTTCCTTCTCTAACAAGTTTGTTGAATGCAAGAGCAATTCTTACTCTTCCTTCTTCGTCTTGGTAAAGAATTCTTGCTTCAGTACCAACTACTAATTGGTTCTTTTCAGCGTCTCTAATCCAGTTGTAGTTATCTCTATCTTGGTATCTTCTGTCTGGATCAATAGCTTCCATTGCAGCTTTATCAGTTGCGATTAGGTCTTCGTGTTTTCTGCTTAGGCATACCCATCTGAATGGTCCATATCCATAGTCAAATAGAAGTGGTCCCATGATGTCTTCAACGTATGAAGGCCAAATGAATCCGTCTTTATCATCTACGCCGTTTTTAGAAATTTCTTTAACGCCTGCATCGTAGATAGCTTTCATGAATGAGTTACCATAGTCAAAGAAGTAAGTTCCCTTAGCTACTAATGATTTGATAACTTCATAGTGTTGTTTTAATGTTTCATCAACAAGTTTAACGAATTTGTCATGATCTTCAGCAAGAAGTCTTGTTCTTTCTTCAAAGCTGATTCCTACTGGACAATATCCACCATCATATGCGTTATGGCATGAAGTTTGGTCAGAAAGTAGGTCTACATGAATGTCGTTTTTGTCAATGTAGTGTAGAAGGTCTACAATGTTTCCGTGATAAGCGATTGACATTGCTTCTTCTTTTTCTAGATATTCTTTAGCTAATTTCATTGTTTCTTCTGGAGTTTCAGTTACTTTTGAAATCCAACCTTGTTCAAGTCTTGTTTCAATTCTTGAGTAGTCAACTTCAGCAACGATACCAACTGCATGAGCGATTTCTGCTGCTTTACCTTGAGCACCACTCATTCCACCTAGACCAGAAGTAACAAATAATTTACCTCTTAAATCGTCTTCAGCTTTAAGACCTAATTTTAATCTACCAGCGTTTAGTAGAGTATTGAATGTACCGTGAACGATACCTTGAGGTCCAATGTACATCCAGCCACCAGCTGTCATTTGTCCGTAGTTAGTAACTCCCATTTCTTCTGCGATTTCCCAATCGTCATGGTTGTCATATTCACCAACTAATAAACCATTAGTGATTATAACTCTTGGAGAGTTCTTTCTTGATCTAAATAATCCTAGTGGATGTCCTGATTCAACAACAAGTGTTTGTTCATCAGTCATGATTTCTAGGTATTTTTTGATTAGTCTATATTGCATCCAGTTGTGACATACAGATCCTGTTTCTCCGTATGTAACTAATTCATATGGATAAAGAGCTACGTCAAAGTCAAGGTTGTTTTCAATCATAACTTGACAAGCTTTACCAGCTTCACAGTTACCTTTGTATTCATCAATTGGTTTACCGTATAGTCTTCCTTCTGGTCTAAATCTGTATCCATAGATTCTTCCTCTTGTAGTTAATTCTTCAAGAAATTCTGGAATTAATTCTTCATGGAATTTTTCTGGGATATATCTAAGTGCATTTTTAAGTGCAAGTTCAGTTTGTGCTTGAGATAGTCTGAATCCTCTGTCTGGAGCTCTACGAATTCCTTCTTCGAATTTAGGAGCTTCTGGAAGTTCGTCGAATTCTAACTTAACTTTCATTGCATTTGCAATGTCTTCATTGCTAATTTTCATTTATATTCCTCCTTAAAAATTATGGTATCTTTCACGTCTGATTGTATTTATTTTTCGTCTTTAAAAAGTCGATATAAAGAAAACGTTATAATTTTTTAAAAAAATTCGTTTTATTTCCTTTTTTCGACGCCTTAGATGATAATTAGACATGAATTTAATTTAATTTACTCATATAGTATATAATATTATATGTAAATAATCTAGTTTTTTATGTTATGATTTATTATAGTAGAGTTATATTTTAAAAAATATTTAAATAATGGAGGTTTAAAATGACAGCAGATAAAATTTTATATAATTTTAGTGAAATCTTTTCACCTAATGACAAAGGTCGTGCATTACGTGGTAAGGAAATGAATGAAGCTAATTTATTAAAAAATGGTTATATAGCAATAGCTGATGGAAAAATTCTTAAAGTTGGCGAAGGCGAAGTTCCAGAAGAATTAAAATCAGATAAGACTGAACTTATAGATATGAAAGGTAAAGTAGCTGTTCCTGGTTTAATTGATGCTCATACTCACCTTGTATATGGTGGATCAAGAGAACATGAATTTTCTAAAAAATTAAATGGAGTTAGCTACCTAGATATTCTTGCTCAAGGTGGTGGAATTCTTTCTACACAAAAAGCAACTAGATCAGCTTCTTTCGAAGAACTTTATAATAAAACTGAAGAATTACTTGACCATATGATGATTCACGGTGTAACAACTGTTGAAGCAAAATCTGGTTATGGTTTAACTTGGGATGTTGAAAAAAGACAAATGGAAGTTGTTAAAAAATTAAATGAAGATCTTCCAATCGATCTTGTATCAACTTTCATGGCAGCTCATGCTATTCCTGAAGAATATAAAGAAGATCCTGATAAATTTATTGATATAGTTATTGACATGCTTCCAAAAGTAGTAGAAGAAGATCTTGCAGAATTCTGTGACGTTTTCTGTGAAAAAGGAGTCTTTAATGCTGAACAATCAAAAAGACTTTTAAAAGCTGCTCAAGAACACGGATTAAGAACTAGAATCCACGCTGATGAAATTGAATCAATTGGTGGATCATCAGTTGCTGCTGAACTTCACACAACTTCTGCAGAACACTTAATGATGATTACTGATGAAGATATCAAAAAACTTTCTGAATCTGGAGTTATAGGAAACCTTCTTCCAGGAACAACTTTCTCTTTAATGGAAGACACTTATGCTCCTGCAAGAAAGATGCTTGATAATGATATGTCAATCACTTTAACAACTGACTCAAACCCAGGTTCTTGTCCAACTGCTAACCTTCAATTCATTATGCAACTTGGTTGCTTTATGATGAAACTTACTCCAGTTGAAGTTTACAATGCTGTAACTATCAACGCTGCTTACTCTGTAAATAGAGGAGACAGCATAGGAAGTTTCAAAGAAGGTAAAAAAGCTGACATCACAGTATTTGATGCACCAAATCTTGATTACACTATTTACTTCTTTGCAACAAATCTTTGCTCAGATGTATTCAAAGATGGTAAACACGTTATCAAAGATAGACAAAGAATCTAAGATTAATAATATAAAGCGGGACTTATTGTCTCGCTTTTTTTATACAAATATTTAGGAGGTAGTAGACAATTATGAAAAAAGTCGGAATTCTTTTAGAAAATTTATTTAATGAAGAAGAGTTTATTTATCCTTATCATAGATTAAAGGAAGATTTTGAAGTTATTATAATAGGAAGTGAAAAAGATAAAACTTATACTTCTGAAAATGGGGTTAAATTTACTTCTGATATCGCTTCAAAAGATGTAGACCCTCAAGACCTAGATGCCTTATTTATTCCTGGGGGATATTCTCCAGATTATATGAGAAGGTGTCAAGCGACTATTGATTTAGTTAAGGAAGTTGATAAAGAAAATAAAACTATAGCTGCAATTTGCCATGGCCCTTGGATGCTTGCATCTTGTATTGACCTTAAGGGCAAAGATGTTACTTCTTTTTACAGCATAAAAGATGATTTAGTAAATGCAGGAGCTAATTGGATAGATGAAGAAACTGTAGTTTCAGAAAATATTTTAACTGCAAGAATACCTAAAGATCTTTCAAGTCTTGTAAAGGCCTTTGTTGAAAAATTATCATAATTATAGTAAAGATTTTTTGTAAATAATTTAAAATAATAAAACCTCCTGTTATTTTGATAAATTCCAAAATTTAACAAGGAGGTTTTATTTATATCATATTTAGAATATTATTTTCTATTATTTAATAACTTAAAATAAAATTTATAGATTTTTATTCTTAATTGACATAGATTTTATCTTGATATAAAATTTATTTACATGCACACATAGCTCAGTAGGATAGAGCGAGGCTCTCCTAAAGCCTAGGCCGGGGGTTCGATTCCTCTTGTGTGCACCATTTTTTAGACTATGGAATCCATAGTCTTTTTTTATATTTAATAAGCTGTAGCAAATTGCCACAGCTTTATTTCTTAATCTTTGTATACTATTTTTCCATTACAGATTGTATATTTTACCTTGCCATAAAGTTTCTTTCCTATATATGGTGAGTTTGAAGATTTTGATTTAAATTTTTCAACAGTGTATTCTTCGTTTTCATCAAATATTACAAGGTCTGCTGGCAAGCCTTCTTTATCCTGCCTCTTTCTAATTTATACAGCTTTGCTGGGTTTATTGTCAATTTTTCTAAAAGTTCCATAAGACTTAGTTTGTTTTCTCTTACAAGATTTGTTATTCCTAGTCCAAGTGCTGTTTCAAGTCCTATTATTCCAGATGGCGCCTTGGTAAATTCTTGATTTTTCTCTTTGCTTGAGTGAGGAGCATGGTCTGTTGCAATAAAGTCTATTGTTCCATCTTTTAAAGCTTTAATTATTGCTTGTCTATCTTCTTCAGTCCTAAGTGGTGGATTCATTTTTGCAAGGCTTGCTTTTTCTCTTATTAAATCTTCAGTTGAAGAGAAGTGGTGTGGTGTTACTTCACAATAAACTTTTGCACCTAATTTTTTATATTCCCTGATTATATCCAAAGAACCAGCTGCTGAAATATGTTGTATATTTACTTTTGCTCCAGTTTTATAGGCAAAATAACAATCTCTTGCAACCATTATTTCTTCTGATATAGCAGGAGCTCCGTAAAGTCCCATTTCTTCAGCTACTTTTCCATGATTTATTCCATTTTCTTTATTTAGGCTAGGGTCTTCTTCGTGAAATGAAATCAAGCTGTCTAGTTCTTTCACTTTTTCCATAGCCTCAAGTACTATATCATTTCTCGTGTTTGGTATTCCATCATCAGAAAAGGCAAGAGCACCGGCTTCCAAAACTTTTTCCATATCGACAAGTTCTTGGCCTTTCATTTCTTTTGTCAAAGAGCTTATTGTATAAACATTTATTATTTGTTCTTTTGCTCTTTTTACAAAATCTTTGATAAGATTTTCATTATCCATAACAGGTTTTGTGTTTGCCATACATATCACACTTGTGTATCCGCCTGCAGCTGCTGCTTGGGATCCTGTTGTTAAATCTTCCTTGTATTCTTGACCTGGATCTCTAAAGTGGACATGAACATCTATAAAGCCTGGACTTATTATTAAATTTTTTCCATCAATTATATCTTTATCTTCGATATTAATATTTTTTCCTATGGATTTAATCTTTTCATCTTCAATTAATATATCCACTATTTCGTCTCTTTTGCTGGCAGGATCCATTAACCTAATATTTTTAATTAGCATATTCTACTCCTTTTATTTATGAGCATATTTATTGCAATATGATGTATTTTATGGTAGCTTTTATAGTAATAATCTGATTATTTATATAATACTATATTTTATATATTAGTGCAGAAATTTTTAAAAGAGGTAATTTATGTCTGATTATACAATTTTTGATATCATAGGTCCGATTATGGTTGGACCTAGTTCATCTCATACAGCAGGTGCTTGTAGGATCGGAAACACAGCTATTAAAATTTGTCCTAGAAAATTTAAAAAAGTTGAGTTTATCCTACATGGTTCTTTTGCTATGACTTATCAAGGACACGGTACTGACCGGGCTTTGCTGGCTGGTATTATGGGTTTTGAAACTTATGATCCTAGAATAAAAGATTCTATTCAAATTGCTGATGATTTAGGAATAGATTATGAATTTAAAAAACAAGATCTTGGAGAAAATTATCATCCAAATACTGTAAAAATTATTTTCACATATGAAGATGGTTCTTCTGAATATATAATCGCTAGTTCTATTGGTGGTGGAGCTATTAATATAGTAAATATTAATGGCGTTGCTTTAAATTTCAGGGGAGAGTTTCCTGTTATTTTGCTACAATACCACGAACAAACAGGTGTCATAGCTATGGTATCTACTTTATTATCCGATAGGGATTATAATATTGAGTCTATGACTACAAGTAAAGATAACTTAAAAAATATAGTTACTTTGACTGTAGAAATTGATAGGAGTCTTGATCCAGATTTACAAGAAAAAATTCTTAATTCTGATAGATTTTTATTTTCTAAATATGTGGAGGTTTAAATGTATAATAAAGCTCAAGAAATAATTGATGCATGCAAAAAAAATAATATTTCTATCTATCAACTTGTTTTAAATGAAGAAATGAAAAATACAAAAAAGACTGAAGATGAAATAAGATCTTATCTAGACCAAGCTATAAATGTAATGATTGAATCTGCTGAGTCTAATCTTAATAAATCTAGCCAAACTACACATAAAATGATAGACGGATATTCAAAATTAACTTATGCTTATGCACAAAATAATGAAACTATAACAGGAAAATTTTGTACTGAAGCTATGGCCATGGCTCTTTCTACTTCTGAAATAAACAGTTCCATGGGCAAAATAATTGCAGCTCCCACTGCAGGCTCTGCTGGTATAATTCCAGCTATGTTAGTGTCTGCTAAAAATAGATATGGTCTTGATAATTTTACTTTACAAAATGGACTACTCACTGCAAATGCTATTGGACATATTATTTCTAAATATGCCACTTTTGCAGGAGCTGAAGGAGGATGTCAAGCTGAATGTGGATCAGCTTCTGCTATGGCGAGTGCAGGACTTTTAGAAATGCTTGATGCCAGCCCGGAACAAATTTTAACGGCTGCTAGCATTACTTTAATAAATGTACTTGGTCTTGTTTGTGACCCTATAGCTGGACTTGTTCAATATCCTTGTAACTTCAGAAATGCATCTGGTGTAATGAATGCATTTTTATCTGCAGACCTTGCTCTTGCAGGTGCAAAATCGATTGTTCCTTTTGAAGAAGTTGTTCAAGCCATGGGAGAAGTTGGTCACAGTTTACATGAATCCTTAAGAGAAACCGGTATTGGTGGTCTTGCAGGAACAGAAACTGGCCAAAAAATTAGAAAAAATTTTTTAAATTTGGAGGATTAAAATGAGTAAGAAAAATTTTAATATGGGTCTTATCCCTAAATTAATCATTGCTATAATACTCGGTATTGTAGTAGGTAGAGTCTTACCAGAAGTTGGAGTTCGAATACTTGTAACTGTTGGTGGCTTATTTGGTAAATTTTTAGGTTTCATAATACCACTAATGATTCTAGCTTTTGTTACAAAAGGTATAGCAGATCTTTCTGAAGGTGCTGGAAAATTATTGCTTGTAACTTTGCTTTTATCTTATGGTTCAACACTTATAGCAGGAACTTTATCTTATACTATGGCATCAAATATTTTCCCAAGCTTTATATCAGCTGAAATGGTAAAAAATGTTCAAGATGCATCTGCTAATTCACTTGATCCATTCTTTACAATTCCACTAGAACCAATTTTAGAAGTAACATCTGCTTTAGTCTTTGCTTTTATACTTGGTCTATGTGTATCAATCTTAAGACAACATAATAAGGGAGAATATTTTTATAATATAATAGATGAATTTAATGAAATTATAGTTATGGTTTTATCAAAAGCAATTATACCAGCTCTTCCTTTTTATATCTTTACAAACTTTGCCCACATGGCTTATTCAGGATCTGTATTTGCAATATTAAATGTATTTATAAAAATATTTGGATGTATAATATTACTTCACCTACTTTACCTACTAGCAATGTTTATTATTACTGGTACATACACTGGTAGAAATCCTTTTACATCATTCAAAAAAGCAACTCCTGCTTACTTTACAGCTGTTGGTACACAATCAAGTGCTGCAACAATTCCTGTAAATATTAATTGTAATAAAAATATTGGAGTTTCAAAACAAATTAGAGAATTTGTTATGCCTCTATGTGCAACTTGTCATATGCCAGGTTCAATGATCACACTTACATCTTGTGTATTTACACTTTTATTTATGTATGATCTTCCACATAGCTACGGCTTAATTATTAAATTTATATCAATTCTTGGTATAGCAATGGTAGCAGCACCAGGAGCTCCTGGTGGAGCAGTAATGTCTGCACTTCCATTCCTACCAGTTGTTGGAGTTGATCCAGAAAGTACAATTGCTACAATTTTAATATCACTTTATATAACCCAAGATTCATTTGGTACAGCTGCAAATGTTACTGGCGATAATGCTATATCAATGGCAGTTGAAAAAATTTACTACAAACATATAGTAAAAAGACCAATTCCTAGTGAAGATTAATTAATAGTAAAAAATTAAGGAGCAGAAAAATCTGCTCCTTTTTTATTTGTCCAAAATTTTAAAGATTAGGCTTAAAGCTCCAAAAATTACAATTTGATGCAAGATATATATCTTTAAAGACTGCCTTCCTATTTTTGAAATTATATTTTCTTTGCCACATATGTTATAAAAATCTTTTTCTTTTAACCACTTGCCGAGATAGAAACCAGTTAGATAAATAAAACTCCAAGGTAAAAATGGAAAGTAATCAGATGAATAAAAATCTTTTCCTTTAAATCCAATAAAAAACAAATTCATCTCATATAAAAAATCTGGTAAACTAATTTTTCTAAAAAATAAATTTATATAGCCAAATGAAATATTATAAAACACTATAAATAAAATAAGAAAAATGAAAATTGAAAATTTATAGTCTATCCTATCAAGCTGGTCTTTAAAAAGACCACAAAAAATCATAGAAATTCCAAGTCCATTTAAGACTCCAAATATTATTAATTCATCTCTTACAAAAATATATGTTGCAAGCGTAAATAAAAAACCTATCAGGCTTAATATTATTCCTCTTTTTAGTAATTTATCTTTTTTGGTTAGATAGCTAGAAAAACCTGATATCAAGAAAAAGCTAATAGCTATTGATAATTGCCAAATCCAAACTTTTTCTATTTTATAAAAATCTATATCTACATTAAAAATATAAACCAAATCATAAAAAAGATGGTAGAAAATCATAGAAATTATTGTAAGTCCTCTGAGACTATCTAGGTAGTGTATTCTTTTCATTTTATCCCTCAAATCTTATTATAAACATTCTAACATCTTAATTGCCATTTATGACTTAAGTAAACTAAAAAAATTTTTCCATCTTTGATATAATATATCCACTAGGAGTGATACTTTATGATGGGAAAAATATTAGTAGTCGACGATGAAAAAGCTATAAATGATATTATCCAATATAATTTAGAAGGCGAAGGCTACGAAATTACATCAGCTTATGACGGACAAGAGTGCCTTGATATTTTTAAAAGTCAAAAGTTTGACCTTATAATTTTAGATATAATGATGCCAAAACTAGATGGCTTCTCTGTTTTAAGAGAAATTAGAAAAACATCACAAACACCTGTAATTATGCTTACAGCAAAACAAGAGGAAGTTGATAAGGTTTTGGGGCTTGAACTTGGAGCAGATGACTATGTGGTAAAACCATTTTCTATTAGGGAACTTACTGCAAGAATTAAGGCTATCTTAAGAAGAAATGGTCTTGAGAGTGAAACTAAGGGCCAAAACACAATTAAAATAAAAGACCTTGTCCTTGATTTAGATAAATATTCTCTAAAAAAAGATGGTAAAGATATAAATCTAACTTTAAGAGAATATGAATTATTAAAATATCTTGTTGAAAGAAAAGGACAAGTTATATCTAGAGAAGAACTTTTAAGTGAAGTCTGGGACTACGAATACTACGGAGATATAAGAACTGTCGATGTTACAATCAGAAGACTTAGAGAAAAGATAGAAGACAAGGGAAAAGACTATAAATATATATTAACAAAACGTGGCGTAGGCTACTATTTTGGAGGCTAAGATGTTTAATAGTATAAGATTTAGATTTATAAGTATATATTTTTTACTAGTCTTAATCTGTATGACAATAGTCGGTGCCTTTATTATTAATAGGTTAGAAGTTGTTCAAATTCAAAGAGTTACTTCTCAAATGAAACAAAGTTTGGACTCTATTGAAAACACTTCTGCTTACTTATCTAATGAAGATTGGCAGTCCAAAAAAGATGAGATATATAGGACTATAAATGCCTGGCAAATTTCTCAATCTGATACCATCTATGCAATAGCTATGGTTGATAATAAGCCAGTGATTATTTCATCAACTTCTAATGCTGAAAATATTAATACGGCAAGATCTGCCTTAACTCACAAGGCCTTGCAGCCAAATTTGATCCTAAATGCCTTTAAGGGAAATGAAGATGAAACTATTGTTATTGGTGGTATTGATGAGTTGAATGCAAAACATTTGGTAAAGCCAATTTTTTCATCTAGTGGTCATATACAAGGGATTTTATACATGACATCAAATCTTTCTGAAGTTTATGATGTCGTCGATAAGGCCAGGTCAATTCTTACATATGCTACCTTGATTGCCTTAGTTATTACAAGCATTCTTGGTTATTTTATAGCCAAGTCTATTACAGAACCAATTAGAACAGTAACTAAAAAAGCCTCCTTGATGGCAAAGGGTGATTTTAATCAAAGAGTAGATGTAAAATCTAATGATGAAATTGGTAACCTGGGCCACATGTTTAACTATTTGACCAAGGAATTAAATAAAACAATTTCTCAAACTGAATTAGAAAAATCTAAATTAAATACAATTTTTAATTACATGGCAGAGGGTGTTCTTGCAATAAATAATGAAAACAAACTCATCCATGCAAATCCAATAGCAAGAAAAATTTTAAATCTTGATGAAAATTTTGAAAATAGGTTTTTTGACCTTTCTAAATTAAATATCTTTGTTGATTATGCAAAACTTGAAAGTTTAGAAGGCGAGAGCGAACTAGAAATTGATAATAAATTCTATAAGATAAAATATGCTCCTTACAGGCTAGAAAATTATTCTGATCTTGGTATAATTATCGTTTTTCAAGATATTACAAAAGAACATAATCTAGATAATATGAGAAAAGATTTTGTTGCCAATGTTTCTCACGAACTAAAAACACCAATAACTTCTATAAAAACATATTCAGAAACCTTGCTAGATCAAAGTAATTTAAATCCACAAGAGATAAAATTTCTAGAAGTCATAAACAACGAAAGTAACAGGATGTCAAATCTTGTAACTGACCTGCTACAATTATCAGATATAGACTATGGTTCTTATAAAATCAAAAAAGAATCAATAGATACTTATGAAGCTATAAGTTTAGCTTTAGACCATCTAGATCTTTTAATCAGAAATAAACACCACAAGATTATTCTCGATGTTGATATGGATATAAAAAATATCCTAGCAGATATGGATAGCCTTGATAGGGTTTTAATTAATATTATCTCAAATGCTATAAAATACACCAAACCATTTGGCGTAATAAAGATTGCTGCTCACTCTGATTTTAAAAATGTTTATATCAGCGTTTCTGATAATGGAATAGGAATTCCAAAAAAAGATCTTGATCTGATTTTTGAGAGATTTTACAGGGTTGAAAAATCAAGGTCGCGTGAAATGGGTGGTACAGGACTGGGTCTATCAATTGCAAGAGATCTTACTAAATCTATGGGCGGAGATCTTAAACTTGAATCAAAGTTTGGTATAGGAACTGATGTATACTTGAGCTTTTTAGCTATATAGGTGGTCTTATGAAGAAAAAAGATTTTATATTAAATATATTATTAATTTTTTTAGTGGCTCTAGCTATATTTCAGTCAAGCCTACTTTGGATTAAATTTCCAAAGCTATCTAGGTCTTACTCTAGTCCAAAAGAGGACAGGCAAAGTCTAGTAAAGAGATTATTTAATCCAGAAAAAACTGTCATTAATTTTTCCAAAAATGACCATACCGTAATTTATGATTCAAATGATCTTTACAAGCAGTATAGAAATTCTATCTTTGAAAATTTTAATAATTTAAAAGAAGATGACTTCGAAGAAATCACAGCAGAAGCCTATATGAATCTTATGAACAAACCATCAATTGTATTTCAATTTACTAATAACTTGCTTTCTTCTACAAACTTATTTGGTATTATTACAAATTCTGATGATAGTAATAATTTGCAAGAGATTTATATAGCAGAAGATTGCCTTGCCTATGAAAGAAATGACAGGTATTTTATAAAAAAAGATATTGGATTTTTAGAAATCAAAAATACTATTGAATCTTTCAAGGATAATCTAGATGAGTATATTCCTTATTTAAATTTTAAGGAAAAATATGATATAGATAAAAATGTTTTAACAAGGCTTGATAGCCATATAATATCTGAGAAATTAACTTATTCAAAAGATATATCTGGCATGGATAAAAAATATAAGACAAGTCTAGTAACAAGATTTTTAAATATTGATATAGATTATGTAAATCAAATAACAAGACCTGGTGGCACAATCTATAGTTATGGAGATAAGTATATAAGCTTTAATGATGATGGATTAATAGAATATGTAAATAATGGAGATTTTCAAGCAAATAATCAAAATCTTTTTTCATCTCTAAGTAATTCGATTGATTTTATTATTTCAAAACTCGGCACAGTTGAAAATTTAAAACTTGTCGATGTCGAAGAAATTGAAGATAATGCCAAAAATGGCTACAAAATTTCTTTTATCTATAAAGAAAATAATATGCTGGTCTATCCTGCATCAGAAAAAACAAAGGCCTATTTAGAAATTGAAATTTTTTCCAACCATGTAAAGTCTTTTAGGCAGGAATATAGGAAAGTAAAGGATAAAAACCAAGAAAATTTTGATTTAATAAGTATCGTTCCTCTGGAAGAAATTGTCTATAGGAACCAAGATAAATTTATAGAAAATCCAAATGCTGAGTCAATAAATTATATTTTAAATAATATTGATTCTATTACAGAAGTTTATATCGAAAATATAAACGATGAAAGTAAGCAAGTTTTAACCAAGGCTATAAGAATTGATTTTATGCAAAGAGAATTTTTCTTTTCACTAAAAACTGGGAAATTTATAATGGAGAGATAGTATGGATTGGTCAAAATCTAAAATAATATTAATAATAGCTTTAGTAATTACAAATTTAATATTATTGTTTTATGTTCTTGGAAATTATTTTGCCCTAAAAGATAAGACTAATTCTGATGAATTTGTAAAAGAAACAGTGAGCCTTTTAAAACAGTCTGGCATAGAAGTAGATACCAAAATTCCAAGAAAAAAAATCAAGCTTCCAACTATGCTTGTTGAATTTGAAAATTATGATAAGGAAAATTTAAACAAGAGATTTTTTGATAGGAATGGAAAAATAGAAGATCCAAATAGTGAATTTACAAGGATAAATTTTAATAAAGAAAGTTTAAGTATTATAAATACTAGAAGATTGATATATGAAAACTCAATAAATATAACTGAGAAAAAAGATATTGACTTCAATCAAGCACAAAATCTGGTAGAAATGTTTTTAATTGACCGTGGTTTTGATACTAATAATATGAAATGTGACTACTATCAAAAAAGTGGAGATACAGTCTATATAAATTATTCAAAATTATATAATGGACTTGTTATTGAGAGATCTTATTGCAACTTTATTATTAAAAATGGGGTTATAGTTTCTATGGATAGGCTCTGGATAAGGGTTTTAGATAAGTCAAAAAATGACCTTCTTATAGACTCTGCTCCAAAAGCACTTCTTAAACTATTGGACATGAGTGAAGATTTTTATGGTAAAAAAATTAAAAAAATTGAAGAGTGTTTCTACTTTGACCCAGAAGAACAAGGTTATGTAGATGATATAACAAAAGTAATGCAGGGAAGGGCGATTCCTGCTTGGAAAATACAATTTGATAATGGCACAAATATAGTGGTGGACAGTTTTTAGTCCACCACTTTTTTAATTTACAGTATTTACTAAATGACCCTTATAAAATTTTTCAACATTATCAACTGCTGTATCTAATAATCTTTGTCTTGCTTCTTTTGCTGCCCATGCCATGTGAGGAGTTATTATACAGTTTTTAGCCTTTAAAAGAGGATTGACTTTTTCGATTGGCTCCTTGCTAACTACATCAAGACCTGCTGCGAATAATTTTCCAGAATTTAAAGCATCTGCAAGATCTTCTTCATTTACAAGTCCTCCCCTTGAAACATTTATAAGGATTGCTCCATCTTTCATCTTAGAAATTGATTCCTTGTTTATCATCTTTTCAGTTGATTCAAATAAAGGTAGGTGAAGAGAAATTACATCAGATCTTTTATAAAGTTCATCAAGGCTTACAAATTCTACCCCTTCAATTCCTTCTTTTGGATGAGCTGTATAGGAAATAATTTTCATACCAAGAGCCCTAGCTATATTTGCTGTAACTGCTCCAATATTTCCATAACCAACTATGCCCATTGTTTTGTTATTAAGTTCAATCAATGGATATTCCCAAAAAGACCATTCTCCTTCTTGAACCTTTTCTGCATGGTAGCCAACCCTGTGGCAAATTTCTAAAAGCATGGCTATTGCAAATTGGCCAACAATTTCAGATCCATAAACAGGAACATTTGTAACAACAATGTTTTTTTCTTTTGCATATTTTACATCGACAGTGTTGTAACCTGTTGATAATAGGCCAATATATTTTATATTTTTGCAAGCATCTATTACTTCTTTATCTATTATTGTATAATTTGATAAAACAATTTGGCTATCTCCAATAAGTTCTATAGTTTCCTTGCTTGTTTGTGGATTATGCTCATAGATAGTAACATCTCCAAGAGCATTTAGGGCTTCTATATTTAAATCTTTATTACTTAAATTTCCAAAGTCTAATACAACTACTTTCATAAGCACTCCTTTTTATAAAATTTTTACATCAATTACATTATATATTATATATTATCAAATATCATAATTTATAAGTTCCCTGATAATAAAACTCATTTATTTATTAAAGTTGAAATCTATGTTAAAATTATCTGGTGGAGGTAATTAAATGAAATTTTGTTCATTATCAAGTAGTTCATCAGGTAACTGTCAATATCTAGAGTATAATAATACAAAAATTTTAATAGATGCTGGAAAATCTGGCAAACAAATCGAAAAACTTTTAGACTCTATTGATGTTGATATCAAAGATATAGATGCAATTTTTCTAACCCATGAACACCTAGACCATGTCAAGGGTGCTGGAGTTTTATCTAGAAGGCATAATCTAAAAGTCTTTACTACACAAGAAAGCTACCAGGCAATGCAAAAAATAACAAAAGATATAAAGTCTGAAAATTTATATTTTTTTGAAAATGATAGGTCCTTTACTTTCAAAGACCTTTATATAGAACCTATAAAGAGCTTTCACGATTGTGTAGATGGTTCTTGTTATAATATCATTGGAGATAAAAAAATATCTCTTGTTACCGACACAGGCATAGTTGATCAAAATATTCTTGAAAAGATGAAAGACTCAAATCTTTATTATATAGAAGCAAATCACGATAAAGATATGCTTATCAATGGCATTTATCCATGGTCAACTAAGCAAAGAATAATGTCAAATTTTGGTCACTTGTCAAATGATAATGCTGCAGAAATTTTAAAAAAATTACTAAATAAAAAAAATGAAATTGTAATGCTTGCACATCTTTCAAAGGATAACAATGACCCGAAACTTGCAGCTAGGACTATTAGAGACAGTCTAGATGAAAATAATATTAAAGAGGGAATTGATTATATAATGGAGGTTTCTCCAAAAGACGCTACTTCTAAAATGTATGAATTATAGGAGGAAAAATGAAAATACTTCTTACGAATGATGATGGATTTTTTGCACCTGGCATAAAGGCAATGGCAAAAGCACTTATTAAAGAAAATCATGAGGTAATTATGGTTGCTCCAGAATTTGAAAATTCAGGCAAGAGCCACTCTATAACACTTACTGAAAAATTAAACTTTAATAAGGTTAAAATAAAAGGCATAGATTGCCCTTGTTACAGTGTTTCTGGAACACCAGCCGACTCTGTAAGAGCAGCCTTGCATGTGTTTGGTCATGATTATTTTGACTATTGTTTTTCAGGTGTAAATCTAGGTTACAATGCTGGGATGGATATCCTATATTCAGGAACCGTATCTGCAGCAGTAGAAGCCAATGTATTTGGTTTAAATTCAATTGCTGTATCAGCAGAATATGCAAGAGATCAAACTCAATTTAAAGCAGCTGCTAAGATTGCTATTGACGTTTTTAATAAATTACATGATAAGACAGATAGGGTTGAAGTTTTAAATATAAACGTTCCAAAACTTTCTTACGAAGAAGTAAAAGGAATAAAGGTTTGTAGAGTTGGAGGTTCTGTAATGGACCAATATAAGGCAGAAGAAACTGAAAATGGACTTGCCCTAAGCCTAACAATGAGAAAACCATCAAGTGATATTGATAAAAGCGACAGACTTTATCTAGAAAAAGGCTATGCAACAGTTACACCACTGATTTATGACCTTAATAACATGGAAGAAATAGAAAAACTTAGTAAATTTTTCTAAATTTAACTAAAAAATAATATAATATAGTAATTAAGATGGATTTAAAATTTTAAATCCTCTTTTTTATATTTAAATTACAAATAGAATTTTAGGAGCTGATTTGATGAGCTATAGCATAGACTATATGTCCAGCAATAAAAAAGATAAGATTTATGCAAGAATTTGGGACTGTGAAAAACCTAAATTTATATTGCAAATTGCCCACGGCATGTCTGAACACATGGATAGGTATGATGATTTTGCAAAATATTTAAATAGCAAAAATATTATAGTTGCAGGAAATAACCATCTTGGCCACGGCGCAAGTGCAAGAAAACTCGGGTATTTCGGAGAAGGCGATGTTTTAGAATATATAATTTCAGATATGCATCACTTGAGTGATTATTTAAAAGATAAATATGATCTTCCAATTTACTATCTCGGCCACTCCATGGGCTCTTTTATCTTACGCTACTTTTTAACTAAATATGACACAGAAAAAGCTGTAATTATGGGAACAGGCTATGTATCAAATTTTGACATACAGCTTCTAAAAAATTTATCTAGACTTTTTTCTAAGATACTAGGAGAAGAACAAAGATCTAAGCTTATATTCCTAAGAACTATTGGTATATACCAGCTAAAAACTCCTCCTAATCATTCTTGGATTAGCAATAATAAAAAGAATGTTGAGAATTGGAAAAAAGATGAGCTTTGCCAAAGTCCTTTTACCAATAATGCCTATTATCATCTTGCTTGTCTTTTAGAAAAAATTAAAGACAAGAATCTAATTAAAAATACAAATAAGGACACTGATATCTTGTTTGTATCAGGCGCACTAGATAGCGTTGGCGATAAGACCAAGGGAGTTAAGAAGGTCTATAAGCTTTACCAAGAGCTTGGATATAAAAACCTATCAATTAAGTTTTTTGAAAATATGAGACATGAAATCTTAAACGAAACAGACAATATTAAAGTCTATGAATATATATATAAATTTTTAAAAGAGCCTAAATAAAGGCTCTTTTATCTTTTTATATCTTCTATTAAACTATCTATTTCTTCCTTGCTAGTTCTGTAACTTGTAACTAGTCTAATAATTTTTTTCTCATCATTATAGTCCATAATTTCAAACAAATTATTTTTTAAAAGTTTATCTATCCATTCTCTATCTAATAGGAGAAATATCTGGTTGCTTTCTGGCTCTTGATAAAAATCAAGGTCTACTTCCTTTAATCTATCGGCTAAATATCTACTCATTTCATAAGATTTTTTGCCAAGTTCATAATATAAACCATCTTCAAATAGGCCAATAAATTGAGCTCCAAAGACAAAACCCTTTGCAATGGTTGCCCCTCTTTGTTTCATATACCTTCTTACATTTTGCTTTAGTTCATCACTAACAATAACTAGAGCTTCGCCATAAAGGGCTCCGTTTTTTGTTCCTCCTAGGGTAAACATATCACAAATATTTACAAGGTCTGAAACTTCAATATCAGATGCAGCAAGACCAACAGCCATCCTAGCCCCGTCTATGTATAGATAAACACCATATTCTAGACAAACATCATATATGTTTTTTATCTCATCATAAGTATATACAGTTCCCATTTCAGTAGTTTGGGAAATATAAACTATCTTTGGTGAAATTGTATGCTCTTCAGAAAATTTATCTAAAAATAATTCAAGCTCGTCTGCATAAATTTTCCCATCTTTTGAATAAATTGTTTCGATTTTTTTGCCAGTAGCTTCTATAGATCCAGCTTCATGAGCGTTGATATGTCCACTATTTGCAGCTATTATTCCTTCATATGGAAATAAGTTTGCTGTAACTGCTATTATATTTGCTATTGTTCCACCAGCTAGAAATTCAATTTCTACATTTTCATTTTTTAAATCTCTTTTTATAAGTTCTTTGGCTTTTTTTGTATAATCATCGTAGCCATAACCTAAATTTCCCTTTTTATTTACAATATTTAACTTTTCTAAAACTTTTTCATGTGCCAAATCATTATAATCATTCACAAAAATATTCATATTACCACCCTATATAAATCTTAATAAATTAACCTTTCATCTTAATGATATAATTAATATATATTATAAAATTAGTAAAAGGAAGTGCCAAATGAAAAACAAACACGGAGCAAATATTTTCGAAATATCAAGAGTTTACGGTTTTGATATAGAAGATATTGTAGACTTTTCATCTAATATAAATCCACTTGGACCAAGCGAGACGGCAAAACAGTATCTAATAGACCACATGGAACTAATAAGTTCTTATCCTGATACTGATTATATAAATTTAAAAAAAGAAATAGCAGACTATATAAACTTAGACATGGATGACCTTTTATTATTTAATGGAACAACAGAAGGCTTAATCAATTACATTAAACTGATCAATCCTATGAATTCTTTGATCCTATCTCCTTGCTATTCTGAATATGAAAATGAATTAAATAAAATATCTTCTAAAATATTTTATTATAATTTGCTAGAAGAAAATAATTTTGAAATTGATTTAGATAAATTAATAAGTATAATAAACAGGTTTAATATAGAACTATTTATCTTTGCCAACCCAAACAATCCAACAGGAACAATCTTAGACAAAGACCAAATAGAAAAATTATTAACAAACACAAGGTGCAAAATCCTAATAGACGAAACCTATATAGAATTTACAGACCAAGAAAAGTTTTCTGCCAGCAGTCTTTGCAAAAAATACGAAAATTTAATTGTACTAAGAGGCCTTAGTAAGTTTTTTGCTATGCCTGGTATAAGACTTGGTTATTCTATAAACTCATCCAAAAATTTAAAAGACCTAATTTCAAATAAACAAATGCTTTGGAATATAAATATCCTAGCAGCAATCCTTGCAGAAAAATCTTTTGCAGATAAGGAATATAGAAAAAGTGTTTTTGATTTTATAAGCGAGCAGAGACAAGAAATTTTTTCTAGATTGGATAAGATAAAAGATATAAAATACTACAAATCTTATGGAAACTTTATTTTATGCAAGATTTTAAACGACAAAAAAGCAAAAGATCTAAGAGATTATCTTTTAACTAAGGCTATGGTAATTAGAGATTGTTCAAATTTTAATAATCTTGATGAAAAATATTTTAGATTTTGCATATTAAATGCTAAAGAAAATAAAAAATTACTAGACCATATAGAAGAATATTTTAATTAATTATTTATACTAATATTTAAATAACTTTGTATACATTTATATAAATTATTGAACTATAATCTACTTAAGGAGGAAGATTGATGAGCGGAATCTTTAATACTCTACCGACAATCGTCTATCTAGACCCAAAAGACGATTTGCAGATTATAAGAGCAGAACTTACAAATGATTTAGGAATAGCTGTTGATCTTTTAAATTTAGGTGAGCAAGCTGTAACAGGGGTCAACTTTTCAGTTGTCTTTTATGATGAAAACTACAATCCACTTTTTAATGGAAACTCAGTAATATATGAAATTAAAAACTTAAATATACAGGCTGGTCAAATATTCTATTTAAAATCAATTAAAATTGATGAAAAATATAAATCAGCCAGGTTTATTTCTATAAAAATTACTGAAATATATCTCGAAGACTCTAAAAATGTTGTCTATTCAAATAAATATAAATTTTTATTACCAATAATTTCTGAAAGCAAGATAAAAAAATTAAAAGAAACTTTCGGAGAACAATTTATTGCCTACGGAGAAAATACTCCCAACGGCTGGAGATGTGTTTGTGGTGCCTTCAATGCAAAAGACCAATATGAATGTAAAAAGTGTTCAAGGAATAAAGACTTTGTTTTATCAAATTTAACAGAACCCTTAATTAATCTAAAACTTTTAAATTTGATGAATGAATCTGGAACTATAAATAAAAAAGACAAAAAAGCCCTAAATCAGCTAACCCAAACTCAGATGGTAAAAATTGCACCAGATACAAAAACCCTAGAAAAAAGTAGGATAAATGATTTGACAAATGAAGAAGCTAAGGCGAGATCAAAAACTTTTAAAGTAAGTCTTTATGCAATTTTAGGACTTCTTGCCGTTACTCTTATTATATTTTCATTTAATTTTTTAAATGATTACAGTGACAAGAAAAAGTTTGAAAATGCTCAAGTCTATATAGAAAATGGTCAATATGAAAAAGCCTTAAAGAATTTAACAGACTTAAAATACAATGATAAATACGAGATCACGCCATTTATAGATAAAACTAATAAGTTGATCCAATCTGAGCTTGATTATAAAAATGGTCTTGAAATGTTTTCTAACTATGAATATATAGAAGCTATTAAATATTTTAAAAAAGTTATCCCAGAAGATAAGTCGAACTACCAAAAATCTCAAAGTCAGATTACAGAAATTGAAAGTCTTATCTTAAACCAAGCACAAAATCATATAGACTACAAAAACTACAACAGTGCAATTTACTTGCTCGATGAATATTTATCTGTAGTTGATGAATCAGCCAAGGCTCAAACTCTCAGGGATTCTCTTTTAAAATACAATAGAAATAAATATATAGACGACGAAAAATACAACGAAGATTATGAAATGGCAAAAAACAGAGCCGATATAAATGACAAGGCCGAATCTTTAATCAACACTTTTCAAGTTGTAGTCAGTGATAATGCCAATTTAAGAGAAGAACCTTCCTTAAAAGCAAAATTAATAAAAAAACTTCCTGTTGATACTGAAGTTTATATTGTTAATACAAAAATTGAGGGGATAGAAAGAATTTGGTGCAGGGTAAAAACTCAAGACCCAGAAGATGGCAAGTCCTACGAAGGTTGGATAAGTTCAGGCTCTTTCCAAAATAAAACAGACTAAGGATAAATTATATAAAAAATAATTTATAAACAAATTAATTTCGATAACTTGTTTTTAAATCCAACAATCAAATTAATAATTCGATTTGCCTTTAAAATTTAAAGAAAAATAAACTTATTTAGACGATAATATTTGATTTGAAATTTAAAATAATTTTAATATTAGGGAAGTTTAAAATAAAAATAGATAATATAGAAAATTTAATTAAAAATAAGAAAAGATATCCACAGATTATTTGTTAATGTGGATATCTTTTCTTATCAATCTTCTTATAAAATAAGTTAGATAGGTCTATCATTGCCTAAAACAGAGTTAAAGAATAGCTTTAATCCCTCTAATTATATAAATTAAATTTAAAACTGTAAAGTTATCCACATATTTTTACTCCTTGTTGATAACTTTAGACAAAATAAAAAGAGCCCAAAGGCTCTTTTATTCTAAAAATATAAAATTATTAGTAAGTTCTTTCTCCTGGTATAATCATATCAACAATACCAAGAACTGCAGCACCGATAAGTGCTCCAATAATGCTTACTGTAAATCCATCTACAATAACGCCTGTTAAATAAATAACAACAGCTGCTGTTATAAATCCAATAGCACCTTTTCCTTTTGGTGATCCATCATATCCTGTAAATTTTAAAATTGCCCAGTCAATGATCCCCATTGCTATTGCAGCTGATATTGCAGCTGAAAAATTTGTTACTTCCATTCCTGGTGCTAAGAATGCTGCTACAAATACTGCTACTGCAGAAGCTAACACCTTTAATAATAAACTTATCATATTTTTCCCTCCCATAAAAATATAGATATTAAGTCTTACATATTAATATTTATCCCGAATTTATCCAGGATAAACAATTTGTACAAATTTTATCTATATCTTTGATATATTTTATAGTATATTATTATACACCTTATTATCAAAAATATTAAATGGGTATAATAATATATAGTATAAATTCTTTATATTAAACTAGAGGTGGTTATAATTGCTAAAAAATTATGAAGTTGAATCTGCCCACACTTGGACAGGTAGAGTTGATTCATCCACAGATTTTGATTCTTTGAGATGGCATCAATGGATAAAAATTATAGATTTAAATGACACAAGTTTAAAAGCTTTTGATGGTAAATTTGCCTTTGCCTTTATTGGATTTGAATGTGATCATGGCATAGGACTTAACAAGGGCAGGGTTGGTGCAGCTATGGGACCAGAAAGCATCAGACGTGAGCTTTCAAATTTACCTTGCCAATTTTCACAAGATATAAAATTATTTGATGCAGGAAATATAGTTACTTATGGTCTTACTCTCGATCAGGCTCAAGATTGCCTTTCTGAGGCTGTTAATAGGGTTTTAGAGCTTAATATGTTTCCTATAGTCCTTGGCGGTGGACATGAAACTGCTTTTGGTCACTACAAGGGACTTTTCAAGAATTTCCATCCTAAAAAAGAAAATATTGGAATTATTAGCTTTGATGCTCATTTTGATACTAGACCTTACAAGGAAAATGGTGGAACATCAGGCACCATGTTTAGGCAAATACATGATTTAAATTTAGAAAATGATGAAGATTTTAATTTTATGGTCATCGGTATTCAAAAGCATTCTAATACAAAAAGCTTATTTAATTATGCAAAAGAAAATGGTATAAAGTATATTCTTTCAAGAGAAACTGTAAATTCTTCTATTCCATCTCTTTTTGAACAAATAGATGAATTTATAAGTGGAGTGGACCATGTTTATATAACAATTTGTTCTGATGTTTTCTCTACAGCCTTTGCTCCAGGCGTTTCTGCACCTACTCCTCTTGGCGTTGATCCAGAAACTGCAATTGTTTTAATAAAACACATTCTATCCCATGACAAGGCAGTTAGTTTTGATATTTGTGAAGTATCTCCTCGTTTTGACAAGGACTCAACAACTGCATCTCTTGCTTCCTTGCTTATATTTACAGTTGTTACCAAGGTCGCTAATATTATAGAAATGAATAATAAAAGAAGAAATAAAAAAATAGACAAGGAGTAGTTTTTTACTACTCCTTATCTATTTTATTTACTTTTTATCATATTTTTCAAATATACTATCAAATTTTTTACTGCTTGAACTATCTAATTTATACCAATTATTTTTAATTCTAATAAATTTATCAGATTTTGCTATTCCAATACTGTTAGAACTTTTATCATAAACATTTATAAAATTTAAAGCTTGTATCTCACTATTATCTACTTCAACTCTTTCTCCTTTTAAAGAGTTAAGTATTAATAAAATTTCCTTAACTTTTGCAGGATTATTTATATTTGTCATTGTGTCGACATTATATTGAATTAACTCAATGTAAGATACATTTTTTTGTTCAAAATTAAATATTTTATTTCTATTAGAAAGCACTTTATATGAAAGAAGCAATAATAGTATAAAAAAGAAAAGCACAAATAATCTTCCCTTACTTTTCTTATTCTTTCTGCTACTAATTTTAAACACCCCTATATGCTTAAAACACCACTTAGATATACATGAGCCTTACCGCCTATTCTTATAGTTCCATCTTCTAGGCTGCTTAGGCTAAAGACTATATCTTTATTAACTCTTATTTCTTTATCAAAATTTATCCTGCCTTCTTTTGAAAGGTAAAATAAAAAACTATAAATTGAAGCTTTTAAATCATATACTTCATAAATATCATTGCTTATTTTAAAACTTCTTTGTTCTATTTCATTCTCGCCAGTTATAGATACTAAATTAATTAAATTTACATTTTCCCTATTAGAAATTTCTTTTATTATTTCTAAATTCGGAACAATCCCCTGTAAACTTTCTTTGTTTTCAAATTCAATTAGAATTGACGGACTTGATATATTATCTTTATAAGCTTTGATATGGCTAAGTCCTGCTAATCCAGACTTATCGATATTAAATGCCCTGATTAATTCTTCACTGTTTAGTTTTGCATCAACTTGTTTAACTGAAAATCTTATATAAACACTATCGATTTCATAATTTATATAATTTAATTCGACATAAACTTTGCCATACTTGGTGTGAAGTATTATTTCTTTCTTACCATTTTCTAAAGCTTGTATATATCCCTTATCTGCTAGTGTATAAAAAAGTCCAATTGTAGCATAGGATGAAAAATTCACTTCTTCATCGTAACAGTAATAATAAGCTTCATATATCTCAGAATCCAGTTTTGTCAAAAATACCAAACTAGCCTGGTTAAGATTTTTCGCTATCTTTTTAATTTTATCTTTAGATATCTTATCAGGCATCAAAACAGTGGCTACATTTAGCCCTTGCAAAGCTTCATCTGAATATACATTTACAAAATATACATTATAATATTTCATCTATATCACTACCAATTATCTTTTCGTATATTCTTTGTAAATCATCATCATTATAATATTCTATTACTATATTCTTTTTCTTGCCCCTATCGTTAAAAACTACTTTTGTTCCAAGAGCATCTGATAAATCCCTCATGGCCCTGTCCATAAATATATTGCCTTCTTTTTTGTCTTTCTTTTTATTATCAAAGCTGGCCCTTGTTTGTTTAACTGTTTTTCCGGATTCGACAATTTTTTTTGCTTGCTTATATTGCTCATCTTTATTTTTTATAGAGAGAAGAAGTTTACCATGAGATGTTGTGAGCAGGCCTTTTTCCATATATTCTATAACCCTTTCATCTAATTTTAAAAGTCTTATAGTATTTCCTATATATTGCCTACTTTTTCCAATTGTTTTAGATAGTTCTTCCTGAGTCATATCATATAAGTCAAGAACTCTCTTATAACCTTGAGCCTCTTCGATTGAATTTAAATCTTGTCTTTGTATATTTTCTATTAAAGATATCTTATCAGCATTTTCTTCGCTTATATCTTTTATAATAGCTGGTATTGTTTTTAAATTTATGCTTTTGGCCGCACGATACCTTCTTTCTCCAGCTATAATTGTATATTTATCTCCATCTTTTCTTACAATTATAGGTTGTATAAGTCCGTGCTCTTTAATAGACTCTGCAAGTTCTTTAATTGCTTGCTCATCAAAGTGCTTTCTAGCTTGCTCTTCATTTGGATTAATATCTTCTATATTAAGATCTTCTAAATTGCTATTATCTTCTTGTTTTAATAATTTCTCAACAGCACTTGAATCTTTTATAAAGTTATTTATTCCTCTACCTAGTCCTGTCGTCTTTTTCATAAGTTCACCTATTCCTACTTAAAAACTCTTTTGCAAGCTTACTATAAGCTCTTGCTCCTCTTGAAAATTTATCATATTCAAATATATCCATTCCAAAACTTGGTGCTTCTGCTAATCTGATATTTCTAGGAATATCTGTTTGATAAACTAAATCTCCAAAGAATTCCACAACTTCTTTTTTCACATTTGAAGATAGCTTTGTTCTCGCATCATACATGCAGAGTAAAACTCCTTCTATTTTTAAATTTGGATTGAAATTGTCTTTAACCATAGTGATAGTATTCATTAATTGTCCTACGCCTTCTAGGGCATAGTACTCAGATTGAACTGGAATTATGATACTATCTGAGCTGGTTAAAGCTATCATAGATAGAACTCCTAAAGATGGTGGAGCATCAATTATTATATAATCATAATTTTCTTTTATTTGGTCGAGAATATTCTTTAATAAGTACTGCCAATTATCACGAGTTGACAACTCTATTTCTGCACCGGCAAGTTCATTTGAAGATGGTATTATATCTATATTTTTATTTCTTGTAGGATAAAATAAAACTTCATCATTGATAAGAAGGTCATAAATATTTTTTTCTTTATCCTCAAATATGGCTGAAGTGGTGTTGGCTTGAGGATCTAAGTCAACTACTAGTATTTTTTGCTTTTTCTTAGAAAGCGCTGCTGATAGATTTACAACTGTTGTGGTTTTCCCAACTCCACCCTTTTGATTAAATACACTAATGATTTTTCCCATGCTTTCCTCCAAACAAAAATAAAACATACAATAAGAATGCTCTACGTGGAGCATTTGACATTAATATTATACTAATTAATATATATTAATGCAAAAAAATAAATGCTCCACGTGGAGCATTTATTCTCTAAATTCATTATTTATAAAGGTTTACTTCTTGGTTTTCCACCAGTCCTTGGATATTTAGAGCTCATTGTTCTTTCTTTTTTTATTATTAATAAATAATGCTCTATATCGTCTGGTAGTTTAATTTCAATTACTTCTTTTAAGCTTGATCCTAAAATTTCTATTGCAGATTTAGCTTCTTCTAATTCTTCTTTGTAGCCTGGTCCTTTCATGGCTATAAAATATCCACCAACTTTTACAAAAGGCAGACAATATTCACAAAGGGTTGCTAAATTAGCAACTGCTCTTGATGTTGCTATATCAAAGTTTTCTCTGTAATCTTTATTTCTTGCTAATTCTTCAGCCCTAGCATGTAAATTTTCTATACCTTCTAAGTCTAATTCTTCTTTAACTTTATCTAGAAATTTAATTCTCTTATTTAAAGAATCCACTAGGCTTAATTTTAAATCTGGATTATATATTTTTATGACCATGCCAGGAAATCCTGCTCCACTTCCTATATCTATTATTTTTTTATTACCAATTAAATAATTTGTTTTAAAAAGTGAAAGTGAATCTAAAAAATGTTTTATATTTACTTCATCACTATCTGTTATAGATGTAAGATTTACTTTTTCATTATAGTCTAATAATATTTCTTTATATCTTTCTAGCTTTTCGTAACATGAGGAGTCTAGTCCAAATTCCTCAATTTGTTCTTTCAGGCTCATTCTTTCTCCTTTGTTGTTCCAGGTATATTAAAAGTACATTTATATCAGCAGGTGAAACACCTGTGATTCTCGATGCTTGACCTAAAGATTCAGGTTTGATTTCTGCTAGCTTTTCTCTAGCTTCAAGTCTTAGTCCATCTATATGAGAATAATCCATGTGTGGATCTAATTTTTTATTTTCAAGTTTTTTAAATTGATTTATCTGTATTTGTTGTTTTTTAATATATCCTTCATATTTTATTTCAATCTCAACCGTATCAATTATATCTTTTCTTAATTCTTTTCTTTCTGGATCGAATTGTTTAACTTTTTCATAATTGAGTTCTGGCCTTCTAATTAATTCCTTTAAAGATAGGGTCTTATTTATTTTAGTTGATCCTAATTCTTCAATTAATTTATTATTTTCTTCACTAGGATTAACTTTAACCTTTTCTAATCTTTTTAATTCTTTTTCTATATTTTCTTTTCTATATAAATAAGCTTCATATCTTTTGTCATCAACAAGACCTACTTTTCTTCCTATATCTGTTAGCCTTAAATCAGCATTGTCTTGTCTTAAAGTTAGCCTGTATTCAGCTCTTGATGTCATCATCCTGTAAGGTTCTTTTGTTCCTTTTGTTACTAAATCATCTATTAATACTCCAATGTAGGCTTCTGATCTTTTTAAAACTAAAGCTTCTTTATTTTGAACTTTTAAAGCTGCATTTATTCCAGCAACAATTCCTTGCGCGGCAGCTTCTTCATATCCGGAAGATCCATTTATTTGTCCTGCAAAAAATAATCCGCTAATTGTCATGTGTTCAAGATTTATTTTTAAAGATGTTGCATCGATTGCATCATATTCTATTGCATAGGCTGGCCTTAAAATTTTTGCATTTTCTAAACCTTCTATATGTTTGTAGAATTTTGCTTGAATTTCTTCTGGAAGAGATGAGCTAACTCCTTGTATATACATTTCATCAGTAGTTAAGCCTTCTGGTTCAATGAAAACTTGGTGAGAATTTTTATCACTAAACCTAACAACCTTATCTTCTATAGAAGGGCAGTATCTTGGTCCCACTCCTTCTATGTCTCCAAGATATAAGGCAGACCTATTTAAATTATCCCTAATTATTTGATGACACTCTTGTGTCGTGTATGTTAGATAGCAATCTTCTTGGTCTTTATTTAAATCCTTATCTATATTTTCAAATGAAAATGGTATAACTTCAGGATCACCCTTTTGAACTTCCATTCCTTCATAATTTATAGAAGACTTTAAAACCCTAGCAGGCGTTCCTGTCTTTAATCTCATCAAACTAAAACCTTCATTTTCTAGAGAAGATGAAAGAGTATTTGCTGGTCTAAATCCTTGTGGTCCAGAAGAATAATTTAATTCTCCAATATAAATTCTTCCTCTTAAATAAGTTCCTGTTGCTAATACCAAGGCTTTTGTATTGTAGATAGCTCCTGTTTGAGTAACAACTGCTTTAATTTTATTATCTTCAACAATCATGTCTGTAGCTTCTGCTTCATGCAAGTAGAGATTTTCTTGATTTTCCAAAACTCTCTTCATTACTTCATGATATTTTCTTTTATCTGCTTGCACTCTAAGTGAATGGACAGCTGGACCCTTTGATGTATTTAACATCCTAGATTGAATAAAGGTTTGGTCTATAACTTTTGCCATTTCTCCGCCAAGAGCATCAATTTCTCTAACTAAATGGCCTTTTCCAGTGCCACCAATATTAGGATTACAACTCATTGCTGATATTGAATCTAAATTTATGCATAATAGGGCAGTTTTTAAACCCATTCTAGCACTAGCAAGAGCAGCTTCACTTCCAGCATGGCCCGCTCCTACAACTACAACATCATAGTCTCCTTGTATATATCTTTTTACTTCCAAAAAAATTCCTACTTTCCTATACAAAATTCACTAAATACTCTGTCTAAAATGTCTTCTGTATTTGTTTCTCCTGTTATTTCTCCAAGAGACATTAAGGCATTATTAACATTAACTTCCATTAAGTCTAAAAACATTTCATTGTTTATATCTTCTATAACATCTAATAAAGCTTTTTTTGTTGTTTCCAAGGCTCTTATATGTCTTACATTGTTAACATATACATCGCTTGTAGTTGATATTTCTCCCTCAAAAAACATATCTTTAATAATACTTTCTATTTTTGATATATCTTGAGCATCCTGCATGGAAGTTCTTAAATAATCTTTTCCATCTATAAGTTTTTCTATTTCTTCCTCGCTCACAGCCTGGTCTAAGTCATCTTTATTAAATATAATAATTGATTTTTTGTTTTTTATAAGATCAATAATTTCATAATCATCTTGATCAATTTTTCTAGATCCATCAAAAATTGCAATTATAAGATCTGCACTATCAATTTCAGATTTTGCTCTGTCTACGCCTATCTTTTCAACTAAATCTTTAGTATCTCTTATGCCTGCAGTATCTGTTAATTTAAGCAAGATGCCGTCTAGATTTATATAATCACTAATTATATCCCTTGTTGTTCCTGCAACATCTGTTACTATTGCTTTATCAAACCTTAAAAGTTTGTTTAAAAGTGTTGATTTTCCAACATTTGGTTTTCCTAAAATTATAGTATTTATTCCATCACGAAGTAGCATTCCTCTATTGGAATTTTCAAGCAATTTTTCTACTATTTCTAAAGCATCTTCTGTGTAAGATCTGAGCTTATCAAAGGTTGCTTCTTCTATTTCATCTTCAGGAAAATCAATGTTTGCAACTATTAGAGAACTTATAGAGATTAAATTTTCTTTAACCTCATCTAATTTTCCTTTTAAAGAACCTTCTAACTGTTTTATACTCATATCATAAGATAGGTCTGATTTTGATTTTATTATATCTATTACAGCCTCAGCCTGAGTAAGGTCTAACCTTCCATTTAAAAAGGCTCTTTTTGTAAATTCTCCTCTTTCTGCAAGAATAGCCCCCTTATCTAGTAAAAGATTTAAGATTTTTCTTACAGAAATAATTCCGCCGTGGCAATATATTTCAACAACATCTTCTCTGGTATAAGTATGTGGAGCAAGCATTTTTACTATTAATACTTCATCAACTAATTTGTCTCCATCATAAATGTGTCCATAAGCCATTTTTCTATTTTCTATATCAAATAAACTTTTTTTAGAAACAGATTTAAAAATTTTATCTGCAATTTTTACAGAATCGTCCCCACTAATACGGACTATTCCTATACCTGCTTCTCCATTAGCAGTTGAAATAGCTGCTATAGTTTCATTATCATACATTTTTTCACCTTTTTCCTAATCTACTATGATATACCAATTTAAGCATAAATAAAAGAAAATAAACTAAAAAGCACCTAATTTCAAACTTAGATGCTTTATTAATATTAAGCCATTAGCCCATTAATGAATTCTTTAAATTTTTTTCTATTTTTAAAAGCTCATTACTTGCTTCTTCTCTTCTTTTACTTCCTTCGATTTGTATATTTCTGACCTCTGTAAGGGCATCTATTAAAGCTTGATTAGTGTATTTTATAGTTTCTATATCAACTATTGCTCTTTCAGATTCCTTGGCCGTTTCAATCGTAGCTTGCTTTATAGTATCAGCATTTTTCTTTAAAAGTTCATTTGTATAATCGCTAACCTCTTTTTGCACCCTAGCTGCTTCAAGCGAATGTTCTGAGCCAAGAGCTAAAACCATTTGTGATTTCCAAAGAGGTATAGTATGAACTATTGTCGATTGAATCTTTTGAACCATCAAAGTATTAGAAGCTTGGACCATCCTAATTTGTGGTGCCATTTGTAGGGCGATAGTTCTTGTGATTTCTAGATCATGAAGTTTTTTCTCAAACCTATTTATCATATTTGTATAATCATTAACTTTTTGTGCATCGACTGGATTTTTGCTTTTTTCAAAATCTGCTTTTAATTTTACAAGTTCAACTTCTCTTGCTTCTTTTAATTTCAACTCGCCAGCCTTTATATACATTATTAATTCTTTATAATAATCTCTATTTAAATCATACATATAATCAAGAGTTGATATATCTTTCATAAGCCTTAGTTGGTGGCTGATCAGCTGGTCTTTTACTTCTTCTATGCTGTCTTCAACCTTATTATATTTTGCCATAAGACTGTTTATCTTGTTGGAACTTTTCTTAAAAAATGAAAACAAACCCTTATCTTTTTCAGATACATCAAAATTTTTTAGACTCAATAAAACATTGTTTAAAAGCTCACCAGCTTCTCCAATATCTTTACTTCTTACCTTGTTTAAAGTGCTTTCAGAAAAGTTTGCTATCTTTTTTTGAGCTGCCGAACCATATTCAAGAACATTTGAAGAATCATTTAAGTTTATTTTTTTAGAAAAATCTTCTATTTGTTTTCTTTCTTCTTCTGATAATTCAATTTCTTCATTAATCTCTTCTTTTTCTTCAATTTGATAATTTTCTAGCAAATTAAGATTTTTTACTTCTTCATTATTTTCATTTCCAAGAGTTAATTTTATATCTTTATCCATTTAATAATACTCTCCTAATTAAAATCTTCGTCTATATATCCATCATTTTTAAGCATTGATTTTAAAACAGATATATCAGACTTAATATTTATATAATTCATCTCAAAAGTAGCCTCAAGTAATTTTTTTAAACCAGATATTATATCCTTTAATGAAGCTTCGATTTCTTTTTTTACTTCGATTTCATCATTAGTTTTTATCTTAGAATTTTCTATTTTACTGTATTGGTCAAATAAATTTATAGTTTCTGGTATATAATAAGACCTAAATTTTTCATATGATGACTTATTTAGATCTTTATCCACATTTGATTTAAATTTAGATATTATCTCTAAAAGCTCACTTGCATAGTCTTTCATTGGGCTTTTTAAATTTTGCTTGTAATAAATAAGCTTTGTAATGTAATTTGAATCTTTATCACTAGCTTCATTTAAATCAGAAATTTTAAGATAATTTTTATAGTCTACATAACTTTTATTATCTAATATTAAAATTTGATTATTTTCCACAAGTCTTGCTTCCTTAAGATAGTTATTATTTATGAAATGTTGTAAATCTTTTAAGGCTGTATCTTTATCGGTATTTGCCGATATCGCCAAGTTTTCAAGAGTCGCAACAGATGCATTTCCAAAAGCATTTAAATATTTTTTATATCTTATTAGTTGCTTTGACTTTTTTTTGCTGTAAGTGTTTCCAAAATAAAATAATAAAATAATAGGCAAGAAAAAGAATAATACTACTTTTAAAGCTTCTATCTCTTGGGATATTAAAAATCCTGCTAAAGTTAACAAAGCAATAAATACATTTAACCAAATAAATATAGTGAATATTGTAGATAAAAATTTATAATATGCTAAATCTTTTTTATTACTAGTAACTATATTTTCATTCTTTATAACTGGTAATTTTTTTTGTCTTTTTTCTTTCATTCCTTCTACAAAATTATCAAGCTTATCTACGGATAATTTTACAAGATTTCCAGCTATATTTTTTATTTTATAAAATTGTTCACTTTCTAAAAATTGATCCAACTGATCTTCTACATCTTTTTTTGGAGTCATTTTTCCCTCCTTGTAATTTTATAATTACTATAAGCTGCTAATTATCATTATAATATATATTCACAAATAAAAAAAAGACTATCTATTTTAGATAGTCCTTTTGATAAATTTTAATATTTTCTTTCCTTTTGGATTACAACTTTTCTATAAGGATCTCTACCCTCAGAATGGGTTATTACTCCTTTATAGTCTTGTAAAGCTTCGTGTATTATTTTTCTATCAAGAGCACTCATTGGCTCAAGTCTTATAGATCTGTTTGTAGAAAGAACTTTAGCAGCCATTTTTTCAGCTAACTCTTTAAGTGTTTCTCTTCTTCTTTGTCTATAATTAGAAGAATCAAGAAGAACTCTTATATATGAATCAGAAACTTTATTTATAAGTAAACTCAAAATATATTGAATAGAATCAAGAGTTACTCCTCTTTTTCCTATAACAATGCCAAGTTTCTTTTCATCGCCCTTGATTTCTATGTTGATTTGATTTTCAACTTTTTCAATAACCAAATCATATTCTATATCAAGTTCATCAAGGATTTTTCCTAGAAATTCGTGAATAATTTCATCAATTCTTTGGTCTATTTCTTCTGAATTTTTGTTAGAACTTTCTTCTATAATTTCTTCTTCAATTTCAATTTTTTCTTCGAAAAATTCTACACTTTCGCTAGTATTATCTATATAATTTTCTTTATTTTCTAATTCTGTTTCCCTTACAGGAATTTCTTGGCTCTTCTCTGTATAAGAATCATCTAGAATTTGTCTTAAAATTTCTGAAGTATCTTCTTTTTTAGAAACTTTAACAGTTGCTTCTTTAGAACCGATTAGTCCTAAAAAACCTTTTGAAGGTTCTTCTATAACCTCAATCTTTACCTGGTCTTTTTCTAAATTTAATTCTTTTAGAGCCTCTCTTACAGCTTCATCTACAGTTTTTGCTCTTTTGATTACATAACTCATTTTACTTCCTCCGATACATCCTTAGCAATAATTGCATTAGTAATCAATTGTTGAATTATTGAAACAATGTTTCCTACAACCCAGTATAAAGCAAGACCTGCTTGAAAATTTCTACTCATCCAGAATATAAGAAGTGGCATCATTATTGTCATAGATTTCATCATAGAATTTGCTTGTTGGTTTCCTTGGTTAGCAGGATTCTTTGAGCTAAGATATGATGTAATAAATGTAGTGATACCAGCCATTGCTGGAAGAATCATTGTAGTATCTTTAAATTCAAGATTTTTTAAATAAAAAAAGTTTTTATTTATACTTTCAAAAAATGCCTTGTCAGTAAAAGCATACTTTGCAGGTTCTAAAAAGACCCTATAAAAAGCAATCAATACAACCATTTGTATAATCATAGGTAAGCAACCAGCAAAAATATTATAATTTGCTTCCTTATAAAGCTTTTGTTGCTTAACAGCTAAGGTTTGAGGATCATTTTTATACTTTCTTTGTAACTTTTCGATTTCAGGTTGCAGTTCAGCCATTTTCTTTTGATTTTTCATCATAGAAATATTTACAGGTAAAACCGCAACTCTAATGATTACAGTAGCAATAATTATTGAGAGTGCAAAAAAGGAAATACTTTCAGGTTCATTTGGGAATGCTTGTACCATAAAATCATAAATAAATTTTAAAAAAGATCCCAAAAGCTTACTAATTCCACTTAGCAATATATGCCTCCTTATTTTAGAGGATCGTATCCACCCTTGTGAAAAGGATGACATTTTAAGATTCTTTTGATAGTTAAGAATGTTGCTTTAAAAAAATTATATTTTTCATAAGCTTCTTTGGCATACTCAGAGCATGTAGGATAAAACCTACAATGAGCTCCTACAAAAATATATCTAGATATTACTTTTTGATAAAAATTAATTAATAATATAGCTATTTTTCTCACTTAATCACCTTATTTAATTTTCGGCAAATATGTCCAAAACTAGCTTCAAGTTCCTTGTATGAAAGATCAAGGCAGGATTTTTTTATAACAAAGACATAATCATATCCATCTTTTAATAAATTAAAATTATTATAATATATATCTTTAAATTGTCTTTTTAGCCTATTTCTAGTAACAGCATTACCAACTTTTTTAGTTATAGTAAAGCCAAGTCTTTTATTATCTAAATTATTTTTTTTATAAAAAGCAGTAATATTTCTATTTCCAGTTATATTTCTTTTTTTGTATACTCTTTGAAAATCAATGTTTTTCTTTAAATAACAATCCCTCATTATAATTATTAAGCAGAAAGAATCTTTCTTCCTTTAGCTCTTCTTCTTTTTAATACAGCTCTTCCAGATTTAGTTCTCATTCTAGCTCTAAAACCATGTTCTCTTTTTCTTTGTCTATTTTTAGGTTGATAAGTTCTTTTCATTTTTTTCACCTACTTTCATTAGTTATCTAGCAAATTATATTGAAATATCGGCTAAAAGTCAAGAATTTTGAAATTTTAAGAAATATTTATATAAATAATTTATTTATTTAAGATTTATAAAAAAATAGCTATATATATTTATATTAACACATTTGAGCTTGTTGATAAGTTATTATTTATTTGTTAAAATGTACTTGTATTATTAAAAGAACTTGTGAATAAAAATATAAAATGTTAATAAATAAAATTATCCACATTATGTTAATAATTTGTGTATAGTTTTATATTTTTATAAAAATTATTGTTAAATAGTTATTTATATCTATTAGTTATCCACAATATTTATATTAATTAAAAACTTATCCACTTGTTATTAAATATTGTTAATATATTTATACATAGAATTTTATTAACAATTTATTCTTGTTAATAAATAGGAGGAATTTATGGATCGAGAATTAAATGATATTTGGAAAGAAATTATGCAAAAAATTCAGATGCAATCCATAACCTCTGTTTCTTTTGACACCTGGTTTAAAGATATGAAGTTAAAAGAAATAAATTATGAAAAAAATATTTTTTATGTAACCGTTCCAATAGACTTTATTAAAGCAAGACTCACTAACAATCCATCTCAACTAAGAATAATTAAAAAATGTATTAAGCAAGTAATGAATGAAGATTTCGAAGTAGTAATATTAACTGAAGATGAAATCACTCCAAACGTACAAAAGCCTGAATATAGACCAAAAACAAGGCTAAATCCAAAATATACATTTGAAAATTTTGTTGTTGGCAAAAGTAATGAATTTGCTCATGCAGCAGCTCTTTCTGTTGCTGAAAATAATGAAGATCCATCTGAGGCTCATTCAAATCCATTATTTATATATGGAGGTGTTGGACTAGGAAAGACGCATTTAATGCAAGCAGTAGGTCACTATGTCCATAACTTAGATGAAGAAAAGAAAATTTTATATGTAACTAGTGAGCAATTTACAAATGAACTAATTAATTCTATTAAAACAAATCAAAATGAAAAATTTAGAAATAAATATAGGAAAGTTGATTTACTCTTAATAGACGATATTCAATTTATTGCAGATAAAGACAGAACTATGGAAGAATTTTTTCATACTTTTAATGAACTTCATGGTCAAAATAAACAGATTGTACTGACATCTGATAAACCTCCTCAAGAAATAAAATCACTTGAGGAAAGACTAATATCAAGATTTGCCTGGGGGCTTGTAGTAGATATATCAGCTCCAGATCTTGAAACCAGAATAGCTATACTTAGGTCAAAAGCTGATTCTGAGGGATACAATGTAAGCGATGATGTTATAAATTATATAGCTGAAAATGTAAAATCTAATATAAGAGAACTAGAAGGCTCTTTATCTAGAATAATGGCGTATTCAAAACTTACATCCAATCCTATGACAGCTGAAAATGCAGCTATTATATTAAAAGACATATATAGTAAAAAAGAAGAAGAAAAACCTATTGATGTAGAAACAATAAAGGAAGTAGTCTGTAAGCATTACAATATCAGCATTAGCGAAATGGACTCTAGAAAAAGAACAAAAAATATAGCCTTTGCTAGACAAGTTGCCATGTATATAACAAGACAACTAATAGGTCTATCGCTTCCTCAAGTAGGTAATGAGTTTGGTGGCAGAGACCATACAACAGTTTTACATGCTGAGAAAAAAGTAATAGAAGAAATGAAAAAACATACTTCTTTAAAGATAAAAATCAATAATATTATTAAGGAAATAGAAAATTAATGTTTATAAGTTTTAATAAATATAAAAGTTATCCACAATATGTTATTTAAAATAAATACTATATTTGAATATTTAGACAACTTATCTACAAATTCACAGTCCTTACTACTATTATTAATCTATCTAAACTATATATAGGGAGGAAAAAATGAAATTAAAAATAAATAGAAAAGATTTAGCTAAACATATTTCTATAGTTCAAAAAGCTATTTCAACAAGAACAACCATGCAAATACTTGAAGGAATATTGTTAATAGCAAAAGATAATATGTTAACACTTATTTCTTCCGATGAAAAACTATCTATAAAAACAAATCTTTCTACAATAATAAATGAAGAAGGTTCTTGCGTAGTAAATGCAAGACTATTTGGAGAAATAATTAGAAAATTAACAGATGATACATTAGATATCAGCGTTCAAAACTACAATATGAATATAAAAGCAGAAAGATCTAATTTTAATATTCAAGTACAAAATGCAAATGAATTTCCTAATTTACCTGATATAGATGATGAATCATCTATAAAAATCAATTCTGAAAGCTTTATAGATGCTATAAGAAAAACTTCATTTGCAGTTTCTTTAGACGAAACAAGAAAAAATTTCACAGGTGTATTTATGAATGTTGAATCAGGATCAATTAGTTTTGTAGCACTTGATGGATTCAGGATGGCACTTAAAAGTATAAAAAATGAAACAGATAAAGAAATATCAGCAATTATACCAGCAAGAGCCCTAAATGAAATTGTAAAAATTATAGAAGATGAAGAATTTGTTGAAATAGTTGTTAATGACAATCAAATAAAATTTGTACTAAAAAATACAGAAGTTTATTCAACAAGAATAAGCGGTGAATTCTTTAACTATGAAGGATTAATCAGAAATGACCATAGCTTTATTTGTAATACAAATAGAGAAGAATTTCAAAATGCACTTGAAAGAGCTTCACTTTTAGCAAAAGAAGAAAGAGCAAATCTTATAAAGCTAGAAGTTTGTGAAAATAGTATTCTTATATCATCAAATTCTGAAATTGGATCAGTTGAAGAAAATGTTGAATCTGAAAATAATGATCATGATTTAAAAATTGCTTTTAACTCAAAATATCTACTTGAAGGTATAAGAAATATGACAAGTGAAAAAATTGAGCTTAATTTTACAGATTCAGTTAATCCTTGCATAATAAAAGAAGAAGATGATAAGGACTATATATACCTAGTTCTTCCTGTAAGACTAGCTAATTAGGTGATTTTATGAAAGAAGATACAATTAAATTAGGAGATTTCTTAAAATTAGAAAATATTTGTCAAAGTGGTGGAGAAGCAAAAATGTTGATCCAATCAGGCCAGGTAAAATTAAATGGAGAAATTGAAACAAGAAGGGGAAAAAAACTCTCAAAAGGAGATAGGATCACAATAGACGGTAAAGAGTATATCTACTAGTTATGAAAATACTGGATTTAAAACTTATTAATTTCAGAAATTATGAAAATTTAAATTTTGAAGTAAAAAGCAATCTAAATTTATTTTTTGGAAAAAATGCAGCAGGAAAAACTAATTTTCTAGACTCAATCTATACACTATTAAATGGAAAATCATTTAGAAACACTAAAGATACAGATAATATAATGATAGATAAAAATAAATCAGAACTTTTTGCTAAAATAGAAAATTTTTCATATGAGGATAATCTTGAAATTCAAATTAATAGGTTTGATAAGAATATATATAAGATAAATTCTGAAGAAAAAACTTTAAGAAATTACAAAAAAGACCTATCCTGTGTGATTTTTTCTCCTGCAGATATTAATTTAGTAAAACAATATCCAAACTACAGAAGAAGATATATAGATGATTTAATTTCAATTATTGATCCAGTTTATGAATATAATTTATCTGTATATAGAAAAATAATATTTCAAAGAAATAAATTACTAAAACAAAATTTAAGCAAAGATCTTCTTGAAGTATACAACTATCAATTGGCAGAATATGGATCGAAAATATTAAAAAAAAGAATTAGCACTTTGAGAAAACTTGAAAAATACTGTATAAATCATTTTTATAGAATTTCAGGTGGAGATAAATTTAAAATAACCTATTTAAGTACAATACCAATTTCAAAATTAGACCTTGATTTATCTAGGTTATTTTTAAAGAAATTAGATGATGCTTATGAGGACGATATATCAAAAAAATATACTACAATTGGGATTCATAGGGATGATATAGATTTTAAAATAAATAATCTTTCATCAAAATTGTATGCTTCTCAAGGTGAAATAAGGACAATTATCCTATCTTTGAAATTAGCAGAGATAGATTTAATTAAAGAAAATAAAAAAAGTGAACCCATACTTTTATTAGATGATGTTTTTTCAGAACTTGATAAAAATAGGTCGTCTTACTTAATCAAAAGTATAGGTGATATTCAAACATTTATAAGCTCTACAGACTATGACCTAGAAAGTTCCAATCTTTTAGATGGAGACTTTTATGAGGTAAAAGAAAATAGGATTATAAGTATAGATTAGGAGAATATAATGACTAAGAATAATGACAGACACTATGGTGCTGAGGATATTCAAGTATTAACAGGTCTTGATCCTGTAAGAAAAAGACCCGGAATGTATATTGGTTCCACAGGAGAAAGAGGACTTCATCATTTGGTTTATGAAGTTATGGATAACTCTATTGATGAGGCTCTTGCTGGAATATGTGACCATATTATAGTAAAAATTTATAAGGATGGTTCGGTAAGTGTAACTGATAATGGATCAGGTATACCAGTTGAAATACATCCTAAGACAAAGAAAAGCACAGTTGAAACTGTACTTACAATACTGCATGCAGGTGGTAAATTTAATAACAAAGCCTACTCTGTATCAGGTGGTTTGCACGGAGTTGGGGTGTCAGTTGTAAATGCTCTTTCAGAACATCTTGTAGCTACTATAAAAAGAAACGGAAAAATTTATGAACAAGAATTTTCAAGAGGAAAGGCAATATCAGATCTTAAAGTTCTTGGAGATTTAGAAAAAGTTGAAACTGGTACAAAAATTTATTTTAAACCAGATGCTGAAATATTTGAAACAACTGAATTTAATTTTGAAACTCTATCAAAAAGATTTAGAGAAATGGCATTTTTGAATAAGGGTATAAAAATTGAATTTATAGACGAAAGACATGACAAAAGAGAAGTCTACTACTATGAAGGTGGAATTAAGTCTTTTGTTGAATTTATAAATAAAAAGAAAAAACCAATTCATGATGAAATTGTTTATATAGATGTATTTAAAGAAAATACAAAAGTTGAAGTTGCTTTACAATATACTGATTCTTATTCAGAAACAGTTCTTACTTTTGCAAATAATATAAATACTGAAGAAGGTGGTACTCATCTTTCAGGATTTAGAAGCTCTTTAACAAGGACAATCAATGATTATGGAAGAAAGTATAATATAATAAAAGAAAAAGAAGAAAATCTTTCTGGAGATGATGTAAGAGAGGGACTTACTGCTGTAATTTCTGTAAAACTTCCAAATCCTCAATTTGAAGGACAAACAAAAGCAAAACTTGGAAATTCAGAAACTAGAGGAGTTGTTGATTCTGTAATAACTGAACATCTAGAAAGTTTCCTAGAAGAAAATCCAAAAATTGGAAAAATTATACTTAACAAAGCCTTATCTGCAAGGCGCGCAAGAGAAGCAGCAAGGAAGGCAAGAGACTTATCAAGAAAAAGAAATGTTTTAGATTCAACAGCACTTCCTGGAAAACTTGCAGATTGTCAAAATAAAGATAATGAAACAACAGAAATCTTCTTAGTAGAAGGTGACTCAGCAGGTGGATCTGCAATAGATGCAAGAGATTCTGTTTTTCAAGCTATACTTCCTCTAAGAGGTAAGATAATGAATGTTGAAAAAGCAAGACTTGATAAAATGCTTAATTCAAATGAAATAAAAGCTATGATAACAGCTTTTGGAGCAGGTATAGGCGAAGAGTTTGATATAGAAAAATTGAGATATAATAAAATAATTATCATGACAGATGCCGATATAGATGGGGCCCATATAATGACATTATTATTAACCTTCTTATTTAGATATATGAGAGAGTTAATAGAAAAAGGACATGTGTATGTTGCAAAGCCACCACTTTATGGAATAATTCAAAGAAATAAAGTTGTTAGATATTGTTATGATGACAAAGAATTAAAATTGGCTCTTAAAGAACTTAAAAAAGATTCAAAATATGAAATTAAAAGATACAAGGGTCTTGGTGAAATGAACCCAGAAGAACTTTGGGAGACAACAATGAATCCGGACCACAGAATTCTTTTAAAAATAGAAATAGAAGACTTAGTATATGCTGATGAAACTTTCTCTATGCTTATGGGTTCAGAAGTTGAACCAAGAAGAGAATTCATTCAAGAAAATGCTTTATATGTAGATTATATAGATGCATAGGAGGAAGATATGGACGAATTTAATAACAGTGGAATAGTAAATGTAAATCTTTCCAAAAAGATGAGAGATTCTTATCTTGATTATTCCATGAGTGTAATTGTATCTCGTGCACTTCCAGATGTACGAGATGGTCTAAAACCTGTACATAGAAGAATAATATATGGTATGCAGGTTGTAGGACTTAACCCAGGAGGACCTTATAGAAAATCTGCAAGACTTGTAGGAGATGTAATGAGTAAATTTCACCCTCATGGTGACTCCTCAATATATGATGCTACAGTAAGGCTTGCTCAACCATTTAATACAAGATATCCTCTTGTTGATGGTCAAGGTAACTTTGGTAATATTGATGGCTATGGAGCAGCAGCCATGCGTTATACAGAGCTTAAGATGACAAGACTATGTCTTGAAATGTTAAGGGATATAAATAAAGATACCGTTGATATGGTTCCAAACTTTGATGAAGAAGATTTTGAACCAACAGTACTACCTTCAAGATTTCCAAATTTACTTGTAAATGGATCTGCTGGTATTGCAGTAGGTATGGCAACAAATATGCCTCCTCACAATTTAAAAGAGGTAATTGAAGGAGTAAATGCCTACATAGACAACGAAGATATAAGCACTGAAGAATTGATGCAATATATAAAAGGACCAGATTTTCCAACAGGCGCATATATAATGGGCAAGCAAGGAATAAAAAAAGCCTATGAAACAGGCAGGGGTAAAATCCAAATAAGAGCAGTTGCAGAAATTGAAGAATTTAAGAAAAGACAAAGAATAATAATAAAAGAAATTCCTTACCAAGTAAATAAATCAAACTTGGTTATAAAAATTGCTCAACTTGTTAGAGATAAGGTAATTGATGGAATAAGTTCAATTAGAGATGAATCAACAAGAAAAGGAATTAGAATTGTAATTGATTTAAAAAAAGATGCACATGCTAATATAGTTTTAAATAAATTATATAAAGAAACTCAAATGCAAATAACATTTGGTGTAATAAATCTTGCACTAGTTAATGGTGTTCCGAAAGTATTAAGCCTTAAAAAATTAATATCTCACTATGTTGATCATCAAATAGAAGTAGTAACAAGAAGAACAAAATTTGATCTTGATAAATCAGAAAAAAGAGCTCATATAGTTGAAGGTCTTTTAGTTGCAATTGATAATATAGACAGAATAATTAAAATTGTAAGATCATCTCAAGATGATAAAGATGCAAAACAAAAATTTACTGAAGAATTTGGTTTAACAGATATCCAAGGCCAAGCAATTCTTGATATGAGAATTAAAAGATTAACTGGTTTGGAAAGAGAAAAACTAGAAGATGAATTTAAAGAACTAGAAGAAACAATAAAATATCTTAGAAGTATATTAGAAGATCATGGTCTACTTATGAGCATAATTAAAGATGAACTAAATGAAATAAAAGATAAGTATTCAGATTTAAGAAGAACTGTTATAAGACCATCTGAATCAGAAATAGATATAGAAGATGTAATAAAAGAAGAAGATGTTGTAGTAACACTTACAAAATCAGGTTATATAAAAAGAATGCCAGAAGGAACATATAAACCTCAAAAAAGAGGTGGAAGAGGAATTCAAGCCTTGTCAACAAAAGATGGGGACTTTGTATGTGATTTATTTGTAACATCAAGCCATGATTCAATATTATTTTTCACAAATCTTGGAAAAGTTTACACTCTAAAAGCTTATGAAATACCAGAAAGTTCAAGGCAAGCTAGGGGAATGGCGGTTGTTAATTTATTAAACTTATCATCAGATGAGCAAATAGAATCAATTATACATGTAAAAGATTTTGATCCAAATCTTTATGTATTGATGGCAACTAAAAATGGAATAGTTAAGAAAACATCTTTTGAAGATTATAAAAATATAAGAAAAAATGGTATTATTTCTATGAAACTTAAAGAAGGTGATAGAATAATATCATCAAGACTTACAAATGGAGAAGAAGATTTAATACTTGCAACTAAAAAAGGTAAAAGTATTAGGTTCTCTGAAAAAGATGTAAGAAGCACAGGAAGAAATTCCATGGGTGTTACAGCTATAAAACTTGATAGTGATGATGAGCTTGTAGGCTGTGATATAGCTGAAGATAATAAATACTTCTTAGTAATATCAGAAGGAGGATTTGGAAAAATAACAGCACTTGAAGAATATAGGACCCAAGGAAGAGCCGGTTCAGGAATAATTACCTACAGACCAAATAAGAAAACTGGCAATCTTGTAGCAGCTAAGGTAGTAGATAAAGATGATGACATTATGATTATTACATCAGGTGGAATCATAATAAGAATAAGAGTTGATCAAATATCAAAAATGGGAAGAGCTACATCAGGAGTTAAACTTATGAATATAAAAGATTCAAAAGTAGTAGCTATTGCTAAGTATATTGGAGACTAGGAGGATTCTATGTTTGAAGTTTCTTATGAAAATAAAGATGAACTTGTTATATATCCAAAAGGTGAACTTGATCTTTACACAACAGAAGATTTTAAAAAAGATACATTAAATAAATATAATGAATATAAAAAGAATATTTTAATAGATGGAAAAGAACTTGAATATATTGATTCAACAGGTTTAGGAGCTTTAATGTATATATTGAATGAAATAGAAAAAAATGATCATAAAATAGCCCTAGTAAATATTAAAAAGAATATTATGAAGTTATTTTCTATAACAAAACTAGATAGTATTTTTGAAATGAGGGATTAATATGGAGATTATAGAACTAAAAATTCCATCAAATGCAAAATATTTTTCTTCAATAAGATTATTTTTATCTGGACTGCTTACAAATCTAGATTTTGATATAGAAAAAATAGAAGATTTTAAAATTGCACTTTCTGAATGTTTAAACATTGCTTTAAAATTAAAATGTGAAGACGAAATTGATGTGAAATTTTGCATTGATGAAGACAAATTTGAAATTGAAATAGGAAAAATTTGTAAAAAAGATATAGACGAAGATGACGAACTATCACTATCATTGACAATTATTGATTGCTTGGTAGACAAAAGTAGTCTGGAAGATGAAAAATTATCAATAATAGTAGAATTATAGGAAAGATAAAATGAACTTAGAACAATATCATAGTTTAAACAGAAAACTTAGCAAGGAAGAAAGAAAAGAACTCTTCAAAGAATATGCTGAGACAAAAGACAATGAAATAAGAGATATTTTAATAAAAGAGCACCTATATATAGCAGAAATATTATCTAAAAAATATGCAGGAAGAGGTATAGACTATGATGACATATACCAAGTAGCATCAATTGGTTTAATATATGCAATTGAAAGATACGATCTGTCAAAAGGTTATGAATTTTCTTCTTTTGCTACTCCGACTATAATAGGTGAAATAAAAAAATACTTCAGAGATAAGGGTTGGACAATTAGAGTTCCAAGAAGAATTCAAGATCTTTCAAAAAAAATCAATAATGCAAGAATTCATTTATCTCAAACCCAACAAAAATCACCGACAGTAAATGAAATAGCAGAATATTTAAACACAAGTCCAGAAGAAATTCTAGAAACTCTAGAAGCATCAAAAGTATATTCACCTCAATCATTAGATGTTGTTTATGATCTTAATGGAGAAGATAAAGAAATTAATCTAGGGGATTTAATAGGAGTAGAAGAAAAATACTTCGATAAAATTGAATTAAAAGAATTTCTACAAAAATCTATGGCTAATCTTAATGAAGTAGAAAAAACAATATTAATCGAAAGATATTTCAATAACAGCACACAGATATCAATAGCAGAAAAACTTGATATATCTCAGATGACAGTATCTAGAATAGAAAAAATAGTGCTTACAAAAATGAGAAAGGAAATGAAAAGATCTTTGGAAGGATAAAGGAGAAGAAGATGAATAGAAAAAAGTACCTGCTATTCCTAAGTAAATTAATACATTTATTTGAAATCCTAATATCAATCATGCTTATAATAGCAATATTAATATCAATTCCAGATATAATACATTATTATATAGATATACTTGGATCATCAAAAGAGGTCTCAATAAAGCTATTTAATGATTTGTTAGCACATATTATGATGCTAGTTATAGCCATGGAGTTTATACTACTTTTAGTAACACAAACAGATTCTACAATTGTTTATTTAATCACACTTGTTATATCTAGAAAACTACTTATCCAATCACAAAGTATGACAGATATATTAATAGGAGTAATAGCTATAACCATATTATTTATAACAAGAAAGTTTTTATTAAAAAGTTCAACTGTAGAATACTTAAATCAAGATAGTAATAAAATATTTTCTGCAGTATCAAAAATTGAAGAAATAAATATGCTTTACAATTTGCAAATAGATGATAAGGGATTCCACACATTGGGTGGACTTGTTTCTAATCTATTTGAAAATGAAGCTAGAGATTTAAAAGAAGATGAACTGATAGAAGATGATAAGTATATATATACAATAATAAAAATTAATGGTGGACTTATAGAAGAAGTTGCCGTATCATCAAAAGATTAAAAGACCTAAGGGTCTTTTTTTTTGCCTAAAATAAATTTTATATTTTAATTTATTGAATAATTATAAAATTATGACAAGTTATTATATAAAAAGTTTCAGAATTTAATGTATTTATATAGTTGTTTAATTTAATTTTACAATTATTAAATTATAAAATTAATTTTGGTTTAAAGCTACTTAATAAAAGGTATATAAAAAATAAATTACAGATAGTATTAATTTTATTAAATTAATTTAATAAAATTACAAAAGCGTAATCAATTTATCAATTTTTAGATTTAATAAGATAAAAATATATAAAAATGATAAAAAATTAAAAAAATAGTTACTATTCGATGTATTTATTCGAAATATTGAAAAATAAGTTACTATATGTTAAAATATTTGAAAGAAGTGATATTATGAAATTTGATCGGATGAGTTTAAGAATAATAAACAAATTATTAATTGATGGCAGAAAAACTCACCAATCTCTTGCTAATGAACTTAGTTATTCAAGACCAGCAATTCATCAAAGAATTAATAAACTTGAAAAAAATGGAATAATTAATGGATACACAGCTGATATAGATTATTCTAAACTAGGATTTGGCATAGAAGCTTTTGTTTTAGTAAATATACATACTCTTGATTACAACTCTTGCATACAGAGTATATTGGATTTATCAAGAGAAGGCATATATGTAAAAAAAGCCTACAGGATAACTGGTCAGAAGTGTATAATAGTTAAACTTTTTGTTTCATCTACAGAAAATCTAAGGATATTCCACGATGAAATCTTAAAACTGGATGGTCTTATTGAAACAGATACTATGGTTGTTATGCAAGAAGAAGACAATGAACTAAAAGAAGAATATATTTTTGAGAAAATGGAGGATTGAGGCAGGAAATGAAAAATATTGCAGCAAAAGTTATACCTTTTAAGAATGAAAAGGTTATCACTTACACAAAAGATAGCAAAGAATACAAAGATTTAATGGCAGAATATAAAAAATTAAAAGAAGAATTTTTAGAAGTGCCTCTTATTATTGGTGGGGAAAAAGTTTTCACAGGTAATACTCAAGATATGGTAATACCTCACGATAATAAAAAAGTAATTGGTAAATATCATCTTGCAAGCAAAGAAGATGCCGAAAAAGCAATTGAAAAAGCTATTGAAGCAAGAAAGGCTTGGGCTAAACTTGATTGGGATGATAGAGTTTCTATTTTCTTAAGAGCAGCAGCACTTGCAGCTGGTCCATGGAGAAATAAATTAAATGCAGCAACTATGCTTTCTCAATCAAAAACTTACAAACAAGCAGAAATTGACTCAGCAGCAGAACTTGTAGATTTCTTAAAATCTAATGCTTCTTTATTATCTCAAATTTATGCAACTCAACCACTTAACACAGACACAACTTGGAATAGACAAAGTTTTAGACCGCTTGAAGGTTTTATATTTGCAGTAACACCTTTTAACTTTACATCAATTTGTCTAAACTTACCAACTGCACCAGCTATGGCAGGTAATGTTGTTCTTTGGAAACCATCTTCTTCAGCAGTTTATTCAAACTATATTGTATATCAAATGTTAGAAGAAGCAGGACTACCAAAAGGAGTAATTAACTTCTTACCAGGTAGATCTGGAGAAATTGGAGAACCAATATTAACAAATGAACATTTAGCTGGAATCCACTTTACAGGATCAACAGATACTTTCCAAACTATGTTTAAGACTGTTGGAGAAAATATTAAAAACTATAAAACTTTCCCACGTCTAGTTGGAGAAACTGGTGGTAAAAACTTCGTTATAGCTCATAAAACTGCTGATATAAAACTTTTAGTTAGAGCTTTAAGAGATGGAGCTTTTGAATATCAAGGACAAAAATGTTCAGCTGCATCTAGGGCATATATTCCTAAATCAATGTGGGAAGATGTAAAAGAAGCTTTATTCGAAGATATGAAGAAGGTTAAAGTTGGATCAGTTGAAGAATTTGATACATTTATGGGAGCTGTAATAGATCAATCAGCTTACAATAGCATCACTGATTATATAAAATATGCAAAAGATTCAGCTGATGCAGAAATTATATACGGTGGAAATTATAGCGATGAAAAAGGATTCTTTATTGACCCAACAATAATTCTTACAAAAGATCCTCATTTCAAAACTATGGAAGAAGAAATTTTTGGACCTGTTTTAACTGTTTATCTATATGATGACGATAAATATGAAGAAGTTCTAAAACTTGCTGATGAAACATCTCCATATGGACTTACTGGCTCAATATTTGCAGAATGTAGATATGCAATCAACAAAGCAACAGATATGCTTGAAGATGCAGCTGGTAACTTCTATATAAATGTTAGACCAACAGGAGCTGTTGTTGGACAACAACCATTTGGTGGAGCAAGATTATCAGGAACAAACGACAAAGCAGGAGCAATTAACAATATGTATAGATGGGTAAGCCCTAGAGTAGTTAAGGAAGAATTTATCAAATAAGAATTTTAATAATATTTTATTTGAATAATATACTTGATAAAAGAGGGAATGTAATATTCTCTCTTTTTATCAAATAATAGCAAAAATGTATTAACAAAATGATATATTTTTGCTATTATTTGATAATACAACTTTATTTTATTAAATAACTAAAACTGTATATTAATGATATTGATTTTTTTGGATAATACTATAAATCATCTAAATTAAGCAGTTAAGACAATATTAAGGAGTAAATTATGGAAAAAATGCAAGGAACAATATTTAATATACAAAAATTTTCTATACATGACGGACCAGGAATAAGAACAACAGTATTTTTTAAAGGTTGTCCTTTGAGATGCTGGTGGTGTCATAATCCAGAAAGCCTTTCTAATAAAGTTCAATTGATGATTAACTCTAGTAAATGTACTCTATGTGGTAAATGCGTTGAAGTTTGCCCTAACTCAGCTTTTAAAATAAAAAATGAAAAAGAGCTTATATATCTTAAAAATAAGTGTAACTTTGAAGGACAATGTGCATATTATTGTCCAACTGATGCAATAGAAATTGTTGGAGAAGTAAAAAGTCTTGAAGAAGTTATGAAGGAAATAGAAAAAGATAAAGTCTTTTACGAAACCACAGAAGGTGGAGTTACATTTTCAGGAGGAGAACCATTTAACCAAACTGAATTTTTACTAGAGCTTATAAAAGAATCAAAAAATAAAGATATAAGCGTAGCAGTTGATACAAGTGGAATGACTTTTTGGGAAAACATACAAAAAACTACAGATTATGTAGACTACTATCTATATGATTTAAAAATGATGGATAGAGAAAAACATAAAAAGTATACAGGACTTGATAATGGTCTTATACTTGATAATCTAAAAAAATTAGACCAAGAATTAGAAGGAAAAAAGGAAAAATCTTTTTAAGGTTAATATTGTTAGAAGGAATTAACGATAGCGACCAAGATATAGATTTAATACTTGATTTTATAAAGGATTTAAAAAACATACAACAGGTAAATCTTCTTCCTTACCACAAAATGGGTAGAGAAAAATACCAAAGATTAAATTTAGAATATAAAATGAGTGGTGAAGAAAAACCTGATGATAATAAATTAAAAGACATAAAAGCAAAATTCGAAAGAAACAAATATTTAACTGTTATAGGGGGGTAGGAGTGATTATATGAAAACTGATAGAATAAAAAGGTTAGAAGAAAAGAGTATAAATACAACTCCATATATTTCAATGGAAAGAGCTCAAATAGTAACAAGAGCTTATAAGAAATATTTAGGATCTGTATCATACCCAGAACTTAGAGCACTTTCTTTTAAAGAATTGATGCAAGAAAAAACGCTATATATTGGCGAAGATGAATTAATTGTTGGAGAAAGAGGAGAAGCACCACTTGCAACATCAACTTTCCCAGAACTATGCTGTCACACCCTAGAAGACTATCATCTAATGAATGATAGACACAAAGTACCATTTAAAGTTCCAGAATCAGCATATGAAATTCAAGAAAAAGAAATCATTCCTTATTGGGAAAATAAATCTACAAGATATAAGATGTTTAATGAATTAGACCAAGAGTGGATTGATTGTTATGAAGCTGGAATGTGGACTGAATTTATGGAACAAAGAGGACCAGGACATACAGCAGGAGACAAAAAAATCTATGAAAAAGGTATGAAAGACTTTAAAAAGGATATTCAAGATGAAATTGATAAACTAGACTTTTTAAATGATCCAAAAGCCTTTGATAAAAGAGAAAATCTAAGAGCAATGTTAATATCTTGCGATGCTATGATAATCCAAGGTAAAAGACATGCTGAACTAGCTAGACAAATGGCAGAAAAAGAAAGCAATGAAAAAAGAAAGAAAGAACTCTTAGAAATTGCTGAAATTTGTGATTGGGTACCAGAAAATGCACCAAGAACATTTAGAGAAGCTATACAAATGTATTGGTTTGTTCACCTTGGAGTAGTATCTGAAATGAACCCTTGGGATTCATTTAACCCAGGTAGACTTGACCAACATTGGTATCCTTTCTATAAAAAAGATTTAGAAGAAGGAAAAATTACTGAAGAAGAAGCTAAAGAATTCTTAGAATGTTTATGGATTAAATTTAATAATAACCCAGCTCCTCCAAAAGTTGGAGTAACACTTGAAGAATCAGGAACTTACTTCGATTTCTGTACACTTAATATAGGTGGACTAAAAACAAATGGAGAAGATGGAGTAAACGATCTTTCCTACATGCTTCTTGATATAGTTGAAGAAATGAGAATTTTACAACCAGGTAGTAACGTTCAAATTAGTGAAAAAACTCCTGAAAAATTCTTAAGAAGAGCTGTGGATGTAACAAGAGTAGGTACAGGAAGACCATCAATATTTAATGCAGACACAATCATAAAAGAGCTTCTAAATGCTGGAAAATCAATAGAAGATGCAAGAGACGGAGGTACTAGTGGATGTACAGAAACTGGAGCCTTTGGTAAAGAAGCATACATCTTAACAGGTTATTTCAACCTACCAAAAGTATTAGAAATAACACTAAATAACGGAAGAGATCCATATACTGGCAAGATGATCGGATTAGAAACTGGAGATCCAAGAGACTTCACAAGCTATGAAGAATTATTAGATGCCTACAAGAAACAAATGCATCACTTTATAGATATAAAAGTTAAAGGAAATAATATTATTTCTGGCATATTCTATAAATATATGCAAGCACCATTCTTATCAGTTATTATTGATGACTGTATTAAAAAAGGTATGGACTACAACCAAGGTGGAGCAAGATACAATATTACCTACATCCAAGGAGTTGGAATTGGTAATATAACTGATGACTTATCAGCTATTAAATACAATATCTTTGATAATAAAAAATTCACTATGGATGATCTTCTAAAAGCCTTAGATAATAACTTTGAAGGATATGACGATTTATATCATCTTGTAGCAAACAGAACACCAAAATTTGGTAATGATGATGACTATGCAGATGATATTACAACTAATATATTCAATATGTATTATGACGAAGTAACAGGAAGACCTGCTGGCAGAGGTGGAAAACACAGAATCAATATGCTACCAACAACATGCCACGTTTATTTTGGTAAGGTAATGGGAGCATCTCCTCAAGGAAGGAAGAAAGGTCTACCACTTAACGATGGTATTTCTCCATCAAAGGGAGCAGATACGAATGGACCTACAGCAGTTGTTAAATCTTGTGCAAAGATGGACCAATCAAGAACTGGTGGATGTCTACTAAATCAAAAATTCACTCCATCTGTAGCATATGGTGAAAAAGGACTTGATGGTATGACTGGTTTAGTAAGAGCCTATTTCAAACTAGGCGGACACCATATCCAATACAACGTAGTAAGCAGAGATACTTTAAAAGATGCTCAAAAGCATCCAGAAAATTATAAAAACTTAATAGTAAGAGTTGCTGGATATAGTGATTATTTCAATAACATTGATAAACCACTTCAAGATGAAATAATAGCTAGAACAGAACAAAATTTTAATTAAGACATAGTTTAATAAATAGTGTTTAATTAATAGGGAAGTTAAATCTTCCCTATTATTAAATATACATAAATTTTTAATTCACAAGGAGGTAAATTATGGATTCATTAGTAAAAATTGTTGGATCATTAAATGGATTTATTTGGGGTCCTGCGATGCTAATAATGATAGTTGGTTCTGGTCTTTATTTGACTATTAGAATGGGCGGTTTTCAATTTAGAAAACAAAAAGATATGTGGAGCAGAATTTTTGAACCAGGAGATTCAGACTCTGGTATATCAGCCTTTGCATCATTTTGTACAACCATGGCAATGCGTGTAGGGACAGGAAACGTCGCCGGTGTTGCAGTAGCAATTTATTACGGTGGACCAGGAGCCCTATTCTGGATGATAGTAGCAGGTATGACTAACTCAGCAGTTTGTTTTACTGAGTGTACTCTTGGAGTTTTATATAAAACAAGAATAGACGGTCAATACCGTGGTGGAGGTCCTTACTGTGCAGAAAGAGGACTTGGTTGGAAAAAATATGGGGCATTTATGGCTCTTATATTTATGATAGGAACATCTGCATTTATGCCAGCAGCAGCTACATATACAATTTGTGATGGATTTAATAATGCTCTTGGCGTAGAAATGTGGGTTAGTGCATTAATTATAGCTATTGTAATGGCAATAGTAGTAATTGGTGGGGTTAAGAGAATTTCACAAGTTGCATCTCTTATAGTTCCATTTATGGTAACAGTGTACTTAATTGTAACTATTATAATTCTTATTGTTAATATAAAAATTCTTCCAGGTGTTTTATATGATGTTGTAACTCATGCCTTTGCTAAAAATGCAATCTTTGGTGGAACAATTGGTGTTATAATTCAACAAGGTATAAAGAGAGGAACATTCTCAAGTGCATCTGGTATGGGAGAATCTTCTCCAACAGCAGCTGCAGCTGAAACAACTCACCCTGTTAAACAAGGTATGGCAAATGCAGCAGGTGTTTGGTTAGATACAGTTATAGTTTGTACAGCATCAGGACTTATGATGTTACTTACTGATTGTTTCAATACTTCTTTTGGTTATGTAGGATCTGGTTCTGCAGAACTTGCAGCACTTGCAGAAGCTGGAACAAATGGTGTAATATTTGTTCAACTTGCAACACAAACTGTACTTGGAAATCTATCACACATATTCATAGCTATAATGCTTGCTTTATTCTCATTTACTTGCTTAATTTCTTACTACTACGAAGCAGAAACAGCAGCAATGTACCTATTCCAAAAAGAATCTCAAAAATCTACAAGAAAAGTTGTAACTTGGATAATGAGAATAGGTATGCCAATACTTATCTTTATCTGGGGTAATATAGAATCTTCAGTAGCTTGGGACTTATCAGACCTTGCTCTTGGAACTTGTACTTGGGTAAATATGTTAGTTGTTATGATGCTATCATCAAAATCTATAAGTCTTTACAAAGATTATGATGAACAAATGAAAAAAGGTATAGATCCTTACTATGATCCTGACAGACTTTCTTGGAAGGGCGTAGATGTTGAAATGTGGAAAGACATAAATAAGAAGAGAATAGAAGAAAATAAAAATAAATAATTAAGATAAAAATAAGGGGGATAGTTTTTACTATCTCCCTTTTTGTGATTAAAATTCTATTTAAATGTATTTTATTTTTTAAAGTATAAAATTCACAAATAGTATTAATAAAAATCTATTTTACTTACAAATTAAATAATTTTATTAAACTTCTTGAAAATGTTCAACATAATAATCTGCATAATTTTCTGTGTAGAAAGGATCTACAAAACCACCAAGATTTTCATATCTTTCTCTAATTATTTCCTTCTTAGTTATATAAAGAGAAGAATAAGTTGCTTCGGTATAAGGGTTAAGTAATATAAAACCAAGATTTAATAATAAAGATGCAAGCAGTGCCCAACCAAAGAATGATATCTCTAGTGCAAAAATACTGAATTTATCATCATCGGTCATTTCTTTACTGATTTGTATTGCATCAGATAAAGGCATTTCTGGATTTTCTGCTAAAATATATTCTACAAAATAATATTGGTAGGATTTAACAATTCCTGGAATTATCAAAAGTAGGGTCCATAGAAATAAATATATATTTTTTAAAAATAATTTTCCAACAATCTTATTCCAAGTTCCATCTTTAAAAGGAGAAAATAAATAATTAAACTTAACATCATATTTATAGCCCCTAATAAAAAATCTTTTTAGCCCGACAGACATCGGCAGCATAATAAATATATTCACTAGTGCAAAGATAACAGAAACAACAGCAAAAGCTTTTTTGGATAATAAGAAGGTATGTTGACCTAACATCCAATCACTTAAAACTATATCATCCTTAGTAAATACATTTTTTGCACTTTGTAAAAATTGATTATTATAAAGACTTACTGAAAACTTAACATTGTTTTCTTCTTCATATTCTTGTATATATGAATTTTTTTCTCTAATTGTAACAAAACTTGAGTCTGTAGAAAAAATTGATGAAAGTCCAAAGTATACAAGGCATACTAGGACTGCAACTTTTAAATATTTTCTTAAAAATTCTTTAGCATTATTTTTTAAAACTTCTCTTGTCCACATATCTTCCTCCTAAATATAAATAAAAGCTAAGTTCAAAACTATACCCAAAACTATTCCAGTAAATATCATCCTAAATAGACTAAATTTTTTCATATACATAATTATACCAAGCAAAAAGCATATTAGGGCAGATATATTTATAGAATTTAGAGCAAAACCCTTTGGGAAAACACTGGTCTTTATAAGGTCGATAGCAGAAATAAATATTAAAGAAACTATACCTGCCTTTATTCCATTTAACATCCAGTCTAGGACCTTAAACTTTTTATTTTTTGTAAATAAAAAATATCCAAGAAGCATCATAAGTATTAGTTGAGGAGTTACAAAGCCAAGAGTTGCAACAATAGAACCAATTAGCCCGTTAACTTTTTGTCCAACAAAGGTTGCAGAATTTATTGCAATAGGACCTGGTGTCATTTGTGATATAGAAACTAAATCACGAAATTCAAGCCTTGTTATCCATCCATTTTGCTCAACTATGTACTTTTCAATTAGTGGAATTGATGCATAACCTCCACCAAAGGAAAGTGCTCCAATTTTTAAAAATATAAGATACAGATTAAATAATTCAGTCAACATTTTTGTTACCCCTATTTGCTATATAAAATACTATAATACCTGAAAGTGCACATAAAATTATTAAGTAGGAAGTTTTAACATTTAGGAAATATCCTAAAATGAAAATTAAAAGGACCATTATTACAGTAAATATTGGATATTTTTTATAAGAATTTTTCCCCATATTAAAAACAGTAAGTAAAAGTGCAGCTGAAACCATACCAGATATGCCATCAAGTGCTGAACTTACAAAAAAGTTTTGTCTGAACTTGCTATAAAAAATTGCCACTAAGGATAGTATTATAAGACATGGAAGAGCTGAGGCAAGTAGTGCTACTAGGGCACCAATAGGGCCTCTTAATCTGTAACCTGTTAAGATTGATGTTGAGATTGCCATTGCTCCTGGTCCACCTTGCGCAAGGGCAAGTATATCAATCATCTCATCATTGTCTAATATTTTTTTTTGATTAACAAAAACATCTTTTACAACAGTAACAATTGTATAGCCTCCGCCAAAGGTTACTGAATTAATTTTAAAAAAAGTAATAAATAAATCTAAATACGATATTTTCTTCATCTAACCACCAACTACAACCAATATATCACATTAAATTATTTTAAAAAAGCATATTATTATATATAATAAGGTGTAAGAATAGCTAAAAAATAAGTCTTATGGGGGATAGAATGGATAAAATAGGAATAATTGGAATAGGAAATATAGGAGCAGCAATTACAGAGTCTTTGATAGATAGTGATAAAGAAATAATAATATCAAATAGATCGAAAGGTGTTTTACAAAAATATAGGAAGTATAAAAATGTTGAGATAGCAGAATCAAATGCAAAACTTGCACAAGAAGCAAAATATATAATAGTTTGTGTAAAACCAATAAATTATCCACTAATAGCAAGTGAAATTTATGATTATTTAAATGAAGATTCTGTTATTATTTCCATAGCTGCAGGGTATACAATGAATAAGCTTGAAGAAATTTATCCTAACAGGAAGTATGTAATGAGCATGTCTAATACACCTGCACTTGTTAAAGAAGCTATGAGTGCAATTTGTCCAAATGATAAGGTAAGCAAAGAGGAAACTGATGACATATTAGAAATATTTTCTTATTTTGGCAAGGTTGCTAAACTTCCAGAAGATAATTTTGCTGCTTTTACAGCAATTTGTGGCTCTTTACCAACTTATATTTATATGTTTATAGAGGCTGCATCTGATGCTGCTGTAAAAAATGGTATGAAAAGAAAAGATAGCTATGAATATATAGCTCAAACAGTTAAGGGTTCTGCTGAACTTTTACTAAAAACAAAAGATCATCCAGCAAAATTAAAAGACGATGTTACTTCTCCTGCAGGAACTTCAATAGAAGGTTTAAAAAGCTTAGAAAATCATGGATTTAGGGCGGCTATAATGGATGCAATAGATGCAGTTTCTGATAAGTATAGAAAAATGTGAGAGGGGATTACATATGAAAGATCTATTAATATTATTAGCAGATGGATTTGAAGATATAGAGGCACTTACAGTTGCTGATTATTTAAGAAGGGCAGAACTAGATGTTGATCTAGTAAGTATATCTGATAACAATGTTGTTAAATCAGCTCATGGAGTAAAAGTTCTAGCTGATAAGACTTTTATCGAAATTAATTTTGAAGATTACAAGGGACTTTATATTCCTGGTGGACTTCCAGGTGCAACAAATCTTGCAAAAGATGAAAAAATTGTCGAAGCAGCTGAAATGTATCTAAAAGAAGATAAATACGTTGCTGCAATTTGTGCAGGTCCAATAGTTTTAGATAAGGCTGAGTTATTAAAAAATAAAAAATTTACTTGTTTTCCAGGATTTGAACAAAACTTATCAGTACAAGATAGACTAGATGAGCCAGTAGTTTTTGATGAAAATATGATTACAGCTATGGGACCATCCTTTGCCCAAGTTCTTGCTTTTGAATTAATTAAATTATTTAAGGGTGAAGGTGTGGCAGAAGAAGTTAAAAAATCTACTTTATTTGTAAACTTAGTAGATTTTATAAAGGAAGGTAAAATAAAATAATGTATTCAGGTTATTTAACAGATATAGAAGGGATAAAATTAGGGCACTATACAGATGATAGTGCCCTTACAGGTGTTAGCCTTGCTGTTTGTGAAGAAGGAGCAGTTTGCGGAGTTGATGTAAGAGGATCAGCTCCAGGAACAAGAGAGACTGATTTATTAAAAGCAGAAAACCTAGTAGAAAAAGTGCATGGAGTAATGCTAGCTGGTGGATCAGCCTACGGACTTGATGCAGCATCAGGGGTTATGAAATATCTAGAAGAAAAAGATATAGGAATGGATGTTACAGTTTGCAAGGTTCCAATAGTTGTTGGGGCAGTTATTTTTGATTTATCTGTTGGAAATCCATTTGTAAGACCAGATTTTAAAATGGGATATGAAGCTGCAAAAAATGCAAAAAATGAAGACAAGTCAATGGGACTTGTTGGAGCAGGAACAGGAGCAAGTGTAGCAAAAATTCTTGGCAATGATTATGCTATAAAATCAGGACTGGGCCAAGCATCTATTAGCCTTGGGGATTTAAAAGTTGCAGCTATAACAAGTCTTAATGCTTTTGGAGATATATTTGACCACGAAGCAGGAAAATTAATTGCAGCTCCTTATGATAAAGAAAATAAAAAGTTTTTAGATACAATGAAATTATATGAAGAAAAAAATAGTGATTATAATGCCTTTAACAGGTCCACAAACACAACAATATCAATTGTCGCAACCAATGCAAGACTAACTAAGGCAAATGCAAACAAGGTAGCTCAAATGGCCCATGATGGCTATGCAAGAAGTATAATACCTGTTCATACAATGTTTGATGGCGATACAATTTTTTCTATGGCAACAAATAAAGTAGATGCAGATATATCCTTAGTTGGATCACTAGCTGCAAAGGCCGTATCAAGAGCTATAGCAAATGCTATATATTCTTCTAATTCTTCTTATGGACTTATCTCCTATAATGATATAAAATAAAAAACGTAGTTTATATTGAAGGGTATCTTTTTAAAAGAACTCTATCAGGAGGTAAAAATGAATAAACAAAAAAACAGAAAGTTAGTTATCGCATCAATGCTAGGAGCAATCACAGTTGTACTTGGATTGACTCCACTAGGATTTATACCACTAGGCTTTATTAGTGCAACTACAATGCACATCCCAGTAATTATTGGGGCTATACTTGAAGGACCAGTGGTAGGTATGGCAGTAGGTTTAATTTTTGGTTTATCCAGTCTTTTTAATGCAATAACAAGACCAACACCTATATCAGTAGTATTTTATAATCCATTAATATCAATTCTACCAAGAATATTGATTGGTTTATTTTCTTACTACGTTTACAAGGCAGCAAGCAAGATTGATTATCAAAAATCAAAAAAATTATCTTATGGAGTTTGGGCAGTAATAATAGCTTTACTTTGCTATTTATTATTTAAAAACATAAGCTCAGGAGAATCTACAGTTTTAGCTATATCACTTAACGTAGTGCTTTTAATAATTGCAATAGTAATGGTATATCTATTAAACAGAAAAGATTCAAACCTTGCTATAACTCTTGGAGCATTTGTAGGTTCAATGACCAATACAATTTTTGTAATGGGTGGGATTTATTTTCTATATGCTGCTAAATACGCAGAAATAGTAGGAAGACCACTAGAAGAAGCAGGCGCAGCAGTAATGAGTGTTGTTGTCACATCAGGTATACCTGAGGCGATAATAAGTGTAATAATTACAACAGCTGTTGTAAACGCTGTAAATTTAAGTAGAGGTAAGAGTGTTACTAGCAGTCAACATAACGAATAAAAATATTTTTTTTGGAATCTTTGATAAAGATAAATTATTAAATTCTTATAAAATAAAAAGTGATATAAATAGTTCAGAAGATGAAATATATATACTTATGAAACTTCTATTAGAAGAAGATTTTTCTAAATCTAGTATAAAAGATGTAATTATTTCATCAGTCGTGCCAGAACTTGGCTTAACTATGAAAAATACTTTGAAAAAATATCTGAATATAGATGCTCATATGGTTGGAGTGGGATTAAAAACTGGTCTAAACATTAAGTGTGAAAATCCAAAAGAAGTAGGATCAGACCGAATAGTCAATGCAGTCGCAGCAGTTAACCTGTATGGAGGACCTGCAATTGTTACAAATCTTGACCATATAATGACATTTGATTTTATAACAGATAGAAAAGAATTTAAGGGCGGATTAATATTTCCAGGAATTAATTTGGCAAAAAATGCACTCGTAAATTTTTCTGCTAAACTTCCTCAAGTAGATATTGAATATACAAAAGATGTTGTTGGAAATACAACAGTAAAAGCTATTCAATCTGGTCTTATAAATTCCTATCTTAGTATTTTCGATGGAAATTTAGACAAAATTATAAGTGAAACAGGCTTTGACAAAGACGAGATAAATATAATAGCAACAGGTAGTCAGGCAGAGCTTATAACAAAGAAAACTAATCACAAAATAATAATTGATAAGAATTTAAACCTAAAGGGATTAAATATTATCTATAAGATAAACAAGAATAAATAATAAAACCGGTATAGATTTTTTCTATACCGGTTTCTTAATTTAAAATTTCTAACTTATATAGCAAGCTGATTTATAAAAGTCTTGCTATATTTTTTATATTCAGAAATCAACTTATTCTTCTTTTTGGTCAGGGCTAAGAGGTAGAATTTCAAGATCTTCTTCTGCATCTGTTGTTTCTATAAAAGTTTTACCTGGCTTAAGTATGATTTCCTTATCATCTAGAGTATAAAATTTTGTTTTTGAATTTTCATCAGCTTTTTCCCATTTTATATCTATAATCTTTCCATCACTTATAAGTTTTCCGCTGCCTTGTCCAATATTATCAATTTTTAAAGTTCCATTTGGTCCAGCAACCTTTGAATTTGCAAATTGTACAATTATGTTACTTGCAAAAATATCATTATTGCTAGCTTCATCGATTAAATTTTCCCCATTAACTACAACAAGATACATTCCTTTTTCCTTATCATATACAAAGTCTGTATTGTAGCTAGGGAAGAAATTAATTTTTAAATCATCACAAGGAGTATCTTGCATTTGTTTCTTTAAATCTGCTAGGTCCTTGTTAGTATCAAATTTAAAATATTCACCATTTTTTATACCATCTAGGTAAGACAATTCTTTTGCCCTATCAAACAATAAGTCATAAGATGAATAACCATCATGAGGTCTTTTTTTATTAACTTCCTTATTTCTATAAAAAGTTGAGCCTTCGTAGGCTATACCGTCTATATCATTTACCCCATCTACTTTTATTTGGTCATAGCCAGCTTCTGAACCACCCCAGTGAACATAAATTGCATCATATTCTTTTGCTGTGTTTACAAAATAAGGTCTAGCAGACCTTATCGGTCCTATAACACTAGCTTCATTTCTTTGGAAAAGACCCAAAAATCTTGTAAATTCTCCTTCAACTTTATATTCATAGATTATTTCTGCATCTTCTATGCTTGATTGAGGTCTTGCATCTGGGTGGTTATCAAACATAATTGCAAAAATTGGTCTATCAAGGTCTTCTTCTTTGACTTCTTTGCCGTCTAAGCTTGAATAAAATACTTTTTCTTCAACTACTTTTTTTTCTTGATTTGTTGCTTGGTTATTTGAACTAGAACAAGCACAAAGCAAGCTGATAATTAAGATTGTAAAAATAATTTTTAATTTTTTCATTTTTTCTCCTATATTATGTAAAATTTTTGTACTATATTAATTATATTATAGTATATATTTAAGCTAAATATTGTATACTTGAGGGAAAATTTTATTAAAAAATAGAAATTTTACCACTTTATTTGATAAGATATATAGATGAATAGTTTTGGAGGTGTGTTAATGAAAGTCAAATTAAAAAAAGCAAGCAGTGGCGAAGTAAATTTAACCGAAGGTTCAATTTTACAAGGTCTTGTAATATTTTCTATACCACTTTTATTATCTAGTTTACTACAACAATTTTATAATACTGCCGACCTTATGATTGTTGGTAAATTTGCAGGCAAAAACCCTATGGCTGCAGTTGGAGCATCGGGTGCTTTATCGAATTTACTAATAGGATTATTTTTAGGTTTAACAACTGGTGCATCGGTAGTTGTGGCTCAAGTCTATGGAAAGGGAGACAGAGAAGAAATCCAAGATGCTGTTCACACTTCTTATGCTATTGCTATTGTCGGAGGTATAATTATATCGATTATAGGTGTCTTAGTCGCACCGACAATACTTGGTTTTCTAAACACTCCAGATGAAATTCTTACACATGCTACTGTATATATGAGAATTTTATTTTTAGGAATGACACCGATTTTGGTTTTTAATATGGGATCAGGTATTCTAAGATCTATTGGAGACTCTAGAAGACCTTTTAACTTTTTGTGCGTAGCAGCAGCAATAAATATAATTCTAGACTTAGTTTTTGTAATTATATTTAAGCTATCAGTTCTTGGAGTAGGTATAGCTACACTTGTTGCACAAACTGTATCTGCTATATTAGTAACTTACAACTTAATGAAATCAGAAAGAGAATTTAAGCTTGATTTAAAACAAATTAAATTCCATAAACATATAATGGTTAGAATTTTTCAAATAGGAATACCAACAGGTGTCCAATCAAGTGTTATCTCTTTTTCAAATGTTATAATTCAATCTAAGGTAAACCTTTTTGGTGCATCAGCTATTGCAGGCTATGCAGCTCAAGAAAGACTTGATGGATTTATATTTATGTCCTTGAATGCTCTTTCACTTGCAGCAACAACCTTTTCTGGACAAAATATAGGAGCAGGAAAAGTAGAGAGATTAAAATCAGGGGTAAGATTATCTATAGCCCTATCTTTAGTAGTAAGTATAACCTTGTCTGTTTTGGGAAGGGTTTTTATAATAGAACTTATGAGCATATTTAGTAATGAGCCAGATGTTATAGAAGTTGGAGCAACAGCCTTTAGATATTTATCAGCGGGATACTTTATATTTGGTATTAGTGAGATCTTAGGAGGCTTTGTAAGAGGGGCAGGCTATGCAGTTCCCCCTATGGTGATATCAGTTTTTTCTATGTGTATATTAAGACTTGTTTGGATCTTTGTAGCTCTTAATATTTGGTTCAAGATAGATGTTGTATTTTTATCTTATCCAATATCTTGGACGACAACTCTTTTACTAAATGTATTATATTTTAAATTTGGTAATTGGAGGAGTAGTTTCAAAGAGGCTTATTAAGTCTCTTTGTCTTTTTTATAAGGTGCAAATATGATAAATAGTAAAAGACTCAGATTTTCGCCAATGCAACTTAGTGATGTTTATGATTTTAAAAACTGGTCTAAGCACAAGAGCAATCTCTACTATGACTATAATTTTTTTGAAGAAAGTGACGAAGATATCCTAGCTTGGTATAAATGGAAAAACAAGGCTTTTTGCAAGTATTATTCAATCTTTTTAGGAGATAAGGCGATTGGCTATATATCATTTAAAAATATCAACAAATTGTTAAAAACTGCAGTTCTTGGTATAGTTTTTGATCCTGCCTACCTTTCTCAAGGTTATGGCAAGGAGACACTTCTTACAATGCTTGATGTATTTTTTAACAAGTGGAATTTTAAAAAATTATATCTAAGAGTTGCAAAATTTAATAAAAGAGCTCTAAATCTCTATAAAACTTTTGCCTTTGAAGAATATTCAAGCTATTTCCAAGCCTATATAAATCCAGAGCCAGAAGAAGATGATTTAGAATATTTAGAAAATAAGGATGATTTCTTTATCTTATTTGGCAAACCCTTTTTCTATTGCTATAAGATGTATCTTGAAAAGGATACTTTTAACGAGGTGGTAAAATGTATTTCAAATTAGAACAGATGACAATGGATATGGGAGATACTCCTGTAGAAAATATATTTTTAAATGACTACATGCCTCAAGCTGATGGAAATTTTGTAAAAATCTACCTTTTGGGCTATAAATTTGCCAAAGAATCAGGAGGCCTAAAGTCTTTTGATTTTAATGTAATTGCAGACCTCTTAGGACTTATAGAGTCAGATCTTTTAAGAGCCTGGGATTATTGGGAAAAGGTAGGAGTAATAAAAAAAGAATACCAAGAAGATGGAAGTTTTAATATAATATTTTTAAGCTTAAAACAACTCTATATAGAAAATATCTATGCAGCTAAAAATACTGAAAACAAAGAAGTTGACAGAAATGAAATCCTAGATGATAAAAAGATTGCAAATCTATTGTCTATAGCTGATTATTATATGAGAGGCAGACTTAGCATAGCTCAAAAACAGGATATAGCTAGCTGGAGAGATACCTACAATATGCCAACAGAAATAATAGAAGAAGCTTTTTGGTATTCAACAGAGAGAATGAAAAAAGATTCTATTCAATATGTTGAGGCAGTTGTTAGAAATTGGTCTGAAAGAAACATAAGGACCAGAGAAGATATAGAAAGATCATATATAGAACATGATAAAAACTACTATAGGTTTATGAAGGTAAAAGATGCAATTGGCATATCAAACAAGGCTTTCAATCATACGGATTTTGATACTGTAAATTATTGGTTTGATGAATTAAATTTCTCTATGGACCTTGTTATGGCAGCCTGCAAAAGGTGTATAAATATTAACAACCCAAACCTTGGATATGTGGATAAGATTTTAAAATCTTGGCACGAAAAGGGCATAGAAAAATTAGAGGACATTGAAGATAAAGATAGGAAAACTAGAAATTATAGAAAAACTAAATTTCATAACTTTAAACAACAAACAGACGATTTAACAGAAGAAGACTTAGAAGAATTAGCCAAGAAAAAAAGAGATGCTTTTTTTAAAAAACTAAGGTGATAAAATGAAAGAAATCTTTAGAGAAATAGAAAAAGATTATGAAAAGCAGCAGGATTTAAACAAATTGCAGCTTGAAGAAAGACAAAATCTTATTTATGACAAAATACCTAAAATAAAAAAAATAGATTCTCTTATAATTAAACTTGCTATTTCTGCAGCAAGAGAACAAATAAATGCACCATCTAGCCAAAAATTATTAAAGATTAACCAGGATATTTATGAGCTTAAAGAAGAAAAAGAAAAACTACTTGAAGAAAACAATTATCCAAAAGATTATTTAGAAATGCACTATAATTGCGATGCCTGTAAAGATACTGGCTACTTAGAAGATGGTACAAGGTGTTCCTGCTTAAAGAAAAAACTGAGTCAAGAATTATTTGAAATTTCTAACATTTCCTACGTTTTAAGCAAGGAAAACTTCGATACATTTGATTTAAATATATTTTCAGATGAAAAAAATGAAAAAGAAGGAATATCACCGCGGCAAAATATGAATATGATACTAAAAGCAGTAAAAAAATTCCTTGATACATTTGATGAAAAAAATGATATGAACCTGCTTTTTTATGGGCCAACTGGCCAAGGCAAAACTTTTCTTTTAAATTGTATAGCAAATTATTTAATCAATGAGAACAAGGGAGTTGTTTACCAAACAGCCTTTAACCTGCTTGATGTGCTAGAAGATAGAAAATTTAGAAGAAATGATTTAAATCAGAGCAAATATGATTTATTATTTTCATGTGACTTATTAATAATTGATGATCTTGGGATTGAAATGTCAAATTCATTTACAACATCAGAAATATTTAATATAGTAAATACTAGAATTTTAAGAGGAAGAAAAACACTTATATCTACAAATCTATCGCCAAAAGAATTATCACAAACTTATACGGACAGAGTTTTTTCAAGAGTTTTTCAAAGATTCTATCCACTAAAATTTTTTGGAGAAGATTTAAGATTAAAAATTAATTGAGGTGAAAATTATGGATGTTTCAGTAAGAGTTAAGGAAATTCCTTATTCAGCTACAAGGGTTCTTGGACCATACGCTGAAAAAGCAAAAAAAGATGGAAAAAAGATATATCATTTAAACATAGGAGCACCAGATACTAGTGTGCCTGAAGAATTTTTCAAGGCAATAGCAAATATAGATAGTCATGTATTGCCATATGCTCCTTCAAAAGGCAGAGAAGACTTAAGAAATGAGATATCAAATTATTATAAAGAAAAAAATATAGACATAAATCCTGATGAGATTGTAATAACAAACGGAGCGAGTGAAGCTTTAATATTTGCTTTTACAACAATCACAGATCAAGGAGACAATATACTTACATCAAATCCTTTCTACTCAAACTATTACACAGGCTTTAGACAATGTGCAATTGGAGCAAGAGCCTTTGATACTTTTGTAGATAATGGATACAGACTTCCTAGCTATGAAAAAATAGTTGAAAATATTGATGATAGAACTAAGGCAATTTTACTTTCTAATCCTTCTAATCCAACTGGTGTTGTATATACAGAAGAAGAAGTAAGACTTATTGCACAAATTGCAATAGATTATGATTTATATATTATTGCAGATGAAGTTTATAGAGAATTTGCCTTTGATAATCATGATTTCTTCTCATTTGGAGAAATAGAAGAAATTCAAGATAGGTTGATCTTAGTTGATTCAATCTCTAAGAGATTTGGAGCTTGCGGAGCAAGAATTGGATCAGTATCTACAAAGAACAAAGAAGTTTACAAAGAGCTTGTTAAACTTGCAACATCAAGACTTGCAGTATCAACAGTTGATCAAATTGGAGCAGCAGCTCTTTATAGAGTAAACGACAAATATTTTAATGATGTAAAAGAACAATTCCAAGAAAGAAGAGATACAATTCTTAAAGAACTTGCAAAGATAGATGGTATAAAAGTTTATAAACCAGAAGGTGCCTTTTATGTTATGCCAGAGCTACCAGTTGATGATGCTGAAGAATTTGCTAAATGGCTTTTAACAGATTTTTCTATCGACAATGAAACAGTTATGATAGCTCCAGGAAATGGATTCTATTACAACAATGAAATAGGCAAAAAACATGCAAGAATAGCCTATGTTGTAAATGTAGATGAAATTCCAAAGACCATAAATCTTTTGAAAGTGGCTTTAGAAGAATACAATAAGAAGAATTAATATGAAAAAGGAAACTTTACAAAAACTTTTAATCATAACAGTATCTGTCTTTGTAATATTTCAGTTTTTTACATCAGGAGATAAGGTCGATGCAAGCCTTAAAGGAAATGTTGATTTGATAAAAAATATTCTTTTTGGACTTGTCATACTAGTTAGCCTTATCTATGCCAAGCTTGAAAGCAAGGAATTATTAAAAAAACTTGTAATAGCTTATTTAGTTTTGATTCCATTATATGCCTTGTTTAAATTTAGAGGCGTTATATAAAATCTAAATAAAATACCCTAGTATAGAAAAAATCTATGTCTAGGGTATTTTTTATTAAAATCTTATCTTTTAAATCTATGAAAGATTGCCCAATTAAAAAATTTAAATCCAGGACCTGGATCATCCCAAGCCCAAGTTGAAGATACTTTTTTAAAACGGTAATCTTTTATAACATCTAGGACACTATATTGTCCAGTTTTTACATATTGTCTAATAGCTGGAAGGTCTTCGTATTTATATTTCCAATATACATCCTTATTTTCTGTAATCTTTGGTCCGGAAAAAGGTCTTCCAATAGAATCTTTAAAATACATCATTGGAGTGTTCATCTTCATATGACATTGAAGTTCTGTAAAGTTTACAAATCTTACATTGACCTCAACCAAATAAATTGTTCCAGTCTTTTCATCTCTTTTAAGTTCAACCTCTGCAAATCCTCTGTATCCAACACTCTTAAAAAGTGGAACACAAATATCATAAAGTTCTTTGACATAATATTGTTTAGCATAAGTTGAAGCACCAAAATTAATAGGCCATTGTCTGATCTTGTGAGTTGTCATATATGAAACAACTTCCTTGTCTTTGTTCATATACATATCAAAAGAATAACAATTTGTTTCTGGTCCCTTAATTATCCTTTGAACAAATACATCTTGGCCGTCTCTTTTGCACATTTCAATTTTTTCTTTTAGCATATTTTCATCTTTAATCATAAAGACCTTGGACCTATACTTGTTTACAAAAGGCATAGAGTCCTTTGGTTTTACTATACAAGGATAGCCAAGCTCTTCTGTAACTCTTTGATAAAGATTTTCTTCGTCCATGCCAATAATTTCAGGAGTTTTTATGCCAAGTGGTTTTGTATATTTAAGCAGGCTTTGCTTGTCCATCAATTCTCTGTAAAGACCCTTTTTATCGTTTGGCCACAGATAATATTCTTTTAATTCATCGAAATTATCTTCCATAAATTCAACATAAAGATCAGCAGTAGGAAAAAGGACAGGTTTTTCATCTTGTTTTTTAGCATAATCTATTAAAAATTTAACAAATTCTTTTTCTTGATTTTTATAGTGAGGGCCAATCAGTCTTTCCTTAACATACTTTGAAACTCCGTAGTTGTGGTCCTCATAGTCAACAGTTACAACATGAACTCCAGCTCTTCCTAGATTTCTAACAACAGATAAACCTATGTAGTAGTTAGTTCCAAGAACTACAGCCTTGTTTTTATATTTCATTAATAGTTTTCCTCCAGTCTTTGATAAAAATATTATATCATTATGGGCTAAGAATAATAGTTAATTGTAGTTTATTTTGGATATCAATATAATGATAGTAAATAATTTTATTATTTTAAATAAGAAAATGAATGGAGGAATAGATTTGAATATAAAATTTAACAAAGAACCAGTAACACTTGTAGGTAGTCAAGTAAAAGTAGGCGAAAAGGCAAAACCTTTTAAGGCAGTAAAAAATGATTTATCAGAATTTAATTCAGAAGATTATAAGGGAAAAATCCTTGTTTATTCTGTAGTTCCATCAATTGATACAGGAGTTTGCTCATTACAAGCAAGAACTTTTAATGAAGATGCAACAAAACTTGGTGATGATGTAGTAGTTGTTACAATTTCAAACGACCTTCCATTTGCTCAAAAAAGATTTTGTGCAACAGAAGGAATAGATAATTCTATGATTATATCTGACTACAAGGACCACGAATTTGGCGAAAAATATGGTTTCTTGATGAAAGAACTTATGCTTTTAGCAAGAGGAGTTGTCGTAGTAGATAAAGAAGGAAATATTTCCTATGTAGAATATGTTGAAGAAGTGACTAATGAAGTTGACTTTGAAAAAGCAATAGAAGCGGTGAAAAAACTTAAATAAAATGAAAACTTTAGTAGTTGTAGATGCACAAAATGATTTTATAGATGGATCACTTGCCTGCCAAAATTCAGAAAATGCCCTAAAAAACATTGTAGAATTTTTAAATGATAAAAAAACTGATAGGGCAGTTTATTCAATGGATTGGCACAGCAAAGAAAATAAATCTTTTAAAAGAAATGGTGGAATATGGCCTGATCACTGCGTCGCTTCTGAAGAAGGAGCAGAATTATCAGCTGAATTTCAAAAAATAGAAGATGAAAAACTAAGACCGAATGAAGAAAATGAATATAAAAAAGGTCTTGATGATGAAGTGGAAGAATATTCTGCTTACTTTGCAAAAAATAAAGATAAGCAAGCCATATATGAAATAGACAGCGATGAGTTTATAGTTTGTGGCTTTGCCAGTGAATACTGTGTAAGAGAAACTATTCTTGAACTGAAAAAAAACAATAAAAATGTATCCGTATTTTTGGATGGCATAGCTTATGTAGACTATGAAGATCACAAGAAAAATATTGAAGAACTTAAAGATATGGGAATTAACTTTATATGAATATAAATATAATTGCAGTTGGTAAAATTAAGGAAAATTATATAAAACAAGGGATAAAAGAATTTGAAAAAAGATTGTCTGCTCACTGCAAGCTACAAATAATTGAACTTGCAGATGAAAAGACTAAGGAAAATGCATCTCAAAAAGAAATTGACCTGGTTCTGGATAAGGAAGGATCCAGGATTGAGCCTTATCTGGATGGTTTTTATAATATAGCCTTAGATATCAAGGGCAAAAAAATGGACTCTATAAAATTTGCAGACAAGCTAGATAATCTTATGTTAGATGGAATATCTGATATTAATTTTATAATCGGGGGATCTTTAGGTCTTTCTGATGAAATTTTAAAAAAGTCTGATTTTAGATTATCATTTTCAGACATGACCTTTCCACACCAGCTTATGAGATTGATATTACTAGAGCAAATTTACAGAGCCTTTAGGATAATAAATAATTTCCCCTACCATAAATAAGAAAAATAGTAACTTGTAAGATTAAAATTCTTGTAAGTTACTATTTTTTATTTTTATCAGATTTAATTTTAATAAAAATAGGATACAAAGAAATGTATCCTATTTAAATAAATTTTATTCTAAACTTTTGTTATTAATATGGATAATAAGATCTGCAATAATAAGTATGATCGAGCATACAATTATTGATTTTTGTCCCAAAAGCTCAATAAAGAACTTTCCAATTATTGCTCCTAGTATAAAAAATAAAATAATTGAGTAGTAGATAAATCCTCTCTTTGCATTTGAAAAATCTTCTTCGTAAAAATACAAACAAATATGTGAAGTTGCAGATCTGAGGTTACCTATGCACATGGTTGTTGCTATACTATTTCCATGAATTTGTCTAAAACTTTCAACCTGCATAGCGCAGGAAAATGAAGTAAGAGAATTTGCAAGTAGGTTTAAGCTTGTCGGAATAAAAGCGACAAAAAATAAAACCAAAGCTTCTATCAAAAGAGAAATTTGTCTCCAATTAACAATATTTTTTTCACCTATCTTAAACTTAATTAAATCTGCAAAGGCGACACCTAAAATAAAAGCAAGAATTGGAAATAAATAATTGATAGCTTGAGAAAAGTTCTTTTCAGATAAATTAATTCCAAGTAAAATTATATTTCCCGTTTGAGCATTTGCAAAAACATGGTCTCTAACCAAATAGGAATAAGTATCCATAAAGCCACCTGCTATTGCGAGGATAGCTCCAATTCTCATTGATTCAATAATATTTTTACTTCTCATATTTTAATTTTTATGAACCTCTATACAACCTGTTTTTGTTAGGGAAAACTTAGCTAAAAGTGGTCCTACAAGTTCGTAAACAATAGTAGCACCAAGGATTATAGTTCTTATCATTGCTCCGTGCGGATCTGGAATTTCTCTACTTGCAATTAAAGACAAACCAATTGCAACCCCAGCTTGTGGGATAAGAGTAAGTCCAAGATAATTTTGAACCTTTTTTGAAAGTCCTGAAATTTTTGCTGCTGTAAAAGCTCCAAGGTATTTACCAAGGGCCCTAGCAAGAATATAAAATACGCCAACTGCTCCAACTGCTTTTAAACCTGCAAGATTTAGATCGGCACCAGAAATTACGAAAAATGACATAAATATTGGTGGTGTAATCCTATCAACCATATCAAAATATCTTCTTGGAGTAGCTCCTAGGTTTGCAATTAAAACACTTGCTGACATAAGAGTTAATAGTCCAGATAAATTAAGCATATCACTGACTGCTGATAACATAAAAATAACTGCAATTATAAAAGATAATAATTCATTATCTGTTCTCATTTTTTTAGATAAAATAACGAAAACAAAACCACCAGCAAGCCCCAAGGCAATAGATTCTAGTATTTCAATAATTGGATAAATAAACATAGAGAAAACACTTAAGTCTCCACCTTGAAGAATACTAACAGCCATTGAAGAACAAATACCAAAAGCTATAATACAAACTGCATCATCAAGAGCAACAACTGGTAGCAAAATATCTACCATTTCGCCCTTGGCCTTGTATTGTCTAATAACCATAAGAGTTGCAGCAGGTGCTGTTGCACAAGCTATACTCGCAAGACTTAATGAAAATGGAAGGTCATATTTAAATATAAATAGACATCCAAGAAGTACAACCAATAAAGCGGTCAAAGCTTCAAATATTGTTATTAATATAATTTTTTCGCCTAAATTTTTAAGTACTGAGATTTTCATCTCTGCTCCGATAGAAAAGGCTATAAAACTAAGAGCCACACTACTTATAATTTCAAGATTTTTAACCCCTTCTTCGGAAATTATTCCTAACACAGAAGGACCTATAATAATACCCGCAATCAAAAATCCTGTAACTTCTGGGAAATGAATTTTTGAAAAAATACGGGCAAATATAAGTCCACTAAATAATAATATCGCTACATAAAATATACTCATTATTTTGTCAATCCTTCTACACTGCTAACAGGCACTGTAAACATTATGCCTACATTTTCATCATCAATATCTCCAACAACTTTTCTCACGCAATCTTTTGCCAGTTCAACTCTATCGCCATCAAGCAGCAAGAACATTGTCTTATTGTAAGGTCTTCCACCACTAAGCATGGTTCTTAAATTTTTATAAGAAACGCCTATGGAATGTTCTACAAGAGTTTGAGCCATACCTTGTGAATCGAGTATAGTTCCTCCCCTTATACCAGCCTTATCAAGTTCAATCAAAAGATCATCTACATGAGCCTCGTCATTTAAGATGATAAATAATAATTCTTTCTTTTCCAAATAATCACTCCCTATCTTTTAACTACATTATATAACTAATATCATCTAAATCAAAAATAATTGAGACTATTAATTACTTTTTAGGTTTGCAAACAAAATAATCACAAGAAATTGGAAGAGACAAAAAGTTCCCAAAAGATAATAGTCGTTTATAGTCAGATTATTAATAAGACCTAGCATAATCTTATGGATTTTAAAAATATCCCAAGAATTAAACCTTAAAAACCTTCCAATATAGACTGCAAAACCATTTACCAAACTAAAAAATAAAAGTAAAACAAAACTTGCAAACTTATAGCCATAGCAATGTAGAGATTTTAGAATATTTACAAAAGTTTCAAAACTCAAAACTAAGGAGAGTAAAATCATAAGATTATCTAGGGCAAGCTTTATCCAATTTATATAATCCATATTGTAAATGACTTTTCCAGAGTTAATTTGATAAAATTCAGCAGTTTTTATATGGATAAAATCTGTAAACATATAAATAGCATTTGGAAAAAAGACAAAGCAAGCCAAAAGTGAAAATAGTGTCAAGAATTTGTATTTTTTAATTAGGGCTAGGTTTGAAAATATATAGGCTATAAAACTTAAGCCCAGATTAAAAATTAAATACCTTCTATTTAAATTAAAATATACTATCAAGGCACTTAAGATAATATAAAATGCCAAATAAATTATTATTTTTTTAAAATTATTAAGAGTTTTTATATTCATATTTCACCCAATTAATTATCTTCAAATCCACCAGTATATAACTTGTAATAAACTCCCTTTTGTTCAAGAAGTTCTTCGTGATTTCCTCTTTCAATAATTCTACCCTTAGATAAAACTATTATGGCATCTGAGTTTTTTACAGTTGAAAGCCTGTGGGCAATTACAAAACTAGTTCTTCCTTTCATAACTTGGTCCATAGAATCTTGAACAAGTTTCTCAGTACGAGAGTCGATAGAAGATGTTGCCTCATCTAAAATCAAGACTGCCGGATCATAAATCTCTGTTCTAGCTATGGAAAGAAGTTGTGCTTGACCTTGGGAAATATCTAAATTTGTTCCAGATATCATTGTGTCATATCCATCTGGTAAAAGAGAAATAAAATCATGTGCTTGAGATTTTTTAGCTGAATCGATAATTTCTTCTTGGTCTATTTTTCCAACTCCATAAGCCAGGTTATAATTTATGCTTCCAGTAAATAAATTTATATCTTGAAGGACTATGCCAAGTGAGCTTCTTAAATCCTTCTTTTTAATATCTTTTATATCGATTCCATCATAAGTTATTTTTCCAGAATCAATTTCATAAAACCTATTTAAAAGATTTGTGATTGTAGTTTTTCCTGCACCAGTTTCTCCGACAAGGGCGATTTTTTGTCCAGGCTTTGCATGGATAGAAATATCGTGAAGGACTGTATTTTTCCCATCATATGAAAAAGAAACATGGTCAAAAATTATTTCTCCTCTCAACTTTTTGATTTCACCAGTCTTTGTATTTTTCCATGCCTTAAAAGAATCTTCACTTTCTTCTAAGACTTCTACTAAATTATTATCTTGGTCGTATCTTGCAGATATAAGTTCTACAAAACCATCATCAATTTCTTTTTCAACATCCAACATATCAAAGATACGAATGGATCCACCAAGTGCAGATGCAACCATGTTCATCTGTTGAGATATATTTCTTATTGGTCCGGAAAATACTTTTGATAATTGTAAATAGGATGCAATTGTACCAATTGTTATGCCAAAAGATCCATTGATTGCAAATAGACCTCCAATAATTGCAAGAAAAGCATATTGCAAGTTTCCTATATTAAATACAATAGGAAGCAAGAAAAGAGAATACCTATTTGCAAGTGTTGTATTTTTTGCAAGTTCAGTATTAATTTTTTCGAAGTCCTTTATAATATTTTCTTCATGAGAAAAGACCTTGATTACTTTTTGACCGTCGATAGTTTCTTCGACAAAGCCGTTTTGCTTGCCTAGAGATTGTTGCAATTTAAAATAATATTCTGATGACTTACCCCCAACATTATTTAAAGTATATAAAAGCACTATTACAGAAACTATAACTACTATAAATAGGACAGGAGATGTTATTATCATGGCAACAATAACCGCGACAAGAGTAACAATAGATGATAATAAACCAGGTATTGTATTTGTCATTAATTGTTGCAGGGTGGAAATATCATTTGTATAAACACTCATAATATCTCCGTGGGACCTATTATCAAAATAAGATATTGGGAAAAATTCCATATGCCTAAAAAGATTTGACCTTAGGTCTTTTAATATATTTTCTGATATATTAATCATCATTCTTGAATAGATAAAAGTTGCAGAAACTCCTGCAAAATATATAAGACCAAAAATACTTAATAGTTTAAATAAAGGAGCAAAACTAGGATTAGCCATCTGCATCATTGGAATAATATATTCATCTATTAGTATTTTTAAAAATATAGACGGAAGAATGCCGACAAAACCTGAAAATAAAACAAGAAAAACTATAAATATAAATTTGAACTTAGATTCTTTAAAAAACAAGCTCATAATCTTTTTTAAAGCTTTAATATTTTCAGGAGATGTGATTTTTGCTTTAGTCTTTTTTTGGCTCATCAAAATCTCCTCCTTCACTTTGAGTTTCACTTATTTCTCTATAAATAGGACTAGTCTTAATAAGATCTTCATGACTTCCTATATCAATGATTTCTCCCTTGTCCATGACAAGTATATAATCAGAATCTTTTATTGATTTGATTCTTTGAGAAATTATAATTCTTGTCATATCAGGACGAGTTTTATTAAGTTCTTTTATTATATTTGCTTCAGTTTGCGTATCAAGCGCAGATGTTGAATCATCTAGGATGAGAATTTTTGGGTCCTTTAGTAAAGACCTAGCTATACAAAGCCTTTGTCTTTGACCACCAGAGAAGTTGCTTCCACCTCTTTGAACAGGTCTGTCATATCCATCTTCTGCTTCCATAATAAAATCGTGGGCTTGGGCAATTTTTGCTGCATGGATTATTTCTTGATCGCTAGCATTTTCATCGCCCCACTTTAGATTTTCTTTTACAGTTCCGGAGAAAAGTTGGTTTTTCTGTAAAACCATAGAAACACTATCTCTTAAGGCTTTTAGATTGTAATCTTTTACATCAAATCCACCAACCTTAACAGATCCAGAACTTACATCATAAAGTCTTGGAATTAAACTAACAAGAGAGGATTTACCAGATCCAGTAGCACCTATTATTCCAAGCTTGTCTCCAGATTTTATTTTTAAATTGATATTTTTTATAGCACATTTATTTTCATCATCGATATAAGAAAAATTAACATTATCAAAAATAATTTCTCCATTTTTAACATCTTTTATCCCATCTTTGTTTTCAGACATTGATGTCTCATGATCTAAGACTTCATATATACGGGTCACTGAGTTTGCTGAAATAATAATTTGAATAAGGACAAAAGATAAAAGCATAAGTGATATTTGGATTTGGAAAGAGTAAGTAAGCATACTTAAAAGCTGACCAGTTTTTAAAGATCCAACTAAAATATACTTGGTTCCAAGCCAGGCAATAATCAAAGAAACTATATAGATACAAAATTGCATCAAAGGATTTTGCAGAGCCATAAGTTTTGAAACTCTTTTACTTTTTAGATATAAATCATAGGCAGTCTCATCAAACTTTTCACTTTCGTGGTCCATCTTGTTGAAGTTTTTAACTACCCTTATTCCAGATAAGTTTTCTGAGATAATAGTGTTCATCTTGTCTATAATTTTAAAAAGTTTTTTAAATATTGGGTAGGCATTAAAAAATATGAAGGCTATACCCAAACCTATAATAGGAAAAATAATTAAAAAGTTAAAAGCAAGTCCCCTATTTATCCTAAGTGCCATAAATAAAGAAAAAGCTATCATAAGAGGAGATCTTATAGCCAGCCTTGTCGACATTTGAAAAGACATTTGAACATTTTGCACATCTGTTGACATCCTGGTCATAAGACTACCAGTTGAAAATTCTTCAATATCTTTAAAGGCAAAAGATTGGATTTTTTTGTAGATTCCAAGCCTTAAGTTTTTCGCAAAACCAGCTGATGCCTTTGTGGCAAAATAGCCAGATAAAATTCCAGTTCCAAGGGCGATAAGAACAGAAATTATCAAAAGGCCGCCAATTTTTAAAATAGCAGTTTGAGATTTAGTCTCTATTCCCATATCTATTATTAAGCTCATCAGATAGGGAATAATAATGTCCATAATTACTTCCACAACAACAAAAACAGGTGAAAGCAGGGCATATTTTTTATATTCTTTTACATATGATAAAATTTTTTTAAGCATAGTTCACCTTTTCTAAATTAGATTTAATTTATATGATGTATTTATTATATACTATATAAAATATAAAAATAATTTATTAATTTAACTTATTTAAAATATATAAAGGAGTAATTATGGAAAAAACTATACTTGATTTTATTTCTAATTTTCAAAATCCAATCTTTGACAAAATTGCCATGGCATTTAATTATATGGGAAAGGCCGGCATAGTTTTTATTATTATTGGATTATTCTTTTTTATAAAAAAAGATACCAGACAACTTGGCATTCATATCTTGCTTTCACTTATATTTTGTTTATTACTTGGAAATTTACTTTTAAAACCAATTTTTGCAAGAATAAGACCTTATGATCTCTATAATGTAGATATTATAGTAAAAGAACTAAAGGACTATTCTTTTCCATCGGGCCACACTTTTTCTGCATTTGCAACTGCCTTTACAGTAAATAAATATATGAAAAAATTCGGAAAATTTATGTTTGTTTTTGCAATAATTATGGGAATAACAAGATTATATTTATATGTACATTTTCCAACAGATGTATTAGGAGGCATAATTCTTGGATATATATGTTATAAATTAGCAGATATATTAATGGATAAATATATAAATAAGAAACTTAAACACAAATTATGCTAAGATTTTACATAAATTTTACTATTAAATGATATAAAAGAGGAGCTGGAGGGTCTTTATGTCTATAGAAATAAGAAAATATGCAGTTATAGATATTGGATCAAATACAATAAGATTTAATATTTATAAGATGAACAAGAAAAAATATAAGACAATTTCAACAAAAAAAACTTTTGCTGGTCTTAGTTCTTACGTAGAAGACGATATAATGAGCGACTTTGGTATCAATAAGGCAATAAAAATACTTAAAAAGTACAAAAAAATCATGAATGAATTTGAAATAGAAGATTATTTTGTATTTGCAACAGCCGCAATAAGAAATGCTAAAAATTCAAAAGATATTATCAAAAGATTAGAAGATGAAACATCATTTAAACTTGACCTACTTAGTGGCAAGATGGAAGGTTTTTGCGACTACCATGGACTTTTGATGGAAAGGGATATAAAAGGAGAAGATGCCTATATTGTTGATATAGGTGGAGGTTCTACAGAAATTATTTATATAAAAGACGGTGAATATGTAGATTCTATATCGCTTCCGGAAGGATCACTTTCTATCTATAAGAAAAATGTAGCATCAATAATTCCAACCTTTGAAGAAAGTTATATTATAGAAGAACAAGTTACAAAACTTTTGAAAGAATATCCAATAAAAATAGAAAAAGTAGATAAACTTTATGGAATTGGTGGAACTATACGTGCAAGTGGAAATATTTCCCAAGAATTTTATGGAAAAGATACAAATAAGCATGTGAGTGATCAAGAACTTGAAAAGCTTATTTTAGGTTTTATAAACAATGACCCAAATCTTTTAAAGAAAACACTGCAAATAGTTCCAGAACGTATACACACCCAAGTAACGGGAATGTTAATTTTAAGAAGAGTTTTGAAACTTTTAGACATAAAGGACATAGATATATCAAAAAATGGTGTAAGAGAAGGATATTTGAATCTTAAACTAAAGGAGATAGACTATGACTGATTATAGTTACACGCAAAACCGAGAATTATCCTGGCTTAAATTTAATTTAAGAGTTATGGAAGAAGCTTTGGATGAAAGTGTTCCACTTTTTGAAAAACTAAAATTTTTGCAAATATTTTGTTCAAACTTAGATGAATTTATGATGGTAAGAGTTGGTGGACTCACTGATTTGAGCATGCTAAAAGAAGGCCAAGAAGATAATAAGAGTGGTCTTACAGCAGCAGAACAATTGCAATTAATTTTTGAATCAATTCAAAGCATGGACCTTTATGGCAAAAAAGACCAAATATTTAAAAAAGTAGAAAAACAATTTAGGGAAAATGGCTATTATAATTTAGAAATCGGAGAACTTTCCAAGGCACAAAAGAGCGCTCTTTATAAACACTTTAAAGAGTATTTGTTGCCAATATTAAACCCAATAACAATCAATAGCCATAGACCAATTCCTTTTATGGAAAATGGATCAGAATATATTTTACTAGAACTCGAAAAAGAAGATGCAATGTCTTATGGAATAGTTGCTGTTCCAAAATTCATTTCAAAAATTATAAAGCTTCCTAGTTCAACAGGTAATTATTACACTAGATCATCAAGAGTAATCCTTGAATATGTTGAAGAATGCTATCCTAAATCAAAAGTATTATCAAAAACAATAATAAGAGTAACAAGAAACACAGACCTATCAATTGATGATGAGATTTTATATGATGAAGTCGATTATAGGTCACAAATGAAAAAAATACTTAAGAAAAGAAAAAGATTACAAGCGGTTAGGGTAGAAGTCGATAAAAAAGCTAAGAAAAAATTTGAAAAACTAATTTGCCAAGAATTAAATATAGACCCAATACAAATAATAGAAAGCGAATCGCCACTAGATATGGATTATGTATCAGAACTTAAGGACTATCTAAGTGAAGACTTTATAGCGAACAATTCTTACAGCAATTACTTGCCAAAACTTGGACAAAAATTTGGATTTACAGATGATCTTATAGAAAAATTAAATAAAAGAGATTATCTACTTTCATATCCTTATGACAGCATGGATTCTTTTTTGAAATTAATAGAACAAGCATCTACAGATCCAAGAGTTGTTAGTATAAAAATTACAATATATAGACTTGCAAAAAACTCTAGATTAGTAGATTTACTTTGCAGGGCTGCAGAAAATGGCAAGGAAGTTTTAGTCCTAATGGAACTTAGGGCGAGATTTGATGAACAAAACAATCTTGATTATTCAAAAATTTTATTTGATGCAGGCTGCAACATTATATATGGCATGGCTGGTTTTAAAGTCCATTCTAAAATTTGTTTAATAACCTTAAAAGATAAAAATTCATGGAATTACATAACACAAATAGGAACAGGAAACTATAATGAACAAACAGCCAATGGATATTGTGATTTATCCCTTATGACATCAAATTATGAAATAGGAAAAGATGCAGTTGATTTTTTTAAAAACCTATCAACAGGAAATTTAAATGGAACCTATAAACACCTCCTCCAATCTCCTTCAAGCTTAAAACCAACCCTACTAAGATTGATGGATGAAGAAATTAAAAAGGGAAAAGATGGCTATATATTTTTTAAGATGAATTCTTTAACAGATAGGGATTTTATCGATAAGTTAAAAGAAGCATCAGATAAGGATCTTGAAGTAAAACTTATAATAAGGGGAATTTGTTGTATACTTCCTGGAATTGAAGGAAAAACTGAAAATATACAAGCCCATTCAATAGTTGGTAGATTTCTTGAACATGCTAGAATATATATTTTCGGCAGAGAAAATCCAAAAATATATATAGGATCTGCAGACCTTATGACAAGAAACACTGAACACAGGGTTGAAATTCTTTGTCCAATTTACCAAGAATCAATCAGAAAAAGAATTCTTGAATATATGGATATTCAGTTTAAAGATAATGTAAAGGGCAGAAAGTTTGGACCAGACGGAAATTTGTACAAAATAGAAGGCGAAGAAGAAATCAATGCTCAAGAATATTTTATGGAAGAAGAAAGAGAATTTGTAGAAGATGAAAAAGAAAAATCATCAATCTTTAAATCTGTTATTAATATAATTAAAAATCTTTTTAGATAAGCAAAAAAGAAAAGTTGATTTGATAGATCAACTTTTTTTATTTACAAAGATTTAAATATAAAATTATTTTCTAATCTCAGCAAAAAAATCAGAAATTAATTTAGAAGCCTGATCTTTTAAAAGACCAAATTCTACTTGGCAAGTGTGGTTAAAACCGTAATCAAGTAAATTTATTTTTGATCCGCAGCAGCCGAATCTTTTATTTTCTGTAGCTATATAGACTTTTTCTAATCTAAAATTAATAATTGCACCAGCGCACATGGCACAAGGTTCAAGACTTACATACATCTGACAATCTTCTAGATGATAGCTAGATAAATTTTTGCAGGCATCTTTTAGAGCAAGCATTTCTGCGTGCATGCTGGCATCATTTTTTTCTTCTTTCTGGTTATAACCCTGACCTATAATTTTTCCGTCTTTAACTATCACACATCCAACAGGAATGTCTCCATTTTTATAAGATATTTTTGCAAGATCTAGTGCCTTTTGCATAAATTTTTCTTCTTTCATCTAATCACCAAATATATATTAACATTTAATAAAAAATTTTAAAAAATATGTTTATTATTGTTTTAGCTGGGTAATATAGTAATACCAAGTAAAAATTATATAACTTGGTTGGAGCTTGACAAATTCATCCAAGTCTCGGACCGCTAACAAGGCGTTTATATAGATGTAAGATACAGGAAGATTTTTATAGTACGAAAGTTTGTAGTATTTGTAATATCATCTAGTTATTTGCATCTGCTTAAGATTTGTTTTTAATCTTACCAAAGTTTAAGAGTTGGATTTTGGAGTATGAGTTTAGAAATGATTTTTTAGGCAAAGATTTAGTTTAAAGATTAAGTTTATTGTTTAGCAAATAGTTCGGAATTTATTTGCTTATGTAAAATTAAAAGTATTTGATTTTTGTAGATTGTAAGTTTATTGAAGTTGATAAGTTTATTAAAATTAGATTGTCGAATGCTTAAGATAATTTATGTTAAAAGTTTTTTAAAATTTTAATTAAGAACAGAGGTTGATAGAGTAGTGATTGAACCAAAACATTTTCCTTGGATGGATTTGAATAGCTTATAAAAGATAGTGGATTTAGAAATATTAGTTCACTATCTTTTTTTATTGCCAATTTTCATATAAAAATATCCACAGATCTTAACAAAAATGCAAATTCTGTGGATAAGATTTAATACTTTCTGTCTCTTATTATTTCTCCTAGTATATCTCTTCCAGCTAGGAGCTTTTTTATATTTTTTGGGTCCATAATTATGACGGAGTGGTTAAGCAAATAGTCCTTGCTATCATCAGATAATAAAGAGGTGTTTATGACTAAAAGCATATTTATATTTTTAAAAATTCCCTTAAATTTATCGACAAGTTCTTCAACCTGCTTTTGAGTTATGTAGTCACCCTCAGAATAGACATCAGACTTATATTTTTTTATTTCAATTGCGAATTTATTTTCACCTTTTTCTGCAAATAAATCAAAACTGTGTTTTTTATCTTTTTTATTTTGCCAATTTTTAACAGTATAATCACAAGTTTCCAAGGCTCTTTTAACAAGAGCTTCTGAAGTTAGTTGACTGTCTAAATTTTCTAAAGCCTTTAAAAGGTTTTTTGGATCTATCTTAAATATAGCAGTGCACTCGTCATCATCTTCTCCAAAAGTATTCCTGTAATCAAAACCGACTAAAAGATCGCCAACAATTGTAAAAGATCCATGAGCTATTGCATTTCTAATATGTCTTAAAGTAGCGGATGTTTTTGTTTCCGAGCTAGACTTGGTCATAATAATTTTTTGTTTATGGGGACATATTTCATATTTATAAAAATTTTCAAGTCCTTTTGATATTTCATCTGTAAATAAAACATCTTCATCATTTAAATTCATAAATTCTGCTATATTTTCAAAAGTAAAATCATCATAAAGATAATTTGATACCATTTCATTATCTCGGGATTGGATTGAAGATATATCAGGCACATACCAAAGCAAATACTCAATAGACCTCATAAGTTCAGGACTTATTTCTAGGGGTATTTTTTTATGTATAAGACTATATTTAACCTTGTTGGAGCAACTTTCTTGTTCAAATTTATTTGTAATTTTAACTGTAGCCATAATTTCCCTCCAGCATAAAAATAAGATCTTTAATACATTATAACATTATTTTAAATAATGCTTAATATATTAAAACTAGGATAAATAAGTAATAAATTAGTTCAATTTCATACATTTTACATAATAATAAATTATATTCTCATTAAGATAAGATTTTTATAAAAAGAGGAGAAAATATGGCAAGGAGATCGAAAAATAATAATACTGTATTTTTATTTTGTATATTTTTATTTATAGTTATTATTTTTATATTCTTAACAAAAAATGATAATGTCGATAAACACCAATATGCAGATAAAAAATTAGAATACATAGAAACGACAAAACCCTTGGCAAATAAAATCGCCAAGAAATATAAACTTTTCCCATCAGTAATAATTGCCCAATCCGCCCTAGAAAGTAATTACGGAAGTTCAGAACTTAGTTCTACTTACAACAATTATTTTGGGATAAAGTCCAATTCAAATGATGGAGTTAGACTTGATACTATAGAATATGTAAATAATAAGGGAGGAGTCTACAATGAAAACTTTAGATCATATAAATCAAAAGTTGATTCATTTACAGACTATGCAAAATTAATCACAAAGGCAAAAAGATATGAAAAAGTAAGACAGGCAAACGACTATAAAGAAGCTTGCAAAAGTCTTCAAGAATGCGGATATGCAACCGACCCAAACTATGCAGATAAAATTATTTCAATAATTGAAAAATACGAATTATATGAGCTTGATTTTTAGAAAAAATAATTAAAAAAAGACTAGTATTTTTTAAAAAAAGTGTTATATTTTATTTAATCAGATGGGGGGTTAAATATGAAGGAACTCATTGATCAAATTATAGAAATCGATAACAAGACCAAGACCCTAGTTTCAAACACAGAAGAAGAAATTGCTAGACAAAGAGAAGTGCTAAGGGACAATATTGCAAAGCTAGAAAAAGAATCAAGCGAAAGAGCAAAAAAAGAAGCTCAGCAAGAGTTTGATAAAATTATAGCTGATGCAGAGTCTATTATCGAAGATAGAAAAGCCTCTAATTTAAAAGAATTAGAGAGAATAGAAAAAAACTATCTGGATAAAAAAGATAAATTAATAGAAGATGTTTTTAAAGACATTATATTAGATGTGGATGATGACTGATGATTTTAGGAAAAGATTTTTCAGCAATTAATGCAAAAATTCAAGCCATGTCCGCAAAGTTAGCAAGTGATAAAGATTTTATAAACATGGCTCACAAGGATAGCCTAGAAGAAATAATAGATTATTTAAAAAATAATTTAGAGGTTGGAGAATATTTTACTGGATATGAAAATATCTATGAAGTATCATCTCTTTTAGAAAAATACAGGGAGAACAAACTAAAAAAACTCAGCCATTATCTCGACTCTTCTTATAAGGAATTTGCAAAATTTATTCTTGAAGAATATGAAAATACCAATATAAAAAGAGTTTTAAGATCACTACAAAGATCAGAAGATAATGTAATTAGTAAATTTAATAGGGAATTAGGCATAGGAGATAAGACCTACAATATAGATTTGGATTATTCCATCCCCGCCTTTATCGAAAAAATAAAGGATACAAAGTATTACCACGTTTTGAAACCGTACGAGGATAGATCAAGCGATGTAATACTTTTTTATATGGAAATGAATCTTGACAGGCTCTACTATACAGACCTTATGGAAACTTCTAAAAATTTTAGCAAGCACAATAAAAAGATATTAAAAGAAATATTAGGAAGAAAAATCGACCTATTAAACATAATATGGCTTTATAGGTCCTATAAATTTTATAAATTATTACCAGAAGAGAGAATAAACTTTTGTGTATTTGCAGGATATGAATTTTCCTACGAAGATTTAAGAGATCTTTGCTACACAGAAGAAATGGATAAATTTATAGAAAAAATTAAAAAGAGCTCCTATGGATTTTTATTTGAAGGAGAAAACACAGACCTATTTTTAAATAGGAGGGCTGATAGATACCTATATTACCTAGCAAAAAAATACATGCACAAAAATAACAACGATATAGGCAAGTATCTAAGCTTTGTTTTACTACTTAATTTTCAAATAAAAGACATAAGTGCTTTGATGGAATCAATTCGCTATAATTTGACTTTTGATCAAACTATAAAATATATGATTAGAAAAATTGAGGAAGTGAGAATTTGATAGAAAAAATAAAATTGATGAATGTGGTTGGAAATCTAAACTACATCAACAATGCAATACTTGATATTTTAAAATCAAAATCTGTCAATCTTATAAATGCTAAAACCGATCTTGAAATCGATGCTTTTAGTGTAGATTTAAATAATGATGAAAATTTACAAAGAAATATTGAACTTAACTATATTTCTTCATTTGATAAGGACAAGGAAAAATATGAAGATGTAGAACATGCAAAAGAGCTTCTTAAATTTTTTGATATAGAAAAACTCGACGATAAATATTTTGAAGAAGTCGATTTAGACTTAAATTTTGACAAATTCTATCAAGATTTAAAAGAAAAAATTAATAAGCTAAAAGAAGTTAACGAAAAACTAAGTAAATTAGAAAATATAGAAAAAAATTATGAACTATTTTCTAATATAAATGTTGATTTAACGGAACTTTCAAGACTTGAATACTTTGATGTAAAATTCGGAATCTTGGATAAGGCTGGTAGATACAGGATAAAGAAAAATTACAGCAACCTTTTATCTGTAATCTTCCATGTAAGCAGCTCTGGAGATGACGAAATTTACATGGCAATCTATCCAAAAGATGCAGCTAATAGTATGGAGACTATCTTGAAATCCGTAAACTTTAGGGAAGTTGACATTTTAAAGGGTGGAAGCGGAACCCTAAAAGAAACAATAGAAAATTTTGAAAAAGAAAAGAAATTCTTACAAGATAAAAAAGCTAATATTCTAGAATATAGAGATAATTTAATAAAAAATGACAGCGAGATTATAAAGAAAATACTAGCTAGAACCCTAGTAGAAGAAAATATAGAAAATGTTAAAAAATATATGCTAAGATCTAAAAATTACTTTTATCTATCAGCCTATATAGGAGTAAGCGATATAGATGATATGAAGGAAAGACTTAGCAAGTATAAAGGCTTAAAAGTAGAATTCTTAGACCCTAAAGACCTAAACTTAAAACCACCAACAAAATTAAAAAATAACTTTTTTTTTAGGCCTTTCGAGCAACTAGTTCAAATGTATGGGATACCCAGTTATGACGAAGTAGATCCTACAGTCTTTTTTGGCATATCCTATATGTTACTTTTTGGATCAATGTTTGGAGATTTAGGACAAGGTCTGGTATTTATCTTGCTTGGTTTTTACCTTGCGAAAAATAAAAATAAAGACTTTGGAGAACTCTTAAAGAGAATGGGTCTTGCATCATCCTTTTTTGGACTAATGTATGGATCAGTTTTTGGAAACGAAAAACTCTTACCAGCCATCTGGATCAGACCCTTTGAAACTATAGATCAAACCCTTGTATATGCAATAGGATTTGGTCTAGTGCTTTTAGTATTCTCTTATATTATCGGATTTATAAATAAGATAAGAATAAAGGAATACGAAGAAGCCCTATTTTCAAAAGAAGGTCTAGCAGGATTTGTTGTTTTTATTTCTATGCTAGACCTAGGTTTAAATTTTATGGGTGGAAATGGATTTTTACCAAATAAAATTGCAACAATAGCGATGCTTATGGCTTTACTTTTAATGATATTTAAAAGACCAATCTATCAACTACTTAGTGGACAAAAAGTAGCCTATGAAGACTCAGATGCCACAGGTTACTATATACAAGGAGCCTTCTCTTTGCTAGAAGCCTTACTTACAATCCTAAGTAACATAATATCTTTTATCAGGGTAGGAGCCTTTGCAATAAACCACGTTGGTTTGTTTTTAGCCTTTAAAACGGTCGGTCAAATGACTGGATCAGGCTTTTGGAATATAGTCGCATTAATTATTGGAAATATTGTAATCATATCCCTAGAAGGTCTAATAGTATTTATTCAAAGTTTAAGACTTGAATATTATGAAATGTTTAGTAAATACTTTTTAGGCGAAGGTTACGAATTTAAAACAGAAAAAATTGTTTTGGAGGAAAATTAAAATGAAAATTGTTTTAACATTATCAATCATAGAAGTATTATCACTTATATTTGCAGGCGTTTATTGTATCTACAAAGATACACCAGCAAGCAGAAAAAAATTAAAAGCAGTACTTAGACTCAACCTTTTATTCTTTATTCCTATCATCTCACTAATAGCAGTAACAATAGTTCCAGAATTTGTACACGCACAAGCAGCAGGAGATAGTTCTTCAGGACTTGGATTTATTGCAGCAGGACTTTCAACAGGACTTGCAGCACTTGGAGCAGGCGTTGCAGTTTCTAGTGTAGGATCTTCTGCAATCGGAGCAGTATCAGAAGATCCAAAAATACTTGGTAAATCAATGATTTTCCTTGGACTAGCAGAAGGTATTGCAATTTATGGACTTATTATTTCAATTATGATCCTAGGTAGATTATAATGAGATCTTTTTTGATAACAAGAAGCATGGACACTCTTACCGGCTTAAGACTTGCAGGTATTGAGGGAGAGATTGTAGATGATAAAAGTCTTTTATCTACATTTAGAGAAAAAGCAAAAGACAAGGATATTGGAATAATAATTCTTAATGAAGAAGATTTTGAAAAAATAGAAGAAGAGGTTACTTATTTAAAACTAAATGCAGTAAGGCCTCTTGTAGTTACAATACCTGGAAAAGATGGCTTAAAAGATAAGGACTTCTTATTGAGATATGTTAAAGAAGCACTAGGAGTAAAAATAGGGTGAGCAAATGATATTACTAGAAAATAAAATCGATATATTCAATAGGATTGTTTACCAAGATAAACAAAAAGAATGTGCAAAAAGATTAAAGAAAAACAAAATAGAATGCCAGGAAATTCTTAAGGAAAAATCAGAAGAAATAGAAAGAAAAAGCCAAGAAATTATAGACAGAAGAGTTAAATTAGCTAAGCAAAAATCATATGAAATGCTAAGCAATGAAACTGAAGAAAGAAGAATTAGAGAACTTCAAAAAAACGAATCTGTCTTGCTTGGATTTTTAAATGATTTATATAAAAAGCTTGAAGAATTTTCTGAAACAGAAGAATATATCGACTTTGAATTAAAAAGATTCGCAAGAGTTATTGCGGATATGGATGAGGGCGAATATATTGTCTATGTTTTAAATAGGGATGTTAAATTAAAAAGTGGCTTCAGAGAAATCGCAGAAAGAAAAGACATCCACCTTCAATTTAAAAGCCTAGACGAATTTTACCTAGGGGGATTTATAATTTCTGATATTGCTAGATCTTACAACCTAAACTGCTCATTAAGAGCAAGAGTTGAAGATAAAAAATATGAGATAGGTAAAATGCTTAGATTTGCCCTAAAGGAAAGAGTGTGAGCAGATGGAAAAAGGAAAAATTTTATCCATAAACGGACCAGTTGTCATCGGTAAAAACATGGCAAAGTTCAAACTAAGAGAAATGGTTTTAGTTGGTGAAAAAAAACTAATCGGTGAAGTAGTAAAAATTGAAAATGATCTTGCTACAATACAAATATACGAAGAAACAACTGGACTAAAAAGAGATGAAGAAATAATTTCAACAGGATCTGCCCTATCTGTAAAACTTGGTCCTGGCATAATATCAAATATATTTGATGGGATCCAAAGACCACTAGAAAAAATAAAAGATAAATATGGAAACTTTATTCCAGAAGGAATAGGATTAATTTCTTTGGATGAAGAAAAACTTTGGCAAACAAAATTTCTTATAAAAAAAGGCGATCATGTAGAAGAAGGACAAATCATAGCAAGAGTTCAAGAAACAGAAATCATTGAACATAAAATCCTTGTACCAATTGGAGTAGAAGGAGAAGTTGTAGAAGTTCTTGAAGATGGTTCCTACAATATAGAAACAGTAATTGCAAAAGTAAAGACAAATAAGGGAGAAATAAAAGAATTAAAAATGTATCAAAATTGGCCAGTTAGAATTCCTAGACCAATAAAGGAAAGAAAGCCAATAAGAAACTTACTTGTAACAGGACAAAGAATATTTGATGTGTTTTTCCCAATAGCAAGAGGAGGAACAACAGCAATACCAGGTGGATTTGGTACAGGAAAAACAATGACCCAACACCAAATTGCTAAATATTGTGACGCAGACATAATAGTATATATAGGTTGTGGGGAACGTGGAAATGAAATGACAGAAGTATTGGAAGACTTTCCAAAACTAATAGACCCAAACACCAACAAACCTTTGATGCAAAGAACAATCCTAATAGCTAATACATCTAACATGCCAGTAGCAGCTCGTGAAGCCAGCATCTATACTGGAGTAACAATTGCAGAATATTTTAGAGACCAAGGTTACCACGTAGCCTTGATGGCAGACTCAACATCACGTTGGGCAGAAGCACTAAGAGAAATCTCAGGAAGACTTGAAGAAATGCCAGCAGAAGAAGGATATCCAGCCTATCTTCCATCAAGAATTGCAGAATTTTATGAAAGAGCAGGCTATGTAGAATCTCTATCTGGCAAAGAAGGATCAGTAACTTTAATCGGAGCAGTTTCTCCAGTAGGTGGGGACTTTTCAGAACCAGTTACAGAAAATACAAAAAGATTTGTAAATGTATTTATAGCCCTAGATAAAGAACTTGCCTATGCAAGACATTATCCAGCAATAAACTGGAACAACTCTTATTCAGGCTATACAAAAATGCTAAAAGACTATTATGATTATAGACTTGATGGAGACATAATCTATCTTAGAAATAAATATCTAGACCTACTTCATCAAGAAGCAAAATTAAACGAAATTGTAATGCTAGTAGGAGAAGATGTACTACCAGATGACCAAAGATTGATACTTGAAATATGTAAAATAGTCAAGGTAGCCTACCTACAACAAAATGCCTTTAATGAAATAGATAGCTTTGTTCCATTAGAAAAACAATTCGAAATGCTAAAAATTATAGACTTACTATATGAAGAATCTAAAGAAGCCGTAAAAAATCACATACCAATTTCAAAAGTTAAAAACGAAGAAATATTTACAAAAGTTATAAACATGAAATACGAAATTGAAAACGACAACTTAGATGCTTTTCCTAAGCTAGCTACAGAAATTAAAGATTTTTATGCAAACTTAGATGAAACTTATGTAAGGTAGGTGGAATTTTGAAAAAAGAATATTTACTACTCGATAAGGTTGAAGGATCCTTAATAGAACTTTCAAACTTACACAGAGTATCAAATGAAGAAATAGTAAAAATTACATCTCTAGAAGATGAAAAAACAAGACTAGGTCAAGTTGTAAAAATAAATGGAGATAAGGCAACAGTTCAAGTTTTTGGAGACAACCTTGGCGTATCAACAAGAAACTTAAAACTAAGTTTTGAAGCAAGACCATTTGAAATTCCCTTATCAGAAGAAATACTAGGAAGAGTTTTTAATGGACTTGCAGAACCAATAGACAAGGGACCACTTATCTATGCAGATAAATTTTACAACATCAACGGCAGACCAATAAACCCAGCCAGCAGAAAATATCCAAGAAACTTTATACAAACTGGAATCTCATCAATAGATGTATTGACAACTTTGATAAGGGGACAAAAACTACCAATCTTTTCAGGATCAGGACTTCCTCACAACGAACTAGCTGCACAGATAGCAAAACAAGCAAAAATAAAAGATGACCAAGGTTCAGACTTTGTAATCGTATTTGCGGCAATAGGTGCAAAACATGATGAAGTAGATTACTTTAGACAAACATTTAAAAATGCAGGCGTTCTAGAAAAACTAGTAATGTATATAAACTATGCAGACGACCCAATAATGGAAAGATTGATATCTCCAAAATGTGCCTTAACGGCAGCAGAATATCTAGCATTTGAAAAAAATAAACAAGTTTTGGTAATAATGACAGACATAACATCCTACGGAGAAGCACTAAGAGAAGTATCATCATCAAGAGAAGAAGTTCCATCAAGAAAAGGCTACCCAGGTCACTTATATTCAGACCTTGCCATGCTTTATGAAAGAGCAGGAATGATAAGAGGAATTGATGGATCAATAACTTTGATTCCAATATTAACCATGCCAAATGATGATATAACACACCCAATAGCCGACCTAACAGGATTTATAACAGAAGGACAAATTGTACTAGGAAGAGATTTAAACCAAGAAGCAATTTATCCACCAGTTGATATCCTTCCATCACTTTCAAGACTTATGAAAGACGGCATAGGAGAAGACTACACAAGAGATGACCATGCAGATGTATCATCACAACTTTTTGCAGCCTACTCCAGAGTACAAGAAGTAAGAGCCCTAGCACAAATCGTTGGAGAAGAAGACCTAAGCGATAAAGATAAGATGTTTTTAAAATTTGGAAAAGAATTTGAAAAAAGATTTTTATCACAAAACTTTGACGAAAATAGGGACATAGAAGAAAGTTTAGACCTTAGCTGGGAACTTTTAAAAATCTTACCAAAAGATTCGCTAGATAGAATCAGTCCAAAATTAAAGAAAAAGTATTTGGGTGAATAAATATGACAAAAAAAATAGCAGCTACCAAGGCAAATCTCTTGGCCTTAAAAGATGCCTATAATTTTGCAGAAAAGGGCTATGAACTACTAGACAAAAAAAGAACAGTCTTAATAAAAGAAATAATGGACCGAAACAAAGAAGCAGCAGACCTGCAAGAAAAAATCGAAGAATCATTTAAAAAATCTTACGAGTCCCTGCTAGAAGCTTCAATAACAATGGGTTCCGGACCAGTCTATGAAATGAGCCATTCTATAGCAAAGGAAAAAGAATATGAAATAGTATCAAAATCTGTAATGGGAGTAGAAATACCTAAGGTAAAATACGAAAGCGAAGAATTAAAGACAGAATATTCACTTCATAACACAACAGTAGCTTTCGATATAGCATCCCTAGACATGCACAATATAAAATATCTAATCTACCAACTAGCAGAAATTGAAACAAGCATCTTTAGACTGGCTCAAGAAATAAAAAAGACTGGTAAAAAAGCCAATGCCCTTGAAAAAGTACAAATACCAAAATATAAAAAAATGATAAATGATATAGAAAACGAACTCGAAGAAAAAGAAAGAGATGACTTCTTCAGACTTAAAAAAGTTAAGGATAAGAAAAAATCATAAGACAAAGCTGTGTTTACTTATAAGCACAGCTTTTTTATTTATGATAAAATCAAAACAGAAGATTAAAATACATAAGTAGGAAAAATGAAAAATTATTTAGGAGCATCACTAGGATATATTTTAGTGCAGATTTATTTTTATTTTATAAGTTCAAACTATACGAATTTATCAAACTCTGAAAAACTAGGATCAATATTTTTAAGTTTTATCCTTTTTTCCATATTTTATTTTATATTTAGCTTTCTTATAAATAAGTTCACAAAAAAATAAGGCCCATAATGAGCCTAAAATTTAAAAATATTAGATTTTAATCATTTCTCCAATGCATAAGTCTTTCTAAATAATCTTCTCCAAGCATATCAGTAAAAGATTTTTCATCAAGGCTATCTATATAGTCTTGACCATATTGGTCGTGCAATTTATCTTCTACTTCTTGAGCTTCATCCACATCTTGACTATCTTCTGAAAGCCTTTCAACAAGGGCATAAACCATGTCATAATCAAATTCAGATAAATTTACTAGCATTTGATTTAACTTATAGTGTCTTTCTTCATCAATATTATTCAAATAATCACCCCTAATATACTAAATAATTAATACCCAAATATTATTTTTTAAATATGATAAAATAAAAAGAAGAGGTGGTAGATTGAAAATAGCAGTATTTGCAGGAACTCCAAGAGACACTCAGATGGGTATAGATGTATTAAAAGAAAGTGGATTTGAAAGTCTAGCCTATCCTTTTTCAAAAAATCCAGAAGAACAAACAAAGCTTCAATATTATTCTAAAGAAGAATTAGAATCTATTTTTACTGAGAAAATAAAAGATGCGAAAAACAAGTCCGCTGAAAAAATATTTGTATATTGCAACTCTTTGAGCTCTGCAGTTGATTATAAAAAAATTTCAGCAAAAGAAAACATAGAAATAATCACGCCTTTAGAAGCCTATAAGGATGTAAAAGATAAAAAAATTTGCATATTAGCAGCAAATGCTCTTTCTGCTTATAAGATAGATAAGATAATAAAAGATGCAAATAAAGATGCAGATACTCTATCTATCGGCATGCTTAGGCTTGTTAATTTGATAGAAGAAAAAAGAGATAGACAAGAAATTATAGAAATACTGGACATGAAAAACTTTTTGAAATTTTTAGAAAATATTGGTACAGAAAGTTTGGTCCTAGCCTGTACCCACTTTCCCTACATAAAAGAAGAATTAGAAAGCTTAACATCAATTAAGATTATAGATCCAAAAGACTATATGATCAAAGAAATTTATAAAAAAAAGATAGTAAAAAATATTTTCATTTAAGAAAATAGTAGTATAATACTTAATGTATTTAAAAATTAGGGGGTTAATATGGAACTAATAAACAAAGGAAAGACAAAAGATTTATTCAAACTTGAAAATGGAAATTACCTATTAAAATTTAAGGACGATGTAACTGGAAAAGATGGCGTCTTTGATCCAGGCGAAAATCAAGTAGGTCTTACTATGGAAGGTTCTGGCCATGCGGCACTAGCATTAACAAAATTCTTTTTTGAAAAATTCAAAGAAAAGAACATTCCTACACACTATGTGGATTCTGATCTTGAAGAAAAGACAATGGAAGTGCTTCCTGCAAAAACATTTGGTAAAGGACTAGAATTTATCTGCAGATACAAAGCAGTTGGAAGTTTTTACAGAAGATACCATATGTATGCAGAAGAAGGACAAGATCTTGACGGATTTTGTGAAGTAACTCTAAAAGATGACGATGCTGGCGACCCACCTATTACAAAAGATGGTCTTGTAGCTTTAGGACTTCTAACAGCAGAAGAATATGAAACATTAATTAAGCTTACAAGAGAAATTTCAGACCTTATAAGAGATATCCTAGCTGAAAATGGATTAACATTATATGACCTAAAACTTGAATTTGGTAGAGATAATGAAGGAAATATAATGCTAATTGATGAAGTTTCAGGCGGAAACATGAGAATTTATAAGGGCGATGAATATATCGAACCATTAAAATTACCTGAACTACTTTTAAAATAAGATAAAAAACAAAGACCTTAGATTTTAATTAGTCTAAGGTCTTTTTTATACTCAATTAGATAAAAATCTAACCATTCTTTTTATATTAGTTGATTGTCTTATATTGAATCTTTTTATTTCATAAGGATCAAGATCAGCTATCTTAGAAGCAGTCTTATTCGCTCCAACAAAACCAATCTTTAAACCAGCTTCCTTGCTAGCCTTGATAATAATATCATTAACCATAGCACCAGGATAGGCAATAGCAGTAGGAAAAACTGAAGATCTTTCATAAATAAAATTGTTATTCCAAATCAAATCATCTTTTATCTTATTAAAATAATGCTCATCACTTTCACCCTCAAGCTTTGCAGACAACCAAGTCTTGCCTTTGTTAGGTCCATCTTCGAAAAGATCGTGCAAATTATAAGAATGAGAACCAAAATCTATAAAACCAGACTCAGCCATTTCTATAACATCAGAAGAAGATAAAAACCCCTCACTATCAAGCTTAGATCCAATCAAAAATATAGAAGCGTGGGCATCATACTTTTTAATAATAGGATAAACATCAGTATAATTATCTTTATAGCCATCATCTAAAGTAATCAAAACAGACTTTTCTGGAAGTTCTTTCCCATTATAGACAATATCTTCAACATCACTCAAAGATAAAAAAGTAAAATTATTTTCTTTTAGACCCTTTACCATTTCCTCAAAACTTTCAGTTTTTATAATATATTCATTTCCATCTTCATTACTATCTTGTATACTGTGATAGGTAATAACTGGAATAGTATTTTTACCAACAGTCCTAAAAAAATAAAAATAGACAACAAATAGTATAATTAATATTAGGGGAATGAAAGCAAACTTAAAAAATTTTTTCATAAATTACCTCTTTTATATAATATTATTATAAATATATTACAAATACGGAGATATGTCATGCGAAAAAATAAAACAATTATAGGAAAAATAGAAAAAGTAGAATTTCCAAACAAATCAACCATAAGTTCAAACGATAGAGAATTAAAAACAAAAGGCGGCATACTTGGGCAAGTTGTCGAAGCAAAAATATCAAGAAGAAGCAAGGGAAAAATCACAAAAGTTTTAGAAAGATCAGACCTAGAAGGAAAATCAAACTGCATCCACTTTGATGAATGTGGGGGATGCACTTACCAAACCATGTCCTATGACGATGAAATAAACTATAAAAAGACCCTTCTAAAAGAACTCTACAAAGAAATAGGAATAGAAGACTTTGAAATAATAAAATCGCCAAGCTACAAAGAATATAGAAATAAAATGGAATACACATTTTCCGATGAATATATAGATGGGCCGTTGACTTTGGGCCTACACAAAAAAGCAAAATTTTACGAAACAGTAAACACAGAAGAATGCAACATAGTAGACCAAGATTTTAACACAATCCATACATTTACGAGAAAATACTTTGATGGAAAAATCAAACCCTACCACAGAACAAAACACCAAGGAAAACTAAGACACCTTTTACTTAGAAGAAATCAAAAAGGACAGATGCTAGTAAACCTTGTAACAAGCTCAGAAGAATATGACTACACAGACTACTTTGAAGAAGTAAAAAAACTAGAAATAAAAGGTGAAATAGTAGGGATAATTCACACAATAAACGATTCACTATCAGATGCTGTAATTCCAGAAAAAGTTTCAGTCTACTACGGGCAAGACTACTTAATAGAAGAAATACTAGGATTAAAATTTAAAATAAGCCTATATTCCTTCTTCCAAACCAACACCCAGTCAGCAAAAGTCCTCTACCAAGAAGCAATCAATATGCTAGAAGAAACAGAAGGCTTACAAATCCTTGACCTATATTCAGGAACAGGCACAATAACACAAATCTTAGGACAATCTGCAAAAAAAGCAATCGGTATAGAAATAGTAGAAGAAGCAGTCCAAGCAGCAAGAGAAAACGCCAAAGAAAATAAATTAGAGAATGTAGAATTTATCTGCGGAGACGTATTTAAAGAAGTAAAAAACCTAGACTTTAAACCAGATTTAATAGTCCTTGACCCACCAAGAGAAGGAATAAACCCAAAAGCCATAGGGGACATAATAAACTTTGATGCAAAAAAGTACCTATATATATCCTGTAACCCAGTAACCCAAGTAAGAGACTTAAAAGAATTTATAGAAAGAGGATATAAAATAGAAAAATTTGAAATAGTAGACCAATTTCCAAGAACATATCATGTGGAAGCTATAGCGTTGATACAAAAGATGTAAATATAGAAATCCTGCATTTTAAGCAGTTTTACAAGCATTTTGTCTTTGATAAAGATGAAGAAGGATACGTCAAAAAGACTCAAAAAAACTACATGGACGTAAGAGTAGTTTTGCAACTGGTATGAGGAGACACAAAGAAAAATTTAATAAGAAAAAACCCATTTTATACTTTCTACAAGAGTAGCTTAAATAAGGCTGCTCTTTTTTTATTAAAGGAAGTAAGGATTCGTTACATCCTTTTCAAAATATTAAAAATTCACAAGCCAACTTTACATAATCGCTTTTATAACATATAATAAAAGCGTAAATGAGAGGAGGCGGACTATGGATACACTTAAAGATTATATACAAGAAAATTTAATAATAACTAATAAAGAAGCAGAAGAACTTGGATATACTAGACATAATTTATCAGAATTAACAAAGAGCGGACAATTAGAAAGATTAAGACCGGGACTATATCAATTAAAAGGAAAAGTAATAGACGATTTTGTTTTAATATCATCAAATAGAAATCGAATTATATTTTCCCATCAAACAGCCCTCTATCTCCACGACCTGTCTGACAGAACTCCAAATGTATTTCATATATCTGTACCCCAAGGCTACAATGCAAGCCATATCAAAAAGAGGTACGAAGATCTGCAAGTTCACTATGTAAAAAAAGACTTATACGAGATTGGCAAGGAAGAAATAAAGTCACCACAAGGCAATCTCATACCAGTTTATGATATTGATCGAACAATTTGCGATATCGTAATCGATAGAGAAAAAATAGATAAGCAGATTTTTACAGAAGCCATAAAAAGATACTTTAAATCAGCAAATAAAAATCTAAGACGACTCATAAAATACAGTAGACTATTTAAAATAGAAGATGAAATTAGAAAATATATGGAGGTATTATTGTGATTAATATCGGGAACATAAAGAGCAAGATAAGAAGTCTGGCAGAGAAGAAAAATAGTATAAACATGTGATGATATAATATTTGTATTAGCATTATCGGGTATAATTTAATAAATCCTTGTACAATTTAAATGAAAGGTGGTGGAAATATGGATATAATGAAATCTTTTAACTTAGCAATAGACTATATTGAAGATAACTTAACTGATGAACTTGATGAAAAAGAAATAACACGGATAACAGGATATTCATTTCCAATGTTTTCAAGAATATTTTCAATCGTATCAGGATATTCATTATCTGAATATATAAGATTAAGAAAGATGACAAATGCTGCAATTGATTTAAAAAATTCAGATAAAAGAATTATAGACATCGCAATAAAATATGGTTATAATTCTCAGGATTCTTTTGCCTTAGCTTTTAAAAGTTTTCATAAGCTAACTCCAGGTCAAGTAAAAAAAGGAGAAAAGTATCAATATTTCCCAAGAATCTACTTTTCAATTTCAGTTCAAGGAGGAAATCAAATGGATATTAAGATTGAGAAAAAGAAAGCGTTTAAAGTAGCTGGTATTAAATCAGATGTAACTAAAAGTTCAAATTTCCCAAAAGTTTGGGATAGGCTGGTTGAAAAAGTACCAAGAGAAAAATTTGAAGAGTTTGGTAATGGTCAAATCTTTGGCGTAGGATATGACTATATAATGGATGAAGAAGATTCATTTATATATTTAGCTGGTTTTGATTTAACGGATGAAGTAAAAGCTAAAGAGTTAGGTTTGGATACGCTTAGCATTCCTGAAAAAGAGTATGCTATTGTAAGCTTACAAGGACCTATACCAAAGTGTATTCACGAAGGATGGAAGTATATTATTTCATATTTCTTTCCTAAAGAAGGATATAGACATGATGAAAGTCCCGATTTTGAAGTATATGGAGATGGAGACCCTAATTCAGAAGACTATAAAATGGAATTATGGGTTCCTATAGTAAAAGAATAATTTAAATATGTTTAGTGGCATCTATCAAAATGGTAGGTGCTTTTTTGATTGCTATTAGTAAAAATAGGAATGAGTAAAAAATCCTATGAAACTTGATCTAACAACGGGAGAAGCAACAATACCAAGGGAAATAGAATACATCTCTTTAGTAAAGAAGATGTAAAAATAATGGTATACCCATTAGAAACAATTTTAGCTGAAAAATACGAAAACATAATCAGAAGAAATATAACAACAACACGAATGAGAGACTTCTACGACCTATACACTCTCTACAAGCTGAAAAAAGATGAGATAGATTATGAAATTTTAAAAGAAGCAATAGAGAAAATTTCAAAAAAAAGAGGAAGTCAGGAGATAATGAAAGACTATGAGGAAATAATCGAGGACATAAAAGAAGATTCATACCTAAGATCCTTGTGGGAAGTATATCTTAATGAAAATAAGTATATTGGAGATTTGACCTTTGATAAGGTTGTTGATGTAGTCACAACTTTATCAAATAGGATTAATGAGATGTAATTTTCCAGGCACTGTCTAGAAAATTATAGGCAAGAAAATATTAAAGACTAAAGAAGTGGAATTAATCTAATTCTTTTTTACCTTTTGATTAGAGTATTTAAAACTAAAAAAATGTATGTCAATTGTTCAGCCTAAGTAGATAATAAAAAAGTGTAAACAATAAGGAGGTAGTATGGAATTATTAAGAGCTCGCAGTTTATATGATTATATTAAAATTCTTAAAGAAAAAAATTTATTGGATGCATATTTCAGGGGAGAATCGAGGAAGTATACGAATATTGCGGCATCATGTTATAGAGATAATTTTATCGATTCAAATAGATCTATAATTGATGAGATGATAGATGAATATTTCTATGAAGTTAGTGCGCAATTAAGTGATATTGAAAAGTCAAATTTTATATCTTATTCGCAACACCATGGGTTGCCTACAAATTTAATAGATATTACGAGTTCAGCTTTAGTCGCGTTATACTTTTCGTGTTGTGATAACTTTGAAAACACAGGATATATCCATATATTTAAGAAAAATAATTTCATAAAATTTAGTGATGAAATTTCAGGAAGAAAAATACAATACTTTTATAATGATTTAATCGAACAAAATGAAACAAAAGTTATGTTTTATAATAAATTATTAGAATTTTATAAGAATAATAGGAAAGGATTCATAATTTCATTATCTAATAATTTAAATATGATCAAAGTTTTATTAAAAAAAAGTAAACACAATGCATATACGTCTGAAATAATAAAAGCTGTAGATTGGTATGATAAGGGAATTAAAGAAGGATATATTATGGATAGGCCAAATGAATTAAATCAAAGGCTTCTTCAAGTATTTCTTAAAAACAAAAATGAAGAGCTGAATATGTAGAGGGATATTTTTTTCCAATTATCAAAATTAACAAATTATTCATTTGAACTAAAAATACAGAAATTAGAAGATTATGTAATAATATATTTAACAACTTTTATATATTTGTTAATTAAAAAGTATGGTAATAATATTTATGAAGTACCTGATTTTCCAATGATATTATATTACCCTAATATTAATTTTGATAGAATGACATTACAATCTGGTAGATTTATTTATCAAAATATTTTATATTCACCACTTAATATTTTGAATAAACAAGAAAAGAGAGACTATATACAGAAAATAGTTCCTGATATTTCCATAGAAATTGAAAATAAAATAGAAATTGTAAAAGATTTAGATTTATTGGGGGTAAATAGAAAAAAATTATTTAACGATCCTGATAACATAGCAAAATATGTGTATAAGAAGAGTGAAGTAAGAAAATCAAAATTTGAATTACTAGAAGATTTTTATATAGAAGAGGTATAAGAAATTATCCTTTTATATAAATTCTACATTAAACAAAGAAGATATTTAAAATTGAATCAATGTTAGAGTCAAATACGATACTATTGAAAACTTTAAATTAAGTAACTTTCAATTATTTTAAAAGATGACGATGGGAATTTATATCAATTGTTAATCATATTGCAATAAGATTAAAGACTTAGAAAACCAAAATAGGGAGATTTTGTTAAAATATTCGGACAAGTAAAAACAAGTATTGATAACAACGGGAAAGAACATAAGAATGTTCGTATTTTATCTTCTAAGCTCTTAAAAGCAAAAGAACAAGTAAAGAGTCAAGATAAAGATAAAAAGTCCATATTAGGGCAAATAAAAAGCTTTAAGACAGATGACAAAGCTAAGTCAAATAAGAAAGACCATAGCAAAGGCACAGAAAGATAAATATCGGCAGTCTTCGGACTGCCTTTATTTTTTTGTTATGACGGGCATGTTTTAATGCTGGGGGTGAAAATCCCTACAGAGCGTAGTTACCAACAAATCTAATAGCGACTTGCAAGTTTTTGATGGTGACATCTGGGAGAGAGGAAGCAATAGTGAAATCATGGCTTCACGAACAGGAACAGAATACAAGGCGTAACAGGTGGGCAAGCTAGCCGAAGATAGCGAAGACCCAAAAGGTAACCGTAAACCCAAAGCGTAAATTCTGCAAGTAAACGATGAAAGTATTAGGGCTTATCCCGTGAGGTCTCTCTAGCGAAATAGTAATAACAACGAATAGTGAGAAGTCAGCAGAATCTATAGTAGCGAAGAAGTTTCTGTAATGGAAATGGAGTGAAGGGAGGAACGATATTTATTGTAATATTTGAAAAGGATGCACTATGACTTGATGGAACACAAGTAAGGACGTATTCATCTCTTAAGGTTCAGATACAAAAAGAATAAAGTTAAACAGATACATAAATAATATGATACAAGAAAATATTGAACCGCCGTATGCCGAACGGTACGTACGGGTGGTGTGATAGGGACTATAAATTAGCCTCTACTCGATTTGAATAAACAATGATTATTAAAGTATTATTTGAATATTTGATAAATTTATGCTTAATACACAAAAGTTAGCTGAGATTTATTATTGATAAAGTTACAATAAATAAAAGAGTAAAAAATAACTAGAAAGCAGTAGGCAGAATATAAGATATTGAAATAACTAATTTATACTGAGATATAGTATATAATAATATTAGAAGAATATTGATATAAAATCACACATTGTCTATATCATAGAGTTACAATTATTTGTTTTTTATCCAACATTTATAAGGAAAATTATGAAAAGAAAAGATTTGATTTTGATTGGTCATATTATATTACAAATTATTTTGTTTATACCTATAATTCCTTTTATAAAGTATTATCAACGAAAAGATATAGGAATTATAATAATGATTTTGCTGAGTATTGTAAATTTTGTTTCGTATGTTATTACAATATTAAATTCTGATAAAAAATTTATTTTAAAGCATAGTATTTTAATTATTATATTTATAATGTTTATATGTATGGAAGATGCAATACTAATTAGTTTACAGATAGGAAAACACATAGAATTAATCATATACAGCTTATTATTGTTAGAAAATTTAGCGCTGATATATTCAACATATATGTTAAATATTAAAAAACTAATTATAACTATTATTCTTTCTATTTCAGCTTTAACAGTGAATTATAATTATTCGTTATCCGATTTTATATATAAATATGTAGTTATTATTTTATTAATGAGTCCTAGTATTTCATATATATTAGATAAAAAAATAAGACATAATAATAAAGGGGTAATTTTATATTTACAAATATGTTTTATTATTTCTTTTTGTATTTATAAGAAAATCAATAGTATTGAGAATGTTTCAATTAGTGAGTACCTACTATTATCAATTATATCAATGGAGTCGGTATTACTATATAAAATTATGATAACGGATGTAAGAAATGGATTAGCATTATTTATCAAAGCCATGAGGGACCTATTTTTAGGTTATATTGTTTTATTTGTAATGCTATATTTAGTTGGTATTTCTGTAGTAGATATTACTTTATTATCTTTTTACTTTTTTATATATTTAGCAGAATTTAGAAGTTATAAGGAGTATAAGAAACATCAAAGTGTTACTTTTGATGAATTATTAGATAGTTATTATGTTGAAATATATAGAAACAGAGAAATTGAAAGACTTAATACTTTAAAAATTCAGACATTCTTACATGATGATATACTTCAAATTATAATAGCGATACGTAGATGGATAGAAGATAATTTGTCAGGTTCAGATAAAAATTATATATTACAGAATTTAGATAAATTGAATGATTTAATTCGACATGAAATTGATTCATTTAATCCTAAGATTAAAGAATACAGTTCTTTGTATGATGCATATAATAAACTTATATCAGATCTAGAAGATATGTATTTAAGTAAACAGATGCTTATTGAATTTGAATGTAAAAAAGATATTGAACTTTCATCACCTTATGATGAGCTAGTATATAAGTGTATTAATGAGTTGTTAATAAATGCATTTAAGCATTCTAAAGGTTATAATACGAATATTCTTCTGAAAGTGGAAAATAAGATGATTTACTTAACGGTTACAAATGTTGGAGATTATATAAAAGATAATGCTAGAATTAAAGAAGGCAATATAGGATTAAATATTCTAAGACTTAATTTAAAACAATACAGAGGCGTATTTGAATATAAAATATTTAAAAATAATGAAGGATTAGAAGAATCATATGTACAATTTAAAATAAAAATTCCATTAGATAGGAGAGTTATAAATGAAAATTTTGTTAATAGAAGATCATAAAATGGTAGCTACTTCCTTAAAAATGAGTTTAGAAACAGAACAATCTATTTCTGTAGATGTAATAGACAGTATTGAAAAACTTAATACAGATAAATCAATTCTTAGTTATGATCTATTACTTATAGATATTAACTTAACGGGTATTGAAGGAACAGTAAATGGCTTAGATCTAGCTGAAAAATTAATAGAAAAGTATAAGGAAATTAAAATTGTTATCTTAACTGCATATAAATTAGAATTTTATATAAAACGAGCTAAAGAAATAGGATGTAGAGGTTTTATTTCTAAAGAAGAAGATACTAAAAATTTAATACAATATATTAAAAGTATTGTAGAAAAAGATAAGATAATATTTCCTGAAGAAAATCATATGTTAGAATCGTTGACGAAATATGAATTAAAAATAGTGAGATTGTATTCAAATGGCATGTCTAGGAAAGAATTAGCTAAAGAACTTAACACAAATGTTAGAAGCTTGGCGGTATCTTTATCTAGAATATATCAAAAATTAAATGTTAGAAATTATCAAGAAATGATAGATAAGGTCAGAGAACTAGGATATGTAGATTCATTTTAATAATCAGCATTAGGACTTTAATTCCTAGTGCTTTTTTTTATTCACAAAAGTTAGCTGAAATGAAAGTTAAAAAAATATAAAATTAAAGAAAAAGTAAAGGATTAATAATAATTAAAGGTGATAAAGTGATGAATTATTCAAGTAAACTAAAAAATAATTTGGTAGGAAGAGAAATTACTCCTTTTAATGTGTGTAAATTATTTTGTACTAATACTTGTAGGTATAGTTGTACAGCAAAAAATGCTGCTAAGCACCCTAAATATTCACATAGTACATTTAATAATAATTTAAATAAAGATGATAGAAAATAAGACGACCTATAAACTTGGAAAAGAAATTAATATTTGGAAAGATGGTCTTGCTCAGACATTAACATTTATTGTAACAGAGAATTGTAATTTAAGATGCAATTATTGTTATATTACACATAAATCTTCAAACAAAAAAATGTCATTTGATGTAGCTAAGAAATTTATTGATTATGTACTATCAGAAGAAATGATAAGACCCAAAGGAGTTATATTAGATTTTATAGGTGGAGAGCCACTACTTGAAATAAAACTAATTGATCAAATATGCGACTATTTTAAATTGAAAACATATCTACTAATAGCATCGCTTGTAAATAGTTGTTCATTTAGTATAGGCTATTGGATACAAAACTAAAATTACAAGAAATAAAGGACATCTCAAGCAAGGTGCTTTCTAGAAAATCTGGTTAAAACAGTAGTTTCAATGCTATAAGCCAAATAGCAATTGCTTAAAGTTAGTCCTAAATAATGAAAGAAACTATTAAATAATAAGACCGCCTTTAAGTTAATTATAATTTTGATGGTCTTATTTCTTTAAAATTGGAGATGATTTTATGGAGGTTATTAAAGTAAAAAACCTTTACCATACTTTTGATGGAAGTAACTATATTTTAAAAGATATATCTTTATCATTAAAAAAGTCTGAGTCAATAGCGATTATGGGACCTTCTGGTTCAGGAAAGTCAACACTTCTTTATTGCTTATGCGGTATGATAAGAGCTAGTAGAGGGGAGATTTTATTTTTAAACAAAGATATTAGGTCGCTTTCCACAAGAAAGTTAAATGAACTGTATAGAAAAAATTTTGACTTTATATTTCAAGATATTAACTTAATTCCTGTCTTAAATGTAGAAGAAAACATTGAGCTGAAAAATAGTCTTATCAAAAAAAGACTAAATATAAAAGAATTAGAAGAAACTTTGGATCTTTTAAATTTAAGTTGTAAAGAGAAGTTTTATCCAGCAGAATTGTCTGGTGGTCAACGACAAAAAGTTGCCATAGCCAGGGCCCTTTTATTTAAACCAGACCTTATTTTTGCAGACGAACCTACAGGGGCACTGGATACCAATTCTTCTTACAATGTTTTGGAGGAAATGAAGAAGCTGAATGATATAGGTACAAGCACTATAGTTGTAACACACGACCCTAACGTAGCGATTCAAATGGACAGAGTACTATTTTTGCTTGATGGTCAGATTAGTCAAGAAATTAATAAGCCAAGCATCGGAGAGATTTTAGAAATTTTTACAGATCTTGAAGAAAACAAGAAATTAGGAGGGAAAGATTAAGATGAAAGTAAAAATTGCTATAAGGATGATTTGGAAAAATAAGCTAGTTAACTTATGGATGTTTTTATCTATGACCTTAATCTCTATAACTCTAAGTTTAACATCTGCGTGGTATTTGGCTACATTAAACCCAAATAATGATTTAATTTTTTCTACATTTAATAGAAAAAAAAATAATCTTATACTTGGAGACTTAGTGAATGGATCTCAACTTCAATTTTTAATGATTTTATTTTTTGGGTTTTTACTTTTAGTAGGGACAATTTATTTTTCAATAAAGCAGGAAGATAAAGATTGGGCTCTTTTAAAACTTAATAGTCTAAATAATAAAGAGATTATTGAAATTCTTTTATTTAGAACTTTAATTTTAAATATTATAGCTTCGGTTCTTGGAATATTTTTGTCTAGATTTTTTATAAAAGCTTATGTAAAGTTTTTCTTTTATTTTATTTTCAAGCCAGGATATGATAGTCTTTTAATGGTTAATCTAAGACCAGGATTACAATCTAGCGTAATAAGTTTATTAGCTATTTTTGTTATGGTTATTATAGCAAGTTTAACAGCAAGCATAAATGTTATAAAGACAAGGCCTATAGATCTATTTATTAAATCAAACGAGATAGCAACTCTTAGCAAGAGAAATATTATTCTAAGAGCTATTATTGGTTTAATATTATTTTTCATATTTCTATATTATACTTTAATTAAGCCGGTAGAAACAGGGACTATAATAGATATTCAAGGAGTTGGAGCTTTAGCGATAGCTCTTGTTATAATTGTGGCCCCTATATTGATTCCGAAATTTTCTAGTTTAATAGCAAAAGTCTTGGTGTTAAAAAATTCGGCATTAGCTTCTTATTGTAGAGGTCGAGTTTTAATGAATACACAAAAAAATCTTTCGCTTGCCACACCCATTCTTTTAGCAGTTATAATACCTTCGATTTTTGCACTTTTTTCAGAGGTAAGTGTAGTAAGGATGAATAGAGAGTATAATGCTCAAAATAAGAAAATGGGAGAAGGGATATATGCCATTATAAATCCAACAAAAATAGATGCTTATGCTCAAGAAAAGCTATTAGAGATTAAGGGTACACAAGATTTAATAATTACAAACACTTTAAGCTATTATGATGCTGCAGAAGATGATCATTATGTAGGAGTTAATTACATTAATGATAAGAGTCTTATGGTTAATTTAGACCTAGAGGCAGGAAGTATAGATAATATATCTAAAAATAAGATTGGTGCAAGTAATGATTATGAACTTGGAGATGAAATAAAAATTACATATTATAATGGAGAAAAGAAGACATATAATGTGGTAGCAGTTTTTAAATCTGTGCCTTACCTGTTATTGCCGAAAATATATATTGACTATAATTCAAATGAATTCTTGCAAGGACTTGAAAAGATTGATAACAAGTTATATATGAGTAACTCAAGCATTGGAAAGGCTGAATTAGAAAAGAAAGTTAAAAAAATTTTACCAAGTTCAAGAGTTTTGACAGGTTCAGAAGATGTAAACGAATACTTAAAGAATTTTTCTGATCATGAATTTACAACAATAAAATTTCTTTATTTCCCTTGTATGATTTTAGCGTTGGTAATTATTGCTCAAAATATAATATCTTTAATTTCTTTTAAAGAAGATGATTTTAAATTATTATTTAGAATGGGCTTTACTAGAGGGGAAATAATTCTAGAAAATTTAGTAGAAATTCTGGCTACTATTTTTTCCGCCAATATTATGATAATTATGGTAATTTCTATAATGTTGGTTAAATTTACCAAGGAATTTAGTATAAATGAAATTACTATAGGAGCAAATCTTCCAATTAAAGTGTGTCTATATTTAAATATATTTTTTATTATAATATGTATTGTTATTACTGTAATAGTTTGTTTGTTGAAGACAGAGAAAACTAAAATGGTGGATAGGCAAATTTAAAAGGCTTGAATATTATGAAAATTACAGATTTATTGCAAATAGAGGTAAAAAAGTTTGTTTTTTTGGTAATTATATATATACTATATCCAGCTATGGATATAGTGGCTGCATTGCAGCTAGCTACAAGTGTAGATAGGCTTATCGAGGGCAATGTGTTCTCCTTCATTAATTATTTAATAATAGCTACATTTTTTTGGACAATATCAGTTTTTTTCAGAAATTACGCTAACATAAAGGAACAAATATTTTTACAGTTTCTTTCTAAAAAATTACGAACCCTAAGTGTAGGAAGAGTTTGTGATGACCTAAATAACAATGAAGGTATTGTTGATTTTTCTAAATATATAAATATGATGACTACTGATATTCTATTAATAGAGAAGAGTCTTGGTTCGTTATTAAAAATTTTTTCTATAATAAGTACAATTATATTTGTAACGCTTGCACTTATCAAATTCCACTATATTATATTTATAGTAGCAACAATTTTAGGTATTGTTATGATAAAAATTCCTAAACTTTTTGAAGATAGAATAAAAAAAACTACTGATGATGTTTCTTTTGCTAATGAATCATTGCAAAGAAATATAACAATTTGGCTAGATGAAAATCTTAAAGTAATATTTAAATCTTCAGTTGAAGTTGAAATAGAAAATTGACAAGGATAAAAACTAAATACACAATAAAGCCAACAGAACCCGACATGCCTCTTAAAGTGGTGTAAGTCGGGTCTTTTAATTACAAAAATAGTCCTACCATGTATGGTAATGGCTTGTTCAATAAGTATAAAAAAATGACCAAGTACTTGAATGAAAATTGACAAACACTTTAAGGATATTAAAAATAATTTAAACGGTGTAAAACTAACTTCGAAATATGTCCTATATGGAATTATTTCTAAATAGATTTGAACTATATGACCTTATTCTTTATAATGTACTTAGATTAAGTTCCAAAACGGAAATAATTCTAAATAGAAAAAGGTGTAGGTTTATGGAAATAAAACGTGATTACTATCTAGATAAATTAATACGAAAAAAAGACAATGGATTCATTAAGATTATTACAGGAATTAGAAGGAGCGGTAAATCTTACTTGCTTAATAATCTTTTTTATAATCATTTGCTTGAAAATGGAGTAGATAATAAACATATTATAAAATTTGCCTTTGATTCAGGAAGAGATTTATTAAAAATTGACGAAGATTTAATGGATTTAGATTTACTAAGCGGTGAAAGATTAATAGATCCAAAAAAGTTTTTAGACTATATCATGAGCAAAACTAATGACAAGGAAAAATTTTATATCCTCTTAGATGAAGTTCAATTGCTTAAATCTTTTGAGCAAGTCTTAAATGGATTTTTGCGTCAAGATAATTTTGATGTCTATGTCACGGGAAGCAATTCAAAGTTTCTATCTAAAGATGTAATCACTGAATTTGCAGGTAGGGGTGATGAGATCCATATTATGCCCCTTGTATTTTCTGAATTTCTTCAAACTTTTGATGGCGACAAGGAAGATGCTTTTGCTGAATATCAAGTTTACGGCGGTTTACCAGCTGGGGCTTTAATGAAAACGGATGAAGATAAGATGAATTATCTAAAGGGGCAACTCGAAAATGTATATTTACGAGATATTGTTCATAGGTATGACATACGCTTAACTTCTGAACTAGAAGACTTACTTAATATTTTAGCATCAGGAATTTCAAGTCTTACGAATCCAAGTAAAATAGCTTCAACTTTTAAGTCTATAAAACAATCAAAGATTTCAGCCAATACCATTGATAAATTTATAGGCTACTTTGAAGATTCTTTTATCTTAAAAAGAGTCTATCGCTATGATGTTAAAGGGAGAAAATATATAGGCACGCCTTATAAAATATACTTTGAAGACGTAGGGTTGAGAAATGCAAGATTAAACTTTAGACAGATAGAACCAACCCACCTAATGGAAAATATCATTTATAACGAATTAAGATATCGTGGATATATGGTTGATGTAGGAATGGTCATTAAAAGGGAAAATGTCAATAATAAAGATATAAAGAAACAGCTGGAAGTTGATTTCATAGCCAACCTTGGAAATAAAAGATATTATATTCAATCTGCATATAGCCTCCCTTCCATAGAAAAAATAAATCAAGAAAAAGCCTCCTTGTTAAATATTGATGACTCATTTAAGAAAATTATTATCGTGAAAGATCTAATAAAACCATTTTTAGATGAAAATGGAATACTCACTATTAATTTATTTGACTTTTTGTTAAACAAGGAGAGCTTGGACTTATAATGAAGAATTTAACTGATTTGTTATGGATATATTTCCACATACGAGGCTTTAAAAAAATATCAAGTTTTATCCATACTGGCCACTCAAGCCATGTTGAAGTCCTAGCCCTACTTGTCAAGGAGCGAAGAGACGCTGAAAAGTAGAGGCAGGTCTCATGCAAAGATTTCCCAAGAGAAGCGACTGAATAGGGAGCTTCGATTGGCAGAAATCGCCTGCTGAGAGTGTAGTATTGATGTCAAGAAAATAGAATGACAAGCTATAAAACAGTTGAAATCAATGGATTTTAGGATTTTAAAAGAAGTCAGTTCTATAATAAATTAAAAATCGTGTTGGTAGAAAAATCGTCTACTTCTACCAACACGATTTTACAAAGAGCCAGTACTTACATCTCTTTTTTTCCTGTAAAACTATTGTATCTTGATACTTTAAGGAGTTTCAATCATTCGATCTGTTAACCGTTATTTTTTGGATCTAAACTTAATAAAATAGCATTAATGGCGACGATGACTGTTGACACAGACATTAGAATTGCTCCTACTGCAGGACTTAATGTGATACCAATAGGGGCCAAAATTCCTGCAGCTAGAGGGATAGCTATAAAGTTATAACCAGCTCCCCAAAAGAGATTTTGTTTCATTTTACGAGTTGTTTTGTGTGCTAATTCAATAAATGATTCAATATCTCCTGGATCAGATTGAGTCAAGATGACATCAGCTGAATCCAACGCCACTTGAGTTCCTGCACCGACCGCTATACCAACGTCTGCTAAGGCAAGAGAAGGAGCATCATTGACACCGTCACCTACCATGATAACTTTTTTTCCTTCATCTTTAAGTGTTTTAACTAACTCATATTTGTCTTGTGGAGATTGATTTGATCTATATTCAATCCCTAAATCTTCTGCCGCGCCTTGAGCTGCTTTTTCATTATCACCTGTTGCCATAATCGGCTCTATATTGTTCTTTTTAAGAGCTTTAATTAATTCTTTACTAGTTGCTTTTAATTCATCCCCTAAAGCTACAGCACCAATGGCATCATCGTTTTCTACTAAGACACTGAGGGTTGCTCCTTTTGGAATATCCATATCTAGATTACGTCCGTATGCTTTTTGACTGATTAATTGGTAACGGTGCCCGCCTGCTTTACCCTCTACTCCAGCACCGGAAATCACATCAATCGAATCAAAAGATGCTGGACGTATATCTTGATGCTCGGCGAAACTTATAATTGATTGAGCAATAGGGTGACTAGACCCTCCTTCAATACCTGCCAATAGTGAAATGATTTCCTCTTTTGTATATTTGTCATTAAGAAGTTTTACATCTAATACTTTAAACTCACCAGTTGTTAAAGTACCTGTCTTATCTAAAATCATCACATCTGCATCTTGAGCTATTTCTAAAGACTGGCGGTCTTTTACTAGTAAGCCACGGCTAGCTCCTAAGCTTGTGCTACGGGCGGTGACCAGTGGAATAGCAAGACCCAAGGCGTGAGGACAAGCTATAACTAATGTTGTGATAGCAAATTTTACTGCCGTTGGGATGTCCGCTATAAGCGTCCATACTACAAAAGCAATTAGCGCGACAATAACAGCAATATAGAAGAGCCAACCTGCAACCTTTTGCGCAATATTTTCTGCACGAGAAGGTTGACTTTGAGCTTGGCTGATTAAATCCTGTACTTGAGAGATAAAGGACTTATCACCTGTCTCAAGTACTTTAATATAAAGAACCCCTTCTCCATTTGTTGAGCCCCCGATTACTTCATCGCCAGGGCCTTTTTTTACTGCTTTTGACTCCCCAGTTAGAAGAGCTTCATTTAAACGTGATTCGCCACGTTCGATAGTTCCATCTGCTGGTACATTTTCTCCGGCTTGAACACGAATTAAATCACCTACTTTTAAGTCAGCAACTGGACGTGTTTCAATGGAATCATCTTCTAATACAACATGAGCATCTTTCGGCACTAACTTAGCCAGTTCTTCTTGTGCATCTCCTGCTTCTCCAATAGCTTTCATCTCAATCCAGTGACCTAATAACATGATTAATAGTAATGAAGCAAATTCAAAGAAAAAATCCATAATTTGTTCACCTGTTACGTAGCTTGCTATTACAGTATAAATACTGTATAAATATGAGACACTTAAACCTAAAGATACGAGAGCCATCATTCCAGGTTCTTTTTGTTTAAATTCGTCAACTGCCCCTTGATAGAATGGACGTCCACCATAAATAATTAATATAGTAGATAAAATAGCTACTACAATATCAGAATATGGAAAAGTAAACTGGAATGGTAGGTCAAACCCAGCCATAGGGGATAAGAGCATAATAATGATTCCTAGTGGCAATGATTTTAAGAAAAGTTCCTTAAAGTTACCGTGATGATGGTGGTCATGCCCACTGTGCCCGCTGTGATCATGCCCATCATGATGTACTTGATGTTGATCCTTATGGTCTCCATGTTCATCTGTGATTCCATGCTCGTGTTTTAACTTATCCATGTCGTCATAATCATGGTGATTATGGGACGAATATCTGTTGTCATTATTCATTTTAAATTCCTCCTTATTCTTCATGATGATGTAAATGACATTCGCATTGTCCTTCTGGACAATTGCAATCCACTTCTTCTACTGCGAAAGATTTTTTCATCTCTAATATTTTTTCTAGTCGATCTATATCATCGAAGCTTAAGACATGATCTTCAATGATGCTTCCTATTACATTTCCGACTTTCTTATTGCAAATACGGTTAAAAATATCTTCTGCATAATCCCTTACGGCTTCTTTCTCTTCAATATTGGCAGTGTAAATAAACTTTCTACCTTCTTGCTCTGTATTTAGTACGCCTTTTTCAACTAATCGACCTAAGATCGTTTTGATAGTGGATTGTGTCCAGTCCATTTTTTCTTTCAATATGGAGATGACTTTTTTACTAGTTACTCGATCATTTGCCCAAACTACACGCATGACCTCCCATTCAGCATCTGTGATATAAGTATTAAATTCTATTTTGCTCATTTTCCTTTCCCCCTCGTTGTCTACAGAAGTAAACGAATATGCTCAAAATAAGTCTACTATTGTAAACGAAATATGTCAAGTCTTTTTAATAAATGTAAGCAAAGATTATTGCGTTTGTTTTCCAATTTATTCCCAGTACGATTTGTAAGGTTATCATTGATTTATATTTATCGCTTTTTTAATTCCTTATTTTTAATAATATGTTCCAAATATGATAAATACGATGATACCTTTTCTGCATTTATTGTTTGGATAAATATATAGTCATAAATTTCACAAATTCTACTCTTTCATTTTTCATAGTAGTTTAGTTTAATTCACTTCAGGAATTTTACTCAAAATTTATAGATTTATTTAAATGAAAGAAGAATAAAATATAAATTTGATGTATGAGAACTTAAAATAAATGAAGACTTTAAAGAATGGAATCAAGGTAAAATTCCTGTAGCCATTACTCATCCAGCATCTACTGGTCATGGACTTAATCTACAAGCTGGATATGATTAGTACGCAGTTCAGAAAAGAGTGAATGAGATGGTTCAATATTAAATAAATAATGTTTGGTATATCTAATTTTATATAATTTCAATCTCTATAGTTTGCGTGGATATCTATCAGCATACTTGACGAAATCCGACTATTTTAGTAAACTTTAGATAATATTTAAAGAAAAGGTGGGAAAATTGTGAAATTATTTCTTCAATTGTCTCCTTTGGCAACTGCCAAGGCACAATGTGTTTGCAGTCAATTTTTGATTGTCTAAAAAATTAAACATTTTGAAAGGAGAAATAATGGAAACAATAGTATCCGCTTTATTAGTTTTTGTCTCTACATCAATTGACTACTTAGTTGTTTTGACTATTTTATTCGCCAGTCAAGGCAAGAAAGGTTTGAAATCAATTTATGCAGGACAGTATTTAGGTACAGGACTGCTTGTTCTGGTTAGTCTTATTGCCGCTTACTTTTTAAATTTTATTCCACAAGATTGGATTATCGGACTCCTTGGTCTAATTCCACTAGGTCTTGGTATAAGAGCAATTTTTGTGGATGAAGATATTGATGAAGAAGACATCGAGGGAAAAATTACCGGAGATGGATCAAAAATCTTAGCATTTACAAGTTTAACAGTGGCAATGGGTGGAGATAATTTAGGAATTTATATTCCCTATTTTACAGGAAAGAGTTTGATTGAGATTGGTATAAGTCTAGTAATATTTGCGTTAGGAATTTTGATTCTATGCAAATTATCTCAAAATCTCGCCTCAATTTCTGCTATCGGAGAGATTGTAGAAAAGTACGAAAAAATTATTGTACCAGTCGTGTTTATTGGGCTCGGTCTCTATATATTGATTGAAAATGGAACGATTAATTATCTCATTTCCCTAATCACAAGTTAATAGTTATTTTTATATTTCAGACCTATTAAAGGAAATCTTTAGTAGGTCTTTTTTGTTTACTTAAAATTCTCTTATCTGTCCCAAAAATATGAGAATGAAGGATTGTGTAGGATGTTAAAAATAAGTGTTATTTTCTTGCCTGTGATATGGGAGGTAAATTATGCGAATAGAAAGACTGAACAAGAAAAAAGAAGTTATATTTGAAGAACACTCAAAAGACTATGTAATAGAAAAACCAAAAATAATAAATAAATTTTGATAAATCTCGTTTACTATATTGATGGTATTTTATTTATACAAATGATAATTATATATTATAAGTAAATTTAGATTTAGAGATAATTTAAAACATAAGAAATATACTGATGGATATATTCTCACATACTACGCTTACTTAAAATATTAAAATTATACATACTGACCACTCAAGCCGTGTGGAAGCTATAGCGTTGATACAAAAGATGTGAATTTAGAAATCTTGCTAAATGATGCTGGATATTAGTGTTTACTTTTATAAAAAATAAATTTATTAAATTAGGAGCTCAAAAGATCTCCTTTTTTATTAGTTTAATTCAAACTGCGACTAAAAAGTGATAGAAAAATGTTTTTAGGCTTCAATAATTAATTAAAGATTAAAATATCTAGCTTAAAAATAAGATTCACTTGATTATCATGATAAAATAGCCATTTTCATGCTATAATTAAAATAGATAGTACAAATAAATGATAAGATTTTACATATTATTTCAAGATCAGATAAATTTAGCTGCTCATATTTACTATATTAATTTTTGCAATGATAAGCAGTTGATAAAGCTTAAATAATCTTGTTATTTTGTGAAGAAATTTACAAACAAAAGGAGGAAATGATGAAAAGAAAGAATATTGTTGCCTTTAGTCTAGCATTACTAATGATATTATCTGTTTTTAGTGGAAGATTAGTATATGCCGACCAAGGTCTGGATGATGAAGTTAGTAAAGTACAGTTAGAAGAAGCTGACCCTACTTATCTTAATATTGGTGATCTTAATAAAGCTGATGAGGAGCCGGTACAAGAAGAAACTAAGCCAATACTTAAAGAAGAAGTGCCAGATGATGATAGGACAGAAGATGTTAGGGAAGAATCTCCGGTAGATTCTATTGAAATTGGCGAAGAAATCGTTCAAGATCCTGTAACAGATCCTGGTAGTTTTGATTTAAGCACCATTAACACCATAGCCAAGGATATAAATGGAAATTATTATGGTGTAAAGACTTATGACAATAGAAATGGTAATACTGATTCTTTTAAAATCTATTACAAAATTACAGAAGCTCAATACAATGAAGTAGCCAAAGATTGCTTTATGATTTTTCAAAGAGAAGATGGACAAGCATTTGCACTCAATGGTGTAAAAATAAGCGAAAGTTATATTGATGCCGAGGATTCAGGAGTTGAAAAACCAGCAGGGCCAATTTTCACAGAAATTCAATTTAGACATCACAGTGCGTATGATGCGGGATTTTTATTAAATAACAGTCCACTAAAAGTTCATGGACAAGAGAAACTTACCTGGTATATTAAATTAAAAAAAGATTGGCTTGTTGAACGTGATCCTAAGTTTTATGATGACACTGGTTGGTGTTATGCGTTTGTAAATTTTAATGTTGTAATAGACGGTGATGGACATACAATTTCCAGGAAGGATGATCAACAAAAAACAATTTTATGGGCAGGTTTTGGAACTAACGGATTAGATGCAGAAGAAAGAACAGCAACTATAAAAAATCTTACAATCGATGGTAGTAATAAGTATTGTTGCGTGATGGTAAGTGAAAAAGGTGTTTTAAACTTAGAAAATATTACAATACAAAATGGTTATGCGGACAAATATTATACAAATTTCGGAGGAGCTATAAAGTTAGATCCCGAAGCAAAGCTTACTATGGATGTTTCTACTACAATTAAGGACTGTAAAGCTAGCATGGGTGGAGCTATTAGATTATTAGGTAAGAATACTTTAACTATCAATGGATCAACACTATCAAATAACCAAGCAGATTTAGGTGGAGCTATATGTACAACTGAGGACGATTGTACGATAAATATTACTGGAGCAACTTTTGAAGGCAATAAAGCAATAAAAACTATAACTGGCGAACATTTACAAGGTGGAGCGATCTATACTAATTCAACATTGTATATATCTGGTACTACTTTTAAAAATAACTTTGCAAATAAAAATGGTGGAGTAATTGCTTCCTTCGCTGATGTAGAAATAAATGGTGGTACTTTTAGTGATAATTTCGCTGGGAAATATGGTGGAGCTATTTATTCTAGTGCTAATAAATTAGATATAAAGGGAGCTACATTTGAAAACAATGGTATGTTTGAGGTAGAACAAGGAAAATATATAACTAGCCAAGGTGGAGCAATATATGCCAACACAAAATTAACTATAGAAGAATCTAGTTTTGAAGAAAACATTTCAAATTATGGTGGAGCTATTATTAGTTATGAAGATGCTACAATAAAAGATTCTAATTTTAGTGATAATACAGCTTATAATGGTGGGGCTCTTTATATTTTTAAGAGTGCAAAATCTAATATTTCAGGTACAAATTTTACCAAGAATATAGCATTTGGAGAAGGTGGAGCTATTTTCACTAATTCTCACAAATACGAAGACCCTATTACTGATGAAAATGCCTATAAAAATTTAAAAGTAGACAATAAAACTTTATTTAAAGGCAATGTAGCTAATACAGGTCTGTTTTCACCACCAAGCAACTATGCTGATTTTACTAATTTAAAATTTGATCCAAGTTCAGATGTTAATCACGAAGTTTTAACTAGACTTAGTTTATTAAATAATTACGATGTAAACTATAAAAATCCAAATAAGTTGATTGTATACAATGCTAATGGTGGTAAGTTTACAGATGGGGCTGAAATAAAATCTGATACCTACCCAGTTGATGAAGTAATCAAAATAATGGAAGCACCTAAGAGAGAAGGATATAAATTTTTATATTGGAGTAGTCCAGAATATAAACCAGGAGATTCTTACACTGTTAAAGACAACCATACTTTCCTAGCCCAATGGGAAGAAGAAAAACCAGAAGTAAAACCAGAACCAAAACCAGAACCAGAACCAAAGCCAGAACCACAACCACAAGTAAAAGAAACTAGAAGGGGTGTAAGATTTAACTTCGATAGCCAAGAATTAAATAAAGAAGAAACTCACATAGCTTATATCTTTGGATACCCAGACAACACAGTAAGACCAGAAGGAAACATCACAAGAGCCGAAGCAGTAACAATGCTAGTAAGACTAAAAGGCTATCCAATAATTGAAGGACAAAACATTTACAAAGACGTATCAAAAGATGAGTGGTATGCTCCTTATATAGAAGCAGCATTTAAACAAGGTATTTTGGAAGAAAAAGAAGGAGAATCCTTTAGACCTGATGAAAAAATCACAAGAGGAGAGCTTGCACAACTAATCTCTCACATAGATAAAAAGAATGATGCAAAAGCACCATTCACAGACATAGAAGGCTATAAATACAAAGATGCTATAGATCAAAACTACGGCAACGAAAGAATATTAGGATATCCAGACAATACTTTCAAACCAAATGCACAAATAACAAGAGCAGAAACTGCAGCAATGCTAAATAGACTTTTTGAAAGATCTGTAAAAGAAGAAGGACTTAAAAATGTAGAAATACATGAATTTAAAGACCTAAAAGATAAAACATACTGGGCATACTACGAAATAATCGAAGCATCCCACACTCACACCTATGTGAGAATGAGACCGAACGCAGTTGAAGAGCTTTGGAAAACAATAATAAAATAAGTATTTGCTTTAATTACCCCCTAAATCTTATATAGATTAGGGGGTTTTTAATGGATAAATATATTTAGATAATAAATTTGTATAAAATGGTACAATTTTGCTGTTTTTAAATTAGCTAAAATAAGTAGATTAAAGATTATATTTTTAAATGGTCTATAATTAGTATATAGATAATAGAAATGGACTTTAGATTTTTATCGATTGGAGGCGGATTCAAGTGGCAGAAATGAAAGCTATACTTAATTTTTCTAGGAAATGGCGGGCTAGGTTTCAAGATGAAAAAATTAAATACGAGTCTTTACTTGACCAGTCTATGGCTGATGATTGTTCTGCTCTTGCTTTTAAAATCAGCTCTGGCGATGAATTTATTAAAAAATATGGCTACCATGCAAATAATTATGAAGGTCTAAAAAAAATAATCCATGACATCAAAGACATCCAATTGCTTGGATCTGCAATTTATTCTAAGTGGGTATATTTCAGATATTGGGCTGATGATTCATCAGAAATTTTATCTAAAGAAAATCGATCATGGTTTATTTTGGCATTAAAGCAATTGGAAAAACTTTCTGGAGATGAGGTTTTTGCATGTAAAAGCAAAATAAAAAAGGTCTGTATAATTTCAAACAATCTTTCCTTTGACAAGATTCCATATCCTGATGATGAAGTAGAACAACGCCTTAGTATAAATTCTGAGGGACGTGTTTACTTTTCCGCCTATAAATTTGGTAGTGGGGAAAAATCATATCCCAAAAAACGAAGCAAAATTTTTAAAATTGAAAAAGATACAAGCAGCAAATTATTATCTGTTCTTGCAGCTTATTTTTCTAAAAGATATGATAAAACTTTCACTACAGATATTGGCAGATGGAATATAGAAATAACAGATAGGGATGGGAAAGTTTATAAATACAATGGTTCTTTTGATTCAGATTTAGAATATGAAGGCATAGATTTATCAGATTTTTTAAGAGATAGTCTCGACATGGATGATTTATATGCATTTGATGGAAATAACGATTCAAACATTATAGATAAAATTACAGTGGACTACCACAGAATCACAAAAATGAAAATTGAAGGACCTGATGGAGAAGAGGCACAGATTTTTAAATGGAATTATAGGGAAGCTATAATTATTGATAGAAAAAGTCAAAACCTTGAACATATAAGAAAGATAACTGACGATTGGAAAGTTTATAATATCTATCAAATTAAAGACAAGATTGACCTTATACTAGATAGCTTTAATGGAAAAGAACTATTTTCAGAAGCCGAGGGCAATCCAGATGATCTTGTAGAAGATCCAAATGAAATAAAAGAATATAAAATTATAATCGACTATAGAAAAGGGCCGCAGAAGATTATTCAAGGAAGTTACGACAAAAGAGGCTTGCCAAAAGATTTTGAAGATTTTGCAATAAAGATATTTAGTTTTATAAAAATTTATATATTGGGAGAAATTTTAGATCCATCAATTTATGGCAAAATAAAACGCCGCAAGTCAGAATATATTTTTTGCAGCGTAAAATTTAAAGATGGATATAAAAGTTATTATTATCTAACAGATGATGATGAAATTGAAGTTGGAGATTTTGTGCTTGTTCCGGCAGGTAAAGATGACCACGAAGAAGTTGTAAAAGTAGTAAAAATTGAATACTACACAAAAGAAAATGCTCCATTGGATGTAGAAAAAACAAAGAGAATAATCAAAAAACTTAGTGCTGATGACTAAAAGTTAATTAGGAAGGGGACAATAAGTTGATGATATGAAAAATTTAAAAAAGAAAAATGTGATTTCAAAATTAATGCTACTTGCTTTAATTTTATCTTCATTTATTTTTAGTGTATATAAAGTTCAAAGTCCTATAAAAATTTATGTTAATGGACATTTTTTAGAATCAGACCAGACACCAATTATTTTTGAGGATAGAGTTTTTGTTCCAGTTAGAGTAATTGCAGAAAATCTTGGCGCAAAAGTCGGATATAACAAAGATGATATGACTGTAACAATAGAAAGAGGCGATACAAATGTAAAACTTTCTATTGGCGATGGTACGGCTTGGATTTCAAATGAAAAGAAATCCGGACCAGCACTTTTAAACGCAGCGCCTTTTTTGAAAAATAACAGAACCTACCTACCACTAAGGTCTATTTCAGAATTATTTGGCATGCATGTAGATTGGAATGGAGGCAAAAGAGCTGTTTATATAAACGAAGAATCTTATTTAGTTGATTATATAAATGAAGACAATGCAGGCGATGAAGTCCTAGAAAGACTAAGAGAACTTGGAATTATAGGGGATGGAAGCTTCTATGTAGAAGCATCAGATTATGAAATAGAATTAGCTAACGGAAAAGATAAGGGTTATTTTGTTACAGTTAGAAAAGATAATCCTATATATGATGAGTTGACAGAACTTGTGGGCCACTATTATATCAACAAAAAGGGCACTTTGCTTATGGAATATAATGTTGTCGAAGATAAATTTGAATTATTAATTGGGGTTAATTGAAATAGAAATCATAATAAGTGATAAAGAATCATTAATTAATACATAGTAAATAAGTCATAAATAAAAAATTTAATAAATATAAATAAATTTTAATAATTTGTAATTTAAGGAAAGGATAAAAATGAAAGAGTATATAATTTTCTCCCCAAGTAAAACTATGGATTTAGGAAACTCTGACAAGAGTCCATATTTAGACCAAACTGCTCTAAAAATTCTAGAAAGTCTTGAAAAGATGACTAAGGAAGAATTGCTTGAATTTTTTAAGATAAAGAAAGACCTAGGAGACCAGGTCTTTGATTTTTATAAGAATATAAGGAAAAATACAGCCAAAGCAGCTATAGAAAGATATAAGGGAATTTCATTTTCTCAACTAGATGAAGATCTTTGCAGGTCAGACTTTGCAAAAGAACACTTTGTAATTCTCTCTGCACTCTACGGACCAATAAGTCCACTTACAAATATAAATCCCTACAGGTTAGACTTTTCTAAAAGTTTAAAGATTGAAGGCGAGACCTTGAAAGCTTTGCAAAAGAAAAATTACACAGAAAAATTAAAGTCTGCTAGAATATATAATTTAGCATCTTTGGAGTTTTCTGAAAGAATTGATAAAAAACAGATGGAAGACTGGATTGACATAGATTTTTATGAAAACTATGAAAATTTAGAAGAAAATAAAAAATCACCATCAGCCACAAGCAAGAAATTAAGGGGAAGGCTTACAAACCATATTTTAAAGGCAGAATCATTTGATAAAAAAGTATTTGAATCTTTTTCCTACCAAGGCCACAAATTAAATCCAGCCAGCAGCAAAAATCATTATATCTATAGTAAATAGGGAGTTTAAAGACTCCTTATTTTTATGGAAAAATTTATTGATTTTAAATTATTTTTATGAATATGATAAAGTATAGTAAATTTTGAATTTATATCTGAAGGAGAAGACATGAAAGAGATTAATATAATAGAAGAAAGATTTTTATATTACTTAATTTTTATAAATATAATTTCTTTTTTCTTCGCTTTAATTGATAAAAAATTTAATAAAAAGACAAAAATTTTTGCTTATCTAACAAGGCTTAGCTGTTTTTTAGGAGGATCACTGGGTCTGTTTTTATTTATTATACTTTTTGACAGAAAGTCTAATAAGGGAAATATGATGAATAGGGTTTTTGCCTTAAGCATTTTTGTGATTCAAGTGGTTATTTTGATATTTATGAAAAATTATAAATTAGAAGATATTGATTTTAGGGTTTGGAATATCAATCCCAGCAAAATTTTAATTTATTATTTTATAATTATTAATCTATTTACTTTTTTTACCTTTGGTCTAGATAAATATTTTGCAATAAAAAATAAAAATAGGATAAGGATAGTTTTTCTGATTTTTCTTGCAATAATTGGAGGCTCTGTCGGTGGACTGCTTTCCATGTTTATCTTTAATCACAAGACAAGGGTTGACTATTTTATCTATGGTTTGCCACTTATTATTCTAATGCAAGTTTTTCTCTTGCTTTTATTTAGCAATATAAGCCTATAATATTGCTTAGCTAAAGATCTATATAAAAATGAGTGGATATAATAGAAGAATTTTCAAAAAGTTTACAAAATATTTAATCTACTTATGAAGACTAGTTATATATTTTAGATACTATTTATTATAAATATTTTAAATTTAAGGAGAAAAATTTGAGCAAAAAAGTAAAAAAAATATTACTTATAGTCTTTATTATTATTTTAATATTTACTTTAGGATTTTCTGTATTTGTAGCTAAGGAGGTTTTTAATGGATTTACAGATATTATTCCTAGGCAGGATACACTTAAATTTGCTAAAGGTTATGAAAAGGAATTTAAAGATTTTGCAAGAGAAAAAGATGTAGAATATATAGAAATTCAATCTAGCAAATATGAGCATAAAATTCCAGCTATCTTAGTGAAAAATCCGGGCAATAAAAATATAGCGGTACTGGTTCATGGTTTAGGCGGAACAAAAACATCACTTCCGCATATAATGGATGTATTTTTGGATCTTGGCTACGATGTTTTAGCAATTGACCAAAGAAACTCTGGAGATAACAAGGCTTTGTACAATACTTTTGGAGTTTTAGAATCATTTGATATATTAGATGCTGTAAAGACAGCGAAGAGCAAGATAGATAAGAATGGTAAAATTATCTTGTGGGGAGAATCTTACGGAGGAGCAAGTGTTGCCATCGCAGCAGGAAGAGATGATTCAAATATTGATTATCTTATTTTAGAATCACCTGTAGATGATTCTAATGAAATGCTAGACGACAAACTTTTTGAAATAGAAAAAAGTCAGAAAATTCCTGCTTCTTTTATGAAATTCACATCAAATTTATATACAATATTTAAATTACATTTTTCTTATAATGATATAAATGCCAGCAAATGGATGAGCGATGTGTCAGTTCCTGTTCTTATTACTAATTCTGATAAGGATGAATTGTCTCCAACTTATATGGGAGAAAATTTGTACAGGGCAGTTAAACATGATAGGAAGAAAATATATACTGCTAAATCTTTTGGACATACAGAATTTCCAAAAAAAGATAGAGAAGAATATAAAAATTTGATTTTAGAATTTTTAGAAAATTATAGATAAGACGGGTAATTATTTTTATATTTATCTGTCTTATTTTTATATATTTTAGTTATAATGCAATCATATTTAAATCACATCTCTATAAAACTTTTAAGATTTAAAATTTCAAAATTATATCAAGAAGTATATTAGAAACTTAATAAATTGGCAGTAAATTTAGTATGAATTTTTGTACAGACATTTACAAACTAAATAATATAAAGCTTAGTGGTTAAAATTAAAGCTGTAATTTATAAAAAATATTTGTTAATCTGAAAAATTAGTAAGACAGATTTGGTGAAGATCATAGAGTTATGTTATAATATTCTACTAAACGTAATTATTTGTGTAATATTAAGTTTGGGCAAATTTTAGAGTTTAGATTTAAAAATTAACACTTAAAGTGGAAATTAAGAATAGAAAAATATTTATTATCAAGATTATAAATAAAATCTATATGTGATTTTATTAAGGAGGAATATTAAGAATTGGAGAAATTCGAAAAAGTAATTGAGGAAAAAAAGATTAAATCGGCTAGCAGAGTTCCTAAATATGGAATGAGAAAGCTGTCTGTTGGTTTGGTTTCATGCGCTTTGGGATTTTCAATTTTAGGAATTGCAGATCCTGTTCAAGCTCAAGAAGCAGGACCTACAGATACGACGCAAGTTCAAGAACAAGAAGCAGAAATTAAGAATCCGACTCAAGCTGCTGAAACTTCAAATGGACAAGAAGCTATAGAAACTAATACAGAAGAAAAAAATCAAGTTGAAGACAAGGTCCAAGCAGTTGAAGCAAAGTCTGCTCAATTTGAAGACGAAACTCAAGTAGAAGACGAAGTTCAATCTGTTCAAGAAGAATCAGATGTCGCTCAAGCTGAAGAAAATTTAGAAATAGAAGAAGAAAAGACACCTCAAGCTCAAAAAGCAGGAGAAACTGCAGCTGCAGGAGATAGTAATCTACAAAAAGCCGATGATCCAAACTATTCCATAGATGAAAAACAAATAGAGGACTACAGTAAATCTGAACGTTATAAAGAAACAGACTTAAAACCGGGAGATACAAATCAGGAATTCTATATTACTGATGAAAAGGAAGAAAAAGACGGTTTTAAATTCGAACTTAATAACCCATCCGTAACATCGCCAAGTAAGACAGAATATGGTTACCAAATCACTATAGACAAGAAGACCGGTCAAAGAACATATACTAAGCTTTCTGTTACAGACTCTGGTCTTATACCTGTTAATCCGGGAGAAAAACCAATGATGGGTCAGGGAGATAAGTTAACTCCTGGATCTCCAGAGGTAACTTATAAGCCAGATGAGAACACAAATATTAGTGCTTCTAGAACACAAAGAAACTTAAACTACGAAGCCAGCGAAGAAACACTAAAACATATTAATAACAGTGGTAATGACTCCACTTCTTTTGGTATGCAGGACAATTATACTCAAGAAAATCCAAAAATTAAGTTTTTTGGAGATAGCTTTGCTTTAGGTTACAAGGTAAACCCATGGCCTAATGAAAATGACAAGCTAGAAGAATTAAAATTAAATGGAGAGTACAATGATAAGGTCTTTGTCCAAGGTCAAGAAATCGACACAGGTATTAAGGTAGATAATATTGATGAAAGTGCCAAAGAAAGACTAGTCGGACAAGTTTATAATCCAACTACAGGTAAGATAGTACCAGGGGCAAGGGCATTTATTGATGAAAATGGAAAAGTTAAGATACAGATGCCAGAAGGCGCCCTAAAAAAGGATGCAAGTGGCAAGTATGTAGTAAATGAAGATTCTATTTTTTCTAAAGACCCTGAATATAAGGGCTTAACATACCTAGACGTTAAATTCTTCGCCCGTCCAAGAACTGCTGAAGAATTTAAGACTATTGCAGAAACACCGGATCAATTTGGTGAAACAGGAACCTATGTAGAAACAGGCGCAGGAACTGCTGACATCGACCACAAGGGAAGCACTGTAACAATTGACAAGCAAGGCATCGACCGCTACGACCACTATAATCTAATTGGAAAATTTAATTTACAACTTGATGACACACGCTACTATGACCAAGTTTTCAAAGATCAAGAGGGTAATAAAATTGATGAACATAGCTCTACAAAAGTAATTCCTGGTCAAGATTTTAGTGTTGAGATACAAACTCCAGACGAAACCGGTGGCAGCCAAAAAACCGGTGCAGAAATGGATGGGGCCTATAGTAGAGGAGAAGCTACAGGAAAACTAAAAGAGGAATTCCTTGATATAGCCAACAAACAAATTGCAGATGATTTAGGGGTTGACTATAAGGAATTTATAACTAGTGATGAATATGCAGACAGACGCTGGACTGTTGACGGCAAGTCTGATAATATTTCGAAATTTACAATAAAAGCTCCAAAACAGGCTAAAGCCGGAGACTTCTTAGCCCTACCTGTTGAGTATACCTACACAAATGGATCTACAGATACCCACTGGTTCCACTTTGTTGTTCAAGAAACTAACAATAATAGACCGGAGTATTTGGCAGAAGTAGGACCTCAAGGAAATACCTTAGTTAATAATCCTATTGTTCCAAAAAAAGAAGAGGACTTAAAGAAAAACCAACCTGAGTCCTACGAATTGATTGGTAATACCTTTAAGGATAACAAGGGCAATGTTTGGAATGTAAGTATTGACCAAAAAACAGGTGCAGTAACAGCGACCCTTCCTACAAATCTTCCAGAAGGTAAGGAAATAAATGGAGGAGAAAAACTAACTGTTCCTGTTAGGGTAAACTACACTGACCAAACAACTGGTGAAAAGAAAACCGAAGAGATCAAGGCACAGTTTATTGCCACAAAGCAACACAAAACTTTAACCAATGAAACAAAGACATCTGAAATACCTTTTGAAACAAAGGTAGAATATGACGAAAGTCTTCCGGTAGGCTACTTCCAAGAAACACAAGCCGGTCAAAAAGGAGAACTAAAGATAACTTTCGTCCAAGACACCTTAAATGGAAAAAAAGGTATCTTCCAACAAGATGGAACTTTTAAAGAAGGCGAAAGCAAGATTGTAGTTGAAACAGTAAAAAAAGCAACACCAAGAATTATAAAAATCGGCACAAAACCAGCTACAACAAAGGTAGAAATTCCATTTGATACAGAATATGAAGTTGACAACAACCTAGAAGCAGGCAAAACCGAACTTATTAATGATGGTGAAAAAGGTGAAGTGACTATCACCACAAAAAGAAATGCAGATGGCACAGTAACAATCAATAAAGAAACTACCAAAGAAGCTGTAAATAAAAAAGTAAAAATTGGTGGCAAGACTAGCGGAAGTGAAGTTGTTAAAGAAGAAATTCCATTTGAAGTAGAAGTAAGAAAAGACCCAACCCTAAAGAAGGGCGAATGGGCATACGCTAAGGATGAAGATGGCAACGAACTAAAAGGAGTTGTAGGAGAACAAGAAAGAACTCTTACCATAGAAAACTCTAAGGTTACAAACATATCAGACCCAAGAGTTACTAAAGAAGCTCAAAAGGCAGTTATCCTAATTGGTGAAGATACTAACAACGGTGATTATGATGTAGTTGAAAAGAAAGAACTTCCTTACGAAACTAGAATAGAGTATGATCAAAACCTTGAAGCTGGTCAACGCATAGAAACTGGCGGAGAATCAGGAGAACAAGAAAGAACCAATAATCTTGTAATTAAAGATGGCGAAGTTACTGAAGTTAAAAAAGGCGAATTTAAAACAACTAAAAAGCCTGTAGATAAAGTTATTAAGATTGGTATAAAACCAATTGAAAAAGAAACTGAACTTCCTTTTGAAACAGAATATGTTTACGATGAAAATATGGAAGCTGGAAAAACTGAAGTAACTCAAGAAGGTAAAGAAGGAAAAGCTAAGATAACAACTTCCTTTAATCAAGAAAAAGGCAAACTTGAAATAAAGGTTGAAAGGGAAGAACCAACTAAAAAAATAGTTAAATATGGCTCTAAAACTGAAGGTGAAGTTAAGGTTGAATACGAAGAAAAATATGAGGTTGAAATTATTTATGATTCTGAAATGAATGCTGGAGAAAAAGAAGTTGTTCAAGAAGGGAAAAATGGTAAGTCTGAAACTACAATTACTATTAAAAACAGCAAGGAAGTATCTAGAGAAACAAAGGTAATTGAAAAGGCACAAAAGAAAATTATTAAAGTTGGAACTAAGAATGTCTGCGAAATACCAACACCAGACCCTGAAGAACCAGAAAAACCAGTTGATCCTGAAGAACCAGAAACTCCAGAGACTCCTGATAATACAGAAAAACCAGACACTCCAGAAAAACCTGAAAAACCAGAAGAACCTGGCAAACCAAATATTCCAGAGATCCCAGGAAAACCAGAAGAACCTGGTAAACCAAATATTCCAGAGATCCCAGGAAAACCAGGCGAAGAGAAACCATCTGACCCAACTACTCCAGGTCAAACACCTGATAAATCAGAATCGAAGGATTCAGAAAAAGTAGAAAATACTGATTCAAAATCTGAAGTTGATTCTAAGATAGTTGAAGCTGAAAAAGAAAAAGATTCTCAAACTAAGGAAGAAGTTTCTATAGAAGAAAAGACTTCTCAAAAAGTTGAAAAAGATACGGTTAAAAAAGTTTCTAGTACAGATGATTCTAGAGCTCCACAAACTTTTGATCCAGGAGTAGCTTCTTATTTAGGATTAGGTGGAATGACAAGCACAATGCTTGCTTATCTAGAATATAAGAGAAGAAAAAATAAGAAAAATAAATAATCTAAATTAGATTTAGTTAAGCTTTTCTAAATTGAGAAATTAGAAAATTTCTGGATTAGAAAGAGATAAAAGGACTACGAGTTATTAAACTTATAGTCCTTTTTATTTCATAAATTATAAGTTTTTAAAGTGAGAGATGCGATTATTGATCTTGAAATAGAAAATTATTTTAAATTTTATAATTTTAAAGTCATCTTCACCTATTTATCATTTTAAAAATTGAGAGATTTATTATAAAATATATTTATTAAAATAGATTTTTAAAATTTAGTCTTATATAAATCTAGTTAGGAGGGCATAAATTGAGACTATTAGAGATAATCTCTCTTACCATAACTTGTAATTTTGCAGAAAAAGATATTCCGAAGTGGGAAAAAATAATTTGTACAATTATATTTTCATTTTTAAATATAGTTTCTATTATAAGCCTTGGAGTTTATGCAATTTTTATAAAAGAAGTTGGATATACAAAAAGGATTATCGGAGGAATACTTGCTATTCTTATCTGCACAAACTTTATATATGTTATGAGAAAAGTCTTTAGGAAAAATTAATCAAAAGTATTATTTTAAAAAAACTTATATTTTGCACAAAAAAAGAGAAGTTAGAATATTCTAACTTCTATTTTTGATTTAATCAACTTTTATTAATATTTATCAAGGAAGTATTGTGATCCCTTTTCACCCCAAGATATTCTAGTATTGTTATTTTCTAGATAATAAGTTGTTTCTAGAGAGTAAACTGAACGATTTTTGAAATGTCCTGTTCCATCATAAGCAATTGGTGAAGCAGATACAACAAGACCATTTATTTGTGGATCATAGTAACCATATTGAGAAGTTATTACTTGAGAATTTTGATCGGACTCAAGTAAAGTTCTCTTTGTCAACTTGTATTTATTGTTTCCTAAAGCTTCTATATAAACATAATCAACTGTTGAGTATTTACTAGAAGCATCATAGAAAAGACGACCAAACCAGCTTCCAACTAATGGATCATTTGTAGGAGCAACATAATATTCATCTTTTAATTGTCTATCCTTAGGAACACTAGAATTTGTTTTTGGACCAGTGTTTTTACTTTGAGTATTTTCTTTATAAATACTTATACCGTATTGAGATCTTCCGTTAATTTCATAATCAACAAAGTCATCACAAACGCTATTAATTAAATCATGAGCTGTTTCAAATCTTGTAAGATTTCCATTAATATCCATCTTATAAGTTGCTATGTTGATAGTGTAATTAGAAATAAGAACAGGTCCGTTAGTATAGTAATAAACAACCTTGTAGAACTTATTATACTTAGGTTCAGCACCTATATAAACTGCCCTGTAATCTTCAGAAAAGTCAACCTTTTCGCCAAAAGCTTCAGCAATTGCACGAAGAGGTACAAAAGTTCTGTCATCTCTAATTTCAGCAGGAGCATCGAGTTTAACTACTCTACCATTAACAAGCATATCAGCTGATCCAATCTTTAGTTCAACTTTAGTATCTCCTTCTGTCATGATAACTTTTCGATTTACATCATCCCACTTAACATCATAGCCAAGTTCCTCAGCAATAAATCTGATAGGTACGAAAGTTCTTGAGTTCTTTATGTATGGCTCAACATCACTATAGACAATGTGATCATTTACGATAATACCATTTAGAGCAATATCTCTTTTTTCATGTCTAACCGCAAAAGCAGTAGTAGTTGAGAAAAGCATAATAAGAAGCAAGAAAAAGGCTATCGGTCTTTTTAAATTTTTCATAAAATCCTCCTTTTATATAATTTGAAAATTATTACATTATAATTTTACCCAAAAGGATCAGATAAACTAAGGAATTTGCTACAAAAGTTTATTTGTCATGACTTAATAATTTTTTGTAACTAAAATCCATAGCAAAGGCACCGAGTGGTGCTGTTATTAATATCGCTGTTACTGCTACTGATAAAATTATATTTCCACAGTCTAGACCTGCTTGAAGGGGAACTGATCCTATTGCTGCTTGGACTGTTGCTTTTGGTAGATAAGCTAGGACTGTAAAAAGTTTTTCTTTATTATTCAAAGGTGTTTTTACCAGTGATAGGAAAACTCCAAGGCTTCTTACTAAAAGTGCGAGCAAGATGAGAATTACAACTTTTGGTCCAGCTTTTAAAGTGTAGCTAACATCAACGGCAGCTCCTACCATAACAAATAAAATTAATTCTGCAGCAAGCCAAAGTTTAGAAAATTTTTCTGAAAGTCTTTCGGCAACTATTTTTTCACTTTTCATCTGCAAGGTGCAAGCCATGCTCAAAACTGCGAGTAGACCTGATAGGGCAATTTTTTCTTTTAAGATATTTTCAAATGTTATGCATAGAAAAGCAGTGGATAAAATTATAATCACTTTTAAACTATTTCTTATTAATTCATCTTTTGCGTAGGCTCTTTCAAAAAAGTGGTAGAGAATATTGCCAAGAACTAAGCCCAAAGCTATTCCTAGTAAAATTGAACTTGGTATATTTAATAGGTCTGAAAAGTTTGCAGATCCACCTTCTGCCATATTTAAAAATGATGTAAATAAAACTATTACAAAAATATCATCACAAGAGGCTCCAGCAAGAATCATTTGGGGAATTGATTTTTCATTTCCATATTTATTTTCTATTAAATTTGTCATTTTTGGAACTACAACTGCAGGAGAAACGGCTGCTAGGACTGATCCCATAAGAGCTGCTTCTATATAAGATAGGCCCAAGATTTTGTTTGCAAGAAAAGTATAGGCTAGGATTTCAAAGCTTGCTGGAAGAAAGGACAAAAATAGAGCCGGTCGTCCAACTTTTTTTAAATCTTTTATGTCTAAAGAAAGTCCAGCCTTGATCAAAATTATTATTAATGCCATTTGTCTTAGGTCTGAAGAAATGGAAAGTATTTTTGGATCCAGTAAGTTTAGAGAATAGGGACCAAGAAAAACTCCGGTGAGAAATATACCGATAATTCTTGGGAGTTTTAATCTCCTACAAATTTCTGCCATTAAAAGTCCGAGTAAAAATATTAAAGCGAGTGAAGTTAACATAAAAATCCTCCTTTTGGGCAAAAGAAAAGACTTCTGCCAACAAAAATAAATAGTGGTAGAAGTCATCAGCTTTTGCGGTTTAGGTTGCCCAAGGGAGAACATCATTCCCTTATTAAAATTCTTTTTTATTATAGCATATTAATATAAAAATAAAAAAGATATGTTAGTCAAAACATATCTTTTAGTATCTTAGCTAAATATCTTATTTTAAATTTCTTTCTGAGATCCAACCGTAGTCTGTTAAAAACCAAGCAACGCCTCTATCATCGTATGATTTATCGTATGGATAAAGTGCTGCTCCAGCTGATGCTGTTCCAATTATTTCATAAGAAAGACCTGGGCCTTCTCTTAGGTTTGAGTTATTTGTTTTTACATAGATGTATGAATCGTAATAGTCATAACTTTGAGAAGAAGCTACTTTTGATTTTGAAATATTTTTTGATGATATCCAGCCGTATTCACAATATAACCAAACAACACACCTATTATCTACTGCATAGTCTTGGACATAGATTGTTGAGCCTTTTGATAGGCTGTTGATTTTAGCATCTGAAAGGCTTGGTCCACTTCTTACATTTGATCCTTCAGTTTTTACATAGCAAGTTTTTCCTATATAAGATTTGCCGGAACTTGCTGCTTTTTCTTGTTTTTCACTTTCTTCTTGAGCAGATTTTACTTCTTCTTGGCCTGTTTCTGAACTAGATAAAAGTCCTGTAAAGAATTGGTTACCAGGTTCAATTGATATTAAGTCATTTAAAACATTTTTAGATGTTTGGAAATCACCAGATGCATTAGTTTCTTTGATAAAGTTTGTTAGGCTACCTTGAAAATCTGTTGTCAAAATATCTAGTTGGTTTTGGTCTTTGGTTTCACTATTTTTTAATTTTAAGATAATTTTATAAGCTTGAGCAAATTCTTTGTTATTTATGTAGGCCTTTGCTTTTTCAATTTCCTCTTGACCACCGACTAGGGACTGAATTTTTTCAGCTTCTTTTTTATATTTTTCGTCCTTTGTAAGTTCGTATAAGGATAGGTTTATGTCTAACATGTTCTTGTAGTTTTTGTCGATCTTTTCACTAGCAAGTTGATTTTCAAGTCTGTTGATTTTGTTATTTTTATTTACAGTAAATCCTATGTAGGCTCCTAGTGATATTAAAACTACTAGCAAGATTGCTATGATAGGAAAGATTTTTTTGCCAGATGATTTTTTTGGATAATCTCTTTCATAATCATAGTTTGAAGAATTGGTTTTCAGTGTGCTTCCGCAGGACATACAAAATTGTGCATCATTATCATTTTGCATTCCGCAATTTTTACATTTCATATTACCACCTATATTATGTATTTTTATCTATTTACTGTATTAAATATTATAGTTTTAACCAGCTAGTTTAAGCCAATAAATAGAAGTATGTATCTAAGAATAATTATATATTTAGAAAAACTAAAGTCAATAAGTCTACATGATACTAGAAAAAGAAAAAACCGACTTTTAAGCCGGTTCATAAATTGATTTAATCTTCTATATATTTACTTGATAGGTAGTAGAAAAACATGCCTAGTAGTAGCCAAATGAAAAATATTATTAAGGCAGTGTAGCCCATAAAGGCTGGTGTTCCAGGAATAAAAGTGCCAAGAACAATTGCTGCTGAAATAAAAATGGCTAGATAGACTGTAAATTTTCCGCCCTTTGCCTTGTAAGTTGTATAAAAATCTTTATCATCATTTAATATAACAAGCAGGGATAGGCAAGTTAAAAACCAACCTATAACAAAGGCAACTGATCCAAGACTTGTCAAAGGATCTATTAAATTCAAACCAACAAAGGGTCCAACGCCTGCAAAGAATAAACAAACCAAAGATCCTATAACTGGTGTGTTGTATTCTGCGTGGCTGATTGCGAAAACTTTTGGAATCAGGCCACTTGCTCCCATTGACTGAATTAACCTTGCTGATGCCATAAACATACCATTCCAAGTTGAAAATAAACCTGATACTGTTCCGACAATGATTAATCCATTTAGGATTCTACCTAAGTTTCCACCATAAGCATCTTGAAGCATATCGCCCATAGCAGGTGGACTTGCTAGAGAATATTCTTGCCAAGGAGAAGCTGCTCCTGTTGAAATTATAACTAGTGAATAAAATATTCCAGCTGCAATAATTGAAAGCACTAAAGATTTTGCTATATGCTTAAATTTTTTATCAGGGCTTGTTTCTTCAATTGATTGTGGAATTGTATCAAAGCCTGACATAAAGAAAGGAACAATTACAATCATAGATATAATTCCTCCGAACAAGGAAGAATGTTTGCCCTTGCCTAAATTTTTATATACAGGCATAAGGTTATCGGGGTCTGCTTTTATAAAAGAAAATATTATAACCAAAACTCCGACTAAAATAATTACAATTGATAAAATGGACTGCAATTTTGATGCAAATTTTGACCCCTTAAAATTAATAAAAAATAATAAAAAAGCTAATGCCACTCCTAAAATGATTGAAGATAAATGTATGGGATAGCCTGCTACATAATATAAAATTCTTGAATTAGAAAAGGCTGGGACTATGTCTGTTATTATTGTATTTATATAAATGGCTTCCCAAGGTAGTATGGTTAGATAAGCAAGTGCTAGGAACCAAGAGGATATAAAAGATACTCTTTTTCCAAAGGCCTTATCTGTATAGACCATAACTCCTCCACCAATTGGAAGAGTTGCCAAAAGTTCTCCATGGCAAAGTCCAATTGGAATAAGTAGAAGAGTTGCTATTAAAAATCCGATAAAGGCAGGTATTGGTCCACCAGCTTGTGCGATCCAGCTGTTAGAAGAAACTGCCCAGCCAACTCCTACCATGGATCCAAAACCTAGCATAAAAAAATCTAGGTAACCCATGTCTCCTTGTTTTCTATTTTGTCTTTTTGCTCTTATAGATTTAAGATTTGGAAATTTCTTTCTCAATCTTTTTTCTTTATCATCCAATTTAAAACACCTCATTAAATAAAAAAGGGGCTGACTGGCAGCCCCCAAATAATACGAACGCTACATATATGTTTATAGTAAGATTAAAAAATCTAGACTATATACTTTAACTATCATATATTATATTGTATATAAAAATGAGAAAAAATGCCAATTTAGGGCTTTTAGTAAAAATAAATTTTAATATAGAGGGAAAATATGAGAGAAGATTCAGGTAATTTTAGGTTTTATAATGCAAATCCAAGAGGACTTGTAACGGCTGCTGATTGTGTTTTTAGATCAGTTAGTCTTGCTTTTGATATAAGTTGGGAAGAGGCTTTTTTAGAATTGACAGAACTTGCCATGGAAATAAAAGATTCACCCAACTCATACAGGGTTTTGGAAAAATATTTAGAAAACAAGGGATACAAAAAAGAAAAGCAGCTCAGAAAAACTAATGGCAAAAAATATAGACTTTATGAATTTGCAGAAAAATTTCCAGAGGGTACTTATCTTGTCAGGATGACGAGGCACATAAGCGTTTTAAAAGATGGATATATTTATGACACCTGGGATTGCAGGCCCTTAATTGCTGGAAATTATTGGAAGATAAAATAGATAAATAAATTAAATATGAAAATATTGGCTAAATAGGGTAGAAAATAAATGAGTCATTAAAAATAGAATTGAAAGAGGGTATTATGATGACAGAATTTAAAAAGATAGCTAATATTGGTGGCGGAGTTATAGGGTCTTCATTCTCGCTTATATTTGCACGCGGTGGTTTGGATGTTGTAAATATTTCAAGAAACCAAGACGGAGTAAAGAGAACTCAAGACAAAATTAATGGAATGTTAAAGCAATTAATTGAAAATAAGGTTATAAATGAAGAAGACAAGGAAAAAATTCTTTCTCACATTTCATATTCAACTGACCTAGAAGAAGGCTTAAAAGATATTGATTATGCACAAGAAAACTGGCCAGAAATTATGGAAAAGAAACATGAAATTGTTGAGCTTTTTGAAAAATATGCTCCAGACAATGCTGTCTTAGCTTCATCTACATCAGGTTTATTGGTTAGTGATATAGCGAAAAATGCTAAACATCCTGAAAGAATAATAGGAGTTCATCCATATAATCCTCCTCACATAATTCCACTTATAGAAATTGTTAAGGGAGAAAAAACAAGCGAAGATTTAGCAGAGAAAGTAAAAAAATTCTTTGAAGATCTTGGAAAAATTCCAGTAATTTTAAATAAAGAAGTGCCAGGCTATATTGCAAATAGACTTCAAGCTGCAGTTTTTAGAGAAACAATAGATTTAGTAGTAAATGGAGTTGCAAGCATTGAAGATGTTGATAAGGCTTTAACATTTGGACCTGGAATTAGATGGGGAATAATGGGATCTGGTCTTAACTTTGAACTTGCAAGTGACAAAGGACTAGAAGGCATGATTGATGTTATTGGAAAATCAATGCTTACTTGGCTAGATGATATGGCAACTTGGACTGAATTTCCTGAAGGGACTTCAAAATTATATGACGGAATAGATGAGGCAATTAAAAATCGACCAAAAGAAATCGGAAATGATAGAGAAAGCTTAAATGAATACAGGACAAAAATGTTAATTGATATATTAAAACTCCATAAATTGATATAAATAAATTCTTAGGAAAGAGGGTGCTTTTTTAGCATCCTTTTTTGTGTTTTAGGCAGCAAAACGATTAATTATTATGTTAAAATTAGCTTGAGTTTATGTTTATTAAATTTAAGAGGTGATAGTTTGAGAAAAGCGATTAAAGATGCTTTTCCACACACGCTACCAGTCTTAACTGGATATTTATTTATATGCTTTGCTTATGGACTTTTGATGTCAGCAGAAGGTTTTTCTGTACTTACCACCATGATCTTTAGCATATTTGGATATAGTGGAACCTGTCAATTTGCTGCAGTTCCATATCTTAAAGAAAATATAGATATAGTTTCATTTTCTATCATGATTATGATTTTAAATTCCAGACATATTTTTTATGGTATAGCCTTGCTAGGAAAGTATAGGGATGTGGGATCTTACAAGCCACTTCTTATATATACATTATCGGATGAAACTTTTTCTTTGGTATATTCAAAAACTCCTAGCCCTAGCATTAAAAAAAGAGATTTCTTTCTTGCAATTTCACTTCTTGATTACATATATTGGCAGCTTGGAACGCTTATTGGAGCTGTAACTGGACAAATAATAAAATTTGATACAAGGGGAATAGAATTTGTTTTGACGGCACTCTTTCTTTTAATTTTTACAGGGCAATTGGAAAAGAAGTCCACACGCTCTTCATCACTGATTGGCTTTGTTTCTTCTGTAATTTGTCTAATTATCTTTGGCAAGGATGATTTTATGTTGCCAGCCATGATAGTTATTTTTCTAGTATTAACTTTAATTAGGTTTTGGAGGTATGAATGGAAAAAAATACACTATTAGTTCTTATAATCCTTGTAGTTTCAACAATACTATGCAGGTCTTTGCCTTTTTTAATCTTAAGAAAATATAATGGAGAGAATGAATATTTAGAATATTTGGGAGAAACTTTGCCTCAGGCAACTATTGCTATGCTAGTTGTATATTGCTTAAAAAATGTTAACTTTTCGAGTCCAGAAAACTTTCTGCCAGAAATTATTGCAAGTGCAACAGTTATTGGTCTAGGGCTAATGAAAAAATCATCAACAGTAGTGATTTTAGCTGGCACTTTTTCTTATATGGTTTTAATTCGAATGGTATTTTAAATTTGAACTTTAATGCGCAGCTAATAAAAATTAAAAGTAATGGGGTATAGTCTAGTTAAGTCATATAAATTTAGGAGGAGATGAAAATGAGAGTAGGAAAAGACAAGATAAATTTTAGCATGGACAAAAATCACAAAGCAGTTTGCAAGGTAAAGAGCGGAGATTCCATTATTTTTGAAACTTGTGATTGCTTTACTGATACTATAAAAAGTGAAGATGATTTGGTTTCTAGCGTAGATTTTTCAAGGGTAAACCCAGCCACTGGTCCAGTCTACATAGAAGGAGCAAAAAAAGGCGACGTTTTAAAAGTTGATATAATAAAAATTAATGTAAAAGATAGCGGAGTCAGCGTCGCAGTTCCAAATATGGGAAGACTTGGAAGCAAGGTAGAAAAAGAAGAAACACTTGTAGGAAAAATAGTGGGAGATAAAATTCAAATTGGATCAGACAGGCTTGACTTAAATAAAATGATCGGTGTAATAGGAACAGCTCCAGAAAATGATCCGGTTGTTACGGGTACACCAGATTACCATGGCGGCAATATGGATTGCAAAATGGTAAGAGAAGGAGTCAGCCTATATCTACCAGTAAATGTAGAAGGAGCTCTCTTATCTCTTGGCGATCTTCATGCTTGCATGGGAGATGGAGAAATTATGGGAGCTGGACTTGAAATTGCAGGAGAAGTTGAATTAAAAGTTGAAATTTTAAAAGATTTTTCCTACAAACTTCCAATGATTGAGAGTGAAGATGCTTGGATCAGCATAGGATCTGCTGAAAATATGGAAGCGGCATCAGATTTAGCAATAGCAAACATGGCAGACTTTTTGATGAAGAAAAAATCAATAAGTTTAAACCAAGCTGGAATACTGCTTTCCCTTGCTGGAGATTTAAGAGTTTGTCAAATTGTAAATCCAAATAGGACAATGAGAATGGAATTTCCAAAAAAATATTTATAAAAAAGAAAAACTCCTGATTTTTAGTCAGGAGTTTATTTTATATAGGCTTATACAATCATGGCTCCGTCCACATAAAGAACTTCGCCAGAAACAAAGTCTGCTTGATCACTTGCAAGGAAAACAAAAGCTTTTGATAGATCTTCTGGTTCTCCAATTCTACGAAGTGGAATCATATTGATAAGTGGATCAATCATTTCTTTAGGAAGGTTTTTAACCATATCTGTATTTGTAATTCCAGGAGCAACTGCATTTACACGAATCTTATCAGGACCAAGTTCTCTTGCTAGAGAAACAGTAAGTCCATTTACTGCAAATTTACTAGTTGGGTAAGCTACTCCAAGAGTTTGTCCAAATTTAGTAACCATGGAAGAAGTATTTATTATAGATCCTCCACCTTGTTTTTTCATATAAGGAATTACTGCAAGGATTGCATTAAATAATCCCTTAACATTTATATCTATAATATCTGAAAATTTCTTAGCATCATATTCATAAACAGAAGTTGAATCTGTTACACCAGCATTGTTTACAAGGATATCAATGCGGCCATATTTTTCTTCGATTCTTTTTATTTCTTTTGAAATTGATTCAAAATCAGCAAGCTTTGGCCAAGCACCTTCGATTTTTGCATCAGGATTATCTTTTTTTATAGCATCGACTGCTTTTGTAGCTGTTTCTTCACGAGATCCAAATAAAATTACTTGAGCTCCATTTTCTAGGAAAGAACGAACAACAGCATTTCCAATTCCTCTAGTACCACCAGTTACAACTGCAATTTTATCTTTTAGCATAAAATTTCCTCCTTTGATATAATAAACTACAGTTAAATATATACCCTAATTAATTATAAAAGCCTAGAAAAGCAGAAATCTTTTAACTTTATAGAAGATTAATTAAAAATTCGATATTAACAAAAATAATTAATCATAATTTATTTTGAAATAAAAATTAATAATTTAGATAAATATAAGGAAGTGGAAATTTGAAAATAGGAATATTATCTGACACTCATGGGTCTTTGATACAAACAAAAAAAGCCTTGGATGCAATGGGCGACTGTGATTTAATTTTGCATTTGGGAGATGTTATTTATCACGGACCGAGAAATCCATTATTTGAATCTTATGAGCCTGCAAAACTTGCAGAATATTTAAAAGATAAGGATATTGTTTATGTAAAAGGTAATTGCGATAGCGATGTAGATGCCATGGTAACAGGAAAAGACCTATCTCATAAAGAAAGGCTGATAGATTTAGATGGCTTTAAAATTTATGCTGTTCATGGATACGAAGAAAGTTTTGAAGAAAGATTAGAAAAAGCTAAAAAACTAGGAGCAAATCTTTTATGTTTTGGCCACAGTCATAAAAAACTTTTTAAAAAATTTGATGGAATAGATGTAATAAATCCTGGAAGCACGAGTCTTGCTAAGGATGGCATGAATTCTTGTGCTATATATGAAGATGGTAATTGCGAATTTATAAATTTGGATTAAAAATTTTATAAATTTGATGATAATGTCTTATTAATTTATAGTAAAAAAACTTTAAACTAATAAAATATATTAGGATTAAACTTGACAAGAAAAATTTTAAGTGCTAGCATTGTATCTAATAATTAAAGAAACGTGATAGAGGCGCGATTGACATTAGTAGTTCAATTTTCAGGGAATCGAATTGAGCAAAAGGGGATATCGCCGAGGGGTTAAAAGTTTGCCCAGAACTTTTAATTGCCGGGATGCAGGAGAAAATTTTGCATACTGTCGTTATTAACGGAGAGCTGTCGTGGTCTAAATGTTCATTTTATAAGAAAACATGAAGAATCATGGCGGGCGTCGTGATTCTTTTTTTATTGTAGTTATTGCTTATGAAATGATGGAGGTATTATGTTATGACTAATAAGAATAATCTTAGGATTGCACTTATTATTGGTATTATTATTGTTGCTATTTCGAGTTTTGTTGCGGGATCAGGCGTAGAAACCTATGCAACTTTTTGGGCTTTAGTTCCACCAATTGTTGCGATTGGACTTGCTCTTATCACTAAGGAAGTTTTCTCTTCTTTATTTATAGGAATTGTTGTTGGAGCTATTTTATCATCTGGAGGATCATTTGCTAATATGGTAGACCATGTTGTAGTAGATGGATTGATAGCTGCTGTTTCTGGAACTGCTGGTATATTTTTGTTCTTAATCATTTTAGGTATGCTAGTTGCTCTAATTAATAAGTCTGGTGGTACAGCTGCCTTTGGTGACTGGGCTGCAAAAAGAATTAAGGGAAGAAAAGGATCTCAAATTGCAACTTTTTTACTTGGTATTTTAATATTTATAGATGATTATTTTAACTGTTTGACAGTTGGTTCTGTAATGAGACCTGTTACCGATAGTCACCAAGTTTCTCGTGCAAAGCTTGCTTACATAATTGATGCGACTGCTGCTCCAATTTGTATGATTGCACCAATTTCATCTTGGGCCGCTGCAGTATCTGGTTATGCAGATGGAACTGGACTTTCAGGTATAGAACTTTTTGTAAGAGCTATTCCTTTTAATTTCTATTCACTATTAACTCTTATGTTTGTAGTATTTATGATTATATTTGATGTTGATTACGGTCCAATGGTTAAACACGAAAAAATGGCTATAGACCATGGTCATCTTGGCGGGGTTGAAAATGAAACTATATCAGCTGAAGATGGACATCCAGATGGAAAAGTAATTGACCTTGTGCTACCGATTTTAGTTTTAATTGTAATTTCAGTTTTTGCCCTAGTTTATGTTGGTGGATATTTTGAAGCCGGCGGAGAATATTACAAAGATTTTATAGGTGCTTTTGGTAATACCGATGCGACTGTGGGTCTACCTTGGGGAGCTATTATAACTTTAATCTTTACAATTGCTTATTTTATAATGCGTAAAGTAATTAAATTTGACAAGGCTATGGATTGTCTACCAGAAGGATTTAATGCAATGGTTCCAGCTATTATGATTTTAACTATGGCAACTTCACTAAAAAATATTTCTAATGACCTTTTAGGTTCAGCTGAATTTGTGGGTGGAGCAATGGAAGGTGCTGCTGCGGGCCTATATTCTTTCTTACCAGCTGTAATATTTGTAGTTGCAATATTCCTTGCATTTGCAACAGGTACATCTTGGGGAACTTTTGGAATATTAATTCCAATTGTTGCAAGTATGTTTAACTCAACTGATCCAATCTTCTTTATTGGTATATCAGCTTGTCTATCAGGTGCTGTTTGTGGAGACCACTTATCTCCAATAAGTGATACAACAATCATGTCTGCTGCAGGAGCAGGATGTGTTCACGTTGACCACGTTTCTACACAGATACCTTATGGTTTAACTGTTGCAACAATAAGTTTTCTATGCTTCTTGCTAGCAGGATTTACTAACTCGGCTCTACTTTGTCTAGGATTAGGTTCAGTTATAGTTATAGGATTCTTATTCATAATGAGAAAAAGAGAAACAAAACTTTTTCCTGAAAATTAAATAAAAATAATTTAGAGACAGATAATTTCATTCTGTCTCTTTTTTATTTGATAGCTTTTTATTTATTTTTTCTATATTCTTTTTTTCAAAGAAATAAATAATTGACCAAATTATGAAAAAATTTATAGTAAAAACTATTAAAGCTTGAATTAGAGTATTTAAATTAAACCATTTTAGATAAAGTCCAACAAAAGAATGATAAATTAAAAGACTAGCAAGATTAATTACAGTTGCAGCTAGTAGAGAAGTTTTTTCTTTATCGTAGAAACTTCCAGAAAGGGTTCCAACTATTCCATATCCTCCGTATAGCATTAAGCTCTTGAAATGAGCAAGCACTGGGGAAGTCTGAGACATAACATATTCTGGCACTCCAATTGTTATTTTCCCAATAAAAAATGATACAATTAACTCTACTAAAGATCCTATTCCTACACCGATTAAAAAACTTACAAGTAAATTTCCTATTTTTTTCATTATTTCCCTCCTAAAAACCTAGCATATTTTTAAATTCTTTTAAATTTCTTCTTGATACATAGCATATTTTTCCATTTTTCAAACTTACAGCTATAGTACCTGTAAAAGATAAGTCTAATTTTTCTATGTATTTTATATTTATGATTTCAAACCTAGAAATTCTTATAAAATCATTTCTCTCAAGCCTTTCTTCAATTTCATAAAGTCTTAATCTTGATTTATAGATATCATTTTTAGTCTCGATAAATATATGCTTGTTTTCACTGTAAACTCTTATAATATCCTTAGTATCAATTACAAAAACTTGATCGTCCTTAAAAACTGTCAAAATATTTTTAGAACTATTTTTGTAATTATTTAATATTTCTTCTATTTCTTTTATTTCTTCTGTATAAGAATTTGTGTACAATTTGATTAAATTTTCTTCCAGATTTTTATCTATTATTATTTCAAGTTTAATATCTATCATCCTCCTATTCTTTATGCTTAATTTAAGTATATAAAGAATTTAAAAATTTACTATTGTTTTTGGATAAGTGGCCATATATTAACACTTAGAGGTAAAAAGCTTATGTTTTAATTGTAAAGGCTTTATAGTATCATTATTTATAAGATTAGAAATTTATAGTTTATGATTGCAAAGGGAGAGAAGAGAATGTCTTATCTAAAAGAAAAGATACTTGAAGATGGTATTATTTATCCAAACAATGTATTAAAAATTGATTCTTTTTTGAATCAGCAGATTGATCCAACTATTATGAAAAAAATTGCAGATGAATTTTATGAATATTATAAAGATAAAGGCATAACAAAAATTCTCACAATAGAAGCTTCTGGAATAGCTCCAGCAATTATTTTAGCTACAAAACTAAATGTTTCTATGCTTTTTGCAAAAAAGTCCAAGCCTTCGACCTTAGAAAAAGAAGCCTGCTATCATGCGAAAGTTTATTCTTATACAAAAAGAAAAACATCAGATGTTTTGGTTCCAAAAAAATACTTAAAAAAAGATGATAAAGTTTTAATTATTGATGACTTTCTTGCAAATGGAGAAGCATCTTTGGGTCTAGTAGACTTGGCAAAACAAGCAGGATCAAATGTTGTAGGAATTGGAATTTGCGTTGAAAAAAGCTTTCAACCTGGCAGAAAAAGGCTAGAAGAAGCAGGTCTTGATGTCTATTCTATTGTCAGAATAGAAAAAATAGACTATGAAAATCAAAAAATTATTTTTAAAGATGGACATTAAAATAAATAAAAAAATATGTTGACAGTTTTTTTAAAGGGTGTTAATATATCTTCTAAGTTAAAATTAAACTAGATAATGAGAAGAGTAATCTATGAGTGATTTTTACAGAGAAGTCCAATTAGCTGAGAAGGACAAAATTTATGATTAGACGAACATGGCCTCTGATAGGATGGATCGATATTAGATTCATACGGGATCTCCCGTTATAGAGATAGAGTATGTTGGTACTTGAGAGTGGCATTTTTATGCAAAATAGGTGGTAACGCGGAAAATTCTTCGTCCTTATTGTTATTTTTATAACAGTAAGGACTTTTTTTATAGATTTTTTACTAGTCCTTGCTTGCTAAAAAAGATACTCTTAATAGAAAAAGCAAAAGGAGATTAGATAATATGACAAAGAAAGTAGCACCTTATAAGTTTGATGTAGTTGGATCTTTTTTAAGACCAGAAAATTTAAAAAAGGCAAGGGAAGATTTTAAAAATGGAAAAATTACAAGAAAAGATTTGAAAAAAGTTGAAGACCAAGAAATTACAAAATTAATAAAAAAAGAAAAAGAAGCAGGCTTAAAATTTATATCAGATGGAGAATTTAGAAGAAGCTGGTGGCACTATGATTTCTTCTGGGGTTTAAATGGTGTAGAAAAATATGAGTTAGAAGATGCAAATATAATCCATTTCCACGGAGCAAGTCTTAGACCAGAAGGGGTTAAGATAGTTGGAAAAATCACAGGAACATCTCATCCATTTTTAGAACATTTTAAATTTGTGAAAGAATTTGAAGATGATGAAGTATCTGCAAAACAAACCCTACCAGCACCCGCACAATTTTTAAGAAATGTATATACTCAAATTGGAAAAGAAGATTCAATTTATAAAAACGACCAAGAATTTATAGAAGATGTTGCAAAAGCTTACGGACAATTTTTCCAAGAGATATATGATCTTGGTTGCAGAAATATTCAATTGGACGATTGCACTTGGGGAGCCTTGGTTGATGAAGATTCAATAAAAGAATATGAAGCAAATGGCAAAAATGTAGATGAACTAAAAAAACTTTACCTAGAAATAAATAACAGGACAATAGAAAATGCTCCAAAAGATTTAAATATAACAAGCCACGTTTGCAGGGGAAATTATAAATCAGCTTGGCACTTTAGCGGTGGATATGATAAGATAGCAGATTTTTTACTAGCAAATGAAAAAGTTTCAGCCTTTTATCTTGAATATGATGATGAGAGAAGTGGAGATTTTGAAGCTTTAGCAAAAATCCCAGCAGGTAAAAAAGTTGTACTTGGTCTTGTTACATCAAAAAGACCAGAGCTAGAAAAGAAAGAAGATTTAAAAAGAAGAATAGAAGAAGCAAGTAAATATATAGGAAAAGAAAATATTTGCATCTCACCTCAATGTGGTTTTTCTTCAACTGAAGAAGGAAATGCTTTGACAGAAGAAGACCAATGGAAAAAGATTGCTCTTTGCAGAGAAGTTGCAGAAGAAGTTTTATAAAGAGATAAGGTCTGGTAGAAAATCACTACCAGACTTTTTTTATTTGACTTTATATTAAATATTTGTTATTATTTCATAAATTGCGATGAAGAGATGAGTAGGTTATTGGAGCACTCACAGAGAGGTTTTGCTTGCTGAAAAAAACTAGGCGATAATAACCAAAAAGAAACTCGGAGCATGGAATGAATACATAAGTTCACACGTTGGCTACGTTATAGCTTTAGTTTAAGCTAAATGAGGTAATTTTTTTAATTACGAATTTGGGTGGTAACACGTTAAAACGTCCCTTAGTAGGGACTTTTTTTGTATATTTTTTTAAGGGGGAGAGAATATGGAAGATACTACAATTTATTATGGATTTTTATCATTGCTACCTGCGCTAGTTGCAATAATATTATCAGTTGTAACAAAAAATGTAATAGTTTCTTTACTAACTTCGGTATATCTTGGTGCTTTAATTATAAATTCATTTAATCCATTCACAGCTTTTGTGAGCATGATATCTGATTTTATGTATGTAAAAATTGCAGAAGATTCTAATGCACAAACAATATTTATGATGGCAATAATAGGTGGCTTTGTGGCCTTACTAACAAGCACTGGTGCTGCAAACTCTTTTGCTAAGTCAATGACTAATAAACTTAATACTAGAGCTAAGGGAGAGTTTTCAGTTTGGCTTGGTGGACTTGTAATCTGGTTTACGGATACTGGCAATGCTTTAATCCTTGGACCAATTTTTGAAGAAATTTTAGATAAATTAAAAACTTCTAAAGAAAAATTTGCCTATATATTAGACATAACTAGTATATGTGATGCAGCACTTATCCCAATTATTGGTTGGGGAGTTTATTCAATGGGTCTAATTGAAACAGAATTAAACAATTTAAATATAAATGATCTTACAAGTTGGTCTGTATATGTAGGGGCAATACCTTTTAACTTTTATGCCATACTTGGACTAATAATGGCGGGTTTTTAGCTATTACTCAATTTGATTATGGTCCTATGTTAAAAGCTCAAAACAGGGCTATGGAGACAGGTCAAACTATGAGAGCAGGCGGAACTCCGATGAGAAAAACAGTCAGTGAAAAATACAATAATGATGGAAAAGAAGTGCCTGTTAGGATAATGGTTATACCTCTAGTGATAATGGTTGCAACAATATTTACAAACTTATTTTTAAATGGATTTCCTTTTGAGGTTGTTCCAGGAAATATGATAAGGGCATCAATTGCAGCAGGATTTTTGCTTGCCACAATATTTTTAGTAATAATGTGTTTAGTTCAAAAGGTTATGAGCTTTGAAGATTGCATGTCAAATTTTTTAAGCGGGGTTAGTGGTGCTGGTTTTATGGCAGTTTTACTAACACTTGCTTGGTCGCTTGGTGGAATAAGTACCGAAATGGGAACAGCTGAGTATATATTAGAAATAACTGAGTCTTTTTTAAGTCCACAAATGTTAGCTGCAGTATTTTTCTTGATAGCATGCCTTATGTCTTTTGCTACAGGTTAATCTTGGGGAACTATGGCAATTTTAATTCCATTAGCAATTCCTATGGCATATAAGCTAGGAGTATCACTATCAGTAATTGTTGCAGCAGTAAGTAGTGGAGGACTTTTTGGAGATTCATCTTCACCAATTTCAGATACAACTATGCTTGCATCAACTGGTGCTGGAGGAGACCATATGGATTTCTTTTCTTGTATGCTTCCTTACTCGCTAACAGTTGGTATCATTGCCTTTATTACATTTATAATTGCAGGACATTTAGCATCTAATTTAATTATTTTTGTATCTATTATAGTTTTAATGTTAATTATATACATCTTGCATAAGATATCAGTTAGAAAATACGGTCTTGTAAAAGAAAATCAAAATTAGGAGGTTATTATGGCAAATTTATGGAGTGGTAGATTTTCTAAATCTATGGCAGATTTTACACAGGATTACAATGAATCATTAAGTTTTGATCATGTCCTATATAGATATAGTATCTTGGGCAGTCTTGCTCATGTAACTATGCTTTATAAGCAGGATATTATAGATAAAAAAACTTATGAAGAAATTTCTAGGGGTTTAAAAATTGTAAGAGAAAGATTAGACAAGAATGAAATTGAACTTGATATAGCAAATGAAGATATAATGATGCTTATCGAAGCTCAATTAATAGAAGAAATTGGAGAAGCAGGCAAGGCACTTCACACAGCAAGAAGTAGAAATGACCAAAATGCCTTGGACGAAACATTATTTTTAAGACAGTCTGTTGTAAATACTTTAGGCAAGCTTACAGATTTGTTAAATGTTTTATTAAAAAAAGCTAAAGAAGAAAACCATAAAATAATGCCAGGATTTACCCACCTTCAACATGCTCAACCTATAACATGTGGATATTATTATATGGCCCACTTCCAAGGACTAAAAAGAGATTGCGACAAACTTTTAGAATTATACAAAAGATTATCAGAAAATCCACTTGGAGCTTGTGCAATGGCAGGAACAACTTTGCCAACTGATAGATTTATAACAACAGAACTTTTAGGCTTTGATAAACCGACAGAAAATGCCATGGACACAGTTGCAAGCAGGGATAATTTTGTAGAATATTTATATATAGCAGCACTGACTATGACTCATTTAAGTTCATTCGCAGAAGAAATAACAATCTTTAACTCACAAGAATTTTCTTTTATAGAAATAGGCGATGAATTCTGCACAGGATCAAGCATAATGCCACAAAAGAAAAATCCAGACCTTGCAGAACTTGCAAGAGGAAAAGTTGGAAGGACAATAGGAAATCTTGTAAATATTTTAACAGTATTAAAGGGAACAATCTTAACCTTTAACAAGGACTACCAAGAGGACAAGGAAGCCTTATTTGACAGCATTCATACCTTAGATAGGACAATCTATGTATTTGCAAGAATGATTGAAGCAAGTCACTTTAAAGAAGAGGTATTGAAAAAACAAGTTGAAAAAGGATTTATAGAAGCAACTGACATAGCAGAATTTTTGGTAAAAAACAAAATACCATTTAGAGAAGCCCATAAAATTGTTGGTGGACTTGTAAAATATTGTGAAAACAATAATAAAGAATTTAAAGATATAAATAAAGAAGACTTAAAAAATATAGACTTCCCAGTTGAACTAGAAGATCTTTCTCAGTTCAAAGTTGAAGAAAGTATAAAAGAAAGAGATTCCTATGGAGGAACAGCCTTCAAAGAAGTAGAAAGACAAATTGACTACGGGCAAAAAGTTTTATCAGAATTAGAAGAAAAAATAAATAAGATAAATCAAAAATTAGACAAGGTCTACAAGCAATTTGATTAATAAAAAAAGCATTGGTTTTTAAACCAGTGCTTATTTTTTTAGGTCATTAAGATCTATCTCATAAGGGTCATAAAATTCGCCATCTATTAACAGAGAAGGAACTCCTACCCTGTTTTCTTCCTTTATAATAGTAAAAAACTTGTCATTATCCCTAAAAGCAAGAAATTCTTTTAACTCAGGCATGGAATTTGTAATATTAACCTTTTCATACTCAACATTTAATTCATCCAGTCTTTTAATAATTGGAGGGCAATCAGGACACTTATCAGAAAAATATAATTTAATTTCTTTCATGTAGTTCACCTCAAAAAGCTTATGTAAAAAATATAATTTATTAAATAACTATAAAGTCAACCAACCACCATCAACAGTTATAACTTGACCAGTAGTATAAGAAGAGTTTTCAGATGCTAGGTATAAAAGTGTGGTATCTAGTTCTTTTGGATTTCCATGTCTATCCATAGGGCAAGTTGCGTGAATTGTTTCTTTAAAACTTTCACTTTTTAGCATTGCAGAAGTCATTTCACTTTCAAAATAGCCAGGTCCAATTGCATTTACAGTGATACCATACTTAGCCCAACCAGCTGCAAGAGAAATAGTAATACCTCTTACTCCATGCTTTGTTGTAACATAGGCTATCATTTGATCTGCAGATAATTTTTCGGTTTTCATAGTAACTTGAGAGTGGACGGATGCAAGATTAATTATACGACCGTATCCATTCTTTACCATTCTTTTTCCAACAGCTTGGCTCATAAAAAATACACTAGAAAGATTTGTATCAAGCATCTTTAACCAGTCTTCTTGTTTCATTTCTAAAGCAGGAGCAACATGAGCCATACCAGCATTATTAACTAAAATATCAATTTTAGAAAAATCATTTTCTATATCATTAACGAGACTTTCCAACTTGTTAAAATCGGTCAAATTTTTTTGATATATCTTTACCTCTGTTTGATACTCTTCTTCTATTTCTTTTTTCAAGGCCTCTAGACGATCAAGCCTTCTAGCAATTAATGCAAGCTTTGCACCTTGACTAGCAAGGACCTTAGAAAAGTGAGCACCTAGGCCAGAAGAAGCACCAGTTACAATAGCAACTCTATCTTTTAAATCAAAATAATTTTTCATAATTTCACTATCCTTTAAAATGATTTATAATAGTAATATATTAATCTATTACTAGATATTTAATAAAAATATTATTATACAAGCAAATAAAAATTGCAAATAATTTTTTAAAATTATAAAAAGAAAGGAAGATCAATATGCTATATATATGTTATAAAAAATGCACAACATGCAAAAAAGTTGAAAAACTTATGCAAGATAAAAAACTTTCCTACCAAACAAGAGAAATAGATAAGGAAAACCCAAGTAAAGAAGAATTAAAAAAGTGGTATGAAGAAAGCGGACTAGATATAAAAAGATTCTTCAATACAAGCGGTAAAATATATAGAGAAGAAAATTTAAAAGATAAATTAAAAGAAATGAGCCTAGACGAAAAATTAGAACGCTTATCAAAAGATGGCATGCTGGTAAAAAGACCAATATTAATAGATGGAGATAAATTTTTCATAGGACAAGATGTGAAAAAATATATTGAAAGCCTTTAATTTAAAATTTAATGAAAATTACTAAATTTATAGATAAATAAAGATTACTTTACAGAAGTGTCTTTATTTATTTTTTATTGTAAAATTTTTTACTATATGTAAATCTAATTTAGATAAATATTAGATGGAATCATATTAATATATAGCTAAAGATTTTGTTAGGTTTATATTTATATATTTTATAAAATTATAGCACTTCTTATTGCTAAGCTAAAGTATTAATGCTATAATACAAAAAATATATAAAAATAATTTAGGAGGAGTAAGATTGAAACACTTAAAAAAAATTACATTATTATTAGTTTTATTGTTAATGCTTACAGCTTGCTCAGGTAAAAATGATTCAAATAATCAAAATAATGAACAAACAAAGGAAAGTTCACAAGCTCAAGCAAAAGATGGTGGAGTTATAAGAATTGGTCTAACTGCTAACTTAGCAAGTCTTGACCCAGTTAAGTATACAGCTATGTATGAATCAAATGTTATGAACAGTATCTTTGATACTTTGGTTAATTATAATTCAGATCTTACAGACTTTGTACCAAATCTTGCTAAAGAATGGAAAATTTCAGAAGATGGAACAGTTTATACATTTATCTTAAGAGATGATGTTTATTTCCAAAAAGGACAATTCCAAGATGGTAGAAAAATGACCGCAGAAGATGTTAAGTACTCACTAATGAGATCACTTAATGAATCTGCTTTAAAAAGAATAAGATATATTAAAGATATCCAAGTCAAGAGTGATACAGAATTAGATGTAATCCTTGAAAAACCTTTCTCTCCTTTCTTAGCAATGCTTACTGATGCAGGTAATGTTATTGTTCCTAGAGAAGAAGTTGAAGGACAAGGAGATAAATTTGGAGAAAACCCAATAGGAACTGGACCATTTGCTTTTAAAGAATGGCAAAAAGATTCCTATGTTGAACTTGTAAGAAATGAAAATTATTGGGGAGAAAAACCTCACCTTGATGGAGTTAAGTTCTCAATAATTACAGATGAAAACATGATGGGTAATGCTATTCAATCAGGCGATATTGATATAGCAACACAATTAAAGGGACAAAACGTTGCACTAGTTGAAAAAAATAAAGACCTTACACTTGACCAAATTCCAGGTATGTCAATTGGATATTTCTCATTTAATGTTAGAGAAGGTTACCCAGCTAGCGACATTAGAGTTAGACAAGCTATGAACCTTGCATTAAATAGAGAAGAATTAACAAAAGGTGTATTTAAATTCAATGAATCTAAAGAAGGTTATCTACCTCTACCAAGTAAATCTTGGGGCTACAATGAAGAAGCTGCTACAAAAGTAAAAGAAGCAAGTGGTGGAAGTGAAGAACAAATTGCAAAAGCAAAAGAACTTTTAAAAGAGGCTGGCTATGAAAATGGTTTTGACCTAGAACTTATTACAGCAGCTAACAGGGTTCCAGTTGCTACTATCTTCCAATCTCAAATGAAAAAAATTGGAATAAATGTAAATATTAAGAGTGCTGAATGGGGAACATTTAGTGATATAGTTTCTCAAGGAAATGCAGATTCTTATATAATGGGTTGGACATGGTATCCAGATCCTGACTTTTTCTTATTCCAAATGCTTGCTACTGATCAAATTGGAACACTAGGAAATGGTGGAGGATATTCAAATCCTGAACTTGATAAGTTATTAGACGAAGCATCAAGAGTTACAGATCAAGAAGAAAGAGCTAAAATCTATGGACAAGCTCAAGATGTAATCGCAGAAGACTTACCTCACTTAGATCTTTATGATCAAGATGTTTTAACAGGACTTTCAAACAAGGTTGAAGGATATGTTTCAAGACCAGATGGTAGAATAGTTTTAGTTGATGGATCATCTAATACATGGTTAAATCAATAATCCAATAAACGTGTATGGTTTATCCATGCACGTTTATTTTTTAAATAGGAGGAAAATACTTTGTTAAAGTATATATTGAGAAGATTAAAAGATATAATACCCACTATATTTTTAGTAACATTAATAGTATTTTTTATAACAAGAATAATACCAGGAAACCCAGCATCAGCTATGCTAGGACCACAAGCAAGTGCTGAGGACATAAAGGCTTTGGAAACACAACTTGGACTCGATAAACCAATTTTGGTTCAATTTGCTGATTATTTAAAAAATCTTGCAAAACTAGATCTTGGAACATCATATAGATACAATGTGCCAGTTTTTTCATTAATAGCAGAAAGGTTTCCAAACACTATACGTTTATCAATTTTTGCGTTATTAATAGCATTAATTTTAGGAGTGCCGATGGGAATATGGGCAGCTTTAAAAAAGGGAAGTATAATTGATTTATTACTTTCTTCAATATCTTTACTAGGTGTATCAATCCCAGTTTTTTGGTTAGGTATAATGCTAGCCCTTTTATTCTCAGTTAATTTGCAATTGCTGCCTTCAAATGGTATGGGGTCTTTAGATAATGGATTTTTAAGCTATATGTCTTATTATATTTTACCAGGCATAACCTTAGCCACTATACCGATGGCAAACTTTGCAAGGATAACGAGGTCTTCAATTCTTGATGTAATGAATAATAATTATATAAAAACTGCTAGAGCAAAAGGCGTTTCTAATTTTAAAATAGTAACAAAACACGCTTTTAAAAATGCAGCAATTCCACTACTTACTGTTGTAGGTATGCAATTATCATCTTTACTTTCAGGTGCAGTTCTTACTGAAACTATATATTCTTGGCCTGGAATGGGAAGATTGATTGTTGAGGCTATAGACAAAAGAGACTTTATTGTTATACAAGGAGTTGTTATTTTTACAGCAATAATTTATGTATTAGTTAACTTAGCTGTAGATATTTTATATAAGTTGGTTAATCCAAAGATAGATATAGAAGGAGAGAAATAATGGAAAATATTAATATGGCTGAAGTTAAAAAATATAAAAAAAGAAGTCCCTTCTCTATATTTTTAAAAAAATTATTAGCTAATAAACTTGCCATTGTTGGTTTTGTAATAATGAGCATTATAGTAATTATGGCTATTTTTGCTCCTATTATCGCTCCTTATGATCCAAATGAAATAGATGTAGCAAATTCCATGATGCCACCAGGATATGATGGACATATCTTTGGAACAGATAGCTATGGTAGAGACTTATTTTCAAGAATATTATATGGATCTAGAGTTTCTTTAATAGTAGGAGTTGCCGCTATATTGGTTGGATGCTTAATAGGAGTATTACTAGGATTAATAGCAGGATATTTTGGAGGAACTCTTGATTCTATAATAATGAGAATCATGGATGCCATGTTTGCCTTTCCTTTTATACTTCTTGCAATAACTCTTATGATGGTTTTTGGATCAGGTCTTTTCAACACAATACTGGCTATTGCAATAGGAAATATACCAGGATTTGCAAGAATAACGAGAGGTCAGGTTTTGGCTATAAAAGAAGAAGATTATATAGAGGTAACGGAATCGCTTGGTGCAAAAAAATTCAGGATTATTTTTAGCCACATTCTTCCAAATGCAGTTACTCCAATAATTGTTTATGGAACAATGTCTGTTGCAGGAGCAATAATATCAGAAGCTGCACTTTCTTATCTTGGATTAGGAATAGCACCACCAACAGCATCTTGGGGAAGTATTCTACAAGAAGGTAAAGACTATTTAGTTTTAGCACCGCATATTTCTATATTTCCAGGTCTTGCTATAGTTTTATCAGTTTTAGGAATTAACTTATTTGGAGATGCTTTAAGGGATGTTTCAGATCCAAAAAGCGGCAAGTAGTTTGGACTCAACTAGGAGGAGGAAAATGCAAACAAATACAATTAATAAAGATATATTAGTAGATGTTAAAAACTTGTCTATAGGATTTGAAGTATCTAAAAAAATGCTTAAGGCTGTAGAAAATGTATCATTTAACATAAAAAAAGGTGAAATATTAGGAATTTGTGGAGAAAGTGGATCAGGTAAGTCTGTAACTGTTACATCAATAATGAAACTACTTCCTCCAAATGGGAAAATCCTAGACGGAAGCATAATTTATAAAGGGCAAGAGCTATCTAATAAAAGTGAAAAAGAGATGAGAAAGTTAAGGGGAAATGAAATATCTATGATATTTCAAGACCCTATGACTTCGCTTAATCCAGTATTTACAATACAAAATCAGCTAGTAGAAGCAATAAGACTTCATCAAAAAATGACAAAAAAAGAGGCTATAGAAAAAGCAATCAAACTACTTGAAATGGTAGGAATAAAAGATGCAGCAAAAAAAATAAAACTTTATCCTCACGAATTTTCAGGTGGTATGAGACAAAGAGTTATGATCGCCATGGCAATAGCATCAAATCCAAACCTTATTATAGCTGATGAACCAACTACCGCTCTTGATGTGACCGTTCAAAAACAGATATTAGACTTATTGAGAGATTTAAGAGAAAAGATTGATACATCAATAGTTTTAATAACACATGATCTTGATGTAGTTAAAAATATATGCGATAGAGTTTGTGTAATGTATGCTGGGGAAATTGTAGAAGAGGCTGATGTAGTAGAAATTTTTAAAAATCCACTCCACCCTTATACAAAAATGCTTATAAATTCTATACCATCAGGATCAAAAAATGATGGGCTTTTAAATGTAATTGAAGGTACAGTTCCAGCTGTTGAAAATATAGATAGAAGTAAGTGTGTTATAGCTGATAGGATTAGATCTTTAAAAGAAGAAGATCATGAAGAAAATCCTCAACTAAGAGAAGTCTCACCAAACCATTATGTAAGATGTACTTGCTATAAACACTTTTCAATAGATAAAGAAAGAGAGGCTAAGAATGACTTATAATACAGAAAAAAAAGAAATTATAAGAGTTGAAAATCTTAAAAAAGAATATAAGTTAAAATCTGGCCCTTTTAAGAAAGCTGGAGTATTTGCAGCAGTAAATGATATAGACTTTAAATTATACAAGGGTGAATACTTAGGAATAGTTGGAGAAAGTGGTTGTGGGAAATCAACAACAGCAAGACTTGTAACTAATTTAATTTCAAAAACAAGTGGGAAAATTTATATAGAAGGTAAAGATATAGATGAACTTTCTGATAAAGAATTGCAAGCTTTAAGAAAAGATATTCAGATGATATTCCAAGACCCAATAGCTTCTCTTGATCCCAAAAAGAGAATTATAGAATTACTCATAGAGCCATTAAAAATACACAATATAGGATCTAGTAAAGATTGGGAAGAAATGGCACTCGATATACTTTCAAAAGTAGGAATTAGGAAAGAGTTAGCTTATAGGTTTCCTCATGAATTTTCAGGAGGTCAAGCGCAAAGAATAAATATAGCGAGAGCTTTAATTTTAAAACCAAAAATTTTAATTTTAGACGAACCGGTATCAGCTCTTGATGTGTCTATACAGGCTCAAGTTTTAAACTTATTAATAAAACTTCAAAGAGAGTTTGACTTAAGTTATATTTTCATATCTCATGATTTGAATGTAGTTAGGTACTTTTGTGACAGAATCTTAGTTATGAATAAGGGCGAAATAATCGAAAGAGGACCGAGCGAAAGTATTTATTCTAATCCACAAGAAGATTACACAAAAAAATTAATAAATGCTATACCAGGAGGTAGAAATTTTGAATAAAGAAGACTTATTAAAATATTTTGATCAGGACAAAGATTTATTGCTAGATATTTGCAAGAACTTAATAAAGATACCTAGCGAAAATCCTGGAGGAGATAGCTTAGCTATTAGTAAATATATAAAAGATTTACTAGAAGAGTTTGGAATAGAAGTAGAAGTTCATAAAAGTGCAGACAAGATGATAAATTTAATAGCCAAAATTGGGAATGATGAGGGCAAAAATCTAATTTATTGTGGACATTCTGACACAGTTCCAGTTGGAGATATGTCTAAATGGGAATTTGACCCATTTGAAGGAGAAATCGTAGATGGAATATTAAGAGGTCGTGGAGCTTCTGATATGAAATGTGGTTTAGGCGGATTGATTTTCTCTTTAATCTATCTAAAAAAACACAATATAGATATAAATGGAAGCTTGACACTTGCAGTAGTGCCAGACGAAGAGACAGGAACAGATTTTGGAGTCCCTTATCTTTTTGAAAACAAACTTCTTAAAGGAGATGGAGCTTTAATAGCAGAACCATCAGGAGATTTAAATCCAACTATTGGACAGAAAGGTTCAGGAGCTTTTACTTTGACAGTCTATGGAGAACCAGGACACGGTAGCTTGGCTCCACTTTCAGGAAAGTCTGCTATTGAAAATGCTATTCTAGCTATAAATAAATTAAGAGAATATACAGATAAAAAAATAGAAGTTCCAGAAGAACTAGAAGAACTTATAGAAGTATCTAAGCAATATGTAATTGAAAAAGAAGTAAACGGAGAAAAACTTGCTCAAATTTTTGAAAGATGTTCGTTTAACCTTGGAGTTATCAAGGGTGGAACAGCTAGAAATGTAATTGCAGACAAGTGCCTTGTTGAAATAGATTCAAGACTTCCTTTTGGAATAGAAAGAGATAAATTCTTAAAAGATGTTAAAGATATTTTAAACAGTCTTGATATAGAATATGATTTTGAAGAATCAGGTTTTAAATCAAATGCAAACTATACTCCTGCAGAAGATCCAGTCTGCAAATATACAGTAGATAATATTTCATATGTTAAAAACCAAAAAGCCTATGGAGTATTACAATGGGCATGTTCAGATGCTAGATATTTTAGACAAAATAATATACCAGTTCTTCAATATGGACCGGCAATCCTTGAAACAATTCATGGATTTAACGAAAGAGCAGAAGTTCAAGACATTATTGACTGTGCCAAGGTATATATTTTAACAGCAGTAGATTTTTTAAATGAGGACAAATAGTTATGACAAAAAGATTTGAAACAGAAGATTTATATAAATTAGAATGCCTATCGAATCCAATTTATTTGGGAAAAGATAAAATAATTTATGTAAAATCAAAAATAAGCAAAGAAAAAAACAACTATCAATCTAAATTTATTATAAGAAATCTAGAAAATAAAGAAGAAAAAGAATTTGGATTTGAAGATAGTTTAAATATAAAAGTTCAAGTTTTAAATGATGAAAAAATCTTATTTATAAGTAATGAAACTGGTAAAAAACAAGTCTATCTTTTAGATTTAGCTAGTGAAAAAATTGAAAAGATTACCAATATGCCTTTTGGAGTAGATGATGTTAGATGGGATCCATCAGGCAAAAGAATTTATTTTTCTTCTAGATTAAAAGAAGATCAAAAAGAATTTGATCAAAATACAGAATATGAATTTGAAGAAAAAGAAGACTATATAGAAACTGAGTCCATGGATTACTTCACTAATGAGAGAGGATTTATAGAAGACCATGTCAAGGAACTTATATTTTATCAAGAACTTGATTCAAAAGTAGCAAGAGTAATCTCAGAACACGCAATAGGTTATGGATTTGTAAATTCTTTTGTTGTTTCATCTGATGGAAAATACCTTGCTATATCTAAAGAAGATGGACAAGACAAATTAGATAGAAGGTCATCAATTCAAATTTTTAACACAGAAGACTTTTCTCTATATAAAAATTTAAACTCAGACACTAGCTACCAAGTTGAACCAGTATTTTCACCAGATAATAAAAAAATAGCATTTGCTTGTGCATCTAGTTACCACACATCAATTCAACCAAGACTATTTGTTTATGATTTTGAAGAAGATAAAACTCACGACTTGACAGGTGAGTTTGATATACAAGTTGGCGATTTATCTAGCACAGATATAAATTGCTACATGAGCCACTCTCCAATTTCATTTGCAAATGATAGTAAATCAGTCTACTTTTTATCATCATATTTTGGGAAAATGCAGTTATTTAATGTAGATATGGATAAAAATCTAGACAAGCTAGAAGATATAAAAGAAAATATTACAGAGTTTGTTGTTAATAGGGATAATTCAAAGATTTTAGCCCTTGCAAGTGAGCCAGATGTAGTAACAGAATTTATAGAATATGATCCAAAAAATAAGACTAAAAATATTATTTTGGATAGTAAAATTGATAGATACACTGCAAAATATGAAAATCTAAAGATAAAATCTAGGGATAATACTGATATTTATGCATTATTAGCTAAACCTCATGATTATGATCCTAGCAAAAAATATCCGCTAGTTGTGAGTATTCACGGTGGACCATATATAATGTTTACAGAAAACTTTTTCTTTGAGGTACAACTTTTAGTTTCTCAAGGCTATCTTATTTTGCTTCCTAACCCAAGAGGTTCAATAGGATTTGGACAAGCATATACAAAAGATGTTGTCGGAAACTATGGAAAAAGAGATTATACAGATATAATGGATTTTGTTAATTATCTACTTGAAGATTTAAAAATTGTTGATCCTGATAGGATGGCAGTAATTGGTGGATCTTATGGTGGATTTATGACAAATCTTATCACTACAAGAACAAATATATTTAAATTAGCAATAACTCAAAGATCTATTGCAGACTTTGTTTCACAATGGGGAAGCAGCGATATAGGTTATTATTTTTATAAGGATGAAATGGGAGCAGATATCAGCAACAGAGAAATTCTTTGGGAAGCATCTCCAATAAAAAATGTAGACAAGGTAAAAACAAAAACTTTGGTAATTCATTCAGAACATGATTACAGGTGTCCACTTACACAAGGACAAATGTGGTATCAATCATTAAAATATTTTGGAGTAGATGCAAAGTTATTAATTTTTAGAGGTGAAAACCATGGTCTAAGTAGAAATGGTAAACCAAGCAATAGAATAAAAAGACTTAGTGAAATGGTAAACTTTTTATCTGAATTATAAGGAGGAAAAAATGCTATTAAGAGAAGTAATGGACATAATGGAAATTGTAGATTCTAGGTATGCCAGTGGTGAAAAAGTAAAAGAATTTTTTGAAAAATACGATCAATATGTAGATGTATATGTAAAAAAAGTTGAAGGCGACAAAGGATATACGGACTTTGTTAGAATAAATATAGAAGGCGATCCCAAGATTAAAAATAAAAAAACTCTTGGAATCATAGGAAGACTAGGCGGACTTGGTGCGAGAGATGCAAGAATTGGATTAGTATCTGATGGCGATGGAGCAATTGCTGCCTTATCAGCTGCATTAAAAATTGTAAAAATGCAAAAAAATGGAGACTACCTACCATGTAATTTAATAGTTACAACTCATGTTTGTCCTGATGCACCAACATCCCCGCACAAGCCAGTTGATTTTATGGGTTCTCCAGTTGATATGGATATAATGAATAGCTATGAAGTTGATAAAAAGATGGACGCAATAATATCAATAGATACAACAAAGGGAAATAATATTATTAATCATAAGGGAATTTCAATTTCTCCAACAGTAAAAGAAGGATATATTTTAAGAGTTAGTCCATCAATTGTTGGAATTATGGAAATAGCAACAGGACTTCCCGCAAATGTATTTGCCTTATCTATCCAGGATATTACACCATATGGCAATGATTTATACCATATAAATTCTATTCTTCAACCAGCAACAGCAACATCAGCACCAGTTTTAGGAATCGCAATTACAGCACAAAGTGCAGTACCAGGTTGTGGAACAGGAGCAAGCCATGAAACTGATATTGCTCAAGCTGCAAATCTTGCTATTGAAATAGGAAAAGAATATAAGGATGGTGGAGTTGAATTTTATGATAAAAAAGAATTTGACCAACTTATAAAACTTTATGGAGATAATAAAAGATTCCAAACAAAGGGAAAATAAATTTAAAGTCATCAAAGACTCTATTAGTTTAGGGTCTTTTTTATTTGCTCATTTTAATGCTACAATTAAGGAAAGATTGGAGCTGTTAAAGTGGAAGATAAAATAAAATTATATGGGATGAGGGAAAATAATTTAAAGAATGTTGACCTCGTTTTGCCAAAGAATAAAATTATAGTTTTCACAGGCCTATCTGGTTCGGGCAAGTCTTCTGTTGTTTTTGATACTATTGCTAGGGAAAGCAAAAGACAGATGACGAAAGATTTTTCTTCTTACGAAAGAAGGCATATGAAATTATACAAAAGGCCTGATCTGGATAGGGTGGAAAATTTGAGCCCGGCAATTGTTGTAAAACAAAGTTTAATATCTTCAAATTCACGTTCGGACATAGCTTCTTATATGGATATTGGACCAATGATAAGACTCTTATATTCAAGAATTGCTAAGCTGAGAATCAAAGAGGCAAGTGATTTTTCAAAGTATTCTAGTTTTGGAACTTGTCCAAATTGTGATGGCAATGGTCTTGAAATAGATGTTGATATAAATAAATTAGTTGATTTTGACAAATCTCTTGCGGATTATGCAGTGAGGTTTGCTCCCCTGTCTCCAAGCCAATGGCAGGGAAGGTGGATGATGACTTGCGGCTTGTTTGATCCAGACTTAGCTATAAAAGATTATAAGAAAGAAGATCAAGATTTATTTTTATATGGTCCAGAAGGCGGAGGAGTTGTACTTGCTCCTTTCCATACAAAAAATGGAGACCACAAGTCTTGGTGGGATGGACTTATACCAAGATTTGAAAGACTTTATGTAAAAAGAGATATATCAAATTTAAGATCTGTTTCAAAAGATGAGGTCTTATCTTTTTGCTCCTATAAAAAATGTAAGGCCTGTCTTGGAACTGGTTTAAACAAAAAAGTTTTAGAAGCTAAAATCGAAGGTAAAAATATTGCAGAAGTCTATAATCTAGAATTAGATGACTTGTTGAAGTTTTTAAAATCAATCAAGGGAGAATATGCAGAAAAAATATGCCAGCAAATAATTCCAATTGTTGAGCAATTAATAGATATAGGACTTGGATATTTAAGTTTATCAAGGCAAGTTTCAAGCCTATCTGGAGGAGAAGGTCAAAGACTTAAAATTGCATCGAAACTCGGCTCATCCTTAAACAATATGTGCTATATATTTGATGAACCATCTGCAGGGCTACACCCTCTTGAAGTATCAAAGATCAATTCTATCTTTAGAAAGTTAAAAGAAAATTTCAACACAGTTATGATAGTTGAACACAATCAAGATATTATAAAAGAAGCAGACTTATTGGTTGAGTTAGGTCCTTATTCGGGAAAAGACGGCGGAGAAATTGTCTTTGAAGGAAAATTTGAAGATATGAAAGATACTGCAACTAGCAAGGCCTTAAAAGAAAAAGAAGAAATTAAAATTTCAGATAAAAAATTTGATGAATTTTATGAAATATCTAATATTACTAGCAACAATTTAAAAAATATTTCTATAAAAATTCCAAAAAATTCATTTACTGGAATTTGTGGAGTTTCGGGATCTGGAAAAAGTAGTTTGATAGGGGAATTTTATAAAAAATATAATCAAGCTCTTTTTATAGATCAAAAAGAAATTGGAAAATCAAAAAGATCAAATCTTGCAACCTATATGGGGATGATGGATAAGATCAGAGAAGTATTTGCAAAAGAAAATAATGTGGATAAGGGACTTTTTTCATTTAATTCAAAAGGAGCTTGTCCTATCTGCAAGGGCAAGGGATTTATAGAACCAGACGTTGCCTATTCAGATCCGATAAAAATAATTTGTGAAGCCTGCAAGGGAGATAAATATTCAAGCGAAGCTAAATCATATAAATATAAGGGATTATCTATTGTTGATGTTTTAGATATGACTGCGAAAGAAGCTAGAAATATATTTGATAGCAAGATGATAGAAGACAGATTAGATCTTTTAGAAGAACTTGGACTTTCTTATCTTTGCCTAGGACAAACAACCAACACTCTTTCAGGTGGAGAATTGCAAAGATTAAAACTTGCAAGCAGTTTGAGAAACCAAGGAGAAATTTATATATTTGATGAGCCGACAAGGGGACTTCATCCTTTGGATATAGATAATTTATTAAAACTTTTAAATAGTTTGGTTGAAAATAAAAATACGGTGATAGTTATAGAACACGAGCCAAAACTATTGTTACAACTTGATTGGATACTAGAACTTGGTCCAGATGCTGGAAAAAATGGTGGAAAATTAATTTACCAAGGATATTTAAGACATTTTATTGATGCAGAAAGTAAGACAACTAAATACTTAAAAGATTATTTGAATAGATAAAATTTATAAAAACAATTATGGTTTATAGAAATAAGAAAGCGTGCAAATTATTAATCTGCACGCTTTAATTTTTAAATATTTTCAAAAGTTCCAAGAATTTCAGCTTTTTTATCCCTAATCATAACCTTACCCATGGCAAGAACGGTATCAATTTCAAGAGTTTTTTCATCTAGTAAATTAATGTCTGCATCGTAGCCAACCTTTATATTTCCCTTACTGTTAAAGGATAATATTTTTGCAGGGTTTGTTGTTAAACCTCTTAGGGCAATCTCAAGAGGTATATCTTCTTTAAATACACATTCTTGAACAGCTTCTAGTAGGCAAGATGATTTGCCAATTCCTAGTCCAATGTATTCATTTTTTTCATTAAACATTGGGAAGCTTCCTTGTCCATCTGATGTAAAAGTAAAGTTATCAAGAGATATTTTTTCATCAACTATACGTTTCAAAGCTTTGGATATCCTAACTTCACCGTATTCTCTTTCCCAAAGATCAGGATCTTCAGCACCAGTGAAGTCACAGAAACCACCACGTTTTAAATATTTAATACTTTCTTCAAAAAGTTCGGGATTTCTACCACAGTGAGTTGGTAAAAATTGTGAAATAGGAATTTCTGTTTCATCAACTGCACGATTTAGATAATCTAAATTAGATTTTCCATCGCCCATGTGGATGTTAATAATACCAGCCTTGCCAGAAAGCATGCCAGCAACTCTAACATTTGCAGCAAGACGAACAAACTCTTCAAAAGTTGGTTGAGAAGATCTGTGATCAGATAGGGCAATTTCTCCTGCACCTATGATCTTATCAATTGACATTATATCTTTCATTACATCGCCAGTAAGTGTAGGAGTTGGAATTTGATAAGCTCCTGTGTAGATGTATGAAGTTATTCCTTCCTCACTAAGACCTCTTGCCTTTGCAAGTAGGGCAGAAATATCTCTGCAAAGTCCATCTGTTCCAAGAGTTCCAACAACAGTTGTAACACCAGCTTTTGTTAGGGTAGTTAGTGTAATTTCAGGAGTTCTAGTTTTAAAACCACCTTCTCCACCACCACCAAGAATATGAACGTGGCAATCGATAAAGCCAGGAGTTAAAACTTTTCCAGTCCCATCAATTTCTTCTACGTCCAAGCAAGAAAGGTCGATTTTAATTTCATCTTCAATAGCTGCAATTTTATCGCCAAGAATTAATAGGTCTTTTGTTCCTATAAATTCAGGACTATAAACTTTTGCATTTCTAATAACTTTAATCATTTTTTTCACTTCCTATTGGAAATTAATAATTGTTGCAATAATTAATATTATTGATCCAAGTAAAAAGAAGAATCCTTGCATCTTAATTTGGAACTTAGCCCACTTAGACCAATCAATACCAGCAACACCAAGAACACCAATTAAACTTGCAGAAACTGGAGTAAAAGCATCCATAAATCCTGCACCCATTTGGTAAGCAAGAACTGCAATTTGTCTTGAAATACCAACAAGATCAGCAAGAGGTGCCATGATAGGCATAGTTAAAGCAGCTTGTCCTGAATTTGATGTAACAACTAGGTTAAATAGAGATTGGAATAAATACATACCAATCGCTGCAATAGCCTTTGGAACACCAGCAAAAGCATTACCCATTGAGTAAAGAATAGTATTTAGGGCAGAGAAAGAATTCGCATCACTACCACCAAGTACAATTAAAATACCCTTAGCCATACCGACAACAACTGCAGTACCAGCTAAATCAGCTGCACCAGATTGGAAACAAGAAGCCATGTCATTAATTGTCATGTTATTTAATTTAAAGATTACAGCAGTAATACCTGCAGCAAGACCCATAACAAAGAATTGAGATGCTATTTCAGGAATATAGTAACCTTTTTTCATAACTCCCCAAACAATCCAAACTAAAACTGCCAACATTTCAAGTAAAATAATTTTATGTCCAAGTTTAAATTCTTTTGCAGAATTATCTTCTGCTAATTTTTCTCTAAACTTATTATCTGAATCATAAACAACTGAAAGAGTTGGAGTTTTACGAACCCTTTCTGCATAAACCATAGTGTAAGCTGCACCAAGACCTGTAACAACAACCCAACATACAAGTCTAAATCCCGCACCAGATAAAACTGGAATACCAGCTATACCTTGAGCTATAGCAACTGAGAATGGACTCATCCAAGAAACAGCATTACCAAGTTGTGATGCAACAAAAGTTACAGTAACAGCAACAATGGAGTCATAGCCAAGTGCAATAACAAATGGAACCATTACCATAGAAAATGGTATAACTTCTTCACTCATTCCAAAAGTAGCTCCACCTAGTGAGAATAGGTAAAATAAAATAGGAATTGCAAACTTTTCTAGACCCTTTGTCTTATCAATTACAGCATAAATACCAGCATCAATCGCACCAGTAGACATGATAATACCAAAAGCTCCACCTACAACTAAAAGTAAAGCAACAATACCAACAGCAGAACCATACTTATCTCCAGATACTAAACCTTCGAATAAGTAGTTTAGAAAACCAAAACCATTAAAATCTTCAGTCCCCCAAATTTTTGCTGTTTTATTTAGGTTAACAGATTTATCATAAAAATTATCCCCATAAAGTCCATATAAAGTGTCATCTGTTAAACCAACCTTGTCTAGACCTTCTTGATCCCAAGAATCAGGTTGTGTCTTAAGAAATTCAGCAAAGGCCTCTTCATCAATGTCATTTTCTTCCATAGCTTCTTTATCTTGATATAATTGGTTAAGATTTTGAGCTAAGAAATCCTTGTTAAGAGGATGCATGTATCTAAAAGTTTCGGTCTGTAAAACAGTTCTTGTGTCGATTTCTCCAGAAGCATTTTCATACTCAACTTCGTGAGTCGAAAACTTACCAGCTGGAATTATAAAAGTTAGAAACCAACAAATAAGAACAACAACAAAAATAATTGCATAAGTGTGCGGTGTTTTAAATTTTGTTAAATCTTTTTTGCTCATAATTTTCTCCCTTCAAATTTTATAATATATCCATATTTTTATATATTTTAAGCAGGGCGAGTAAATTTTATTTAAAGTTAGGATATTTATAATAGCAAGCAAATAAATTTAAAGCCAAGTTAAAATTTATCCAAAAAATTCAAAGTCTATAAGTTAGGGGTTATTTAGACTAGCTTTTAAACTTTTATAATAATTTAAATACTATATGGACATCTACAAAGATATATAAAATTATCAAAGCTTAAATATAATTTTTATAAAAGATTTAAGCTTAAAATAATATATCCTTGCTAAATAGTATATATCAAAACACGCACACTTTATACAAGCAAAGCTATAATAATAGCAAATTATTTTAAAATTAATCTTTTTATGCAAATATTAAAAAATTTAAGGTAAAAATCAATCAAAACCTAGTCGATGAGCTAGTTAAGGCTGATTGAATTTATTAAATAAGTGGTATAAAAATAAAATAGAAAAGACAAAGACTAAATTTGTAATAAAAATAAGAAATTATATTTATTCAAAAAACGTTTTCATAAAACTGATTATAAATATAGAGGGGGTAAAAAAATGTATGAAGATTTAACTGCAAAAGAGATGCTAAATAAATTATTAGAAAAGCACTATTCTGATGCTATGGAAGCAAAAGAATCAGGAAGGCCAGTAGGTTGGGTAGCTTCAAACTTTCCGCAAGAATTTATTGAAGTTTTTGATTTGGATGTAATCTATCCTGAAAATCAAACTGCTGCAATTGCTGCAAGGAGCGAAGCCCCAGAAATGATTGAAGAATCAGAATCTCTAGGTTATTCGAGCGATATATGTTCCTATGCCAGAGTTAGTTTGGGATTTTTAGAAAAAGGATATAGCGAAAGTTCAAATGTTCCTATGCCTGATTTTTTATTATGCTGCAACAATATTTGCAACCAATTAATAAAATGGTTTGAAAATATTTCTCACGAATTAAATATTCCTCTAATATTAGTGGATGTTCCATTTAACAATGATTATGAAGTAACAGAATCTAGAATTGAATATATGAAAGGTCAAGTAGACTATCTTATAAAAAGTCTTGAAGAAATTTCAGGCAAAAAATTTGATCCAGAAAAATTTAAAAAAATTCAAGAAATATCAAATGAAACTTCCAGACAATGGAGAAGAGTAGAAAGCCTAGCTCAAAAAGAACCATCTCCAGTAAATGGATTTTACTTATTTAATTATATGGCGCTTATGGTTTGTGCCAGGGGCAAAGAATCAACAAGAGATTGTATAAAAAAATATGCTGATGAATTAGAAGAACTTTATAATAAGGGAGAAAGCCAATACAAGGGAGAACAAAAACACCGCATAATGATGGAAGGAATAGCTTGTTGGCCATACCTAAGACACAATAGCAAATATTTAAATGAATATGGAATAAATTTAGTTGGATCAATTTATATTCAAACCTGGGGCAGGATTTATTCCAGCCTAGAAGAAATGCTATATTCATATTCTAATGTTCCAGACGGCATAAATCTTGAAAGAGCAGTAGACAGAAGACTAGACATAGCTAGAAAATCTAAGTGTGATGGAATTTTGGTACATATGAATAGGAGTTGCAAAATTTGGGACGGATTTTTACTAGAAATGGTAAGAAGAGTTTCAGAAGAACTTGATATTCCATATGCTATTTTTGACGGCGACCAAGCAGACCCTAGCAAGTTTTCAAAAGCACAATTTGAAACAAGAGTCCAAGGATTAAATGAAATAATGGACGCACGTAAAGAGGTGAAGATCAATGACTGAAATAAAAAATACACTTAAAGTCTTAGAAAAAGTTTGTTTAAATCCTGAAGAATATTTAGAAAATATAAGGAAAGAAAAAAAGATTATAGGATGTTTTCTTCCATATACTCCAGTTGAACTTATTTATTCTATGGGATTTCACCCTCAAATACTTTGGTGGTATGGAATAGAAACAGGAGCATCTTCTAAATACCTACCTCCATTTTATTGCTATCCACTAAAAAGTTTATTAGAAGCAGGCATGGAAGGAAAACTAGACTACCTAGCAGCCGTATTGATTGCAAGTTTTTGCGATTCTTTAAAGGCAATAGGACAAAATTGGAAGGTTGCAGTTGAAAATATTGAATTTATTCCATTAGTTTATCCACAAAATAGAGACCTAGATTGCGGCATGGATTTTCTAAAATCAGAATTTTTAAATATAATAAAAATATTGGAAGAAAAATTCAACTGCAAATATGATGAAGATAAATTAAAAGAAGCAATCAAGCTTTATAATGAAAGAAATCAAAAATTAAATAAACTTATGGACCTTGCCAACAAGCACCTAGATATAATAACTCCTAAATATAGAAATTATATAAATAAGGCAGGATCAATCCTAGACGTAAAAGACCATATAAAATATATAGATGAACTGATTGCTGAATTAGAAGCAAGAGAAGAATTTAAATCTGAAAATAAAAAAGTTTTATTGACAGGAATAATGGCAGATTCAAAAACCTTATTAAATTCAATAGCAGATAGTAATTTAGATGTTGTAAGCGATGATTTAGCTCAAGAATCAAGACAATACAGGACAGAAATCAAAGAATATACCAGCGATCCACTTTTTAACCTATGTAAAAAATGGGCAGACTTTGAAGGCTGCTCAATGGCACACAGCAGGGAAAATGAAAGGGTAAAAATAATATTAGAAAAGATTAAAGAAAATGATGTCGATGGAGTAATATTTGTGAATACATCTTTTTGCGATCCAGAAGAATATGATTATCCTATAATAAAAAAAGCACTCGAAGAAAAAAACATTCCACAAATACTTATAGAAAGTAACAAGGAAAACACTTCTAATGGACAAATAAAAACCAGGATAGAAGCCTTCCAAGAGCTACTTAATTCTTGATAAAATTAAATAAACAAGAAAAGTCTACTAGATAAAATTCTAGTAGATTTATTTATAATAAAAAATGACCTTAAAAAAAATTATCTTTTAAAGCCATTAAAACTATTCATCATAAATTTTTGATTTTACTAAAACTATAGAATCAAAAGTTAAGACCAAATCTCCATTTTGATTTTTAGTTTGATAATTAAAATAAACTGTGCCAGTTTTTTTATTGCTGGATCTTTTTTTACCAGTAACCGTACAAACAGAAGACAAAATATCTCCCGGATAAACAGGCTGTAACCACCTCAAATTATCAATACCGATCCCAGCCAAAACTCCCTTGGAATCAATTCCCATATCGACCCACTTGCTCCAAGCAAAACACAAGGTATTAAAACCAGATGCAACCAGACCATAAAAAACAGGATTGGTTGAATCATTTTCATCTTGATGAAAGGGTCTATTGTCATACTTTTTAGAAAAAGATTTTATCTCTTCACTAGTTATTTTAGCTTCCTTTACATAATATTTTTTACCAACTTGGTATTCTTCTAAATACATTTAGCCACCTATAAAATTAAATTTATCTTTTATATTGAAATTCTGGTTGATACTTAAGACCATCAAAAAATTGCATAGCATGCTCAAGATCGTGATAATTAAAACCTTGGTCAAAAGCATTTTTACGTTGCCTTGATGTACCGTGGGTAAAACTATCTGCATTTACTTCCTGACCACTCATTTTTTGGATCCTATCATCACCAATAGATGCAGCTGCATTCATCGCCTCTTCAATATCTCCTTGGTCTAAATAACCCTTCTCTTGAATATAATAAGCAAAAAGCCCAGCAAAGTAATCCGCCTGAAGCTCCATAGCAACAGAATATTTATTATATTCCGCTTCAGGAAGCTCTTGTCTAAGAGGTTGAACTTGTCCTAAAATATTTAATTGATTTTGAACATGGTGCCCAATCTCGTGAGCTAAAACATAAGCAAAAGCAAAATCGCCCTCAGCTCCAAAAGTATTTTTCAAATCATTATAAAAAGAGGCATCTATATAAACTATTTGATCCAGTGGGCAATAAAAAGGCCCCATATTCGATTGAGCAAGTCCACATCCAGACTGAGTAGTTTGATTAAACAAAGTCATCTTAGGTTCAGTATATTCAACATCATATTCTTTAAACTTTTCATGCCAAACATCTTCATTATCTGCCAAAACAACAGATAAAAAATCTTCTAACATAGCTTGTTCTTCTGAACTTTGACTTTGCTCATAATTAGTTGAACTACTTTGTTGAGGAAGACTTGATGGATCTCCACCCAATAAAAAATATATTAGAAGTATAACAATACCACCAATACCTCCGCCAAACATCAAAGGAGCTCCGCCACTCTTTCCTCTCTGCACATTTGAACTTTTTCTTCTTCCCTGCCACTTCATTGAAATTCCCCCTAAAAAATAAAGTAATTATATATAATTTACCCCTAATTAAATATAAAATCTAGATAAATAAAAAAAAGACTGGATTAACCAGTCTTAATTTTTATTAAAATTATTAAAGTTCTACTTTAACTTCTTCATCTTTACCTAATCTAGATCCGTAAACACCAGCTGATGCTGATAAAACTAAACCTAGTGCAAGTCCTACAAATGTTAAGCCTGAAGCTAGAGCTGTTTTATTTGATGCTTCTTCTGCTCCTTCTCTAGCATCTTCAACAGTTTCTTCTGCTTGAATTTGTAGTTTAGTTATTTCATCTGAAGCTTGATTTAATTTTTGTTCAGCTTCTGCTGAAGCTTCTTGTAGTCCATTGTAAATATTATCTACAGCCTTGTCAGTTTCTTCTGGAGTTAGGTCTGTATTTTTTTCTACTGCATTTTTAATTGCGTCTCTATCAGCTGCGTTTGCAATATTTTCTGCACGAGCTTTTAGAGATTCAGTAGTATTTTCTATAATTTGATCACTTTGGTCAGGGTTTACTGCAATTTGTTTTGCAGCTTCTTTAATTTCTTCACCAGCTTGGTCTAATTGTCCTTGAAGATAAGCTGGTTGTAATTCTTCTACTTCAGTATCTTTTAAAATTTCTTTTACATTTGCATCTAATTCTTCAGTGTCTACATTTAAATTAGATGTAATTTTATCAATTCCAGCTGATGCAGCATTTCCTGCAGATTCAGCAACATTTGCTGTTCCACTTGCTACAGCTGATCCAACATTTCCAACCAATTTACCAACACCTGATATAGCTGAAACAGCTGTGTAAGATATTAGTATGAAAGCTATAAGAATAGACGCTGCCCAAGTTACAATACCATGTAGCATTCCCACTCTTTGTGCAGCAACACCAGATATAAATCCTGCACATAAAAATGAAATAATTAAACTAATTACTGTCCAAACAAGGACTCCTGTGCCAACACCATCTAGTGGGTCGTTTGAAGTTGGTTCTAGAATCCCAAAACCAAGTGCTGAACTTATAAATGATAGTGTAATAAATACTGCCATAAATGTTACAACACCTGCAAATATTGATCCCCAAGAAATGTTAGCTCCCGCTTCTTCATCACTTCTTAGGTAATTAACAAACTTTCTTTTCATATACTTTTTCCTCCAATACATAATAATATTTAGATTATAATCTAAATTACAATTAACATTATACAATATATGTACCCAAAAACAAAAAACTGACACAATTTGAAAATATAGTTTAACTTATATATATAAGTTTTGTATAAGAAAAATTTTTCTAAACTATGCTAAAATTATTAACATAAGGAAAAAATAAATTAAATTATTATATATAAGGAGTGGTAGATTGAAATTTATTTCTTGGAATATAGATTCTTTAAATGCAGCTCTTACTAGTGATTCGGCAAGGGCAAAATTATCAAGGGAGGTTCTTGATACAATTGTTTCTTACGATGCGGACATAATAGCCATACAAGAAACAAAACTTCCTGCGAAGGGTCCTAGCAAAAAACACAAGGAAGGTTTAGAAAAGTATTTTCCAGATTATGATTATGTTTGGGTGAGTTCGGTTGAACCAGCTAGAAAGGGCTATGCTGGAAATATGTGTCTTTATAAAAAGACTTATGAGCCGGTAATAACTTATCCAAATATAGGTGCACCGGAGCCAATGGATAGTGAGGGAAGGATTATAACACTAGAGTTTGAAGATTTTTATTTTACTCAAGTTTATACACCAAATGCTGGAAACCAACTTGTAAGACTGGGCGAAAGACAAGTTTGGGACAAACAATATAAATATTATTTAAAAGAATTGGATAAGAATAAGTTTGTTATAGCGACTGGAGATTTTAATGTTGCTCATAAAGAAATTGACCTTGCTCATCCAGAAAATAACCATGAGTCAGCTGGTTTTACAGATGAGGAAAGAGAAGGATTTACTAATTTATTAAATGCTGGCTTTACAGATACTTTTAGACATAAGCATGGAGATGTTGAAGGTATTTATTCTTGGTGGGCACAAAGGGTTAGGACTAGCAAGATTAATAATTCTGGCTGGAGGATAGATTATTTTCTTGTAAGCGATAGGATGGCTGAAAAGGTTGAAAAATCTGAAATGATAGATTCTGGAACTAGACAAGACCATACGCCAATACTTCTTGAAATTTCAGAAATTTAGTAAATTTAGAAAATTATAGTTAGGTGAGAATATGAAATTAAAAAACAGGATAGTTTTACCTGCAATGGCGAGGGAAAAATCTATTGATGGTAGACCGACAAAAGAATTATTTTCTTATTATGAAAATATGGCTAAGTCTGGATTTTCTTTAATTATTTTAGAGCATGCCTATGTTTTAAAAAGTGGAAAGGCAAGTCCTAATCAAATGGCAATAGATGAAGATTATGACAAGGATATTTTAAGTGAAATTGCAAAAACTATAAAAAAATATGACTGCAAAGCCTTAATGCAAATTAGTCATGCCGGCAACAAGGCAAAAATTGAAGGAGATGTTTTTGGTCCTTCGGCAAAAGAAAATGTAAAAGAATTAAGCAAGGCAGAAATAAAAACAATAGTTGATGCATTTGCAAAGGCTGCAAGAAGAGTAAAAGAAATGGGTTTTGATGGAGTTGAAGTCCACAGTGCTCATGGATATTTGTTAAATCAATTTTACAGCCCTTTGGAAAATAAAAGAGAGGATGAATATGGTGAATCTTTAGAAAACAGACTTAGGATTCACAAGGAAATTATAGAAGCAATTAGAAAAGAGATTGGAGATTTTCAAATATTTTTAAGATTAGGAGCAGCTGACTATACAGAAGGTGGAAATACTGAAGAAGATGGAGTTAAAGCTGCAAAACTACTTGAAAGTTATGGAATAGATGCAATTGATATATCTGGTGGAGTTTTAGGCTTTTTAAAACATCCTGAAGTTGAATATGGATATTTTTCATCAGTTAGTAAAAAAATAAAAGATTCTGTTAAAATTCCAGTTATGATGACTGGTGGGGTTAAAAATCTTAAGCAATGTGAGGATTTATTAAATAGAGGAGTTTGCGATCTTGTTGGAGTTGGAAGACAAAGTCTAAAAAATCCAGCTTGGTTACTAGAAGATATGAAGAAGGAGTGAATTAATTCACTCCTTTTCTAATTCTTCTTTTATTAGGTAACAATGGACTGGATTTTTGGCGGCAGATAATAATAAAATATTTTCCTCATCTGAAATAGACTTTTTAAAGTTTTTCCAGTTATCCTTATTTTCTTTTATTTCTTTTCTATACTCTTCTTTAAATTTATCTTGATCAATTTTTTCACTGTGAAAACTCTTTCTAAGCTCATTGCTTGGACAAATTTCTTTTGGCCAGATATCAGCTTTAAGATCTTCTTTTTTAATGCCTCTTGGCCACAAACGGTCTGCAAGTACCCTATAACTTTTATTATCTAAATCTTCATAAACTCTTTTTACAACAATTTTCATATAATCACCCTTATTAAATTTATAACCATTATTTATAAATCGAATTAGAAAAATATTAATTCTTGCATGTTATAATTGATTTAGTTATTGAAAAGATTTTTGGGAGGAAAATATAAAATGCTATGTGATCTTCATACGCACACAATTATAAGCGGACATGCTTATTCAAGTTTGAAAGATAATTTAAATTATGCAAAGATAAATAAATTGAAATTTCTCGGAACTAGTGAACACGCTGAAATGATGCCTGGTTCTTGTAAGAATAGTTATTTTTATAATATGAGAATTTTAAAAAGAGAATTTGATGGAGTTTACTTATTAAGAGGCGTGGAAGCAAATATAATGGATTATAATGGGAATTTAGATTTTGATGCTTCTAGAGTTCCTGGTGCGACTGATTATGTTATCGCGTCCTTGCACGGAGCTTGCATAAAGGATGGCGGGGTAAAAAATAATACTAATGCGATAATAAAGGCTATGGATAAGGCAAAAGTTGCTATAATAGGTCATCCTGATGATGATAATTATCCTTTAGATAAGAAGGAAATTGTCCTTGCAGCTAAAGAAAAAAATATATTACTGGAATTAAATAATTCATCTCTTAGTGAAAATTCATTTAGGATAAATGCAAGAGAAAATATAATAGAGCTTTTAGAACTTGGAGAAAAGTATGATATCAACTTTATAATGAATACGGATGCTCATGTTGAATATCAGGTTGGAAATTTTTCTTCTATGGTAGAACTTCTTGAAGAAATGGATTATCCAAAAGACAGGATAATCAACTTTGACAAAGATGAAAGCAGATTATTCAAATATTTAAATATAGATAAGAAAGAAATTTATGGAGAAAACAGTATTTAATAGATACTGTTTTTTTAAATATTTTTGTTTTTATTAGGCTGATTAATTATAATAAAAATATAAGTTATAGATGAAGGGAGCGATTTAAATGGCTTGTACTACAATATTAGTTGGGAAAAATGCGAGCTACGATGGATCAACAATTGTAGCTAGAAATGAAGATTCATCAGCAGGTCAATATAATGAAAAAAGATTTGCTGTTATGGATCCTAAAGACCAAGTAAAAATATATAAATCAGTAATATCAAAGGTGGAAATAGAATTACCAGACCATCCTATGGCCTACACTTATATGCCAGAAGCAGATCTATCTAATGGAGTTTGGGGCTGTTATGGAGTTAATGAAAAAAATGTTTCGATGACTGCAACAGAAACTATAACATCAAATGAGAGAGTTTTGGGAGCAGATCCTCTAGTAGAATATAAAAAAGCTGAAGATGGAAAAGAAGAAGTAAAGGGTGGAGTTGGAGAAGAAGATTTTGTTACTATAACTCTTCCTTATATCAATTCAGCAAGAGAAGGCGTTATTTATCTTGGCGAAATTTTGAAAAAATATGGAACTTATGAAATGAACGGAATAGCCTTCCAAGATGAAAATGAAATTTGGTGGTTAGAAACTATTGGCGGCCACAATTGGATAGCAAGAAAAGTTCCAGATGATTCTTATATTGTTATGCCAAACCAATTGGGAATTGATTATTTTGATTTTGAAGATGCATATTCTGATAAAAAAGAATTTATGTGTTCAGAAGGATTAAAAGAGATGGTAGAAAAATATCATTTAGATTTAAGAATGGATCCGAGTGAAGATTTTAATCCAAGACATGCTTTTGGTTCTCATGATGATTCTGACCATGTTTATAACACTCCAAGAGCTTGGGCTATGCTAAAATATTTTAATCCTAAAAAATTCAGACAAGAAGAAATATCACCTGAAGACGATGATCTTTACTGGTCACTTGTTCCAGAAAAGAAGATAACAATAAATGAAGTAAAGTGGGTTCTTTCAAACCACTATCAATCAACTGAATATGATCCTTATACTAGAGATAAATCTTCAAAAAATAAATACAGACCGATTGGAATTAACAGGACAAATGTCTTAGGTCTAGTACAAATCAGACCATATGTAAAAGAAGAAATAAAAGCTCTACAATGGATGGCACTTGCTAGCAATGTATTTAATGCAATGATTCCTTGCTATACAAATATAACAAAAACTCCAGAATATTTAGGTGGAAGTTTCTTAAAGGCAACAACTGATAGTTTTTATTGGACAAATAGGATAATTGGAGCACTTGCAGACCCTCACTATCATGAAACATCAGCAGAGATTGAAAGATATCAAATAGCAGTGAACAATAAAGTTAATGAAATGATAAACAAGTTTGACCGAGAATTTGAAGATGTGGAAAAAGATAAGCAAAAAGAATTTTGTGAAAAGGCTAACCAAGAAATTTCAGACTTTACTCAAGAAGAAACTCAAAAACTATTAGACAAGGTTTTATATATTGCCAGCAATCAAATGAGAAACAGCTTTTCAAGAAGTGATGCTTAAAAATTATAAAGGCACAGGCTTAGCTTGTGTCTTTTTTATATATAGATAAATTATTCATGTTATAATCGAATAGGTTTGATTTATTAAAGTAAATCAATACAAGGGGGTTAGGATGAACGATTTTTTAAAATATTTAAATAGCGATGATGTAGATTATGAATTATTTGTGAAAAAAGTTGGTATTACTATTGGAATAATTATAATTTGCTATTTATTTATAAAGCTTTTATCTTGGATACTTAGAAAAATAAGCGACAATGAAAAAATAAATAGTAAGATAATAAGATTTGCTAGACTATTTTTAATAATAGCTTCTGTTTTAGTAATAATTAATATGTGGATTTCAGAAAATGGTTTATTTGGAGTTGTAGTTGCAATAATTTTAGCCTTTATTGCCCTGGCCGCAAAAGATATTATCATGGATCTGGTCGCATATATTTATATAGGAGTTAGACAACCTTTTAATGTTGGTAATGTGATCGAGATTGGTGAATCTAGTGGGGAAGTAATTGATATAGATTTTTTACAATTTAACCTTGCAGAAGTTGGCGATTTAACGGCGAGCAGAACTCACACTGGAAGATACATCTCAATTCCAAACAGGTTTATATTTCAGCATCCGGTCTATAATTTCAACCACGACAATCCATTTGTAATTGTAGATATTTCAGTTTTGGCAGGTTTTGATATTGATAGGGAAAAAGTTATAAAAATTGCAGGCAAGGTTGCTTATGAAAAATATCAACATTTCTTAGATGTTTATGATGATAAAGAAATTAAGGAATTTGATATAAAAATGGCTGGCGTTGATGCGGATAAAAAACCAAAGGTGCGTTTGGAACTCGATCCAAACGGGTTTAGAATCTATATACAATTCTTTACTGCTTACTATGATATTGGAAAAAATAAAATGATAATGCAAAATGCTTTGTACGATGCATTAAAAGAGGCAAATATAGAAATGCCAACTCCAACATTTATAAGAAATATAGAAGAATAGAAAGATTAAGGACAAGAAATTGTCCTTTTTTTAATAAAAATAGGAGATAAAACCACTTTAATATAGTAAAATAATAGTAGGCATATTTAGTTTATATTAAAAATTATGTATAAGTAGAGTGGATATGTGGATAAATTTTGAGAATTTATAAAGTTTTATTGAGAAATGTAAGTATATAAAATCAAAAAAATTTATAAAGAAAGACATATCTATAATCCCAATAGTTGTGGATATTGCTTAGTTACTTATATATAATTATTTTTAGATACATATTAAATATATAAATTAAAGGAGGAATTATGAAATTTTGTACTCAGTGTGGTAAAAAACTTGAGGATTGGGAAACTTGCGATTGTCCAGGCAGCGTAAATCAAAGAAAAAATTCAACAGAATACAATAAGCAAGAAAATAATTTTGATCAAAAGCAAAATAATTTTAATCAAGGTCAAAATCAAAACTTCAATCAAAACACAGGTAATTTTAATACAAATCAAAACTTCAATCAAAACCAGAACTTTAACCAAAACTATTCAAATCAAAACTACAATAGCTACAATCAAGGCGGATCGAATAATTATTCAGATGGTTCTTTTAATTCAGATGATTTTGCACAAAAGGGCAAGGAAATTTTTGATGGTATGTCTAAAAATGTGGGAAATACTTATCAAAAAATTAAGGATGAAAGAGAAAAGGCCCAAGCTCGTGAAAGGGCGTATATGGGAAACCCAGATGAATTAATCATTCCACATTCAATGACATCAAATGATGGAGAAATTCCTGTAAAACAATTTAATCTTACAACTCTTAGAAATTTAGTTTTTGGTTTTATACCAACTGGAAAGGCAGCTGGAAAATTACTTATAACAAATAAGAGGGTAATTTTTTCTGCTAAGGGTTTTGATTTTAATGGATCAACTAACTACCAACAAGAATTTACTATCAGTGAAATTGGTGGAGTGAAATTTAGAAAGTCATATGCTTTTAAGTTTTTAAGATTTTTATTTATATTTTTTATTACAAGCCTTGTAGTAGGAACGCTTGCAGCTATATTTTTTGAAATATTTGATGGAGAAGCCGGACGTAAATTTTTATCTTTACTTTCAACAATATCAGTAATAGCAGCAGGTTTTATTTTGTTTTTTCCAGGAATAAATAGGTGGCTAAAACTTTTAGCTGTTGCAGTTTCAATGAGTTTGTCAGCAGAAGGCATTGATTTAATAGGAAATCCACTAGCGTCAGTTTATTATGGAGGCTCAGGCGGAGAGTTGACAGTTATTTTAACAATAGTTAAGTTTATTTTATTAATTATTGCAATTATCTCTGTTTCAAAATTACCAGATATGGAAATTTATGTAGCAACAAAAGGCGGAGGAGAAGCAGTTATGGTAAAAGCAGATAAGAAGGGAATTCCATTGATAAGACCGGATGAAGAAAACTGTGGTTATTCTTATGTTTTACCTGCTCGTGATACAGAAATTGCTTTAAGAGAAGTAGGAGCAATTATTGATGATATACAAGTCCTTGGTGACTATGGTGTAGAAAAATGGAAGCAAGTCTAAAAGATTTTGGACTCAAATATGAAGATTTTATAAAAAATCAAGAAATAACAAAAAGCTTTTATAAAGATCTTGCCAGTTTATATAATTTGGCAGATTTAAATCAGGAAATAAAAAACTCTTATGGTCGGGAGGCCATAAGAGCCTTTTATAATGGGGACAAAAATTTTATAGATAAGATAATTTCAGAACAAGCTGGTTTAGAAAATCAAGCGGCAGAGCGAATAGCAAAAACTCTTACAGACCCACAAAAAGCCTATCTTATTTCTGAAAAATTTATTGATGATGTCAAAAATCTAAGAGAAGTTTTTCCAAGTGAGCTTGTAGAAAATGCTAATTTCTTTATGGGTGATCCCTACGGTATATACAAAGCTTTTGAGCCTATAAAATATAAAGATTTTATAAATGGTTTGGAAAAAATTCCAGAATTAAACCTCAGCCAGAAACAATTTGAAAACTTAAAATTTGGCTTATCAAATATAGATAGTCTTGAGAGTGGAAAAATTAAGTATAAATTTAAAAATCCAAATAAAAAAACAGGATTTGATCTTTCATTGCAGTCTTTAAAAAAATCCCAAGCCAAGTTTAATATTAATAATATAAGAAACTTCGAGTTAAATGGGACAAAGTACAAGCACGCAAGAAAACTTTCTGCATATACTTCGATAAATAAAATATTTGGCATAGAGCTTTCAGATAAAAAATCTAACGAAACATTGGGAGTGAGTTCTACAAAAAAATTTGGATACAACTTTAAAGAAAAATTTTATATTGGACACTCATATTCGAGTAAGCTTGTAGATACAGACTTTAAACTTAGCGGAAAAGATGTATCAATTGAAAGCAAGGCGGCTGTTACAAAAAATGTAAAGGCAGGTTTTGAACTTCAAATGGATCACGATGATACTTCCATTATGCCAAATTATCATATAAAGTCCGAAATTGATTTAAAAAATGCAAATATGGGAGATCTTATAGTTTATAGCATAATTAAACCGATAGAAGTAAGTCATAATTTGATGATGGATTATATGAAAAGTTCGATTGATAAGGCTTTAGGAGATGAAAAAGTCGAAGAAGAAAATACTGAAATATCTCTTGTAGAAGAATATGCAGATGAGTTAGAAAAAAGAGGAGAACTAGATAAACTGCTGGAAGAAGAAGTTGAAAAATCTTTGAATCAAATTGTAGATTCAGAACTTTTAGATGAAGTTAGTCAAGAGGTTTTTGAAGCAGAGTACCAGGAATTTATTAATCAGGAAGTTCAAAAAGCAGAAGAAGCTTTACAAGAAGAAATGGACCAACAAATACAAGAAGAAATCACGGTAGAGAATATTCAAGGCTTTGGCTTGTAAGGAGATGATAAATTGAAAGTAGTAGAAGTTTTTGATGGAATTAGACTTGAAAATGGACCAGGTCAGCTTCAAGTTCCATCACCTATAATGGCTTTTTATGGCGACAACGGACAATACATACCTATAAATGAAGAATTACTCAGCAGGCACATGATGATTCTTGGAGGAATAGGAACTGGAAAAACAAATACTTTTTACCAAATTATAGGTCAGCTAAATAAGGCAAAGAAGCAAGATGATCTATTTATTATTTTTGATACCAAGGGAGAATATCTCCAAGACTTTTATGAAGCTGGCGATATAGTTATCTCAAATGATGAAAATGCTAGGGGAGAAAATGGCAGCGATTATTGGAATATATTTAAAGAAATCGATGACAATGCTCCAGAAGAATCTATAAATGAAATAGCTAATATTATTTTTAGAGAAAAAATTGAAAAAACATCTCAAGTATTTTTCCCTATGGCGGCAAAAGATTTATTTGCAGCAATACTTACTCATTTTTATAGGGTTAGGGACAAGATACAAGTTGATAATAAAATTTTAAGAGACTTTGTAGATGTTTGTGATGGAGAATTATTAAGAGAATTGTTGAGCAGCCATCAGGATCTTTACGGAATGGCTTCTTATATATTTGATGATAGGTCTCCTCAAACCCAAGGCGTTCTTTCAGAATTACAACAAACTCTTAGACAAATCTTTATTGGAAATTTTAAAAAGTCAGGCAACTTAGCTATGTGCGACTTGCTTATGAAAAAAGCTGGCAAAAAAATATTTATAGAATATGATCTTGCTCAAGGTAGGACTCTTTCTCCAATTTATACTCTTTTATTTGACCTAGCTATTAAAAAATCCTTATCTAGGTCTAGAAATACGGGAAATGTATATTTTATAACAGATGAATTTTCCTTGGTGCCAAACTTATCTCACGTTGATGATGCAGTAAACTTTGGTAGGTCTTTAGGAATAAAATTTGTCATTGGAATACAAAACGTTGAACAAATTTTTGACATCTATGGAGAATCAAGAGCCAGATCTTTACTATCAGGATTTTTAACATCAATTGTATTTAATTTAAATGAGCCGACATCTAAGCAATACGTTCAAGGTTTGCATGGTAAAAATAGGAAAAAAGAAATCTTTCAATCTTCTATCAGCTCTAGGGGAATAAGCGAACAAATTAGAGATGCATATGTTGTTGAAGACTGGGATATAGCTAGTCTTGCAACAGGGGAAGCAATAATTTCAATGCCTGGGACAGGACCTTTTAAATTTAAATTTGCTAGAATGAGGTGATCAAATGTTTTGTAGTAAGTGTGGTCATAAAAATATTGACGGAGCAGTATTTTGTGAAAAGTGTGGACGAAGAATTGAAGATGAGAGTTTAAAAGAAAATACTTGGCAAAAGCAAGCTGGAAATCCTAATTATAATTCTAACCATAATCAATCTTATAGTAATCAAAATTATAATAATCCAAGTTATAACGATAAGAACTATAATCACGGTCAAGACTTTAATTCTTCTAGTGGAAATTATGCAAGAGAAAGCATATTTGATAGGATAAATAAAAAATATCTAATGATTGGATTAGCTTGTGTCATTTCAATTTCTGTAATAGGATATTATTTTTACAATTCAAGCAATACTAAAAATACTATTGAATACAGGGAAGCAAGCGCAGAAGATAATTTAAGAAAGAAAAAAGATAAAGAAGAAAAGTTAGAACATAAAACTATAGACGAGTCTCTTGCTTTTTATGATGGAGTAAAAACTGGAAATAAAAAGAAATGGGAAAAGAGTATTTCTCTACAAAGTGATAAAAAAATTCAAGATGTTGCTTTTTCTAGTTTGGAAAAGGGTGGAACATATTTAGAAAGATACAGACTACCTAGCTATGAAGATATGGACTCAGAAGAAGTAGAAGAACTTAGAAACATGGATTTTCTTGTGAACGAAGGAGTGGGCACTCTAAAAGGGACTGAAGAAAATTTCAAATGGGTTTCTTATACTCTAGGAGATAAAGAAATATCTGATTATTACGGTATGGTACCGAATTATGAATTTTTCCTAGTTGATGATGGAAATGATATTCCAATTACGGAAGAGTCTAGGCTTTTAATTTTAGGAAATGATTTAAAAGAGATTACATTTGAATATATTGATAATCAAGAGGCATTTTATGATGGAACCTATACGGATGATGATGTAGAGATAATAAGTTTAGATTTAGACCAGTATTTATTAGATCCATCAGAGGAAACTTATTTGGACTATATTCGTTACGATCTTCAAGGACAAGATGTATATGTAGTTCCTTTTTTATGCACATCTGTTATCTTTCCTTTGATTTTAAATTCAGTTGTAATTACTTCTGATACGGGCGAAGAAAGAAGAATTGAAGGAGACGGAGATTATGGTGCTTATTTATATGAAATGTGTAACTTCTATGATTTTAATAATGGTACATTAAATGGAGAAGGAAACTTGGCGACTATAATAAATGAAAATATTTACAATATTATTAATGGAGAAGTAGATTATAGCTACAGTTATGCAATAAACGCCCTGCTTGGAGAAAGGTATTTCCAATCAATACTATTAGGAGAGGTAGGATTTTTGGCAGCAGTAACTGATGATTATTCTTCAGAAGAGATGGAAGGTTTGGGCTATGAGTATACATCCTTAGAAAAGATTGCAAGCCTAGAGCAGATTGGATGGGGAGTTAAGGTTAGTCCAGAAGATTTATTTAAATAAGACAAAAACTATTACTGATATTTTCGGTAATAGTTTTTTATTTTCAAAATTTTTATTTGGGCGAAAGATAGTTTTTATATGATATACTTTTTTAGAAATTATAATTTTAATATTAAAAAGGAAGGAATGAAGACATGCAGTTTAATAAAAGCTTTAGAAGAGCTTTAATCCTATCTATAATTTTTACAATTACAATTTTCACCTACAATATTTTTGCAGAAATTCCGACAAATAATTTGGTCGAAATAAAAAACGAAGAAAATTTTTGGCAATTAGATGAAGGAAGTAATTTAGAAAGTTCTGGAAGTAATGATGGACTTTCTTTAACGAGACTTGAATACCAAGGAATTTATAGAAAAAATATATCTGGATCTTTGAGAAATGTTCTTAGACTTAGCTTCGATGCTAGACTAAATGAAAATTTAAGCAAGTGGTCAAAGCTAATACTTTTATTTCCAAGTGAAATTGACCAGTTAGTAGATTGGGATAATTCTTATTTTTACAAGGAAGCTTATCCAGGCTACAGACATGACTATCCAGGCTACGAAAAAACTGGCAAGTTCGAAAAATTAAAAGACTGTCAATATTCAATGGAAATTTTAAAAGATGAGATTGGAGAGAACAGAAGCGGTCCTATAGAAGTTCCTATTGATTTAGTTTTAAAAGAAGGAGTTGAAGCAGACCAGCTTTTTAATTTTTTACTTCAATTTAGGATAAGTGATGAAAATTATAAGAATTTTTATACTATAAATTCTAGTAAAAAATATAATGACTACACTTTTGCAAGCAATATAGACTTTTCAAGTTCTTACAAGACTGAAACGGCTAGTGATTTGAGGGGCAAGAATAATATTGAATTTGATGGAAACTCCTTATATGGATTTTACAATAAAGAAAAAGGATCTATTGACATAATTTGTAGCTATAAAAGATCTGATAAATATAGACCAGCTATAAATCAAAAGCCTAAAGCCTTTAGACAAGTTATGGATGAAAATTTCTACAAAATTCTAGGGAAGGATGATAGTCCTATTTTTGCTGAAATTGTAAGAGTTGATAATAATGACACAAGTAAAGAACTTTCCAATAAAATAGAGATAAATAAGGATGATTTTTACATAAAAGATAAGCTTGCCTTTCTAAAAATTGGACCTGATAATTTTAAGGAAGAATTTAGGGGAGAAAACTTTTCACAAGTAGCGAGTAGTAGTTTTAACAAAATATTTTTAAATAATAAAGACGATCTTACTATAAAAATAAGCTATTTTATAGATAAGGATAAGTTGGAAAAGTCTTTTAAAGACAAAAATCTTATAGAATTAGGCCTGCATACCAGTCTTCTTACAGATTTTCCTAATAATATTGAAGTTTTTGAACTTACAACACAAAGCGACTATAAATTTAATAAAGGGGAAAAAATTGAGATTGATTTTGGATCAGAGCAATTTATCAATGGACAAGAATTTATATTTATCAATGGAGAAAATAAAATAAATTTAAGAGATTCCTTATTTTTTAGGAAAAAAGAGGGTCTTGCAACAAGAGAAGTAGATCTTATCATGCCTTTTGATTTAATTATTAAAAGTGGAGATACAATAACAGTAAAAAGCCAATCAATAGATAATACTAAGAAAAATATTGTAATTACATTTTTTAAATCAACTCAGGGAACGGGAAATGATAGGAATTCAAGTGTTGGAGTTAAAAAACCTAGCTATATAGAAGAAAATCCAAGAATTATCCCTTGGACAGATACTTATTCTTCAATAATCCTAGCAAAAACAGAAAATCCTGTAAAAACAAATGAATTATTTACAGACGGAAATTTAAGTGGCTTTTCTTCTTATGAAAATGCAAATATCTATATAAGTAAAAATGGAGAAAAAATCAAAACAAAGTCTTCCAACCAAGCAGAAAAAATTATAATAGAAAATCAAGAAATAACTGGCTACAAATTTTCACACCAACTAGGTCAATTAGAAAAAGACAGTCCGATTTATATTTCAAATAAGGACAATAAAGCTTCATTTGCTTCACAAGAAGTAGAAGAAATAGCCCAAGCTAGGGTGAAATTTGATTTAAACGGTGGATCTATTCGAAGTTCAGATGAAATTTCATTTGAAGGCTACAATGAAGACTCTCCTGTAAAAGATTTTTCATATAAAACTTTAAGATCAGGTGATACAGATCCGATAATAAGGATTGCACCGAGAAATATCAGACTTTTAGGTGATGAAAATTATCTGGCAAATGGATTTGAAGGTGAAAATGCAAGCACGCTTGACCACCAAGGAAATGAATTGCAAGGACAGGCCCTAGAGCTTAGAAAATTTGTAAAAACAGAGCCTGAAAAAAATGGATTTGAATTTGTAGGCTGGTCCACAAAAAAACTTGATTTAAGTTTGGAAGAAGATTTAAAAGCTTGGCAAGAAATCACAGAAGCAGAAAGCCTAGACCAAGTAAATGATAAAGATAAGGCATATAAATTTATAGAAAAATCTCCTATTTCAAAAGACACAGAAGTCTATGCAGTTTATAAAGAAAAAGAAATGAAAGATAAGGACAAATATCAAGTCTTTGCAGAAGATTTGACAAAAGATATAAATGAAAAGATAGAAGAAGATGAAGTCATAAATTTAGTTAAAACAGATTATCCAGATAATTTAGAAGATTCTCCAAACATCAGTATTTTAGGTGGGCAAGAAATTCCAGATTGTAAAAATCCTGGAGAATACAAGCTTAAGATGAAAATACTTTTTCCAGATACGAGCGAGAAAATTATTGAAATTAAAATCATAGTTAAAGATAAAAAAGAAGATGAAAAGGATCCTGACATAAAAATTAAGCCTGGAGAAGTAGTTTTAGTTGAAGATATAAACAATTTAAGCCAGACAGAAAAAGACCAAATAAAAAATGCCATAAGATTAGCCAATCCTGAAATAGGATCAGATTTAGAGATAAGAATAGATGATAAGGCAGGGGCGAGGATTTTTTATAAGGATAAGGAATTTTATCTAGGAAGCACGGAGACTGTAAAAGAAATTCAAGTAAAAGAAGATGATTTTGAAAATCACAATTCAAATTATAATTCTATAAAAGTTAAGCCTGCTTTTTTAAAAGACCCAATAAGTCCTACAAAAGAAGAAGTTGAAAAAGAAAATTCAAATATAAAAATTAGAAAGGCCTATATCAATGGATATGCAGACGGGAGCATAAAAGCAGATGCAAATTTAACAAGGGCAGAAGCTGCCAGCATGCTCGCAAAAATTATGGAAATTGATATAGGAAATTCACAAACAGACTTAAAAGATATAGATAAATCTTGGGCGAAAAATATAATAGCAAGTTTGGCAGAAAAAAATATTATGAAAGGCTATGAAGATGGGACTTTCAGACCTGACCAAATGATAACGAGGGCAGAGTTTGCAGAAATCATAAAAAATATAGACATTAAAAATCAAGCAAAGAGTCCGTTTATAGATATCAGCGGTCATTGGGCGGAAAAAGCGATTAATCAAGCTTATGCAAATAATAGAATAAATGGTTATGAAGATGGGACTTTTAGACCAGATAATAAAATTACAAGAGCAGAAGCTGTTAAGATTTTAAATTCAGTCTTTGATTATTCTCTCGACCAGGAAAATTCAGATATAAATATTAAGGACTTTACTGACTTAGATGAAAATCATTGGGCATATTATGAAATTCAAAAAGCAGCAAATGATCAAAAATATATAGAAAAATAAGTTTGTGAATAAGAAAAAAGATGACATATCAATGTGTCATCTTTTTTTATATATAATCCTTAATAAAATCTACTATTTTCTCAAAGGCTTTTTGGTCCTTAGCTGAAAAACGGTCTAGACTGGGAGAATCTATATCCAAAACCCCAAAAGCTTTATCATTTTTAATAAGTGGAATAACAAGTTCAGACCTAGAATTAGAATCGCAAGCAATGTGGCCTGGAAATTTTTCCACATCGGCAACTCTTAAGCTTTTCTTGTCCCTAAAAGCTTTGGCACAAACTCCTTGGTCCAAAGTCAAAAGAGTGCAGGCTGGCAAACCTTGGAAAGGTCCAAGAATTAAAGCATCATTTTTATATAAGTAGAAACCAGCCCAGTTTATATTTTCTGTAGCAGCCATAATAATTGCAGAAATATTTGCCATCAAGGCAATCTTATCTGTTTCTGTTTTAACTAGGGCCTTGCAATAATCTAAAATATATTCAAACCTCTGGTCTGTATTTAAATTTTCTATTCCTCTTGCTTCAAAAGTCATTAAATCACCCAATCTTATAAAATTAAATTTATATAAATACAAGCTTAAAGCTTTAAATAATCATATTTATATGTTTAACTATAATTATATTATAAGTATAAGTTTTTTTGTAGGTAGTGAGATTATGTTTGAAGATATGAAAAAATATCAAAGAGATAAAAAATTTTTAGATATAGATTATAGGATTTTCTTATTAAAAAAATTAGAAAAAGTTTTAAAATCTAAAAAAGAAGATATCTATGAGGCCTTGTATTCAGATTTAGGTAAAAATGAAAATGAAGCTTTTTTAACTGAATATTTAATGGTTAGAAAAGAATTAAGCTATATGATAAAAAATACTAGAAAATTTGCAAGACCAAGAAAAGTAAAAACATCAATAATAAATTTTTTATCAACTAGCTATATAGAAAACGAACCCTATGGTCTAGTCTTAGTAATTGCACCATGGAATTATCCAATAAATTTATCTTTGATACCCTTGATTGGAGCTGTAGCAGCTGGTAATAGCGTAGTTTTAAAACCATCTTCTCAATCAAAGGCGACCAGTAAAATTTTAAAGGAAATAATAGAAGAAACTTTTCCAAGAGAAGTAGTTTTTTGCCTAGATGGTCCAGATGCAAATGAAATAGCAATGAGAGAAAAATTTGATTATATATTTTTTACAGGCAGTCAAGAAACTGGACAAAAATTATATGAAAAAGCTGCAAAAGATTTATGTCCAATGAGCTTAGAACTTGGAGGAAAAAGTCCTTGCCTGGTTATGGAAGATGCAGATTTAGATCTCAGCGTAAAAAGAATATTTTTTGGGAAATTTTTAAATGCTGGACAAACTTGTGTCAGTGTAGATTATGTGCTTTGTCATGAAAGTTTAATAGATAAATTCATAGAAAAAATGTATAATACAGTGGATGAATATTATAAAAATCCTTTAAAGACAGATAAATTTGGAAAAATAATCAATTACAAAGAATTTGATAGGCTAAAAGCTATTCTAGATCAAGAGAATGTAGACTATGAATATGATTATGAAAATAGGAAGATAAGTCCTGTGATTTTAAAAACTGATACTGCAAGTTTACTAATGAAAGATGAAATTTTTGGACCAGTTCTTCCAGTTATTCCATACAAAGACTTAGAAAAAAGCCTTGATTATATAAATTCTGCTAAAACACCACTGGCTTTTTATATATTTACAAGAGATATAAAAAAGGCAAAAGCAATAATTAAAAAAGTAAGTTTTGGTGGAGGAGCAATAAATGATACAATAGAACATATAAGTGGAAATATGCCATTTGGGGGATTTAAAGAATCTGGTTTTGGTAGTTATCATGGTAAAGAAACATATTTTACATTTGTCCACAAAAAGTCTATACTAAATAAATCTTTACTTTTAGATTTAGCTATTAGGTATCCTGGTTCAAACATTAACTTTTTAAAGAGATTATTTAAATAAAGAGGGGAATAAATTGAAAACATATGTAGATGAATTAAAAGAGGCCAAAGATTCAACGCAAGAAGTTATCAAAAAAATTGATAGGGCACTAGCTTTACTTAAAAAAGCTAAAGGTTATGGAAGATGGGATGTTATAGGCGGAGGAAAATTTGTAAGTTATTTCAAGAGAAGAAACATCAAAAAGAGTAGAAAAGCTATAAAAGATGTAGAAGCGGCTATGAAAAAATTAAATAAGGAATTAAAAGATGCAGACCTATTTATTCCTGATGGACCATCACACACTATGTTTGATAATATCTTAGATATTTTTCTAGACAATGTTTTTATAGATATATCCGTACAAAAAGAAATTAATAAAAACATAAAATTCATGAAAAGTCTTAGAAAAAAAGTAATAAGAACTCAAAACCAACTAAAACTAAAAATAAGAACAGAAGAAATAAAGAAAGTAGTAAGTTAACTTACTACTTTCTTCTTTTTCTAAAATAAAAAAATCAAAAATTTTAAAAAAAGTTATTGATATTCAATATCAATTATGTTAATATAAAAACAGTAAGAAAACTAATTATTAAAAAAAGAAAAACATAAGATTAATACCCTATAATTTTGTGACTTTCATAAATATTACCTAAATTCTATAATTGTATAGCCGAAAACCTCTATAAAATTAATAGCTAAAAGAGATTAGCTACATAAAAATTTAATTAGTTCTTACTACTCATAAAAACCAAAAATATTGATCAAGAAATAAAAATACGATCCCAATTTTTATACACTGCGAGTGTATCTTGATTAATAACCCCGAGAGAAAAGATGATTGAAGTCATCTTTTTTCTTTTTTGTGGCTTGATTTTTTATTCTTGTTTTAGATAAACTAAAATTGGTATTTATATAATAAATATAAATTAATTTTATCAAGGACTTATGTAATAAATGTTAGTTATTATAATTGGAGGTTGCAGATATGAAGATAAAACACGGAAATAATAAATTTTATATTGGCGAATTTGAAGAAGCGCCGAAGGCTCAAATGATTTATGAAGACTACGGAGATTATGTAAATATAGAACATACTATTGTAAGCGAAGATTTAGCAGGTCAAGGAATAGGTAAAAAATTATTAGATGAACTTGTAGCTTGGTCTAGAAAAGAAAATAAAAAAATAAAGGCGACCTGTTCTTATGCCTATGCAAAACTCCAAGATGATAAGTATAAGGATGTATTCGAAAAAAATATATAAGAAAGACTATCCTATAAATTAGGATAGTTTTTTATTATTAAGTTAAAATTTATGGGAGGTAAAGATGGGACTAAAATTAATAGATGAAGATATAACAAAACTTGATACAGATGCAATTGTAAATGCAGCTAATAAAGAACTTTTGATGGGTGGTGGAGTTTGCGGAGCAATTTTTAGAGCTGCTGGACCAGAAAAATTACAGGAAGCCTGCGATAAACTTTCTCCAATAAAAACATCGGAATCTGTAATAACTGAAGGTTTTGATTTAAAAGCAAAATATATAATTCATACGGTGGGACCGATTTATAAAAATGGAAGGGAGGGAGAAGATATCTTACTTAGAAATTCATATCTTTCAGCCCTAGACCTTGCTAAAAAATATTCTTGCAAGACCATAGCCTTTCCCTTAATATCATCTGGCATATATGGATATCCAAAAAAACAGGCTATAGAAATTGCCATAAAAGCTATAAATGATTTCTTAGATAAAAATAAGGATTATGAAATGGATGTATATTTAATTTTATTTAATGCTATTAAAGAAGAACTGGATTTAAATAATTATGATTTATAGACAAAAAAAAGATGCACAGAGTAAAGTGCATCTTTTTATGTTTAAATATTTTTAATTTTTATGTTCATAATTATAGGATAACTTATTTCCAAGTTTTGCTTGTTTTTCAAAGTCATCATATATAATTTTTGCTTCTTTTAATAAAATAAATAATCCAATAATATTAGGAATAACCATAAGTCCATTAAATAGGTCTGTTAATTCCCAAACGAAATCAATTTTTTGAACAGAACCCATAATTATAAAAGATAAAACTATAACTTGGTAGATTCTAACTGCAATTTTTGAGTTAAATAAATATTTAGTGTTTGATTCACCAAAATAATACCAACCAATTATTGTTGTAAATGCAAAGAAACAAAGAGCAATTGCTAAAAATTTAGTTCCAATATCTCCAAAAGCTTTATTAAAGGCATCCATTGTAATCATTACGCCTTCTTTTCCACTGTTATTTGCTCCTGTAGCAAGTATTACAAGAGAGGTTGCTGAGCAAACTAAAAGAGTATCTATAAGAACACCTACCATAGCAACACTACCTTGAATTACAGGATGGTCTACGTCTGCAACAGCGTGAGAGTTTGGAGTAGATCCCATACCAGCTTCGTTAGAGAATAATCCCCTAGCTACCCCATATCTGATTGCAGTTTTAACAGAAATACCAACTCCTGCACCAAGCACAGCCTTTGCTGAAAAAGCTGCTTCAAAAATTGCTGCAAAAACTTCTGGTATATGTGCCCTAAATTTAACCAAAACAACTATTGAACCGATTATGTATATTAAAGCCATTATTGGAACAACAAGCTCTGCGAAGTTTCCTATTCTCTTCATGCCACCTATAAAAATGAAAGATGCAAAAATTGCAAGTATTATTCCAGTTACAAGAAGTGGTGCATTAAAAGCTTCTTCTAGGGCTGTTGAGATTGAGTTTGATTGAACCATGTTACCAATAAAGCCAAGAGCTAGAATTATTAAAACTGAAAAAGTTCCAGCTAAAACTTTGCCAAATTTTTCAAGTCCTCTTGCTTTTAAACCCTTGCTTATATAAAAGGCAGGACCTCCGATGTATTGCCCATCTCTAACTTCTCTATACTTTTGAGCAAGTATTGCTTCAACAGAAATAGTAGACATGCCAAAGATTGCCGTAATCCACATCCAAAATATTGCCCCGGGGCCACCAGAAACTATTGCTCCAGCGACTCCACCTATATTTCCAGTACCAACTTGTGCAGCAACTGCTGTTGCAAGTGCTTGGAAAGATGACATGGAGCCTTCCTTATTGTCTTTTTTAGAAAAGATTTTTCCAAAACTTTCTTTAAAGCCATAAGAAATTTTAGTAAATTGGGGAAATCTTAAATATATAGTTGAAACTAAACCAAAGCCAACTAATAAAATCATTAAAGGAAGACCCCAAAGAAAGTTATTTGCCTGCTTAATAATGTCTGTAAGATTATTTAACATTTTCATCCTCCTAAATTTATATAACATTTAGTATAGCATAATAAACTGTTAAAATCATAAAAAATTGGGTAAAAATAAAAACTAAGATATAATTCTTAGAATAAAAATATTATGAGGTGGAAAAATGGATTTTTTTAAAAATATAATAGATAAAAATCAAATTGAAAATATTCCTGCAAGTAAGATAGATGATCTTATGGATGAAGGAGCTTTTATTTTAGATGTTAGAACTGAAGGAGAATATAAAGAAAGATCAGTAAAAAATTCTGTAAATATTCCACTACAAGAACTAGATGTAAGATATACAGAACTTCCTGATAAAAAAATTTATATTTTATGCAGGTCTGGAGCAAGATCTCTTGAAGCTGCAAAATTTTTAAAGGTTAAAGGTTTTGATGTATGCAATATAAAGGGCGGAATAATTGAATATCCTGGTAAATAAATAAAAAATAAATATTAGGGGTATAGTTTAAATAGAGGTGATAAATTATGGCAAATGACTATCATGAACCAGCGCAAGAAATGAGTGAAAAAGCAAGAGATATAATAAGAATGATGAACAGTTTCAAAGAAGAAATTGAAGCTGTAGATTGGTATCATCAACGTTGCGAATTAACTTCTGATCCAGAAGCCAAAGAAATTATGTGGCATAATGCAGTGGAAGAAATGGAACACGCTATGATGTGCTTAGAATGGTTAAGAAGAAATCAAGATGGCTGGGATGGACAAATGAGAAAATATCTTTTTACATCCAAACCTATAATGGAACTTGAAGAAGGAGAAGAAGACCAAGAAGCTGAAGATCCTAAAGATGGACTAGGAATTGGACAGCTATAAGGGGGAAATTATATATGGATATATTAAAAAGAAATAGTGCACCAATAACAGAAAAAGCATGGGAAGAAATAGATGATACTGCCAAAGAAGCTATCACAAGCATGTTAACAGCAAGACGCCTTTTAAAAGTAGATGGACCAAAAGGATTTGAATTTAATTGTATAGGTGAGGGTCGCTTAAAAGAACTTGATTCTAAAAAAGGTGAAGTAGGAACAGCAATATATGAAGTTAGACCTTTAGTTGAAAGCAGAATTGTTTTTGAATTAAATAAATGGGAATTAGACGATATTGAAAGAGGAATAAAAGATCCTAAGCTTGATGCTCTTGAAGAAGCTTGTAAAAAAATTGCTCTTTTTGAGGAAGATGCAATTTATAATGGTTATAAAAAAGGAAACATCGAAGGTTTAATTCCAAGTGCAGGCCACAGCTTTAAATTAGGAAATGATGGTAAGTCAATTATCAAGGCAATTTCTGATGCTAAATATGCTTTATTTGAATCATATACAGATATGCCATATGATCTTGTTGTTTCAGCTGATGTTCACGATAAAATAAATCAAATATATGAAGGCGTAAGCGTTTATTCTATTATTAAAAAAATTATTGGCGGAGAAATTTATAGATCTAAAGTTGTAAAAGGAGCAGTAATGTTCCCACATAAATGCGAAGATATAGAATTTACAGTTGGAGGAGACTTCTCTGTTGGCTACGAATATGACGACGATAAAATGGTTAGACTTTTTGTGGGCGAATCATTTATGTTAAGAGTTTTAGATCCAGACAAGATTGCAAAATTTGAATAATATTTTAAATTTAAGAACACTCTTCGGGGTGTTCTTTTTTTGTTGTCTAAATCTCTTGTTAAATTTATGATAATAAAATAAAATTTAGCTAGAGATTTAAATTTTTAAATTAATTAGGCTGTTGGAGGATTATTATGAATTACCAAACAATGGATATAATATTTGAATTTGTTGGGACTGTTTCTTTTGCCTTTTCAGGGGCTATGGTTGGAATAAGAAAGGGTCTAGACCTACTTGGAGTAGTTGTTCTTGGAATTGTAACTGCTCTTGGCGGTGGATGTTTAAGAGATTTGATTCTTGGAAATATTCCACCACAAATGTTTAGAGATTCATATCTTGCAGTTTATGCAGTTATTTCATCTTTAATATTATTTTTAATTTTTTATATAAAAATTGATTTTTTAAATTCTTCTTGGATGAAATTTATTGAAAAAATAATGTTATTTTTCGATGCAGTTGGACTTGGAGCCTTCACAATCACTGGAATAAACACTGCACTTTCCATGGGCTATGATTCAAAGTTTTTACTTATATTTGTAGGAATGGTAACAGGTGTTGGTGGTGGAGTTATTAGGGATGTTCTTGCCAGCAATATACCAGTTATTTTTAGGGAAGAAATTTATGGAATTGCTTCCTTATTTGGAGCCATTATTTATATAGTATTTTTAAGTGCAGAAAATAAAAATGCTTTAATGATAGTAATATTTTTGGTTATAGTTTTGACAAGACTATGGTCTGTTAGACACGATGTAAACTTGCCAAGAATAAAAAAATAAAATTATTAAAGCTAGTAAGATAAATTTTTAATATCTACTTTTTCCAATTCAAGAAGTTTTACTTTTCTATCGAGTCCTCCAGCATAGCCAGTTAGTTTTTTATTTGATCCAATGACTCTATGACAGGGAACAATTATTGAAATTAGATTATGGGAAACGGCATTTCCAACAGCTCTTGGAGATGTTTTTTCTTTTGGGAAAACTTTATTGTAAGCATTGGCAAGATCTTTATAGCTTACTAATTTTCCATAATCTATTTCTAAAAGTAGTTTCCAAATTCTTTTTCTATATTCACTTCCAATAAACTTAAGATCAGGTCTAAATTTTGGGTCTTTTCCAGAAAAATATAAATCAAGCCAGGCAAAAGTTTTTTCAAATATTTCTAAATCCTTATCTAAATAATCTTTAAGAAGATTTTCATCAAAATATTTTTGATTTTCAAAATATAAACCAGTTAAATATTTTCCATCACTCAATAAAAATAGGTTTCCAAGGGGAGATTTGTAGATTTTTTTGTAATTCACGACATCACTTCCTAAATAGATTGTATAATTAAAATGGTCAAAGTAAAGCAGATTAAGAAAGAGGCAGAAAATGAATATTAAACAAAATCAATATCCTTATCCTAGCAGGAGAACTGCTGTCTATGGGAAAAATGCCATGGCAGCAAGTGGCAATCCTTATGCAAGCATGGCTGGGATAGATGTTTTAAAAAATGGAGGAAACTGTGTCGATGCAGCAATTGCTATGGCCATGGTTCATGTTGTTGTGGAACCAACTTGCAATGGTTTGGGATCTGATAGTTTTGCAATTGTTTCAATTGATGACAAACTTTATGGTTTAAATGCATCTGGACCTGCTCCTGAAAAATTAAGCTTAGACTACCTTAAGAAAAATTCTTATAAGGAAATTCCAAAATTTGGACCACTCACAGTAGATGTTCCTGGGGCAGTTGGAGGCTGGGTGAAACTTCACAAAAGATTTGGTAAAATGCCCTTTAAAGAACTCGCAAGTTATGCGATAGATTATGCGAGAAATGGTTTTGTTGTCAGCCCAACAATTTCAGACTTGTGGGAAAGTGAAGTGGAAAAATATTCAAAATACAAGGATGATAAAACTTTTAAAGGATTTTTTGACACCTTTACAAGAAGTGGATCAGCTCCAAAAGCAGGAGAAATTTTTATAAATGAAGATATAGGAAATACTTTAGAAGAAATTGCTAAAACTTATGGAGAATCTTTTTACAAGGGAGAACTTGCAGAAAAAATTTCAAATTACATGGAAAAAAACGGGGGACTTTTATCAAAAAAAGACTTGGAAAATTACCAACCTGAATGGGTAGACCCAATATCAATAAATTACAAGGGTTATGATATTTGGGAATTGCCTCCAAATACACATGGAATAACAGTTTTGATGGCTCTAAAACAATTTGCCTTGCTTGGAAAAGGAAAAACGTCGAGGGAAGAAAGAACTCATTACGCAATCGAGTCTTTGAAAAGTGCCTATGTTGATACAAAAGACTTTGTCGCAGAAAAATCTAGGATGAAATACAAGGAAGAAGAACTTTTATCAGATTTATATGCTAAAAAAAGAGCTGGAGAAATAAGTAAAAAGGCAAAAGATCCAAAAGTTGGCACACCAGGTCAAGGATCAACAGTTTATTTTTGTGTAGCAGATAAGGATGGAAATATGATTTCTTTTATCCAATCAAATTATATGGGTTTTGGATCGGGAATTGTTGTTGAAAATACTGGAATATCCTTAAATAATAGGGTGGCAAATTTTAATTTTAATGAAGACCATGCAAATTCCTTATTAGGAGGAGTTAGACCTTATCACACAATCATTCCTGGTTTTATTAGTAAAGATAATAAATCAATAGGTCCTTTTGGAGTTATGGGAGGATTTATGCAACCCCAAGGTCATATGCAAGTTTTGCTTAGGATGATAGATGAAGGATTGAATCCACAGGCAGCGCTTGATGCTCCAAGATGGCAGTGGATGAATTCAAAGACAATAGAAATTGAAGAAGAATACGAAGATTATATTATAGAAGATTTAAAAAATAGGGGACACGATATAAAAATAATTAAAGACAGAACTGACATGGGAAGAGGAGAAATAATTTTAAAATTAGATAATGGAGTTTATATCGGTGGAACAGAAGGAAGAACTGATGGTAGCGTTTTAGGAATATAAGAGACCATAAGTATTTTTTATAATTTAAATTATTTATAAGGATAGAGATTTATCCAAGTGTGAAAAATATGTTATATTGTCTTTAGAAGATAATACTCTAAAAAGGAGATAAGAATATGAAATATGATTTTACAAGTCAGCCCGATAGGAGTGGACAAGGTTCAAATAAGTGGATGCAAATGCAAAAAGTAATCAGCGATGAGAAGGGAATAGTCCCTCTTTCAGTTGCAGATATGGAATTTAAAATTCCGCCTCAAATAAGAGATGGTTTAAAAGAATATTTAGACCAAACAGTCTTAGGCTACACAAGGGGAAATGAAGAATATTACCATGCAGTAATTTCTTGGCTAAAGAGAAGACATGATTTTGATGTTGAAAAATCTTGGATAATTGAGACTCCAGGAATTGTTCCAGCTATATTTGCAGCTATCAATGAATTTACAAAAAAAGGCGATGGGGTAATAGTTATGCCACCTGTTTATTATCCATTTTTTGAAGCAATAAAATTGCAAGACAGAGAAATTGTAGAATGTCCTTTAATAAAGGAAGAAAAATATAGGATAGATTTTGATTTATTGGAAGAATTAACAAGAGATCCAAAAAATAAAACCCTATTATTTTGTTCACCACACAATCCAGTTGCGAGAGTTTGGGAAAAAGAAGAATTAGAAAAAATTGCAGAAATTGCAATAAAAAATGATGTCTTTGTTTTGTGTGACGAAATACACTTTGACTTTGTCATGCCAGGCTACAAACACACAGTTTTCCAAACTTTAGATGAAAGATTAAAGGAAAGGACAATAACTTTTACTGCACCATCAAAATCATTCAACCTAGCTGGTATGATGCTAAGTAATATTGTAATTTCAGATGAGGAAAATAAAAAAAGATTTATTAAGTCTATGGATCGAATGTCTATATCAACTTGCACAGCACTTGGTTACAAGGCTTGCGAGATTGCATATAATGAGTGTGAAGATTGGTTTGATGAACTTATACAAGTAATAGATGGAAATCAAAAACTAATCCACAACTTTTTCAAGGAAAATCATCCTAGCATAAAGGCGGATTTGTTGGAAGGAACATATCTATCTTGGGTTGATTTTAGAAGTCTTGAAATGACAGATGAAGAATTAGAAGAATTTTGTGAAAAGAAATGTAAATTATTTTTAGACCAAGGTTATATATTTGGAACAGGCGGATCAGGTTTTGCAAGATTTAACCTAGCAGCTCCGAAAAAAACTATAGAAGAGGCATTAGAAAGATTAGATATAGAACTTAAAAAAATAGGCAAATAAAAAGGACAGGTTATGGGTTTTTATTTTAGGATATTAAGTATTGTGTCACAGGATTTTTTAATATCTTCATTAAAAACTTTATAAAAAATTTTGTCCTTATTTATAGAGTAATTGGCGTCATAGTATTTTATTATCAAGTCTTTAATTATAAGAAGACTTATGTAAGTTATAATCCTTGCTGGGGAAGGTAAAAGCTTAGATAGATACTAATTTAGGACTAAAAGGAAGTATATTAAGCCTTATTTAAAGTTCTATTTTATATTAAAGGGGATAGACACAAGTATTTAGACTTGCGTCTATCCCCTTTAACAAGTTTCCCAATAACAGAACAGGTCTTTAATTATTTTTGTCTTTTGCCATTTCTATTTTCGTAGTCTTCTATGATTTCGTCCTTCCAGTGTTTGTCAACTCTTCCTTTGTTTCTTCTTACATAGCTTATGGCATCGCCTATGACTCTGTAGTTTAGTTCTGTGCCTTTTTCGTCGCTGTGATAGTTTACCGCCATTTCTTTTCTTATGCCAAATTTTTCTCCCTCTCCTTCTGCGTCTATGTTTGCGCCTAAGAAGATAAATTCCCAGCCATATTTCTCTCTTTGCTTGGTGATTAGTCTTTTTACTTCTCTGTAACCGTACCTTCTGCTGGCATTTTCCATACCGTCTGTGGTGATTACAAATAATGTCTTATCTGGCACATCTTCTTTGCGAGCATACTTGTGAATGTTTCCTATGTGTTTTATGGCTCTTCCCACTGCATCAAGTAGTGCGGTGCAGCCTTCTACATAGTATTCTTCCTCTGTTAGCTTTGGTAGGTCTTTTATGGACACTCTGTCGTGTATCACTTTACTTTCTTCGTTAAATAATATTGTGGAGACATAGGCTTCTCCTGCTTCTTTTTTTTGCCTTTTGATCATGGAGTTAAATCCACCTATTGTGTCCTTTTCCAAGCCTTCCATTGAGCCACTCTTATCTAATATAAATACAAGTTCTATCATTTTTATCCCCTCTTTCTTTTACTATATTGTAAAAAAACAAGAAGACATTTAGGTCACTTCCAAGGCGACGTTTATCCTCCAATTAAAGGTTGGTCAAAGGCAAATAAGGTTTCATTTATTTCAAAGATGTTGTAATTTTTTCTTTCAATAAAATACTCAATTATTACGTCAAACTTGCTACTTCTTGTGAGGGCATAGCCTGCTTTTCCTATTAAATCTTCCATCCCATCCTTATTCAGTTCCAATGCCAAGGCAAAGGCTATTGCTGTGGTCTTTGAGGGGCGATAGTCGGGATTGTTTTTGATTTTGGAAAAAAGCTTTCTGTCAATATTTGCCTTTTTATAAACTTCAGGATCCGTCTTGCCGGACTTGTCTATGAGTCTTAATAAGGTTTTAGAGAATCCTTCGTCCAAATTTTTTAAAATGTCCTCTATACTTTCACTATCTTGTATAAGGGGTGCCATCTTGTCAGCCTCAAAATTATATTTTCTATAAAATGAGCCTATGTATTCTTCATTTATTTTTTCTTCCACGTAGTTTTCTGAAATATATTCTTTTACCGACTGAAAGAGTTTTTTTGACAATGAAAAGGCGTCTTTTGAAAAGACTGCAAGGTAGATGTGCATTTCGTTTTTTAATAAAAATTCGCTCACTTCTTTAATGACAATTTTAAGCACCAAGTCATTTGGATAACCACAGCTTCCTGTTCCGATTAAAGGCATGGCTATGGAGTCGCAGCCCTTTTCTTTTGCCAAGTTTAAAGAGTTTTTAATGCAGGCTGAAAGTATTTCTCCTTCCCCTTTATATCCGCCTTTCCAGGATGGAGTTGAAGTATGGATTACATATTTTGCCTTTAAATTATATGCAGACGTAATAAAGGCTTTGCCAAAGGGTATGTCGCCGATTTTCTTTCTTGCAATGAGAAGCTCCGACCCTGCACCTTTGTGAATCTCACTATCTACTCCACCACCTACTATAGGCTTAGGGTTTGCCGTATTTACAATTGCATCCACTTCTATATTTACTATGTTGTTTCTCACTATTTCAAATGGCATTAGTAACTCCTTTCTATATTTTATCAAAGTGTGTGAATTTTTGATGTGCCTAGACAATATAGTAGACATTTAAGCTCCCTTTTGGCATTCACAATTAGACCAAGGTGCGTGTATCTATAACTTAAAAATATTCCCAATATCAACAATACTCCCAAATAAAAAAGCCTATGAATTTAAACTCATAGGCTTTTTCACTTAAAGACCCCCTAAATCAGTTTTCTAAAATCCCAAATTAAATAAGCCTTTAACCTGTCTTTTTTATTTTAAATTTATAAGGATTTATATATAAAATGTAGCGCTTCTTCAATTGATACATTTTCTTTAGGAGATGCCTTGTCATAATCATATATAGCAAGTCCTTTTGCTATATAGTAGTAAGCCTTGTATTCTTTTGGAATACTAGATGAATCTTTAAATACAGAAGAATCAAAAACATCTTTGACATCTTTTAAATTTCTATAAGAATTTTGATTCATAAGCCACTTAACAGCATCTGCTCTTAATAGATTATTATCCACTTTTTCCTTATTTAAATCTTCAAATTCATAATAATTAATAGAATCTTTTAAGCCATCCTTATCATAAGGGACAGGATTTGATAGGCAGTTTAGTAAATAGATATAATCAACAACACTAATTTTTTCTTTTAAATCCTTATCTCCTGGAAGACCTATATCAAGAGAAGTTAAATACAAAATTTCATCCTTATACTTGGAATCATCTATATTTTTATAAGATATATCTTTGTTGATAAAAGTCTTGCCTTGGTCATTAATTAAGTTGCCATCTTTAGCATTTATTTTTAGATCATCATTGTCATCAAATAGGTAAAGAAGTTTAACCTCATCTTTAACATAAGCATAAACAAGTTTTAAATTTTCTTTAACAATTTCATTTGCCTTATTTTTATCTATCAAGTCTTTGGACATCTTTTCAAACTTTATATCATCCACATTTAAACCATAAGAAGTAACTATCTTATCTGAATTTGAAATTGTGATATTAAGATAATTATTGTAAACATAGTGATCGTTTTTCTTTAAGTAAAATCTAATGTCAGTTGCATAGTCTGATTTTTCGATGAAAGGATTTTCTAAATCTATGTCCTTATTTTTATTAAATTTTTCTATAAAATTTTTTGCAATAGCAATAGCATCATCAGTTTTTAAATCAGATTTTTTATCATCAGAATATCTAAAGTAAGAATAGGATAAAAGATTTAAATCTTTTGCATCTAATATAAAACGCTTAGAATAATCATCAGATTCATAAGTTATAAAATAAGCATAATCATCTTTATAATTTTTAGATAAAGATTCTTCTACTATCTTGCATCCTTTAATATCAAAGTTTTTACTTATAAATTTTTTTGCATCATCTAAAGATTTTACGCCCTTTATTTTACCAATTTCTTTTTCTTCAACAGGGCTCAGAGCTTTTTCAACTTCTGCTCCTGCATAGTCCTTAGCTTCTTCTTCTTTATAATCACCATAATTGTCTAGACTATCAATAAAATTAAGCTTTATTCCATCTAAAGCAAAGAAGTCATTCAATTGACTATAAACAGGGATAACTTCTTTTTCTTTATCCTTATCTACTACTAAATAGCTTAAATAAAAAGGTCTTTCCTTGTTGATTTTTTTAAGAGCATCTTCTTTAGATTTTACTTCCTTAGGATTTGGAAATAGATTATCTTTAAAAATTTCGCTGGAGTAAGTCCTAGTAAATTGGTAGACACTCTTATTTGCTAGGTCAACTTGCATGTTAATATTATCATTTATTACTTCCAAACCATTTACTGTCCTATCGAAAGAAAGGAAAGCAACGGATTCTTTAAAGTTGATTCTAATACTAGCAAGTTCATATTTTTTAGATAAATTAGGATCTATCTTATCTAAAAAATCATTACAAACTTTTATAATATCTTCCTTGTTTTTAAGAATGGCAGGTCCCTTACTATCCGTGTATGTATATTTGCTAAATGTAAAAATATTGCCCTTATCATCAGTTGTGACTAAAATATCAGAGTCCTTGTTAGACCATTCATATGATATAGATTTAAAATTATCTGGATTACTAGATTTTGATACATCAAAATTATCAAACTCATCGCCGATATCAAATATTTTCTTAAGTCTTATAACCTCTGCATCAGTTTGACTACTTGCATCTACTGGAAGTGAAAAAAGCAGAAGAAAAGATAAAAATACAGTAAAAAATAATTTATTTTTCATAAAATTTCCTCCTTTGTTTAATATTTATACCCAACAATAATAAACATCAATTACAAGATTAAAAATAAAAAACAGCCAGGTTATTTTACCTAGCTGTTTTTAAATGGAGCTAACGACGGGAATTGAACCCGTGACCTCTACATTACCAATGTAGTGCTCTACCTACTGAGCTACGTCAGCAAATTTTGTATCTAAATCTATCTAAGTATAGCAGATTAAAGTTTATTGCTCAAGATTATTTTATTTATGATAAAAAATACTTAATACTTTAATTCAATACTACTTTAATGTTTAATTTTGGGTAAATAAATATTAAAGCTAGTAGGGATACTTTAGTCAAAGTTTTTTAGGAAGGTGTTATTATGAAATTAAATCAAGATCAACAAAATATTTTAGATGGGAAATATGGTCCTGGGGCACAACTTGCAATAAAAATTCAAATTGCTATTGGAGAATCATTCGGGGCAAAGAGAATGGTGCCAATTACTAGAGCCCACGTTGCACTTTCTAATCAAGATGCAGACCTTTGGCTTGCTGAAAAGATGGTTGATATGGGTGCAAAATGTAGAATTGCTCCTACAGTAAATCCAGGCTGGTGTTTAGATTATTTTAAATCAAGAAATTTAGTAAGTGATGAAGATTATAAGATGATGGAAAGAACTCACAATGCTTATAAAAAACTTGGAGCAATTTTAACTTACAATTGCACGCCTTACATAGATACAAACGTTCCAAATTTTGGAGAAGTTGTTGCCTTTTCTGAATCAAGTGCTACTCCTTATGTAAATGCAGTATGGGGAGCAAGATCAAATAGAGAAGGAGCAAACTCAGCTTTATTTGCAGCTATCACAGGTTATGTTCCAGAATATGGTTTATTATTCGATGAAAATAGGAAGGGAAATATTTTAGTAGATGTAAAAGCAGATATGAAAAATGATTATTGTTACCATATGCTTGGCATGTGTGGTAAGAAAATTGGACATGGCATACCAGTTTTTACTGGACTTCCAAAACATATAAGTCCAGAAGCTTTTAGAAATTTAGGGGCTCAATTAAATACATCTGGAGCTTATGATATGTATCATATTGTTGGGGTTACTCCTGAAGCAAAAGATATTGAAACTGCTTTTGGAGGAAAAGAACCTGAAAGAAAAGTTACTATTACAAATGAAGACTTTGATGAAATCTTAGAAACAATATCTCTTGAAGGAGATAGGGAAATTGATTTTGTTATGTTTGGTTGCCCTCACTTTACTATAAATGAATGTATCTACATAAATAATAAAATTAATGGACGAAAACTTGAAAAAGAAATGTATATACTAACTTCATCTCATGTAAAAGAAATGGCAGAACTTATGGGAATTGATGAAAAACTTGAAAGTCTTGGAGCTCATATTGTTCCATCAACTTGTCCAGATCAACCATGTTGGAAATTTATTAAAGGAAAAGTTGGACTTACAGAATCGCCTAAGTGTGCTTATTATCCAAAGAGAAGAGGAATAGATTTTGTAATTCGAGATTTAGATACCTGCATTGAAGGAGCAGTAACAGGGAGGGTCAAATAATGAGTAAAGTTTATAAATGTCATAAAATTTCTGAAGGTAGAGCAGAAGGTGAATTTGTAATTTCAAAAGATGATATTATGTTTTATTTAATTGATCCTAAAACTGGGAAGTTTATAGAAAGAGGTCATGATTTAGAGGGAAAAATAATTGCTAATAAGATTTTAGTATTTCCTGGAGGTAAAGGGTCAAGTGTTGTTCAAGCAGATGGATTATTCCAACTTATGAAAAACAATAATCAACCAAAGGCTATGATAGTTGAAAATCCTGATACAGTTTTAGTAACAGCTGCCATACTTTTTGAAATACCCATGGTAGATAAATTAGATAAATCATTTTATGAAGATATAAAAGAAGCAGAACATATTATTGTTGATGCAGATAAAGAAGAAGTAACTCTTTTATAATTTAAAAATAAATAATAATTAATTTTAGACATTAGGCCCTAAAATACTCTAGGGCCTTTGTACTTTTATTCTTTAATTGATTATCACAAGTTACTGTATTATAGTAGTTTTATGGAAGAGGGGGGTTTTAACTTGAAAGAAAACAAGATGGGTACAAAAAACATAAAATCACTTGTCATAGGAATGAGTTTACCCATGATTGCATCAATGCTTGTTCAAGCATTGTATAATGTTGTTGACTCGTATTTTGTATCGAAGATAGGAGAAGATGCTTTTGCCGCAGTCTCTCTTGCTTATCCAATTCAATATTTAATGAGTGGACTTGCTGTTGGTACAGCTGTTGGTATAAATGCCCTTTTGTCCAGGTCTTTAGGAGAAAAGAATTTTGAACAGGCCAATCAATCTGCAGAAAATGGTCTCTTACTTGGAATTTTTCACTACAGTTTATTTTTAATTTTTGGATTATTTTTTCCAAGATTGTTTTTAAAAACACAAACCGATGATCCTCAAATAATTGAATATGGAGTTCAGTACATATCGATAGTGACAATTTTTTCCTTTGGATCTTTTATGCAACTAACCTTGGAAAAAATTTTCCAATCAGTTGGGAAAACTTACTATACAATGATAACCCAATCTTGTGGCATGATTTTAAATATGATTTTAGATCCTATTTTAATATTTGGATATTTTGGAATGCCAAAACTTGGAGTTGCGGGTGCGGCTATTGCAACAGTTATTGCCCAAGCTATAGCTACTTTTTTATGTATATTTTTACAATATAAGTTTAATGATGATATTAAAATATCAAGCTTAAAACCTAATTTCCCAATCATAAAAGAAATATATAGGGTTGGATTTCCAAGTTTCGTCCTAATAGCAGTTACATCTTTAACAATTTATATTATGAATTTTATTTTGATAGGTTTTTCATCTACAGCTGTTGCAGCGCTGGGGGCATATTTTAAAATCAGGTCTTTTATATTTTTACCAATCTTTGCACTAAACAATGTAGTAGTTCCAGTTATTGCCTATAATTATGGAGCTGGCTATAAGGATAGGGCAAAAGAAACAATAGACTTTTCGATTAAATTTGCGACTTTAATAATGATGATAGGATTTTTTGCCTTGCAAGTATTTCCAGAAGAATTATTGAAGATATTTAATGCATCGGATGAACTTTTAGAGATAGGGGTTGTTGCACTAAGAATGATTTCTCTTGTTTATTTAGTAGCAGGTCATAATTTGGTAGCATCAGCTGTTTTTCAAGGACTTGGAAATGGAGTTTTATCTTTAAATGCTTCGATAATTAGGCAAATCGTTGCCCTGCTTCCAGTTGCTTATTTAATGTCAAAAACAGGAAATCTAAATGCAGTTTGGTTAGCCTATCCTATATCAGAAATTGCAGATTATATTTATTGTAGACATAATTTAATAAATTTTGCCTATAAAAAAATAGATGCAATTGGAGAAAAGGAAGCTATATAGAAATCATTTTTAAAAAGATGTATAATTAATGTGTAATAAAGATAGCTAAATGTTGATTTTATACAGTTAGTATTGTATCATGTAGTTAATTTAAAGATTTGTAGGAGGAAATTCATGGCAAAGCAAAAATTTGAAAGAAATAAACCACACGTAAACATAGGAACAATCGGTCACGTAGACCACGGTAAAACAACAACAACAGCAGCAATAACACTAGTATTAAACAAAAGATACGGTGGAGGAGAATTCATAGACTACGCACACATAGATAAAGCACCAGAAGAAAGAGAAAGAGGAATCACAATCTCAACATCACACGTAGAATATGAAACACCAAACCGTCACTACGCACACGTAGACTGCCCAGGACACGCTGACTATGTAAAAAACATGATCACAGGAGCAGCACAAATGGACGGAGCAATCCTAGTAGTATCAGCAGCAGACGGACCAATGCCACAAACAAGAGAACACATCCTACT
>NZ_HE978580.1:604358-607242 GCF_000311865.1 Peptoniphilus obesi ph1 | reverse complement strand
AAAATACAAAAAATTAAGACACCCTAGAGGTGTCTTTTTTTTCTGTATTCACTTGGACTTAAACCTGTAAAATTTTTAAAGGATCTCGTGAAATTTGATGGATTGTTTAAACCAAGTTCCATAGAAATTTCTGTTATATTTTTATTCGTAGTCATTAAAATTTCCTCTGCCCTCATCATCCTCAAATTATTTAAGTATTTTATAGGAGTGTACTGAAATTTTCTAATGAATTTATTATTTAAGTTTGATTTAGAAATCTCAAACTTTTTGGAAAGCATATCCAGATTAATATTTTTATCTAAATTTTCTTTTATAAATTCTTCGATTAAAATAATTTTCTCGCTATTTTTTTCCTTGTGGTATGATTTTCTTATTTCTGAAGTTTTTTCCATTGTGATGTCGTAAATTAAATCTAGTGCTTTTATAGAAATTTTTAAGATATCTCCATTTTTTAGTGCAAGTATTAAATCATTGGCACTTTGAATTAAAGTTTCATTTTTATATACAAAACCCATATCCTTTATTGAATTTATTTTTTCCAAAAATTTCACTAAAATTTTTCCGTAAAATGAATTTTTATCTATGCTTTTTTCAAAAATAAAGAAGTTAAAAGCTTGAACTCGATCCTTTGTGGTATGAGATTCTTTTGCATAAGGAAGAGCTTTTCCAATAAAAATCTCTCTAGTTATTAAAATTTTTGTATCATTAATATAGGTAAAATAATTACCTTCATAACAATAGGAAATTCTATAACCCTTTCGTCCTTTACTATCAGAGGCTTGAACTTGATATTTTTCTTTTAAGTCAATATACATAAGCATAAGACCGGGGAAAAGTTTATATGCTTTCATTTTATTTTTAGGATGTTCTATACCTTGATACTCTATAAATTCATCATTATCTTCTAAAACTTTAAAATCCCATGAGGATAAATCACTGCTATTTTTCATTTACAAACTCCAAAATATTTTCATCTGCACTTTTAATAAATTCATAATCATGCGTAATTATTATAATTGTTTTATTTTGCTTTTTCATTTCTTTTAAGAATCCTATTAATTTTTTCATGTTCTTTAAGCATAAACCAGATGTGGGTTCATCTAATAAAATTATTTTCTTCTGGCTAGTAAGAGCTAGGCCGAGGGCAAGTCTTTGTTTTTCTCCGCCAGACAAGGATTGGGGATGGCTTTCTCTTTTATCCCAAAGTCCGAGTTCGTGCAAAATTTTTTCCTTCAATTCTTTATCTTCGGATACTATTGAAATTTCAGAATAGACTGAGTCGGTAAATAATTGATAATTCACATCTTGCATGACCAGAGAAATCTTTTCATAGCTTCTCTTTATCTTCTCAGATTCATAATATAAATCGCCTTTTTGTTTTTTGTTAAGGCCACAAAGGTTTCTTATAAAAGAAGTTTTTCCTATTCCGTTTTCTCCAATCAAAAAATATATACCGCTATCAAAGGAAATATTAAAGTCAAAAATCACATTTTCATTTTCTTTGTATTTACAATAAAAATTTTTGCACTGTATTATCTTTTTGTCGTCATAATTTTTATCAAAAAAAGATTTTTTTATGTATTTTAGCTTGTTTAAGTCTTCCTTTTTTATTTCATTAATAGTTCTTAGCTTATGGGATTTTATAAAAGCCTCATTAATTTCTTCTCTTTTATAAGAATTTATTTTTTTATCTTCAATAATAAAAAGCTTATCTAGTATATCTTTTAAGTAATAAAGTCTATGCTCTGCAATGATTATAATTTTTTTCTTTTCTTGTAAAACTTTAATAATATTTTTTAGTTTTTCAATTGAATTATTATCAAGAGAAGCAGAAGGCTCGTCAAAAATATAAATTTCATTGTCCATTAGGGCAACAGATGTAATTGCTACAAGTTGTTTCTCTCCACCTGATAATTTTAAGAGGTCCCTATCAAGTAATTTGTCCGTTTCTAGAAGTTTTGTGTAGTAATCAATTTTTCTTAGGATTTCATCTCTTTTTACATTTCTATTTTCAAGGGCAAAGGCAATTTCATCGCTTGAATTTATGCAATAAAATTGGTTTTTAGGATTTTGAAAAACTGTGGAAATGTATTGACTCCTATCTGTTATGTTTTCGTCAAATAAATTTTTCCCATCAAATAGAACTTGACCCGAAATTTTGGCATTATTAATCTCTGGAATTATTCCATTGATTATTTTTATAAAAGAGGACTTGCCAGAACCGGACTCCCCACTTATTACGTTTATGCTTCCTTTTTCAAAGGACAGATTTATATTATCAAATATTTTATTTTCTTTACCCTCATAATTTTCATAGGCTAAAGAAAAGTTTTTAAATTCTAACATAGTTTCACCTTTATAAATAAAATAATTATAAAAATTCCGAAGGCTATTAAAATATAATCTTGTAACTTTAATCTTGCATTTGAAATAGATGATCTCTTGTCTTCAATTCTCATACCTCTTGTCATAGCTGATATTGCAACATTATCAGCAGTTTGAGATGTAATCATTAAAAGAGGAACAAATTTATATTCTAAAATTTTTGTTGGCTCTTTGAAAAAATTTTTCATAGTGAGTCCATGCATATACATAGCCTCATTTATTTTCTGGTAATCTTCTTTTATTGAATAGAAAAATCTAAACATTACAGAAACTGGAATAATCAAAAAGTTTGGTAATTTCAATTTTTTTAAGGAATAAACAAGATCACTCATTTTTGTGGTAGATATGGCATAGTAACCCATCATAACCCCGGGCAGAACTCTTATAATTATTCCTACATATAGGTTTAAAATCATTGTCCAAAAATTTTGTGGAAGAGTAAATAATAATAATCTTTGAACTATGATTGCCACAAAAGTATAGAAGAGTCCCTTAATTA
>NZ_HE978580.1:438672-603153 GCF_000311865.1 Peptoniphilus obesi ph1 | reverse complement strand
TTAAAAGGGACCACTTTCTATCAAATAGTGCAAGTAAATAGGGAAATATCGCTATAAGAATTCCAATATAATAATATTTTCGACCGACAGAACCTTCTATTGCTGATATTCCTATTACATTTGTTAAAAATATTTTTGTTCTAAAATCAATATTCATTAAACCATTCCTGCTTTTTTAAAGTGTTTATTTAAGATTTTAATTCCTATTGAGCAGCCTATATATCCACCTAACATACCTAATAGAACTACAGGTATAAAGGACCAATTTGGCATAACAGATAGCAATTTTTCTGCATATTCAGCTCCATAATCTTGATCGATTAAAGATTGTACAAAAGAATCTCTAGCAAAATAAATTGGTATTAAATTTGCAGCTGCAAAAATCATAAAGACTGTGTAAGTTAGTCTTGCAGTTTTTATTGACTTGTAACCACCATTTTTTAATATCATCTCACAAATTAAGGACAAGACAATTATGGCAGGAAGAACTATAAGCCCATGGCCTGACATTGAAAATACAAGTCCAAAAATTATTCCCATTATAAAGATCATGCCAAACTTATTAATTTTAGTTGAATAAAGCATAAAAACTGGCCCAGAAACTAAACCACAAGCAAAGGGAACCAGGGGCATTAGCACAGGTATAAAACCTATCATACCTCCACACCAAGTTGCCATTACAGTTAAAAGTGAAAACACGCCAGCATTTACTAAATCTCGAATTCCAAATTTTTTCATTTTATCACCTCCTAATATATAAATTCTTCAGACTTCTTTGATGACTCAATCATCTTTTTATAAGTCTTGCTTGTTTTTAAAAGTTCTTCATGTTTTCCAAAGTCTTCGATTTTTCCATCATCCATTACGATGATTTGATCTACATTTTCTATTGATTTCATCCTGTGAGAAATAATAATCACAGTTTTATTTTTAGTAAGTTTATTAATTGATTCTTGTATATACTTTTCATTTTCTACATCAAGTGATGCGGCAATTTCATCTAAAAGAATAATATCGGCATTTTTTAGAAAGGCTCTTGCTATTGAAATTCTTTGTCTTTCTCCGCCAGATAAATTTGAACCATTTTCACCAATTTCTGTTTGATATCCATTTGGAAGCTTATTTACAAAGTTATCGCAGTTGGCAAGTTTTGCTGCTTCAAGCACTTCTTCGTCGCTTGCACTTGACCTACCCAGCCTAATATTTTCCATAACAGATCCGTTGAATAGTATTACATCTTGGAAAACCATGGAAATATGTTTGAATAAGTCTTCTGTGTGAATGTTTTTAATTTCCTTATCGTCAATTAAAATTTTTCCAGAGTCGTAGTCATAGAGCCTTGCTACTAATTTTATTAGTGTAGATTTTCCACAACCAGATGGGCCAACTAGTGCTGTAGTTTTTCCTTGCATTGCCTTAAAAGAAACATTGTCGATGACTTTTTTATCATCAAGATAAGAGAAGGAAACTTCATTGCAAGAAACATCGAAAGACTTCAAATTTTCTCTATTACCTTTTTGGATTTTCTCATTTCTAAGAGCCTTTATTTTTTCAACTGGAGCATCAATATACATTAATTCTCCATAAAATTGGTTGAAGGCAGCGACTCCATCAATTAATCTTGCTGAAGCAAATAAGTATCCTGCAAAGTATAAAATATTTATTTCTCCACTCATTAAACTTTCTAAGCCAACATAAATTGCAAGGGCAAGGGATAAATTTGCAATCACAGTCGCTGAAACTATTGGTACAACTTGACCTACTTCAGATTTAATATGTTTTTTCTCCAAGGATTTAACAAAATCAATTCCATCTTTTTCTTTTTCACTAGTCAAATTATAGGATTTGATTTCTGTAGATAAATCGATAAGCTCTTGAAACATTTTTGAAGACTTTCTTTGCTCTTTGTAGTAAGAATTTGTTGCATTTTTTTGAATTTTACTTGAGAGTAAGTTCATAACCGCTGAAAGATAAATTGGAATTATAACTGCAAGGCCGAGTTTTAAATTTCCAATCAATAGTAGAATTGAAACAATTATTAGATTTATTATAAATCCATAAAAACCTGGAACTGCATGAGAAAGGGCATGTTCAATTGTCTCTACATCCTTCATTATTGTTTGAGAAAGGTCTGTTAGATCTTTTCTCGAATAAAAACTAAGTGGTAAGTCCTTTATTATTTCAGAAATTTCTATCCTAAGATTTGCAGATTCCTTATAGGTTTCGTTGTAAGTTGTAATGTAGTCCCTATTAATTACAAAAATCATGAGAAGGGCAATTATTACATAGACAAGAATAGAAATTTTTAGGTTAAAATTTCCCAAAGCTAATAGTCCCTGCATTACATACATCAAAAGAAACATTGGAAGCATGTAAGATAAGCTTTTTAGGGTGGAGTATCTTATTGCAACTACAGCACCCTCTGCACCTTTGTCTGTGAGTCCAAACCTATTTTTTAAATAATTTTTCATTAGTCAACCCTCCATTCATTAGCCTTATTGTAAATCTCGATAAATTTCTTATAAGCACCATCTTTTTTCATGAGTTCATCATGACTTCCTCTTTCAATAACTTTGCCATCATCGATTAAAAGTATTTCGTCCACTCCACGGATTGATGAAAGTCTGTGAGCAATCATGATAGTAGTTCTATTTTTAATAAGTTCTTTAAAGGCAATTTGCAATTCATATTCATTTTCAGGATCAGCAGCTGCAGAGGCTTCGTCCAAGATAATTATCTTTGGATTCTTTAAAAATATCCTTGCAATGGAAATTCTTTGCTTTTCTCCACCAGATAAATTTATTCCTTCTGCACCAATAATTGCATCATATCTATCTTTAAATTTGTCTATGAATTCATCACACCTTGCAAGTTTTAATGCTCTAAAAACTTCTTCATCAGCGGCATCACTTTTTCCAAGCTTAACATTTTCAAATATGGAAATTCCTTGGAAGAGTTGTGGGTTTTGAAAAACAATTCCTATATTTTTCATAAGACTTTCCTTGTCATAAGAAGAAATGTTTTTGTTGCCAATTAAAATTTCTCCTGAGTCGACAGGGTATAGACCAGAAATTAATTTTGCAATAGTTGATTTACCTGAGCCTGAACTGCCCACTAAGGCATAGACCTTATCTTCCTCAAGACTCAAAGAGAAATTATCTAAAATTTTATTTTCTCCGTCATAAGAGAAGTCGACATTTTTAAATTCAATATTCTTGTTTAAAAATTCTCTTTGGCTTCCAAATTCTATTTCCTTCGCCTTCATCTCCTTGAATAAATTTTCAAGATTATCCACAGCAGAATTTGCCTGGAAGATATACATAGATACATACATAATTTTCATTGTGTTAGAAAAGAATATCCCCATGAATAAAGTAAAAAATAAAATTTTTGCTGCCCAAAGACTAGGATCAGCTCCCCTATTAACCATAAAGATTCCAAGAAAAATTGGAGTTATTATAAAAATATTTAATATCCATTGGAATAGGACATAGGGAATTCTACAAGACATAGAATATTTGTAGACCATGTCCTTATAAACAATTATTGAATCATAAAGTTTTTTGAATCCAATAAGGGGAGCATTGAAAATTTTTACAACAGGCATAGCTCTAACATATTCAACTGCACCGGCATTCATTTCATCAAGCTTATCCATGTATAATTTCATAAAAGATTGGTCGCCCATCATATTTTTTAGAAGGACTAAACTTATTAGGACAATGGCAGTAAAAAATATTCCAAGGTATAAATCCATTACAAAGGTTAAGATAAGCATTAGTATTGGAGTTAGAAAAGCCGCTGTTTGATCAGGAATTAAATGAGCTACAATCATGTGAGTTTGCTCCACATTATTGTCTATTATTTTTCTAACTTCTCCAGAATTATGTAGGTCAAAAAAAGTATTTGACGCCTTTAGAAGATGGACTATACCTTTTTCACGAAGTCGTGTTTCAAGTCTAAAACCTGCCAAGTGACTCATCCATGTTCCTAAAAAATATAAAAGGCCATAGGCAACAAACAAAAGTAAAATTTTTATTGCAAGATTTTTTCCATCACTTAAATTTTCTCCTGTAAAAATATTTTTTAACAAGATCCAAATTAAATAGTAAGCATAAAAAACAGATAATATTCCTACGAAAGTGAGAAAGGCTGCAAGAAAACCGTGAGCCTTTCTTTCAGGCATGTAGGAAAATAATTTTTTATATAATTTCAAAATATAACACCTCTTTTATTTAAATTAAAATTTCATTAGCACAATGCTAATTGATAATAATTATCGAAATAATTATAATATAGGATTTTTAAGTTTTCTTAACAAAAATAATTTTTTATTCAAAAAAAATTTAAATTTAATTCAATTAAAATTTATTTGTCTTTAATTTTTTGTTTTTAAAAATTGAGGAAATAAAAAGGTAAAAAAACAGTCGCCGTAGGGGCAACTTTTTTATTAGGTGGCTTTATTGAAAGTTATAGTAATAAATTATATAATATATGCCAATAAGGAGGCCAATAATGGACGAAAATAGAAAAGAAAACCTATCTCTTCTTTGCGATTTTTATGAATTTGCTATGAGTAATGGTTTTTTTAAAAGTGGCTATAAGGATCAAATAGTTTATTTTGATATGTTCTACAGGACAGTGCCCGATGATGCTACTTATGCAATAATTGCAGGACTTGAACAGCTTGTTGAATATTTTGAAAACCTTTCTTTTGATCAATCAGATATAGATTTTTTAAGAACTAAGGGAATATTTGATGAAGAATATCTTGAATATTTAAAAAATTTTAAATTCGAATGTGATGTATGGGCTATGAAAGAGGGAACAATAGCCTATCCAGGAGAACCTATTGTTGTAGTGAGGGGCCCTATAATTCAAGCTCAAATGATAGAAACTATGCTTTTACTTACAATAAACCACCAATCAATGGTTGCAACAAAAGCTGAAAGAATATGTTATGCAGCTGATGGAAGAGGAGTAACAGAATTTGGATCAAGAAGAGCTCAAGGTTATACTGGAGCAAATCTCGGAGCAAGAGCGGCCTATATAGGTGGATGTAACGGATCAGCAAATACATTAGCTGAAAAATTATATGGTGTACCGGCTTTGGGAACTATGGCTCACTCTTGGGTTCAGTTATTTGATAATGAATATGAAGCATTTAAGACCTATGCAGAATGTTATCCTGATAATTGCTTGTTATTAGTTGATACTTATGACACACTAAAAGAAGGTATTCCAAATGCTATAAAAGTATTTGATGAAGTATTAAAGCCAAAAGGATATAGACCTAAGGGAATAAGAATTGATTCTGGAGATATAGCATATCTAACAAAAGAAGCTCGAAAAATGCTAGATGAAGCTGGATATGAAGATGCATTAATAATGGCGTCAAATTCGCTTGATGAATTTACTATAAAAGAATTATTAAGCCAAGGTGCAAAGGTAGATGCTTTTGGTGTTGGTGAAAGATTAATCACTTCAAAAAGTTCTCCAGTTTTTGGTGGAGTTTATAAATTAGTAGCAATAGAAAAAGAAAATGGTGAAGTTGAAGCTAAGATTAAAATATCTGATAATGTTTCAAAAATCACCACACCAGGCTTTAAACAAGTCTATAGATTCTATGACAAAGATAATAATAAAGCTATAGCTGACCTTGTTACTTTGCATGATGAAAAAATAGATGAAAGTAAAGAATATGAAATTTTCCATCCGGTTTATACATGGAAAAGACAAACTTTAAGAAATTACAAAGTAAAACCATTACTTCATAGAATTTATGATAAGGGTAAACTTGTTTATGATTTACCAGACATAGAAACAATAAGAAAATATGCACAAGAAGAACTTACTACACTATGGGATGAAATGAGAAGATTAGTAAAACCACAAGAATATATTGTCGATCTTTCTTATGACCTATGGAAATTAAAAGAAGAACTTCTTGAAAAGCATGGAAAGAATATTAGGGGGAAAAAGATTTGAAATATTACGGAAATGTTTACAGGCCTCCAAGTGAGGCTTCATCTTTAATTATACAAGCCACAATTGGATGTTCACATAATAATTGCACTTTTTGCTATATGTATAAGGGAGAACCATTTATAGTAAGAGATATAGATGACATAATTGCAGACTTGGAAGATTTAAGAGAATATTTTCCGCGTATTAAAAGAATTTTTATAGCAGATGGAGATGCTCTAGTTTTAAAAACAGAACATTTAATCAGACTATTAGATTATATAAATGAGAACTTTCCAAATGTTGAAAGAATTTCATCATATGCAACAGCTGCTGATATAAATAGAAAAAGTGTTGAAGAACTTAAATCCCTATATGACCGAGGGTTAAAAATGCTTTATATAGGTTTTGAAAGTGGAGACGAAGAAATTCTAAAAGATATCAAAAAAGGACTTACAGTAAAAGATTATGTAGATGCTATGAAAAAGTGCAAGGAAGTTGGATTTCTAAGCTCAGTTACAATAATTGCAGGTCTTGGTGGAATTGATAAATTACAACAAAATGCTATAAATACAGCTAAACTTATAACAGCGACAAAACCAGACTATGTTTCGTATTTAACAATGAGGATTTACCATAATGCACCAATATATGATGATTATGTAAGTGGAAAGTTTAAGATGCCAAATGCAGAAGAAATATTATATGAAATGAAATTATTTTTAGAAAATGTTGATTCTGAAGGAACTATATTTAGATCAAATCACGCATCTAATTATGTAGCTTTAAAAGGAACTTTAAATAAAGATAGACAAAATTTAATCGATCTCATAGACGATACGTTAGAAAAGAAGAATTTCAGACCTGATTTCATGAGAGGTCTTTAAGAAGGGTTAGTATGTTATATACATTAAATCTAGATAGAAATAATGACTATAAAACTATTATTGAAAAAGGAATCTTGTGTATAGACAAGGACCTAGAAAATAAGATAGATGATTTTACAAGTTATAAGGAAGAGCTGGTAAAAGCAAACATCTTTAATATGGAAGATGCTAGTCTATTTATAGAAAATATTAAAGGACTAAAAGCTTGCGATGTTTTATTGATAAAAGTAGACGATAAATTTCTACTAGCAGAAGTAAAAAAAGAAGCTGAATTATTCGATTCACTTATCTATATAAAAGTACTGGCTTTTGATTGTTCAAGTATGGCATCTGACTTGGATGAATATTTTGATAATCAGGAATTATTAAAAAGAGTCGACGATGAATTGTCTAAAAAAATTCAAGATAAATTCGATAGGATAAGAGATAGAGCTCAAGATATAAAATATGAAATTGTAAAGGCTGAAAATTCTCTTATGAAAATAAAAAAAGAAAATAAGCGAAATAGAGAATATATAAATCAAATAAAAGAAGGATCTGAGGGTGAATTAATAATTGAACTAGATCCTCCAGAATATAAAGATACAAGTTTACCAACTATTTATGAATCTGAAGAAAATTTAGAAGAAATGTACCTTGACCTACTAAAGAATCAAATTAATTTTTGTTTAAAGCTACAAGAAATGACAACAAAAGAATTAATAAAGACACAAGAATTATTTAATAAACTATTTAGGAAAAATACTAACAAATAAAAAATGGAGTGCATATGAGAGTAAAAATAATAGCTGATACTGGAATGGATTTAACAGATGATTTAATAAAAAAATATGATGTAGAGATCTTAAATATGCCTATAAATGATGGGGAAAATGAATATTTAAAATCTGAACTATCAAGCGATAAGCTTTTTGAAGACTTAAGCGAGGGTAAAGTCTATAGAACCAGTCAAGTTACGGCATATGATTATAAAGATTGCTTTACAAAGCATGCTAAAAATAATGATGAAATTATTTATATAGCATTAAGTAGTGGGCTTTCAGGATCATATCAAACTGCAGTTAATGTAAGAGAAGAAGTGTTAAAAGAATATAAAGATGCAAAAATTTGCGTATATGATTCTAAATCTGTTTCATATGGTTTGGGTATTTTTGTTTCTATTGTTGGGAAAATGGCAAAAGATGGTAAAAGTTTCGAATATATTGCTGAGAAACTTGATGAAATTAGACTTTCCATTGAACATTATTTTGCAGTAACAGATTTAAAATATCTTGTAAGAGGCGGCAGACTCTCAGCAACATCTGCTAAAGTAGGTGAGATACTTAATATAATCCCTTTACTTCATGTAAGAAAAGAAGATGGGGGTCTTACCAGCTATAAAAAAGTAAGGGGAGAAAAAAGCCTATATAAAAATATGGTTAATGAATATATTCAAAATTATAAAAAGCTTGGGAAAGAGCAAACTATATTTTTAACCTATGGAGATGATATTAACGTTGCTGAAAAATTAAAAGAAAAGATTTTAGAAGAAGTCGATATCAATCCAGAAAACATAAAGCTAACACAAATGGGAGCTGTTATTGGAACTCATACTGGACCCGGCATTATTTGTATATTTTTCTCTACAAAAGATTTTGGAGAATATAATATTTTTTAAAAAATAAATTTAATTATTATATTATTAGATTGGTCTTATTTTCGCCAAATTAGATGCGATATCATTTAGACCAATATTAGACACAAAAAACATATGCTAGACAAAAAATAAGGTGGTAAGGAATGTATAAATCAACATTGGAAGCATTGAGCACAGCAGGTTTTAATAAATATTCTGTGTATAGAGACTCAAAATTTAAATATTTTATAGCATCTATACTTGCAGGATTTTTTATTGGTCTGGGTGTTCTTGTTATGGGACTTAGCATATCAATTTTTGGCAATTTAGAGATTGATTTTGTTAAAATTAGTAATGGGCTTATATTTTCTTTAGCTCTATCTCTTGTAATTATGGCAGGGGCAGAGCTTTTTACAGGAAATGTTATGGCTCTATCAGGTGCAAGCTTTACAAAAGCTATTAAGGGTTCAGATGCCTTTAATGTATGTGCACTATCATACTTAGGAAACTTAGTTGGAGCGTTGATTATATCTCTTTTATACCTAGGAACAGGTGCAAAAGGAATAGCAATTGGAGATGCGGTAGTAAATTTAGCTTTAGCTAAAGGACAAATTCCTTTAGTTCCTTTGATTTTCAAGTCAATTCTATGTAACATACTAGTTTGTGTGGCTGTGTTGTGTTGTATAAAGATGAAAAGTGAAGCAGGGAAGTTAATTATGATTGTTTGGTGTATATTACCTTTCGTAGCTTTAGGCTTTGAACATAGCGTTGCTAATATGACAGTATTTGCCCTAGGAAGACTTTTATCAAACGAAGTAACATTTGCTATGATATTACATAATCTAATTACTGCAACAATTGGTAATATTATAGGTGGTTTACTAGTTTCAATATCCTATTATTTGATAGGTAGAGACTAATAAAAATTTATAATATGTTATATTTTTTAACTAAGTATAATAGCTTATTTATAAGTATTAAAAAATATAAGATATCTTGAATAAGCATCATGCCTTTGGTATAATCAAGGTGTATGAAATTGTTTCAATTTTGTTAAATTATTGTTAATTTATTGGTCCATATTTTTATATGGAGAAAAGGAGTGTATATAATGACAGATACTTTAAATCCACTAATAGCAGCCCAAGAAAAAGTAAAAGCTGCTTGTGACAAGTTAGGCGCAGATCCTGCAGTTTATGAACTATTAAAAGAACCAAAAAGAGTTATTGAAATTACTATCCCAGTTAAAATGGATGATGGTAGCTTAAAAACTTTTAAAGGTTATAGATCAGCTCATAACGATGCAGTAGGTCCTGCAAAAGGTGGAGTTCGTTTCCATCCAGCAGTAAACATGGATGAAGTAAAAGCACTTTCTCTTTGGATGACTTTCAAAGGTGGAGCTCTTGGACTTCCATACGGTGGAGGTAAAGGTGGTATAGCTGTAGATCCAGCAGAACTATCTGAAAACGAATTAGAACAATTATGTAGAGGATATGTAAGAGGTCTACACAAATACCTTGGAGAAAGAATAGATATTCCTGCACCAGACGTTGGAACAAACGGAAAAGTTATGAGTTATTTTTCTGATGAATATTTCAAACTTAATGGCGACAGAATGGACATGGGTACTTTCACAGGTAAACCAGTTGCATTTGGCGGATCTGAAGGTAGAAACGAAGCTACTGGATTTGGTGTTGCAGTAGTAGTTAGAGAAGCTGCAAAAAGATTTAACATTGAAATGCACGAAGCTAGAATAGCTGTTCAAGGTTTCGGTAACGTTGGATCTTTCACAGTTAAAAACATTTACAGACAAGGCGGAAAAGTTTGCGCTATAGCTGAATGGGACAGAAAAGAAGGAAACTTCGGTCTTTATAATGAAAACGGAATTGACTTTAAAGAACTTCTAGCTTACAAAGAAGAACATAAAACAATTCTTGGATTCCCAGGCGCTGAAAGAATTTCTGAAGAAGAATTCTGGACTAAAGAATATGACATTATAGTACCAGCAGCTCTTGAAAATGTTATTACTGGAGATAGAGCTAAAACTCTTAATACTAAATTAGTTTGTGAAGCAGCTAATGGTCCTACAACTCCAGAAGGAGACAAAGTACTACAAGAAAAAGGAATAGAACTTACTCCTGATATCTTAACTAACTCAGGTGGAGTACTTGTTTCTTACTACGAATGGGTACAAAACCAATACGGATACTATTGGACAGAAGCTGAAGTTGAAGAAAAACAAGAAGCAGACATGATGAAAGCTGTTAAAGGCGTATTCGGTCTTGCTGATGATTACAATGTAACTCTAAGAGAAGCAGTTTACATGTATGCAATCAAATCTATCGACGAAGCAATGAAATTAAGAGGATGGTATTAATCTTTTAGATTAATAGATATGATATTAATGGCCTAGGCTTTCCTGGGCCATTTTTAATTTGAATTTTATAAAAGAGGATAAAAACATGAGTTTAACAAGATTAATATTAGTATTAGCCCTAATAATTGTTGTTGGAGGAGCATTTTTTTCAAACTCTAATAATTAAAGCAAAACACCCAGATTTTAAATCTGGGTGTTTTTTTAGAGAAGTTAATGAATAATTATTACAAGTTTTACTAGTATAAGCAACTAATTAAAATATATATCAAAGAAAAAAATAAACAATATAGTGCTTGTAAAATTGTTTTAAATTTTCAATAAAATGATTTAGTGGAGCTTTTTATTTATCTAAAATGCTTTTGTATTAATATTATTATTGATATGGATTTATATTTAATAATTTGTTTTGCATTTGCATGTCTTGAGAAGTCTATATATTTTCTATTAATTATACATGTATATAAGCCCATCTATATATTTTTCTGCTTTATTTGATATTTACATCATTAAAACTCTTAGGTATTTGTATTTTAGTTTTTCTAATTTATATATAAATATACTTCCTTCTATAATTAGTTAGAGAAAAGATCTAATAAAAAAATTAGTTAGAGAAAAGATCTAATAAAAAAATTTTATATTATTAGGAAATTAACTTATTTTGTCTACATATTTGATATTTATATTAGATATATTTTTAAGTTGAAAAATATTTATTTTTTAATCAGATTCGATTTCGAATTTATATAGGTAGATTTAAATCTCAATTTGCTTTTTAACAGTTCAATTCTATTTTAATTTCCAAATTCAATTTATATTTTAAGATTTAATTTTAAGTACATCATTTAACTTATCTTTCAATCTTTTATATTTCCTTTCTAATTTTATTTTAATATTTACTTTTTAATTTAAATTTTATTTTCTGATTCTATTGCATATTAAATTTTATAAAAATCTTTCAATATTAAAATTTATTTAAGATAGTATTTTAATACTTAGATTTTATTGTCATATTCAAACTATGAATTAATTTTAATTGTTTAATTTTATTTAAATTTCTTTTTTATTTTTAAGTTAATTTCTACTTTAATTTCAAATTTTTAAATTTATTTCAATATGAAAAATTCACTTTATCTTCTGATATTTGATTAATTTTATAGCTTTTACTCTACTATTATTTCTGTGATTTCCATTTTTATTTACAATTGAAGAAAATCATTTATTAATATATACTTGTATGGATGTTTAAAATGCTAAGAGTGAGGAGAGAAAAATTTGGAAGCTTTATTTATGGGAATTACAAATCTAACAATTGGCAGGCTGATTATGTTTGCTATTGGTGGAATACTTATTTATTTGGCGATTGAAAAAGAGTATGAACCTTCTTTATTATTGCCAATAGGTTTTGGAGCAATTTTATGTAATATACCTTTTTCATCAGCGGTTGGTGAAAATGGATTCTTAACTATTTTTTATAATGTAGGTATTGCAACTGAATTGTTTCCTGTTTTAATATTTATAGCTGTTGGTGCTATGATCGATTTTAAACCATTGATCTCTAGCCCATTTATGTTATTTTTTGGAGCTGCGGCTCAATTTGGTATATTTGCAACAATGATGTTTGCTTTATCTACTGGACAATTTAGTTTGCCAGAAGCGGCAGCTATTGGAATAATAGGGGCAGCTGATGGTCCAACTTCGATATTTGTAGCAAAAGAGTTTGCTCAAAATTATCTTGGAGCTATATCTGTTGCGGCTTATTCATATATGAGTCTTGTGCCTATAATTCAACCACCTGTTATTAAACTTTTAACTACGAAAAAAGAAAGACGCATAAGAATGAAATATGCAGGTAAAAAAGTGCCTAAGAAGGTAGAGATTTTATTTCCAATTGTAATAACTGTTATTGCAGGTATTATTGCACCTATGTCAGTTGCTCTTATTGGTGCTTTGATGTTTGGTAATTTAATTAGGGTTTGTGGTGTCTTGGATAGACTTTCTATGTCTGCTCAAAATGAACTTTCTAACCTTGTAACTATTCTTCTTGGAATAACAATTGGTTCTACAATGGAAGCGGAAGCTTTTTTAAATTATAAAACTTTGATGATCATGGGAATGGGACTAGTTGCATTTATTTTTGATACTGCAGGTGGAGTAATCTTTGCTAAGATTTTAAATTTATTCTTAAAAGAAAAGGTTAATCCAATGATAGGTGCTGCTGGAATTTCAGCTTTTCCTATGTCAGGAAGGGTTGTTCAACAAATAGCTACTAAGGAAGATCCAACAAATTTCATCTTGATGCAAGCAATGAGTGCAAATGTTGCTGGGCAGCTAGGATCGGTAGTTGCTGGTAGTATGATTCTTGCCTTAGTGCCGATGTTTATGTAGGAGGATGAGATGAGCGAAGTAATGTTAAATGGGTTAGAAGTTAGCCTTTTAGGTTTTGCTGGTGTATTTATAGTACTAATATTATTTTATCTTTCAGTTAAGATTATGATGGCTGTATTTAAAGATAAATAAATCAAATTATTAATATTTTAAAATTAAAATTTCTATGATATAATATTGATATATTCAAGTTTGGAGGTAGTATTTTGGGCTTATTATTGAGTTTGGAAAACAATTTTTTAAGTTATTGTTCTTTTGATAACTCTAGCAGTCTAAAACTACGTAAAAAACTTTTTTATTGGGTTTCTCTAGATAATAAAGGGGAATCTGTAGCTAAATTTATCTAATAAGAGAACCTTTAACTGGTTCTCTATTTTTTATTAAGTTAATGGGAATAATTATTAAAGTTTAGGGTGGTATGCTAATGAGTGGAATATTAGGTATGTTTTCAAATTATCCTGTAAGCAAAAAGATATTTTTTGGTCTTAATACTTTGCAACATAGGGGCCAAGAAGCTTGTGGGATTACAGTTTCTGATGGAGAAAAATTAAGTAGACAAAAGGGCAATGGACTTGTAATAGATGTTTATGATGAAGATAAGCTTTCTAAGTTAAAGGGTAATTTAGGAATAGGACATGTAAGATATTCAGGATCATCAGGAAACAGTGATTATAACACTGAACCTCTTATGGGGTTTGCAAAAAAAAGCCAATTTAGTTTAGCTTTTGATGGATCTTTAGTAAACCATCAAATTTTAAGGACAAGACTTGAAGAAGAAGGGGTAATGTTTCAAACGTCTATAGATACAGAAGTTATTCTATTCTTAATTGCTAGATATTATAAAAATGACATTATTGATGCTATAAAACAAACTATGCATGTGATCAAGGGTTCATATTCTGTTGTTTTACTTATGAAGGATAAAATTGTTGCATTTAGAGATCCTAGAGGAATAAGACCATTAACTGTGGCTCAAAAAGATGGGACTTATGTTGTATCATCTGAAAATCCAGCTACAGAAATTCTTGGCATAACAGATATAAGAGATGTTTTACCAGGAGAAATTATAGAAATTGATGAAAATGGAATGAAATCACACTTCTTAGATGGTGGTGGAAAAAAACCTAAACATTGCATATTTGAGTATGTTTATTTAGCAAGAGAAGATGCTACCCTAGATAAGGTAAATGCTTATAACTATAGAAGAAGGTGTGGAGAGTATTTAGCAGTTGAATCTCCTTGTGATGTTGATTTAGTTGTTCCTGTTCCTGATAGTGGGATACCTTCTGCAATAGGATTTTCTCAAGAAGCAAAGATTCCTTTTGCAAATGGACTTGTAAAGAATAGATATATGGGAAGAACTTTTATAAAATCAACCCAAGAAGAAAGAGAAATGGCTGTTAAATTAAAGCTTAACCCTCTTAGAAATGTTATAGAAGGTAAAAAGATTGTTTTGATAGATGACTCGATAGTAAGAGGAACTACATCAGAAAATCTTATTAAGAGAATGAGAGAAGCTGGGGCAAAAGAGGTACATATGAGAATTACTTCCCCACCAGTCTGCTATCCATGTTATTATGGAATTGATACACCAAGCAGAAAGAATTTGATTGCAGCAAAATATTCTGTAGAAGAAATTAAGGACAAGATAGATGCTGATTCTTTAGCCTTTATATCTCCAGAAGCTGCTCAAAGAGCTACACTTATTAGGGACGATAGATTTTGTAAGGCATGTTTTAATGGGGACTACCCTGTTGATCCAATAATAATATAAGGAGTTTTATTATGATAAGTTATAAAGATAGCGGAGTAGATATTGATTCCGGTAACAAGGCTGTAGAATTAATAAAAAAACACGTTAAAGATACTGCAACTAGCGGAGTTTTTGGTGGAATAGGACTTTTTAGTGGAGGATTTGATTTATCTGAATATAAAGATATGAAACATCCTATACTATTAGCATCAACAGATGGAGTTGGAACTAAGTTGTTAGTTGCACAAAAACTTGGTAGACATGACACAGTGGGAATAGATCTTGTTGCTATGTGTGTAAATGATTTAATTTGCCAAGGTGCAAAACCTTTATTCTTCCTAGACTATATCGGAATAGATGTATTAAAACCAGAAAAGATAGAAGAAATCGTAAAAGGAATAGCAAAGGCTTGTAAGGAAACATCAACTGCAATAGTCGGTGGAGAAACTGCAGAACTTCCAAACATGTATGCTAAGGATGAATATGACCTTGCAGGATTTAGCGTTGGTATTGTTGATAAAGATAAAATTATTGACGGACAAGATATAAAAGAAGGCAATGTAGTAATAGGACTTGCTTCAAGCGGGCTACATTCAAATGGTTTTTCTCTAGCAAGAAAATTATTCTTTGAAGAATTGGAAATGAAACTAGAAGATAAATTCTTTGATACAGATAAAACTTTAGCAGATATTTTACTTGAACCAACAAAATTATATGTAAATACAATCTTAAAATTAATAGAAAACTTTAATATTTTAGGAATAGCAAACATAACAGGTGGCGGACTTCTAGAAAATATACCAAGAATCTTACCAGACGGACTTGGAGCAGAAATAGACAAAAATTCATGGGATAAATTAGATGTCTTTGAAAATATTATTAAATCTAAAAAAGTTTCTGAAGAAGAACTATACAGAACATTTAATATGGGTATAGGCATAACAATAATTGTAGAAGAAGAAAAAGCTTCTGAAATTTTAGAATATATCAATAAAAACACAGATGACAAGGCATATATAATTGGTAAAATCGTAAAAAATGAAAGTCAAGATAAGAGGATTGATATCAAATGAATATAGCGGTTTTTATTTCAGGCAGGGGTAGCAATTTAAAAGCTTTGATCGATGCAAAAAATAGGGGAGAATTTGATAGTAATATATCTTTAATTATTTCTAACAAGGATGCCAAGGGTTTAATGTATGGCTACTATGCAAATATAGACTCCTTTGTAATAAAAGACGACGATAAATTACTAGACAAGTTGCGTGATTATAGCATTGATTTTATTGTACTTGCTGGCTATTTAAAGACTGTTCCAGATGAAATTGTTGACAATTATGAGGGAAGGATAATAAATATACATCCTTCCCTATTACCAAAATACGGGGGAAAAGGATTTTATGGAATGAATGTCCATCAAGCCGTATTTGATAATAAGGAAAAAGAATCTGGTGCAAGTGTACATTATGTAACTAAGGAAATTGATGGCGGAGATATTGTTTTACAAAGAAAAGTTGATATAAGCGATGTAAAAAGTCCTAGCGAAATAAGGGACAGGGTGCTTGAAATCGAACATACAATATTAAAAGATGCCATCAAAAAGATAGAGGAGGAAGAATAGTTTGCGAGCTCTAATTTCAGTTACAAATAAAGACAAACTTGATTATCTTGTAAAAAATTTAAAGGAACTAGGTTGGGAAATTGTTTCTACTGGTGGCACTTTAAAATACATAAATGAACTAGGCTATCAAGCAATTAATATTGAAGATGTTACCAATTTTAAGGAAATACTTTCAGGTAGGGTTAAAACCTTATCTCCATACATCCATGGTGGAATTCTTTATAGAAGAGATAATCAAGATGATGTAAAAACAGTTGAAGAAGAAAATATAAAACCAATTGATATGGTTGTTGTAAACCTATATGACTTCATGGGAGCCTTATCAAGCAAGGATCAAGATAATATTATTGAACATATAGATATTGGCGGACCAACCCTTATAAGAGCAGCTGCCAAAAATCACAAGGATGTTCTTGTTCTTACAGATATAAATGACTATGAAGAAGTTATTGATAGGTTAAAAAATAAGACAGATGATTTGAAATTTAGACAAAAATTAGCAGCCAAGGCCTTTAATTTAACTAGTTACTACGATGCAAACATATCAGATTACTTCAACAAGATAACAGGACTTGATAGCAAATACTTAAACATAGGACTAGAAAAAATTGAGGACCTAAGATATGGAGAAAATCCAAGTCAAAAAGCTAGTCTATACAAAGAAAACTCTGTAAATTCATACCTATCAAATCTTGAAATACTTCATGGCAAGAAGATGTCCTTTAATAATTACAATGACCTTAATGTAGCTATTGAAATAGCAGCAGAATTTGGAGAAAATGCAGTTGCGGCAATAAAACACGCAACTCCATGTGCTGTTTCTTTCCAAGATAGTCTACTTGAGTCATATAAAAAAGCCTATGAAGCAGATTCAACCTCAATATTTGGAGGAATTGTTGCTCTAAATGGAACAGTTGATGAAGATATAGCAAATGAAATTTCAAAAATTTTCCTAGAAATCGTTGCGGCCAAAGATTTCACAGATAAGGCACTAGAAATTTTAGAAAAGAAGAAAAATATAAGACTTGTAAAAATCGACTTTGATCTTGAAAAAAATGATAGGGACATCAAATACTTAAACGGATTGGTATTAAGTCAAGAAAGAGACAATGCAGAAGATGAATACCATGTAGTAACAGAAAAAGCACCAAGCGAAAAAGAAAAAGAAGACCTATTATTTGCAATGAAAGTTGTAAAATATACAAAATCCAATGCCATAGTTGTTGCAAAAGATAGAACTACTCTAGGTATTGGAGGAGGAGAAACATCAAGAATTTGGGCTCTTGATAATATAAAAAATCACTACGACAAAGATTTTGAAGGAGCAGTCCTAGCATCTGATGCCTTTTTCCCATTTGATGATTGTGTAAGCCTAGCATCTGAAATGAAGATATCATCTATAATTCAACCGGGTGGTTCTTTAAAAGATGAAGATTCGATAAAAAAAGCTAATGAATTAGGAATTTCTATGGTGTTTAGTAAAAATAGACATTTTAGACATTAGGAGGAACTATGAAAATATTAATTATAGGATCAGGTGGCAGAGAATATGCAATTGCGAGTAAGCTTGTAGAAGCAGATAAAAGCAGAGACTTATACTTTGCACCTGGAAACGGTGGTACTGATAAACTTGGTAAAAACACAGGCATTGATGCAGAAGATATTAAGGCTTTAGTTGATTTTGCAAAAAAAGAAAAAATAGATTTTACCATAGTTGGACCTGAAGCTCCTCTTTGTGCAGGAGTTGTAGATGAATTTGAAAAAGAAGGACTAGAAATATTTGGTCCTAAGAAAGCAGCTGCAAGATTTGAAGAATCAAAAGCTTTTACTAAAGACTTCTTGAAAAAATATAAGATAAAAACAGCTGACTACATTGAAACAGAAGACCAAGATGAAGCTTATAAATTCGTTAAAAAATTATTAGACCAAAGTGGAAGAGCAGTAATTAAGGCAGACGGTTTAGCAGCTGGTAAGGGAGTATTTATTGCTGAAGATGAAGAAGAAGCTAAAGATTTTCTAAATCAAGTTTTTGTAGAAAATAAATTTGACTGCAAAAAAGTTGTAGTTGAAGAATTTTTAGAAGGTTTTGAAATGTCTTTAATCTGTCTTACTGATTCAAAAACTATAAAACCTTTCCCAACATCAAAAGACCACAAGAAAATTTACAATGGAGAAAAGGGACCAAACACAGGTGGGATGGGAACATTTAGCCCTAACATAGAGGCCCTACCATTTTTAGATAGGATAGAAAAAGAAATACTAGATCCAATACTAGATGGATTTAAAAAAGAAAAAATTGATTTTAGGGGAACTTTATTTATCGGCTTAATGATAAATGACAATGATATCAATGTTCTTGAATTTAATGTAAGATTTGGAGACCCTGAAACTCAAGTAATTTTAGAAAGAATAGACAATGACCTTTTAGAATTATTAGAAGCAACAAGCAAGGGTGAACTTGAAAAAGTAGAAATTAAAGAAAACAATAAAAAATCAGTTTGTCTAGTTCTTGCATCTGGAGGATATCCAGGATCTTATGAAAAAGGAAAAGAAATAAGTTTTGATCCTTCCATAAAATCAAAAGTTTACCATGCTGGAACTAAAAAAGACGGCTCAAAAATCTTAACAAATGGTGGTAGAGTCTTAAATATAGTTGCAAGTGCTGATAATTTCGATGATGCAATCAAGACAGTATATGAAGATGCAGAAAAAATAAAATTTGATGGAAAATATTATAGAAAAGACATTGGACCATCAGTAAAAAGAGTTTATGTAGCAAAAAAAGACAAGTATGATTTTGAATCAGAAGACTTGATAAAAGAAATAAAATCATCACTTGATATAGATGTTGATAAACTAAAAATCTATAAGAGATATGATATCGAAGCTAGTGAAAAATTAGTTGAAGATATTAAATTTAAGATACTAGGAGAAAAACCAGTAGATGATGTTTTTGCTGGAGACGATGGACTAAAACTTCAAGCAGACTTTACTTGTCCTTTAGCTATATCTTACTTGCCAGGACAATTTGACCAAAGACAACAAGGTCTTTTAGATACAATTGCCCTTGTTACTGATGAAGATGTAAAAGCTTCATATGCAACAGTTTATGATTTTTCTCAATTGGACAAAAAAGACTTTGAAAAAATTGAAAATTATTTAATAAATGCAGTTGACTCACACAAGGTAGAAATTTTAAATATTCCTACAACACTAGAAAAAGATCACATAGTAAATAGAGAAAACAAGGTATACTTTGGATTTATCGATTATAGCGATGAAGAGCTTAGAAAATTCTTAGAAGAAGAAAACCTAGCTATGTCTTTTGAAGATTTAAGTCTATTTAGAGATTACTTTAAATCAAGAGGAAAAGATCCAAACGAAACAGAATTAGCCATAATCGATACCTATTGGTCAGATCACTGTAGACACACAACTTTTAATACAGGACTAGACATCAGCTTTGATCCAAAAACTGACCTGGATAAAATCATAAAAGAAAGCTTTGATAAATATCTAAAGATTAGAAAAGATTTATCAATTAAAAAACCAATTTCTCTAATGAGTTTTGGAACAATTCTTGCAAAACAATTAAGGGCAAATGGAAAATTAGAAGACCTAGAAGTTAGCTCAGAAATCAACGCTTGTTCTGTAAAAGTTAAGGTTAGAGTTGAAAAAGAAGGCAAGGAAGAACTTGAAGATTATCTTCTTATGTTTAAAAACGAAACTCACAACCATCCTACAGAAATCGAACCACTTGGAGGGGCGAGCACTTGCCTTGGTGGAGCCATAAGAGACCCACTTTCTGGAAGATCTTTTGTTTACCAAGCAATGAGAATTTCAGGTTCAGCTGATCCAAGAAAAGCAGTTAACGAAACTCTAGAAGGTAAATTACCACAAAGAAAAATAACAACAGAAGCTGCAAAAGGATATTCATCTTATGGTAACCAAATTGGACTTACAACTGGTTATGTTGATGAAATTTATCATGAAGGATATGTAGCAAAAAGACTTGAAGCAGGTGCTGTAGTTGCAGCAGCTCCAAGCGAAAATGTTATAAGAGAAGAACCAGAAGCAGGAGATTTAGTTTTATTACTTGGAGGAAAAACTGGAAGAGATGGTATTGGTGGTGCAACAGGATCATCAAAAACTCACACAGTAAGCTCTATCTTAACTGAATCTGCTCAAGTTCAAAAAGGTAATGCACCAGAAGAAAGAAAAATTCAAAGACTATTTAGAAATCCAAAAGCTGCAAGACTAATCAAAAAATGTAATGACTTTGGAGCAGGCGGAGTATCAGTAGCAATCGGAGAATTACACGACGGAGTTGAAATTCACCTAGACAGAGTACCTTTAAAATATGAAGGACTAAAACCAAAAGAAATAGCAATTTCAGAATCACAAGAAAGAATGGCAGTAGTTGTAGCAAAAGATGACTTTGAAGAATTTAGAAAATATTCAGAAGAAGAAAATCTTGAACTAACAAATGTAGCAACAGTAACCGACAATGGAAAAATGGTTATGTACTATAAAGATGAAATTATCTGCGACCTTTCTTATGAATTTATAAATACAAATGGGGCAGAAAGACATCAAAATGTTGAAGTTGCATCAGAAGATGTAGCCAAAGTTTTGAAAAATGATGATAAAGACCCTAAAAACTTATATAAATACCTAGCAGATTTAAATAATACATCAAAGAAAAACCTATATGAAATCTTTGATACAACAGTAGGTAGGAGAACAGTTCTAAATCCACTAGGAGGAAATAAACAATACAACCCAGCTCAAGCAATGGTTGCAAAAATTCCTAGCCTAAAGGGAGATACAAAAACAGTTTCACTTATGTCATACGGATTTAATCCATACCTAAGTGAAGAGTCACAATATCTTGGAGGCTACTATGCAGTAATTGAATCAATCGCAAAACTTGTAGCAGCAGGTGCAAACTTAGAAGATGTAAGATTATCCTTCCAAGAATATTTTGAAAAGATGACTGATGAAAAAATTTGGTCAAAACCATTAAAATCATTACTTGGAGCACTAGAAGCTTCAATGGCATTTGATGCACCACCAATCGGTGGAAAGGACTCAATGAGTGGAACTTTTGAAAGCATTCATGTTCCACCAACACTAATTTCTTTTGCAGTTACAACAGCAGATATAGAAAATATAATCTCTCAAGACTTAAAAGGGAAAGGAAAATTAGGTTTAGTTGAAGTTAAAATAAATAAAAATGGACTTCTTGATCAAGAAGAATTAAAGAATAAAATGGAAGAAATTAATAAAGACATAGTTGATGGAAATATTATTTCTGCCATAGCACTATCAAAACCGAGTCTAGTTCATCTTTATGAACAAGCTCTAGGAAACACAGGATTTGATGTAGAACTTGAAGATCTTTACTCACCAAAATATGGTAGCTTCATAGTTGAATACCTAGAAGACAGAGACTTCATTAAAAATATAGGAAAATTCTCCGATGAAATAATTGTAAATGGAGAAAAACTAGATAAGGCTAAGTTAGAAGAAGCTTATCTTCACACTCTAGATGGAGTTTTCAAAGGCTATGAAGAAAGTAAAGAAGTAAAACTTGAAAATAAAAAACTTGCAAAAAGAAAAGAAAAATCAGACCATCCAGTAGATAAACCAAAGGTAGTCATACCAGCCTTCCCTGGAACAAACTGTGAATGGGATACAGCAGATATATTTGAGGAAGAAGGAGCAGAAGCTCAAATTATAGTATTTAAAAATTCTGATAGCAAGCAAATTGAAAACTCACTTGAAGAATTAGCATCTGCAATTGAATCTTCACAAATACTTGCAATTCCAGGAGGATTCTCACTAGGAGATGAACCTGATGGATCAGCTAAATTTATAGCAAATGTATTATCCTCAAATAGGGTAGCTAAAGCCATAGATAAATTATTAAATGAAAATGATGGTTTAATCCTAGGAATATGTAATGGATTCCAAGCATTAGTTAAATCTGGCCTACTTCCAAATGGACAAATAGGAAAGATAAAAGAAAATTCTCCAACACTTATACTAAACTCAGCTAAAAGACATATTGCAAAATTTGTAGACACTAGAGTATTAACAACAAACTCACCATGGTTGAGCGAATTAGAAGAAAACAAAATTTACAGAATGCCAATTTCACACGGAGAAGGTAGATTTGTAATAGATAAAAAAGGTTTGGATGAATTATTAGAAAATGAACAAGTAGTTGCAGTATATACAGATGCACCTAATGGTTCTAATTATAATATCGAGGCTATTATGTCAAAAGATGGTAAGATTCTTGGTAAGATGGGTCACTCTGAAAGATATCAAAAAGATCTTTACAAAAACATCTATGATATGGAATTACAAAACCTATTTAAAGGAGCAATAAACTACTTTAAAAAATAATAATGTGTCAGTAGTGTTACAAAGTCTTAGCTTATGTAACATATTCTTAAAATTCAGCTAATTCAAAGCGTGATACAATGTAGTTGGTTAGATATGATTTAAGATAGAAAAGGTGAAGGGTTAATGAAAAAGACCAGAAATCTCCTTTTAATTCTGCTCGCTTTTCTAATCACGTTTAGTTCAACAACTGTTTTTGCTGTTAAATATTCTGACACAAGAGGCCACTGGGCCAGCAACTATATAGATCAAATGAGTAGTGCAGGCTTTGTTACAGGTTATGATGGTAATAGATTTAAACCAAATTCTAATATATCAAGAGTTGAATTCTATTCAATAGTTAATTCAATGGCAAATTTGAAAAAGACCCACACTGTTACTTTTTCTGATGTAAAAACATCGGACTGGTATTATGATGATGTTGCTAAAGCTATAAAAGCAGGATACTTAACGCCAACAACAGGTAGGCTTAATCCTAATGCTGCAATTTCAAGACAAGAAGTTATGGGAATTGTTGGTTATATGTATAAGCTGAAACAAAATCCAGCTAATGTAAATCAATATAGAGACGCTTCTTTGTTTAAAGCTAGCAACAAGGGCTATGCGGGAAGCTTAGTCAAGTTAGGAATTATAAGTGGATCAAATGATAACTCATTAAGACCTAATGATGGTATTTCTAGAGCAGAAACATGTAAGATACTTTTTTTACTAATGGATAAGTATGGACTTCCTGCTGAAAGAGTAATAGTTGATAGTAGAATTAAGTTTGGAGATAAAAATCTCTACGAATAAAAAAGAGCCGAGAGGCTCTTTTTTATTTTTTTATAAGTAAGCTATGATATAATTTTTATTGGAGGGAAAGCCTTGAAAAATAAAAAATATATTTTACTTGGACTAATAGCTATTTTGTTGGGGCTATTTGTTATTATAAAATTTGAGGAAAAACAAAATAAAAAAATAGTTTTTGATAGAAGCATATCAGACATAGATTATGCCAGTGATTTTGCTTTGACAACCAATTCAATATTAATATTTGATAATAAAAACTTATATTTTTGCGACAAAGATGGCTCTTTTGCGAAAGTATTAAATTTAAAAGAAAAAAATGTAGATGTATTTTTTGTAAATAATTATGCCTTTTTATACGACAAGGATATAAATAAAGTTTATCAATATAGGGACACTGGAGAATATATAGCAACAATTCCCCTAAAAGAAGAATTATATAATATATCTTATAAAAATAAGGAAATAATCTTTCACCTAAAGACAAAAGACAAGGAAGAATTAAAAATATTAAAACAAGATGCTAGTCTAAGTGATCTTTATTCAACAGAAAATACAATTTTATCATATGACTTATATAGTGTAGATGAATTTTCCGTATCTGAAATATATAAAGATGCAAAAGGCTACAAGAGTCTTTTATATATGAAAAATAAGAATGACCATAAAATAGAAGATTATAGCAATGAGGTCATACTTTATGTTTATAGGTATAAGGACAAGACAATTATGGCAAGCGATAAAAGCCTTTACTTATATGAAAAAAATAAAAATCTCAGAAGCGATATTCCAAATATAAGCGACATACAAGTTTCTGATAGAAATATTTATCTTTTGCATTCAAACATAATATCTAGATTTAATTTTTCGCTAGAAGAAACTGAAAAAATCATTTTATCTGCCAACCTAGAAAAAATGTTTTTTGTAGCAAATTCACTATACGCTTATGGGCCTAGTGATATAGGTGGAGAGCTTGGAAACTCTAATCAGTTTTATACAAGACTTGGAACAAAAGTTGATAAGATTGATGTTTCAGGGCTCACAGTTGCTAGCCTAAAAGATGGGAAAATTAATCTTTATAAAATAAGCAATGAAAGAACTTTAGGAAGTGATATAAATGATTGATGATATAAAACTTTCGTTTGTAGAAGAATATTTAAAAAATGCAAATGGTAACTTAAATATTTGGGGCAAATTAGTCTATGTTTTAGCAATTATTATAATAGCTCAGATTTTAATAAAAGTAGTATCAAAACTTTTTAGTAAATCTTTAAAAAATAAGATGCTTGAAAATAAAAGAAATTATAACAGAATTTTGACAGTAAGTAAGCTGCTAGACAGGGCTATAAAGATAATAATATTTTCTTTTGCTATAATAATGTCACTTGATGTCTTTGGGATAAATACCAACTCTATGATTGCTACACTAGGAATAGGATCTCTGGCCTTATCTTTTGGAGCCCAAAGCTTGGTAAAAGATATAATTAATGGAATTTTTCTAATAGTAGAAGATCAATACAGGGTTGGAGACATAGTAGAAATTGTAGGAATTGAAGGCTATGTTCAAATTCTAGGTATAAGGACAACACAGATAAAGGATTTTGCTGGAAATCTCCACACGATACCAAATGGAAAAATTGATATTATTACAAATAAGTCAAGAGGAGATATGAGAGCAAGAGTTGACATACCCCTTGATATCACTGTAGACCCGACTTTATTTATAAGTGAATTAAAGGAAAAACTTTCCTATTTAAAAAATGATCCTAGACTAACTAAAGAGACAGATATATGGGGAGTATCAAGAAATAGGGATAATGGGTATGATGTTACAGTCTGTGTATTTACAAGACCAGGAGATCAATTTGAACTTGAATATGAAGTTAGGAAAAAAGTAGTAGAACTTTTCAATGAAAAGAATCTAAAAACACCACAAATTAGAACAGAGGTGGAACATGCTAGTATATGATTTAGGAGATATAGTTACCTTAAAAAAAGGTCATCCTTGTGGAGAAAATCAATGGAAGATAATAAGAAAAGGTGCTGATATGAAACTTGAATGCCTAGGTTGTAATAGACAAATTTGGCTTAGCAGGATAGACTTTGAAAAAAGAGTTAGAAAAATAAAAGAAGATGACAAATTTATAAGCATTGTTCATCATAAGAAAAAAGAAGAATAATTGACAATATTACAAAAGTAAGTTATACTAAATAAGTTAATCAAACTCTGCTTATTTTAGAAAAATAAGCCATTAGTCCGTAGGGGGTGAAGTAATGAATAAATACGAAATAGTTTTAATGTTTTATCCAAACGTTGATGAAGAAAAAAGAGTTCAAACCTTTGATAGATTAAAGAAAATTATCGAAGATGAAGGAACTTTAACAAATGTTGATGAATGGGGAATGAGAAAATTAGCTTACGAAATTGAATATAATAAAGAAGCTTTTTATTATTTACTAGAAGTAGAAGCTCAACCAGAAACAGTTGATGAATTCTCAAGAATAGCTAAAATTCTTGATCCTGTTATGAGACACATGGTTGTTAGAGTTGATAAGTAGGTGTAAATATGAATAATGTATCATTGATAGGCAGACTTACAAAAGATCCTGAGCTAAGATATACTCAAAGTGGAGTAGCTGTGGTTAGATTTAATGTTGCAGTTGATAGAAGAATGTCTAAGCAAAGGAAAAGAGAAGCTGAAGCAGCTAATCAACCAACAGCTGATTTTATTAATTGTACTGCTTGGAGACAAACAGCAGAGTTAATAGCTAATTATTTTAAAAAAGGAAATAGAATTGGTGTAACTGGTAGAATCCAAACTGGTTCTTATGAAAAAGATGGTCAAACAATATATACAACAGATATTGTAGCAGACAGCATAGACTTTATTGAAAGTGCTAACGCTGGACAAGGTGGTCAAGCTGCTATGAGAAGACCTCAAACAGGTCAAAACTTTGATGACCAACCGGTAAATTCTGCATATACCAATGACTTCAATCAACAAAATGATGATATGTCTGAAGATGGATTTTTTCCAATAGACAATGATGACATACCATTCTAAGGAGGATAGAATATGCAAAGAAGATTTAGACCTAGAAAAAAGGTAGACCCTTTTGAAAAGGATAAAAGTAAAAAAATCGATTATAAAGATGTCAACACTTTAAAAAATTATATAAGTGACAAAGGTAAAATTTTACCAAGAAGAGTTACAGGACTTAATGCTAAGCACCAAAGACAAATCACTGTTGCTATAAAAAGAGCAAGACAAATAGCTTTGCTTCCATATAGTGCTGACTAATAAAAATATTAGTTAATTGTTTAAAAAAAATTAAAATTGTAGTATTATTTCTTTAGTTAATATTATATTTGGAGGTTTTATAATATGGCATATGTAATTTCAGAAGATTGTATAGCTTGTGGAGCTTGCGAACCAGAATGTCCAGTAGGATGTATATCTGAAGGAGACATCTATGTAATAGATCAAGATCAATGTATAGATTGTGGTTCATGTGAAGCAGTTTGTCCAACAGGAGCTGCACATCCAGAAGAATAATTTAGAAAAGATGAAAAGATGGGAAACCGTCTTTTCTTTTTTTATGTAAAAATTTAAATTCCAAATAAAAATCTTATTAAAAAACCAAATATCAAAACAGAAACAAAAATCTTATCAAGAAATCAAAAATCAAGACTCTTACAAAAAACTCAAATTTCAAACTAAAATAAAACTTTTCGTAAAAAAATCCGAAAAATTTCCAATAAAATTTAAATTATTAATTAAAATCGTTAAATAAGTTATTACAAATTTATTGGGTATAACTATAATTAACAACTATATAAATTTAAAGTTAAATGAAAAATAATAGTTTATATAAGTTAAACAAATAAATTCTCAAAAATATTTACTAAAGGTAATATATATTTTTTAAAAGTTATATTAAGGTAAAATTTAATCAGTTTTTACTTAATAGCTTAATCGACTTGTAAAACTATAGTATAATATAGGAATAAATGAATTATATAATTGGGAAATTGAAAGGAGAAGGTTCAATATGCGTGTTCATATGGGGCTGGATGTAGGATCAACTACTGTGAAGCTTGTCGCAATAGATGATGAATTTAATATATTGTATTCAACTTATAAACGACATTTTTCCGATGTAAAAAAGACAGTAAAAGATATAGTCAATGATGTTTATGGTAAATTTAAAAATTCCAGTATTACAGTATCGGTAACCGGATCTGGAGGGCTGGCAATTCATAAATTATTAGATATAGAATTTATACAAGAGGTTATTGCAGCAACAGAAGCAATACAAAAATTTATTGATAAAACAGATGTAGCTATAGAATTAGGAGGAGAAGACTCAAAAATCACCTATCTAAGTGGATCTGTTGAACAAAGAATGAATTCTATCTGTGCAGGTGGTACAGGTGCTTTTATAGACCAAATGGCAAGCCTGCTAAAAACAGATGCAGCAGGTCTAAATGAACTTGCTAAAGATTATAAAAAAGTATATTCCATAGCTTCCAGGTGTGGGGTATTTGCAAAAACAGACGTACAAGCACTTATCAACCAAGGTGCTTCAAAATCAGATATAGCAATATCAGTTTTTCAATCTGTTGTAAATCAAACCATATCAAACCTAGCTTGTGGAAGGCCTATAAAGGGCAATGTGGCATTTCTTGGAGGTCCCCTTCACTTTCTTCCAATGTTAAAAGAAAGATTTATAGAAACTCTAAATTTAAAAGATGAAGAAATCATGGAAACAGAGAATTCTGAAATATTTGTTGCCATTGGTGCAGCTATTGCAAGCATGGATCAAAAAGCTTTTTCATTTATGGAATTTTATAGAAGAGTAAATAATATGACAGAAGAGTCGTTTGAAAATACCCACAGGGTAGATCCACTTTTTAAGAATGAAAAAGAAATTGAAGAATTTAGAGAAGCTCATAAAACAAAGAAAATTAAAAGAGCTGATTTAGCTAGCTATGAAGGTCCAATGTATCTGGGTATAGATTCTGGATCTACAACATCAAAGCTTGTACTTTTATCTGATAAGGATGAGATTTTATTTTCATTCTATGGATCAAACGAAGGCAGACCTCTTGATATAGCAATTGATAATATAAAAAGAATATACCAAGAAAAAAATGAAAAATCATATATAGCAGCAGCGGGTGCAACAGGCTATGGAGAAGACTTTTTAAAAGCAGCTTTGAATTTAGATTTTGGAGAAGTAGAAACAATTGCCCATTTTAGAGCGGCAAAATTCTTTGATCCAGATGTAGATTTTATTTTAGATATAGGCGGCCAAGATATGAAGAGCATGAAAATCAAGGATGGAGTTATAGAATCTATCCTTTTAAATGAAGCTTGTTCCTCAGGTTGCGGTTCATTTTTAGAAACTTTTGCCCATACGGTAAATCTTAGTGCGGCCGAATTTTCAGACCAAGCATTAAAATCAAGAAATCCAGTAGACCTAGGCAGTAGGTGTACTGTTTTTATGAACTCTAATGTAAAGCAAGCTCAAAAAGAAGGAGCAGAAATTAGAGATATAGCTGCGGGACTTTCTTATTCTGTAATAAGAAATGCTATACAAAAAGTAATAAAAATTAATGATGCTAAAAAACTTGGGAAGAATATAGTTGTTCAAGGCGGAACCTTCCTTAGTGATGCGGTTTTAAGATCTTTTGAATTAGAAACTGGAGCAAAGGTAACAAGACCTGAAATCGCAGGACTTATGGGTGCTGTTGGTATGGCTTTAATTTCTAAGGAACAAGCAAAAGATGGGGCTAAATCAAATATCATATCAGAAGAAGAACTAGAAAAATTTACTTATAAAAGTATGTCGACAAATTGCAGACAATGCACAAACAATTGCTCTTTGAATGTAAATATTTTTTCAAATGGGAAAAGATATATTACAGGCAACAGGTGTGAAAGAGGGGCAGGTATAGTAAGAAGCAAAGAAGATGCCCTTCCAAACCTATATAAATATAAATACCAAAGATTATTTGACTATGATTCACTAGATGAGGACAAGGCAAAAAGAGGAACGGTTGGACTACCAAGAGTTTTAAATATGTATGAAAACTATCCTTTCTGGCATACTTTTTTCACAAGCCTATCCTACAGAGTAGTTTTATCTGATAAGTCTACTAGAAAGCTTTATGAAAAGGGAATTGAATCAATAACATCAGAAACAGTTTGCTACCCTGCAAAAATTAGTCATGGTCATATAGAAAACCTTATAGAAAAGGGAGTTAAATTTATATTTTATCCATCAGTTTTCTATGAAGAAAAGTATTATAAAAATGCTAATAACACTTTAAACTGCCCAGTTGTTGCTGGTTATAGTGAAGTAATAAAAAATAATATAGAAAAATTAGATGAAGAAGATGTTAAATTTATGAATCCATTTATTTCATTTGATGACAGAAAAAAATTAGTAAAGCGTCTACAAGATGTATTTTCTGACATACCAAAAAATGAGATAAAAAATGCAGTAAAAAATGCCTATGAAGAACTAGACAGATATAGACAAGATGTAAGAAGCAAGGGAGAAGAAGCTCTTAGAGAAATTAAAGAGAAAAATATAAGAGGAATTGTTCTTGCTGGAAGACCTTACCACATAGATCCTGAAATTAACCACGGCATATCAGAACTTATTAATTCACTTGGATTTGCTGTAATTTCAGAAGATAGCATCTGTCATTTGGCAAACATTGAAGAAAGATTAAGAGTTTTAGACCAATGGAACTACCATTCTAGATTATACAGGGCGGCAAAATTTGTTGGCAGCCAAGAAAATCTTGAAATGATACAACTAAATTCATTTGGTTGTGGAATTGATGCAGTTACAACAGACCAGGTAAATGAAATTCTAGACCATTACAATAAAATATATACAGTAATAAAAATAGATGAAGTAAATAACCTAGGTGCAATCAGAATCAGAATAAGATCTTTAATAGAAGCAATAGAAGAAAGAAAAGCTAAAAAAGAAACAAATGAAATTAAAAAGCCAGCAGTCTTTACAAAAGAAATGAGCAAGAGACATACTTTGCTTATGCCTCAAATGGCACCAATCCACTTCTCAATATTTGGGTCAATTTTAAGAGATGAAGGATATAATATTGAAGTTCTTCCAGATGTTTCAAAAGAGGTTATAAATGAGGGACTTAACTTCGTAAATAATGATGCTTGCTATCCATCCATGTTTGTAGTTGGTCAATTCATCCATGCTCTAAAAAGTGGAAGATATGACCCAGACAATGTAAGTTTAATAATGTCTCAAACTGGAGGAGCTTGTAGGGCTTCGAATTATGTTGGCTTTATAAGAAGGGCACTTGCAAATGCAGGTTATGAACAAGTTCCAGTAATAGCTTTATCTTTCCAACAAATTGAAGATAATCCTGGACTTGATATTGATTTTGTTCAAGGTACAAGAATTTTAAGAAAAATGGTCATAGGTCTATTGTATGGAGATTTAATAATGAGACTTTACCATGCAACCAAGCCTTATGAAAAAATTAAAGGGTCTAGTAAAATTTTAAAAGAAAGATGGATAGAAAAATGTTCCAATGATAAAGATTTTTCTATGAAAAATTTCAAAAATAATGTATCAAAAATGATATTTGAATTTGAAAAACTAGAAATAGAAAAAACCAAAAAAGTAAAAGTTGGTATAGTTGGAGAAATACTTGTGAAATATCTACCAGCTGCCAATAATAATATAGCAGAAAAGTTAGAAGAAGAAGGGGCAGAAGTTGTAATACCAGATGTTACAGATTTTATGATGTATTCATTTAAAAATGCACAGATAAAATATGAGCAATTATCAAAAAATAAATTGCCTGCTATGATTTGTAATGCTGGAATAAAATATATAGAAAAGTATAGAGGTTATATAAGACAAGAATTAGAAAAATCTAGATTTGATGCTCCAAAGAAGATAGAAGACTTGATGGAATATGCAAAAAAATATGTTTCACTTGGCAATCAATATGGAGAAGGCTGGTTACTAACAGCTGAAATGGTAGAATTAATTGAAATGGGAGCTAGCAATATAGTTTGCGTTCAACCATTTGGATGCTTGCCAAACCATATAACAGGCAAGGGAGTAATAAAAGCCATAAGAGATACTTATCCAATGGCAAATATTGTTCCAATTGACTTTGATGCATCTGCTAGTGAAGTTAATCAATTTAACAGGATTAAATTAATGTTATCTCAAGCAAAGAAAAATCTAGAAAAAGAAAATGACAAAAAAGGACTTTACTACAAGATCCAAGATGAAAAAATTATAAATTTAATGAAATAAAAATAGGAAGTGAGACCCACTTCCTTTTTTATATCAAGAATTTCTAGATTATATTTATAGTTTTGATTTATTTTTAAATTAAAAATCTAATATTTTGCTTTCAAATAAGAAATTTTGTTTAAAGAAGGCAAAAAAATAAAGCTAGCCGGATGACTAGCTTTTTCATTTTTATAGTTTGTTGAATAAATTTTTTAGAGATTCATCTTCAAGAAGGCTATCCTTATCGCCAGCTTCTTTGTAAGCCTTGATGTCTTTTTCTTCTTGATATTTTTGTCCTTTAGATTCTGCTTCTAGGGCTGATGTAAACTCTTTAAGCTTGATAGCAAGTTGAGTTTGATAATCAACTAATTTTTTAGAAGCAGCTTCATTTCCTTCGATTAAGGCTTCGTTGTAGTTATTTAGAATGTTTTTAGTAACTTGAGCATATTCTTTTAAATATTTTAAAGAATCTTGATATTTATCAGAAACATTAAGTCCTTCGATTTGTGCAATTAGACTATTTATATTAGCCTTAACTTCTTCAAGTTTTACAATTTGTTGGTCTTGAGTATATTTAGAAGCATTTTCAAAATAATATGACCTAAGTTCACTTATATTTTTTTGGAAGCCTTTAGCAATATCTTCAAGTTGTTTAGCTTCAGCATCTAAATTAGAAGCTGATTTAATAATAACTGTGTAAGTATCTGGATCCCAGCCTACATCTTCACCTAAGCTTTCAGCAATTAATCTAATAGGAACAAAAGTCCTATCTTTTGTGATTTCTGCTGCAACATCACTCTGTTTCTTTTCGCCATTTAGTAAATATTCTTTTTTATCAATTGTAATTAATAAACTTTTATCAGCTTTTTCAACCTTAACTTGTCTATTAGCTTCATCCCAATTCACTTTGTAGCCAAGAGATTCAGAAATTAACCTAATAGGAACCATAGTTCTATCATTTTTTATATAAGGTTTTGCATCAGCCGTTATAGTTTTTCCATCAAGACTTATAGTAACTTCTCTTTGCGCATGAACATTATTTATTGGAAGAATAAATAATAGTGCTAGCATAAATACGACAAATTTTTTCATATAATCTCTCCTAACTATTTATTGTTATTTGTTGTAGTTTTTGATGTAGATTTTTTTGTGGATTTTGTGGTCGATTTGGAGTTAGTTTTATCTGACGCAGAGGAATCACTTTTCTTTGTTGTAGATTTTGTAGTTGAATTACTTGATTTAACAGTAGATTTCTTCTTGCTATCGTCAAGTTTAGTATCAGAAGTAAAACTATCATCTTCATCTAGAAAAGTAGATTTATCATCCTTTAAACTAGGTGTGCTGTCTTTTTTAAATATACTTTCTATATATTTAAGACTAGCATCATTTGTACTTTGAATTTCAACAAAGGATTGATCTTCACGAGTTGGCATAATTTTGCCATTAGTTCCATCTAAATAAAAAATTAAATATTCCCTATTTGCAAGTAAATTATCAGGTAAAGCTATTACCACACTAGATAGATCGCCCTTATAGTCTTCGATAAAAGTATAGTTTGGTTTATTAGCTGGATCCATCTGAACCCTGACTCTGGATATGTAATCAGAATTTTCAACTAAATTACGAAGAGTTTCTTTGCTTGGGCTTTTGCTAGAATTAATAGCATCTTCTTCTAGTAGGTCGCTTTCTGAATTACTATTTTTATTAGTCAAGTTAATACTAGTGTTATTAGATTGTGTTTGCTTATTGTTAGAGCTGTCATCTTTTTTGCCACATGAAGATAGCATTAAAGAAGCAGACATAATTAAAATCATGGATAAATGTTTGCTCATAATTACCTCCTATTTAAAAATAATTATAACACATTTATAGTTTGAAATAAGCTAAAAACTAGCTTTATCTAAAAAATATAGCTTATGATATAATTTATAAAAGGAGTCACTATGCCAGAAGAAATATTTGAAATATTAAAAATATTAAACAATTTAAACTATAAGGCCTATTTGGTCGGAGGAGCCTTAAGAGATTATCTATTGGGAAAATCTACAAATGATTATGATATAGCTAGTAGTGCAAGGGCAGAAGAAATAGAAGAAATTTTTAAAGACTACCCTCACTCAAGCCCAGGCAAAAAATTTGGAACAGTTATTGTAAATTTTAAGGGATTAAATGTTGAAATTACAACTTTTAGGATAGATAGCAAGTATAAAGACCACAGAAGACCAGAAAGTGTTGTGTTTGCAGATAATATAGAAACAGATCTTAAAAGACGAGATTTTACAATAAATGCCCTAGCCATGGACAAGGATAAAAAGATTATTGATATAATGGATTCTAGAAAAGACCTTGAAAATAGACTCATAAAATCAGTTGGAGATCCCGATAAAAAAATAAAAGAAGATGCACTCAGGATGCTAAGAGCAGTGAGATTTGCAAGCCAACTAAACTTTAAAATAGATGAAGACTTAAAAAATGCTATTAAAAATAATAAAGAATTAATTAATTACATAGCCAAAGAAAGAATACAAGTAGAATTTAATAAAATTCTTTTATCAGACAAGCCTTCTATCGGACTAGATCTTTTAGAAGAAGTTGGACTTTTGGAAATTTTATTTCCAGATCTTGCAAAATGCGTAGGTTATGACCAAAAAACTCCCTACCACAACAAAACTCTTTTTGACCATATAAAAAGTGTTGTAGATATGACAGAAAAAGATTTACCACTGAGAATGGCAGGACTTTTTCACGATATAGCCAAGCCTTTGTGTTTGAGCGTTGATGAAAATAATCTAGGTCACTTCTATGGGCACGACATTTTGGGAGCAAAAATGGCAGAAGAAATTTTAAGAGATTATAAATATCCCAAAAAATTTATAAGCCAGGTAAAACTTTTAATAGAAGAACATATGAAAGTTGCAGGCAAGATGAGTGATAAGGCACTTAGAAGGCAAATAAAAAGACTGGGCGAGGAAAATATAGATCCACTTTATGGACTACTTGTAGCAGATAGGTTGAGCACAGTAGAAGATAGAAATATTAGCGACCTGGACTATAATATAGAAAGAATACATTTTATCCTAGAAAACAATTCAGAAATACTTAAAAAAAGTTTTTTGGCAATAAATGGCAATGATTTAATGACATTAGGATTCAAAGAGGGTAAAATTATAGGAGAAATACTAAAATATTTGAATGAACTGGTAATAGACCAGCCTGAAAAAAATGAAAAAGAAATTTTACTAAATATAGTTAAAAATAGATATAGGTGATAAAATGGGAAAATTATTTGGAACCGATGGAGTTAGGGGAATAGCAAATCTTGAACTAACACCAGAGCTAGCTTACAAACTGGGTAGGGCAGCAGGTTCAATATTAGCAAAAGATAAAAAAGGTACAGCCTTAATAGCAAGAGATACCAGACTATCAGGAGATCTTTTAGAGAGCTCTTTAATAGCAGGCTTGATGTCAGTGGGGATTGATGTGGAACTTGCAGGAGTTATGCCAACACCAGCTTGTGCATACCTTACAAAAAACTTTGGCTACCTAGTTGGAGTTGTTATTTCTGCATCACACAATCCATATGAATATAATGGCATAAAATTCTTCACAAATGATGGCTATAAACTACCAGACAAGACTGAAGAACAAATAGAAAATCATATATTTTCTGATACAAGGGTTTATAAAAAAGTAGTCAAAGATCAAGTGGGAAGAATTGTAAAAAATGATAAAACAAAACACAGATATGCAGAATACTTAAAAACCCTAGTTGATCAAAGACTAGACGGTTTAAAAATTGCTCTAGATACTGGAAATGGCGCCTTATCAGACATAGCTGAAGATTTATTAAAATCACTAGGAGCAGAAGTTGTAATAATAAACAATAAACCAGATGGGAAAAATATAAATGACTCCTGTGGATCAACAAATCCAGAACTTATAGCAAAGCTTGTAAAAGAAACATCAGCCGATATAGGAATGAGTTTTGATGGAGATGCTGATAGGATAATAGCAGTTGATGAAAAAGGAAGAATCATTGACGGAGACCACATCCTTGCAATCTGTGCGACATACCTAAAAAAAGAAAATAAACTTCCGGGCAACACAGTAGTTGGAACAATAATGTCAAACATAGGACTTGAAAGATACTTAAAAACAATTGGAGTTGACTTAGTTCATACAAAGGTTGGAGACAGGTATGTATTAGAGGAAATGATAGACAAGGGATATATAATAGGTGGAGAACAATCAGGCCATATAATTTTCCTTGATAGCAACACAACAGGCGATGGACTTGCAACAGGACTTCATCTACTAGAAATAATGAAAAAATCAAACAAAAAACTATCAGAACTAAATGATTTGATGACAACATACCCACAAGTTTTAGTAAATGCCAATGTAAGGACAGACTTAAAAAATAGGTATATGGAATTTGACGATATAAAAGAAAAAATCAAAGAAATAGAAGATAAATTTAAAGGTGAAGGTAGGGTAGTAATAAGACCATCAGGCACAGAAAGTAAAATTAGAGTTATGATTGAAGGAGAAGACATAGACTTATTGAATAAATATGCCAATGAACTTGCAGAATTTATTGAAGATAAATTAAATTAAGGGGTAGATTATGAAATATAAAATTATAGCAGATACAGCTTGTGATTTAAGCAAAGAATTGCAAGAAGAATTAAATATTTCTTATGTTCCATTTAAGATCACAGTAGAAAATAAAGAATTTATTGATGATGACAATATTGACATAAAAGAACTTATAGAAGATATGGGAAATACTGAGATGCCTATAAAAACAGCCTGCCCAGCACCATTTGACTATCTACAAGAATTAGAAAAAGTAGAGGAAGATAATATATTTATAATAACCATAAGTAAACACCTATCAGCCTCATACAATTCAGCAAACATTGCAGCAAACGAATTTAAAGAAAAAAATCCGAACAAAAATGTATATGTAGTAGATTCTGAAAGTGCTAGTGCAGGAGAAACAAGCCTACTATTTAAAATGATAGATATATTAGATAAAGAAGATGACTTCGATTTAGCAATAGGAAAAATAACAGAAGCAGTAAAAAACAACATCACATTTTTTGTATTAGAAAGTCTAGACAACCTAATAAAAAATGGAAGAATTAAAAAAGTTTCTGGTTTAATTGCAAACGTATTAAACATAAGGCCAATCATGCATGGAGTAGAAGGCGATATAAAACTATATGAAATGAACAGGGGCTTCAAAAGAGCCCTATCAAAATTAGCAGACTCTTTAGGAAAAGTTTGTGATGACCTAGAAGAAAGAGTGCTATTTATATCACACGCAGATGCCTTAGAAAAGGCAAATGAATTTAAAGAAAAAGTAAAAGAATTATATAACTTTAAAGACATAGTGATTATCCACACAAAAGGACTATCAACAGGCTATGCAGACCACGGTGGAATAGTTATAGGATTTTAAAAATTAATAAAAAAGTAGGGGCGACCTACTTTTTATTTAAGTTATTAAAAAAGCTAAATTGATAGATATATATTCAATTACAATATAATATATAGTATGTACTTGTAAGTTTTTAATGCTTAGAAAAAAATTTCAAAGCATTTATTTATAATTAGAAAATTTATATTGTATTTATCATTTTAAAATTTTATGGAGGAAATAATGAAATTAAGAAAATATCTATTTATATTTTTTATCTTTATGTTATTTACGAGTGAGACAGTGTTAGCGGTTGATAATCCTTATAATTACCCAGTTGAAGAAAGAGTGGGTTCTAAGGTTCCCTATGAGATTAAATCTGAAATTCCGAAAGGATCTAGCTATGGGAAAATTTATTTTGGAGACTCGTTTACAAGGGGATTAGAGTTTCAAAAGGATAGTTTTAAGATAAAACTTTTTACAAAAATTGGAAATAAAAATTATAATATCTTAGATTTAATTCCAGAATATGAAAAATATAAGGACATTGCTGAATTAGGTGAATTAAAATCGGATAGTTCTGGTTTTAAATACACGCTAAACAAAGATCAGTATTCTGTTTTATCTAGGATAGATAATGATACAGATTTTATTTTGAACTATGAAGCTAAAATAACTGAAGATGCCTTAATATGTTATCCTGATGGAAGCTGCAGTCTTCATTATGGAAATAGTCCATCTAAAGGTAGTGTACCTGTACCTACTTCTTTTAAAGGTAGTAAAAATATCACTGTTATTTGGGATGACGATAATGATAGGGATGGGATAAGGACTAAGCAAGAAGTTTATTATTTAAAGCTTGATCCTGAGAATGGAGACAAGCCTAGCTTTAAAATTTTAGAAATACCAGCAAGAGGAAAAAACAAAGAAGAACATGCTTTTGGGAACATTCCTCATGATTGGGGAAATTATTTTCTAGATGGAAGAAATCTTGATGAATATGAAAAAATAGTAGATGGACTTAAGATAACCTACAAACACATACCAGAAAAAATAGATTTTAATATAAATGTAGTTTGGGAAGATGAAAATAATAAATTTAATACAAGACCAGACGAGCTGAATTTTTCAATTAATCCTAAAGAAAAAGACAATACTTATGCTATAGAAAGTAGTCAAAATTGGAAAAAATCCTTTAAAGAATTTGAATATGAAGAAGGACAAAAGATTTCTTATAATTTAAACTTTCCTGATATAGAGAAGTATGAAAAAAGTGTAGTAAAAAATGGAAATGATTATACTGTAAGCTACAAATCCAAATTAATAGAAGCAGGAAAAATTAATCCAATAGCTAAAAAAGATATAATAGCCAGCAAAACTTGGCTATGCGGTCCAGAATCTGACCATAAGCAAGTAGAACTTAATCTGTATAGAAAAACAAAATCTGTTGGCGAAGAATTGGTAAGTAAAAACTATGAAGTTAAAGAAGAAAACGGCAAATTTATCTATACTTGGAAGGATATGCCAGTAACTAACTCTAAAGGAGAAGTATATGAATATTCTGTAAAAGAGTTAGAAATACCAGAAAACTATGAGCTAAGCCAAGATGGACTAAATCTAGTAAATACTTATAAAAGTCCAATAGCTGATGTTAAAGTGGATGTTAAGTGGATCGGTGGAGAAGCTCAGAAGACAAAAATCACATTATACAGGAAAAACTCTAATACAGAATTAGAAGAAGTTGGAATATTTGACTCTGATAAAAATAATTTATCAAAAGTTTTTGGAAATCTCCCAATAACTGATAAGGATGGAGTAGCTTATATTTATTATGCTCATGAAGAAAAAGTGCCAGAAGGATTTACAGTTTCTTATAGTGAAGATAAATTAACAGTTATAAATACAAAAATTCCAGAAGAAAAGCCTAAAGAAAAAGAAGAATCAGAAAATAATATAAGAGTTAGTCCTAGTCGAAATTCATCTAGGTCTATTTTAAGAGGAATACCAGAAAAAGAAGATAGTTTGAAATATATATTTACGATTAATGAATTTGACTACAAGGAAATAAGAAATAATAGCGAAAGGACATATAGGATGGACGTAGCTCCTGTTATTAGAAATGATAGGACTATGTTGCCTATTAGATATGTTGCAGAAGCCTTAGATGCAGAAGTTATATGGAATGAAGAAACAAGAGTGGCAAGCTTTATTAAAAATGGATTAAAAGCTGATATCCAAATAGATGGAGATGAAATAGTTTTATCTAATGGAAAAACCATTAAAATGGATTCTAAAGCTTTAAATATTAATTCAAGAATTCTTCTTCCAATAACAAATGTTGCCAATGTTTTTGGATTAACAAATGGAGATAGTAAAGATAATATAAAACAAGATATAGAGTGGGACGAGGATTCAAGAACGGTTACAATTTATGTAAAATAAAATGAAAAAGAACTGACCTTTAGCTTGACTAAAAAATCAAGTACAGGTCAGTTTTTTATATTAAAAATATGGAATAGAAATTCAATAAAGCTAAAATTTAAATAAAAATACTAGCGAAGAAAAATTTCCACGCTAGTAAATAATTATAAGTTTAAATTATTTTATATTTCTATTTTTTTATCTTCTAAGATTTTAGAAAATTCTTTTGCTTTTTCTACTATTTCATCTGGATAGTTTTCGATTCTTAAAATTTCGATTGCATTTCTTGTCTTTGATGGACCTTCTTTTAACTTGTAATCAAAAACTATATCCCTATTTTCAATAATTTCTTCAAAATGATAATTATCAAAGTTATCGAGTAGTTTTGTAAGTTCTATATCATGGCTTGCGGCTATAACAAGTCCTTGCTTAGACAAGTATTTTAAGGTAAATAGGGCAGCTGAAATCCTGTCTATTGTGTTTGTTCCCTTAAAAATTTCATCTAATATATAAATGCTATTTTTATTTTCTATCATCCTTTTGATTGCCAAAGTTTCAGCCATAAAGTAAGAAACATTTTTATCTATGGAATCTCTAATATCTATAGCAGAATATAAATTTTTTCTAGGCAAAGAAAAATAATCTGCAAAGGCAAAGCCAAGTGACTCAGCAAAGATTATATTTGATCCAAGACTTCTTAAAAATGTAGATTTACCAGATGCATTCGATCCAGTTAAGAGTATAGACTTATTAAATTCGAAGGTATTTGGCACGCTTGAACCCTTGTAATAAAGGATAGGATTGTGAAGATTTTTTGCAGATAATAAATTATCTTCCTTAAAATCCACCATGCACTTATCTTCGATGCTCTCGTAACTTATGGCAAGTCCAAGATACATATCTATATCTGCAAGGTCCTTATATAAATTGTTAATACTTTCAAGATTTTCATTTACAAAATCAGTTGATTTACAAATTGTTCTAGCTTGGTGCAAAAATAGATTATCAAAACTTGTATAAAGGAAGTCTATGTCAGACCCAGTTTTTGTATAAATAGATCCTAAATTTTTTTTGATTAATTTTATAAGATTTTCATGTCTGTCTAAATCTTCTATCAAGCCTTCTAGTTTTAAGTCAGATTTTTGCAATTCTAAGTAGAGACTTTGTAAATTTCTTATTGAAAGAAAACTTTTATATTTAGCAGAGCTTAGCTTAGAAATTTTGTGGTTAATGACTCCACTTACAATTCTTAAAATAAGAAATAGAAGAAGAGCAAGGAGCATATTTATAAAAAATAAGGCAAGTGAAAATAAATTCAAGAAAAAACAAGCATATATAAGTGGCTTCATTGCCTTTATTTTTTCATCAGGGCTAGAAGTTTTTAAAAGTTCAAAGAAATCATCATCTTTAAAATTTATGTATTTTAAAAAGTTCTTTCCAAGTTTACTTGCAGCTTCTTTATTTTCTAAAATTTCATCTATGATTTTTTTATCTTTTATAGAATAGTTTAGACTATGGAGCTTTTTGTAGAGGGCTTGGGACCCAGCTATAGAAAAGGACCTATCAAAGTATGAAAAAATTTGGTCCATTTCTAAGTCTTGCCAAGTTAGGGAGTCTACTTTTTCTTTTCCATCTAGCAAAAATTTAATATTTTGAGAATTATATTTTCTTTCTATTTGCTTTTCCCAAGCAGATTCTGCCATAAATTTTAGATTTTCGTTATAAGACCTATTCAGATAGATATTATAAGAAATTACACAAGTTATTATTACTAAAAATAAAATCAACAGGACCAAATAATCATATGGCATTTTATCCTCCTTATTTATCTTATTTACATATTTTCCTTATATTCTTTTACAAATTTATTTATATCAGCTAGTAGGTAGAAAGAGCCGCACCAAAGAATAAGGTCGTCCTTATCTGCAAGTTCTAAACTTTTTTCAAAGGCTTTTTTCCTATCCTTAATTGGATAAGTGTTGGAATTATATTTTTTTACTTGCTCATCAAGGCTAGCTAGGTCTAATTTTCTTGGGTTATCTATTTCTGTTAAGACAACTGCATCTGCAAGTGGAATTATTTTTTCCAGTATATGTTTAATGTCCTTATCTTTTAAGATGCTGTAGCCAAGGATCAATCTTTTGTATTTAAAATTTTTGATTCCATCAACAAGAGTTTCTATACCAGCTAGGTTGTGAGATCCGTCGAGAACTATTTGTGGATCTTTTGCAACTAATTCTAGTCTTGCGTGGTTTTTGCTTGCATAGATTGATTTTTTAATTACTTCATCGTCTAAATCAAAATATTTTTTTAACCTATTTAGAGCAAGGATAGCAAGGGCTGCATTGTAGGCTTGGTATTTTCCCATAAGGCTAGTTTTGATGTCCTTATAGTCTAAAAAGTCAAAAATATTTCCAGAAATATCTGATTTTTTTATTTGCACATCTTCTTTTTCAAAAGTAAAAATTTGAGCTGATTTTTCCTTTGCAATTTTATAAATTTCATCTCTAGCTAATTTTTCTTGAGGGTATAGGCAAAGGTCAACGCCTTCTTTTATAATTCCACCTTTTTGATAGGCAATTTTATCTAGGCTATCGCCAAGAATTGCAGTGTGGTCTAGAGAAAGTGAAGTTATTATTGTTAGGATTGGTTTTTTCATTGTATTTGTTGCATCAGTTCTGCCACCAAGTCCAACTTCTATTATCGCAAGATCAACATTTTTGTCCCTAAAATATAGGTAGGCAATTGTTGATAGGATTTCAAAAGTTGTAGTATAAAAACCTTCTTCATCAAGTCTTATACAAATTTCATAAACTTTTTTTAAATATGCTAAAAAATCTTCTTCAGATATATATTTATTATTTATCTGAATTGATTCATGTATGCTATCTATATATGGAGAAATGAACATACCACAAGAAATTCCAGAATCTATAATCGCTTTTGACATAAAATTAATAACTGATCCCTTGCCGTTTGTTCCTGCGACATGGACAGTTTTTATCTGGTCTTGAGGGTTTGAAAGTTCTTCTTGAAGTTTTTTTACATTTGTTAGTCCGTATCCACCTTGTGGATCTCCTCTGTCAAGGAGCCATTTTATATAATCCATTTTTACCTCTTTTTAATAAATTTTTCTAAAACAAGTATAATAAAGCAATAATCTATAATCAAGAAAATATGATTATTTTATCAGGCTTATTATTCCATTTAGCTTGTAATTTTCTTTTTGTCGTCTAGCTGAGTTTAATTTAAGGTCATTGTAGGTTGAAATATTTGAGATTTCTATGTTTTCTTTTTTTATTCCAGCTTCTAAAAGTATATCGAGATTTGCAGCTACCATATCTAGCTTATATTTTTCCTTATAGCCAATAAAAAATTTATCCCTATTTTTAAAATCTTTGAAAGCATCATAGACATCTTGTCCAACTTCGTAATTATCTTGGTCAATTGATGGTCCAATATAGGCTAGGATATTTTCTTTTTTACAAGAAAAATCATTTACCATTTTTTCAATTGCCTTTTCTGAAATTCTTTTTGCAGTTCCCCTCCAACCAGAATGAACGCAGGCCTGAACTTTTTTTACAGGATCGAAGAGCAAAACTGGTGTGCAGTCTGCAAATTTAATTACAAGTGCCAAATTTTTCTTATCTGTTATTAAGCCATCAGTTTCTTCAAATATTTTCCCGCAAAGAAAATCATCTCCGTTTTTTCCATCACAATATTTTATATTGTTTGTGTGGGTTTGGACTCCGTAGTAAACTTGGTCTGGATCTATATCAAGTTTTTTAAAAAGAGAGTCCATATATTCTTTTAATTTTTCTTTTTGTCTTATATATGAAATATCAAATTCTGATCCACTTATATAATTTATCAATCCGTTTTTAGCTAATAATTCTGATTTCAATTTTTACCTCCCAATACAAGAACATACTTATTTCATCTGTATAAGTATAATATTATCAAATTAAAAAAATTATGTGAAAATACTTATACAAATTTATTAAATTTATTTTTATACTTATTTAAAAACTTATTATTTTTTATCTAGGACTCTTATATAATAAGTAGACTGATATGTTATAATAAACTTACGTTCGTAAAAGAGGTGATTATATGGATTTTAAAATTCATTCAAAATTTGCACCAACAGGCGATCAGCCACAAGCAATAGATAAACTTGTGGATGGACTAAATAAAAATTATAAACATCAAACACTTTTGGGAGTTACTGGCTCTGGTAAAACTTTTACTATGGCAAATATAATAGAAAAAGTACAAAAACCAACTTTAGTAATTGCTCATAATAAGACTCTTGCCTACCAATTGGCGAGTGAGTTTAGGGAATTTTTTCCAGAAAATGCAGTTGAATATTTTGTATCTTATTATGATTACTATCAACCAGAAGCCTATGTACCACAGACGGATACATTTATAGAAAAGGACTCTTCAATAAATGATGAAATAGATAAATTGCGTCACTCTGCGACTATGTCCTTATTTGAAAGAAGGGACACAATAATAGTTGCATCAGTTTCTTGCATCTATGGACTAGGAGACCCGATTGATTATGAAAATCTTGTTGTATCTCTTAGACCTGGCATGCAAAAAGATAGAAATGAAATAATGAAACAATTAATTTCTATTCAATATGTTAGAAATGATATAGATTTTGTCAGGGGAACTTTTAGAGCCAGGGGAGATATCTTAGAAATATTTCCAGCGGCTTCATCAAATAACTCAATAAGGGTTGAGTTTTTTGGAGATGAAATAGATAGGATTTCTGAAATAGATGCTTTGACAGGAGAAGTTGTTGGATATAGAAAGCACGTTGCAATTTATCCAGCTTCCCACTTTGCTACAACTGATATTAAGGTGCAAAGAGCAATAGAAACTATAAAAGAAGAATTAAAAGATAGATTACACGAACTAAGAGACCAAGAAAAACTTTTGGAAGCTCAAAGACTAGAGCAAAGAACGAATTATGATATAGAAATGTTAAATGAGATGGGATTTTGTTCTGGAATAGAAAATTATTCAAGGCACTTATCGCAAAGACCAGCAGGGTCAAGACCTTATACCTTGATTGACTATTTTCCAAAAGATTTTATAACTATAATAGATGAATCTCATGCGACAATTCCACAAATTAGAGGAATGTATAATGGCGACAGGGCGAGAAAACAAACCCTAGTTGATTATGGTTTTAGGCTTCCATCAGCCCTAGACAATAGACCACTTCAATTTGATGAATTTGAGAGCATGATGAATCAATGTATTTATGTTTCTGCAACTCCAGGACCATATGAAAAAGAACATGAAGAGCAAAGAGTTGAACAAATCATAAGACCGACTGGCCTACTTGATCCAGAAATTGATGTAAGGCCAACCAAAAATCAAATTGATAATATTTTAAGTGAAATTGATAGGGTCAAGAGTAAGGGCGAAAGAGTTTTAATTACAACCCTTACTAAGAAAATGGCAGAGGACTTAACCGATTATTTAAAAAATATAGGAATCAAAGTAACCTACATGCACTCTGATGTCGATACAATTGAGCGTATGGAAATAATTAGAGATCTAAGACTTGGCAAGTATGACGTACTTGTTGGAATCAACTTGCTAAGAGAGGGACTTGATTTACCGGAAGTTTCTTTGGTTGTAATTTTAGATGCAGACAAGGAAGGTTTCTTGCGTTCAGAAACTTCCTTAATACAAACTGCTGGCCGTGCAGCGAGAAATGTTGATGGCAAGGTAATAATGTATGCAGATATGATCACTGGATCTATGAAAGTTACAATAGATGAGACGAAAAGACGTAGACAAATTCAAGATGCCTACAATAAAGAACACAATATACAACCTACTTCAATAAGAAAAGAAGTAAGAGATGTAATAGAAGCAACTATTGCAGCCGAAGAAGAATTTAAATATGATGCAGTAGAAGAATTTAGCGACCAAGAAATAGAAGCTATGATTGATTCTTTAAAGGGCGAAATGTATAAGGCTGCAGAAGAATTAGACTTTGAAAAAGCAGCAGAAATTAGAGATAAGATAAAAGAATTAAGAGATAGTATAGAAAGAATGAAAGATGACTAGGTGATTATTTGGCAAATAACGAAATTGTAATTAAGGGAGCCAGGGTCCACAATCTAAAAAATATAGATGTGACCCTTCCCAGAGATAAATTTATTGTTTTTACTGGTCTATCTGGATCTGGCAAGTCTTCTTTAGCCTTTGATACAATTTATGCAGAAGGACAGAGAAGATATGTTGAATCATTATCATCTTATGCTAGACAGTTTTTAGGACAAATGGACAAGCCAGAAGTTTCTTATATTTCAGGCATGAGTCCAGCTATATCAATCGACCAAAAAACTACATCAAAAAACCCAAGATCAACAGTAGGAACAGTAACAGAAATATATGATTATATCCGTCTGCTTTATGCAAGAATTGGACACCCATATTGTCCGAAATGTGGCAAGGAAATATCAGCCTATAGTATAGACCAGATGGTGGATAGGGTTATGAAACTTGAAGAAAGAACTAGAATTCAAATTCTATCCCCAGTAATTAGGAGAAGAAAAGGGGCCCACAAGAGAAATCTTGAAAAAATAAAAAAGGATGGATATTTAAGATTAAAAGTTGATGGCGAACTAAGAGAAATCGAAGAAGACATAGAACTTGATAAAAACAAACAACACGATATAGATATTGTTGTAGATAGACTTATAGTAAAAGAAGGAATAGAAGCAAGACTTGCTGATTCTTTAGAATTAGCCTTGAGAGAAGCAGATGGAATTGTCAGAGTTGAAATAATAGATGGAGAAACCCTTACTTTTTCATCAAAGTTAGCCTGTCCTGATTGCGGCATAGTTTTAGAAGAAATCACACCGAGATCTTTTTCTTTCAATGCTCCGATTGGTGCTTGCGAAACTTGTAATGGAATAGGTTTTTCTAAAGAGCCTGACCCAGATTTGATTATACCTAACAAAGATTTATCAATAGATGAGGGAGCAGTAGCCTGCTATTCAACAACTCCAAACACCTATTATTTCGAAATGATAAAAAATCTAGCTAAAAAATACGGACTAAAAAGTAATGAGCCGATAAAAAATGCTTCAAAAGAATGTATGAATGCTCTACTTTATGGATCTGATGAAACAATATCATTTAGCTTTGATTCACATTTTTCAGGAAGGAAAAAATATAGGGGATCTTTTGAGGGAATAGTAAATAATTTAAAGAGAAGATATTCAGAAACATCATCTGATATGATGCTTGGAAAAATAGAAGAGTTTATGAACAATGAACCTTGCCCAACTTGCCACGGAGCGAGATTAAAAGAAGAAGCCTTGGCTGTTAAAGTTTCTGGACTAAATATTTTTGAAGCGACAGAACTTCCAGTTGCAAAATCTATTGAATTTTTTAATAATATAGAATTAACAGAAAAAGAAAAAGTAATAGCTAGCGAAATCTTAAAAGAAATAAATTCAAGACTTAGCTTTTTAAAAAATGTTGGTCTGGATTATATAACCCTATCAAGACTTAGCTCAACCCTATCTGGAGGAGAATCTCAAAGGATTAGACTAGCAACCCAAATAGGATCTCAACTTGTTGGAGTAGTTTATGTTTTAGATGAGCCAAGCATAGGCCTTCATCAAAGAGACAATGCAATGCTGCTTAAAACTTTGAGAAAATTAACAGATATAGGAAATACTTTAATAGTTGTTGAACATGATGAAGATACAATCAGATCAGCTGACCAAATTGTAGATATTGGACCATATGCTGGAGTGAACGGGGGATATTTAGTTGCACAAGGTAGCGTTAAAGATATAGAAAAAGAAAAGAAATCTATAACTGGAGACTATCTTGCAGGCAGGAAAAAAATTGAAGTTCCAGAAGAGAGAAGACCCTACACTGGCAAGTCAATAAAAATAATTGGGGCAGCCCAAAATAATTTAAAAAATATAGATGTGGAAATACCACTCGGACAATTTGTAGCTATAACTGGCGTGTCTGGTGGGGGAAAATCATCACTTATAAATGAAATATTATATAAATCACTTGCTCAAAAAATAAATGGATCAAGAATAAAACCAGGCAAGCACGAAAAAATTGAAGGAATAGAAAATATAGACAAGGTTGTTGAAATAGACCAATCTCCAATAGGAAGAACACCAAGATCAAACCCAGCAACCTATACAGGAGCCTTTGATGTAGTTAGAGATATATTTGCCATGACCAACGAAGCAAAATTAAGAGGTTATAAAAAAGGCAGATTTTCTTTCAATGTTAAGGGTGGAAGGTGTGAAGCTTGCAAGGGCGATGGTATAATAAAAGTTGAAATGCACTTTTTACCAGATGTCTATGTTCCATGTGATGTTTGCAAAGGAAAAAGATACAACAGAGAAACTTTGAGTGTAACTTACAAGGGTAAAAATATTTCAGATGTTTTAGATATGACAGTTGATGAGGCTATAGAATATTTTTCCAACCATCCAAGAGTTTTAAGAAAATTAGAAACTTTAAGGGATGTTGGTCTATCCTATATAAAACTTGGTCAACCTTCAACTCAATTATCTGGAGGAGAAGCCCAAAGAATAAAACTAGCAACAGAATTATCAAAAAGACCAACTGGACAAACTCTTTATATCCTAGATGAACCGACAACAGGCCTGCATACAGAAGATATAAGAAAATTATTACTAGTCTTAAATGAGTTAGTAAACAGGGGAAACACAGTTGTTGTAATTGAACATAATTTAGATGTAATAAAAGTTGCAGACCATATAATAGACCTTGGACCAGAAGGTGGAGATCAAGGTGGACAAATTGTTGGAGTTGGAAGACCAGAAGATATAGTTAAGATAAAAAAATCCTATACAGGCAAATTTTTAAAAGAAGTTTTAAATAAAAAGGAGTAGGGAAAGTGACAAGAAAAAAGATAATTAGTTTTTTATTAATTTTTGTAATTTGTCTTATGCCAATGCAAGTCTTTGCAAATTATGTAAGACCAAATAATTTTATGGATAAAAAGGGTGCAGAAAGAACTGCGGAAATAAAAAGATTTCAAGCAATTTCAAATATTCCAGTATCAGGCGGAATAGATGATTTAACTTACAAAGTTCTTTATGGCCCAGATATGGTAGTAAGAGATGAAATAAGCAAGGCTCCAACAAGCGGAGAATGGATAGTAGTGAATAAATCTAAAAAAACATTAACTTATTATAAGGGCAAGTCTCCAATGTATAAATTTCCAGTTTGCCTTGGAACAAGCGCAACACCAACTCCATCAGCAAAAGCAAAAATTGCTAACAAACACGTAAATCCAGCTTGGGGAGGCATGGGTGGAAAATACAAACCAGTAGCAGCAAATGATCCAAACAATCCTCTAGGAGAAAGATGGATGGGACTTAGTATACCAGGCCAATCAGGTTATGGAATACATGGAACAATAAAACCAGTACAAATAGGAACATATTCATCAAATGGATGTATAAGAATGTTTAATTATGATATTGAAACATTTATTTTTCCAAGAGCAAAAGTTGGCATGCCAGTTTGGATTGGAACCGATGCAGAGCTAGAAGCTTGGGGAGTAAAACAAAATGTAGAATATGCACCTAAAAAACAAGAAGCACCAGCACAAGAACAACCACAAGAAGAAAACTATAAAACTGGGGAGCTTTTAGTATTTTAAAAGTAAGCTAGTATAAAAATATTCGGCATGAAGTTTAAACTTTGTGCCGATTTTTTTATGTGATTAAAATTAATATATAAATTAACAAATCTATTAAATAAAAACTTTATATAATATATAATTAATATAAGAAACTATACCGATTATACCTAATAAAAATAATATAGGAGCTGGAGATATGAGATGTTATAATTGCGGTTTTGAAAATGAGGAATCAGCGAAATTTTGTGAAAAATGTGGAAGCAATCTTTCTGAGAACTTTGAAAATAAATTAGAAGATAAAAATGAAAACAAGATTGAAAACAAACCCGAAAATAAAGTAGAGAATAAAACAGAAGATAAATTTGAAAATAAAGCTGAAAACAGAATTGAAGATAAATCTGAAAACAAGTCTGGAAAAAGCTCTGAAAATAAAGCTGTAGATAATTCTAAAAATAATTCTGAAAATAAATTTGAAGATAGCTTTGGAGAAGACGATACCTTATACATAAAAAAAGAAAATCTTGAAGAAATTAACAAATCCTATCCAAGAAATGATAATTTTGAAAGACCTAATAATTCTTATTCGAGGAATAATAGCTTTGAAGATAACAACAAATCTCATACTAGAAACGATAGATTTGAAGATACTAACAAAAGAAATGACAGGGAAGACTTTAAAGATAATAAGACTAGAAATAAAATTATTATAGGAAGTATTATTGGACTTGTAATAATAGCTTTGATAACTAGTTACATTGTTTACGATGCAAATAAGAATAAAAAAATTAAATTGCTAGAACAATCCCTTAAGACTGAAGAAGTAGATAAAAACTATAAAAGAATGGCTGAGATAAACCAAGAACTTTATAATCTAACTAAAGATCCAAAATATAAAAAAGAAATAGACAAAATTGGATCACTTAAAGAAATTGAAGAGAAGAGTGCCAATATTAGAGAATTAATCAACAATTATGAATTTGTAGAAGCCTATAAAAGACTAAAGGCGATGGAACTTGGATCAGTAAGAGATGATGATGAATTAAATAGTTTATATGCTAGTTTTGAAGCAAATTTAAACAAAAAACTTGATTTAAATGTCAATTTAGAAGATTATGAAGAATCTCAAAAATTATTGGAAGATTTATTAGTTATAGATCCAGATGACCAATATATTTCTGGTCTGCTTGAAATTGTCAATTCAAAGAAAAAAGAATTGGAAGATAAAATAAAAGAAGAAGAGGCTGAAAAAGAAAGAGAAGCAGAATATCAAGAATCACTTTCCCAAAGGTCCGATAGTTATTATGGATATTATGATATAGATATCGGAGATTTTGGACTTATAAGTGTAGAAAAAGCCTATCTATATGATGCTCCAGGCAGAGGAAATAAAAAAGTCGGCTATTGGATTATGGAAGATGAAGTTAGGTTTTATGATATAGCAGTAGTCGATGGAGTCTATTGGGTAAATACAAGTCCTAACAAAAACTGGTGGGTATCAACAGATGATATGATACTCGAATCTAACTGATATTATTCCAATATTTAAGACTAGATTAAAAATAAAATTTAAAGAAAAAAAGATCCTGTAAATAAGCAGGATTTTTCTTTGCACAAAATTATTAAAAATAAGAAAAGCTATGAAAAATATCATAGCTTTAAATAAAAATTATCGAAATTAAGCTCCTAATATTTTTGTTGCAAGACCAAAGTAGATCATTAGAACTACGGAGTCAATTATTGTTGTTATTAGGGCTGATGCCATTATAGCTGGGTCAAGATGTATTTTCTTTGCTCCCATTGGAAGTAGGGCGCCCATGACCTTAGCTAAAACTACAGTTGTAAATAAGGTTAAAGATACTAAAAATGAAATATGGATCTCAACCTTAGATAGGAAAATTAATCTAAGGAAGTTAACTACACTTAGCACTCCACCACATATTATACCGACTCTCATTTCCTTAAATATTACAGGAAGAGCATTTGACAAACCGATTTCATCTGTTGCCAAGGCCCTTATTATTATAGTTGATGATTGGCTACCTGAGTTACCACCAGTATCAGTAATCATAGGAATGAAAGTTGTTAAAATAATATATTGAGAAATTATATAATTATAATTACTTATTATTCCAGATGTTAAAGTTGCTGAAACCATCAAAACTAAAAGCCAGGGAATCCTGTTTTTTGCAAGTTGCCAAGCGGTTTGGTCTAAGTATTCATTTTCTGAAGGGTTAACAGCAGCCATCCTGTGGAAGTCTTCTGTAGCCTCTTCTGTTACGACATCTAAAACGTCATCAAAAGTTATGATACCACATAGTCTATATTCATTATCCACAACTGGAAGGGCAATGTAACCATACTTTACAAATTTATCTGCAACTTCTTCTTGGTCATCTGTTGTTGTAACACTGACAACATCTTCTTCCATTATGTCTTTTATTTGTTGGTTTGGATCAGAAACAACAAGACTTCTTAAAGTTACAAAACCAAGTAACATCTTGTATTCATTTTCTACATAACAAGTGTAGATTGTTTCCTTATGCATGCCAGTATTTTTAATATGAAGCATGGCTTCTTTTACTGTCATATCAGGTTTTAAAGAGACATATTCTATTGTCATTATTGATCCAGCAGAATCTTCTGGATATCTTAAAAATTCATTTATTAATTTTCTTTCATTTGGGGGTGCCTGTGCAAGTACTTTGGTAACAACATTGGCAGGCATTTCCTCAATCAAGTCAATCCTATCATCAAAGTTCATCTTTTCTAGTAAGTTTTGTAACTCTGGTTCTGTTATTGAATTTACTATTCTTAATTGATTGTAGACTTCCATGTAGGAAAATACTTCAGCACTTTTTTCTTTAGGTAGCATCCTAAAAACTAGAAGCATTTCTTGGTCATCTAAGTCCTCAATGATTTCTGCTATATCAACAACATTTAGTTCACTTACAGAATCTTTTAAATCTTTTAAATGTTTTTTTTCTATTAATTCTTGATAATAATCTCTGTATTCTTTGTATTCATTGTAATCCAATTCTTACACCTCCGTAAAATTATCATTTTTATTTTTCTTATGATAGCAACGATAATAATATACTAGACAAGCAAGTATAAAGCAAATATTAAAGCTTAGTAGTGGTCTAGGCAAATATTTAAAAAACCTTATAAGATAGAAAGAAAGAATGGCAAATATAGGAAAAACTTTACTATCATCAAGTCTTGTCTTGTAGGACTTGTTTGCTAAATATATAGAAAAATAAATTATAAAGATAGTAAATATTAGAGCTATAGAAGCAAAACCAATTAAAAAAAAGACTAAGGCAAAATAATATGCCAATAAATAAATTACCTCTACTAAAATTAAATTATCAGGATAAATAAGGCTTTTTTTGTAGTCTAGGTCAAATATATTGTTATAATTATTAATATAGATAAAAGTTGAAATTATCCATATTATTATAGATAGAACTTTGAAAATATTTATATTAAATCTAAAATCTGTAATTAGTATAAATAAAGCCAAGGGTAGGAAAAATATATTCACTAGAGGGGAAGTCTTATTTCTTAAAAAATCGCTTTTCTTTATTTGTAAAGCTATAAGATATACAATAGCTATTGATGAGATAAATAAAATTAAGCGAATATAATATTTAAGATTATAAGATCCAAAGCTGACCTCTTTTGCTTTTACGAGAAAATAAAAGAGTAATATGTTTAAGATTAAAAATATAAAGTAATGAATTTTTTTATTAAAAGAATTTTTCATAATAACCCCCTTCTTGATTATAGCATAGCTAGACCAGTGAGATTTTATATAAATTGTAAAGTATTTTAAATAAATTTAGGAGGAAAGAAAAAATGGGAAAAAGTGCAGATAAAGTTTTTGAATTTTTTGAAAAAATTTCTGAAATTCCAAGATGTTCTGGAGATGAAAAAAGAATTTCAGACTACTTAGTAGCTTTTGCAAAAGAAAGAAATTTAGAATGTATCCAAGATGGCGCCTACAATGTAATTATAAAAAAGCCTGCTAGTCCTGGTTTTGAAGATTCTGTGCCAGTGATCATACAAGGACACATGGACATGGTTTGTGTAAAGGAAGACTCATCAGACCATGATTTTGATAAGGACCCAATAAAATTAATAAAAGATGGAGATTTTATCAAGGCTGATGGAACAACTCTTGGAGCAGACAATGGGATAGCAGTTGCCATGGCTCTTGCTATTTTAGATTCAGATGATATAAAACATCCACCGCTAGAAATTTTAATCACAACAAGCGAAGAAACAACTATGGGCGGAGCAGCAGCTGTTGATGGAAATGATTTATCTGGCAAAAGACTTTTAAATATTGACTCTGAAGAAGAAGGAGTATTCACTTTATCTTCTGCAGGTGGTGGAACTTTAGAATTTTATTTTGACAAGACAAGAGAAAAAATAAATAAGGAAGGCTTAAAAATAACAGTTGAAGGTCTTTTGGGAGGACACTCTGGCCAAGAGATCACAAAAGAAAGAGCCAATGCCATAAAAATTTTAGCTAGGATTTTAAACGAAATCAGAAAAGAAAATCCATTGAGAATAGGAAAAATAAATGCAGGGATTAAAGACAATGCAATTCCTTCCTTTGCAGAAACTGAAATTTACCTAGAAGATATAGAAAAAGCAAAAAAAGTTTTTGAAGAGATTTCTGATAAATTAGTAGATGAATATCAAGTTCAAGACCCAGGAATGGAAATCACTTTATCTGAAATAGATATAGAAGAAGCTTATTTAGAAAAAGAAACAAATAAGTTGATTGATTTTGCAATCCTAATGCCAGATGGAGTTATATCCATGTCAAAAGAATTTAAGGGACTTGCTGAAGCATCACTTAACAATGCTCAAATTTTTGAAGAAGATAAATTAGTATACAGGGTTTCAATCAGATCATCAAGAGATTCAAAATATGATTTTATGCTAAATATTTTTGAAATTTTGACAGAAAGACTTGGTGTTGAAATGCTCTTAGTAAATTCTTATCCATCTTGGGAATTTGAAAAAGACAATAAACTAAAAGAAATAGCAGAAGAAACTTATAAAGAAGTATTTTCAAAAGGTGCAAGATTTGAAGCAACTCACGGTGGCTTAGAATGTGGTATGTTAAAATCAAAATTAAAAGACTGTGAAATGATATCTTACGGACCAAATATTTACGATTGCCATAGTCCAAAAGAAAGACTTAGCATAAGTTCAAGTGAGAGAATTTGGGAATATACTTTAAAATTACTAGAAAATTTAAAATAATATCAAATAAAAGAAAGTGTGAAAGAAATAAATCTTCCACACTTTTTATTTTTCTATTTCAAACTCGTCTCCATTTCCAGAAATTATATACAAAATTTTATCTGGATAGCTAGCTTGATACTTATCTTTTAATCTTTTTGAGATATCAAAGTCCTCCCACATATGCATAGGGAAGAAGTTTTTTGCATCAATTGTTTTTAAAATATAATCAGCTGTCAAATCATAATATTCATTAAGCCTTGGGTCAACTGGCATCATAACAATATCTGTTTTCAGGTCTTTAAACTTATCAACTTCAGATTTAAACCAGACATCCATCTCTTCAATATCTTTTTTAGTATAGTGAGGCCACATCCAATAATTTAGGTCTCCGCAGTGGATGGCTCCAAAATCATCAGCCTCTACATAAAAACTAACTCCCTCATCTGTTGAGCCATGACTAATAATTTTTAAGTCGTCAAGCTTTAATTCTTGATCTGGACCTATCAATTTAATCTTGTTATCTGCTTTTACAGATACATCATCAGAAATAATATAGGCTTCTGCTGGGTAGTCAAAGATTTTAGAAGAGAAATGGTCTTCGTGCCTATGAGTTACAAAGAAAAAAACTTTTTTATCTTTTGGGATATCGAGTTTTCCGCCTATATAATCAAAGACTAAATAATAATTTTTTGTAGTCAATGTATAGCAAGAGTGTTTTATAAATTTAACTTTAATTTTTTCCATAATATTCCTCCTCATTTATTGATACCAATATTAAAGAAATTTAAAATAGATTTCATTTATTATTCACATATAATAATTATATTAATATTAGTTAAGGGGGCAATAATATGTTTGAAAATAATAATAAAAATTATAACAACTACGATAACAATGACAATACTAACTATAATAATTATGAAAATAGATACCAAGATCAGACTTATGTTCCAGAAAGAAGGCCTAAGAAAAAATCTAATAAGTCTGTAATTATTCTCGCACTAGTTTTTTCTATGCTTGGAGGAATCGTTGGATCTGCTATAACCAATGTAATCTTAACAGACAATGCCATCTCTTCTAGTTCAGAACCTGCGAGCCAAAAAATAACAATAAATTCAGATAAGAAATTAGATGTTGCAACAGCAGTTGCTAAAAAAGCCATGCCTTCTGTTGTAGGAATAACAACAAGAGGACAAGTTGACTACGGATTTTTTGGTTCAGTTGAAGCATCTGGTACAGGATCTGGAATAGTCGTTGATGAAAAAGGCTATATTCTTACCAATGCCCATGTTGTAAAATTAAATGACCAAGTTGTAAGTGAATGTTCTGTAATAGTTGATGATGGAACAGAATTAAGAGGAAAACCAATTTGGGTTGATAGTGGAATAGACCTTGCCATAGTAAAAATTGATCCAGCTGGCAAAAAACTTCTAGCAGCTGATCTTGGAGATTCAGATTCACTTGAAATTGGAGAAACTGCAATAGCAATTGGAAACCCAATTAATATTGCCTTTGAAAAATCTGTATCACAAGGTATTGTTTCAGGACTAGATAGGTATTTAGGTCAAGTTGATGGTGGCGGATTTATGATGGGACTAATTCAAACTGATGCATCAATCAACGGTGGTAACTCAGGCGGACCACTACTTAATTCTAAGGGACAAGTTATTGGGATAAATACAGTAAAAGTTTCTTCAGCAGAAGGTATGGGATTTGCAATTCCTATAAATTTTGTAAAACCAATTATTAAACAAGTAATTGAAACAGGAGATTATACTTCTCCATCACTTGGAATATTATCCGTCGATGTTGAAGGGGCTAGAAGATATCTAAACCAAGAAATAAAAGTCCAAAATGGAGTTTTTGTAATAAAAATCTATGACAACTCACCAGCTGCAGTTGCAGGTATAGAAGTTGGCGATGTTATAGTTAAAATTGGAGACCAAGATATTGATTCAACTGCAAAAATGAAGTCAGTTTTATACCAATATACACAAGGAGATAAGGCCAAGGTAACAGTTATAAGAAATAAAAAGCAAATGGAAATAGAAGTTGATTTTGGTAATTATAGCGTAGATAATGACAAACAAGCCAAAGAAGATATGATCAGGGGACAAGAAAGAAGTCAAAAATCTGGCCTAGGCGGATTTGAAGATTAAAAATAAAATATTTTAAAGCTAATCGGCATTAAGTTTTTACTTTTTGCCGATTATTTTATTTAGATAAAGTTTTAGGGGTAATATAATAAATATCAAATAGTTAATAATGATTTTAAATTTAATATTAAGATATTATACAAGGAGGAAATTATGGGACATTTAAAAGGAAAAACAGCCATAATAACTGGAGGAGGAAAAGCCCTTCTAAAAGATGGAACAGCAGGAGCAATAGGATATGGGGTTGCCTTAGCCTATGCAAAAGAGGGAGCAAATTTAATTATAACTGGTAGAAATGTAAAAAAATTAGAAGATGCGAAAAAAGAACTTGAAGAAAATTATGGAATAAAAGTTCTAGCTTTGCAAGCTGATGTTTCTGCTGGCAATGACAATGAAAAAACTATAAAAAATGTCGTAGAAAAAACTATTGAAACTTTTTCTAGAATTGATGTTTTAATTAATATAGCACAAGCTTCTGCATCAGGAGTTCCTTTAGCTGATAATACAACTGACCAATTTAATCTTGCTATTTATTCTGGACTTTATGCAAGTTTTTATTACATGAAATATTGCTATCCTTATTTAAAAGAAAGTAAGGGAACAGTAATAAACTTTGGATCAGGAGCAGGACTTTTTGGAAATTATGGACAAGTTGCCTATGCAGCAGCCAAAGAAGGAATCAGAGGAATGTCCAGAGTAGCTGCAACAGAATGGGCAAAAGATGGCATAAATGTAAATGTAGTATGTCCTCTTGCATACACTGCAGCTCTTGAAAGATTTAAGGAAGAATATCCTCAAGCCTACGAAGAAAATGTTACTATACCACCAATTGGTTATCTTGGAAAACCAGAAGAAGATATAGCTAGGGTTTGTGTTCAGTTAGCTTCACCAGACTTTAAATATATGACAGGAGAAACCTTAACTCTAGAAGGTGGACTTGGACTAAGACCATAAATTTATAAAAATAAAAGTCTAATTTACAAATTAATGTAGATTAGACTTTTTTAATAATTATTTTTCTATATTTTCTATTATCTCATAAATTTCTCTTGGGCTACTTGCTATATAGCTTGCATCTTTTAATTCTTCTTTTTCTCCAAATCCGTAAGAAGTTCCAATTGAAATAAGATTATGTTCAGTTGCAACCTTTATATCGTGGAACCTATCTCCAACAATTATAAAAGGTCCTGGATATTTATTTTCAATACTTTCAAAAATTTCTTCCTTGCTTATGAAGTCATAGGCCTCTGCACAAAAGTATTCGTCGATATACTTATCAAGCTTGAACTCTTGTCTGTGAGCATTCATATAGGAATTTTTGCAATTACTCAAAATAAAAAGTTTTCTTCCATCCTTTTTTAAATTTTCAAGCAATTCAATAACTCCTGGATAAAGTTTTGCCTTGTGGTTTTTAATAAGATTTAGCATCTCATCGCCAATCATATTACTAACCGTATCGACTATATCTTGTTTAAGATCAGGTGCAAAGCTAGACCACATTTCATATTTATTGTAGCCAAGCCACTTTGTAACTTCTTCTACTTTGAACTTTCTTTCTGGCATATAATTATTTTCTACAAGATAATCATAGGCCTGTGTAAAAGCTTGGTAGTAAATGTAACTTGTTTCATGAAGAGTGCCGTCGTAATCAAAGATTATATTATGCATTCTCAATTTCCTTAATTAAGTTTATCATTTCAATTACATTTAATGCACAGTCGTAACCCTTGTTACCAACTTTTGATCCAGATCTTTCAATAGCTTGTTCTATATTTTCAGTTGTAAGAACTCCAAAAGCAACTGGAACTTCTGTCTTTAAAGATACTTGAGCAACGCCCTTAGCAACTTCATTGCAAACATAGTCGTAATGAGTAGTAGATCCTCTAATAACTGCACCAAGTGCAATTACTGCATCATATTTTCCATTGTTAGCAAGTTTTTGTGAAATTAGAGGAATTTCAAATGCTCCTGGCACCCAATACACATCTATATTTGCTTCATCAACTCCGTGACGAGTTAGTCCATCGATTGCACCTGAAAGTAATTTTGATGTTATAAATTCGTTAAATCTTGCAACAACAATACCAACTTTGACATCACCAGAAACTAATTTACCTTCAAAAATTTTAACATTCATTTTATATCTCCTTTAGATTAAGTATATGTCCCATCTTTTCTTTTTTAGTTCTTAAATAATTTGTATCTTCTTTTCTAAGAGGCATTTCAATTGGAACTCTTTCTACAATTTTCATACCATAGTCTTCTAATTGGTAAACCTTGTCTGGATTGTTTGTTAAAAGTCTCATGCTCTTAACTCCAAGATCTCTTAAAATTTGAGCTCCTATATAATATTCCCTTAAATCGCCTTTAAAACCTAGGGCAATGTTAGCTTCTAGAGTATCCATGCCTTGGTCTTGCAATTGATAAGCCTTTAATTTATTTATAAGTCCGATACCTCTTCCTTCTTGACGCATGTAAAGAAGAATACCTCTACCTTCAGCATTAATTTGTTTCATAGCAGTTGCAAGTTGGTCTCCACAATCGCATTTTAAAGATCCAAAGCAATCGCCAGTTAAACATTCTGAGTGAACTCTAACAAGAATATTTTCTCCATCTCCAATATCGCCCTTAACTAGAGCAACATGGTGTTCATCATTTAATACATTTACAAAACCATGAGCCTTAAACTCACCATACTTAGTTGGAAGTTTTGTAACAGCAACTTCTTCAACTAAATTATCATATTTTTTTCTGTAATCTTGTAAAGCTTTTATAGTTATAAATTTAAGATCAAACTTTTTAGCAAGTTCTATTAAATCTTTAGTTCTCATCATCTCGCCATTATCATGCATAACTTCACAGCAAAGTCCACATTCTTTTAGGCCAGCAAGCTTCATTAAATCAACAGTTGCTTCAGTGTGTCCATTTCTTTCTAAGACCCCATTTTTCTTAGCTAGAAGAGGAAACATATGACCAGGTCTTCTAAAATCTTCTGGTCTTGAATTTTCATCTATAACCTTCATAGCTGTCAGAGATCTTTCAACAGCTGATATACCAGTTGTAGTATCCACATGGTCAATAGAAACAGTAAAGGCAGTTTCGTGGTTGTCTGTATTATTTTGCACCATTTGAGGAAATAAAAGTTTGTCAACATAATGCTTGCTCATTGGCATACAAATTAGTCCCTTGCCATGGATAGCCATAAAGTTGACATTTTCTGTTGTTGCAAATTCAGCAGCACAAATCAAATCGCCTTCATTTTCTCTATCTTCATCATCTGTCACAAGGATTAACTTTCCTTGTTTTAAGTCTTCTATCGCTTCATCAACTGTGTTAAATTTAAACATTTTAATCCCCCTTAATATCCATGCAGTTTAAGAAAATCTTCATCAATTATATTTTTTGATTTATTTTGATTAGTAAATTTTTCCACATACTTTGCGATCAAATCGTTTTCTAGATTAACCATATCTCCGATATTTTTAAACTTCAAAACAGTTTGATCGATAGTGTGGGGAATACAAGAAACCATAAAACTATCACTTTTTACATCTGCTACTGTTAGGGAGATTCCATCTATTGCAATTGAACCCTTTTGAATAATGTAATTTAGAATATCAGCAGGACAAGCTATATCAAACCAAATTGCTATATCGTCTCTTTTAATATTTTTTATTCTTCCTACACCATCAATATGGCCACTTACAATATGTCCGCCAAACCTTCCATTAAGAGGCATGGCCCTTTCCAGATTCACCCTGTCATTTACAGCAAGATTTGAAATAGAAGAACGCCTCAAAGTTTCATGCATAACATCTGCACAAAAACTATGGGAAGAAAAATCAGTAACAGTTAGGCAAATTCCATTAACTGCTATTGAATCTCCAAGATTGACATCAGAAAGAATTTTTTCTGCAGCTATCTCTATTCTAGATGAATGTCTTCCACTTTTTATAGCCTTAACAGAGCCAAGTTCTTCAACAATTCCTGTAAACATTAAACTTCTCCTTCAATTAGGAAATCAGATCCTATATTAGTAACTGATAAGTCTTTAAGTTTTATAGCATCTTTTAGGTAAGGTATACCAAGACCACAAATTGGAGACTTAGCATCCTTTCCGCCAATGAGTATTGGTGCCATGTAGACATAAACTTTATTTAAAAGTCCTGTTTGCATAACGCTTGAATTAAGAGTTCCGCCACCTTCTACAAAAACAGAATCAATTTTTCTTTTTCCAAGTTCAACAAAAAGCTCGTGAATATCAATTCCAAGACCAGAATTGCCAAGGAAGATAAATTCTATTCCTTTTTCTTTATAAGCAGCAATCTTATCACTATTTTCATTATCACGAGAAGTTGCAATTATTGTCTTAACCCTGTGAGCAGAATTTGCAATCTTTGAATCTAGAGGAGTTCTTAAATTACTATCACAAATAACCCTGATAGGATTTTTTGTTTCATTAGGTAGTCTACAATCTAGCATAGGATTATCAGCAAGCACTGTTCCAATGCCAACCATGATTGCAGAATACTTAAGTCTTAACTTGTGAACATGACGTCTAGAAAATTCTCCACTTATCCATTTTGAATCGCCAGTTGATGTTGCAATCTTTCCATCAAGACTCATTGCAAACTTCATAGCAACATATGGAAGATTTTTAGTTATAAAGTAGAAGAAGATTTTATTTAGCTCTAAACATTCATCCTCTAAAACTCCTACTCTTACTTCGATACCATGATCAGTAAGCTCTTTTATTCCTCTTCCAGCAACAAGTGGGTTAGGATCTTTAACTCCAATTACAACTCTTTTTATTTTAGCTTCGATAATTTTTTTTACGCAAGGTGGTTGTGATCCATAGTGAGAGCAAGGTTCTAAATTAACATACATAGTTGTTCCCTCAAGATCCTCTTTAGCGTTATTAATAGCATCTACTTCGGCATGAAGATCGCCGTATTTTTTATGGTAGCCGGTTGAAATTATTTCACCATCTTTAACAATAACAGCGCCTACTAAAGGATTCGGACTCACATAACCGGTTGCTTTTTTTGCAAGCTCTAAACAGAGCTTCATATATTTTTCATCTTTCATTGAATCCTCCAAAAAAAAGGCCCTGAAAATACAATCAGGGCAACACAAAAATAGTATATATATAACTATATTATTCAAAAAATAAATATCTTCTCTCATCCAGACTTTACTGTCGGCTTTGGAATTTAACCAAATCAGCTTTCGCTCGCGGGCTTCACCGCCGGTAGGGAAATTAGCCCTGCCCTGAAGATCCTATTAAACTAAGAAAATTATAGGATAAGTAAAGTTTTTTGTCAACAGATGAGAATAATAAAGAAAAAAATGGGTAATAAATAAAATTTATAAAAAATTTTAAAATAAAACATTAAAATTGCAGTATTTAACAAATGATATTATACTAAATTTAAATAATTTTTAATTAGTAATAGATTGGAGAAAGTTTATGAAAAAACTTAAAAAAAATAAAATTCTAATATTAACAATAATAGGATTTATTATTATATCTTTTGTAAATACAATATTAATTGCAAAAAGAACAGATGTAATATACATAAAAGAAAATTATGGAAGTGTATTTTTAATAACATTTGATATATTTTCAATAGTAGCATCAATCTTTATTCAAATATTCTTGCATGAACTTGGACATTCTCTAGCAGCAATATTTTCAGGTTATGACTTCATATTTTTTAGGTTGGGATCATTTGCCTTCGTAAAGAAAAATGGAAAATTAAAAATTGCAAAATTTGAAATTCCAGGAACGGGGGGTCAGGCACTTTTTGCACCAAAAGGCAAGGCATATGAAAATTTTTCCTACAAACTCTACATGTATGCAGGAATTATAAGCAATTTATTTTTTTCAATATTAGCCTTTATAATAATGTATTTTAATAGAAATTACTTCCTAGACCAGTTTTCATATTTTTTCGCCAGCGTGGGAATCTATATATTTTTAACAAATGGCTTAAAAATTGATGCAGAGATTTCAAACGATGCCATGCAGGTCAAACTTTTAGATAAATACGAAGAATACAGGATATTTATAAAATATAATTTAAAAATAGCAAGACTTCTTGTAGATGGAAAAGAAATAAAAGATATGGACCAAGATGAAGTAGATTTTATTTTATCCTGCGACAATCAATTTGCAGAAATAGGAATTCTAAAAGGCGACTACTATTCTCAAAATTTAGACTTAGATAAGGCAAAAGAAGAATATGAAAAAGCCTTGGATAAAGAAGTTCTATCAGACAGACTACAAAAACAAGCCCTAATAAATGAAATAATTTACCTAAGCATAATAAAAAAAGACCAAGCAAACTACGAAAAATATTTCAGTAAAGAATTTGAATTTTTCTTAGATAATTTTTTACTGAAATTAGTAAACGGCTATTATACCAAATATGCCAAGCTGCTATTGATAGATAAAAATGAAAAAGCGGCCGAAAAATTAAAGACACAATACATAAGATTTAGGAAAAACTACATATTTGAAAGCGAAATAAGACTAGCCGATAAGAAAATCCAAATTGTAGACCAGCTAGCAAAAGAGGTAATCCAATGAAAAATTCAATAAAAAGAAAAATAAAAGAATTTATTTTAATAGTATTATTAAGCATATTTTTAACAATAAGCTCAAGCTTAATATCATGCTACGGATTTTATGACGGACTTATTAAAAATATATTTGTAGAATATCAAATATTCTTATTAAATCTTTTACCAATAATTTTTTTAGTTTACATACTTAGATATCTATTTAAATCATTAAGAGCAAGCTTTTTGTTTATGTCCTTGCTTTTAAATATCGGAGCCTATGCAAATTTTGTAAAAATTGTATACAGGCAAGAAGCCTTAAAAGCTGTAGACTTAACCATACTATTTGAAGCCTTTAAGATGAGTCAAAAATATAGCCTTATGTTAAATAGTCCAAATGCAAAAATCTTATTAGCAAGTTTAATAATAACTTTTATAATATTTTTTGCCCTAAAAGACCGTGAATTAAGCAATCAAAAAAGACTTGGAAAAATAGCAGTATCAACTTTGGCATTAATTATATTTACAAAAATATTTTTATTTAGTCCAGCTATCTATGCAAAACTAGGCAGCAATCTAGAAGAATTAAACACCTGGATAGAACTAAATTCTTACCAAGCAAAAGGTTTTGTATATCCATTTATCTATAGTATAAAAGCAACAATGCCCTATAAATATAAAGATTACGATGAGAAAAGAGCTGAAGAAATATACTCAAGCTATGACTACCAAGAAATTCCACAAGGTAAAAAAGTAAGCGTTGTAGTAGTTATGCTAGAATCATTTAAAGATTTTTATAAACTACAAAATGATAACATGACCTTTACCAGCGACCCTTATTGGTATTTCCACGACTTACAAAAAGAAAGCATAAGCGGAGATCTTTTAGTAAACAGTTTTGGCGGCGGAACATTTAAAACGGAAATAAATGCCCTAACAGGCTACAAACACACACCAGAATTTAACAGGCAAGTTATTTCTTATCCAAGATATCTAAAAGAAAATGGATACACAAACTATGCTTTCCATCCAAACACAGGAATTTTTTACAACAGGAAAAATGTTTATAAAAATATAGCCTTTGATGAATTCTTTGAATTAGATAACACTTTTAGTGAATTTGCAGAATATCCACTCATGGACGAACAATTTTACGACTATATAAATCAAAAATTCAACTCAACACTTGGACCAAGATTTTTCTTTGCAGTAACATATCAAAATCACGGGCCCTATCCATCAGACCATGCAGAGTATGAAGAACCTTATATAGAATGGAAAGACAACTACAATCAAGAAGACTATATATACTTTAATAACTATTTGCACGGAATTGAATCAGCATCAAACTCTCTTAAAATTATAGTTGATAATTTACAAGAAAGCCCTGAACCGACCGTGTTCTTAATCTTTGGGGACCATTCTCCTTCCATGGGCGAAAATTATAAGATAAATAAAATGCTTGGCATAAATTCAGACACAGGATCACAAGAAGGAGTTAGAAATATTTACCAAACCCCTTATCTAATTTGGGCAAACCAAGAAGCTAAAAACATATTGAACAATGACTTTAAGGGAGAAGGCAGAGAACTAGAACCAATATTTTTATTTAGTGAGCTTTTTAGAACTATGGGATATGAAGCAAATCAGTACAATCAATTTTTAAGAGATTTTTCTGATGATTTTCCTGTTATTAAAGAGACTCTTTTTAAGACTACAGAAGGATTTACCACAGACCTTAATTATAATCAGAAAAAAAGATTGACAGATTTTTATAATGTTGAATATTACACATCAAAAAAGAAAATTTAAATATTATAAGAAGCAGGATAAAATTCCTGCTTTTTTTGATGGGAAATTCCAAAAAAATATAAATTAAATAAAAAGTTGATAAAAAAAACATGATAAATAATTAAATTTATTAGCATAAGAAAAATGGATGCTGGCTAAAAAATATAGCTTGCATCCATTTTTTATTTTAATTTCTCGCCACATTCTGGACAATATTTAAAGGCTTTTTCCAAGTGGTAACCGCAATAGGGACAATATTTATATCGTTTTTTACTTGGTCTAAAGTATTTTGTTTCTGAAGGGTCTTTTTCTATTGAAAAGTCATCTTCTCTATTTGTATATTGATCTGTATTAAAAGATTTATCATTAGGTATAAAGTCATCATGATCAAAAGAAAAATCTTCTTTTCTATCAAATGAATATTTTTTTGCAGATATATCTTTTTCTAAATTAGAAGATAGATTATCCATATTATCTCTAAATTCTTGATGAGAAAATTCAAATCTCTCACGATTATTTTTTCCCCTTGAAAAAGTCTTTTCGCTATCGTCATCGAAAATCTGATTTCTTTTTATTTTTTTCTTTTTTATCTTTAGATAGGAATTTATTTCAAGCACTCCCATTAGGATAAAAACTATTCCCATGATTGGGAAAATATATCCCATTATATAATCGCCTGCTTCTCTAAAGTGGGCAGTTTTATTGTAGGAAAAATAAATCCAAAAGAGGGCGAAGATAATAATTAATATTCCCCTAAATAAATTTAATATATTATTTTTCTTTTCCAAGATAAACACATCCTTTATCTTTTGCTTTATAATATTTTATAATATAGATTATATATTTAAAATGATAAGAATAAATTAAAAATTTCTAAAAATTTATTTAATATAGAATGGAGTTACAAATGGAAGAAAATAATATAAGACCCTTGGTTGATATAGAAAGGTCCTTGATAAAGAAGTACAGAAAATATATTTGGGCAAATTTTGTAAAGGCTATAAAAGATTATGAATTAGTCAGCGATGGAGATAAGATTGCAGTTGCAATTTCTGGTGGAAAGGACTCTCTTACTCTTGCTAAGTTATTTCAAGAATTTCAAAAACATTCTAAGAGCAAGTTTGACCTAGAATTTATAGCCATGGATCCGGGATATAATGAAGAGAACAGAAAGGTGCTTGAATATAATTGTGAAAAATTGGGAATTGATGTAAAAATTCACAAGTCTGATGTTTTTGAAGTTGCAAATAAATTAAATGAGGGAAATCCTTGTTATATGTGTGCGAGGATGAGAAGGGGAAACCTTTATTCCAAGGCTCAGGAACTTGGTTGCAATAAGCTTGCCCTTGGTCATCATTTTAATGATGTTATTGAAACTATACTTTTAAATGTTTTATTTGCAGGAAATTATAAGACTATGATGCCAAAATTACATTCTAAAAATTTTGAAAATCTTGAACTTATTAGGCCCATGTATTATATAAAGGAAGAATCGATTATAAGTTTTATGAACTACACTGGCCTTCACGCCATGGATTGTGCCTGCACTGTTACTCAAAAAGAGGAAGGATCAACCAGGGCTTATATAAAAGATTTAATAAAAGAGATACAAAAGAAAAATAAGAATGTAGATATAAATATCTTAAGGTCGGCAGAGAATGTAGACCTTGGAGCGATTATTGCCTACAAATATAAGGATAAAAAGATAAGTTTTTTAGATGACTATTATGAAGAGGATTAAAAGTTGAGAAGATAGAGCTTTTTCTATCTTTTCTTTATCTTTTCTTTCTTTTAAAAATACTGGTCATTTGTTAGAATAAAAAACGAGGTGAAAATTTTGAAGAAAATTTTTATATTTCTAATGGCTTTTGCCATATTTTTTCCAACAATTGTAAATGCAGAGCAGGCTGCTATTCAAAACCCTAACACCAGCTTGCAAGATACAATTGATGTCTTTGAAGGCAACAAAGAAATTAGAAATCAAAATATATTTGTACCGACAAAAGATGGGGTCCAAAGGGCTACATATGAAGAGGCTCTAAAAATAGAAGAATACAAGCAAAAAAATCTAACAGAGCTTACAAAATCTTATTTATTGGGAGATTATAAGAGTGGACAAATTTTACAATCTTATAACATAGATGAAGTCAGACCTATGGCATCTACTTCCAAGTTGGTTTCAGTTTTTGTAGTTATGGATGAAATAAAAAGAGGAACTATATCAAAGACTGATACAGTATTGATTGATAATGAAGCTGCATCATTGCCAGGATCTTCTTATAAATTACAGGAAAATGATATAAAAACAGTTTCTGAACTCTTGGAAGCTTCACTTATAGTTTCAGGAAACGATGCGATCACAGCCTTGGCAAAATATGTTGGTGGTAGCAAGGAAGAATTTGTCAATATGATGAATGAAAAGTGCAGGGAATTGGGTTTGAAAAATGCTCACATGGTAAATCCAACTGGACTTACAGACTATGCTATCGAAGATTATAATAAGATGACAACAAGAGAGATGTTTATACTTTCGAGAGAATTAATTTCTAGCTATCCAGAACTTTTAGAAATTACTTCTAAGCCAAAGATAGAAAATCCTGAAAGAAACTTTATAGAATACAACACAAACCCAACTCTTGGAATCACAGAAGGAATTGATGGTTTAAAAACTGGCTACACAAATGCTTCTGGAAGATGTCTTATAGCAACAGGTGTTAAAAAAGCTGATGGAGAAAAAACTTTGGACACAAGACTTATAGGAATTGTAACTGGATGTCCAAATGATTGGATGAGATATGTTGCAGCTAATAGGCTTATGAGCGAAGGTCTTGAAAAATACCAATATATCTTGGTTGGCAATGAAAATGAGCCAGAAGATGTTATATCAATTGAAGATGCAGCAGATGAAAAAACAAATGTATATGTAAAAAATCAAGGATCAGCACTTTGGGATGGAGAAAGCGAATTTGAGAGAAAGTTTTTCTACAAGCCTGGACTAAAGGCTCCAATAGACGTTGGAGAAAATATTGGTTATGTAAAGTATTATATGAAGGGCGAAGAAGTTTTAAAACTTGATTTAATTGTAAAAGATAGGGTTTCCCAAAAGGGAATTTTAAGCAAGATAAAAAATGTTTATGAAGATATTTTTATAAAAATTGATGAGGCTGCATAAGATTTAAGTAATTAAAGAGTAGTTATTTAGAAATTTTACTAAATGACTACTTTTTTTGTATTTAAGTAAATTTTTATAAGAAAAGTTTTAAATTTAGGTAAAAATTTCTATAAATAATTTTAAATAGTAAGATTTCTTAAATAAATACATATTTTACAAAAATTTTAAGCGATTATAAGAGAAAATGATTTACTTTTTCACTTATGCTTGAAATTTCAACTGGTTAAGCTATAATTGTATTGTAGAGCGAACAAATTAATCGGTTAAATTGTATAAAAATTTTTGACGATTTACAGATTAATTGTTGATAAAAATATAAGCGAAAGTAATATTATGATTTACTAGGAGGTAAAAGATGAAAAGAGTAATGTGTATTCCCAACTATTCTGAGGGAAGAGATGCTGAAAAGATCGATAAAATTGTTGAATGCTTTAGAGCTAAAGAAAATGTAAAATTAATTGACTACCAACCAGATAAGGACCACAACAGACTAGTTGTTGAAGTTATTGGTGAACCAGAAGCAGTTATTAAAGCTGTTCTTGAATCAGTTAAGGTAGCTACTGAAGTAATTGACATGACAAAACACGAAGGCGCTCACCCAAGAATGGGAGCAGTTGACGTTGTTCCATTTGTTCCAGTAACAGAAGTTACAACTGAAGATTGCGTAGAATATGCAAAAGAAGTTGGTAAAGCAATAGGAGAAATGGGAATTCCTGTTTACCTATATGAAGATGCTGCTACTACTCCTGAAAGACAAAATCTAGCTAAGGTTAGAAAAGGACAATATGAAGCTTTCTTTGAAAAGATTCAACAACCTGAATGGAAACCAGATTTTGGACCACAAGAAATGAACGCTAAAAGTGGTGTAACAGGTGTTGCAGCAAGATTCCACTTAGTTGCATTTAACGTAAACTTAAATACTGACAAATTAGAAATTGCTCAAGCAATTGCTAAAAAAGTTCGTCACATCGGTGGAGGACTAAGATTCGTTAAAGGTATAGGACTTGCTCTAGAAGAAAAAGGCCAAGTACAAGTATCAATGAACCTTGTAAATTATGAAAAAACAAGAATCTACCAAGCTCTTGAAATGATTAAATTCGAAGCTAAACGTTACGGTGTAACTGTTGCTAACAGTGAACTAATCGGTTTACTTCCACTTCAAGCACTTATTGATTCTGCTGCATACTACATGCAAATTGAAGATTTAAAACCAGAACAAGTTATTGAAACTCTTCTAATTGAAGAATAATAGTTAGTTAAAATAAAGAAAATAAAAGGGAGGCTTATATGACTGAATTTAAAACTGATATCGAAATCGCTGATGCTTGCGAGTTAGAACCAATTGTCGACGTTGCTGCAAAAGTAGGTCTTAAAGAAGATGACCTAGAACTTTACGGTAAATATAAAGCAAAAATTTCTTTTGATGCAATCGAAAGATTAGAAAAAAATGAAGACGGAAAATTAATCCTTGTTACAGCAATCACTCCAACTCCAGCAGGAGAAGGTAAATCAACTGTATCAATTGGACTTACTCAAGGTCTTAACAAAATTGGTAAAAAATCTGTTGTAGCTCTTAGAGAACCATCACTAGGACCAGTATTTGGTGTTAAAGGTGGAGCAGCAGGTGGTGGATACTCACAAGTAGTACCAATGGAAGATATCAACCTACACTTCACAGGTGACCTTCACGCAATGACTGCAGCAAACAACTTACTTTCTGCACTTATTGACAACCACATTCACCAAGGAAACAAACTTAATATAGATATTAGACAAATTACTTGGAAAAGAGTACTTGACATGAATGATAGAGCTCTTAGAAACGTAACAGTAGCTCTAGGTGGAAAAGCTTGCGGATATCCAAGAGAAGACCACTTCATGATCACAGTAGCATCTGAAATCATGGCAGCTCTTTGTCTATCATCAAATCTTGAAGATTTAAAAACTAGACTATCAAAAATGGTTGTAGCTTACAACAAAGATGGACAACCTGTAACAGCAGGAGACTTAAATGCACAAGGTGCTATGGCAATGCTTCTTAAAGATGCTATAAAACCAAACATTGTTCAAACTCTTGAACATACTCCAGCTCTAATTCATGGTGGACCTTTCGCAAACATTGCACACGGATGTAACTCATTAATAGCTACAAAACTTGGTCTTAAGATGTCAGATTATCTTGTTACAGAAGCAGGATTCGGTGCTGACCTTGGAGCAGAAAAATTCTTTGATATCAAATGTAGACTTGGTGGCTTAAAACCAGATGCAGCTGTTATCGTTGCTACAATAAAAGCACTTAAGATGCACGGTGGAGTTCCTAAGGATAACCTTAAAGAAGAAAATGTAGAAGCTCTTGATAAGGGATTTGCTAACTTAGGACGTCACATTGAAAACCTTAAAAAATTCGGTGTACCAGTAATTGTTGCAGTTAACAAATTTGCTCAAGATACTGATGCAGAAATTAATAAATTAATCGAAAAATGTAAAGAATACGGCGTAGAAGTTTCTCTATGCGAAGGTTGGGCAAAAGGTGGCGAAGGTGTTAAGGACCTTGCTGAAAAAGTTGTTAAACTTACTGACGAACAACCAGCTAACTTCAAACATCTTTACGATGAAAAACTTTCAATTGAAGAAAAACTTAATGTTCTTGTTAAAGATTACTATCACGGAGCAAAAGTTACTCTTACACCAAAGGCTAAAAAAGAAGTTGCAAAACTTGAAGAACTTGGTCTTGATAAAATGCCTCTATGTATGGCAAAAACTCAATTCTCATTCTCTGATGATCCAAAAGCAGTTGGAGCACCTGAAGGATTTGAAATTATCGTACAAACAGTTAGAGTTTCAGCAGGAGCTGGCTTTATAGTTTGTGAAACTGGTAACATCATGGTTATGCCAGGACTTCCAAAAGTTCCAGCAGCTGACAAGATGGATATAACTGCAGACGGACAAATGACAGGTTTATTCTAATAAGGAGGAATAAATAAATGATGTTAAAAGATTTATCAGTTAAAGATTTCGTAGCTGAAACAGCTTCAGATTCTCCAGCACCAGGTGGTGGATCAGTATCTGCTTTAGCAGCAGCTCAAGCAGCAGCTTTACTTGGTATGGTTGCAAACTTAACTGTAAAAAGTAAAAACTACACTGATGTTCATGAAGAAATGAAACCATTAGTGGATGAACTTGCAAAATACCACGAAGAATTTACTGATTTCATAGATAAAGATGCTAACTCTTTCAACGGAGTTATCGATGCTTTCAAACTTCCAAAATCAACTGACGAAGAAAAAGCTGCAAGATCTGCAAAAATTCAAGAAGAATACAAAAATGCAGCAAATGTACCTTTCACAGTTGGTATGAAAACTGTTGAATTAATCGACTATGCTGAAAAATTAGTTGAAAAAGGAAACAAAAATGCTATCACTGATGTTGGTGTTGGTGTTCTTAACATTAAACTAGCTGTAACAGGAGCTTTCTACAATGTTAAAATCAACCTTGGATCAATTAAAGATGAAGCATATGTAAAAGATCTTAAAGATAAAATGGCTAAGACTTTAAAAGAAGTTGACGAAAGAATCGCTCCAATTGTTAAACAAGTTGAAGCTGAAATCGAATAATTAAATCATAATATTGAAAAGAAGGATCAATTGGTCCTTCTTTTTTTTGATTATTGATGTATAATTTTAGTATCGATAAATTAAATAAATTTAGTAAATTGAATAGAGAAGTTAATGGAAGGTGGTAATATTGAATATACTTTTAGTAGATTTTGGCTCAACCTATACTAAGTTGACTTTAGTTGATATGGATAAGGAAGAAATTATAGCAAGGAGTAATGGAATAACGACTGTAGAAACTGATGTAAAAGTTGGCTATGAAGAAGCACTATCTAAAATGAGTGAAGATCTTGGCTACGAAGTTAAACCAGATAAAATACTTGCTTGTTCATCTGCAGCTGGTGGTTTAAAGATGATAGCTATAGGACTAACAAAAAACTTAACAGCAGAAGCAGCGACAAGATCAGCTTTAGGTGCCGGAGCTAGGATACTAAAAACATATTATTATGAATTGCCTGATGAAGATTTAGAGGAAATTAAACAATCACCTTGTGATATAATTTTATTTTCTGGAGGAACTGAACATGGCAACAGAAATAATGTTATAAATAATGCGAAAAGACTTGCTTCAACTAAAGTTAAAGTTCCAATTGTAGTTTCAGTTAACTCTAGAATAGTAGATGAAGTTTCTAAAATATTTGAAGATGCAGGCATGGATATTTATGTAACTGATAATGTAATGCCGGCAGTAAATATTCTTAATCCTGAAGGCGCTAGAGAAACAATTAGACAAATATTTATGGATAGAATTGTTAAGGCTAAGGGTATGAATAGTATGAAGGGCGAAATTGATAGTATCTTAATGCCTACACCTCAAGCAGTTATAAAAGCTGCACAAATGTTATCTCTAGGCTCTGGCGATGAAGAAGGCGTTGGAGACTTGATGGTAGTAGACATTGGGGGAGCTACAACAGATGTCCATTCTATTGGCTATGGACACCCTACAGATAGGACAATAATTTACGAAGGACTTCTTGAACCTCTTGCAAAAAGAACAGTTGAAGGAGACCTTGGTATGAGATATTCAGCAGAATCATTGTATGAGGCTGTTGGAAAAGATGATATTCTAAAATATTTAAAGAATGAGGATATAGATATCGAAAAAAATTGTAGATACAGAGCTGATAATATAAAATTTGTACCAGAGACAGATGAAGATTATGAGTTTGATAGTGCCATGGCTAGTGTGGCTACAGAACATGCTGTTGCCCGTCACGTAGGTAATCTAACTAAAAGATTTACCAAGACAAGATATGTCTACTATCAAACAGGAAAAGATCTTACTAAACTAAAGACTATAATAGGTACAGGTGGAGTTTTAGTTCATGCTAAAGATCCAAGAAGTATATTATCATCTGTGGAAAATGATGATCCAATGTCTTTAAGTCCAAAAAGTCCAGACTATTATATAGATAGTGATTATATCCTATCAGCTATGGGACTTTTGAGCATGGAATATCCGGAAGTTGCAATTAGAATTATGAAGAAAGATTTGAGGAAAGTGAGATAATATGAAACAAGGATTTCAATACTTTAGAGCTAATCCAGCAGGAAATATAACAGGATTTGTAGTTTGGCCAGTATATCCTGGCTACAGAAAAGCGTATCAAGATGCAATAATGAAACAAATAGACCCAACAGTAGAACAAGTTGGATTTATTTCTCCAGCCTATGAAGGCCCACCACTAAGATTAGACATGACAGGTGGAGAATTTTGTGCAAATGCTACTAGGGCATATGGACTTTATTCTGCAACATTTTTAGAAGAAAAAGGCGAATTTAATATGGAAGTTTATGTTAGTGGTATAGACCATCCAGTAAATGTTATAGCCGATACAAATAAAAATACTGCTTATATAGCACTTGAAGCACCAAGTGCTGTTCATGAAATTGAACTTGATTCTAAAAAATACAAGGCTTTTGAACTTCAAGGAATAACTCATCTTATAGTAGATGATAGGGAAGAAGACAAAGACTTTGTAGACAAAGCTTTAGAAAAACTAAAATCTGAAATAGATGCAAAGGCTTATGGGGTTATGTTCTACAACAAAGAAAAGTCTGAACTAATACCATATGTAAATGTTACAGAAACAAATACTTTATTTAGAGAATCTTCTTGTGGATCAGGAACAGCAGCTCTAGGCTACTATTTGAGCCAAGATAATGATGAGTTTAAAGAATTAATAAAGGAACCTAATGGAGATCTTGAATTAATAGTTGAAAAAGATCAAGAAGGCGCTGTAAAAGTATTAATCGGCGGACCTATAGAATTATCTGAAGTTAAGAGAATTCAAATAGATATTTCAGAAGAAGTCGAAAAAGAAGTAAAAGAAGAATACCAAAAAACTCTTAAAGATGAAGAAAATTCTGAAGAAGAAACAGATAATTTATTTTAATGAAGATTAAAAGATACTGACCTGAGGGTCAGTATTTTTTATGTCTTTTAAAGCTATTATTTTTTTATTTGAATTTAGGATTTGAAATCTATATTAAAAATACAAAATGAAATTTTAGAAATATATAAACTTTAATAAATAAGTAAAATCAAAAATCAAGACTTTAAACCTATTAAAAAACCACTAATTTTAATAAAATATAAGATTTTTATTAAAACTTTATAGATTTATTTGACAAAAGGAATTTTAGGTGTTATTATAATCAAAATTTAATCATGTGCGATAGCTAAAGAGGCTGCGATTTTTATTATTAGGAAACGAAAGGAAAAATCGCCGAAGGGAAACCTGGGTATGTGCAAAATATGTACATAACTGTCTTTATGAGAATGCCCATTTTTGTAAAGAAGTGCTTTAGTTATTGAGGGCAAAAGCTATCTACTGTGAGTCTTTTGCTCACAGTTTTTTTATATATTTTTTTATATATATTTGGAGGGATTATGAAATTATTTGGAAATTTAAAAGTAAGGGAAAATGAACTTTATCTGGGAAAATTTTCTATGACGGAATTGGCAGAAAAGTTTGATACACCACTTTACATAATAGATGAAGATTACTTTGTAGAAAGATGCGAAAAGTATAAAGAAAAATTTAAATCTGATAAATTTGAAAGTCATATTATATATGCTTCAAAGGCTCTATTAAACTTATACATTGCAAAACTTGTTGGAAAACAAGATCTACACATGGATGCAGTGAGTGGAGGAGAACTCTACACCATAATAAAGGCTGGTTTTAATCCTAAAAAAATCTATTTTCATGGAAACAACAAGCTGATCCAGGAATTAAATTTTGCATTGGATAATGAAATAGGAACAATAGTTATAGATAATAAAAAAGAATATGAAAACTTGGATAAACTCATAAAAGAAAAAGGCAAAAAGCAAAGAGTCTTGCTTAGAATAAATCCAGGAATTGATGCCCATACTCACGAATATATTGCAACCTCTAAAAATGATTCTAAATTTGGACTATCTATCTTTGATGATGGGACAATTTCTTTTATAGAAGAAATTTCGAAAAACCAAAACTTTGACTTTGCTGGCCTGCACGCTCATATAGGATCGCAAGTTTTTGCAGAAGATTCTTTTTTCAAAGAAGCAGATAGGGTCATAGAATACGCAAAGAAGTTAGAAGAAAGACTTGGCATAAAAATAGAAGAATTAAACTTGGGTGGAGGATTTGGAATCTACTACACAGAAGAAGATAGTCCTTTCAAACTAGGGAAATTTTTAGAATCTTATGCAGAAAACATAAAAACTAGCCTAGAAAAAAACAAATTAGATGTAAAAATTATATCCATTGAACCAGGAAGATCTCTAATAGCAAATGCTGGCCACACTTTATACAAGGCCTGTTCAGTGAAGGAAACCTATTCTGGTAAAAATTATATATTTATAGACGGCGGTATGACAGATAATATAAGACCTGCCTTGTACGGAGCAAAGTACGAAGCAGCAATCACCAATAAGATGAATGATAAAGATGAAGTGGTCTATACGCTTGCTGGAAAATGTTGCGAATCGGGAGATGTAATTATAAAAGATATAAAACTTCCAAAGGTCGATGATGAAGATTTAATCTTAGTTTCTTCAACTGGAGCCTATGGGTATTCAATGGCTAGCAATTATAACCAGATTGAAAAACCAGCCATGATAGCAGTAAGTGATGAGGCAAAACTTATTGTAAGAAGAGAAACTTACGAAGATTTAATAAGAAATGACATAGGAGATGTGCTAGAATGAAAAATTTACTTGTAAAATTTGGAGGTTCATCGGTTGCCGATAAGGAAAAAATTGAATCGGTGGCTAAAATTTTAAAAGAACTTGCAAAAAACAATAGGCTAGTCTGTGTGGTCTCTGCCATGGGCGATACAACTGATGAATTGATCGCAAAGGCAAAATCTATAAATAAAAATCCAAATAAGAGAGAATTAGATGCACTCTTATCAAGTGGAGAAATTATTTCTTCCAGCCTCCTTGCCATGGCTCTTGAAAATATTGGACAAAAAGCAATTTCACTTAGCGGACTTCAAGCAGGATTTAAAACTTATGGCAAACATGGATTTTCAAAAATTTTAGATATAGATACAAAAAGAATTGAGGAAGAACTAGACCAGGGAAAAGTTGTAGTGGTTGCAGGTTTTCAAGGTGTGAATGAAGAAAATGACATCACAACTCTTGGAAGAGGAGGATCTGACACATCAGCTGTTGCTCTTGCAGCTAAGTTAAAAGCAGCTTGCAAAATTTTTACAGATGTTGATGGGATTTATAACGTAGATCCAAGATTTTATCCGGCTGCTAAAAAACTTGATCAGATAAGCTACGAAGAAACAATGGAAATGGCACATTTAGGTGCCAAGGTAATCGATCCAAGAGCAGTTGAGATGGCTCAAAAATATGGAGTGGAACTTGAGATTGCTTTAAATACTGGAAAAGTTAAGGGAACAATAATATCTGAGGGTGATAATTTGGAAAAAAGTATTATAACAAGCGTATCGGCAGTAGATGAGATTTTATTAGTCAACAAGGAATTAAATAATTTTAAAATTTCAGAATTATTTGCAAAACTTGCAGATCGTGGAATCAATATAGACGTTATAAATCAAACTGAAATAGGCGAAAAATCATATGTATCATTTACATCAACCCTTGATGAAAAAGAAAACATTAAGACAATTGCAGATGATTTTGAATTTATAGAAAATGTTTCAAAAGTTTCAGTAATAGGAAATGCCATGAGAAATGAAACTGGGGTTGCAGCCAGAATATTCGGAGTTTTAAATGACAAGGAAATAAAATTTTATCAAGTATCAACATCAAAAATTTCTGTATCAATAATAGTAGATACAAAGATAAAAGACCAAGTGATGAAAGTATTAATAGAAGAATTTAATATATAGGAGGAAGATTATGAGTTTATTTAGGGGATCAGCAGTAGCATTAGTTACACCATTTAATGAAGACGGAAGTGTTAATTTTGAAGAATTAGAAAGATTAATTGAATTTCAAATTGAAAACAAGACAGATGCTTTAGTTATTTGTGGCACGACCGGTGAAGCATCGACTATGACCGATGAGGAACAAGTAGAAACCATAAAATTTGCAGTTGAAAAAACAAAGGGAAGAGTTCCAGTAATAGCAGGAGCAGGCTCAAACGATACAAGACACGGTATAAACCTAGCTAAAATGTGCGAAGATGTTGGAGCTGATGGACTTTTAGAAGTTACACCATACTACAACAAAACTTCTCAAAGAGGACTCTACGAACACTATAAGGTAATTGCTGAAGCAGTTAATATTCCAATAATACTTTATGATGTACCTGGAAGAACTAGCATGAGTATCGCACCACAAACTGTAAAAGAACTTGCTGAAATTGATAACATAGTTGGATTAAAAGATGCTAGTGGAAACTTATCCTATGCTGCAGAAGTAAGAAATCTTGTTGGAGAAGACTTTGATGTATATTCTGGCAATGATGATGTTGTTGTTCCACTTATGAGTATAGGAGGAATTGGAGTAATTTCTGTTTTAGCAAATATTTATCCAAGACAGGTACATGATATGTGTCAAAACTTCTTCGATGGAAATATAAAGGAAGCTGGAAGAATCCAAGTAAATAATAAAAAATTAATAGATGCTTTATTTGTTGAACCGAACCCAATACCTATAAAAGCAGCTATGAATATGATGGGATACAATGTTGGTGGATTGAGATTACCATTATACGAAGCGGCAGATTCAACTAAAGAACTTCTAAAGGGGCTATTGAGATGAAAATATTTTTAGTCGGAGCAAGTGGAGGAATGGGCAGGACCTTTCTTTCTATGCAAGACCAAATAGAAATAGTAGCAGGACTTGCAAGCAAAGAAGGAGAAATTGAAGGAGTAAAAATTTACAAGGAATTTTCTGATGTAAAAGAAGATTTTGATGCCATAATCGATTTTTCTAATAAAGATTTAGTTGATCAAACAATTGACTTTGCGGTAGAAAAACACAAGCCACTTATAGAAGCAACAACAGGACTAGAAGATTCTAGCATGGAAAGATTAAAACAAGCATCAGGAAAAATTCCAATTGTATATGCTAGAAATTATTCTCTAGGAATAAATACAATGACAGACCTAGTAGAAAGAGTGGCAAAAGTTTTGGCAGACTTTGATATAGAAATTGTAGAAGCTCACCACAGAAATAAAAAAGATGCACCGAGCGGAACAGCCTTCATGCTTCTTGATTCAGTAAAAAAGCAAAGACAAGTTGAAGAAATCTACGACAGGACAGACCTTCACAGGGTAAGACAAGATGATGAAGTTGGGATTTCTGCCATAAGAGGTGGATCAATATTTGGTGATCACACAGTTATATTTGCTGGAGAAGATGAAGTTTTAGAAATAAAACACAAGGCAGCATCTAAAAAAATATTTGCAAAAGGTGCAATCAAGGCTGCAAAATTTGCCCTAGGAAAAGAACCAGGACTATACAGTATAAAAGACATAATGAAGATGGGTGATTAATGATGATAAAAATAGCAATAGCTGGATATGGAAACTTAGGAAAATCAATAAGAGGACTAGTTGAAAGAGAAGAAGATTTTGAACTTGTAAAAATTTTTACAAGAAGAGATCCTAAATCTTTTAATGACCATATATTTGAAAGTCTAGACAATATATTAAATTATAAAAATGATATTGATTTAGTGATCATGGCACTAGGATCAGCAAAAGATATACCAGAAATTGGACCAAGATTAATAAAAGACTTTTCAACTCTTGATGCCTATGACAACCACAAGATGATTAAAAGTTATTTTGAAAAAATTGATAAAATAGCAAAAGAAAATCAAAATGTCGCTTTCGTATCGACAGGTTGGGATCCAGGACTATTTTCATTCAACAGGATGATGGCAGAAGCTATCATAAAAGAAGGCCACACAACAACTTTTTGGGGAAGAGGAGTTAGCCAAGGGCACTCTGATGCAGTAAGAAGGATTGAAGGAGTAAAGTTTGCCGTTCAATACACAATACCAAACCAAGAAATATTAAAAAATATTAAGAATGATTTAAAAGATTATAAGTCATATGAAACTCACAAAAGAGAAGTATTTGTAGTTGCAGAACAAGATGCAGATAAGGAAAGAATAGAAAGAGAAATAAAGACAATGCCAGATTATTTTTCCAACTATGAAACTGAGGTCAATTTTATAAGCGAAGAAGAATTTAAAAAAGACCACAACAAAATGCCACATGGAGGCCATGTCGTAAGAGTTGGTCTTGGACTTGATTCTCACACTCAAATGATTTCTTATAATCTAGATTTAGATTCCAATCCAGATTTTACAGCTGCAGTTTGTCTTGCATCTGCAAGAGCAGCCTACAGATTTAAAAAAGAGAAAAAATTTGGAGCTCATACAATCCTAGACACACCAGTAAATTATTTTTCTTCTAAAAGTCATATAGAATTAATAGAAGAATACTTATAAATAATAAAAAGACGCTATATATTAATTCAGAAGCTATGTAAAGGCTAATTATTAATATATGGCGTTTTTATTTAATTATTTTTAATTACCAGGTGCAAATTCCTGTAAATTCTTGAATTTTATATAGGATATCTTTAAATAAATCTTCTTGATAATATTCTTCAAAGTCTAGGCTGTATAATCCGTCTTGGTTGGTCCAAATTCTTTCATAGTAAGAATTAATTTCTCTAGCCATAGGATTATCAAGATCTGTTTTAATTTCTATATCTGTTTCTAGGTTGAAATTTTTTAAATTTCTCCTAGTAAAATTTGCTGATCCTAGTATGGCAGCAAAATTATTTTTAGTCTTGTAGTTAAAAAATGCCATTTTTGCATGGAATTGCTCGCCATGACTCTTGTACCAGCGGACATTTATATTTTCAAGTTTTCCTAGCTTGGATAGGGCAGACCTGTTTGGATTTCCATTTTTCTTTAGACCAAAGGCATCTCTATTAGCATCGGCTATTATATTAATTTCAACACCTCTTTGGCTTGCTTTTTCAAGACTTTTTATAATATCAAAATCAGATAAATAAAATATTGCTATATTTATTTGATCGCCCTTTTGGCTGAGATTTATATTTTCATATAGGGCATTAAAAATTGATTTTTCACTGATGGCTCTTATGAGAATATCTTTCCCTTCCTTGTCCATATAATTATTTTCATAATCGATATCAGGAAATTCGTAGCCAGAAAAATCGCAAACAACTTTTTCGCTCTCTATTAAATATTTAATAATAGATGAATTAAATCTAAGTGCCACATTTTCGTGGAAGGCGCTTGGATCATGAGGGTTAGAGGAAGAAATAATAGCTTCGTTTTCAGAAATATAAACTTTTCTGTGGTTGCCCTTAAAGTTTGCAAGTTTTAAGATATTTCTAATATTTACTTTTGGTCCATCCTTATCAAAGAAGTTTTTGATATAGCCTTTAGATCCAGGACCAAAAGGTTTAATTAATAACTTATATATTCCAGAGTAAAGAGGGTTGGAATCTCTCATCTCATCGTGGTCAGTTATTACGACATCAATTCCTGCTTCCCTTAAATTTTTTAGATTTTCTTGCTCATAGGCTCCATAAAAATTATTTATCGGATCAGTTATCAAAACTATTGGCATGTCAGGATATTCTTTTTTCTTTGCAATCAAGGCATCGCTCATCTCTTTAACCTGACTTGGATAGGAGGTCGAACCTTTTGTATAGTCATCATTGTATAAAAATATATCTAGGATAAGATATTTTTTAGCATTTTTTATTAAATCCATCTGGCTATTGAAAATGTTGGACTCTCTTATGATTTCTTGGTCTTTTTCATAAGTTAAATCATAGATAAATTTTAAATTTGCTGGGTTTTTGTATTCACTTTTTATATTTGTCCCCTTAGGATTTTTGCTAAATAGTGAAGAAATAAAGCAAAATAAGATAATTAGGACAATTAGATAAAGTATAAATTTTTTAATAGTTAAAGTTTTCATGCCTTAATTATATTATAGTTTTTTATTTTTAGCTATGAGTGACGGGATAATATATTTAATTTAAAAGCCATATATGATATTATTAAGAAAATTACTGCTTTTATTTAGGAGAGTAGATATGAAAAGATTTTTTATCTTGCTTGTGGCAATTTTATTTTTAATCCCAAGTAAAATCAGTGCAGCTGAACAAGATGTAAGACTGACTGATATAAAATTAAAGGTAAATGGAAATAGTAAAATTTATTATTCCTACAATATTGATGGCGACAATTATTATAGACTCACAGATATAGCCAAGGCCCTTAGAGATACAAATAAAAGTTTTGATGTAATATATGATAAAGATGAAGATGCAATTTATATATTAAGAAGAAGAAATTTCCAAGATGAGTCCATGTCAATCTATAAATATAATGACCAGGCTTTTGATTCAGAAAGCAGATTGTTTATAGAGAATAGGGAAGTAATAATTCCTGGTGTGAAAATTTCTGGACATAGTTACTACAATATAAGAGATATAGCTTCCATTTTAGATTTTGGAGTAAGACTTGACCCTAGTGATAGGAGTATATTTATAGATACGAATTTTGAATATACATCTAAGGGTGACGAAAATTTAAAGGTACCGGATTTTTCTAAAACTGGCAGTAAGGAAGAATTTATAGACCAATTCACTAAGTCTTATTTTGATATATATGACATGCAGACAAAGGTTGTATCAGATTTGATGAAGAATGGGTCAAACAGTTCTAGCTTGAGCAATCTTCAAAAGACTATAATAAATCACGAAAAATATTATAAGCAAATTGGAGAAATTGATTTTATAAAAAATAATCAAGCAACTAAACAAGCTTATGAAAAGTTTATGAGTGATTATGAAATCCAAAAAGATAAGTTCAACCAGCTTATAGAAGAAAGTAGGAGCATTAAATATGATGATTCACAGGAAAGCATATATGAATACAATAAAAGTGTCATGGAGTTAAGTGAATCATTTATAGACTTGTTGAATAAATTAAAAGCTGAATAAATAGAAATGAGTAGAGAATCAAATCCCTACTCATTTTTTATTTATAAATTATAATTGTCTTTTTTCTAATAATAATTTGTGGTTTACATATTCTGATATAAGTTTGTAGAAAGTTGCAAATAATGGAATCAATACCCACATTCCAATTATGCCCAGCAAAGATCCACCAATTGTAATTGCAAATAAAGTCCAAAGAGATGGAAGATTTAACTTATCGCCCATAATTCTTGGATAAATTATATTTCCTTGAATTTGTTGGAAAATTAGCATCATAACAACAAAAATTAAAGCTTGTTGAGGAGATTCAATTAAAATAAATATAACTCCAATTCCAATTCCTATTATTGGTCCAACTATTGGAATCAAATCAAGAAAAGAAACAACAACAGCAATCATAGTTGCATATGGAAGTCTTAAAATAAGCATACCAACAAAAGTCATAACTCCGATTACTAAAGAATCTAGTAATTGCCCATTAATAAAGGCGTGGAAATTAAAATCTAAATTTTCAAAGAAATAAAGTGTGTAATCATATTTATTTTCAGTAGATGAAACTCTCAATAATTTCTTAGATTGGTCTGCTAAATTTTCTTTATCAACAAGAATATAGATAGCAAAAACAAAGGATATAAAGAAACTTACTATGCCATTTACAAACGAATAAGTAAGGTTAAAACCTGTTGATAAAATCTTGTTATTTTCTGATAAGATATAGTTTTTAGCATCTGATATTAATTGGTCAATAGATAATTCGCTTAGGTATTTTTCTATATCAGCAGCAGGTTTTTTTAGAATTTCATATTTTTTCATCCAATTAAGACTTGTATCTAAAAACATCGGTAGCTTTTCTTGTAAAGTTTTCAAAGATTCAACAAGTTGCGGAATCACTATTGCTGATAGCAATACGATAATCAAAATTGCTATTATAAGAGCTAGCAGGATTGAAAATCCCCTTATATATTTTTCAAACTTAGTATTTTTTAACTTTTTGAAAATTGTTCTCTCAAAGAAATTAACAGGTATTTTTAGAACATAAGCAAGGGCCGCCCCTATAAAGAAAGGACTGACTATAACTAACAATTTATTTAAAACTGCCAAAGTTGTTTTAAAATTATAAAGTAGAAAATAAAAGACTATTGATATTAATATAACCTTTAATAACCTCTTATAAGGATTTACGTTTTTTCTTTCTTTTAATTTAATCATTATTTATATCACCCTCTATAAAAGCTGTCTTGTCCAAGTCTTTTATTTGATTTTGGAGTTCGTAAAAAAACTCTTCGCTTTCAAAATACTCTGCAAAAGTCTTGTTAAAAATCTTTTTTTCCTCTATATAGTCCTTACTAGCACGGAATTTTTGACCTTCATTAACAAAAATTTTAATCTCATCTAAATTTTTTATCAAGGCAAAAAGATATGAGCAATTATTAAATAGATTTTGCTTAAGATCTTGGTCAAAATTTTCTGTGTTAGATTTAAAATGTATCTGCAAGCAATTTATATCATCATTATAATCTAGCTTTATAAAATCATAATTGAGTCTGTGGTCAAACTTCAGCTTATTCACAAGATTTGATGTAGCAGATGCATTTCCAACATACTCAGTTTTATAATCATAAAGGCTCTTATCTTCTTTAAAAACAGAACAAGAAGTAAGGGTAAATAGCAAGATAGTCAGTAAAATTAATAAATTTTTCTTTTTCATAAGATCCCCCTAATAATCGTGGTAAAGATTATCTAAAATTAAGACTACACTAATAAATAGTTTTTCATATTCTAAATAATCATATTCAAATCTTAATTTATATTCTTTAACGTTTTTATTATAAGAAGCGTTTATAGAAGCTAAAATCTTTTCATTATGAGCAATTTTAAATTCTTGACTTGATAATTTTCCAAAAATAGATAATTTCCCTAGATTTGTTCTTATATAAAGATCAGGAATCCTAAAATTTTTTCCCTCTCTAACATAAAAAACCTCATCATCAATTTTTATAGAAAAAAGTTTGTCGTTTAAAGGAAGTGAGCTGTAGCTAAAAATACTCGCAAGCTCTTTATCTTCTAAGTCAGTTAAACTTATTTTTGATTTATAAGAAAATCTACTTTCTATAAAATTTTTAATTGCAGTATAAAAATCAACTTCTGCTTTATATGTAATTTTATCCTTTTCTAATATTTTATATTTGTAGTTATCAAATATCGTATGATCGCATACAAAGGTCAATTCTTTCAAGTAAATCACCTAAAAATAATTATACATTATTAAATCTTTAATTTCTATAAACGAGTTTAAAAAGCTAGTCTCTAGTGATATAATTAGTCATTAGCTTATGTGTTTAAGCAAAGATATAATTAATTGAGGGATAAAGTGATCGCTAATTTTATTTTAGAAAAAGGAAAATATAATACCGATAAGGAAGATAGACTTTTAATATCTAGTTACACTTCAATTTATGGTTTGATATTAAATTTATTATTAGTTTTATTTAAGGGATTTTTATTTTTAACGACAAGTTCAGTATCAATACTTGCAGATGCAATTAACAACTTAGTAGATAGTGTTTCATCAATTGTTACCTTGGTTGGAGCAAAATTATCTCATATTCCACCAGACAAGGAACATCCTTATGGACATGGTAGAATAGAATATATATCAGCCTTAATTGTATCAGCCTTTATTTTTATAACAGGATTTCAATTTATAAAAGTTTCTGTTGATAGGATTATAAACCCTGTTCATATAGAATTTAATTTACTTTCAATTATGGTAATGACTTTTTCAATAATTGTTAAATTATATATGACTTTTTTCTTTGATAATATAGGAAAGAAAATATCAGCCATGCCACTAAGAGCACAATCAAGAGACTATTTATCAGATGTCTTTGTTACATCTGTAGTAGTTGTGTCAATGATTGTTTATAGGTTTACAGGCTGGCACATAGATGGATATGTTGGAATCATTGTAAGTATATTTATTATATATTCAGGCTACGATTTAATAAGGGAAACATTCAGTGAACTTATAGGAGAAGTGCCAGTTGATATGATGAAAAATATAGAAGATGATATTTTAAAACATGATAAAATTCTTGGCGTTCACGATATGATGATTGTAAATTTTGGACCAGACAAAGACTATTTAACTTTAGATGTAGAGATACCTTATAATCTAAGCCTTGTCCAAGCCCACAATATTATAGATGAGATTGAAAAAGAAATTGGCGGCAAATATAATGTTGATATTTCAATCCATGTCGATCCAGTCGGCTACTATTCAGAAGATGAAAAGATAGTTGTAAATAAATTAAAAGAATTAGTAAAAGTTGATAAGAGAATAATTTCTTTTCACGATATTTATATAGAAAATGGGACAATTTTTGCAGATATTGTAATAAATAATGATAAAATTGGTAAAAGAGAAAGTATAGAAGTTATTAGAGAAAAAGTGGGAAATATTTTAGAAAAAGAGCTAAACAAGAAGAGCAAAATAACTATTGATAGGTATTTTTATTAGGAGATATGATGAAAGTATTACTTGTAGGAGCAGGAAAACTAGGTTTTAGATTAGCAAAATCTTTGGTTGATGAAAACTGCGATATAACAATTTTGGATAATGATGATAAGGTAATAGAAAATGTAAATAACTCTTTAGACGTGTTGACAGTAAATGCCAATGCTCTAGATTTTCAAATTTTAGAAGAGCTTGACCTTGGATCATATGATTTACTTATAGCTGCAACAACTTCTGATGAAGCAAATGTATTAATATCAACGCTTTCAAAAAGACTTGGTGTAAATAGGGTTATAGCTAGAGTAAGAAATCCAGAATACCATAGCCAAATAAGATTTATAATGAATGAACTTGGCATAGATGAAATAATAAACCCAGACCATGCAACAGCGGTTTCAATTGAAAAATACTTGCTAAAAAAGTACTTGTTAGTTAGTGATGAATTTGCAAATGGAAAAGTCAAGCTGGTTGATTTTCATATTGGATCAGATGCCAATTTTATTGATAAAAAAATTAAAGAATTAAAAGACCTACCTCAGCTACTAATCGCTGCAATTACAAGAGATGGTAAGACAATAATTCCAAATGGAGAAACAATTTTAAGAGAAAAGGACTCTATATTAATAGTCGGAGCAAGGGATGATATAGAATCTTTTGACAAAAATCATTCAGATATAAGTAAACATAAATCAGTAAAAAAAGTTATCATACTTGGTGGAGGAAAGCTTGGTTTGTATCTTGGTCTACTTCTTGATAATGATGGGATTGAAACAACCATAATTGAAAGAGATCCGCAAAGATGCAATGAACTTATGGAAAAATTACCAAATACCATGATTATAAATGCTGATGGAACAGACTTAAACATTTTAAATGAAGAAATGATAGATTCTTATGATGCCTTTGTAGCTGCAACAGGAATAGATGAAACAAATATCTTGATGGCACTAACTGTAAAACAACTTGGAGTTTATAAGTCCGTTGCAAAACTATCTAGGTCAAATTATGACAAGATAATAGATAAATTAAACCTAGATGCAGCCTTTAATACATCGCTAATCACTGCATCAGCCATATTGAAATTTGTAAGAGGTCATGGATTTTTAAGTGTAAACTTAATGCAAGATGGGGAAACAGAATTTACAGAAATTATCCTAGATAAGGAGACAAATGTTTTAAATAAACCACTAAAAGATCTTGATCTTCCAAAAGAAGTATTGATAACTTCAATGGTTAGAGAAAACACAGTTATAATTCCTAATGGAAATACTGAATTAAAAGAAGGCGACAGGATAATAGTATTTTGCAGGCATGAAAAAATTCAGGCTATAAAAAAATATTTTAATTTAAGAAACAATAAGGGTGGTTTTTTCAGTGAATTACGCGATAGTTTTTAGGATATTAGGAATAATTTTTACAATAGAATCACTTTTTATGATACCGCCCCTAATAGTGAGTACGGTCTTAGATGATGGAGCACAACCAGCATTTGCTGTAACGATTTTTATTTTATTTGCTCTATTTATGAGTATAAGGAGATTTACAAAGACTAAAAATTTAAGGGTATCACCAAGGGATGGACTTTTAGTTGTATCTATTTCTTGGATAAGTGCATCAATTTTTGGAGCCTTGCCCCTATATTTTTCAGGGTCATTCCCAACTTATATAGATTCCTTATTTGAAATAGTTTCAGGATTTACAACAACAGGAGCAAGCGTTTGTCAAAATCCAGAAATAGTTCCAAAGTCAATAATACTTTGGAGGTCAATGACCCACTGGATAGGCGGTATGGGAATATTAGTATTCACACTTATACTTCTTCCAAAACTTGGCATAGGAGCCTATCAAATTTTTAAGGCAGAATCTCCTGGACCAGTTGCAGGAAAAATTGAATCTAAGATGACAGACACAGCAAAAAGACTTTATATTATCTATATGGTAATAACACTTATCTTATTTATATTGCTAGTTCTTGCCAAGATGCCAGTTTTTGATGCAGTAATCCACACACTAGGAGTTGTAGGAACTGGAGGATTTTCATCTAAGGCAAATTCAGTAGGATACTACGCAAACAATGGCTATATAATTCCTTATATAATATCTTTCTTCATGCTATTTTGCGGAACAAACTTCACTATATACAATCATTTATATAAGGGCAAAATTAGAAATATTTTAGAAGATGAAGAATTTAGAACATATTACATAATTTTATTCGCAGCAACTTTATTTATTTGTCTTGATCTTTATTATAATCAAGTTTTTAATTTTGAAGATTCTTTAATGCATTCATTTTTTCAAGTAACATCAATAGCATCAACATCAGGTTTTGCAACAACAGACTTTGATTTATGGCCAACTTTTTCAAAATATATTTTATTTATCTTAATGTGCACAGGAGCAAGTGCAGGCTCAACAGCTGGTGGTATCAAGGTAATAAGAATTTTAGTTCTTATAAAATTAATAAAAAGAGAAATAAAAAGAGTTCTTCATCCCCATGCTATAATTCCAGTAAAAATTAATGGTAGAGTAATGAATGAAGAAGTAATATCAGGTATATACGGATTTTTGGGAATATATGTTTTAATAATGATAGGATCAGCAACTATAGTAAGTTTAAGTGGAGTAGATTTTTTAAGTTCACTATCAACTGCTGTAACCTACTTTCAAATGTAGGGCCAGGATTTGGAGCAGTTGGTGCTACTCGTAACTTTTTATTTTATAACCAATATTTAAAATTATTTTTCTGCTTACTTATGTTGCTGGGCAGGTTAGAATTTTTCACCTTACTTGCTTTAATATCGCCATCTAGAATTAGAAAAAAGACTAGTGCTATTTAATAATGGAGTAATGATATGAAAATTTTAGTAATAGGTAATGGAGAAATTGCAAAAAAATTATTAAATACTAACTATATCCAAGGAGATAAGATAACTATATTAGCCAAAGATGAAAGTGAAATTTTGGATATAGCAAATCTTAAAAATATAAAGGCAATAATTTATGACGATTTAAGTCCTGAATTTTTTAAAAAATTAGATATAGAAAGCTATGACATCATAGTCGCACTGACAAAATCAGATAAAGACAATATACTTTCTAGTATGCTTGTAAAAAGAATGGGAGCAGGACATGTTATTTGTGTAATAAATCAAGTCGAATCAATGAAACAACTATCATATATAAGAGATTATATAGGCATAGATAAAATTGTTAACCCAAATCTTGAAACAGCACTTGCTTTAACAGATATTATTAAGAGTGAAATAAACTACCAATCTGATAAATTTGGAAACGGAAAAATCGAGGTAATTTGCCATAGGATAAGATCAGATAAAGATCTAGAAGACCATAAAATAAAAGACGTAGGTTCTCTTGCTACAGTTTTGGCAATAGCAGTAGTAAGAAATGGAGAACTTATAATTCCAGATGGAGAATTTATTTTAAAAGAGGGCGACTACCTTTATATAATGGGACTAGCTAAAGATATCATGAAATTTAATATGAAATACTTTAGACTGAAACAAAAAAGTCCCAAAAAAAATATAACCGTAGTTGGTGCAAATGAAATCAGTGCCAAACTTGCAGATATATTTGAAGATGATAATCTCACAATAATCGATAAAGATAAAGAAAAATGTGACAAGCTGATAAAAGACAATAGTAACGCCTATGTAGTTCATTCTAAGCTAAAAGGAGCAGACTTTTTCGACCTAAACGAAGTTGATAAAAGTGATATCTTTATTTCCTTAACAGATAATGAAGAATTAAACATAGCACTTTGCTTGATGGCAAAAGAATATAATATAGAAAAAATATTTACGAAAATTCAAAGCAAGAATTATCTAAAAATACTTGACCAACTTTCTATAAATGCAGTTGTTAATCCACAAGACATAGCTGCAAATGTAATTTTAAAGGGTATAAATAAAAATAGAGGAGTATCGACCTACTTAAGCTTTAATGGACAGGCTCAAATTTTAGAAATAAAATTAAATGGTCAATCCAATCTTTTTGATAAAACTATAGAAGAAGTCAATATACCAAAAGGAATTTTGATTGGTGGAATAATTAGAGAAGATAGCACAGTTGTAATACCAAGAGGTAAAACAAAATTCTTAAAGGGAGATACCGTAGTAGTATTTTGCAAAAATGAAAATAGAAAAGACTTGGCTAAATTTATGGAAGAAGAAAATCAAAGAGGTTTGTTAAACTACTTTACTTGATGGGATGGTTTTATGATTAAATTTAATAATGATTGGGATAACTTATTAGAAGATGAATTTAAAAAAGAATATTATATAAATTTAAGAAAACTATTGATAAGTGAATACAAGAATCATGAAATATTTCCACCAGCTGATGATATTTTTAATGCCTTTAAATATACAGCCTACAATGATGTAAAAGTTTTAATCTTGGGACAAGATCCATATCATAACTACAACCAAGCACAGGGTTTATCTTTTTCTGTAAAAGATGGGGTAAAAATTCCACCATCACTTGTAAATATATTTAAAGAATTAAATGATGATCTAGGAGTAGAAATTCCTCAAAGCGGAAACTTAACAAATTGGACAAAGCAGGGAATAATGCTTTTAAACACAACCTTGACAGTAAGGGCTCACAGTCCAATGAGTCATTCAAAAATTGGCTGGGAAATTTTTACAGACAGGGTAATAGAAATTTTAAACGATAGAGAAAAACCACTAGTCTTTATACTTTGGGGCAACCACGCTAAATCAAAAGAAACATTAATAACAAACAATAGACATTTAATAATTAAAGGGCCGCATCCTTCTCCTCTATCAGCTCACAGAGGATTTTTTGGATCAAAACCTTTTTCAAAAGCTAATAAATTTTTAGAAGAAAATAACATTCAAGCACCAAATTGGAAATTATAGGAGGTAAATTTGAAATATTTAATGTCTGATTATTCAGACCTAACTAAGTTAAAAATAGGTGGAGTACCATGCTATATAGTAACGCCACATAAAACAGATGGCGAAAACAAAACCTTGATTTTTTATCATGGTTGGGCAAGTAATGCCTATAATCAAATATTTAGGGCAAATATTTTTGCAAGTTATGGATATCAGGTAGTAATTCCTCAAGCAATCTATCACGGAGATAGGGGAAGACTTGACTATAATGACGATATGACAGTAAAAACTTATTTACCAAGAGTTTTAATGAAAAATATTGAAGAATTTCCAAGAATCCATAGATATGTTGTAAATAATTTAGGCACTAAGCCTGAAAATATTGGAATAGCAGGACACTCTATGGGAGCCTTTACTGCAGGCGGAATTTTTACTTTCAAAAAAGATTTAAAGGTTGCACTTTTATACAACAGTGTTCTTAACTGGGAATGGATTGTCCAAGACTCAACCAAGGGCGAAGAAGAAATTTCCTACGAAAGGGAAAGAGTAAATGAATTTTTACTAAGATTAAACCCTGCCCTTCACATGGAAAACTTATATAACAGACCAATTGTTTTATGTAACGGCATGGAAGACCAAATTGTAGACCATGAATCAATGGAAAACTTTTATAATGATTTAGTTGATGGATATGATGAAGATAAAAAAGATCTTGCATATTTTAGAATATATGAAGCTACAGGACATCAAGTAACTACATTTATGATCAATGATTCTTTGGAATTTATGCAAGAAAAATTAGATTTTTAAAGGTGATCGAATAGATCACCCTTTTTTTATGAAGAAATAAAAATTTAAATTAAAATTCAAAATAAAAATAAGTTTCTAAGTTTAAAATAGCTTTTAAAAATATAAATTAGAAATCAAACTCAAAATAAATTTCTAAAATATAAAGCAAATTTTAAAACTAAAAGAAGTTTTTAAAGTGCAAATCAAAACACAAATTTGAAATAAGTTTTAAAGTGAAAAATAAAATTCACAATACAAAATAATTTTCTAAAACACAAATCAAATTTCAAATCAAAAGTAATAAAAAATAAATCAAACTACAAAATAAATTCACAAATCAAATTTTAAATACCTACAATATCCCTAATCTCTTTTGAAATTTCTTCAATTGATTTTGATCCATCAATAGTATGATCAGCAAAACCTGTGAAATCTTGCTTATTTTCAAGCCTGTCTTTTATCTTTTCAGGACTATCGCCCCTGGCTTTCATCCTAGCGACCATCTCATCATCATTCAAGTCTAGATAAATAGAGGTAGCATCTTCAAACTTGCTCTTTATTTCCTTAACTCCACTAAGCTCAAGAACTAAAATTATATTCTTGCTAGACTTGTGAAACTTTTCCAAATCTTTTTTAGCTATCCCATAATAATTGCCAGAATATTTAACAGGAGCTACAAAGAAATTATTTTTTTCCAGGTCTTTAAATGTTTCCTCGCTTATAAAATGATAGTCTATGCCATCTTTTTCATTTTTTCTTTTGTCCCTTGTCGTATAACTAACAATTTTATGAAAATTTTCATCCTGATTTAAAATATTTGCCTGAGTAGTTTTCCCGGTTGCAGATTGTCCAGCTATTAAATATATCACTGTTTCACTCCTTACTTTTGCAAATTCATAAAATTTATACTAGCTGCGATTTATTAGAATCACAAATATATAGTTACTGTAATTTTATTAAAGCTTTGATACAATGATAGTATAAAGAAATAATTTAAGGAAGATGTAAAATCATTTAGAGGTGTATAAAATGAATTATTTTGATAATAGACCAATAGGAATATTTGATAGTGGCGTTGGAGGACTTAGCATTCTAAGAGAATTGCAAAAAGACTTTGCCAATGAAGACTTCATATATATAGCAGATACTGGAAGAGTTCCTTATGGCGATAAAAAACCACAAGATATAGCAGACTACACAATCGAATGCTTTGAAAAATTAAAAAAACTTAATGTAAAAGCGGCAATCCTTGCTTGCAACGCATCCGCTCCTTATTGTTTAGACTATATAAAAAAAGATTTTGATTTTCCTACACTTGGTGTAATTGGAGCAGGTGTAGTAGACAGTGCAATGGTAACACAAAATAAAAATATACTTATAATGGCAGCAACTGCAACAGCAAAAAGTGATGTATTCCAAAAGGCAATGCACAAAATAGATTCAAAAGTTAATTTAGAAATTGTAGCTTGTCCAGATTTAGTTAAGTCTGTAGAAGATGGAAAAGGGAACGAAGAAGAAGGCTACCAAGCAGCAAAAAAATATATCGATGCATATGATGGCTTTGATTATGACACAGTTCTTCTTGCCTGCACCCACCTTCCATTTGCAAAAAATTCTATAGAAAAACTACTAAAAGATAAGAAAAAAACTTCTAAAATTATAGATCCAGCTAAAAGTATAGCTAGCGATTTAAATAGGATGTTAAGCGGACTTGGAATTTTATCAAAGGAAGAAGGACAAAAAACTTCATACTATGTAACAGGAGACACAGAAGATTTTAGAAATATAGCATCAAAATTATTAGACCAAGACAAAGACCTCTTGGATATAAAAGATGCAAATGAAATTTAAAAATAAAAATTGACCTTAGACAGATAAAGTAGTAAATTAATAAATATTAAACAGGATAATATAGGAGGTAAATATGAGCCAAATAGTTAAACCATCAACCCTTCCTGGTTTTATGGAACTACTACCACAAGAACAAATCTTATTCAATGAAATGATGGATAAGATAAGAAAAAATTTTGAAAATCACGGATTTTTACCAATAAACACACCAAACATAGAAAAAAGTGAAGTCCTACTTGCAAAAGGTGGTGGAGAAACAGAAAAACAAATATATAGATTTCAAAAAGGCGACACAGATATGTCCCTAAGATTTGATTTAACTGTTCCACTAGCAAGATACACAGTAGAGCACTTCAATGAATTATCTTTCCCATTTAGAAGATACCATATTGGAAAAGTTTATCGTGGAGAAAAAGCACAAAAGGGAAGATTTAGAGAGTTTTATCAATGCGATATTGATACAATAGGAAACGAAAAATTAGATATATCAAACGATGCTGAATTTCCTGTTGTAATCTACCATACCTTTAAAGACTTAGGCTTTGACAATTTCACAATCAAACTAAACAACAGAAAAATATTAAACGGATTCTTTGCCTCACTAGACATAGATGACCTTACTTCAGTTTTAAGAGCAGTAGATAAATTTGATAAAATAGGCAGAGAAAATGTAATAAAAGAACTAGTTGAAAATGGAGTTTCACAAGAAGTTGCAGAAAAAATACTAGATTTTATCGCCATAGAAGGTAGCAACGAAGAAATCTTTGCCCAGCTACATGATTTAAAAATCGAAAACCCAGTCTTTAATGAAGGACTAGAAGAACTTGAAACAGTAATATCCTACATAAAAGATTACGACATACCAGAAGCTAATTATCAAGTTGATTTAAAAATAGCAAGAGGACTAGACTACTACACAGCAACAGTATATGAAACACTACTTAATGACTATCCAAAACTTGGATCAGTATGCTCAGGCGGAAGATACGAAAACCTTGCCAGCTACTATACAGACAAAAAACTTCCAGGGGTTGGACTATCAATTGGTCTATCTAGATTATTCTACCAATTAAACGAAGCAAAAATAATAAAGGCAGAAAAGAAAAGTTTGATTGACTTGATTGTAATTCCTATGGATGGATTTTTAGAAGAAGGAATTAAATTAATTTCTAAACTAAGAAATAAGGGAGTAAAATGTATAGTCTATACAGAAGAAGCAAAATTAAAGAAGAAATTTAAATATGCTGACTCTTTAGACATCCCTTACACAATAGTATTAGGAGAAGACGAAGTAAAATCTGGTAAATATACTTTGAAAAACATGAAAACTGGAGATCAAGATCTTTTTGAACTTGATCAAATAGTTGAAAAAATAAATAAGTTATAAATATTTTAGGAAAAAGTAATCGGCAGCGAAGAATAATTCTCCTGTCGATTTTTTATTTTATATAGGATTTTAGAAAAATTATATGACTTTTAAATTCCTATAATTTAATTTTAAGAAAGATATAAAAAAAGTAATACAAAAGTAATACTAGTTAGGCTATAAACTATGGTAAAGAAGTAAAATACTTGATAAAATAGAAATTGATCTTATAAAAATAAATAGACTGAGTAAGTCTAAAAAGAAATAAAATTATTGAAAGGGAGAGAAGAAAAAAGCATGATAACAAAAGAAAGAAAAATAAGTAAAAGCTTTTTGGCATTGACCCTAGTCCTAGTAATGTTTTTAACAAACATATTGGGAGCAGGAGAAGTAAGTGCACAAACTAGCGTACCAAAACCAACAATTAATCCAGTTGCACCTAACGCTCAAGAAATTACTGGAGGAGGTTTAGTAGGATCTGGGCAAAGAAAGAGATTCAATAAAGACTGTATAATTCATGTAACTGTTAAGGATGAAAATGATATAGAGATTGAAACAGCAGATGTTTCTATTAAACCTAAGGGTGGGTCAAAATGGAAAGTTACATTAAAAAATAAAGTAAAAGCAGGATATAAAGTCTATGCGAAGCAAGAATTTAATGGTGGTTTTTCTGATGAAGTATTTGTAAAAGTTAAGCAATTACTTTCTGAATTATACAAAGGCAAGCTTTCTATGCCGACACTTGAAGTTTGGTCAGAAGATACATTCGTTATAGATGCAGATGCAGTAGAAGATATTGTAAAAGCTTTTAAAACTGAAAATAATAAATTAGAAAATGTTGACGATAAGAACTTTGAAGGAAACCTTTATGTGCCTAAAAATGCAAATGATAAGATAAATCCAATTGACGTAGCAGGTAATGGTAAGAGTATAGATGTTACTTTCTCGGATAAGTCTAAACTTACACTAGATGTTTCTGATAAAGTTACAGTTCATAAAATTACAGAAATTTCAACCGCTCCAATCATAGATACACTTAAAGTTGTTGACAGTAAAATCACTGGTAGAGTGGATTTGACAAAAGTAGCAGCACCAGAAAGACTCAGAGTAGAAATTGTTACAAGTTTTGGCGAAACGAAACCATCAGATTTTTGTACGGATCGAGGATGTTCAATCGATAAAGGAACAAAGATATTTGCAACAGTAAATCCAGACACTGGTGAGTTTTCTTATGAAATTGGCAATGATAATGTAGTGCTTGGAAAAGATTTTGGTGTAATTGTCAAAGAGTATGGAAAGAAAAATAACTGTAAAACAATACAACCAGAATTAGTAATACCAGACCTAACAGGTGTTAGAGACCCTAGAAAATTAACAGATAAAGATAAAGAAGCAATAGGTAAAGCTATTAGAGATGCCAATACTGTAAATGACGTATCTAAATTACCAGACGGAACCGGAGACTGGGATGGAATGCCGGCAGTTATACAATTTGATGACAGCGGAAATGTTAAGATATTTAGCGGTAATGATGTAGCAGGTACTTGGGACCCGAACAATAATTATAAATTTGTTCCAGAAACAAATGAAGATGGTTCATACAAGGTAAATGAAGGAGCTGAACCAACAATAATAATCCCAGCCAAAGACCTTGTAAAAAACATCAAACCGGATGCACCAACGCTTGCATTAAGTGAAGATAAGAAAAACATCACAATAACTCCAAATCTTGAAGTAGATACAGATGCTCATATCATTACTGTTTCTTATAAAGATAAAGATGGCAATGATCAAACAACTACAGCTACAAAAGCTGATGATGGAACTTGGTCTATCACTAAAGGCGAAGGTTCCGTTGATGATAATGGAGTTATAACTCTTCCTAAAGACAAGGTAAAAGGCGGAACAGATGTAACAGCTACAGTGACAGATAAGGGTGGAATAGCGGATGACGATAAAGATCCACTTACTTCAGAACCTGGAACTTTAACTATAAAAGAAACAATAGCTGACAAAGTTGAAGCCCTAGGCGGACTTGACCCAGTTGATATCAAAAAATGGGTTGGAGATACAGTTGAATGGAAGAAAGGCGTCAAGGCAAAAGATTCTGCAACAGATAAAGATAAAATTCAAGAATACATTAACGGAGCGACAGTAACTGATGTAAGTGAACCAAAGATAAGAACTACTAATAACTCTGGAGACTTTGAAGGCAAGGTTAAAGTAAAGTTTGACGATGATTCTGAAATCATAGTAGAAAAACAAATGCTATACGTTAGCGACCTTGTTAGTCCATCTGATAAGAAAAACTTACCTGATGATGCCATAGATGTTGAATTGAAGCTAGGCGAAGGTGTAAAAGCAGGTGAAGTAGAAGGTAGTAAGGAAACTCCTGTTACTGCCAAAACCTACAAAGTTAAACCAGGAACTGATTTATCTACAGAAAAAGTATCAAAAACTGAAAAAACATGCTTTGAAGATGTAGGAGCAATAGTAACAGATGATACCTATGTAGACCTAACATGGAATGACAAGAATAAAGGAAAAGATTTCAAAGCTACTGCTGAAAACAATGTATTCACAGCCACAGCGACAAAGAAATTTAAAGTTACCGTTCAAGCAAATGGCGGAACAGGAGACGATAAGGTTGAATATAAGAAGAGTGGTGAAAACTTTACTCTTCCTGCTAAAGACACCTTTACACCACCAGAAAACAAAGAATTTGACGGATGGGAAATAAACGGTGAAGCCAAAAAAGTTGGGGATAAGATTACAGTAACTGAAGACACAACAGTAACAGCAAAATGGAAAGACAAATCAGGCGATCAAGATCCAAATGATCCAGGAAAACAAGATCCAAATGATCCAGGAAAACAAGATCCAAATGATCCAGGAAAGCAAGATCCAAATGATCCAGGAAAACAAGATCCAAACGATCCAGGAACTAAGAAACCAAATGAAAAACCAGAAAATGGTGGCAGGGTACAACCTTGGCCTGGTTACTGGTGGTATTTTGGAAACAACACTGATCCAATCCAAGCAACTGAAGTAAAAACACAAGAAAAACAAGAAGAAATAGAATATAACAATCATGAAAGATATATGTATGGTTATCCAGATGGTACTGTTCGTCCAGAAGGAATGATGACAAGAGCAGAAGCGGCAGCTTTAATTGCTCGTTTAGCAAAGCTTGATATGAGCAATGATGCAAAACCAAACTTCCAAGATACAGAATCTGCATGGTACAACTCAGCTATCAATGCAATGACTAGCAAAAATTTAATGTTTGCTGATAAAGATGGTAACTTCCGTCCAAACCAAGCAATCACGCGTGCAGAATTTGCAAGAGCACTTTATGGAGTAGATAAGAAAAATGATAAAGTTGCTCCATTTGAAGATGTGAAAGGACACGAATTTGAAGCTGCAATCAACCAAGCTTATGGTAACGGTCGTATAAATGGTTATCCAGATGGAACATTTAAACCAGATGCTTATATTCAAAGATCAGAAGCTGCTAGAATTTTAAATCAATACGCTAATCGTGGAGTTGATTTTGATGGACTAGCAGGAGTTAGAAGATATTTAATTAAATTTACTGATATTGATGAAAGTCACTGGGCTTACTATGAAATAATGGAAGCAACAAACAGCCATGAATATAAAAGAGCAAGAGGAAAACAAATTGAAACTTGGCTACAAATTCTAAACAAATAAATAAAATTTATAAGAAACTCACAGTAAAAGGCTGTGAGTTTTTTATTTTATTGAAATAATATGATAAAATTAGTTAATGATTATTATTAAATATTAGTTTGAGAGTGAATTTATGAAAAAAGTAATGGTAATTTTAAATCCTGATTCTGGATCTGGTAAGTCTGTAAAAATGGAAGATTTACTTAGCAAAAAATTAAAAAAACATTTTGAAATTATTGATTTTAGGATTTCAAAAGATATTGATGATGTTATAAATTTTGCGAGTATTGCAGCTGAGACAAATTATGATAGCATAGTTGTTTCTGGCGGAGATGGGACTATTAATTCAGTTGTTCAGGGTATATATGACAAAGAGCATAGGCCTAAGATTGCTATAATACCATCTGGTACTGGAAACTTATTGTCAAAGCACTTGGGTATTCCACAAATAAGGAGAGAGGCAATAAATAGGTATGATTTTGAACATAGTAAAAAAATAGATATTGGCTTATGCAATGATAAGTGTTTTTGCCTTTTTGTTAGTATGGGATCAATTCCCGAAGCTATACATGATGCATCTGGAGAGGATAAATCAAAGTTTGGCATGCTAACTTATTTTAAGGAATCTATTGAAAGGCTTAGAAAAGATAAGTATTACAGGCTAAAGATTGAAACTGATGATGGAAATTATGAGGGCGAGGTAGATCACTTTTTAGTTTCTATATCAAATAAGATTGGCTATGTAGAATTTACTAGACAAAATAGCAGTATGGATAGTGGCTATGCAAATGTATTGATTTTAAAGAAGAAGGATATTTTTTCTAGATTATCTGGTGCTGGATCTGCAATAGCTGGAGAGCTTGATAAGAATTCAAATGTTGAGCATTTTTTAGCATCAAAACTTCATGTTGAAAGTTTAGAAGGCGAAGAAGAAACTGATATTGATGGAGACAAGGGACCAAGTTTGCCGATAGATATTCAAATTCTTAAGCAGAGAGTGGAATTTTATTTGCCGGCTAGTTATTTTTAATAAGGGGTGTAATTTTGAACGAGACATTAAATTTATTTAAAACGCATAGAAGTATTAGACAATTTAAGAATGAAAGGGTAAGAGAGGAAGATATGAAAGCTATTTTTGAAGCCTACACTCATGCTCCAAGTTCTTTGGGATTACAAGAAGCTAGTATAATTCATGTAACAGACCAAGATTTAAAAAATAAAATTATGGAAATTTCTACTCAAGAGTATATAAAAGATATTCCAGAGTTATTTATTTTTGTGGCAGATATTTATAGAAATAGACAAATAGCTATAGAAAGAGGATTTGAAATAGAAAAAAAACCTAGCCTAGAAATGCTTATTCAAGGTTTTACTGATTCGATAATTGGGGCAGAAAACATGGCAATTGCGGCTGAAAGTTTAGGACTTGGCGTTGTATATTTGGGTTCTGTTCTTAATGATTATGAAAAGTTAATTGATTTATTAGATCTTCCAAAATACACTTTCCCAGTTGTTGGAATGGGAATGGGTTATTCAGACCAAGATCCACAAGTTAAGCCAAAGATGAGCATAAAGCTTAGATGTTTTGAAAACAAATATGAGACTTATGATAATTATCTAGAAGAACTGACAGGTTATGATAAGGAAATGAATAATTATTATGATACAAGGGCTAACGGGAAAAGATCAGATGACTTTACTAATATAGCTGGTAAATTCCATTACGCTTTATTGAAAAATAAGAGCCAAGTTTTGGATGCTTTAAGAAAACAGGGTTTTGATGTAGATTAAAAATACAAAAGCTAGTCAATTATATGTTGACTAGCTTTTTTTCTATCCTATTATTTTTTTGAGCATTTTTAATTATTTCTATCATTTTTTGCTTGCTCTTGTCAGATTCGATGCTGACAATAATATTTTTCTTTTCTCCGTCCGCTTTCATCATAAGTGATTTATCTTTTTTATTGGAATAGATGCTAGATATTTGATCGTAAGATAAGTAAATATCCCCAATAATTATTCCATCTTCATAAGACCCTACTACAGTTCCAAACTTGTCTCTACCTAGTTTGAATGAGTTTTTATTAGAAACAGAGTAAAGATTGAAGTTATCTTCTTCTTTTAGCTCAGGGAAGGCTCCGTAGCTAAGACTTAAGAAAAAGATAAATAAAATTAAAACAAGGCTTGGAATAGAGACCAAAGAATTTATGAAGTCATTATCTCTGATAAATAAAATTTGAATCATATATAAGTTTATGAATGCTAAAAAAACTATATAAACTAAAAATTTTAGGATATAAGGCAGTTTAGAAATTTTTAAACCTTTTAGGGATAAAACTTTTCTGTATTTTGGGAAAAGATCTTCCATGGTTGTTAAGAATAAATAATTTGACATCATCCAAATTGCCATATAAATTGTCGTGCCTTCGATTAAGGGTTCTAGATGCAAGATTCCTGAAAATAAATAAGGAAAGGCTATAGAAATAAGAATAATAAAGCCGGTCTTATAAGTTACTTTGTTCATATTTACCTCCTAATATTATATAGATTATATTATTTAGTAAAATAAATTACAAATATTGTTTTATTTTAAAATTGCTGGGTATATTTATAATGAAAAGAAAAAGAATTTAAAAATATTTAGGGGTGAGACCGATGAAAAGTCAGTTTGTTAGCTTTTCAGAAGAAAAGGAAAATTTAAAAAGATTATAGTGAATTGATTTTTTTGGCAGCTAAATGCTGGAGCAAATAAGACTTATCTTATATATAAAAAGCTATAATCGAAAATAAAACTAAATATTGTTTATTAAAGCTAACCTCGAGTTAGCTTTTTTTGTTAAGGAGGAATTATGATAAAAGTTAGAAGAATAATATTATTACTTGCCTTGCTTGTTTTTATTCCGACTAAGGTCAAGGCTAATTCTATTGTAGAATCATATCAAAGAATTATTTTAGAAGAAGGATCATCCTATAGACCTCAAACTTATGATTTATATAATATAGACGGACAAAACTACATAAGCATAAAAGACCTGGCTAGGCAGATTTTAAGCGAAAATTCAATTTACATTGAATATGATAAGGACAAGGACTTAATCCTATTTAAGGATGGTTTGTATGGGCTAAGTGATTATAAGAGAGCTGATGTATTTAAAAGTTATCACTACGACAAAAAAGACTTAGCAGACTTAAAAACAATAGAAAAAGATATAAAAGTCACTAAAGACGGTGGAAAAAATATAGCTAAGATAAGTGGCTACAATATCAATGGAATAAACTATATAAAAATTAGAGATCTTGCAGAGTTTTTAGATTTCTCTCTTTATTATGATTATGTTAAGGACAATTTGATAATTGATTTAAAAAGTCCCTACAAGTTTGAAAGCAGGGAAGATTTTATCAAAAATCACAAAAAAGAATATTTTAAGTTAAATGATTTTATTATGCCTCTTATAAAGAAGCCAATTATGTTTGCAAATTTGATAGCAGATGGGGACCAAGATGTAATATGTACAGACTGTTATAGGCAAAGTCTTGTGAATTTAAGAGATGATTTTACTGTAGAAATAAATAATAGGGACCATAAATTAGTCGACTATAATTATTATCCAAAGATTTATGAAGAAATGGAAAATGCAGCTTATGCTAGTAATGAGATAATATATAATTTAGATTTGATGAAAGAAGGAAGGAAAAAACCTCCTTATCTTGATGATTATATAAAAGAGCTTGCAGCAAGCTTAGAGGCTATGCAAAAAGATTTAAATAGATATTCTAATTTCTATAAAAATTAGCTAAAAATAAATTTAGAAAATCTTTAGAAATATTTAATAATATTTTAAGCTTATCTGGGTAGGATTTAAGTAGGAGTTAAAGTGGCTTAAAATTCAAGCTTTAACCAGAAATAAATATTTGTTATAATTTACTTAGTAAAATTTAGGAGGTAATTATGAAGAAAAGATTTACAGCTTTATTTTTAGCACTAGTAATGTTATTTACAGTAACAGCTTGTAGTCCTAATTTTAAAGCCTATATGGACAAAACTAAAGAAGTTAACAACTGGGCTGGTGCCGAAGGAGTTGGAACTGGCGAAGTAACTGTTAGCTTCAAAGACGACGAAAGCAAAAAAGATATAAGCCTTAAAATTCCTGTAAGTGTAACAACTAAGACAGAAGGAAAAGATAAGGCTGAAGTAAAGCTAGTATATGATTTTACTGCTTTAAAAAATCTTGTAGCTCAAGAAGAACCTGATGCACTAAAAGATTTTCCTTTAAAAGACAAATTAGAATTAAATATGTTTGTTGATGCAAGTGATCCTAATAATACAAGAATGATCATGGATAAAGGATTCTTTAAGGCAATGACTGCTGGAGAAGAAAATGAATTTTTAGATTCCATTAAAGAAGAATATATTGAACTTCCAACAGACACAAACATGGGTCTTAACAAAAAAGCTATTGCATATCTTAACTCAGCAGAATTTGAATCTGATTTAATAAATTTTGCAGAAACTGCATTTAAAGGATTTGAAGCTAAGAATGATATCAAAGTTGATGGAAACAAATTTAGCTACGAAGCTGATATAAACCAATTAACTGATGATGGTGTAAATGCTCTTGCAGCAATGGTTAAAAACTGGGATTCAGCAAAAACTATTTTAGCTGATTTATTAAATAAAATGGGCGCTCCAGTAAAGGTTGAAGACCTAGATATGGACGCATCTGAATTTAATAAAGATGAAATTACAAAACAAGCTAGCGAAATAAAAGAAACTTTAAAGGGTTCAAAAGTTAAAATGGATACAGTTTTTGACAAAGATAAGGTAAAACAAAATATTAGCCTTTATATCAATGTTGAAAATGATTTTAAGATGAATATTAAAGTTAATTCTGAAACTAAGAAGAACGAAAGCATAAAAGTTACTATGCCAACTTCTGTTAAAAAATTAAGTCAAGATGAATATATTCAACTTACTATGCCGAACCAAGAACCAGTTATTTTTGTAACTATTAATGGAGATGCAGTTGAATTTCCAGACCAAGAACCTGTAATTGTTAATGATAGAACTCTAGTACCATTTAGGGCTCTACTTGAACAAATGGGTGCAACTGATATAACTTGGGACGCAGCTAACAGAACTGTTAGAGCAAAACAAGGCGACAAGGCGATAGCTCTTGAAATTGATAACAAGGTTGCAATTGTTGGAGATAAAAAAGTAGAACTTGATGTTCCTGCACAAATCATTGGCGATAGAACTATGGTTCCACTAAGATTTATATCTGAAAACTTTGGCTATACTGTAAAATTTGAAAAAGCTTCACCAATCTTCTATACAATTGAAGTTAATAATATAAGCGATGAAGAAATTCAAAAGAAACAAGAAGCTCAACTTAAAGAATTAGAAAAAGAAATGAAAACTGAAGATAAAGAAAAATCTAAAGAATCAGCAAAATCAGTTGGTATTATCGGTGGAGCTGATGGAGCGACATCAATACAAACAAAAGCAAAATAAAACAAATTAAAAGAAGGGTTTGACCCTTCTTTTTTTTGTGAAAAATATAAAACAAATACTTAAATTTATATTTTTAGTAAAAATTTTTATAAATATAGGATAAAGGCTTTATATAAAGCTTTCTTAAATTATTCACAAAGTTTACACTTATCCAAGCTGGATGCTTGTGGATAATGTGGATAAGCTTGTTAATACGATGTTTTACACAAATTCACTTGTTGATATTTATATTGTGTGTATTATAAGAGAAAGTGGCTTAAATACTAGCTTTAAAAAAGATTGAAAAAACAAATCGCTAAAAATCAACTGTTGATTATGTGGATAAGTATGTTTATAAAATAATAATGTCCAACTATTTATGAATATGTGTTTAAAATAAAAAAACAAAAATAAAAAAGGGACTTAAATCCCTTTTATTCATTATATTCAATCCATTCCATATAGAGTGCATCGAGTTCTTCTTGCAAGCTTTCTCTTTCCTTAGAGAGATCTTGAACAAGTTCTATATCTTCATAGGTTTCATTTTTAGATAATTCTTCTTCTATTTTTTTAACACGATCTTCTTTATCATGGATTTGATTTTCTAAATTTTCTAATTTTTCTTTTCTCTTCTTTTCTCTGTTTCTCTCTTCTCTGTCTAATTTCTTTTGGTTGGCAATTTGAGTTTTTGAAATCTCTTCTTCTTCAAAATCGTCATATTTTTTAGTTTTTTCTAAATAATAATCATAGTTACCAAGGTATTCATCCATCCTGTCCTGAGACATGGCAAGAATTTTATTGCAAGTAGAATTTAAAAAATACCTATCGTGGCTGATTGAAATTACAGTTCCTTCATAAGAATTTAAAGCATCTTCTAGGACTGATTTTGAATCTATGTCCAAGTGGTTGGTAGGTTCGTCTAGTAAAAGTAGGTTTGCTCCTTTTAGCATGATTTTTAAAAGAGAAACTTTAGCTTTTTCGCCACCAGAAAGTTCATCTATTGTTTTAAAAATATCATCGCCAATAAATAAAAACTTGGCAAGGTAACTTCTGACTTCATAATGGTTTAGTTTTGGAAAATTATCCCAAATTTCATCAATTACTGTATTGTCTGAATTTAGGTTTTCCATTTCTTGGTCAAAATAAGAAACTATTACCCTAGAACCAAATTTAACTTCTCCTTGGTCCTTATCAAGTTTATTATTTAAAATCTTAAATAAAGTAGATTTTCCAACCCCGTTTGGTCCAATGATTCCGACCTTATCTTTTTTGTATACATTCATAGAGATATTTTCAAAAATAAGTTTTTCTCCATAGGATTTTTTCAAGTCCTCAACCATCAAAACATCGTGGCCAGAATCAAATTTTGGAATAAAGGATACATTTAAACTTTTCTTTTCTCCAGGTGGATCTACTTGTTTCATCTTATCTAAGAGTTTTTGTCTTGATTTTCCAGCCCTGATAAAACGGTCCCTTCCCATATTCAAATATCTTTTTATAATTTCTTCTTGTCTTTTTATTTCTCTTTCCTGGTTGAGATATTGTTTTTTTAATATTTCAATTTGTTTTCTTCTCTCTTTTAAGTAGACTGAATAATTTCCATTAAAGTGAGTTAGTTTTTTGTTTTCTAAAAGAGAAATCTTATTAACTATACTATCCAAAAAATACCTATCGTGGGATATTATTATTGCTGCTTTTTTATAGTCTTTTAAATATTTTTCTAGCCAGCTGATAGCATCTATATCGAGGTGGTTGGTAGGTTCGTCTAGTAACATTAAATCAGGCGATGATAAGAGAAGTTTTGCAAGGGCAAGTCTTGATTTTTGTCCTCCTGATAATTCATTTACAGACCTATCAAAGTCATCTTCAGTAAAGCCAAGTCCTATCAAGGCTCCTCTTATCCTGGAAGGGTAGGAGTAGCCGTCCAAGTCTTGAAATTTTTCTTGGAGTTTGCCGTACTGTTCAATATCTCTATCTAGGTTTTGATTGTCAGAATCTGAAATAGCATGTTCAAGTTTTCTTAAATTTTTTTCCATGGCTATTATATCTTTAAAAATTTCTTGGCATTCATTATATAGAGTGTTTTCTGAATGGATGTCTAATTGTTGTTCCAAGTAGCCTATTTTTATATTTTTTTTCATATAAATTTCACCAGAATCGCTGGAAATTTCATTTAATAAAATCTTAAAAAGTGTAGTTTTTCCAGAACCATTATTTCCAATTAGGCCAATTTTATCTGTGTCTTCAACAATCAAATCTACATCGTCTAAGATTTTTTCTGTTACATATGTTTTAGATAGATTTTTAATATTAATCAGCATATCGCACCTCGTTTTTAATTGTATCAAATTTTACAAATTAAAAAAAGATTGATAGAATTTATTAAGACTATTAGAAATAAGCTAAAATTTTAGGAAATTATTTATGAAATTTAGGATAAAAATTTTGTTTTTATATTAAAATTTAAAATGAAAATATAATATTTAAAATTATAGGAGAAGTTATGGATTTAAAAGAAATTGATGGAAATTTAGTTATTGAAGATATAGGAAGTTTTAATGTAGACCAGATTTTTAAATGCGGCCAAGCTTTTAGGTGGACAGAAAATGAAGATGGGTCTTTTACTAATGTTGCCTTTGGCAGGGTAATAAATATCTCAAGCTCAGATGAGGATAGGACAGTTACAATCAAAAATTCTAATATAAAGAATTTTTATAAGTACTGGTTTAACTATTTTGATATTATGAGAGATTATGACGAGATAAAAGAAAGGTTATCCAAGGATGAGACTCTAAAGGCTGCCATAGAATATGGAAATGGAATTAGAATTTTAAACCAAGATCCATTTGAAACTATAATAAGTTTTATAATCAGTGCCAACAATGGAATTAATAATATAAAAAGAAGTGTTGAGATGATTTCTAGGATGTATGGTTCTGAAATTGGATCTTACCAGGGAGAAACTTATTTTGCTTTTCCGAGCCCTCAAGAACTTTCTATTGCAAGACCTGAACAGTTAAGAGAATATGCGAGGGTTGGTTTTAGAGACAAAAGAATTGTTGAAACTGCAAAGATGATAAATAATAAGGAAATAGATCTTGATGCTATTCATAGAATGCCAATCGAAGAAGGAAGAAAGGAACTTATGAAACTTCCAGGAATTGGACCCAAGGTTGCAGACTGCGTTCTTCTTTTTGCCTTTAAAAAATCTGAATCTTTTCCGGTTGATGTATGGATAAAAAGAGTTATGGAAGTTTTATATTTGCACGAAGAAACTCCAAAGTCCAAGATAGCAGATGAGGGAAGAAGATTATTTGGAGATATTGCAGGTTTTGCCCAACAATATTTATTTTATTATGGAAGAGACCATAAGATAGGATGATTATTTTAGAATAATAAATTATTTAGACTAGCTTATATTTTAAGCTAGTTTTTTATTTCTTCTTAGTATATAAAAATTAAATTTAATACAAAGGTAAAAAATGGTAAAAAAGACTTGAAAAAATTTAAGTAATGTATTAATATACTTATTAGCACTTGAGATACATGAGTGCTAAAATATATTAAAGGATATATTAATTTAGGAGGCTCGAAATGAACTTAAAACCATTAGAAGATAAACTTGTAATAAAAAAAATAGAAGTGGAAGAAACTACACAATCTGGAATAGTACTTCCAAGCTCAGCTAAAGAAGAACCAAATATTGCTGAAATCGTAGCAATTGGAAGTGGCATTACTGAAGACGAAAAGAAAAAAGACCAAGTAAAAGTTGGCGACAGAGTTGTATTTTCTAAATATGCCGGAACTGAATTAGAACTTGATAAAGAAAAATATACCATAATTAAATTTTCTGATATACTTGCAGTTGTTGAAAAATAAGGAGTGATAAAATGGCAAAAGAAATAAAATTTTCAGAAGATGCTAGAAAAGGTTTAATCTCAGGAATTAACAAACTAGCAGATACAGTAAAGGTTACACTTGGACCAAAAGGAAGAAATGTTGTACTTGAAAAAGAATTTGGAGCTCCTTTAATTACTAATGACGGAGTTACAATAGCAAGAGAAGTTGATTGCGAAGATAAGTTCGAAAACATGGGTGCTCAACTATTAAAAGAAGTAGCTATAAAAACTAATGATGTAGCAGGAGACGGTACTACAACTGCAACACTATTAGCACAAGAAATTGTACTTGAAGGTGCTAAAAACTTAGCTGCTGGAGCAAATCCAATGGTTTTACAAAAAGGTATAAGAAAAGCAGTAGATAAAACAGTAGAAGAATTAAAAAGATTTTCTAAACCAATAGAAACTAAAGAATCAATAGCACAAGTTGCATCAGTATCAGCTGGTGATGAAAATGTTGGTAAACTTATTTCAGAAGCAATTGAAAAAGTTGGAAAAGATGGCGTTATCACTATCGAAGAATCAAAATCTACTGGAACTAACCTAGAAGTTGTTGAAGGTATGCAATTTGATAGAGGATATTTATCTCCATACATGGTAACTGATTCAGAAAAAATGGTTGCTGAATTAGAAAGTCCATACATCCTAATAACTGATAAGAAAATTACAAATATCCAAGACCTTCTTCCAGTATTGGAACAAGTTCTTAAAGAATCAAAACCATTATTAATTATCGCTGAAGATATAGAAGGCGAAGCGTTAACAACTCTTGTATTAAATAAATTAAGAGGAACAATAAATGCAGTAGCTGTTAAGGCACCAGGATATGGCGACAGAAGAAAAGCTATGCTAGAAGATATAGCAATCCTTACTGGTGGTAAAGTGATTTCTTCAGACCTAGGTCAAGAAATAAAAGATGCACAAATTACTGATCTTGGTAGAGCAGCAAAAGTTAATGTTGAAAAAGACTTAACTGTTATAGTTGATGGTGCTGGAGACAAGGCTGCACTTGAAGATAGAACAAACACAATTAAAAATCAATTAGATAATACAGAATCTGAATTTGATAGAGAAAAACTTCAAGAAAGACTTGCAAAACTTTCAGGTGGAGTTGCAGTAATCCAAGTTGGTGCAGCTACAGAAGTTGAACTAAAAGAAAAGAAATTAAGACTAGAAGATGCTCTATCAGCAACAAGAGCAGCAGTTGAAGAAGGTATAGTTCCAGGTGGTGGAACAGTTCTTGTAAACTGCATCAAGGCTGTTGAAGAAATAGCAGAAAAAGCTGAAGGCGATGAAAAAACAGGAATCAAAATTATCCTTAAAGCATTAGAAGCACCTATCAGACAAATTGCTATAAACGCAGGACTTGATGGATCTGTAATTCTTGAAAAAGTAAAAGGACTTCCAGAAGGCGAAGGCTACAATGCAGCAACTGATGAATATACAGACATGATTAAAATTGGTATAGTTGACCCAACTAAGGTTACTAGATCAGCTCTTCAAAATGCAGCATCCGTTGCATCAATGATATTAACTACAGAAGCAGCTGTATCAATAATTCCTCAAGAAGGAATGGACCCAGCAGCACTTGCAGCAGCAAATGCAGGAGCTATGGGCGGAATGATGTAAAAAAAAGATTATAAATAATATATAAGAAAGGGCTATTTATAGCCCTTTTTTAATGTACTAAATTACTTATAGAAATTTTAAAAGATTATAAGAATAAAATAAAAAAACATTTAGAATAAAAAATCTTATAGATTTTACAATTAGTAAAAATATTTGACTATTAAATCATAATATGTAAAAATATATTTAATATCCTAAAATTAGGGTAGAAAATTATTGTAAGCTATTATAATTGTACGTTAATTCTCTTTAAAAATTTCAAGCAAGGGAAAACGTAAACAAAACTACTTAATTACTTAATAGGAGGGAATTATGAATAAGAAAAGACTACTTAGTATGTCTCTTGCAGTTCTAATGATGGCATTAGTGCTAACAGCTTGTGGTGGATCTAACAACACAGCAAGTGATGGAGGAGAAGCAGGAGCAAAAGATGAAAGTTACATTTCAATAGCAACAGGTGGTACAGGCGGAACTTATTATCCACTAGGTGGAGCTATGGCAACAGTATTAAACAATGCTGATATAGGAGTTCAAGCCAATGCACAATCAACTGGAGCATCAATTGAAAACGTAGAATTAATACATAATGGAGATGCAGAACTTGCATTTATCCAAAATGATGTTGCTTACTACGCTTTTAAAGGAGAAGAATTCTTCGATGCAAATAAACAAGTTGAAGGATCAGAAGCTACAGCAGGAGTTTATGATGATTTAAGAGGTATCTGCTGTGTTTATCCTGAAGTTGTTCATGTTATAGTTTCTAATGAATCTGGAATAAAGACTGTAGAAGATTTAAAAGGTAAAAGAGTTGCAGTTGGAGCTCCAGGATCTTCAACAGAAGTAAATGGTAGACAAGTTGTTGAAGCTTACGGCTTAACATATGATGATTTTGCAAAAACTGACTACTTATCATTCTCAGAATCAGCAGACCAAATTAAAAATGGTCAAATAGATGCAGCTTTTGCAACAACTGGTGTTCCAACATCTTCAATTACAGAACTTGCAACAACTTACGATGTAAGTTTCTTACCAATAGATGCTGAAAAACTTAGTCAATATCCATACTACAGTCCTGTGGAAATTCCACAAGATGCTTACAAGGGAATGACAGCACCTGTAAATACAGTTGCAGTTAAGGCTATGCTAGTTGTTAATAAATCAATGTCAGATGAAACTGTTTATAATATAACAAAAGCTTTATTTGAAAACTTAGATACAATAGCAGAAGCTCACGCAAGAGGTAAAGATTTACAACTTGAAACAGCACTTGAAGGTATGAGTATAGACGTTCATCCAGGCGCTCAAAAATACTTTGATGAACAAGCTAAATAATTTAAACTTTGACAATAAAGAGGGCAAGATTTTTGCCTTCTTTATTGGTCTTATACTTTTAATTTTACTAGCACTTAGTTTAATAAAAGTTGATACGCTAGTAATGAGAGATAAATTTGATGGAAATATACTTGCCACTAGAAAACTAAAAGCTGATTCTTATATTGGAATTATATATAAGCATTCTGTAGAAAAAACTACTACCAGCGAATGGTATAGGATAGAAAATGGAAAATTAATTCTTATGGAAGAAAGATATAAGTCTCAAGGTGCTGGACTTCCTACAGAAACGAAGTATAAATTTAAACATACAAAAGATTCATTTGTACTCTATGATATAAACTTACCTTTTGAAGAAGTGGTTTATAGGACTGGTATGGTAATAGCCAATCATAGGCTCAATATAGATGGCAAGGAAGAATATTTTACAGATTTCTCAAGAAAAAGACAGGCTATTGCATTTACAGTAGAAAAAATTCCGTTTATAGAATTTATAATTAGGAGGTGCATTTATGGTTAAGAAGAAAGATGACAATATTAAGAAAAATGATGAAATTATCAACGAGCAAAATATAGATTCTGATAATACTGCCAATGTTGATGATTTATTATCACAATATGACAAAGATACATCAAGGCTAAGAAAACCAGTTGGTATTTTAGCAACAGTTATTACTGTTATTGCAATTTTAATGAGTATATTCCATTTGTATACAGCTGCTAGGGGAACACTTCTAGCCATGAGACAAAGATCACTACATATGATATTTGCTTTTGTTTTAGTATTTTTACTTTATCCAGCGACAGAAAAATCAGATAAGAAAAAAGCAAATATTTTAGACTGGATTTTTGTAATCTTAACAGTCGTTGTTTGGGGCTATGTATTCTTTAATGTTGAAACCATAACATTAAAGGGTGGTAAGTTATCTCAAATGGATATGATATTTGGATTTATAGGAATACTTGTGACTCTAGAAGCAACAAGAAGATCGGTTGGACCAGAACTTCCGATAGTAACTATAATATTCTTACTTTATGCATATTTTGGAAGGTCTATGCCGGGCATGTTAGCTCATAGAGGATTTGATATAAGAAGAATTGTAGGACATATGTATTTTACAACTGAGGGTATAATGGGTACACCTTTGGGAGTTTCAGCAACCTTTGTATTTATGTTTATACTGTTTGGTTCCTTCCTTGATAAGACTGGTGTAGGTCAATTCTTTATAGATTTTGCCTATGCTTTAACTGGATCTACAAGATCAGGTCCTGCTATGACATCAGTTCTTTCATCAGGACTTATGGGATCAATCTCAGGATCATCAGTAGCAAACACAGTAACAACAGGTGCTTTTACAATTCCACTAATGAAAAAAGTTGGATATAAACCATATTATGCAGGAGCAGTAGAAGCGACCTCATCAACTGGTGGACAGATTATGCCACCTGTTATGGGTGCAGCTGCCTTTATCATGGCAGATTTTACTGGTCTTAAATATATAGATATAGTTAAAGCTGCTATTATACCTGCTGTTTTATATTATGTTGCAGTTGGTACAATGGTACACTTAGAAGCTTGTAAGCTAGGTCTAAAAGGTTTACCAAGAGAAGAATTACCAAGACTTTCAAATATATTTGTTAAATCTGGTTATCTAGTTATACCTCTAATAGTTATCATAACTATGTTAGTTCAACAAAGAACTCCAACATATGCAGCTCTTGGCGGTATAATAACTGCAATAGTTGTCGCAGGAATAGCTTCTCTGATAAAGAAGGATAAATCTTTTACCTACAAGGAAATTTTGGGAGCACTTGAATCTGGAGCAAAATCTGCTCTAGGAGTAGCTTGTGCCTGTGCTTGTGCTGGAATGATAGTTGGTGTAGTAACACTTACAGGTTTTGGTCTAAGAATAGCTGAACTTATAGTTAAGATAGCTCAAGGACAATTACTACCAACTCTTATCCTAACAATGTGTGCATCAATAATATTAGGTATGGGACTTCCAACAACTGCAAAATATATAGTACTTGCAACTATGGCAGTTCCAGCAATTACAAAACTTGGTGTAAACTTAATGTCTGCTCACTTATTTATCTTATACTTTGGTGTTGTAGCCGATGTTACTCCACCAGTTGCACTTGCAGCTTATGCTGGTGCCGGAATAGCAGGAGCAAACTCTATGCGAACCGGGGTTCAGGCCTTTAAGCTCGCCATAGGAGCCTTTATAATACCATATATATTTGCTATAGATTCTCACTTAATTATGGTTAAAGAAATAACTGGAACAACAGTTGAATGGTTACCAATGGTTACAGCACTTCCAACAATTGCATCAGCCCTTATTGGAACATTCTGCTTGGCAGGATTTATTGAAGGTTATGTAATAAAGAAATGTAAGATTTGGGAACGTGCATTACTATTAGTTGCAGCACTTTCACTATTATCACCAGGTTTAAAAACAGATATTATTGGACTTAGTGCTTTAATTTTAGTATTTGTTGTTCAAAAATTTATAAGAAAAGAAGCTGTAGCTTAAAAGAAAAAAGTAAAAGAGGTCATTTAATGACCTCTTTTTTATGCAATAAACTAATCGATTTAAAATCTAGTTTAATATTTAAAATTAGCTAAGATTTAAAAATAATAATTTGATATTTATTTTTCAAAATTAAAATTTTCAAGATTTTTTATAATTTGAAGAAGAAGTTCTTTACCTTTTTTTAGAGACTCAACAGGAAGTAGTTCATATCTTCCGTGGTAATTGTAACCACCAGTGAATATGTTAGGGCAAGGAAGTCCCTTATAGGAAAGACTTGCTCCGTCAGTACCGCCCCTAATTGGAGATATCAATGGTTCAATTCCAACTTCTTCCATTGATTTTTTTGCAAGTTCTATTATTTCCATATGAGGTTCAATCATTTTTTTCATATTGTAGTAACTATCTTTTATTTCTAAATTGATGAGGTCGCCGTATTTTTTATTTAAAAATTCAACTATTTCAATCAATAAATTCTTTTTAGCTTCAAATTTTTCCATATCATGGTCTCTAATTATATAGCGCATTTCTGTATTTGAAACACTTCCTTTAATTCCTTCTAGTAAATAGAAACCTTCGTAGCTTTCAGTGTATTCAGGTCTCATATTAACAGGAAGCATATTGTGCAGTTCCATAGCTAGAAGTTGAGAATTTATCATGATATTTTTTGAAGATCCAGGATGAACTCCTTTTCCTTCAATAGAAATCTTTGCAGAAGCAGCATTAAAGTTTTCATACTCTAATTCTCCTAGAGGTCCACCATCAACAGTGTAGGCAAAATCTGCATCAAAGCCTTCTACATCAAAGTGGTCAGCCCCTCTTCCAATTTCTTCATCAGGAGTAAAGCCAATCTTTATATCTCCGTGTTTTATTTCTGGATTCTTAACTAGGTGCTCAATAGCAGAGACTATTATTGCTATTCCTGCCTTGTCATCAGCACCAAGAAGGGTATTTCCATCAGTAACAATAAGCTCTTGTCCAACTAAATCATTTAAGAAAGGAAATTCAGAAACTTTAGTAGTATATTTTTCGTTAAGCTTTATGTCGCCGCCTTCATACTTTACAATTCTAGGCTTAACATTTTTACCGCTCATTTCAGGAGAAGTATCCATATGAGCAACAAAACCAATTTTTGCTAAATCCTTATCTGTATTTGATTCAAGATGAGCATAAACATAACCCTTGTCGTCAATTCTCGCATTATCTAAGCCAAGTCCTTTTAATTCTTCAACAAGATATTTTCCAAGTTCTAATTGGATTTTTGTAGAAGGAACAGTTTCAGAACTATCATCAGATGTTGTTTCAAAACTTGTATATTTTAAAAATCTTTCAACTATATCCATTTTCAATCGCCTCCATAAAAAAATTATATCATAATATAAAATCTTATATAATATTTAGCAAAAATATTTTTATTAGTAATAATTTAAAAACAGGTCTAGCTTTTAAAACAATCTCAAATTATATATAATTATTACAAAAGATGAAATGAGGTAAATCATGGAAATTACAAACAATGCTTTTACAAATGGAGTATTTTTATTATTAATATTAGGAATAACATATCATTATATAAAAAATAAAAAATATCAACTTGCCATAGCATTTGCTATTTTAGCAATACTATATGCAATTTATTTTTATAGAGAGTGGTTGCAATGAAAGCAATAGTTGTTGGTGGTGGGATATCTGGCATATTTACAGCCATAGAACTTAAAAGATCGGGATTAGACGTTTTAGTTTTGGAAAGAAAAGATCGAATTTTAAAAAAGATGCTTGTAACTGGAAATGGCAGGTGCAACATCACTAATGCAGATTTAAGCTGCGATAACTATAACGATAAAGATTTTGTTAAGCCGTCCCTAGAATTAAACGACAACGGAGACTTTAGAAATTATTTAAAGAGCTTGGGAATAATCACAATAGAAGAAGAGTTTGGAAGAATTTACCCAATAACTTTAAAGGCTCAGACAGTTGTAAACCAGCTTTTGGCAGAAATAGAAGATCTTGGAATAGAAATTTTGACAGAAAGTTTTGTTTTAGATATTAAAAAAGAAAAGGGTAAATTTATAGTCTCTACCAATGAAGAGACTTACCAGGCAGATTTTTTAATCTGTGCAGCTGGTGGGTCTTCTGCTCCAAAACTAGGAACTGATGGGAAATTTTACAAACTTTTAGAAAGACTTGGTCATAAAAAGACTGAAATTTATCCAGCTTTGACTCAAATCAATTTAAAATCTAAATACTTAAAACAGATTTCAGGAGTTAAGGTAAATGGAAAAGTTCTTTTAAAAAGACAAGACAAAATCTTAAAAGAAGACCAGGGAGAATTACTTTTTACAAAATATGGAATAAGTGGTCCACCAATTTTAAATATTTCTAAATATGTAAATATTTATAAAAATGAACTATCCATAAGCATGCCGCTTATAAATATATTAAAAGGAAAAGATGAAAAAGCTTTAAAAGAAGAAATTATTGGATCTTTTTATCTCTTAAACCATTACAGCCTGGAAAGATGGCTGATGGGAATTCTCGATAAAAAACTGATTAATATGTTATTAGATAAAACGGGTTTTGATAAAAATATAGCCTTATCAAATTTGGACCAAAATGATTTGTATAAGATTTTAGAAAATCTTTTTTCATTTGAATTCCAAGTCTTATCAACAAGAGATTTTGAAAATTCTCATGTCAGCATGGGTGGAATTAGTTTAGAAGATGTAGATAAAAATAATATGATGTCAAAAAAAATAGAAAACTTATATATTATAGGTGAGCTTTTAGATATAGATGGAGATTGCGGCGGCTATAATATACAGTGGGCATTTTCATCTGCACAAAGCTGCGCAAGAGATATTGCAAACAAGATAAATTAATAATAAAATATTTTTCTAATTTACTTTAGCTTTTAATAAGCTGCTTGTCTTAAAAGACTTGCAGCTTTTTTCTTTAATATAATTTTTGAATAATTATTTTATTTTAATAAAAAGAAGTGATGATATAATAAAAAAGGGTAAAGTGTTATTTTTCACAAGTTTTACCTATTTATTTTGTATCATTAATAAATAAGATAATAGAATTTAATTTTAATTTATATATAAGAGATGCGTGATCGGAGGTAGTATGTTTTATTTAAAGAAATTACTAGAAAAGCATGGCAATATTGATGTTTCAATTGTTGGAACGGGTCTTATGGGAAAATCTTTAATAAGTCAGCTTAATTTACTTGATAATTTTAGACCAGCTATTGTTTCATCAAGACATATAGAATCGGTAATTTTTGCCTTGGATAGAGCTGGAATTGAAAAAGATAAAATAAAAATAACAAATGATTTGGAAGAGGCTAGATCATTTTATAAAGAAGGTTACTATATAGCTAGTGAAAATATAGATATTTCTACAAGTCTTGGAGACTGTCTTGTAGATTGCACGGGAGATACTGAGGCTGGGGCAATGATGAGCCTTAAGGCTATAGAAAATAAAATGAATATAGTCAGTCTTAATGTAGAAATGGATGCGACAATTGGACCTATCTTAAAAAAGATGGCGGACCAAGCTGGCGTAGTATATTCTGGAACGGCTGGCGATGAACCTGGTGCTATTATGGAAATTTATGAATTTGCAAAATTTGCAGGTTTTGAAGTTTTGGCACTTTGTAAGGGAAAAAATAATAAATTAAATAATTATGCTAGCGTAGAAAGTTTGGAAGAAGAAGCTAAGAAAAAAGGACTTAATCCTAGGATGCTAACTTCTTTTGTAGATGGAACAAATACAATGATGGAACTTAATGCAGTTTGCAATGCGACTGGTTTTGTGCCAGATGTAAGAGGTTGCCATTTCTTTACTACATCAAAAGAGACAATAGCAAAAGATATAGATTTAAAGGAAAATGGATCTAAGCTTAATTCATATGGGATAGTTGATTTTGCTGCAGGCGTTGCTCCAGGAGTTTTTGCAATTGTAAGACCAAAAAATGGAATGATTGAAAATGAAATGAAATTTTTACTTATGGGAGATGGTCCAAATTTTGCAATTTATAGACCATATCATTTAACAAGTATAGAAACTCCAAGTTCAATAGCAAGGGCAGTTTTACTTAAAGATTCAACTATTGCTCCTGTTAAGGGTTCTGTTGCTGAAACAATTACTATTGCAAAAAGAGATATAAAAAAGGGAGAAAAGATTAATGGCATAGGATCTAATGACACTTTTGGTCAGCTTGAGAAAAAACATATCCAAAAAGAAGAAAATTTACTTCCTATAGGGCTTTTGGTAGGAAATGTCATAGCAAAAAAAGATATAAAAAAATCCCAAGCCATAAGCTATGATGATGTAGAGCTTGACTCTTCTTCAATCATTTGCGAACTAAGAAGAAAACAAGATAAACTTATCGTTGACTAAATTATTTTTTTAGTATAGAATAATCATCACTAAATAGAAATATATAAACGATGATAAAGACCGGTATATAAAAATGAGCTTTAACAGAGAGTGCTTGCTTGGTGAAATAGCACAAAATCATTTATATACGAATCAGCTTTTGAGTTTAAAGCTTGTCACTTTCGACAACCAGAGTTATTTAAATAATTAGGGTGGTACCGCGGATTTATTCGCCCCTTTCTTCGGAAAGGGGTTTTTTTATTAGATAAAGGAGGAAAAGATGAAGGTATTTGATGAACTTTCAAAAAAATCTGTAAAAGACAGAGAAGTAGAAATATCAAAATATTGGAAAGATATAGATCTTCTTCACAGATCTGTAACAACAAGAGAAGGTAAAACACCATACATTTTCTATGAAGGACCTCCAACAGCAAACGGACGTCCAGGCATACACCATGTCATGGCAAGAACCTTAAAAGATATGACTTGTAGATATAAGACAATGCAAGGCTATAAGGTTAATAGAAAAGCTGGTTGGGATACTCATGGTCTTCCAGTAGAAATTGAAGTTGAAAAGAAGTTAGATCTTCACAATAAACAAGATATACAAAAATATGGAATCGCAAAATTCAATGAAATGTGTAAAGAATCTGTATTTGAATATGAAAAAGAGTGGAGAAATTTAACAGAAAGAATGGCTTATCTAATCGACTTAGATGACCCATATATAACTCTTGATAACAATTACATTGAATCAGTATGGCATATACTTAATTCTATGTTTAAAGATGGATTAATTTATGAAGGTCATAAAATACTTCCATACTGCCCAAGATGTGGTACAGGACTTGCATCTCACGAAGTTGCTCAAGGTTATGAAGAAATCAAAACAACAACTGTTACTGCTAAATTTAAGCTAAAAGACAAGGATGAATACTTCTTAGCTTGGACAACAACTCCTTGGACTCTACCATCAAACGTAGCACTTACAGTAAACCCTGATGCAGATTATGTAAAGGTGAAATTTGAAGATGAAATCTATTATCTTGCTAAGGAACTTGCTCCTAAGGTATTAGATGGAGATTATGAAGTTTTAGAAAATATGAAGGGTAAAGACCTAGAACATATAGAATATGAACAACTTCTTCCTTTCATTCATGCAAATAAAAAAGCCTTCTTTGTAACTTGTGCTGATTATGTAACTATGGAAGATGGTACTGGTATTGTTCACACTGCACCAGCTTTTGGGGAAGATGACTATCAAACTGGAAGAAGATATGATCTACCAGTTCTAAATCCAGTAGATGAATCAGGTAAATTTACTCAAACTCCATGGGAAGGCACTTTTGTAATGGATGCAGATCCAGAAATAATAAAATATCTTGCAAAAGAAAATAAAATATTTAAAAAACAAAAATTTACTCACAACTATCCACACTGTTGGAGATGCCATACACCACTAATTTATTATGCTCACCCATCTTGGTATATAGAAGTAACTAAGTTTAAAGATAAATTAATAAATAATAACAATGGTGTAAATTGGTTCCCAGATTTTGTTGGAGATAAGAGATTTGGAAACTGGCTAGAAAACTTAAATGACTGGGCAATTTCAAGATCAAGATATTGGGGAACTCCTCTACCAATCTGGAAATGTGAATGCGGACACGTAGAAAGCGTTGGATCAAGAAAAGAATTAGCTGAAAAAGCAATTGAAGATATAGACGAAAACATAGAACTACACAAACCATATGTTGATGATGTTCATCTAAAATGTGAAAAATGTGGAAAAACTATGACAAGAGAACCAGATGTAATTGACGTTTGGTTTGACTCAGGTTCTATGCCTTTTGCACAATGGCATTATCCATTTGAGCACAAGGATGATTTTGATAAATTATTCCCAGCTGACTTTATATGCGAAGGTATTGACCAAACAAGAGGTTGGTTCTATTCACTACTAGCAATCTCAACCTATATGACAGGAAAGAGTCCGTATAAAAATGTCTTGGTAAATGACTTAATTCTTGATAAAAACGGCAAGAAGATGTCAAAATCTAAGGGCAACACAGTAGCTCCATTTGAATTATTTGATAAATACGGAGCTGATGTTGTTAGATGGTATTTGATGTATGTTTCACCACCATGGGCTCCTACAAAATTTGATGAAGATGGCTTAAGAGAAATAGATTCTAAATTCTTTAGATCACTTAGAAATATCTATAATTTCTTCAGCCTATATGCAAATACTGATGGAATTGATCCAAGAGAATTTGATGTAGCTTATGAAGACTTAGATGAAATAGATAAGTGGTTATTATCTAAGAGTAACAGTCTATTAAAAGCAGTTAAAGAAGATATGGATAAGTTTGAAGTAACTAAGGTTGTTAGAGAAATCCAAGACTTTGTTATAGAAGACTTTTCAAACTGGTATATCAGAAGAAACAGAAGAAGATTCTGGAAAACTGATGTAGATAACGATAAAAAAGCAGTTTATAAAACTTGCTACGATACACTTTTAAATATTACAAAGATCATAGCTCCAGTTGTTCCATTTATTGCTGAAGAATTATATCAATCATTGACATCAAATGAATCAGTTCACTTGGAATACTATCCTGAAGCAAATGAAGATTTGATAGATAAAAAACTTGAGGAAAAAATGGACCTAGTAAGAGATCTTGTTACCCTAGGTAGAGCTTCAAGAGAAGAAGTTAAGATAAAGGTTAGACAACCATTAAACGAAGTAATAATTGATGGTAAATACAAAGATATCATTGGAGATTTAACTGAATTAATAAAAGAAGAACTAAATGTTAAAAATGTTGAATACAAAGATGACTTAACTGTATTTATGGAATACACTTTAAAACCTAACTTCAAGGTTGTTGGATCAGTTCTTGGACCAAAGATAAAACCATTTACTAAATATCTAAATGAAGTAGATGCAAAAGAATTTGTTGAAAAATTAAATGAAGGTCCAGTGACATTAGAACTAAATGGAGAAGAAACTCCAATCGAAAGAGATTATATTTTAATAGATATAAAATCTAAAGAAGGTTTTGATGTAACTGCTGATAAAAACCTATTTGTTATACTTGATACAGAACTTAGCCCAGAACTTATAAAAGAAGGTATAGTTCGTGAATTTATATCAAAAATCCAACAATTAAGAAAATCTGAAGACTTGGATGTGCTTGATAATATCAAGATAAGCTATGAATCTGATAAGGAAGTAGTAGAAGCAGTTAAAGAAAATGAAGATTTCATCAAAAATGAAACTCTAGCTCTTGAAATTGTAAATGAAAATACTGACTCAGAAGAAATAGATTTAAACTCTCACCCAAGCAAGATCAAGGTAGAAAAAGTAAATTAATTAATAAGAGGTGCGGAATCTTTTCCGCATCTTTTTTTATGAGGTTGATATGTTAGAAAAAAATAATTGGTCAGAAGAAAATTATAATATTTTATTAGACATGATTGAAAAATATAAATCAGAAAAAGACATTGATAAGTACGATAGAAACTATGTAGTAACAGACTGGGATAATACATCCGCTGCCTTTGATATACAAGAAAATACAGTTTTGTACCAAATAATTAGCTTAGACTATGCCTGCAATCCAGAAGAATTTGAAGAATTAATTTATAAAGATTTAAGGGACCAAGACCTTGATGAAGATACAAGAATTTTGATAAAAGATATAATAGACGATTTTTCTTATTTATATGAAAAAGGCTTGTCTTATAAAGACTTAAAAGATGATCCTATCTACAAAGATTTCCTAGCTAAATTTGCATATTTTATCTATGTTTTTGTAAATTCTTTGGACTATGCAAGGTCTGCTAGGAAGTTTTTACACACTTTTTATAAGATGACAGAAGACCAAGTAAGGCAACTTACAAGGTCTGCCATAAAATATTTCAAGGATTATCCAGATTATAGGATGAAACTCTCAGCAAGTTTATCAAATAAAAAGAAGATAGAAGTAGAATACAAAGTTGGTTTAAGAGAAATAAAAGACCAGGTTAATTTATTTAATAGTTTAAGAGAAGCCAATATAGATATTTATATCTGTTCTGCATCATCAATGCTACTTGTAGAAGAATTTTCATCTTCAGATTTATTTGCCTATAACTTTAAAAAGGGACAAACAATAGGACTTTTGCAAGAAAAAGATGGAGATGGAAAGTTTAGCCTAGACTTTGTGGAAGAAAATCTAACCTATTTAGAAGGTAAGGCTAATTACATGAAAAGCTTAGAAGAAAAATATAAAAAACCAGCAATTTTATATATGGGAGATAGCATAGGAGATTTTTATGCTCTAAGCTATCCAAATCTTAAAGCAGGATTGATTTTAGAATTTAAAGAAGCTAAATCTTCTAAGGATTTGATAGAAAAAATAAAAAGACTTGAAAATAATACAAAATATTTTTACCAAGAAAAAGATGAATATACAGGTTTATTTATAAATAAATAAAAATTTTCATGAAAAGTAAAAAAAGTATTTGACAAGTCAAAAAATAAATAGTAATATAAGCAACAAGATAAATAAACTTTATAAAAAGAAGAGTAGTTGATGGATATGATTACAGAGAACTTCGTTTGGTGAGAGAAGGAGATTAGAAGTCAGTGAACATGGTCTTTTTTTAGGAATTGTCGAATTATTTAGATGATTTCGGGTTTGCCCGTTATAGCAATAGAGTATGATGGTACTTGATGAGTTTATATGTGCGAGCATATAATAAATAAAGGTGGTAACACGAGCTTTCGTCCTTTTAGGATGAGAGCTCTTTTTTATTTCTCATTAAAGCTGTCAAATAAAAAATTTGGAGGAAATAAAATGAGTAAAGAATTTAAAAATTTAGAAACATTATGTGTGCAAGCTGGATATGATCCAAAAAATGGGGAAGCAAGAGTTGTCCCAATAGTTCAGTCTACAACATTTAAATATGATAATACAGATACAGTAGCAGACTTATTCGATTTAAAAAGTGCAGGATTTTTCTATACGAGACTAGGAAACCCAACAGTTGATGCACTTGAAAAAAGAATTGCAGCCCTTGATGGAGGAGTTGCTGCAGTAGCAACAGCATCTGGACAATCAGCAAACTTAAATGCAATTTTAAATATAACAAAAGCTGGAGACAATATTGTAGTTTTAAATAATATTTACGGCGGAACCTTTAACCTACTTGGGAGTACTTTAAAAAATTTTGGAATAGAAACAAGATTTGTTTCATCAAATGACCTTGAAGAAGCTAAAAGAAATATAGACGAAAAAACAAAATTAATATTTGGAGAAGTTTTAGCCAACCCAACAACAGCAGTTCTTGACATAGAAAAATATGCAGACCTTGCTCACTCACACAATATTCCGCTAATACTTGATAATACATTGACAACACCAGCCCTAGTTAGACCAATTGATTATGGTTGCGACATAGTAACTTATGCGTCAACAAAATACCTTGATGGACATGCAACTTCAATGGGAGGACTTATAGTTGATTCTGGAAAATTTGATTGGACAAAAGGAAATTATCCACAATTGACAGAAAAAGATGAATCTTATCATGGTCTAGTATTTACAGAACAATTTGGACCAGCTGCCTACGCTGCAAGGATAAGAACAGTTTACCTAAGAGACTTTGGAAATATTGCAGCACCATTTAATGCCTTCTTAACCTTAATCGGAATTGATACCCTAGCTCTTAGACTAGAAAGACATTCAGAAAATGCTCTTAAGGTAGCAAAATTCTTAGAAAGTCACGAAAGTGTAGAATTTGTAAGATATCCTTTCCTAGAATCTAGCAAAGACTATAAACTTGCAAAAAAATATTTAAAAGGTGGCAGCGGTGTTATTTCATTCGGAATCAAGGGTGGAAGAGAAGAAGCAGCTAAATTTATTGATTCATTAAACTTAGTATCCTTAGTTGTCCATGTTGCAGATGTTAGATCATATGCTTTGCACCCAGCATCTTCAACTCACAGACAATTATCAGATGCAGAATTAGAAAAGACAGGAATAAGTCCAAACTTAATTAGACTATCTATTGGAATAGAAAATGTAGAAGATATTATCGAAGATATAGATAATGCTTTAAGAGCATAAGATAGGAGAAAAAAATGCCTTTAATAATACCAAAAGATCTTATTAGCGAAAGTGTTTTAAAAGAAGAAAAAATATTTACAATGGACCAAGAAAGAGCTGATAGCCAAGATATCAGACCTCTAAAAATTGCAATTGTAAATCTAATGCCAAAAAAAGAAGAAACAGAACTTCAATTAATAAGAGTTCTATCAAACACAGCCCTACAAATAAATATAGACCTAGTAAGAATGAGAAGCCACAATCCAAAAAACACTTCTCACAAGCACCTAGAAAAGTTTTATAAGACATTTGATGAGATAAAAAACACAAAATATGATGCCATGATATTTACAGGTGCACCAGTGGAACTTTTAGACTATGAAAAGATTAAATATTGGTCAGAATTAAAGGAAATTTTCGATTTTGCAAAAGAAAATGTATTCTCTACAATGTTCATTTGCTGGTCAGCTCAAGCAGCCCTTTACCACTACTACGGAATTAAAAATGATTTTGTAGATAAAAAGATATTTGGGGTATATGACTTTGAAAAACTTCAAGATGACAAGCTAGTTAAGGGTTTTGATGATGTATTTTCAGTTCCACAATCAAGATGGACCTATGTAGATGAAAAAGAAGTAGAAAAACATAAGGATTTAAAAATAATATCTTCAAGACCAGACACTGGCGTTGGAATAGTAACAACAAAAGACAATAGACTTATATTTTCATTTGGGCATTGGGAATATGACAGAGATACCTTACACAATGAATATATAAGAGACCTTGCTAAAAACAAGGATATACAAATTCCAAAAAATTATTATTTTGATGATGATATCAACAATAAAATTATGATGAAATGGAAGGCTGCTGGCAACTTATTTTTCTCAAACTGGATAAACTATTGCGTTTACCAAGAAACTCCTTACAATATAGAAAATATAAAAATTAAAAATGTATCTAAATTTGGTGGATCATCACTTTCAGATTCTAGTCAATTTACAAAAGTAAAAAATATAGTCAATGATGAAAAAAGAGATGTTATAGTCGTTTCAGCACCGGGGAAAAGAGATATAAGAGATTTCAAGGTAACTGACAAATTGCTTGATATATATAAATACAAAAGTCAAATAAATTTCTTAGAAGATAGTTTAAAAGAAATAAAAAAACAAATAAAAGATACAAGAAAACACTTAGAAAAAACTAATAAGCAGGCAAAAGATCGTTTTGAAGAAATAGCTCTAGAATTAAAACTTGATAAAAAGACAAACACTGATATAGACATTACCTTTGATGATATTTACGATTCTGATTCTAAAGACTTTATCTTGAGCAGGGGAGAATATTTAAATGCAAAACTTATGGCTAAATACTTAGATTATAAATTTTTAGATGCAAAAGATTTAATATTCTTAGATAAAGACGGGAAATTAGATAAAGAAAAAACTTATAAAAAAATAAGAGAAAATATCAAAAAAGGTGAAAAAGTTGTAGTTCCAGGATTTTATGCAAGGGACAATAAGGGAAGAATTGTCACATTTGCAAGAGGTGGATCAGATTATACAGGATCAATAATAGCAGGGGCATTGGATGCTGAAGTCTATGAAAACTGGACAGATGTTGATGGGATAATGACGGATGATCCAAATAAAAATAAAAATGCAAAAAAATATAATAATTTGAGTTACACAGAACTAGATGAAATTATAGATTCTGGAGCCAGAGTTTATCAAAAAGATGCAATAGAACCAGTTAGGGATAAAAACATTACCATTAGAGTCTTAAATACTAATAATCCTGAGGGAAGCGGGACAGAAATTAAAGACTAAAGCTGGGAATTAAAAGATAATTGGGCATCAAAAATATTCATGATAAATTTGTAAAATATATTTTATTTAGAAAGAAAAGTATAAATATATTTTTAATAAATAAAAATTTATTATTGACAATATTTTTGAATTAACATATAATATACCAAGTGGTTAGGTAATAACCATGAAAGAGGAGAAATACTCAAGAGGCTGAAGAGGCTCCCCTGCTAAGGGAGTAGGGCTCATTTAGGGTCGCGAGGGTTCAAATCCCTCTTTCTCCGCCAATGGTGAGGGCCTTTAGCTCAGTTGGTTAGAGCGCCCGGCTCATAACCGGTAGGTCTGGGGTTCAAGTCCCTGAAGGCCCACCATTTGCCCAGATAGCTCAGTCGGTAGAGCAGAGGACTGAAAATCCTCGTGTCGCTGGTTCGATTCCGGCTCTGGGCACCACAAAGAACTTACTTTTGTAGGTTCTTTTTTTATTGGGGAATGCAGTATTTGTGCGATTATTAGTGAGTATTTTTTGGGCTTAAACCTTCTAAGGTTTGAGCCCTTATTTTTTTGTTTCAAGCCTTCTATAAAAAGAAGAATTAAATATGGACAACGATTATGGAGAAGTTATCGTTGCTTTTGTTTTTGGAATGGGTTATCACATTTTTTATGTGGTTGGTTATTCTTTGGTATTAATTACATTTTATTTATGGATTCCTTATTTTTAAAAAAATCATAACAAGCCTTTATAGCCTTTATAAAAGTAAAAGAAATTACTAAGAGAAGGATATGAAGTGCATTTTTGCAATTGATATGAAGAACCTGCTAGAGTGCTGAGATTTTATCAGAAATCTTAAAAACAGATTTCGCTATAAATAATGAGCTTCTAAATTATAATATTAGAGATTTTATAGAAGATTTTGAAAAAGATAAAATAAATATTATCATCAGTCACGAACCATTTATATCCACATGGATAAAAAATTCTTACAAGGTTAATGTCATTATTTCAAGAGAATCAATCCATAAGCGTGAGTTAGATGAAAATTTACAGGGAAAACTCTTAGGAAGTTTTAAAGAAGGTGGATTCAATCCTGTCTTTTTAGTTTTATCGCTGATAAGTGAAAATTGGAATTTATAAATAATAAAATGTAGAAAAAATTTCTTATTAAAGATTATTTAAATTTATATTTAAAATAAATTAAATACTTATAAATATAATTTGATCTAGCTATTCTACTAAAAATTAAATAAATAATTGATAATAGTTAAGGGTTCTTCCAGTTCTCTAGGATGATAATTATTTATTTTGAATATTTAGTTTGTCTGCCAAGAGTTTTTAAATTTTATTAAATATATTTTAGAAAAATCATTGCAAAAATTTGCAAAAACTATATACTATAAGTTGATAACTATTATTAATTGATATTAATTAACGAAATACATTTAATTAATGTAATTTTCAAAAAAATATAAATACCTTTTAATATTACGAAGTTATTAATAAAAATAAATAGAAAGGATTATTAAAATGAGTATAAAGAAGATTTCTGGATATGTTTCTGCTATTGTAGGTCTTTTATTAATGCTTGCACCAAAATTTATAACACCCGTTTGTCCCCCTATGGAAAATGGGATGTTTATGAAATGCCATTGGATGGGAAATATGACTATGGGTATTGGTGCAGTCATTTTAGTGTTAGCAATCATTTTTATTATGGTTAAAGATTCAAAAATATCTTTAGGATTATCTATTTCAAATATAGCAATTGGTATTTTAGAGATACTAAACGATCATGTGCTTATTGGTGGATGCATGAAAGCTGATATGGCATGCAGAGCAAAAACCATTCCATTTTGCACATTGTTGTCAGGAATATTGGTTTTAGTTAATATTTATTATTGCATGAAAGAAAGACATTCATAATGAAATCAATAATTAAAACTGAAAATTTAAGTAAGAGTTTTAAAAGAGGGTCTAATACACTCTTTGCAGTTAGAAATGTAAACTTTACCCTGAATGAAGGGGAGTTTGTCAATATAATTGGCAGGAGTGGTTCTGGAAAGTCAACTTTTTTAAATCTTTTGTCTGGTTTATTAAAACCGACTGAAGGTAAAGTTTTTGCTAAGGGCAAAAATATAAGTGATTTTTCGGATAGAGAAATTAGCAAATATAGGAATGAAATCATAGGTTTTGTGCCACAAAGCCTAGGAACACTTCCAAATTTAAATGTTTTAGAGAATGTGTCTCTTCCTTATTATCTATTTAAAAGAGATGAATCTGCTTATGAAAAAGCAGCCATGCTCCTCGATTTGATGGGAATTTTGCATCTGAAGGATGATTTTCCTAAAAATTTATCTGGAGGAGAGCTAAAAAGAGTGCTGATAGCCAGATCTATGATTAATTCGCCAGAGCTTTTGATTTTAGATGAGCCTACAAGTGATTTGGATAAAAATACTACTATAGAGATAATGGATTTATTAAAAAAAATAAATTCTAAAGGTACTGCACTTATAATAGTTACTCATGAGCTTGATATTCTAAAATACGGTAATACACTTTACCAAATGGAAGATGGAAGTTTAATAAAGAAAGGGGGATAGAGATGAATTTATTAAAGAAAAGGACTAGCGTTTTTTTTGCAATGATGGTAATCATGATTAGCCTCACTTTTACGCCTGCTTTTGCAGCAGAAACTAAGTATGCTAATTGGGTTGAAGTCGCTGATGCTATGTCAGAACATTTAGAAAAAGCTGTGGAGGTTTACAAGCCTGGAGATAAGGATGCTAAAAAAGCAGCCACAGATGCAATTAACGTAGCTTACTTTAAATTCTATGAAAAAATTGGATTTGAAAAAACAACGATGTCTGCAATTTCAGGACAAAGAGGTTCAATGGTTGAACATCAATTTTACAAAGCAAAAAATTCTATCAAAGAAGATGCAGACCCAAAAGAAGTTAAAGATGAAATTGATGCACTTATAACTTATCTTCATGAAGATGCACATACTCTTGATGGAACCTCTGGAGATTCTAAATCCAGCGGTCAAAGCCAAGAGGATGCAAATAGCCTTTCAACAGGTCAATTGATGGGAGAGTTGCTAAAAAGATTTGGTACATTTTTTGCAGTTCTTGGACTTACACTTCGTGAAGGACTTGAAGCCATTTTGGTTGTAGCTGCCATTGCTGCATATTTAACAAAGACTAATAATAGAAATTATTTAAAAGGTGTATATATTGGAGCCTTGCTAGGTATTGTTTTTTCAGTGGTCCTAGCTGGAGTATTCAATATCATCGCCAATACAGTGGGAGAAGTTGAGTCTGGAATGGGACAAGAAATATTCGAAGGAATTGCGATGTTTCTTGCCGTTATCGTACTATTCTATGTATCTAATTGGATGCTTTCTAAATCTGAAGTTGAAGTTTGGAATAGATATATTAAAAATAAAGTTGAACAATCTGTTTCCAAGGGTAATTATTTTGCCTTATCTTTCACTTCATTCTTAGCAGTAGCAAGAGAAGGTGCAGAACTTATTTTGTTCTTCCAAGGTATGAGAACAAGCATTTCTGAAAACCCAATGCATATGTGGATTGGACTTTTAGTTGCTGCCATAATACTTGCAATTGTATATTATTTAATTGCTAAAGTTTCTGTAAGGCTACCATTAAAACCATTCTTTACATTTACTTCTTGTCTAATGTTTATACTTTGCTTGTCTTTCTTAGGAAAGGGCATAGGAGAATTACAAGAAGCAGATGTAATTGGCAGAACTGTAGTTTCTTGGATGAATGGATGGTCTGCTGAAGCTATAGGAATATACGATAGGTATGAAAACCTTATTCCACAAATTATTCTATTAGTAGTAACCATTGTTTCTGTTATATATCAAAATAATAGAAACAAAAAAATTAGAGCTGAGCTTGAAGCCAGCCAAGAAAAAAATAGGAGGGTATTATGTTTAAAAAGAAAAATTTATTTCTTATTGTTATGACGCTTGTGTGTGCATTAATGTTTACAGCTTGTGGTAAAAAAGAAGATACAAATGCTAATAATACAGCTAATACTTCTACTGAAGAAAAAGCACCAGCTGAAGAAAACAAAAAAGAAATGGGAGATGCAAAAGCTGCAGCTCCAGGAGAAGATGCAGGATTTGAAGAATTTCCAATTGGTGATGATCATACTGAAGGACCTTTAGTAATCTCAGGTGTATATTTCCAACCAGTTGATATGGAACCAGCAGGAAACTCAATTCCTAAAGAAGAAGCTGATTGCCATATTGAAGCTGATATTACAGCATCACAAGAAGGTGCTACATTAGGTTATGGTGTTGGTGACTTCGTTCCATGGTTACAAGTAAAAGCTTATTTACAAAAGCAAGGTTCAGACCATGTTCAAGAAGTTGCATTCATGCCAATGAACGCATCTGATGGTCCACACTATGGTGCAAATGTTAAATTTGACGAAGGTGTTGGCGTTTATAATGTAAAATTTGAAGTTACTGCACCAGGTAATGACTACTTACTACACGTAGATAAAGAAACTGGTGTAACAGGTAGATTCTGGACAGAACCACTTGTTGCAGAATGGAATGACTTTGAATGGAACGGACCACAATGGTAAAGTTTTGAAAATTTTTAATATTTATAAGGGGAATTCACGTTCCCCTTATATACCTTTATGGGGGTGAAATTATTTTAAAAATTTTTATTAAAGTTATGGAGGCAGGAATAGCCTTTTCTCTAATGATTTCTTTAATGCTTGCCTATTATACAACTAAAGAAAGTAAATATAAAAAGTATGTTGTTATAATTTCTTTAGTTTTAGGGATAATTGCAGCAATTGTTTCAATAATTATAAGAAATATACCTAATTTTATTAATAGAACAGAATTGAATTTCTTGTCTATGGTACCCATAGTTATCTCGGTATTTTTAATATTAATTTTTATGATATTTGAAGATAAGATAAATGCTAAAATTTATGATAATTTCATTTCAGCATCGGTTGTTGTTTATCTTGTAGGAATTTGTTTTTATTATTTACCATATGTATTTAACCAATCAAACAAATTTGTATATTATGGAGAAAGTGCTGTTTCAACAATTGTGCTTTTTAGGATTTTAGGCTTTGTTTTTGGAATAATAATGATGATTTTATCAGGGCTTGCCATATACAAGTCTTCAGTCAAACTTGAAGGTAAAAACTTAAAGATTGTAGTTTTTTTTAGCTTGATATGCTCGGGTATCAGCCAATTTAATATCATAGTTCAAAGATTTTATTCTAAAGGGATTATTCCTAGGAATGTTAACTTTTTTAGAGTTATTGCATTTATAGCTAATCATGAAAATGTGTTTTTATTTGTAACAATGTTAATTATGATAGCTATTCCAGTAATTTTATATAAGCAAAATATTAAAGTTGATGAAGATTATAGCAATAAGGCTCAGTTAAGAAAAATAAAATATAGAATGAAGAATAAAAGACGTTGGGCAATTTTTTTCCTTGTCGTTTTATTTATTAATACTTTTTCACTAACGGTTGGAAAGGCATATGCTAATAAGGAACAGGCCCTTTCACCACCTGAAGATTATCAAACTGAAAATGGAATGATTGTTATTCCTTTAAGTAGCTTAGAGGATATGCATTTGCACAGATATTTGTATAAGGCAAAAGATGGTGTAGAATTGAGATTTTTCTGTATTAAAAAATCAGAAGGTTCCTATGGAGTTGTACTTGATGCCTGCGAGATATGTGGTCCATCTGGATATTTTGAAAGAGGCGATGATGTTATTTGTAAGCTGTGTGACGTTGTAATGAATAGAGGTACAATAGGTTTTAAGGGTGGATGTAACCCAATACCTTTTCCATACATTGTCCATGATAAAAAGATAAAGATTGAGCCAAAAGATCTTGACGCATTGTCTTATGTATTTAAGTAGGAGGGCTTATGTTTTGGAGAATAGTTAAAGGAGCACTTTTTAGACAAAAAGGAAAGATGGCTCTTATTGCATTTACAGTTGCCCTTGGAGCTTCTCTTGCCACTTCAATGTTAAATACTATGCTCGGTGTTGGAGATAAAGTTAATCAAGAATTAAAGACGTATGGAGCAAATATTAACGTATTGCCTAAGGAAGCTTCCCTTCTTGATGATTTGTATGGCATGCAAGAAAAAGAGGGGCAGGTTCAAAAATATTTAAAGGAATCAGAACTTCCTAATATTAAAACTATTTTTTGGGCTTACAATATTGTAGACTATACGCCATATCTTAACACTTGGGTTTCTTGTAATAATGATTCTAAACATACTAAGATGGTAGGAACATGGTTTAATAATCATATGGATTTGCCTACTGGAGAATCAGTTGAAACTGGTATGATTAGACTTAAAAATTGGTGGGAAGTTCAAGGCGAGTGGCTATCAGAAAATGATAGCGATTCAGTTATGCTTGGAAAGATTTTTGCAGATAGAAATGGATTTAAAGTTGGTGATGAAATCCAACTAAAAAGTAATAATTTAGACAAAAAATTAAAAATTAAGGGTATTTTCTCATCAGGTTCTGATGAAGATGCATTTATATATTCTACTTTAAAAACAGCACAAGAATTTGCTGGAGTTACTGGAGTTGTAAATAAAGTTGAAGTATCAGCTCTTACTACACCAGACAATGACTTAGCAAGAAAGGCTGCCAAAAACCCACTATCTTTAACTATTAAGGAATGGGAAGTATGGTATTGTACAGCTTATGTTTCTGCTATTTGTTATCAAATAACAGAAGTAATGACTGATTCTGTAGCTAAGCCAATTCGTCAAGTTGCAGAAAGTGAAGGAGATATTTTAAATAAGACTACTCTTCTTATGGTTTTAATTACAGTATTAACTTTGATTGGTTCAGGACTTGGTATTTCTAATCTTATTACAGCATCTGTAATGGAAAGATCAAATGAAATTGGACTTCAAAAAGCTATAGGAGCGTCAAATGGAAGAATAATTGGTATAATTCTGGTGGAAATAATTTTGACAGCGATATTTGGAACAGTTATAGGTTACGGAGTTGGTCTGCTACTTACTCAGATTATTGGTCTAACAGTTTTCGGCTCAGCAATAGCTCCAACAGCTATGGTAGTTCCCATTGTAGCAATCCTTATTATTCTTGTTACAATATTGGGTTCAATACCAGCTATAAGATACCTCTTGAATTTAAATCCAACGGAGGTACTACATGGAAGGTAAACAAAGTAAAAATAAATTTTATTTAAAAATGATAATGACTTCCTTGGCAAGAAGACGTGCAAGAATGTTAACAGCACTACTTGCTATAGCTATGGGAGCAACAATTCTTTCAGGGCTTGTTACTATTTACTATGATATTCCTAGACAAATGGGTAAGGAATTTAGGTCTTATGGTGCAAACATGTTGGTAATTCCCACTAACCCTGATAAAAAAATTACCAATGAACAGTTAGATGAAATTAAATCGTTAATTCCATCAGGAAAGCTTGTCGGTCAGGCACCCTATATTTATACAAATGCAAAAATTAATGAACAACCTTATATGCTTGCAGGTACAGATTTAAAGGGAGCGAAAGAAAATTCTCCATACTGGCTTATTGATGGTTCATGGCCTGAAAAAGCTAGAGAAGTTTTAATAGGCAATGAAGTTTCAAAGGCTTTGGAATTAAAAGAGGGAGATAAAATTATTATAAATACTCCCAAAGTTAATGGAGAAGGTTCTATAGATACTAATTTTGTTGTTTCAGGAGTTGTAACAACAGGTGGTAAAGAAGAAGACCTAATTTTTATGAGTATTGATGATATTTCACAGCTTGTTAAAGATAAAAATTTTGATGTCGTAGAATATTCAATAGAAGCTGAACAAAATGAACTTTCAAAAATAGTATCAAATATTTCACAAAAGGATGCATCTCTAACTCCACAAATGGTAAAAAGAGTTACCGCCTCACAAGATATAGTTTTGAATAAATTACAAGCTCTTGTCTTCATTGTAACAATAATAGTATTATTCATAATGATGATATGTGTATCCACAACAATGATGGCAGTTGTAACTGAAAGGCGTAAAGAAATAGGTCTTAAGAAAGCTTTGGGCGCCACAAATTCGTCAGTAATAGTTGACTTTTTAGGTGAAGGAGCATTTTTGGGGGTTTTTGGTGGACTTTTAGGTGTTGCATTAGGATATATATTTGCCAATAGAGTAAGTATTTCGGTATTTGCTAGAAAGGTAAGCTTCTTGCCTCTTTTAGTACCTATGACAATTATTGTCTGTATAGTAATAACTATAGTTGCATCTTTAATACCGGTATCTAAAACTGTTGATATTGATCCAGCTTTAGTGCTTCGTGGAGAATAGAAAGGAATTTTATGGATATATTAAAACTTGTAGATGTTTCAAAAATTTATGGTGAACTTAAAGCCCTTGACAAAATCAATTTAAGTGTAGAAAAGGGCGAATGGATTTCTATAATGGGTCCATCAGGTTCTGGTAAAACAACAATGATGAATATTATTGGTGCCATGGATAAACCTTCATTTGGCGAAGTTATTTTGGATGGTGAAGATATAGCAAAAAAATCACCTAAGGAATTAACAGTTATTAGAAGGGATAAGATAGGACTTATTTTCCAACAATTTCATTTAGTTAATTATTTAAGTGCTTTGGAAAATGTAATGATGTCACAATATTATCATTCTATGCCAGATGCACAAGAAGCAATGGAAGCTTTGGCTGCAGTAGGTCTTGCTGAAAGAGCCAAGCACTTACCTAACCAATTATCAGGTGGGGAACAACAAAGAGTATGCATTGCTAGAGCTCTTATTAATCATCCTACAATACTTTTAGCCGATGAACCTACAGGAAATTTGGATGAAAAGAATGAATATATAGTTCTTGACATATTTGAAAAACTTCACAATGCAGGATCAACAATTATTGTTGTAACTCACGACCCTGAAGTCGGTGAAGAATCTGAAAGAATGATAACTCTTGAACATGGTAAAATTACAAAAGAAGAAAAAATGAAAAGAAAAAGACCAGTTCTTGATTCTGTAAAAAAAGATGAAAAGCTTAAGGAGTTTATATGAGAAAAATTTTAAATGTATTAATAATTTTTTCTTTGGGGATTGTCCTAGTTGCTTGTGGAGGAGATAAAAAAGAAGAAGCCATAAGTGTAAGCTATAAGGACGGCACATATCAAGGAGAATCTGCCAAGGATGAAAGAGGAGGACTTGTAAAGGTTGATATAACCGTTAAAGATAGCAAGATTGAATCTTGTACAATGCAAAACATTGATGGAGATGGAAAAGAAAAGGATGAATCTTATGGACAAAGTCAAAATGAAGGACTATATAAGATTGCCCAACAAGCTATAAATCTTGCAAAGTCATACCCAGATATATTAGTGGAAAAAGGAAGTCCTGAAGGAGTGGATGCTATTTCAGGGGCAACAGAAACTTACAAGCAATTTATAGAAGCTTGTGATAATGCTCTTGCTGGTGCAAAATAATGAAAGATTTATACACAATTAATTTAGCAAAAAAGAATATAGAAAATAAGAAGACAAGGTCAATTACCTTGATTTTTCTTGTAGGAATTTTAACTTTTATTTTATTCATGTCATCATTTATAATTTTTTCTCTTAAAAATGGCATGAAATCTTTATCCGATAGGATGGGAGCAGACATTATAGTAGTTCCAGAAGGTTATGATTCTAAAATTACAGGTGCAATATTAAGGGGAGAACCTAATACATTTTTTTTTGACAAGGATATATTAAATAGAGTAAAAAAAATACCTGGCGTAGAAAAAGCTTGTGGCCAAGTTTATCTAGCTACACTTTCTGCTGGATGCTGTTCTTTTCCCATTCAAGTTATAGGAATTGACTTTTCTGATGACTTTAGCGTTAAACCTTGGCTTGAAAAACAGATCAAAACTCCAATTAAAGCTGGGCAAGTTGTTGTAGGCGCTAACATTGTGGGGGATATTAATCATAAGGTTAAATTTTTTAATCAAGAATTTGAGATAAGAGGTAGGCTTGCAAAAACTGGCATGGGTTTTGATAGTTCAGTTTTTATGACAATAGAAGAAACTCATAGATTAGCCGAGGAATATGAAAAGATAATTAATCATCCAGCGGCAAAAAAAGATGATATATCTTCTATTTTAGTAAAAGTTGAAAAAAACAAAGATCCAAAAACAATTCAAAAACTTATTAAAGAAGAATTTAAAAAAGAAAAAGTGTATCCTTTATTGCCAAAAAAAATAATGACAGAAGTTTCAGATTCAGCAAAAAACATGCTTGTATATGTGTATATATTGATAGCTTTAATTTGGATACTAGCTTTCTTTATTTTAAGTCTTGTAAATACCTTATCAGTTAAGGAAAGGAAAAGAGAATTTGCAACCATAAGGATATTAGGAGCAACAAAGAAAAAACTCAGTGAATTAGTTCTTATTGAATCTATGCTAATTAATGGTACAGGTGCAGTCATAGGTTCTGTTGTTTCCTTTGTTTTAAGTATAACTTTCAATAATGCATTTTCATCACTTTTGAATATGCCTTTTTTAAGACCGAATATATTCCTTATGATTTTAATGTTAATAATAGTAATAATTTTGGGAACATTGTTAGGACCAATATCTTCAATTATTGCTATTAATAAAATGAATAAAGAAGAATTACTATTGATGCAAAGAGATAATGATTAAAATATAGAAATTTTAAAGGGACTGTCTTAAAAGATGGTCTCTGATTTTTTTTTATTAGAAATTAGTATTATCTTAAACATGAATTAGTATAAATAAATTATAAAATTTAAAAATTAATATGCTACTTTTCTATAGACGAATTGAGAAATAGAAAATTTATGCTCATTTTCATGGGGTGAGTTATAAAATATGCTAGAGTATGTAAAGTAAAAATTATTTATACTAGAGAATTTTAAAGCTTATAATATTTTATGAAATTCTTTTGCAATTCAAAATATTATAAATTTTTTATAAAATAAAAAGCCACTTTGATAGTGGCTTTTATTATTTATATTCACTTATATCTTCGACAGTTTCTAAAGTACCAATGTAGTTTCCATTATCATAAATTGCTAGATACTTGACTAAGATGTCCCTGCCTTTAATTTTTCTACATACTACTAGACGGTCGCGTTTTTTATTTTTAAAATCTTCTAGTAAGTTCTTTACAATAGGAACTACCTTTGGTGGATGACATGAAGTAACATCTCTTCCAAGGCAAGATTTTGGTCTTGGGAAAATTTTATTTTCGCCTTCAGAATAGTATCTAACTATGTCATCTTTGTCTATAAATGTTAGTTCTGCATCGATAGTTCTAAAAATTTGAATTGCTTCTTTAGCTGTCAAAGATCCAGTTTCAAAATTTAAACTTGTAGAATTTTCGTTTTTTATTTTTTCTTTTTCTATATAGTCCTTCCAAATTGGAATATCTCCAAGAAGATCAAGTCCGTATTCGCTTAGGTCAGCATAAATTTTATTCCATTCATCTTCTGTAAAGTTGTCTTTTAAAATAGGGAATAAGATATTTTCTTCTTTATAGATCATCTCTTCAACTCTATTTAAAACTTGTTCTAAATCTTTTTCATCATAGCTTTTAGATTTTACAATCTGTGAAAGAGATTTTCTTATTTCATCATCCACTCCCCACATAACATCGCTAGGACCATTTATTTTATATTTTGTTTTTAAAAGAGGATAGATAAGTCCAGCCTTCTTGCCGTAATGAGAATTTATGGCTAGAAGTTTTTTTATTTCAGGCAATTTATCTTGACTATTTTTTATATTTTCAACTAGATTTTTTATTTCTTTATTTTCTAAAGATAAGATATTTAAGGGATGACCAGGCACTTTTTCTAAGTCCTTGCCACTTTGGTCAATAATATCTTGGTCATGAAATAGGGCAGAATGGATATCGCAAAGTTTTTGAACTTTTTCAAGCGGAACTCCACCAAGTATAAGGGATTGTTCTGCTTCCATAATTTCTTCGGAAGAAACATCTTTAAAGTTTTTTACAAAGTCTTTTCTTACTTCTTCAAGATCTTGTCCCTGACTAAGTCTTTGTATATAAGATTTTAAAAGTTCGAGTCTATCTTCTTTGTTGTTTTCTTTATTTTCGCTCAAGTTTTCTTCTAAAATATTTTCTTCTTCATTAGAGTTTATTCCTGAGTTAAGGACTTCAAAACCTTCGTCTTCTAATTTTTTTACAATCTTTCCCAAATCTATATTTTTTATAAGAGAACCCTTTTTTAAAGTTACTACTTTTCCGACTGTGGAAAGGGCAGTTGGATTCACTATTTCAGTAAAGCCTAAATCCGTTAAAATATTTTTAAGTTCTGGATATTCTTCAACTAAATTTGCAACAGGTAAGTCTAAATTTATTTTTTTCATTGTAACCTCCTAATATAATTGATATTATACATCATTTATCGGCCCTTAAAATATAAAAATAAATAAAAATCTTATTCTTTTATCATATAAGAAAATCTATACATATAAAAAAGACTGTAGAAAATATTCCACAGTCTTTTTATCAATGTTTTAAAATTTAAAAGATCAATAATTTAATCTCATTCACTTGCGAAGTTATCGAAATAACCAGATATGAAAACTACAGGAGTTCCCTTATCGCCAGAACCAGAAGTTAAATCAGCAAGTGATCCTAACAAGTCTGTAATTCTTCTTGGAGTGGTTCCAAGATTAGCTTCAGGGTTTGAATAGTTTTTATTATTGATTTTTTGTTTTAATAAGGATTCAGCTTCTTCTTTTGACATATCTGAAAGCTCTGTATCGGCTATATATTTAATCTTTAATTCATGAGGTGTTCCAACAAGTCCATCAGTGTGGGCAGGGGATACAACTGGGTCAGCTAGTTCCCAAATTTGTCCAACAGGATCTTTAAAAGCACCATCTCCATAAATCATAACTTCAACTTGTTTACCAGAATAATCTATAAGATTTTTTTGAACTGCCTTTACAAATTCATCTCCATCACGAGGGAAAAGCTTAACATAGTCATGGCTTGACATATTGCTTCCCAAAACACCATATTCTTTATTAAAACCTGAACCATCAACAGGTTCGTTAAGTATATCATCTAGTCCATATACTGTGTTAGCACCTGCATCTTTTAATTCAACCTTAACTAAGTCTCTAGTATGGATTGAGCAAACACAGATATCTTTTGTATAATTTAAAATTGTTTTAGGATCATTAGAAAAATGAACTTCACTATTTGGAGCAATTTCTTTATATAAACTTACATAATCGATACCAGTAAATTTATGTTTTACTTCTTCTCCGAAGATTTCTCTATATTCTTTTTCTTCTAGAGTATCAGAATATGGATTTATGTGTTTGATATAAAGTAGTTTTCTATCCATTAAATGGTTACCAACTTCATCAGATGGATAAGATAAAAGTATGTGTAATTTTTTACCAGTTAATGCAAATGCTTTAAGAATTATAGAAAATCTATTTCTACTTAGAATAGGAAAAACTAGTCCTATTTCATCGCCAGTATATTTTTTCTTAATATCTTCAGCAATTTGTTCAATAGTAGCATAGTTTCCTTGTGCTCTTGCAACAAGTGATTCTGTAACCGCAATTACATCTTTATCTTTAAAAGCTATATCTTCAGATTCAACAGCTTTAATTACAGAATCTGTGACAATTTTAACTAGATCATCACCTTTTTTTACTATTGGGGTTCTAACACCTCTAACAACTGTACCAAAATATCTTTGCATTAATTTCCTCCTAGTTTGTATAAACCTTTTTCACTTAAAAAATAGTCCAAAGGCTTATCATTAGAATCATGTACTACATTTTTAACTAACTGTTTGTCATAACCTATTCCCATCTTTAGGGGATTATTTGTCAGACTAGCAAAAAATTTATCATAAAATCCTCCGCCATAACCAATTCTGTATCCAGCTTTATCAAAGGCAAGACCAGGTGTTACTACAAGGTCGATTATATTAGGATCAACTATATCGTAATCTTCCTTGACTGGCTCTAAGATTCCCATGTAATTTTCTTTGAGATCATCAAAAGAATGTAAATGAGAAACATCCATTAACATAGTTTCCCTATTTACAATAGGTATATAAATATTTTTTCCATCTTTTAATGCTGTCTTGATAATTTCATGAGTGTGGATTTCTTTTTTGTAGCTGACAAAAATAAAAATGTTTTGACTGTTTTTGTATAGGTTTAGATCTAAAAAGTTTTTTGAAATTGATTTGTTCGCTTGGTCAATGTAGTCTTGATTCAAGTCATTTCTTTTTTTAACATAAGAGATCTAAAATCTTTTTTATTCATATAATCACTCCACCGCTAATATTATACACTAATATTGAAAATCTTGAATAAAAAATTTATATAATTTTAAAAAATGTAAATTCTTTAGAAATGTGAAGATTTAAGTAATAGACTTGTATTTTGTAACCGTTCTGTAATATAATAATTAATTGATAATGAAAGGAAAAATATATGATTCAATTTGAAAATGTTTTTAAAGAATATTCAAATGGTGTAGTAGCCGCATCGAATATAAATTTTAAAATTCCAAGTGGGGATTTTGTATTTCTTGTAGGTCCTAGCGGAGCTGGTAAGTCAACTTTAATTAAATTATTAATTAGAGAAGAACAAGTAAGCAGAGGTAGGATTTTACTAGATGGAGAAGATATAACTAAATTAAGAAAATCTCAAATACCAAAGCTTCGCAGAGATATATCTGTTGTATTTCAAGATTACAGACTATTAGATAAGAAAACTGTTTTTGAAAATATTGCTTATGCCTTAGAAATTCAAGGAGAAAGTAAGGCTAATATCAAAAAAGCAGTTGATGAAGTTTTAGAACTTGTAAACTTATCTAATAAAGCAAATGAATATCCAGACCAATTATCAGGTGGAGAAAAGCAAAGAGTTTCTATAGCAAGAGCAATAGTAAACAATGCACCTGTTTTAGTTTGTGATGAACCAACAGGAAATCTAGATGAAGAAACCGCATGGGATATAATAAATGCCCTTATTAAAATTAATAAAAAAGGTATAACTGTAATAATGGCAACTCATGCTGTAAATATTGTAAATGATATGCAAAGGCATGTTATCAGTTTGGCTGATGGTCATGTGGTCAAAGATATAGAAAAGGGTGGATATTATGAAAATAATTCGCCAAATAATTAATGTAATTAAAGAAGCATTTTTAGGTATTTTTAGAAATTCTGGCATGTCTCTTATATCTATTGTATCTATAGGTTCAATGCTAACTTTATTTGGCTTTGTTTTTATCTTAGTATTAGGAATAAATTCAACAGTTTATCGCTTGGGAGATGAGTTAGATAAGGTTGTTGTATATTTAGAAGATAATGTTTCAGCAGATCAAGTTAATGATTTGATAGATGTTTTAGCGAATGATAAAAGAGTAAAGGAAGTAAACTATACTTCAAAGCAAGAAGCTCTAGAAATTTTTAAAGAAAGCTTTGGGGAAAATTCTGATATTTTAAATTCGGTAGAAGAAGATACCCTACCAGCCTCTTTAGATATATCTCTAAAAGATTTATCTTATTCTAAAGAAATTGCAGGCATGCTAGAAGGTCGTGAAGAAATCGAAAAAATCGACTACCACTATGACCTAATAAATAAGATGATAAATATCGAAAGAGGCGTTAAGTATATTGGATATGCAATAGTATTTGTCCTATTTTTAGTTTCAGTTGTAATAATACATAATACAGTAAAAATTGGAGTATCAAATAGACAAAGAGAAATAAATATAATGAAATATGTAGGAGCTAGTGATTTATACATAAGGAGTCCATTTTTAATAGAAGGAATTATTTTTGGAATCCTTGGAGCTTTGATAGCTTTTGCCATAGTTTATAATGTTTATTGTTATTATTATGGCAGAGTAGATGGTTTTATACAAAATTATGGAATAAATTTATTGGATCCTAAAAGTATTTATCAAAATGTTTCAGTTATATTTTTATGCATAGGTATAGGTGTTGGTTACTTAGGTTCACTACTATCAACAGGAAGGTTTTTAGATGTTTAATTTTAATAATAAGAAAACTAAATTGACAGTTGCTGCCCTGTCCTTGTCTTTGCTTTTGCCAGCAACGGTAAATGCTGGAAGTTCCCAGCTAGAAAAACAAAGACAGGAAAAAATAAATCAAAAGAGTAAACTTCAAGATCAAATCAAATCAAAAAAGGCAGTAATCGATAATACACAAAAAGATGTAAATAAGGTTAATTCAGAAATAGCAGACCTTGATAAGCAAATAAATAGTCTTTCAAGCAATATAAATTCTCTTCAAGTAAAGATTAATGACTTAAATAGTCAAATATCAAAAACTCAAGAAGAACTTGATGAGGCGCAAAGAAACTTAGATGAGAAAAAAGAGCTTTTCCAAGAAAGAGTAAGAGCCATGTATATGAATAGCAGGGCATCTTATTTAGAAGTTATATTAAATTCAAAAAGCATGGAAGACTTGATAAGAAATAATGAAATTATTGTTTCAATTTCTAGTGCTGATAGGGAGCTTGTTGAATACATAAAAGAGCAAGTTGGCATAATCGAGGCTAAAAAGGCAAGTCTTGAGAAAGATAAAAAACAATTGGACATAGCAAAAGCTAACTTAGTTAGTGAAAAGCAAAGTTTTGAACTTGCAAATGAAGCAAAAAAACAATATATGGCAAGCTTAGAAGCAAATATCGATGCATATAGGGCAGAGTTTGACAAGGCACAAGCAGACTGGGCAAGTCTTGATAGTGAAATTATTAGATTACAAAAAGAAATTAGCAAGGCTAAAGAAAATGAGAGAAAAGCAAGCATGCAAGCAAGTAACCCAGGTAATTTTCAAGCACCAAAGAATATAGCAGCAGCTCCAAGATCTCAAGGTGCTTTAGTTTGGCCATTGCCGGGCTATACTAGTATATCTTCTCCTTTTGGATATAGGTATCACCCAATTTTAAAAACTTCTAAATTCCATAGCGGAATAGATTTACCAGCTCCAACTGGAACATCAGTTGTTGCTGCAAAATCAGGCACAGTAATTATGTCGAAGATGATGAGTGGTTATGGAAATGTAGTTATGATTGATCATGGAGATATAGTTACAGTTTATGCACACAATTCAAGTTTAAAAGTTTCCGCAGGGCAGCATGTAAATGCAGGAGATGTAATATCACTAGTAGGATCCACAGGTCTTTCTACTGGACCCCATCTTCATTTTGAAGTAAGAGTTAATGGAAAGCCAGTTAATCCGTTAAATTATGTATAGGAGGAGACTATGAAGAAAAAAGTACTAATAAGTATCTTAGTCCTACTATTGCTAGTTGGAACCAACCTTTTCACTGCACTTTCTCTAACTTATGGAAGAAGTGGAGTAGAAGAAGAAAGTATTAAAATAAAATACCTAGAAGATTTTGTAAAAAAATATTATTTATATGATGTAGATGAAGATGATTTTGAAGTTGGAAAATTAAAGGGAGTTGTTGCTTCACTTAATGATCCATATTCAGAATATTATACAAAAGAAGAATATAAAAAGCTTATGGAATTTACTACAGGTAAATTTTATGGCATAGGCGTAATTATAACCAAGGGAGAAGACAATTTAATAACTGTAATTTCTCCAATAAAAGATTCACCTGCATACAAGGCTGGAATTCAAGCACAAGATAAGATAATAAAAGTAAATGGAAAAGAATTCACAGCAGATAGTTTGACAGAGGCAACTGAAATCATGAAGGGAGAAAGAGGGACAGAAGTAGATATTACAATCTACAGACCTTCAACCGGAAAAACGAAAGATCTTAAAATAAAAAGAGATGAGATCAGCATAGAAACAGTTATTTCTAAAAAAATCGATGACATAGGTTATATAGGAATAACAAGTTTTGATGAAAAAACTGCTGATGAATTTAATACTCAATTAGATAATCTTTTAAAACAAAATATAAAATCTTTAATAATTGATTTAAGAGGAAATCCAGGAGGCATAGTTGATACTGCTGCAGAAGTTTGCGATAGAATCTTGCCAGAGGGAAAAATTGTTTATGCCTTAGATAAAAATAAAAATAAGGTATTCGAATTTGATTCAGATCCACAAAAATTAGATCTTCCAATAGCTGTTCTTATAAATGAAGGATCAGCATCAGCATCAGAAATAGTTGCAGGAGCCATAAGAGATTACAAGGCGGGAACTATTATAGGGAAGAAAAGTTTTGGAAAAGGCATAGTTCAAACAGCAAAACAATTCCCAACTGGAGATGGAATAAAACTTACAACATCTGAATACTTTACACCGAATGGAGAAAATATTCATAAAAAAGGAATTAAACCAGACATAGAAGTGGACTTGCCAGAAGATATCAAGGGTATAGGATATGAATATTTAGACACAGATTTACAATTACAAAAAGCAATAGAAATATTAAAAGGAGAAAGTTAATCTTTCTCTTTTTTAATAAAATAGACTTAAGGGGAGGAAATTATGGATTACTATAAAGAAGCACTTAAAAAACACCAAGAATGGAAGGGGAAAATTCAAACATCTTTGAATTGTAAAATAGAAAATCAAGAAGATCTTTCAATAGCATATTCGCCTGGAGTAGCTGAACCTTGTAAAGAAATAAAAAAAGATAAAGAAAATGCCTATAAATATACTTGGAAGGGAAATGTTATAGCAGTTGTATCAGATGGAAGTGCTGTGCTTGGACTTGGAAATATTGGATCTCAAGCAGCCTTACCAGTTATGGAGGGAAAAGCTGCCTTGTTTAAGGAATTTGGAAATGTAAATGCAGTTCCAATAGTTTTAGACACTCAAGACTCAGAAGAAATTATAACTTGCGTAAAAGCTTTTGCTCCAAGTTTTGGTGGAATAAACCTTGAAGATATATCTTCTCCAAGATGTGTTGAAATAGAAAGAAAACTAATAGAAGAATTAGATATCCCAGTTTTTCATGACGACCAACACGGAACAGCAATTGTTGTTACAGCAGGATTAATAAACGCTCTAAAACTTGTAAAAAAAGATTCTAAAGATTGTACTCTTACAATCTCTGGAGCAGGTGCTGCAGGATATTCAATAATAAAAATGATAGAAAATATAGGCATAGAAAATATATATTGCTTTGATTCTAAGGGAATATTAAACAAAGATAATTATGAAAATTATAATTTTGTAAAAAAAGAAATTGTTGACATAACAAATAAAAACAATGAAAATCTTAGTCTGGAAGAAGCTATGAAAAAATCTGATATTTTCATTGGAGTATCTACTGCAGGGATTGTTACAAAAGAAATGGTCAAATCAATGAAAAAAGATCCAATAATATTTGCACTTGCAAATCCTGAACCAGAAATCTCTTACCAAGATGCGGTTGATGCAGGAGCAAGAGTAGTTGCAACAGGAAGATCAGATTTTCCAAATCAAATCAATAATGTTTTGGCATTTCCTGGTTTGTTCAAGGGAGCATTAAAAGCATCTGCTACAAAAATTACTGAAAACATGAAAATGGCAGCAGCTCTTGGAATAGCAAACTCGATAGAAGAAAAAGAAATAAATGAAGAATTTATAATTCCTAATATATTTAAAGAAGGTTTATCTGATTTAGTTGCTAAAAAAGTAGAAGAACAGGCTATAAAAGATAAAGTTATAAGAAATAAATAGTAAAAAAAAGAAACCGACATGAAATTTTACCTCATGTCGGTTTTCTTATCTTTAAATATTATAGGTAAGAGAATAAGAAAATAAATTTAATATTTTCTTTTAATCTCTTAGTAAAATAATTACAAATTTATTTAATTTTTATCTTATGGAAAACTTTTTTACCCTTTTTAACTATTAAAGATCCATCAGTAAAATCATCAAGAGTTAAAACTTGTGCAAAGTCTTTTACTTTTTCATCATTTACGGATATACCATTTTGTTGAATTAATCTTCTTCCTTCAGAATTAGATTTTATTATTCCAATTTCATTTAATAATTCAACTAGATTTTTTCCGTTTTCAAAATCAGCCTTATCAAATTCGCTAGTAGGCATATTTTCACTGTCAACACCTTGGCTGAATAAAGCTCTTGAAGCTTCTAGAGATTTTTTAGCTTCTTCTTCTCCGTGAACATCCTTAACAATTTCATAAGCTAATCTTTCCTTAGCCTTGTTAAGTTCAGCACCTTCAAGTTTTTCATATTCTCTGATTTCATCCATTTCAAGCATAGTTAATAATTTTAAGAATTTAATAACATCTCTATCATCAACATTTCTTAAGTATTGGAACATTTCGTATGGAGAAGTTTTTTCTGGGTCAAGCCAGATAGCACCTTTTTCAGTTTTACCCATTTTAATTCCAGCAGCAGTTGTTAGAAGTTTAAAAGTCATTGAGTAAACCTTGTCTTGCTCTAGTTTTCTAACAAGTTCATAACCACCTAGCATATTTGACCATTGGTCAGATCCACCTAATTGTAATTTACATCCGTGCTTTCTATATAAGTGTAGGAAGTCATATGATTGAAGTAGCATATAGGTAAATTCAAAGAAAGTTAAACCTTGATCCATCCTGTTTTTATAGCAATCAAATTGAAGCATCCTATTTACACTGAAATGAACTCCGATTTCTCTCATAAAGTTGATAAGATTAAAATCTAAAATCCAATCTGCATTGTTTTCAAAAATTGCTTTTCCATCAGAAAAATCTAATAATTTAGACAATTGATTTTTAAAACAGTCTGCATTGTGGTCAATCATTTCTTTTGTCATAACTTTTCTCATATCAGATTTACCAGATGGGTCACCAATCATAGTTGTTCCACCGCCAAGTAGGGCGATAGGTCTGTGACCAGCCTTTTGCATATGTTGCATTACTCTGATTTGTAAGAAGTGACCAAGAGTTAGAGAATCAGCAGTGGCATCAAAGCCAATATAAAAAGTTATCTTATCATTATTTAATAATTCCCTAAGCTCATCTTCATAAGTTGCCTGGTCTATAAAACCTCTTTCTTCCAAAACATCAAAAACTTTCATTTTTCCCTCCAAAATAAAAAATAGCTATAACAATTGAAAGGGCGCGTTCGCGGTACCACCTTTCTTTGCCATAGCCTCGTTTCTGTTTAGACACAGTCGTCTTGAAATTCAAGTATTGTAATTCGGTAAAAAACCTACTGTATACCATCATTATTTCTATCAAATTATTTAGCTAGATTATATTATAAGAATAATTTTATGTCAAATAAAAAATAATCATGTCTAAATATGTAAAATTAGCTATTGTATAGTATAATTAAAATAAATAGATAATAAGGAAGGATTAAATTGCTAGGAATAGATATAGTAGAAATTTCAAGAATAGAGAATATTTATAATAAATTTTCAGATAAATTCTTAAAAAAGATTTTAAATAATATTGAAATAGAAATATTAAAAAAGAAAAACTATAATATCAATTCTATGGCTGCAATGTTTGCTTGCAAAGAAGCAGTAGCCAAGGCAAATGAAACTGGCATAGGAGATATATCATTTAAAGATATAAAAATTTTTTACAAGGGACAATCTCCCTATGCAAAATTATTTGACCAAGTCTACAAACTTTCTATCAGTCATGATGGTGGTTTTGCAATAGCAGTTGCAATAAAAATAAAAACACCTTCCCATAAATTTAAAAGAGACCAAAACACTCACAAGGGATCTTATGGAAGAGTTGCAATCTTTGCAGGCTCAAAAGGAATGACTGGAGCAGCATATCTTTCAACCACAGCAGCCCTAAGAATGGGAGCAGGTCTTGTATATAATTATGTATCAGAAGATATTTTTGATATCATGTCAATTAAATACATAGAAGCAATAGTAAAAAGCTATGAAGATTTAGATTATGAATTTTTAGAAAAAATCGATGCGGTAGCAATTGGCATGGGTCTAGCTAAAAGTGATCTTGCAAAAGATTTAACTGAAAAAATTTTGAAGTTGGATAAAAATATAGTAATTGATGCTGATGGATTAAATATATTAGCTGAAAATTTAGATCTTTTAAAAGATAGGAAAGAATTTTCAACAATCTTAACGCCACATCCAGCTGAATTTCAAAGGTTGACAGGACTTAGCATAAGTGAAATTGAAGCTAATAAAGAAGAAATTTGTAGAAATTTTGCCAAGGAAAATAAGGTAATTTTACTGTTAAAGGGAAATAAAACCCTTGTAACAGATTCAAAAAAAACATACATAAACAAAACTGGAAATGCTGGCATGGCAACAGCAGGTAGCGGAGATGTCTTATCGGGCATAATAGCAGCCCTACTTGCAAGAGGTCTAGATCCGTACAATGCGGCTTGTGTTGGAGCATATATCCACGGCAAGGCAGGCGATTTTGCCAGCAAAAAAGTTGGAGAAGAATATATGCTTGCAAGGGATATAATAAAATCATTTTCCAGTGTAACAGCAAACATTTATTACGATACTTTAAAAAAAGATGGTATAGGATACTTTAAAAACTGAGGGTGCTTATATGTTAATAAAAAGAGGAGATATATTTTATGCTGATTTGTCTCCAGTAATTGGTTCGGAGCAGGGAGGAGTAAGGCCTGTTGTAATAATACAAAATGATGTAGGCAACAAATATTCCCCAACCATAATAATAGCAGCAATAACATCACAACAAAATAAAACTAGATTACCCACCCATGTCAATGTGGAATCAAAAGATGTCCCCTTACCGAAAAATTCAGTAATCTTGCTCGAGCAGATAAGAACCATAGATAAAAAGAGACTGAGGGAAAAAATAGGGCATTTCGACAATGGTGTTATTTCAGAAATAAATAGGGCTTTAAAAATCAGTTTAAATATAAAATAAAATACATATTAAAAAATTTAATACATACATAATAAAATGGCTCTTTTATACCAGGAGCCATTTTTATATGAAAAAGAGACATATTCATAGTATAATTAAATCAAATATTGTTATTTATAAGGAGATTTTATGTATACAAAAAATAAAAATAAAGTATTTTTAATTCTTATTCTAATCTCAATCATATTTTCGACCTACTTTGCTTATCAGAGATCTAAAATAGAAAAAGATTATAAGAATTATGAAATTTTAGCAGACTATAATATTTTTTCAAAACTTTCTGACACTCAAAATATGGACAACAAAGAATACTTTGAAAGTTTAAATAAAAATGGAGTAAGTACAGTTTCTTTTAACGAACTAACAATTGCAGGACTAAGAGAATCTCTTGATCACAATGTTTCTACTAAGATGCAGGGAAAAGATTTACTAGTTGAGGGAGATAAAAAAGACTTAGACTTAATAGTAAAGGGACTGGAAACTCTAAAAGACAAAAGAAATATTGAAAGACTTTCAGAAAATGAAATAAAAATAGAAGGTAAAAAATCAGATCTAGTTACATATGATGCTGATGGATATGACATATATAAAAATAAATTAGGACAAAGTCCTGATAAACATTCAATACTTGAATATATAGGACTTGGATTTGAAGAAGATGCGATCAATCAAATAAAAACAATAGATGGAATTAGTGTAAACCTTAGACCAATTTTAAATCCTGATGTTCAAGACACAAGACTTTGCATGGAAAGATTTATTGATTCAGTAAAAAGATTAAATCCAGAACAAAACTATGTAATTTTTTCAGGAAAGAATTTCTTTAAAAATACAGAAAATGACGACCAAATAGAAAATGATTTTGCTAAATTTTTAACAGAAAATAATATAGGACTTGGTTTAGTCGAAACTGCAAATCAAAGGGGAAATTTAGGCCTTGATGGAGCAGAAGCAAGCCTTAAAAATCCAGATATAAAAAAAATAAGAGCTTTTACAACTTGGGATTATTTGGCATCACAATATGACTATGAAATTCCTTTTCATAATGATGGACAAGAGCTCACAAATGTTTATTATAGGGCCATATCAGAAAGAAATATCTCTGTGATATTTTTATCACCATTTATAAAAAATGACAGATTAATATCAGAACCAGAAAAGTATGGACAAGTTTTACAGGGCTTAAATGAAAGAGTAGAAAAGAAAGGCTACCAATTAAAAGATGCTAAGACAATGGGATCTTGGCAAGAAAATAGTTTTTTAAAAATCCCAGTAGCATTAGGCTCACTTGCAGCAAGTCTACTTCTTCTAGAAATACTATTTAATCTGCCAAGTCTTTTATCACTTGCAATATTTGTCCTTGGAGCTTTACTAAGCATAATGTTTTTTGGACTTGGAAAACAAGAAAGTCTTGGAAATATATTATTTAATTTAAACTCTATAATAGTTTTTCCACTTTTATCAATATGTTATATATTAGAAAACTACAAAGAAATTTTATCAAATAAAAAATCTACAAAATTAAATAAAATCCTTTATCATGGAGGGTTAATCCTAGTGATTTCAATCTTAATAACAATGATAGGGGCCTTGCATGAAATTGCCTTTATGAGTGGAACTAATTATCTCTTAGAAATAGATACCTTTAGGGGAGTAAAAATTTCTCAACTATTGCCACTTGCCCTATCAATTATTATCTTTGCTGCCTATATTGGATTTTCAGGAGATATCCATCAAGATATCAGTTTAAAGCCAAGAGAAATAAGAGATTTGATGACAAAAAATGTTAAAATTTGGCAGGCTGCTTTTGGATTATTATTCCTTGCAATTCTAGCAATATTTATTGTAAGGGGCGGAAATACCAATGCAAAAGTTCCAAAATTTGAGTTATTTTTAAGAAATTTAATGGAACAAAATTTAGTAGCTAGACCAAGAACAAAATCAATTTTAGCAGGATATCCTGCAATAATTCTTTTAACATATATTGCCTATACAAAAAGAGGACAATTTATAGCAGCAATATTAACCCTATTTGCAACAATAGGAATGACAGATATTGTAAATACATTCTCACATATTAGAACTCCACTTTATATATCATTTATGAGAGTTCTAGTTGAAATTGTTGTTGCACTTTTAATAAGCTTGCTGATATTAATAATTGCAGAACTTATTAGAAAGGGGTACAAGAAACATATTGAATAAGAGAATACTAGTATCTGGATATTATGGCTACAACAATATTGGAGATGAAGCCATACTAAAGGGTTTAGTAGATGGAATATCACAAGTTTCTGATGCAGAGCTTGTGATATTATCAAAAAACCCAGACTTTACCCAAAAAAAATATAAGGTGGACAGCGTAGATAGGTCTAATATATTTGTGATTATTAAAGAAACTATAAAATCAGACATGGTCCTTCTAGGAGGAGGATCACTCCTTCAAGATATAACAAGCAAAAAATCAATCATATATTACTTAACGATTTTACTTATAGCCTTGTTCTTTAGGAAAAAAACATTTTTATATTCACAAGGCATAGGACCAGTCAGATTAAAAAGAAATAGGTTTTTAACCAAACATATCTTATCAAAAGTAGATTTCATAAATGTAAGAGATAACCAATCAAACAGGGAATTAAAAGAATTAGGAATAAAAAAAGACGTCCTAGTTACAACTGATACTGTATTTGGAATAAAAGATGTCGACAGCCAAAGAGGAAAAGAAATTTTAGAAAATTTAAAACTAAAAAAAGGTAAGAAAAACATCTGCTTTATAGTGATAAATTGGAAAAAATACGGCGATCAGACAATAGAAGAAATTTCTCAATCAATATCTCAAATTTTTGAAAAAAGAGACGATGTAAATATAATTTTGGTGCCCTTTTTCTACCACCTAGACTTAGATATAGAGAAGAAAATATTTAATAATTTAAAAGATAAATATGAAGACCTATATATTTTAGAAGAATATCTGCATGTCCTAGATTATTTATCAGTTATTGAAAACATGGATATAGTTGTATCAATGAGGCTACACGGTTTGATTTTTGCAACTTTGATGGGAGCCTACCCAATCGGCATCAGCTATGATCCAAAGATTGATGGATTTATGAAAGAACTTGACAGAGTTCAAAGACACTATATAGAAGACTTTGATGCAGAATCTTTAACAGGTGAAATTTTGGAATCTTTAGATAATTTAGAGGAATTAAAAAAAGATACCAAGTCCCACCTAGATAAGTTTTATAAATTAACAGAGCTTCATAACCAAGCTGTGGTAAAAGTGCTTGAAGGATAAGGAGAGTAAATATGGAAGATAAAAATTATTATGCCGAACAATTAAATTCTCAAATGTTATTTCAAGTTTATGACACAAAAATCTCAAGAATAGATCAGTATCTAGAAGAAGAAATCAATAGGGTAAAAAAAGATTTAAAAGCAGAAGATAAATTACTAGAAGTTGGCTGTGGATATGGAAGAATTTTAAAAAAACTAGCAGGGAGTGCAGGATTTGTAAAGGGAATTGATATATCAAAAGACTCAATAAATTTTGCAAAAGATTATTTAAAAGACTATAAAAATGTTGAATTAGAAGTGGCAGATTTTCATACAATGAAAAACGATAAAAAATTTGATGTAATAATTCTACTTCAAAATGCTCTTTCAGCTATCAAAGGAGATCCTAAAGAAACCATTGCTAAGTCCCTTAGTATGTTAAAAGATTCTGGCAAACTCTACATAAGCACATATTCAAAAAATTTTTGGGACCAAAGAATAGAATGGTTTGAAGAACAAGCAGATAAAAAACTTCTTGGACAAATAGATTATGACAAAACAAAAGATGGGGTAATAATTTGTAAGGATGGCTTTAAAGCGATAACCTTTACAGAAGAAGACTTCGAAAAACTAGCAAAAGCTACAGGCTATAAATACAGTATAGAAGAAGTTGATGGATCCAGTTTATTCTTAATAATAAAAAAAGAAAAAGCTAATCAATAAGTAGAAGGCAAAATAGTTAAGAGGTGAAAGATTGGATAAGGTCAATATTTTTGGAGTAGATATATTAAATATAAGCTTTAAAGAAGCAGTCGAGATGGTAAAAAAACTTCTAAAAGAAGACAAGCCACACTATATAATAACTCCAAATACAGAAATAGTTTATGATGCCAAGAACAACAAAGAAATGGCAGAGATAATAAATAAAGCAGACATGACAATAGCAGATGGGATAGGTCTAGTTTATGCATCAAAGATAAGAAAAAAACCATTAAAAGAAAGAGTAACAGGTTATGATTTATCTATGGAACTTTTAAACATTTGCGAAGAAGAAGGCTACAGCCTATACCTTCTTGGAACAAAAGAAGAAATCGTAAAAAAAGCTTATGATAGAATAAAAGAAGAAAGACCAAAAATCAACCTAGTAGGTTACCACAATGGATTTTTCAAAGGAGCCCATCTTGGCTATGAAAACCATGAAGAAGAAAATGAAATTATAGAAGAGATAAATAGGCTAAAAGCTGATATAATTTTTTTAGGACTAGGCTATCCAAAACAAGAAATTTGGATAAACTCAAACATAAATAAATTAAATACAAGATTAGTAATAGGAAATGGCGGAGTTATTGATGTTATAGCAGGCGATGTAAAAAGAGCGCCTGATATATTTATAAAACTAAACCTTGAATGGTTTTATAGATTGATAACAAACCCATCAAGAATAAAAAGACAGCTAGCAATTCCAAAATTTTTATTTTCAGTAATAAAAGATAAAGATTCAGTTAAATAGGGGTGGATGAATTGAATATTGAACAAAAAAGTATCGATACAATAAGAATGCTCTCAGTAGACCAAGTCCAAGCAGCTAACTCTGGGCATCCAGGACTTCCATTAGGAGCGGCACCAATGGCTTATGCACTTTGGAAACAAATGAAAAAAAATCCAGAAGAAGCAAATTGGTTCAATAGGGATAGATTTATACTATCAGCTGGACATGGATCAGCTTTATTATATTCCCTACTTCACTTATATGGCTATGGACTTACAATAGAAGATTTAAAAAACTTTAGACAAGTTGGATCTTTAACACCAGGCCATCCAGAATATGGACACACACTTGGAGTAGATGCAACAACTGGTCCACTAGGTCAAGGAATTTCAATGGCAGTTGGTATGGCAATGGCAGAAAGTCATCTAGCAGATAAATACAATAAAGATGATTTAAAAATAATTGACCACTACACTTATGTTATTTGTGGAGATGGAGACTTGATGGAAGGAATATCAAACGAAGCTTCATCACTAGCTGGAACATTAAAACTTGGAAAACTAATAGTGCTTTACGATTCAAACAATATAACAATAGAAGGTTCAACAGATCTTGCTTTTACGGAAAGCGTAAGAGGAAGATACGATGCACTAAATTGGCACACAGAATACGTTGAAGATGGAAATGATATTTCAGAAATCCAAGCAGCAATTGAAAGAGCAAAAGAAGAAAAAGATAGACCATCTCTAATTGAAATAAAAACAGAAATTGGATTTGGATCACCAAGAGTAGGAAAATCAAAAGCACACGGCGAACCACTTGGCGATGATATGCAAGCAACAAGAGAATATTATTCTTGGGGCAAAGAATTTGAAGTAGCAGACGATGTATATGAACACTTCAAACAAATAAATATAGACAATAAATTTGAATATGAAAAAGACAAAAGAATAGAAGAAGTCTATAAAAATAAATACAAAGAAGACTACAAAAAACTAACAGACTCTTTCAAACAAGAATATGATCTTTCAATCCTAGACCAAGGAGACTTCTATGAATTTGAAAAAGACATGGCATCTAGAGCAGCATCAGGCGAAGCACTAAACAGAACTGCAGAAAAATTTGATCTATTCTTTGGAGGAAGTGCAGACCTTGCTCCATCAAACAAATCAGCAATAAAAAATTCTGATAACTTCTCAGCAAGCAATAGATCTGGCAAAAATATAAACTTCGGAGTAAGAGAACATGCAATGGGAGCAATAGCAAACGGAATAAACTTGCACGGAGGACTTAAATCATACGGAGCAACATTCCTAGTATTTTCAGACTATTTAAAAGCAGCAGTTAGACTATCAGCCCTACAAGAACTACCAACAATCTATATCCTAACTCACGATTCTATTGGAGTTGGAGAAGATGGACCAACTCACCAACCAATAGAACAATTAGCAATGCTAAGATCAATACCAAACAATATAGTTCTTAGACCAGCAGACCCAAGAGAAACAGCAGTAGCTTGGTCAGTAGCAATGAAATCTAAAAAGACACCAGTTTGCTTAATACTATCAAGACAAAATCTTCCAAGACTTGAAAACTCATCAAGACAAGCAGAAAAAGGAGCCTATATAATTAAAAAAGAAAAAGAAAAATTAAATAAAATAATTATAGCAACAGGTTCAGAAGTAAAACTTGCCTTAGATGCAGCAGAAGGAAAAGATGATGTAAGAGTTGTATCAATGCCATCAATGGAAATATTTGAACAAGAAGCAGATTCCTACAAAGAAGAAATCCTTCCACTAGAATGTCAAAAAAGATTAGTAGTAGAAGCAGCAAGTCCATTCGGCTGGGGAAGATATGCAGGCCTAAAAGGAAAAATAATAGGCATGAATAGCTTCGGAGCATCAGGTAAGGGAAGCGAAGTATACAAACACTTTGGCATAACAGTAGAAAAAGTAAAAGAAGAATTAGAAAACTTATAAAATAAAAAAACAAATAAGTAAAACAAAATCTATGCAGGCAGCGGTCTGTATAGATTTTTTTATTACCCACTACTCATAAATTAAAAATTATAGTATGATTAAATAATAAGAATTGATAAATAAATTTAAAAATATAAATCGAAAAAATTTTATCTATAAACTATAATCAAGCTAGGAGGTAGCAAAATGATATTAGTAGTAGATTTTGGTGGACAGTACAACCAACTAATCGCAAGAAGAGTTAGAGACCTAAACGTTTATTGTGAAGTAGTTCCATACCAAAAAGCACTAGCAAAAGCAAAAGAAATAAATCCAAAGGGAATAATCTTTACAGGTGGACCAAACTCAGTATATGAAGAAAATGCTCCAAAAATTGAAAAAGAAATATTTGAACTAGGAATTCCAGTTTTAGGACTTTGCTATGGCATGCAATTGATGGCAGCAAGTCTAGGAGCGGAAGTAAAAAAATCAGACCAAAGAGAATTTGGAAAAACAAACTTTACAAGAGAAGAATCGAGCCTATTTAAAAATATAGCTGAAAATTCAACAGTTTGGATGAGCCACATCGATAAAGTAGAAAGCCTACCTCAAGGCTTTGAAAAAATTGGATACACAGACAATTGCCCAATAGCTGCAATGCAAAACAAAGAAAAAAATCTTTACGCCCTACAATTCCACCCAGAAGTAAACCACTCTGAATATGGAAAAGAAATGCTAAAAAACTTTGTCTTTGAAATTTGCAAACAAGAAGCAGATTGGACAATGAAAAACTACGCACAAACAGCGATAAAAGAAATACAAGAAAAAGTCCAAGATGGAAAAGTTCTACTAGCCCTATCAGGAGGAGTAGACTCATCAGTAGTAGCAAAATTAATCTCAAAAGCAATAGGCAAAAACCTAACCTGCATATTCGTTGACCACGGACTAATGAGAAAAAATGAAGGCGACGAAGTAGAAGCAGCTTTTAAAGACAGCGGAATGAACTTTATAAGAGTAGATGCAGAAAAAAGATTTTTAGAAAAACTTGAAAATGTAACAGACCCAGAAAGAAAAAGAAAAATAATCGGAGAAGAATTTATCAGAGTCTTTGAAGAAGAAGCAAAAAAAATAAAATCAGTTGATTACCTAGCACAAGGAACAATATACCCAGACATAATCGAATCAGGACTAGGAGATTCAGCAGTAATAAAATCACACCACAACGTAGGCGGACTACCAGACTATGTAGACTTCAAAGAAATAATAGAACCACTTAGAATGTTATTTAAAGATGAAGTAAGACAACTAGGAAGAGAACTAGGACTAGCCGACTATCTAGTAGATCGTCAACCATTCCCAGGACCAGGACTTGCAATAAGAGTAATGGGAGAAATAACAAAAGAAAAACTAGACATACTAAGAGATGCAGACTATATCTTTAGAGAAGAAATAGCAAAAGCAGGAATAGATAAAGACATCAACCAATACTTCGCAGTTTTAACCAACAATAGAACAGTCGGAGTAATGGGAGATTTTAGAACCTATGACTACACACTAGGATTAAGAGCAGTAAAAACAACAGACTTTATGACAGCAGATTGGGCGAGAATACCATACGAAGTCCTAGACAAAGCATCAACAAGAATAGTAAACGAAGTAGACCATATAAATAGAATAGTCTACGATATAACATCAAAACCACCAGCAACAATAGAATGGGAATAAAAGTAATATAAACTTATAAGACCTTAGTTAACACTAGGGTCTTTTTTTGTAAGAAATTAAAAAAGATCAATGAAAGCTACATTGATTAAGTTATAAAAAATATTTTAAAATATGATATGATTATCATTAAATAAATGCTAACAAGTTTATAATAATTATTTTTTAAATAGATCATGTTTTAGTAAAATACATAGGAGGAATAATGATAAGATTAATAAATGTGATAATAGAAAAGTACAAACCTATAGAAAAGCCACAGTCATTCGCAGTTGAAGATGATGTAACGGTCTTAGTCGGAATGAATGAATCTGGAAAAACATCTATTTTAGAGGCTTTAGCAAAAAGTAATTATTTTGAAAATGATGAAAACTTCAAATATAGTCTTAATTATGATTACCCTAGACGACAAAAAAAGAGAGTAGATAAGAGTGGTGAAAATCCTGTAGCTGTAGAATTAACTTATGAAATAGATCCTGAATTAGTAAATTTGATTACGGACGATATAGGATTAGCTCCTTCAGGAAATACTTTCTCTATAACCTTTAAATATAATAATACTAGAGCATGGGTTATTTCTTGGTTTAATACTTCTGAATTTATGAAGAAAAAAGTAAACTCTCTAAAGTTTGTAAATAAAGAACTTACTGATAAACTTAAAAAGGTATCAAGTAAAGACCAATTTAAAAACATTGTAGACGAGATTGATACTGGTGAATTAGACCCAGATGATATTCAAAAGATTAACAAGTTGAAAAAATATTTTATTAATTCAGAATCATGGAATGATAGTCCTATTGACCATTATGTAGTTAATACTTATCTGATAGATAGATTACCAAAGTTTATGTATTATGATGATTATTATGCCTTACCATCAGAGATTTCATTAACAAAGATAGATGATGATTTATCGAAGTCGAATGTTAAAACGGCAAAAGCCTTACTAGAACTTGCAGATATTGATGTAGAAAAGGTCAGAGATTCAAATGATTTTGAAGAATTTATTGCAGAGTTAGAAGCAACAGAAGCAATAATATCAGATGAACTTTTTGAATACTGGAAAACAAATAAAAATTTAAATATCCAATTTAGAATCAATAAGGTAGAAGAAAAAAGTTCCTACAGTTCAAATATAATAGATAGAGTGTTAAATATAAGAGTAAGAAATAAAAGAACAGGAGTATCTTTACCATTAGAAAATCGAAGCAGAGGATTTAATTGGTTCTTTTCATTCCTTGTTTGGTTTAAGAAAATACAAGAGGACAGAAATAATACTTATATACTTTTATTAGATGAACCTGGTTTAAATTTACATGCAAAAGCTCAAAATGATTTGTTGAAATTTATTTCAGATTTATCAAAGGACTATCAAATTATATATACTACACATTCACCATTCATGATAGATACAAATAGTTTAAATAAAGTAAGGACTGTTTATGAAACACAAGATGGTACAGTTATATCTGACTCTGTTCAAGAAAAAGATCCTAATACTTTATTTCCACTACAAGCGGCACTTGGTTATGATTTAGCTCAAAATTTATTCGTTTCAAAGAAAAATTTGTTAGTTGAGGGTATATCCGATTTAATTTACCTATCAATAATATCCAATTTATTGCAAGATAATGACAGAGTAGGATTAGATGCAGATATTACTATCGTTCCAATAGGCGGGGCTGACAAAGTTGCATCCTTTATATCATTATTGAGAGGAAATAAATTGAAAATGGTGTGCTTGCTAGATACTTTTACTAATCAATCTGCTGAAAAAAGATTAAATAATATGGTAACAAAAAAAATAATAAGAGAAAGCAACATTTTATTTTATCATGATATTTTAAATAGTGAATATGCTGATATAGAAGATTTGTTCAAAAAAGAAGACTATATTAATTTATATAATGGGGCATTTGAATCCAATGTAGATATAAATACAGTTGAAAATGGTCCTATTTTAAGTCAGTTAAAGAAATTAAATAAGGGTAGTTTTAATCATTATATGCCAGCGAATTATTTAGCTAAAAATATAAACAACGTGGATATTTCAGAAGAAACATTAGAGAATTTTGAAAACTTATTTAAAACAATCAATAAAATTATAAAATAAACTTTTTCTGGTACTGGGACTGGGACGGGACTAAAAATTTGAAAACGTCCTATAATTAGATGGATTTAGTGATATTAGAAAAAATAGAGTTCAGTATTTTGAATGGTTTGGGATATATCGTACGTTTGGAAAAGAAGAATGGGAATAAAAGAAATAGATTAAAAAGAAGATATGCATGAAAAATTTATCAAAACTCTATCCTATAACTGTTGTCTTAGGGATAATGTTTTTGAATTTTAATTTTTTTAATCAATATCAATCTTTAATAGCAATTGGAAAAATATTAATTGTAATTTCAATAATATTGTTTTTTGTAGAATATTCTTCATCTAATAAATAGAGAAGATAAAGTTAATAAGTTAAATAAATATTTAAATTATAGGATAGGCTACGGCTTATCCTTTTTATTGTCTTAAAATTGATACTTAATCGCTCAACATATAAGTAATTGCCCATATGATATAATTATTTTGTTTAGAAAAATTTTATTTACTTAAAGTAGATTTCAATTGACAGACTTTTATATGGAATCAGCATTAGAGATTTTAGCTTATAAAAATAAAAGGCTAGAGCTTGATTATGAGAAAGTGCTTCCTAAAGTAGTTGAGATCACATAAATTACAGGTAAATATTGAGAATAGATTACAAAGTCTGAAGGAGGTTCACATATATGATAGGAGTAATTGTAAATACGGCGGCAGTCCTGATAGGTGGTGGCATCGGATTATTATTCAAAAAAGGCATTCCAACTAGGATTATTGACTCTGTAATGAAAATTATGGGCGCAGTAGTATTTAGCATGGGCATTAGAGGAATTTTTAAAGGAGAAAATTCACTGGTGCTTCTCGTGTCTATTGTATTGGGCACTATTGTAGGTGAGTTGATCGACATTGATGCAAGAATCACAAAATTGGGTGAGCTGATTGAAACAAAGATTGGCTCGGGAGCAAGTGGATTTACTCAAGGCTTTGTGACAGCGACACTACTATTTTGTGTAGGTGCTATGGCTATTGTCGGATCTATTCAGGCGGGTACAACAGGTGATAACTCTACTCTGTTTGCTAAATCTGTATTGGATGGAGTAAGTGTAGTGATGCTTGCCGCTACCTTAGGCGTAGGTGTACTTGCATCTGCCGCTTGTGTTTTGATCTTAGAGGGAGGAATTGCTCTTTTGGCTGGATTTCTGGCACCGGTGCTTAGTTCTGTTATGATTGCTGAAATGGCTTGTGTCGGCTCACTCATGATTATTGTCCTTGGACTAAACATTATGGACATCACAGACTACAAAGTTGCAAATTGCTTGCCGTCCCTTGTTTTCACACCCTTTATTACAGAACTTTTTTCTATGTCTGGTATTGGATAGGTATTTTAATCCCAGTTTGTAAGCATCTTACAAGCAACAAAAGAGTTGATGATGCGATTTGTGGTATTTAACTGTGTATCGTAAAGAAATGATTGAGAAACTTAACACATTTGCAGGGTGGATCTTAAATTAACTATTTAATGGGGTAAATAATTAATTAAGGGTGATATATATGAACGATAATTTTCAATGGACAGATTTTTATATGGAACTGGCTTCTGAATTATTAAAATACAAGAATAAGAGGACAGAACTTATTAATATTTTAAAAACAATTTATGATGATGCTGGAATTAAATTTCCTTTCAAAGAGAAAGGAGAAGAAGAGTATGTAGATATTTGTCCTTTTACTATTTTTGCTTCTTTTAATAAAGGAATTAAAGAAGCAAATCGTATTGCTCTTCTAGAGCAATTTGCAAAACAATTTTCTATAAAGACATCTGTTCCTAGTGATTTTTATGGTATACCAGTTGTTATGAATTTAAATGCTTGGTTTTTTGCATATAAAGATGATCGTGGAGAGCACGATATAGATAATCTTTGGTTGTTTTTTGAAAAGGCGCTTGAATATTCAAAAAAACCATCTGATAAAAATAAAGATGATTTTATTAATGCTTACGATATTGTAATAAAACAAAAGATGGTTAAATGGAATATAACAATGGGACTTTACTGGATAAGACCATATACTTTTATAAATTTAGATTCTACTAATCGTGCTTTTATTACTGACACGGCTAATATGCCAAGTTATTTTGTAGATATTTTTTCAAATATAGACAAACTTCCTGATGGTAAAAGCTATATTTCAATGTGTGAATCTGCAAAGAATGTATTTAATAAAAAAGATTGTAAGTATAAGAGTTTTCCTGAACTATCTTATGCTGCATGGAAAAATACTTTTCCAAAAGAAAATACTTCATTAGTTGATTCAGATGTAAAAGATGTGGATTATTGGATTTATTCGCCTGGTGATAATGCTTCTATGTGGGAAGAATTCTATAATCTTGGAATAATGGGGATAGGCTGGGATGAAGTGAAGGATTTAAAAAACTTTACTTCAAAAGAAGAAATTAAAGAATGTATGAAAAAAGTATATGATCCAAGCTATTCATATAGAAATGATGCTCATTGTCTGTGGCAATTTGTAAAAGATATGAAAGTTGGGGATATAGTATTTGCTAAGAAGGGAAGGTATAAAATTATTGGCAAAGGAGTAGTAACATCAGATTATTTTTATGATGATAAGAGAAAATCTTACAAACATATTAGAAAAATAAATTGGCAAGATAAAGGAGAATGGGAACACCCAGGACAAGCTGTAATGAAAACACTGACTTGCATTTCTTCATATCCTGATTATGTTAAACAACTACTTGATTTATTTGTTGAAGATATAGGTAAAGAAATTCCTGAACAAAGGGAAATCAAATATCCTATTTATACAAAAGATGACTTTTTGAATGAGGTCTACATGGATGAGGATACATATAATACACTTACAGAATTAATTGAGGTAAAATCAAATATTATTTTGCAAGGACCTCCAGGGGTTGGAAAGACTTTTTCAGCTAAGCGACTTGCTTATTCTATAATGGGAGAAAAAGATACCAGCCGCGTTACACTAGTTCAGTTTCATCAAAGCTATTCTTATGAGGATTTTATTCAAGGATATAGACCTTCAAAAGATGGATTTGAGCTTGTTAATGGAGTTTTTTATAATTTTTGTAAACAAGCTGAAGAGGATAATGAAAGACCATATTTTTTCATTATTGATGAAATAAATCGTGGAAATCTCAGCAAAATACTTGGTGAGATGATGATGCTAATAGAAAAAGATAAGCGTGGAGAAAAAATTAAAATGCTATATTCAAATGAATGGTTTTCTGTGCCAAGTAATTTGCGCATAATCGGTATGATGAATACGGCGGATAGAAGTCTTGCTCTTATGGATTATGCACTTAGGAGAAGATTTGCTTTTTTTGATTTTAAACCGGCATTTTCATCAGAAGGTTTCAAAAATTATTTGCAAGAAAAGAATTCTTCAAAGTTTGATAAATTAATTTCGGTTGTTGAATCTCTTAATGAAGATATTTCAAATGATGAATCTTTAGGTGAAGGATTTAAAATTGGACACAGCTATTTTTGTACGGATAATGAAGTTACAGATGAATGGTTAAGATCAGTTGTTAATTATGAAATTATACCTCTTATCAAAGAGTATTGGTTTGATGAGCCAAGTAAAGTCAAAGACTGGATATTAAATTTGAGGAGTTCAATAAAATGATACGCATACAAAATGTATATTATATGCTATCATACGCATTTCAAGTATTGAATGAACAAGGCTATAGACAAGTCGCAACTGAAGAATTTGAAAATGTTACGGAGTTATGCGCATCTATTTTAATTAAAGGATTGTCATCGCAAATTAAACGCGGTTTAGGAAAAGAATATATAATTCAAACAGAGGCGTTATCTTCTATTAGGGGAAAGATAGATATTTCAAATTCGCTTAAAGAAAACTCTATGTTAAGAAAACAATTAGTTTGTAATTATGATGAATTTTCAGTAAATTCATATATGAATCGAATTATAAAAACTACAATGAATTTTCTCGTTAAGAGCGATATTAACATAGAAATAAAGAAAAAAATTAGAAAATTAAATTACTTTTTTATTGAAGTTGACCCATTAAAACTAGAAAATATAAATTGGAAATTACAATTTAACAAGAATAACCAGACTTATCAGATGTTAATTTCTATATGCCATTTAATTCTTAAAGGGTTATTACAAACAAATTCTGATGGAAGTGTAAAATTATTAGATTTTATTGATGAAAAATATATGAATAGGCTTTATGAAAAATTTATTCTTGAATATTATAGGAAGGAGAACCCAGAGTTAAAAGCTTCTGCATCACAAATTTCTTGGGATATAGACGATGGATATATAGAAATGCTACCTATTATGCAAAGTGATATTATGCTTAAAAAGGAAGAAAAAACTCTTATTATAGATGCAAAATATTATGCAAAAACTACTCAAGAAAGATATGGAGTAAATACTCTGCATTCAAATAATTTGTATCAGATTTATACCTATGTAAAAAACTTTGATAGTGATAAAACTGGAAATGTTTCTGGAATGCTTCTTTATGCAAAGACTGATGAAATGATTTTACCAAACAATGAGTATAAAATGGGCGGGAATCTAATATCTTTAAAGACACTAGATTTAGATTGTGAATTTTCAAAAGTAAAAGAACAATTAGAAACAATAGCGAAATCTTTCTAAAAATATAAAAATAAGTTTAAACATTTAGTAGACCTTAGTTTGATACTAGGGTCTTTTTTATGTAAAATTTTATAAAGCTATTGCAATTTAAGTCTTTTGAATATATATTTTGATTATGATTAGGAGGCTGTTATGAAGGAATTTTGGTCATATGACATAGATTATATATTAAATAAGCTAGAAACTAGCACCCATTATTCAGAATTATATGAAGAATTTTCAAAAGTTTCTGGTAAAGCGATGACTAAAAATTTAAAAGCTTCCATTAGAGCTGTAATAGAAAAGCATTCTTCTGATAGCACGCAATTCAATGGTAAAAAAGATTTATTTTATTCAGTTAATGGATTAGGAAATGGGACATGGGGATTAAGATCGCATAAAATTAAATAAATATTTAAGCAAAAGAAAAACCAGCGCACAAAA
>NZ_HE978580.1:423516-437469 GCF_000311865.1 Peptoniphilus obesi ph1 | reverse complement strand
CTCTTTTGAAGAATTTTCAGGAGCAATAGAGGAATAGATCTATTATTACAATAACGAAAGAATTCAATCAAAAACAAAATGGATGCCACCTACAAAGTATAGGTTAGCATCCACTACAACTAATTAATTAAATATTGTGTCCAGTTTTATGGGTACACATCAAACGCTGGTTTCTAATATATTTTATATTTATTCTTCTTCTAAAGTTGCAACAAGTTGTCCGCTTTCAACCATATCATTTACATTGACTAGGACTTGAGCAATTGTTCCTGATTTTTTGGCTACAATATTTGTTTCCATTTTCATGGCTTCAATTATAATTATTGTTTCGCCTTCTTTAACTTCTTCGCCTTCTTTTTTGTTGATAGCGACAATTTTACCAGGAATTGAAGATCCAATTTCAAGAGGATTTTCTTCATCTGCAAATCTAACTTGGATTTTATTTACGTTTTTATTTGCAGATAATTTATCTTCAATCTTAACGGTTCTTCTGTTTCCGTTTATTTCGAAGCTAACATTTCTATATCCTTCATCATCAACTTTACCAATTTCTATAAGTTGAACGATTAAGTTCTTTCCTTCATCAATTGGAATTACAACTGATTCGCCTTCCATCAAACCGTGGAAGAATACAGATGATGGCATTCTCCAAAGGTCTCCAGTTTCATTTTTGAATTTTAAATAGTCTTCAAAAACTTTTGGATATAGGGCGTGTCCTAGTAGGTCATCTTCGTTTGCATCCATTTTATATTTTTCATCTAGATATTTTTTATCTGAATCGAAATCATGGTCATCTAGTAAAAGTCCTGCTCTTACTGTGATTGGTTTTTCATCTTTTAAAACTATTTTTTGAAGATCTTCTGGGAATCCTCCAAGAGGTTGTCCCATCATGCCCTTGAAATAATTTTTTACAGAATCAGGATAGTCTAGGTTAGCACCTTTTGTAAGAATATTTTCTGGAGTCAATTCATTTTGTACCATAAATATAGCCATATCTCCAACCATCTTTGATGATGGAGTAACCTTGATTATATCTCCAACCATATCATTTACAGTTTTGTACATTTCCATAACTTTTTTAAATTTATAGCCAAGTCCAAAACTTTCAACTTGTGGTTTTAAGTTTGAATATTGTCCTCCTGGGATTTCATATTTATAGATTTCTGTTGTACCAGATTTTAAATCAGATTCAAAATCTTCATAGACAGGTCTTACTGCTGCCCAATATTTATTTATTTCTTCAATTTTATCAAGATCCATACCAGTGTCTCTATCTGTGTTTTGTAGAGCTGCTACAACTGAGTTAAGGGCTGGTTGGGAAGTAAGCCCACTCATAGAGTTTATTGCAACATCAACAATATCAACGCCAGCTTCAGCTGCCATTAATACAGAAGCTACACCATTTCCAGTTGTGTCATGAGTGTGTAGGTGGATAGGGATTGAGATTTCATCTTTTAAAGCCTTGATTAATTTTCTAGCAGCGTAAGGTTTTAATAGACCAGACATATCTTTTATTGCTAGGATATGGCAACCTGTTTTTTCGATTTCCTTAGCTAGGTCTACATAATATTGTAGATTGTATTTATCCCTATATTCATTTAAGATATCACCAGTATAGCACATTGTACCTTCTGCAATTTTTCCGTTGTTTAAGACTTCGTCTATTGAAAGTCTCATATTTTCAAGCCAGTTTAAAGAGTCAAATACTCTAAAGATATCAATTCCATTTTCTGCAGAGTTTTTGATAAATCTTTTTACAACATTGTCTGGATAGTTTGTATATCCAACTGTGTTGTTACCACGAAGGAGCATTTGAGTTAAGATGTTAGGCATAAGCTTTCTTAGCATGCGAAGTCTTTCCCAAGGGTCTTCATGTAAAAACCTATAAGCAACATCAAAAGTTGCCCCGCCCCACATTTCAGCGGAGAAAAGTTCTTTCATATTGGCATTTGTAGCTTGAGCAATTTTATACATATCAAGAGTTCTCATCCTAGTTGCCATTAAGGATTGGTGAGCATCTCTCATTGTTGTATCAGTAATAAGAAGTTTATTTTGGTCTAGTATCCATTTAGAGAATTTTTCTGGACCCATTTCATCAAATAGTTTTTTAGAAGATTTGAAATCTTTTGGACTTTCTTCAAATTCTGGAACTATTGGATTGTCATAAGTCTTATCTTTTTTATTTGGACTATTAACTACAATTTCTCCGATATAATTCATTAATCTTAATTCAGCATCTGGTTTTGTAGTTATTTCAAAAAGTTCTGGATGATTTTCTATAAAGCCTGTGTCACAGATTCCTTTTCTAAAATCATCTGAGTTTAAAACATTTAGGATAAAACCTGTATTTGTTTTAACTCCTGAAACTTTAATTTCTCTAACGGCTCTTATGGCTTTATTAATTGTATCGGCCCAAGTTCTACCATAAGAAATTACTTTTACTAGAAGAGAATCGTAGTAAGGAGTAATTATTGATCCTGCAAAAGCATTTCCACCATCAAGTCTTACACCGAAACCAGATGAAGAATAATATTTTGTAATTCTTCCAGTGTCAGGTGCAAAATTATTTAGTGGATCTTCTGTTGTTACACGGCATTGGATAGCATAACCAGATAATTTTATAGAATCTTGAGATTTTATATCTATTTCTGGATCACTTAGTTCATAACCTTCTGCAACCCTAATCATAGATTGGATAAGGTCGATTCCAGTTACCATTTCTGTTACAGTGTGTTCAACTTGGATCCTGGCATTTACTTCTATAAAGTAGTGGTTGAGATCTTTATCAACTAAAAATTCAACAGTACCAGCTGATTTATAATTTAAAGATTTTGCAATTTTTAATGCATCTTTTTGAATAGCTTCTCTAACTTCTTTTGGAAGTACAAAAGCTGGTGTAAATTCAATTACCTTTTGATGACGTCTTTGTATAGAGCAATCTCTTTCGTGAAGATGAACTATATTACCATGGGAGTCTCCAAGAATTTGTACCTCGATATGCTTTGGAGCTTCAAGATATTTTTCAACAAAAATCGAATCATTTCCAAAAGCTTTAGCAGCTTCATTTTTAGCAGAATGAAATTTTTCAATTAATTCTTCTTCATTTCTAACAATTCTCATACCTCTACCGCCGCCTCCAGCAGCTGCTTTTAGCATGATAGGGTAGTCTGCTTCTTTAGCAAAATCAAGAGCTTGTTTGTCTGATCTTATTGGTTTATCAACTCCAGGAATAGTTTTTACTCCTGCTTGATGTGCAACTAATTTAGATTCAATTTTATCTCCAAGTTTTGCCATTACATCATGTTGAGGTCCTATAAAAATCAAACCTGCTTCTTCAATTTTTCTTGCAAATTCAGCATTTTCAGCTAAAAATCCATAACCAGGATGAATAGCATCTACGCCTTTTTTAAGGGCAAGCTGAATTATTTCATCCATACCAAGATAGGCATCAAGGGGTGATTTACCCTTACCTATAAGATAAGATTCATCAGCCTTAGTCCTAAAAAGTGCAAGAGAGTCTTCTGCTGAATAAATTGCAACACTCGTAATTCCAAGCTCCCTACAAGCCCTAAAAATACGAATGGCAATTTCGCCACGATTTGCTACAAGTATCTTTTTTATTTTTCTTATACTAGACAAAATTTTCCCTTCCCTCTTTTGAATTAAATATTTAATAATATTTTTACTATTATACATTAATTTAATAAAAAAGTGTATTAAATAGACAAATTAAAGTAAATAATACCGATTATTTAAAAACAATTAAATTTTTCTTCCACATTTTGGACAAAAATCAAAATCGCTAGACAATTCATAGCCACAATATGGACATTTATTGCCTGAATTATAATTAGAAAACTCTTGTATATAATCTTCTTCTCTTATATCTGGATTGTTTCCTCTTTCGATTTCTCTTCCAATATCTTTACTTAATTCATAAGATTTGCCACAGCAAGTGTATCTTATAAAATATCTTTTTTTAAATTTAAAAATAGGAAGAAAGAAGAAAGATAAAACATAATATTGCATAATTATTTTTGTTCTTTGATAGCCACCGCAAGAGTGTATCCGCATATTATCTTTGTAAAAAAGTTCTTCTTCCTTTGGATAAGAAGAAATAATAAAAAACATATAATCACCTGACTAAATAATATCAAGTAAAAAGATCTAATAAAAGTTAAAAGTTTTTAAAAATTGAGTATATATTTAATAAGAAGATGTAAAAATGAGGAGGATTAATTTATATGATAAATAAAAATATGACAATAGAAGAAGCGGTAAAAGATAATCCAAATATTATAGAAAAATTAGAACAAGTTGGTATAGATTATTGTTGCGGTGGTTCAGCTCCTTTAGAAGATGCAATAAGTGAAATAGGTTTTGATCCGGATTCATTTATAAATATTTTAAATAATATAGAAAAGCCAGTTGAATTAGACAGTAAACTGGAAGAAGTCTTAAAACTTGATACTGATAAACTTATAGACTATATAATTTCTGTCCATCATAAAAAAGATTTAGAATTAATTGAAGAAATTGACAAAAGTTTAAGAAAAGTTATAAAAGCCCATTATATAAATCATGGGGACAATCTAAAAGATATATATCAAGTATTTTTATTAATAAAGGCTGATCTTATTCCACACTTTGCAGCCGAAGAAGAGATAGATTTTCCAAAATTAAAAAGAGGAGAAAAATTAGATTTTTCAACTTTAATAGCAGAGCATGAAAAAGTTGGATCACTTCTTGAGAGAATCAAGAATTTAACCAATGATTTTAAGTTACCAGAAGATGCTTGTGCAACATATTCTAAAAGTTATGAATTATTAAAAGAATTATCAGATGATTTAAAAACTCATATCTTCCTTGAAAATAATGAACTTTTTACAAGATAGTAAATATAGAAAAAGGAACTCAGTTTAAGACTGAGTTTTTTTATTTTATTGACAAATAAAAATAGAGTGCATATAATATATATACAGTATATATGCTAGGGTGGTTAAATGAATATAATTATATCGAACACGAGTGATCTTCCAATTTATGAACAAATAAAAAACCAAATAAAGAATTTAATTATTACTGGTGATTTAAAAGAAGATCAAGCACTTCCTGGAATGAGATCTCTAGCAAAAGATTTAAGAGTTTCAGTAATTACAACAAAAAGAGCCTACAACGATTTAGAACAAGAAGGCTATATTTATACACTTGCTGGGAGGGGATCTTTTGTAAAAAAATTAAACTCAGATCTTATAAAGGAAGAAAAATTATGTGAAATAGAAAATAAATTAAACTCTGCAATAGAAATTGCCAGTAGCTGCGGAGTCGATTTGGATGAATTAATAAGCATGTTAAAAATTTTATGGAGGTAGAAATGAAGGCCATAGAAATAAAAAACTTATCAAAAAAATACAAAGACTTTGAAATAAAAGATCTATCCTTTGACCATATAGAGGGAAGCGTTATGGGGCTAATTGGTGCAAATGGAGCAGGCAAAACAACAATTTTAAAATCAATTTTAGATATTATAAATCATGGTGGAGAAATAAAAATATTTGGACAAGACCCAGATGAAAATATAAAAGACAGGATTGGATTTTTATTAGAAGACATTTTTATTTCCAACAATATAAATATAAAACAGACAGACAATATCTATAAAAACATTTATAGCAAGTGGGATAGTGAATATTTTTATTACCTTACAAAAAAATTTAATCTTCCAGACAAAAAGCCAAACGATAAATTTTCCAAGGGAATGAAAATGAAATACAAAATCGCCATAGCACTTTCATCAAGACCAGATCTTTTAATCTTAGATGAGCCAACCAGCGGACTTGATCCAGTTATAAGAGATGATATTTTAGATATTTTGCTAGAATTTATGGAAGATGAGAAACATTCGATCTTATTTTCATCTCATATAACAGAGGACCTAGAAAAAATCGCAGACTATATTACCTACATAAATGATGGGAAATTAGTCTTTAGCAAGGAAAAATATGACCTTCTAGAAAACTATGCAATTTTAAAATGCACAGAAGAAGATTTAGAAAAGATTGATAAGGAAAATATTTTAAAAGTAAAAAAATCAGAATATTCAATAGAATGCCTTGTTGATAATAAGCTTGAAATGAAGAAGAAATATCCTGATCTAATTTTAGATAAGGCTCATATAAGTGAAATTATGGTTTTATACGAAAGGGGAAAAGACTATGAAGGCCCTATTATTAAATGATTTATATTACTGTAGAAAAAATATGATAGTCAGTATTATATTTTTTGTCTTATTTTCTCTATTTCAAATAATAAAAATTTTTAGATCAGAAGCTAATATATTTATAATGTTAAGTCTTATAATTATTTTTAACTTCTTTGCCTTTAGAATGGTGCTTTCCTGCCATATTGTGGATGAACAAGTTGGATTAATTTCTTATATAAGAGGACTGCCAATAGGGGCAAAAGCATATGTAGATGGGAAATTTTTCTTAAATTTTCTAGTTAGCCTAGCTAGTTATCTTTTATCTGTAGTTTTTTATATTCTGACTATGAAAGAAATAAGTGGACTTATTTTTATATTTAGCCTGTTTGCTTTTATATTTTTCTTAAATACCTTGATGCAGTTTTTAATTATAAAATATAGCTATAAAAACTCATATTCATATTTAATGATTTTATTTATTGTAAGCTATATGGCTTTTTGCCTACTATATGAATATAAAAAATCCTTATTTATTAAGATTTTTCTTGGCTCAAATTGGCTAATTCCAATAAGTATATTAGCTATTGACCTAGTTTTTTACTTTGTATTAAGAAAATTATCCTATAAGAATTTATTAGAAAGGGGAGAATAAATGAAGGCCTTGTTAATTAAAGATTATTACGATTTTAAAATTCAATATCTAAATAAAAAATCAATATTTGCTATGGCTTTAGTATATTTAATTGTTATGTATTTTTCAGGATTTGAAACATCTACAACATATTTATCAACCCTCACCTATATTTTTCTTATGTTTAATTTCAGCATGGATACACAGGCAGGTGCTTTTTCATATGCCAAGGGACTTCCAATATCTGTAAAAAAGATAGTGTTTTCAAAATATCTCTTAAGCTTTATAGCAGCAGGAATTTTACTTTTAATCACAAGTCTTTTTTATTTTATATTAAGACCTTTTGGACTTGCTGGAGACTTAAGTCTAGCTGATAGCCTATATAATTTATTATATTTATCGGCAGCTGTTATGATTGTAAATATTTTGCTTCTTCCAATGATATTTAAGTTTGGTGCTAAATTTTGGCTGGTATTTATCCTATTTTTCCTAATAGGAATGATATTTCTTCTTGTAACTGGACTTTTTGAGTCTTGGCTAGCTGGATTTATGACTTTGACCATGGGTCTTAGGATTTTCCTATCACTTCTTGGAATAATAATTTTATTTCTTATATCCTTTGCCATATCTGTAAAAATTGTAAAAAATTATTAATAGAAACTATTAATTAAAAATAAGATAAGCTTTTATGATATTATTTAATATTAATAAAGGCTTATTTTTTATTTAGGAGTTGTTAATGTGAATGATGAATTAATTGAAATTAAAGATAAAACAGATTTTCCCTTTGCAGAAACCAAAAATTTAAACTGGTTTTTATCCATGTTAATTTTATTTGGGGGTCTTATTTTTGCAAGTTTTGAAAACAAATTTCCAATTTTGACCTACATTGTATTTATTGGGTCAGGATTTTTGTCCTTATTCATAATAGATAAAAAATGGTATAAAAAGATTTTAAAAATGCCAAGATTAAAAGATTTATTTTTAGTTATAGGAGTTTTGCTTCTATTATTTATAAGTGTAATCTTTATATCAAACCTTTTTGCAGACTATGAAATGGTTGAAAATCCGATAATAGATAGCATAAATGCAGATAATATAATTGAAATAGCTGCAGTAACTCTGGTCCAACTTTTTATAGAAGAAATCCTTTTTGTGGTTCCATTTTTGTTTTTATATCAAAAACTAAAAAAATAAACAGAAACTTTGCAATATTTTCAGCCTGGATATTATCTTCGCTTTTATTTGGAGCCTTGCACCTTTCAACCTACAACTATAATTTCGTTCAAAGTATTGTATTGATAGGAATAGTAAGATTGATTTTAAGTCTTGCTTATATAATAAGAAAAAATCTTTGGAATTCGTATTTAGTCCATGTTTTGTATGATTTTATAATTATAGGGGCAGTGCTTTTTTATACAGGAATATAAAAATAAAAAATAGATATAGAAAATGCTTGACAAGATTAAATTAGTTAATTTTAATTTCCATTAACATTTAAATTTTATAATAAAGTTTGAAAAAAAGAGTAGGCTTATTTAGATTTTCAGAGAGTAGGCGTTTGGTGAAAGCTTATAATCGATGTAAGTTCGAAAATCATTTTTCTTTAAGCAGGTCTGAAATTAGTAAGATCTGACGCTCTGGTAGGCGTTATCTATACCCGGCATTGTTGGATGCTTGTTGAGTGCTTATTATTTTAATAAGAATAAAAGGTGGTAACGCGGTAATTTCGTCCTTTGTCTATATAGACAAAGGATTTTTTTTATTTATAAGGTTTAAATAATATTTTTTAAGGAGAAATCAAAATGAAAAAACTAACTAGAAGTGAATTTTTGCAAGTAAGTATAATGCTCTTTGGATTATTTTTTGGAGCAGGCAATTTGATTTTCCCTCCACTTTTGGGAAATCAAGCAGGGTCTGCTAGCCTTATAAGTATTTTAGGCTTTTCTGTTACCGCAATAATATTCCCAGTTTTAGGAGCAATAGTTGTTGGAAAGACTGATGGACTTTTAAACCTATCTAAAAGAGTTGGACCAACTTTTGCAATAGTTTTTACCACTGCAATATACATGTCAATAGGACATGGACTTGGAATACCAAGAGCAGGTAGTGTTCCGTTTGAAATGGCAGTTATGCCATATCTACCTCAAGGATTTAGTGTAGTTTTAGCAAGACTTATCTATACATTTGTATTTTTCAGCCTTGCTTTATGGGTATCACTAAAACCAAATAAATTAGTAAGAAGAATTGGTAAATACTTAACTCCAACCCTACTTTTAATGATAGGATTTATGTTTGTAAGGGTGGTATTTCTTGCAAAGGATGTGGCTCTTCCTACTGGGGATTATGCAAACACACCTTTCTTAAAAGGATTTTTATCAGGCTATGACACAATGGATGCAGTCGCAGCTTTAAACTTTGGTTATGTAATAGCACTTGCCATAAGAAGATTTGGAGTAAAAGATAAAAAACAAGTTACAAACTATACAATGAAGGCAGGACTTCTTGCTGGCTTAGTTTTATTTGTAGTATATGCAATGCTTTCTTCAATAGGAATGCTAACATCAGGCATGTTTGCTGGAGCAGAAAACGGAGCTGATATCCTATCATCTTATGTAAGAATGGCTTTTGGAGATTTTGGATTAGTTCTTTTAGCAGCTATATTTACTTTAGCTTGCTTAACAACTTGTGTTGGTTTAATAACTAGTGGGGGAGATTATTTCTTTAACCTATTTAAACAAAGATTTAGCTATAGATTTTGGGTAATAGTTTGGACTTTCTTCTCATTTGTGATGTCAAACTTTGGTTTAAACAAGCTACTAGAATTTTCTGTACCACTATTAACATTAATATATCCAGTAGCCTTGGTGTTAATAGTTATGGGAGTTACTCACGACTTTGTAAACTATAGTAAAGCTTCATACTTTGTTGCAGCTTTTGTATCAGTATTTCTACCACTTGTTCAAATACTAGATCAAACTCTTAATTTAACCCTTCCATTCTTAACAGAATTACAAAGATCTTTACCACTAGCTGGACAAGGACTTTCTTGGGTACTTCCAACACTTGTGGGACTTGTTTTAACTGAAGCTTTAGTAAAAGGATTTTATTTAGTAAAAAGTCCAGTACGAGCATAGAAATTATAAATTAATACAAAAAACAGATCAGACTGTGAAAAAATTCATGGTCTGATTTTTTTATGTATTTTATGTTAGAAAAAAGAATATTAAAATCAGAAAAGCGTTTACAAAAATAAGAATAAGGCTTAAGCTGGGTATAAATAAATATATATTATATAGTAGAAAGGAGTATAAATATATGAAGTCGAATGGAATTATAAAAAAGTTGAATTTGTATTTATTTTTATTGTTTATTTGTTTTTTGATAATACCAAAAAATATTTATGCAGCAGATTTAATGGAAATTAATAACACAAATGATTTGGTAAATCTTTTAAATAGTGGGGAACAAAAAAATAAGAAAATAGTAATAAAGAATGACATTACTATAAATTCTAATCAAATACCCGATATAGGTTATAATGTCAATCTTACAAATTGTATAGTTACAGGTGAGGGAGAAAAAAGACCTACCATAACAATAGAAACTAAAGAACAAGATATACAACCTTTATTTGGTAAAATTTTGGGTGATCCTCAAGATGTAACAGATAAAAACGAACAATACCCAGTTCTACAAAACTTTAATGTAGTTTGTAAAGGAGATGTAATAGGTTCAGCAGTCTGCGCAGAAGTAGATTCAAAAGTTGGCGAAGATTTTAAAAAATATAACCATCTTGGTTATGCAAAAAATATAGGAATAAGAGTTGAAGGAAATATCCTACCATATGAATACTACACAAACTATTATAAAGCGGGAGCCTTTGCAATAGACTGGACGGAGTTTGATTTTTACAATATAGACATTAATGTTAATGGAAATATTGGAGATGAAAATAGAGTATTTGATAAAGATGTTCTAGTTGGTGGACTTTTTGCCGAAAATGGTGGTTATAAAACTTTAAGACTAGAAAATATCAATATTAAAGCTAAAAACTTGGTAGCTAAAACAAATGCGCCAGGATATATGTCAGCAGCAGCAGGAGTTGCCGTTACTGGAGATTCTTATCGAAAAGGAAAAGTAAAAGTTTTTGGTAAGAAAATAAATGTTGATGTAGAAAATATAATATCTTCAAATGCAGGTTGTTCTAATGGAAAGATGAATTCCTTTGCGGCAGTTGGCTTTTTAGACAATACTAAAACCTTTGTTACAGATCAAACCATGATGTCTGTGAGTATAGGTATTGCACCTTGGAATATAGTATCAAGAGATGTTGAATTAGGAATCAACAATCCTGTTGAAGTAATGGCTATTTCAAATGATAATTACCAATTATATTCTTTACCGATGGATGTAGATGAAAGTACAGATGATCCATTTTTTATAAAGATGAATGAAATTGCAGGTGGATCTGATAATAAAGAATTATTAGTTTACCCAAGGGTGATTAATTCAAACTTTAAGGCAAATAATGTAGAAGTAACTTCTGCTGGAAACTGTGGTAGTGTCTACTACGGTGTAGGAAATCTTATGAATGTAGTAGATACTAATATAAGTGTTGGAAAAATAAAAATGAATACCAACCTTCCAAATTTTGCAGGAATATCCGTTTCTAGTTATCTAATAGATAGTCAAGACAAAACAAAATTTCCTCCAGAAACTTCTGATAACAATATGAAAATAGGAAGTATAGAAATTAATCCTATAAGTGATAGTTTTGCAACAAAAGATGCTTACCTTTCAATAATAGGTCATGTTGGAAATCATGTTTCTAACAATAAAATTGATGTTGGAGATATAAAGATTGATATAAATAGTGATAATCTTTTAAAAATTAATACGGGACTTAATAGAGCTTATACAGTAAAAGACAATGATATAAAGGTTAAATCTTTAGATGCAAATGTTAATGGATCTAAAAATAATTTAGGAAAAATTGCTTTTAGTGGATTTATTTCTAATATAGATATAAATGAAAAGACTGGAATGACAGTAGAAAATAATAGACTAGCTTTTGATAATGATATAAATCTAAAAGGTAATGCTGGTTCATTTTTTGCAGGAATGATTAAAGATGATCATAAGGGTGTATTAAAGAACAATACAGCTTTATTTAAAAATATAAACTTAATTTCTAATAGATCTAATGAATTTTCAGGACTTATGAGTGCAGCATCCTCATCATCTTCAAATATTGAAAATAATAGTTTACAAGTTCTTGGAAATATCAGGCTTATGAAATCAAGCTTATCAAATTATCTTGCAGGTATTTTACTTGAAGACACTGGAAATTGTTCAATTATAAAAGATAATACACTTTTAGTAATGGGGTCTGTAATAAATGAAGGAACAGATGGTGCTAAAGAAGATTTTACAAGTCTAGGAGTAGGTTATGTTGACTGGACAGGTGCAGGGACTCAAATCTTAGGAAATGCAATTTACGTTCACGATAAGATAGAAAATGGACCTAGTGTAAACTTTTCTTATTTGGCAGAAAATTATCTTATAGATAATTATAATGGTCACAATACTACCGGTATGTTTGCTTTAAAAAATAATAGTATAATGCTAAAAAATATTCCAGAAGGTATTAAGGATGAAACCTTGGCAAATGGTGCAATGGCAGTAGGAGCACAAAACAATGTTTTTGTCCATGTAAATGGTGTAAATAGAGACGCTTATAAGATTGATGGCAACGGAAAGCTAAACATGGATAAGAAAAATCTTATTGGTACAATGAAAATTGCTCCAAGAGAATTCCAAGACAAACTTTGGAGTCATGAAGCTATAAATAATCAAATAGCTCCGGAATTTGACTATATACTTAACAGAAATGAACTAGGACAAGTTGAATTTATATCAAGAGATAAGGATGAACTTTTAAATGGTGGAAATGGAGAAAAATTATACTTAAATGATTTTTATAGAAGACATCTTGCAGCTAAAAATGATGGAATTATATACGATATTCTTGGTATCCCATCAGAAGCTTTTATAGTTAAATATGACCTTAATGGAGGAAGTTTAATAGATCCATCTAAACCAATAGAAGATAAAAATTACTATTCATTTGGAACAGAAGCAGTAGTTTTAGGTGCAGAAAATGCAGCTTATAGGGATCGTAAATTCTTAGGTTGGAGTCTTGATCCAAATGCAGAAAAAGGAGAATATCTTCCAGGAAGTAAAATAGTAATAAAGGGAAATACTATTTTATATGCAATTTGGGAAGGAGATAAAAAACCTGAGGAACCAGAAAATGTAGTTCCAGTTCTTCCAAAAGAAGAAAAAGGAAAACCACTTTTCCCATGGCTTGAAATAGGAAACTATGAGAACTATGACGCAGATAAAAAGCAAGATCCAAAAACTCATATGGCATATATTTTCGGCTATCCAGATAAGACAATAAGACCAGAAGGAAACATCACAAGAGCAGAAGCAGCAGCCCTAGTAATAAGACTTGCAGAACTTGACACAAACGAAAATCTAGGCAAATTTTCAGACACAGAAGTAGAAGCTTGGTACAACAAATATGTAAACCTAGCCTATGAAAGAGATATGCTTCTAGCAGAAGATAACAAGATAAGACCAAATGAAAAAATAACAAGAGCAGAATTTGCAAAACTGATATCAAAAGTAGACAAGGAAAACTCAAAAGAACTTCCGTTTGCGGACGTAAAAGGTCATCAATTTGAAAAAGAAATACAACAAGCTTATGCTAATGGAAGAATAGAAGGATATCCAGACGGAAGCTTTAAACCAGACGGAGAAATCACAAGAACAGAAGCAGTAAAAATCCTAAACTCACTATTTGAAAGATCAGCAGACAAAGACTATATAAATGATAACCAAGACAAGATAAAGAAATTCATAGACCTAGACAGAAGTCATTGGGGATACTATGAATTAGTAGAAGCAGCAAACACCCACAAATATGTTAGGAGAGAAGCGGGTAAGGTAGACGAAAGATGTTTAGAAATATTAGAATATATAGAAAAAAATATTAAACAATCTTAAATAATCTTAAAAAGTATTAATAAAAAATCAGATCAGACTGTGATGT
>NZ_HE978580.1:407911-422327 GCF_000311865.1 Peptoniphilus obesi ph1 | reverse complement strand
TTCATGAAGTTCTTCTAACCTAACCCATATTCTAATTGAATCATGAAAGTTTTTTTCATTAGCTTCTTCAGGTGTATCAGGCCATTTACCTTCTCTATACAACTGTACACATTCTTTTTTAAATTCATAACTATATTTCATAAAAATACCCTCCTTACTGGATGTCCAGTAAAGAGGGTACATATCACTGTGAAAAATTTCATGGTCTGATTTTTTTATTTGCTAAAATAATTTAAAAATCTTATTTCTAAAAATATTTACGAAAAGTAAAAAAGGAGCTTTATACAAATAACTTATGATGTGTTAAAACTTCATCTTGTTAATTAGTGATTGACAAAGCTAACTTATAATAATATTCTATTACTAGGGATGGTTTCGTTTTCCCGAAGTAAAACGGAGGTGAGAAAAATAATATTTAATGAAAAAGTTTTAGAAGAAGCTCTTGCAATAGGGAAGGAACATCTAGGAGAAGGTAATGTAGCTGACTATATTCCTGAACTTAAGAAGGTTGATCCAAATAAAATTGCAATTTCAGTTATTGAAGATGACAAGTATATAAATGTAGGAGATTGTGAACAAAAATTTTCTATTCAATCTATAATTAAAGTTATTTTATATTCTCTTGCTTTAGAGAATTACAGGATGGATGTGCTAAAACAGTATGTAGGGGTAAAGCCATCAGCTAAACCTTTTAATAGTGTTATTGAGCTTGAATTGTCTGAAAAAAGCATACCTATAAATCCTTTTATTAATGCAGGCGCCATTGTAGTTGTTGCATTATTACATGGAATTTATGGAGATAAGACTTTCGATGCAATATTAAAGAAGGCATCAGAATTTTTGGCAACTGATTTGACTTATAGCAAGGAAATAGCTGAGTCAGAAAAAGCGTCATCTTTTGCAAATAGAACTTTAATATATTTGATGTTATCCAGAGGAATTTTATCAAAAAATACTAATGTAGAAGAAGTATTAGATACATATTTTAAAGCTTGTTCAATTTTAACCACAACAAAAGACTTAGCTCACATGAGTTATTGTTTATCGAATGGTGGCAAAAGTCTTAATGGCAATAGAATTGTTACAGAAAAAGAAGCAAGGATTTTAAGGGCCTTGATGGCAACTTGTGGAACTTATGACTACTCTGGAGACTTTGCAATTAGGGTAGGACTTCCTGCCAAGAGTGGCGTTGGTGGAGGAATTGTCACTGCATCTGAAGATAAGTATGGGTTAGCGGTATATTCTCCAGCACTTGATAGCCATGGAAACTCTTATTGTGGAGTTAGGATGTTAGAGTATTTATCAGAAAAATTAAAATTATTTATTTATTAAGAGAGGTGGACTATGGAAACTTTTACTAGTATATTATCAGCAATTAACGGGGTTTTATATTACCCAATATTAATTATATTTTTATTAGCTTGCGGATTTTATTTTACTTTTAAAACAGGATTTATTCAATTTACTTTATTAAAAGAAGCATTTTCTGTTATAACAGAAAAACCAGCAGACAAAGATGATGTTTCATCTTTCCAAGCTCTAATGGTATCAACAGCATCAAGAGTTGGTACTGGAAATATTGTTGGTGTTGCCAATGCAATTTGTCTTGGTGGACCAGGAGCAGTATTTTGGATGTGGATTATAGCAATTATAGGTGGAGCTTCTGCTTTCATAGAATCAACATTAGCTCAAATTTATAAAAAAAGAGGAGACGACAATATCTCCTATGGTGGACCAGCTTACTACATAGAAAATGGTCTTGGCAAAAGATCAATTGGTGTACTATTTGCAGTTGTTTTAATAGCTACATATGCAGTTGGTTTTAATATGCTTGCATCTTTTAACTTCCAAGATTCATTTAAAGTTTATTCATTCTATGTTCCAGGAAAAACTTCTTGGATAATAGGTGGATGCTTAGCACTTATTGCAGGCTATTGTATCCTTGGTGGTGGAAAGAGAATCATAAAATATACATCTACTTTAGTGCCAATCATGGGTGTAATATTCGTAATTATGTCTCTTATAATGATCATTGTAAATATTAAAAACGTACCATCTATGTTTGGTTTAATATTTAGAGATGCTTTTAACTTCAAGGCAATCTTTGGTGGTATCGCAGGCTCTGCACTTGTTCAAGGTGTAAAAAGAGGTCTTTATTCTAACGAAGCAGGTATGGGTTCTGCACCAAATGCTGCAGCATCAGCTTCAGTATCTCACCCTGTAAAACAAGGTCTTGTTCAAATGATTTCAGTATTCCTAGATACAATTGTTATTTGTTCAGCAACAGCATTTATGTCACTTGCATCAGGAATAGCTCCAGCAGAAGAACTTGCAGGAGCACCATTTGTTCAAAAATCTCTTGAAACAGTTTTTGGTCACTCTGGTAATATCTTTATTACAGTTTCACTTGCTTTATTTGCATTTACAACTTTAATAGGTAACTTATACTATTGTGATTCATGTTTAACTTACTTAAACAAAAAAGTTCCATCAAAATCATTTATGATAGTTTATAGAATCATAGCAGCAATCCTAATTTTTGTTGGTGCTGGTATGGAAATGTCACTTGCTTGGGATATAGCAGACTTATTAATGGGTATTATGTGTCTAATAAATATTCCTTCAATATTTATCTTAGGAAAATATTCAATTGCAGCCCTAAATGATTATAAAAAACAAAAAGAAAGTGGACAAAACCCAGTATTTCATGCAGAAGATATTGGACTTGATTCAAGTAAACTTGATTATTGGAAATAATTTATAAAGAATTTGGAAGAGAGTATGGATTTTACCATACTCTTTTTTTATGCTATAATTCTTACTAGCCCAGTTTAATCTGGAATTTTTTCCAGGACTTGTTTGAGAGCTCCAAGTATAAAAAAAACAGGGCATTTTTTTGAGTTCTCCTAAATTTATAGGAGGTTTTTTTATGCGTAAATTTAATAACAGACAGTTAGCTTTAATGGGAGTGCTTATAGGAGTTAATATTATTGGAACTTTTATAGCAGTTGTGACAAAAGTTCCACTTTTGCTTGACCATATAGGTACTCTTATGATTTGTTTAGTATTTGGTTGGAGATATGCAGTAGCTTGTGCCTTTGTATCATCTTGCATAGTTGCAATGCTATTTGATCCATACTCTTTGCCATTTGCTCCGACTGGTATGCTGATGGTTACAATGGTTGGAATTTTACTTGATAAGGGATATTTCAAAAAACTTGGCAGACCACTTGCGATAGCAATAGCAGTCCTTCCAGCATCAATACTAGGAGCAGTTATTGCTGGTTACATATTTGGTGGAGTAACATCAAGTGGATCATCAATAATTGTAAGATTTCTAATCAACAAGGGATTAAATCCTGCCATAGCTGTTTTTGTAATTCAGTACTTTATGGAATATTTAGACAGGCTGATGTCTTTTAGTCTGGTTTCTATGATTTATAAGAGGTATAGATTTGATAAGATATAGTAAAATTGAAGAAAAGCAAAAAAGAGAAATTGTTCTTTTAATTGCTAGACCATGCTTTTGGGGCAAGTGTAGTTTTTGTGATTATATAGATGATAACTCAACTGACCAAGAATTTATGATAAGAAAAAATCATGAAGTCTTAGAAAAAGTTACAGGTGAGTTTGGAAAATTAGAAGTTATAGATTCAGCTTCAGTTTTTGAACTTCCAAAAAAGACCCTAGAAGAAATAAGGGAAATTTGTAAAAAGAAAAATATAAAAACTTTAATTTTTGAAGCACACTATGCTTATAAAAATAGGTTAAATGAAATAAGAGAATTTTTTTCTGGCATAGAAGTTTTATTTAAGATAGGAATCGAAACATTTGATTATGATTTTAGGGAAAATGTCTTAAATAAAAATGCAAAATTTAAAGAAGTAGAAGAAGTAGAAAAATATTTTGATGCACCTTGTATCATGGTTGGCATAAAAGGGCAAACAAAAGAAATGATAAGAAGAGATATAGATATAATAGAAAATCATTTTAAGTGGGCAACAGTAAATATATTCCAAGAAAATTCAACAGAGATAAAAAGGGATGATGAGTTAGTAACTTGGTTTATGAAAGAATATTCTTATTTAATAGATGATCCAAGAATTGATTTTCTTTATACAATTAATGATTTTGGAATTGGATAAAATTGGGACCTAAGAGGTCCTTTTTTATTATAGAAATTTATAAAAAACTTGTGGATAAGTATTGATTTTTAATAATTAATTTGTTACAATTAATTAAGGTCAAAGAAGGTCAAAAAAATACTTTTCCAAATAAGAGGAAGTGATAACTTGAAATATAGAGATTATTATGAAATTCTTGGCGTTGATAAAAATGCCAGTCAGAAAGAAATAAAATCTGCATATAGAAAACTTGCAAAAAAATATCATCCTGACTTAAACCAAGGTGATTCTAAAGCGCAAGATAAATTAAAAGAAATAAACGAAGCCTACGAAGTTTTATCAGATAAAGACAAAAAACAAAAATACGACACTTTTGGATCCAATTATGATTTTGCAAACGGAGCCAACTTTGACCCATCACAATATGGATACACATATAGTTCAACTGGAAACAGTGGAAATTTTTCTGATTTCTTTGATATGTTTTTTGGGAATTCTAATACAAGTGGTGGATTTAGTTTTTCTGACATATTTTCAGATTCTAAATTTGGTAAAGGAAGAAGAACTAAAGAAACTAGACAAAGATATAATACTGAAGTAGAAGTAAGCTTAGAAGAAGCCTACAATGGCAGCAATAAATCAATTAGCTTTTATTTAAATAATAAGCAAATTAATATAGATTTAAAAATTCCAGCAGGTATAACTCCTGGCAAAAAAATTAAAGTCAAGGGAGAAAAATATGGAGTTTTAGGAGATATTTACTTCAAAGTAAAAATTTCTGGAGCTGACAATTTAAAAGGATTAGATGTATACGAAAGTTTAGATATATATCCATGGCAAGCAGCACTTGGAGATTCTGTAACAGTTAAAACCCTATCAGGAAGAATAAAATTAAAAATTCCTAAAAATATTAAGGGTGGTTCAAAGCTTAGAATCCAAGGCAAGGGCTTCAAAGATATGAAAAAAAATACTGGGGATTTATATATAAAATTCAATATAGTAAATCCTGAAAAACTAAGCGAAGAACAAATAAAATTATACGAAGAATTGAAGAGTATATCTTAATTTAATATAGAGGTGATATTATGGATTTTGAAAAATTTACACAAAAGTCATTAAAATCAATACAAGATGCACAGAATTTAGCTAAATCTTACGGAAATCCTCAAATCGATGAAATTCATTTAAACTATGCTCTTTTAACAGACAATGATGGATTAGTTCCAAGAGTTTTAAAATATATGGGAACTGATTTGGAAGGTCTAAAAGGAGATATAAAAACAGAAATAGAAAAACTACCAAAGCAAAGTGGAGGAAATCTTTATGCAGCTGAAAGCTTCTCAAAAGTTATAGAATCTGCAAAAAAATATGCTGATGAATTCAAGGATGAATATGTATCAGTAGAACACCTTTACCTTGCAATAATTTCTATGAAAGCATCAAAATCTCATAGATTTTTTGAAAAATATAATATAAATGTATCAAACTTTTTAAATGCATTGAAAAAGATAAGAGGAAATCAAAAAGTAACAAGCGATAACCCTGAATCTACCTACGATGTAATGGAAAAATACGGAAGAGACTTAACAAAAGATGCAAGAGAGGGAAAAATTGATCCAGTAATTGGTAGAGATGAAGAAATTAGAAATGTAATAAGAATCTTATCAAGAAGAACTAAAAACAACCCAGTTTTAATAGGTGAAGCCGGCGTTGGTAAGACAGCAATTGTTGAAGGACTTGCTCAAAGAATTATAAATGGCGATGTTCCAGACGGATTAAAAGATAAAAAATTATTTTCCCTAGACATGGGAGCCCTTGTAGCAGGTGCTAAATACAGGGGAGAATTTGAAGAAAGATTAAAGGCAGTTCTTTCAGAAGTTTCAAAATCTGATGGAAAGATAATTTTATTCATAGATGAAATTCACAACATAGTTGGAGCAGGAAAAACAGAAGGTGCTATGGATGCATCAAACCTTTTAAAACCAATGCTAGCAAGGGGAGAACTTCACACAATTGGAGCAACAACCCTAGATGAATACAGAAAATATATAGAAAAAGACCCAGCACTTGAAAGAAGATTTCAAAAAGTTTTGGTTCAAGAGCCAAACGTAGAAGATACAATTTCTATATTAAGAGGTCTAAAAGGAAAATATGAAATATTCCACGGAATAAGAATTTCAGACTCAGCAGTAATCGCAGCAGCAACTCTTTCAGATAGGTATATAACAGACAGATTTTTACCAGATAAAGCAATAGACCTTATGGACGAATCTTGTGCAATGTTAAGAACAGAAATCGATTCTATGCCAACAGAAATAGATGATGTAAGAAGAAAAATCTTGCAACTTGAAATAGAAAGAGAAGCACTAAAAAAAGAAACAGATCAAGCATCTGTTAAAAGATTAAAAGACTTGGAAGAAGAATTGTCAGAAGAAAAAGAAAGCTTCGACAAATTAAAAGCTAAATGGGAAGCAGAAAAAAAAGAACTAGATAAAGTCAAAGTAATAAAAGAAAAAATTGACCAAGTTAACCATGAAATCGAAGAAGCAGAAAGAAATTACAACCTAGAAAAACTTTCACAACTAAGATATGGAGAACTACCAAAACTAGAAGAAGAACTTAAAAAAGCTGAATCTGTAACAAGAGAAGACGACTCAATGGTAAAAGAAGAAGTTACAGAAGATGAAATCGCCCATGTAGTTTCAAGATGGACAGGCATACCAATCGAAAAACTTAATAAAACTGAAAGAGATAAATTAATAAATCTTGAAGACGAACTTCACAAAAGAGTCATTGGACAAGATGAAGCAGTTAGAGTTATAAGCGATGCAGTCCTTCGTGCAAGAGCAGGATTGAAAAGTCCAAACAAACCAATCGGATCCTTTATATTCTTGGGACCAACAGGAGTTGGTAAAACAGAAACTGCAAAAGCCTTAACAGAAGACCTATTTGATGATGAAAGAAACATGATAAGAATAGATATGTCAGAATATATGGAAAAGCATTCAGTTTCAAGACTAGTAGGATCTCCTCCAGGATACGTTGGCTACGATGAAGGCGGTCAATTAACAGAAGCGGTTAGAAGGAAACCATACTCTGTAATCCTATTTGATGAAATTGAAAAGGCACATCCAGATGTGTTCAATATCTTGCTACAAGTTTTAGACGACGGACGACTAACAGATAACCAAGGTCGTACAGTAGACTTTAAAAATACAGTAATAATAATGACATCAAACATCGGATCAAGCTACCTACTAGAAGGAATAGATCAAGATGGACAAATAACAGAAGAAGCAAGAGAAGAAGTAAACAAAGAAATGAAATTAAGATTTAGGCCAGAATTCTTAAACAGAGTAGATGAAATTGTAATGTTTAAACCATTAGTAAAAGAACAAATCTACAAAATCATCAAGGCAACAATCAAGGATATTCAAGAAAGACTTGAAGAAAGAGAAATCAAAATCAAAATAACAGATCGAGCAATTGATTACATCCTAAATAGATCTTATGACGTTTCCTACGGCGCAAGACCAGTAAAAAGATACGTTCAATCTACAATCGAAACTAGCCTATCAAAAATGATAATAAAAGACCAAGTATCAGACGGCGATACAGTTCTTGTAGATGTGGATGGAGACAATTTAACCTTAGTGTGTGAATAAAATATAGATAAAAAATTAATCGGCATAAGTAAAAAACTTATGTCGATTTTTTATTGGGAAAAATTATAAAGATATTATTTTTATTAAATTAATGTAAATATAAAAGATAAATTAAATAAAACTAGCACATAAAAGCTGACCTATAGCAAACAAGAAAGATAATTATGATACAATATTAATTAGTAATTACTTTAATGTGAAAAAATAAAGTAGCTATAAAATTCTTTATTACAAGATTGGCAAATCATTAAAAAATGGATTAAAAAAGCTTGAATAGAAAATTGGGCAATAAAAAAAGCTTGCAACTTGCAAGCATATAATGCAGAACATCTGCGGCCCATAATGGGCGATTTGAATAAATTTTTATTTGAACTCATCATGTAATTTCATAAATAACATAACATGAAATTATAGATTTGTCAAATATATAGGAGGAATCTATGAAGAATCAGAAAGATTATTACATTGGTCTTGATATTGGAACATCATCAGTGGGATGGGCAGTAACAGATGAAAGTTATAACATTTTAAAATTTAATTCCAAGAAAATGTGGGGCGTTCGTCTTTTCGAAGAAGCAAAAACTGCAGAAGAAAGACGTGATCAAAGGGCAGCGAGAAGAAGGTTAGAACGTAAAAAAGAACGTATAAATCTTTTACAAGAATTTTTTGCAGAAGAGATTGCAAAAGTAGATCCAAATTTCTTTTTGCGTTTAGAAAACAGTGATTTATACAGAGAAGACAAGGATGAAAAATTAAAATCTAAATACACTTTATTTAATGATAAGGATTTTAAGGATAAAGACTACCACAAAAAATATCCAACAATTCACCATCTAATCATGGATTTGATAGAAGATGATAGCAAAAAGGATATTAGACTTACATACCTAGCTTGTCATTATTTACTTAAAAATCGTGGACATTTTATATTTGAAGGACAAAAATTTGATACAAAAAATTCCTTTGAAAACTCAATCAATGATTTAAAAACTCATCTACACGATTATTACAATCTTGATATTGAATTTGATAATAAGGATTTAATCGAAGTTATAACTGACAAGACTTTAAATAAGACAGATAAAAAGAAAGAATTAAAAGCTATTATAGGAGATACAAAATTTTTAAAAGCCATCTCTGCAATTATGATAGGGAGCTCCCAAAAGTTAGCTGATTTATTTGAAGAAGGAGAGGAATTTGATGATTCATCAGTTAAATCTGTAGACTTTTCTACATCTAGCTTTGATGATAATTATGGAGATTATGAAGCTGCACTTGGCGAAAAAATTGCTCTTTTAAATATTTTAAAAGCTATATATGATTCATCAATTCTTGAAAAATTACTAAATGAAGCCGATAAGTCAAAAGATGGCAGTAAGTATATTTCTCAAGCTTTTATAAAAAAATATAATAAGCATGGATCAGACCTTAAACAAGTAAAAAATCTTGTAAAAAAATACTCACCAGAAGATTATAACGAAATATTTAGAGCAGAAAATGTAAATGGCAACTATGTTTCATACACAAAGTCAAATATGACAAACAGTGAGAGAAAAAAAGCACTTAAATTTACAAATCAAGAAGATTTTTATAAATTTATGAAGAAAAAACTTGAATCTATAAAAGAAAAAATAAATGATCCTAAGTCAGATGATATGCTTCTTGTAGATACTATGCTTAAAGACATTGACTTTAATACTTTTATGCCAAAATTAAAATCTTCAGATAATGGAGTTATTCCTTACCAACTTAAAGTCAAGGAACTTGAAAAAATTCTAGAAAATCAATCAAAATACTATGATTTTTTAAGTTCATCAGATGAATACGGTAGCGTTGCAGAAAAAATTGTATCAATTATGAAATTTAGGATTCCATACTATGTTGGACCTTTAAATCCAGACTCAAAATACGCATGGATCAAGCGTGATGATAAGAAAGTACGTCCATGGAACTTTGAAGAAGTTGTAGACCTTGATGGATCAAGAGAAGAATTTATAGATAGACTTATAGGTAGATGTAGTTACTTAAAAGAAGAAAGAGTTTTGCCTAAATCATCACTTTTATACAATGAATTTATGGTTCTAAATGAGCTAAATAATTTAAAATTAAATGCCATTGCAATTAGTGAAGAAATGAAGAAAATCATTTTTGAAGAACTTTTTAAAACAAAGAAAAAAGTTACTTTAAAGGCCGTATCAAACCTTATTAAAAAGGAATTTAATTTAACTGGAGAAATTTTACTATCAGGAACAGACGGAGATTTTAAACAAAGTCTAAACTCCTACATTGATTTTAAAAATATAATTGGAGAGAAAGTTGATAGAGATGACTGCCAAAAGAAAATTGAAGAAATTATAAAATTAATAGTTTTATATGGCGATGATAAGGCTTATTTAAAAAAGAAAATCAAGGCTTCTTATAAGGATGATTTTACAGACGATGAAATCAAGAAAATGGCTTCTTTAAACTATAAAGATTGGGGAAGGTTGAGTAAAAAGTTACTTGTAGGAATAGAAGGAGTCGATACAAGCACTGGTGAACCAGGAAATATAATGCATTTCATGCGTGAATACAACTTAAACCTAAATGAAATTTTGAGTAGCAGATTTACATTTGTTAAAGAAATTCAAAAATTAAACCCAATCCATGATAGAAAACTTTCTTATGAAATGGTTGATGAACTTTATCTATCGCCTCCGGCAAAAAGAATGCTATGGCAAAGTTTAAGAATTGTCGATGAAGTTGAAAAAATTCTTGGACATGACCCTAAAAAGATTTTTATAGAGATGACAAGGAGTAGTCAAGAAAAAGTAAGAAAAGAATCTAGGAAAAATCAAATTTTAAAATTCTATAAAGATGGTAAAAAAGCCTTTATAAAAGAAATTGGCGAAGATAGGTATAAATATTTATTAAGCCAAATAGAAAGAGAAAAAGAATCTAAATTTAGATGGGATAATCTCTACCTATATTACACTCAGCTTGGCAGATGTATGTATAGTTTAGAGCCTATTGATTTATCAGACCTAGCATCAAGCAATATATACGACCAAGACCACATATATCCAAAATCAAAAATATACGACGACTCAATTGAAAATAGGGTCTTAGTTAAAAAAAGCTTGAACCACGAAAAAGGAAATGAATATCCAATTTCAGAAAAAGTTTTAAATAAAAATTGCTATGCATATTGGAAAATGCTTTATGATAAGAAATTAATAGGACAAAAGAAATACACAAGATTGACCCGCCGCACTCCTTTTTCTGATGGAGAACTTGTGCAATTTATAGAAAGACAAATTGTTGAAACAGGCCAAGCCACAAAAGAAACTGCAAATCTATTAAAGACAATTTGTAAAGATTCTGAAATAGTTTATTCCAAGGCAGGAAATGTAAGCAGATTTAGACAAGAGTTTGATATTATAAAATGCCGTAGCGTAAATGACCTACACCACATGCACGATGCTTATCTAAATATAGTTGTTGGAAATGTTTATAATACAAAATTCACAAAAAATCCTCTAAATTTTGTTAAAAATAGAGAAAAAGCAAGAAGCTATAACTTGGAAAATATGTTTAGATATGATGTAAAACGTGGAGATTACACAGCTTGGATTGCAGAGGATAAGGAAAATTCAAAAAATCCTACAATAAAAAAAGTAAAAAAAGAAATACGAGGCACGAACTACAGATTTACTAGGATGAGCCATATTGGAAGAGGCGGACTTTATGATCAAAACCTTATGAGAAAAGGGAAAGGACAAATTCCACAAAAAGAAAACACGAAAAAATCAGATATAGATAAATACGGTGGCTACAATAAAGCAAGCTCAGCATATTTTGCCCTAGTAGAAGCAGACGGTAAAAAGGGCAGAGAAAAGACCTTGGAAACAATACCAATAATAATAGATAATAAAAGCAGACACGGGAAAATTGATGCGGTAAGTGAATATTTAGAAAAAGACCTTGGACTAAAAAATCCAAAAATATTAGTAGATAAGATAAAAATCAATTCATTAATAAAACTAGATGGATTTTTATACAACATAAAAGGAAAAACTAGAAATAGGATTTCAATAGCAGGCAGTGTCCAATTAATCCTAAATAAAGATGATCAAAAGCTAATCAAGAGAATTGATAAATTCTTAGCAAAGAAAAAAGATAATAAAGATATCAAAGTTTCCATCATGGACAATATAAAGGAAGAAGACCTAATAGCTCTATATCAAACCTTATCAGATAAGTTAAACAAAGGAATATATTCATACAAGAAAAATAATCAAGCTGAGAATATAAAAGAAGCAAGTGGTAAATTTAAAGAATTATCTATTGAAGACAAGATAGATGTACTTTCTCAGTTGATTTTAATATTTCAATCATTCAACAGCGGATGTAATCTAACTCCAATAGGGTTAAGCTCTAAAACAGGAGTAGTATCTATTCTTAAAAAAATTAACTTTCAAGAATTTAAACTTATAAACCAATCAATAACAGGCCTCTTTGAAAATGAAGTGGATTTGTTGAAACTATGACTTGAAGAGTTGTAGTAATAGAAAACAGAGCGAAACTTGAATTAAAACTAAGCCATCTTGTCGTAAGGCAGGATGGCAACAAGATTCGCAAAATATATTTAAAAGACATATCTCATATTATTGTAAATACAACAGAGGCCTCTATAACATTTGCACTATTAAATGAGATAGTTAAAAATAAAATAAAATTAATCTTCTGTGATGAAAAAAGAAATCCATGTGCAGAAATATCTCCATTTTATTCATCTTATAACACAAGCGAGAAAATACGCTCACAGATAAAATGGGATGAATACATAAAAGGCGACGTGTGGCAGTTGATTGTAAAGCAGAAAATTAAAAATCAAATGAATTTACTTAAATTATACGAAAAAGATGAATATAAAATGCTGGAAAAATACATAGACCAAGTTGAATTTAAAGATGAAAGTAATAGAGAAGGACATGCAGCAAAGGTATATTTCAATTCACTTTTTGGCAAAGACTTTTCAAGAAGTGATGATACAAATGTAAATGCTGCCCTTGATTATGGATATTCAATCTTGCTAGCATCAATAAACAGGCAGGTCGTATCAAATGGATACATAACACAAATTGGTATATTTCATGATAATATGTTTAACCAATTTAACCTATCAAGCGATTTGATAGAACCATGGAGAGTTATTATTGATTCTTATGTATATAGAAATGGTAGTGAAATTTTTGATAAAGAAGAAAAAATCGATCTAATAAACCTATTAAATGATTTTGTAACGATAGATGGCAAGTTGACAAGAGTAAATCAAGCGATAGATATATACATCAGGTCCGTTTTTGATGCACTAAACAATAGAGATTTATCCCTATTGAGGTTTCCAAGTTATGAGTTATAGATATATGAGACTAATTGTAATGTTTGATCTTCCAACTATAAGTCCAAAAGATATGAAAAATTATAGGATCTTTAGAAATTTTTTAATAAAAAATGGATTTATGATGATGCAAGAATCAGTATATAGTAAGATAGCCGTTAATCAAAGCATGGCAAAGCTAATAGCAAATAGAGTAAGAGAAAATAAACCTCCAAAAGGACTTGTTCAAATGTTTATAATAACAGAAAAACAATTCTCAAGAATGGAAATATTGGTAGGCGAAATATCCGAAGAATATATAACAGATGATAGTAGGTTGATAATACTATGAATCTTGTAACAGAATATCTTGAAAACTCATTTGAAATCAAGGCAAAAACAATAAACACCCTGGTGATAGAAGATGTAGAATATTTTACAAAATTTTTAAAAGGATTGATAGAAGCTAGTAATAAAGAAAACGAAGAATTTGAACTAATAGAAGGCTTAAAAAAATTAGATATTTCAAAATCAAGTGAAATCATTTTTGATTTATTCAATATAGAAGTCAATAGTGCAAGTATACTAAAAAAACTATATGCAGAACTTGAAGAAGACACAAACTCAGAAGAAGTTTATTCCAAAAAAATTGATATGGAAAGTAGCCTACTAAATTTAGTTGATGATTTAATATATAGGTCCAGGTTTTCACTAAAAGCAGGTCAGGTAAATTATCAGAATATATTTAAAGCAATAGATTTAAAATTTGACTATGATAAAAATTCCCTTATAGAAAGATTGACAGAATATATAAAAATAAGCTCAGAATTACTAGATAAAAAATTATTTATAATAGTGAACTTAGATAGTTTTTTAAGCCAAAAAGACTTGGATGAACTGGAATCTTTCTTGTGCTATAATGAAATTAAGCTTTTAGCCCTACAAAATACAATCACAAGACAAGTCAAATCTTGTGAAAACTTAAGAATTATTGATAAAGACCTATGTGAAATATAGCCATCGTCAAAGATATTTGCTCTCAAAAAAATCGAATTTGAGGTTTGAGAGTTATGTAATTTCATATAGTACTAAAACAGAAAACCTATAAAAGCAGTTACCGTTGACGTTTGAGAGTTATGTAATTTCATATAGTACTAAAACAAATCAAGAGAAGAAACATCAAGGCTTAGTGTTTGAGAGTTATGTAATTTCATATAGTACTAAAACGCCTTATATCCATCAGTATCTGTTTTTGGAGTTTGAGA
>NZ_HE978580.1:381955-407298 GCF_000311865.1 Peptoniphilus obesi ph1 | reverse complement strand
TTTCTAAACCATCTAGCTTATCAATTCCAGTTTGAGAGTTATGTAATTTCATATAGTACTAAAACTAAAAATGGCTTTAGGATCTATAAGGGCTTAGTTTGAGAGTTATGTAATTTCATATAGTACTAAAACTTTAGATGCTTTAGAAAAATTAGTTGGAATGTTTGAGAGTTATGTAATTTCATATAGTACTAAAACAGTTTTTGGCAATTTAAAAGCATGTAGAAGGTTTGAGAGTTATGTAATTTCATATAGTACTAAAACTGTGGTGGATATTCAGCATTTGCAGAAGCAGTTTGAGAGTTATGTAATTTCATATAGTACTAAAACCTTAAGTTCGGTATCTTTATCAATCAAGATGTTTGAGAGTTATGTAATTTCATATAGTACTAAAACAGCCTTTATGGGCAAAATTAGGGGCAAGGAGTTTGAGAGTTATGTAATTTCATATAGTACTAAAACTTCATTTGACAATTTATGTGAGAAATTTCTAGTTTGAGAGTTATGTAATTTCATATAGTACTAAAACATACAAAGATAATCGCAAGCTTCTTGAAAGGGTTTGAGAGTTATGTAATTTCATATAGTACTAAAACTTGTTGCATCACCAGGAATTGCTTGAAGAAGTTTGAGAGTTATGTAATTTCATATAGTACTAAAACTAAGGGTGATAAGATTGAATCTACCATTCTGTTTGAGAGTTATGTAATTTCATATAGTACTAAAACATTTTGGTATCTTTTCTAAATCGACTTCATGTTTGAGAGTTATGTAATTTCATATAGTACTAAAACAGGTTGTATATAGAATCTTTTAGAGCTTATGTTTGAGAGTTATGTAATTTCATATAGGACTAAAACTGTCTAGCATAAATCTTTCCATTCTTTCATGTTTGAGAGTTATGTAATTTCATATAGTACTAAAACGCCTTATATCCATCAGTATCTGTTTTTGGAGTTTGAGAGTTATGTAATTTCATATAGGACCTAAGTATAGAAAATTATATGAATGAGTGAAAAATATTCTATACTATTTGAAGGTGACTGTTATGGATAATATAAAAATCCTTGTTAAAAATACAATCATTCATATTTTTTTATATTTTGTATACAGAGAATATCTACTATCACAGGGAATATACATAGATGACAATGGTATAAAAACTTTATTTATAAGAAAATTTTTATTATTTTCTATATGTTTTGTCAGTTTTTTAGAAATTCAATATAAGAAAAATAAATAATTGATTTCTTAAAAGGATGTTAGTTTGGTGGATGCTGAAAAAGAAAAGAAAGCTCTTGAATTATTAGATGTTGATATATTTGAATTTATCTTTTTAGCAAAAAATGCATATAATTAAATTTTGGGAACTTTGATTTGCAAATTTAATATTGATATATAAATTTATGTAAGCTTAAAGAACAGATATCTTTTAATTTACATATTTAATTAAATTCTTAAAAATAATAAAATATTGGAAAAAGCAGCTTTTATGACCTGAACCCGTAAACACGGAATAAATTAATAATCTTTTAAGCGGAATGTAATCTGTACATGACAGGGGACATTCCGTTTAATTTTTCTTTAATTCTATCTTCATTGTACCATTTGATATATTTTTCTATTTCATTAATCAATTCATCATAGCTATTAAATTCCACTCCATAATACATTTCTTGTTTCAATATTCCAAAGAAATTTTCCATTGGTGAATTGTCTAAACAATTCCCTTTTCTTGACATACTTTGCCTAATGTTCATTTTTTCTAATTTATTTGTCCAAGATTTGTGTTGATAGTGAAATCCTTGGTCTGAGTGTATTGTTAATTCTTTGATATCTTTGTTTTTATTTAGTGCCTTTTCTAACATTGTGTTTGTTAGTTTTATTGTTGGGTGATTACTTAATGTATAGCTTATTATTTCACTGTTGTATAAGTCTAATATTGGTGATAGGTAAAGTTTTTCTTCTTTACCTTTTATCCTAAATTCTGTTACATCTGTCAACCATAATTGATTTGGTTTACTTGCTTTAAATTGTCTGTTTACTATATTGTTTGCTACTTTACCTATTTGTCCTTTGTATGATGAGTATTTTCTTGATCTAGTTTTAAATTTACTACATAGGAGTCCTTCTTGTTTCATGATTCTTAGAACTCTTTTATGGTTTACTATTATACCTTTATTTCTTAGGGCTGTATTTACTCTCCTATATCCATATCTTCCTCTGCTTTCTTTAACTATTAACTCAATTTCTTCCCTAATTTCTTTGTCTTTATCTACTTGTTTTCCTAATTTTATCTTCCATTCATAATATGATGACTTTGGAAGCTTAGCTACTTTTATCCATTCGCTTGCTTTTGTTTCAGGGTGTTCATCTAGAAGACTTAATATTATTTTTGTTTTCTCCTTGCTTCTGCTTCCTCTTCCAGTAGCAAGGCTTGAAACTTTTTTTCGAATAGTATCTGCATCTTTAAATATTTATTCTCTTCTCTAAGTCTAATTAATTCTTCTCTTTCTGACTCATCTATTGGTTTTTGATTTTTATCTTTCTTATCTGCTTTATACATATCTTTCTTAGGCCTTCCTCTGTTATCTTCTAAGCCAGATAGACCACGTTCTTGATAATTTTTCTCCCATCTATACACAGTAGATCCATTAACAATATTAAAGTGTTCTGCAGTCTCTCTTAGCGAAGTATTATTGATTTGCCTATATTGTATTACTGATAACTTAAATTCAATAGTGTATTTATCGTTTTTTAGTTTTTTATCTAAGTTATCAAATCCTCCTGCCTTATATTTATTTAACCAGTTTTCTAGAGTGCTATCTGGAATATTATATCTTTTAGCTATAATTTCTCAACCGCCTGTTTTTCCTGATAAATATTCCATTACTAATTGTATTTTAAATTCTTTTGTGTATTTTGACATGAAAAAACCCCTCCATCCGAATTCCGGATTTTGGGGTTCAGCTCAAATTCCCAGCTCTTAAAAAATTTATTTTTTAAATATCATAGTCATAAGAGTAATCAATTTGTAATTCGTCTTCTAGCAAGCCGTCCATCCATTTTGGTATTCCAAGTTCTGGATTTGCTTGTAGTTTTTCTCTGAATTCATTGTCTGTTAATCTTTGTCCGTCTAATAGCTCTCTGTAAGAGAATACTGCTCCTCTTCCAAGGTAAAGTTTTCCATTTATTGGGTAGGCAACATAAATTTCATAAACTGGTCCAATGCCAACGTGGAAGAAAGAGTTTGCTGGAAGATCACAATCGTTATCTACAACGCCCATAAGGTCTGCTATGATTTCAATTTTTTGATCATCTTCATTTAGATATTCCCAGCTAGTTAGCTTGCTATCAACAAAGACTGTTGATAAATATTCTATGGTTCCGCCAATCCAGAAAAGGTCCATATATTCATCTTCTGTTAATTCTTCGTTATTTAATTCTTTTATACTAATTGCGGCAAATTGATCACATATTTCTTTGAAAGATAAAAGATTTTCTTCTTGAATAGGATCTAGCATGTCTCTTGATTTTAAGTTTTGACTTGTAAAGTCTATAAGCCAGGATAATTTTTCATAAACTTCTACATTAGGTTCAACATATGATTTTGGTATATCTTCCATACCTCCATCGCCAAGTTGGGCTGATACATCTTTTCCATATAGGATTGTATCGTGTTTTAATTCTGCCCAAGATCCAAGCATTGTGTTAAGATCTTTTGTTTTCCAAGCCTCACTTTGCATAAAGCTAGGGTAACCTTCTTCAAAGTCTTTTGTAAGTGCTGATAGGGTCCACAACCAACCTCTGTAAAGATTTTTTTGCCAAGATTCTTGATCTAATTCTTCAAATTCTTTTTTAGTTTCTTCGTATACTTTTGGATATTCTTTCCAAGAGTTATTGAAGAATTTTTCTTCCGGTCTATTAAATTCTATATCTTCTGCAAGGTCACTTCCCATAACTGCTGCTAATTCAAGACCAGTGTAGATTGGTTTTTTTGAATATGGATTTTTTTCTCCAACAAGATCAACAAGGTTTTGCATTAAAACTGAATCTACAACTTGTCTTTGTGGCATAAATCTAAAAGAGTAGCCTAGGAAGTCTGCTATTTTTGGTTTAGGCATTTTTTGTAGATTTTTGTGAAGGCTAGCTAGGGAATCTTTTTCTAGTAGACTATTTAAGTCTGGTTCTTTGCCATAGATTCCGTAAAGAAGTTTAGCAAAATCTTTTGGTCCAAGGTCATCAGCTCCATCAACTAAAAAGCTCATTGGATCATAAATGTCTGCCCATAAATCGTAGGCTTCTTCGCTTCTAAAAATTGTATCAGTCATAAGTAAAGCCATAGCCATTAAATCGTCTCTTGCGACTCCGTCTATTTGTTCAAAGAATCCAGCTTGTCCAAAATACATCATGCCTTTAAAATATTTTTCTAAAGTTTCAGATTTTGTATAGTGGCCTCTTGGTTTAAACTGTGAGTAGTCTATTTTTGCATTTAAAATTGCAGATTCTTCTTTTGCCTGAGCTTCTATAAGTGATAGTTCTTTTTGACTTAGGGCTTTTGCTTCTTCTGGAATATTAAGTCCAGATAAGTCTTGCCCAATAATTGAATTTACAGTTGCAAAATAGGCAATGTTTTTTAGTGCCAATTCTTTTACTTCATTGTCTGATAATTCTTCATATTGCTTTATTGATCCTTCTAGCATTTTTTGATTTAACTGAGTCAATTTTTCGAAAAGTACATTTTCTTCAAGATTACTTAAGAAGTTATCATAAAATAAATGATACATATGAAGGACTGTGTCTGTTGTTATAAAAGAAGGAATATTTTTATATAGGTTGTCATCGTAGATATAAAAAGGTTGTTCTGATGTGTCTATATCTCCTTTTGCTGTTGGTGAAATAAAAAATCCCTTTTCTTCTAAAGCCTTAGTTTGAGAAGCATTTATATTAGAAAAGCTGTCTATGTTTTCTATATCTTGGTAGGAATTCATGGTTACATTTTCTACTTTTGGAGTAAATTCGCTTGGATTGTATTCAACCTTGATAATTTTGTTGTAATCATCTAAAAATGCGATATCCTCCTGGTTAATATCTTTTGCATTTTCTGTTGCATCTTTTGAGTCTTTTTTATCAAGTGCGGAGCAAGCTGTTAGTGACAGGACTGCAATTAGGATGCAAATAATTTTCTTATAATTTTTCATTTTTCTCTCCTATTATTAATTTTTCGTCTTGCAAAAATACTTCTCTTCCATCAACCATCAATTTTTCAGATTTTGTAAATTCTTTTAATTTTTTATAATCCTTACTTTTATAAAAAAGCTGGTAGCCGTAGCCGTGCCATTTATAGCAAGTCAGTCTATTGGACCCATCCCTATTTTTTTCGATTAAGAAAAGTTCTGCATAGCCATCCTTATCGAGATCATAGCTTGTAAAGTCTGTGAAGGATTGCAAAAATCGAGACGCCCTATACATTGGTATGTAAGATTTATTTTCCCAATCTATTTTATAGGCGAAGCATCTTTTATCCATTATTGGGTGGAGTGGAGTTTTTTTAATAAAGCCAATTAAAAGCTCTTCTTCTTCATCTCCTAGGATATTTCCAAACTTTACTCTCCAAGGTTTATACTTGCTAAGTTCTTTACTTAAAATAAGTTCTGGATTTTCTTTTAGACTATAAACTTCAACTAAGGATTTTCTAGTTAAATAATTTTTATACACTAGGGCAAGTTCCAAGTTACCGTCCTTGTTCACATCAGAAAAGTCAAAATCTTTTGTGTAATAATTTTTTTTGATTAAAGATTTATTATTTCTTTTTATTTGGCTTTTAAAAAGACTAGAAGTGATTTGATAGTCTTTATAGTCATAGCTTTTATAAAAGAAAATACTAAATAATAAAAAAAGGAAAACGATTGTGGAAACTATAAAAAAAACAAACTTTTTCATAAGAAAATTATAGCACAGTGAGAAGATTCAAGCCACGATTAAAGATTATCTTTATTATAGAATGAGATTAATTTATAGTATAATGATTATGAGGTGTAAAATGATTGATTTAAAAGATTGCGGTCGTTTTTTTGAAAACGAAGAATTAAAAAAATACACAAGTTTTAAAATTGGAGGACCAGCAAAATATGTCCTCTTTCCTAAAAATGAAGAATCTTTAATTGAAGCTATAAAAAGAGCGAGAAAAGATGAGCTTGAGATTTTGATTTTAGGGAATGGATCAAATGTTTTGTGTGCAGACGAGGGCTATGATGGTCTTGTTATAATTTTAAAATCTGCTTTTACAAAACTTGATATAAATGATAATAAAATAATAGCTGGGGCAGGTCTTTCTCTAAGAGAACTTGCCAATGCTGCTTTAGATAAAAATTTAAGTGGTTTAGAATTTGCACATGGGATTCCTGGAAGTGTAGGCGGGGGAGCGATAATGAATGCTGGTGCCTATGGTTCAGAGATGAAAAATGTAGTTTCGAGCGTAAAAATTCTTGATGAAGATTTAAATGTAAAAGTTTTATCGAATGAAGAAATGGATTTTTCTTACAGACATTCAATAGCTCAAGATAAAAATTATATAATTCTTGAAGTTGAATTTTCTTTAAATAAAGATAAGAGCAAAGAAGAAATTAAAAATCTTATGGATGATTTGTGGCAAAGAAGACTTTCCAAGCAACCTCTTGAATATCCATCTGCAGGATCAACTTTTAGAAGACCAGAAGGACATTTTGTTGGTCAAATGGTTGATGAGGCAGGATTAAGAGGATTAAGACATGGGGGAGCCATGGTCAGCGACAAACATAGTGGCTTTATAATAAATAAAGACAAGGCTACTGCAAAAGATGTAAGAGAATTAATAGAAATTGTCCAAAAAGTAATTTTTGATAAGTTTTCTGTAAAATTACAAAGGGAAGTTAAATATATTGGAGGAGAATATGGAAATTCTTGTAATAACAGGGATGAGTGGAGCAGGTAAATCAAAAACGCTAAACCAATTAGAAGATTTGGGATATTTTGCCATGGATAATTTACCACCCCAACTTCTTCCTAAATTTGCTGAAATAGCTTCATCATCCAACTATGAAAATAAAGTTTGTGTTGTGGTTGATGCTAGAAGTGGTTTATTTTTCCAAAATTTTTCTAAGTCCTTGCAGGAAATGAAAAAATTAAATTTCAATTATAAGATTTTATTTTTAGATGCTGATGAAGATGTAATAATAAATAGGTATAAGGAATTGAGAAGGCCTCATCCTCTAAGCAAGTCAATTGTAAAAGGCTACAATTTAGAGAAGGAAATCTTAAAGGATATAAAAAAAGATGCCAATTATATTATTGATACATCAAATTTTACAGACAAACAGTTAAGACAAAAGTTAATTGAAACCTTAGAATTAGAAAATGATGGAGATATCAAGGTTTCAATTTGCTCATTTGGTTTTAAAAATGGAATTCTTTTAGACGGAGATTTAATATTTGATGTTAGATTTTTGCCAAATCCTTATTATATTGATGAATTAAAAAAATTAAATGGAGAAAATCCTAAGACAAGAGACTATGTAATAAATAAAGAAGTAACTCAAAACTTTTTAGACAAGGCAGTTGATATGTTAAACTTCTTGATCCCAAATTATAAAAAAGAAGGTAAAAGTATTTTAGTTGTAGGAATAGGCTGTACTGGCGGCTTCCACCGATCTGTTGCTATAGCTAATGAACTAGGCAAAAGATTAAAAAACAAAGACTATAAAATTTCTATAAGTCATAGAGATGTGAATAAACATTGAAAAACATAGTAGTAATCGGTGGAGGAACAGGAACCAGTACGATTTTAAAAGGGATAAAAAAATACAAATCAAATATAACTGCCATAGTAAGTATGGCAGATGATGGTGGAGGATCTGGAATATTAAGACACGACCTTGGAATACTTCCACCAGGAGATTTAAGAAACTGTATGGCGGCTCTTGCAAATACAGAAGGGGTTATGGAAAAACTTTTGCAATATAGGTTTAAATCGGGCGGTTTGAAAGATCAAAACTTTGGAAATATCTTAATTGCTGCTCTTTGTGATATATACGGAGGTTTGGACCTTGCTTTAAATGAGATGGAAAATATTTTATCTATTTCTGGAAAAGTATTGCCGGTAACTTATGAAAATATTCACCTTGTTGCAGAATTTGAAAATGGAGACAAGTGCATAGGTGAGTCTATAATTCCAAATATGGCATATAAACTAGATACAAAAATTAAAAAGATGGGAATTTTTCCAGATATTCCAAAGGCGAATAAAGATGCAGTATCAGCTATAAAAGAAGCTGATGTAATTATTTTTGGTCCAGGATCTTTATACACATCAATTATCCCAAATTTATTGGTCGATGGAATAATTGATGGTTTAAAAGCTTCCAAGGCTGAAAAAATTTATATTTCGAATGTAATGACAGAACTGGGAGAGACTACAGATTTTAAGCTAAGAGATCACATAAATGCAATCTATAAACATTCCTATATGGGTATAATAGATAGTGTAGTTATTAATACAAAAAAAGTTAGTCAGGCTATGCTTGAAAGATATAAAAATCTTTCGAAATCGAGCCAAGTTGAGATTGACCAAGATGACTATAAATTTTTAGAAGATAATAAAATAGATATCATAGAAGGCGATTTTATAGACGAATGTGTCAGCGTTAGGCACAACGGCGAAAAAATTGCCAAAGAATTTGTAAGAAGATCGATATTGTAATAGAAGTGGAGTAAGTATGAGAAAATATAGAAAAAGAGAACATTTAGAAAATTGTCTAAAGACAGATTTTGTTGGAGATACTTTGTTTGAAGATGTATTTTTACATCACAGTTCTTTAATAAATTTTGATTATGATGATATAAATCTCTCTATAGACTTCTTGAATAAAAAAATAGATTTTCCCCTTATGATAAATGCCATGACTGGGGGAACAGATTTTTTAAAAAATGTAAATACAGACTTAGCAAGATTAGCAAAAGAATTTAATATAGCTATGGCAGTTGGATCAGAAACAATAATCACAGAAGACAAAAGCGCTATTGATTCTTTTAAAATAGTTAGAGAAATTATTGGAGACGATGGAATAGTAATTGGTAATATAAATGGTCATGCCAGTCTTGAAGAGGCACAACTTGCAATAGATATAATCGATGCAGATGCAATCCAAATCCATTTAAATCCAGCTCAGGAACTTGCCATGGAAGAAGGCGACAGGGTCTTTAAAGATATAAAATCAAATATAAAAACTATTGTTGAGGGAGTGGATGTTCCTGTAATAGTTAAAGAAGTTGGTTTTGGACTTTCAAAGCTTGTTGTAAAGAGACTTTATGATATTGGGGTAAGATATGTCGATGTTGCAGGTTATGGTGGAACAAATTTTCTAGAAGTTGAAAATTTAAGAACTCCTTACAATGATTTATCTGACTTGTATTCATGGGGAAATCCAACAGCCCTATCAATTATCGAAGCAAAAAGTCTTGATCTTGATGATCTTTTTATAATCGGATCAGGAGGAATAAAAAATTCTTTAGAAATAGCCAAGGCTCTTGCGCTTGGTTCAGACATGGTGGCTATTTGTGGAGAAATTTTAAAATATTTAATGCACGGTGGTTATGATTATGCACAAGAATATATACAAGCTTTGATTGACAAAACTAGGATGATAGCAGCTTTAACCAATTCAAAAGATGTAGAGGGACTAAAAGCTGTAGACTATAAATTAAGAGGATGTTTAAAAGATTTGACAGAAGATTAATTTTAGAAAAGTATTGGAGGAAATTATGTACGATTTAATTATACTAGGCGGAGGACCAGCTGGACTTACTGCTGCCTTATATGGAGCTAGGGCAAAATTAAAAACTTTAGTTATAGAATCAAAAATTGAAGGCGGACAAATTACAAATACAACTGATGTTGAAAACTATCCGGGCATAGACATGATAAACGGAGCAGAACTTGGAGCAAAGATGAAAAAACAAGTTGTAGAATTTGGTGCAGAATTTGTCTATGACGAAGTTGTCGAAGCTGAATTAAAAGAAGAAGTTAAAAAAATCAAAACAAAGGAAAAAGAATATGAAGCCAAGGCTGTTATAATTGCAACAGGAGCTGATCCAAGAAAAATTGGTTGTCCTGGAGAAGAAGAATATGCAGGCAAGGGAATTTCATATTGTGCAACTTGTGATGCAGCCTTTTATGAAGGACTTGAAGTTTATGTAGTAGGTGGTGGCGACTCTGCAATAGATGAAGCGCTATTTATTACAAAATTTGCAAAAAAAGTTCACATAATTCACAGAAGAGATGCACTAAGAGCAAGTCAAACTCTACAAAAAAGAGCTTTTGATAATGACAAGATAGATTTTATTTGGGATTCAACTGTAAAAGAAATTAAAGGCGACATGACAGCAAAAGAACTTGTTTTAGAAAATCTAAAAACTGGTGAAGTAAAATCTATAACATCTGATGAACCATTTGGTATTTTTGTATTTATAGGTTATGTTCCAAATACAAAATTATTTGAAGGCCAAATTGAAATGGAAAAAGGTTATATAAAAACAGATGAAGAAATGCATACAAATCTTGATGGAGTATTTGCAGCAGGAGATTTGAGAATAAAAACAGTTAGACAAGTTGTAACTGCAGCCTCAGATGGAGCAATAGCTGCTGTAAATGCAGAAAAATATATAGCAGAAAAAGAAGGAAAACTATACGAAGGTTTTAAGGAAAATAAATAGTTGTTTGCCTTTTTAAATCAAATTTGTTATACTTTATAAAAATGTATAAAACTATGATAAGAAGTAGTAAAAAAGTGATGTTTTAAGAGAGCCTGTGTTAGCTGAGAACAGGTAACTTAGCTTTTTGAATCCGTCTTTGAGTTTATTAATTTTAAGTGAATCGAAAGATTAATTAGGGTGGCAACGCGGGTCTTCTCGTCCCTTTGGGGTGAGAAGGCTTTTTTTATTGGAGGTAAAAATGTTAGATATAAAATTTATCAGAGAAAACCCAGAGCTTGTAAAAGAAAATATTAGAAAGAAATATCAGGATGAAAAGCTTCCATTAGTTGATGAAGTAATTGAAATTGATAAAGAATTAAGAGAAGTAAAAACTAGGGGAGATGAGCTTAGATCAAATAGAAATGCTAGCTCTAAAAAAATTGGTGCTTTGATGGCTCAAAAGAAAAAAGAAGAAGCAGAAGCAGCAAAACTTGAAGTAAAAAAGATCAATGAAGAAGTTGTTGATTTAGAAAATAGACAAAGAGAACTAGAAGAAGACTTAAAAGCAAAAATGATGGTTATTCCTCAAATCATGGCAGATACAGTTCCTCTAGGAAAAGATGACACAGAAAATGTTGAACTTGAAAAATTTGGCGAACCTCTAGTTCCTGAATATGAAGTTCCATACCACATAGACATAATGGAAAAATTTGACGGAATAGATTTAGATGCAGCAAGAAAAACTTCTGGTGCAGGATTTTATTATCTAAAAGGAAATATAGCAAGACTTCATTCAGCAATACTTTCTTATGCAAGAGATTTTATGATAGACAGAGGTTTTACTTACTATGTACCTCCATTTATGATTCGTTCTGATGTTGTTACTGGCGTTATGAGTTTTTCAGAAATGGAAAATATGATGTATAAGATAGAAGGAGAAGACCTATATCTTATAGGAACAAGTGAACACTCTATGATCGGTAAATATATAGACACAATCACAGAAGAAGAAACTCTTCCTCACGCACTTACTTCTTATTCACCATGCTTTAGAAAAGAAGTTGGAGCTCACGGAATTGAAGAAAGAGGAGTTTACAGAATCCACCAATTTGAAAAACAGGAAATGGTTGTAATTTGTAAACCAGAAGATTCAGAATATTGGTACGACCAATTATGGAACAACACAGTAGATTTCTTTAGATCACTTGATATTCCAGTTAGAACTTTAGAATGTTGTTCAGGAGACTTGGCAGATTTAAAAGTAAAATCACTTGATGTTGAAGCTTGGAGTCCAAGACAAAAGAAATATTTTGAAGTTGGATCATGTTCAAATCTTGGCGATGCTCAAGCAAGAAGATTAAATATCAGAATCAAGGGAGAAAACGGAAACTACTTAGCTCACACACTTAACAATACAGTAGTTGCTCCACCAAGAATGCTAATAGCTTTCTTAGAAAACTTATTACAAGAAGACGGATCAATCAAAATTCCAGAACCACTTCAACCATACATGGGTGGCATAAAAGAATTAAGACCAAATAAATAAGTAAAATAATATTCTGCCTGCAAGTGATCTTGTGGGTAGAATTATTTTTATTTTAAAGGAGTTATTATGGAGTATTTACAACTCGGTATCAGTGTAATAATACCAGTGTTTTTTGTTCTACTGATAGGACAAATATTGAAAATAATAGGCTTTGTTGATGAAACTTTTATATCCAAGGGAAATAATATTATTTTTTATATAGCCCTTCCATGTTCTTTGTTTTTTAATATTAGAGATTCAAAAACGCATGGCATAGATGTAAAATATATTGCCTATATTATGCTGGGAACTGTTTTTGTATTTGCAATAACTTGGTTTTTTGCAAGATTTTTTATAGAAGATAAAAATAAATTATCAGCCTTTGTTCATTGCTCTTATAGGTCAAACTTTTTATATATAGGCCTGCCAATATTAAATTACATATATCCAAATATAGACATGGACCCTGTTATAATTGTCTTTGTTTTTGGTATATCTATGTTTAATCTCTTGGCTATAATTTTACTTTCTTATTATAGTGGCGATGAATTTAATCTAAAAATATTTTTATTAAAAATTATAAAAAATCCTATGATAATTGTCACAATACTTGCCCTAATAGCAAAAAAATCATCTTTTTCTTTTTATCAAGGAATAGAAGATGGCATGCATATTCTTGGGTTTTTAGCTACTCCATTTTCACTTTTGATGGTAGGAGCATCTTTAGAAATTTCAAAACACAATAAAGATTTTGGATTAAGTTTTGGATCAGCCTTTATAAAAGTTGTCCTTGCGGCCCTTGTTTTAGTTCCAATTGCTTATTTTTTAGGATTTGACAAGGCTCAGATAACAGTTGCCTATGTATTTTTTGCAACTCCTTGTGCAGTAAATTGTTTTATAATGGGAAAAAACATGGGGTCAGATTCTATATTAACTTCAAAAATAATAACAGTTTCTTATCTTATGTCTATATTTACCTACGCAATAGGCATAGCTTTACTTAAATATTTTGAAATTATAGCAATATAATTTTATTATTTTAAAATAATTAAATTTATAGGAAATATATCCTCTGATTTTTCAGGGGATATTTTTTATGGGAAAATAAAACATAGATCATAAAATCAACTTTGTTTTTAAATTTTATTATTCATGATAGTATAGTAATAAGTTATATGATTAAAGTAAATAGAGGAGGTAAAAATGGGTTTTAGTGAATTAAGCAAGAAAGATAAGATTAAATATATTTTTTTAATAATTAATGCTTTTTTATATTTAATTTCTCAAATACTTATTTTCTTTAGAGTCAAAGAGACTGAAGGTATGGGTAATGTTTTTGATCCTAGTGTGTATAGGATATTTTGTTATATAGTTATAGGCTATGTTATATTTTCAGTTTTGGCTGGAATTTTTAAATATAAGGATGTTATTAAGAGCATGAATATAGTATATTTTATATCCCAGTTACTTATTCTCTTAGTTACAACTATAGTTATTAAGCTTCATTTTGCATAAAGCATAAATAAACATATGAAATATCCTCTGATTTTTCAGGGGATATTTTTTATTGGAAAATTTATAAAGCTAAAAATATAAAATTAAAATTTATAAGATAAAAACTCAAGCAAAACTAGCTAGCTTTACAAAGAATACTTTTATTGTTATAATCTATTCATATAAATATTAACCTTATTAAGAGTGGTGGAGTGAATAGGCACTATGAAACCCGGCAACCTGAATAGGTGCTAAGTCCTACAGAGAGCTTCTCTGAAAGATGAGGTAAAAATCGTCTTCTCCAAGCTCTTTGGAGAATTTTTTATTTAGGAGGAAGATTTTTGAAAAATAATATTTTTACTTCAGAATCTGTAACAGAAGGACATCCTGATAAAGTCTGCGACCAAATATCAGATGCTATTCTTGATGAGATTTTGAAAGAAGACAAAGATCCAAGAGTTGCTTGCGAAACTTTAGCAACAACAGGAATGATTTTTGTAACCGGAGAAATAACTACAACAGGCTATGTTGATTTTACAAATATAGTTAGAGATACATTAAAAGAAATTGGATACACCAGAGGTAAATACGGTTTTGATTACGAAACTTGTTCAGTTATATCAGCTATTAAAGAACAATCTCCTGATATAGCAATGGGCGTTGATAGGAAAAAATCTAATGATATAGATGAATTTGATGCCTTTGGAGCAGGCGACCAAGGAATTATGTTTGGCTATGCGAGCGATGAAACTGAAAGCTACATGCCACTAACAATTGACCTTGCTCATAAGCTTTCAAGAAAATTAGCTGCTGTAAGAAAAACTAATACTCTTGAATATCTTAGACCAGACGGAAAGACACAAGTCAGTGTTGAATATGAAAATGGTATTCCAAAAAGAATTGAAAATGTAGTAGTATCAAGCCAACATGATCCAGATGTTGATATTGAAGAATTGAGAAAAGATATAATAAGAGAAGTTATAAAACCAATTCTTCCAGAAAAAATGTTAGATGAAAATACAAAATACTGGATCAATCCGACAGGAAGATTTGTTCTTGGTGGACCGATGGCAGATGCTGGACTAACTGGAAGAAAAATTATAGTTGATACCTACGGCGGAGTTGGAAGACACGGCGGCGGAGCTTTTTCTGGTAAAGACCCAACAAAGGTAGATAGGTCTGCAACTTACTATGCAAGATATATAGCTAAAAATATTGTAGCTGCAGGACTTGCAAGAAAATGTGAAGTTGGATTAGCTTATGCTATCGGAGTTACTCATCCGGTATCAATTCATATCGATACTTTTAATACATCAAGTATTGCAGATGAAGAATTAATAGAAATTGTTAAAAAGCACTTTGATGCTAGACCAGCTGCTATAATAAAAAATCTTGATTTATTTAGACCAATTTATAAACAAGTAGCAAGCTATGGACACTTTGGTAGAGATGATTTAGACCTACCATGGGAAAAAACTGACAAGGTTGAAGAATTAAAGAAATATCTTTAATATAAAGAGAGCTTTTTGCTCTCTTTAATTTTTTTAAGGCGTGGGATTTATGATTAGTATTAAGGCAAGAGTTGAAAAAATTATATATAGAAATGAAGATAATGGCTACACAATTGCTGCTGTATTGTCAGAAGATGAAGATCTTACAGTTGTGGGAACTTGTCTTGAATTAAAAACTTCTTTTAACTACACTTTTAAAGGCGATTTTATCTACCATAAAAAATATGGAGAACAATTCAAGTTTGAAGAATTAGAAGAAGAAAAACCAGAATCTTTAGATGAAATAGAAAAATATTTAGCATCAGGCATCATAGCCTTTGTTGGAGAAAAAACAGCCAAGGCAATAGTAGAAAGATTTAAAGAAGACAGTCTTGAAATAATCGAAAAAAATCCCGATAGGTTGATAGAAGTTGAAGGCATAGGAAGAAAAAAATTAGAAAAAATCAAGTCCTCACTAGAATCAAACAAGGGGATAAGAGATTTATCTTTATTTTTAACAAAATTTGGGATTGGAAATTCAAGTATAATAAAAATTTACAATGAATATGGTGATGAAGCCATAGAAATTATAAAAGAAGATCCATATAAATTGGCAGATGATATAAGGGGAATATCCTTTGCAAAAGCTGATTCAATAGCCAGACAATTTGGCAATATTGACCCGGAAAAAAGAGCCAGGGCAGCCTTAAAATACACACTTTTGACCTTTATTTATTATGGGAATTCCTATTTAGAAAAAGACGAATTAATAAAGCAAACAAAAAAATTAATTGATGTTGATGAATTGGTTTTAGATAAAGAAATAAATAATCTTTCTCTAGACGATAGGTTTTTTGTAGAAAGAAGAGAAGACGGACAAGTCTTATGCTATTTTGCTCCATATTTAAGGGCAGAAAACTATATCTCCGGAAAATTAAAGACCATGCTAAAAGTTGACCACAGGGAAGACCAAGACATAGATAAATTAATAGAAAAAATTCAAGAAAGACAAAATATCAAACTTGCAGATAAACAAATCCAAGCCTTAAAAGATTCTGTAAATAATGGAGTTTTAATAATAACTGGGGGACCTGGAACTGGAAAGACCACAACTCTTAAGGCAATAATAGAATTATTTGAACTTCTAGAAAAATCTGTAAAACTTGCTGCACCAACTGGAAGGGCGGCAAAGAGGATGAAAGAAACTACTCTAAGAGATGCATCAACAATCCACAGACTTTTAGAACTTGGTTTTACAGATGACAAAATAAATTATGACTATGAAGAACAAGAAAGTCTAGACTGCGATGTTTTAATAGTAGATGAGCTTTCCATGGTTGATCTTATGCTTATGAATTCTCTTTTAAAAGCCTTAAAAGATGACACCAGGTTGATTTTAGTTGGTGATAAGGACCAGCTTCCATCAATTGGAGCGGGAAATGTTCTTGGAGATTTAATAGAATCAAAAAAAATCCCAACTGTAAATCTAACAGAAATTTTTAGGCAATCTCAGGAATCTATGATTGTAAAAAATGCACATCTTATCAACAAGGCGCAGATGCCAGAAATTACAAACTCAAAAGATTTCTTTATGATAGCAGAAGAAGACCAAAACAAAAGTTCTGATATTATAATCGACTTAGTCAGCAAGAGACTTCCAAGCTATTACAATATAGATAGTTCAGATATACAAGTTCTTGCTCCAATGAAAAAGGGAGCGGCAGGAGTAAATAATCTAAATAAAAAACTCCAAGCTGTTTTAAATCCAAAGGGTCAGGAAATAAAATACGGGTCTGAAATATTTAGGCTGGGCGACAAGGTTATGCATATAAAAAACAACTACAATCTTGAATACAAGATAGAGTCTAGCGAATATATGGAAGAAGGCGAAGGCGTTTTTAATGGAGATATTGGATATATAGAGAAAATTGACGAATCTGAAAATGAACTTTATGTAAGATATGACGAGGTAAAACTTGTAAAGTATGAATATGAAGACCTTTCAGAACTCATGTTGGCCTACGCCTGCACAATCCATAAGTCCCAAGGCTCGGAGTTTGATGTTGTAGTTATACCAATTCATTTTGCACCAGCCTTATTGCTTACAAGAAATTTAATTTATACTGCCATAACCAGGGCGAAAAAATTAGTTGTCCTTGTGGGCCAATATAAATATTTGCAGATGATGGTAAAAAATAACCATGTAAACAAGAGAAATTCAAAGCTAAAGGAAAAATTAGAAAATGACTAAGTGTCTTTATTGTGGATCGAAGGATCCAGTAAAATTTGATCTTTGCCAAAATTGCCTAGACAATATAGGATTTGGCGTGAAATTTAATCAGGAAGTAGACATTCTTGATGAACTTTTAATCGCTTGCGAATACAAATCTCTGATAAAAGATATTATTATAGATTTTAAATTTAGGGATAAAACTTATTATTATAAAATTCTTGCAGATATAATGACAGATTTGCTTTTAAAATCAAAAATAATAAAAGATTATAAATACATAAGTTTTGTTCCAATGCACAAAAAAGATTTAAAATTAAGAGGATATAACCAGGCTGAACTCATAGCTAAGGAAATAGCAGACAACACTTTTTTAGAACTGATAAAACCAATAGAAAAATCAAAATTCACCCAGCAACAAGTAAGGCTTGCAAACCAAAATGATAGAAAGAAAAACATAGAAAATGCTTTTGAAATCACAAGAAAGATTGATGGAAATATAATAATTGTAGATGATGTTATAACAAGTGCTGCAACCATAAGTGAAATAGCAAAAATAATAAAAGATAAAAATCAAATAAAAATAGCTGCCTTAATAGCAGCTAGTCCATCGATTATTTAATTATTTTAATCAGATTTATTAAATCATATCATCTTGTCTTATCTTATTTTTAATAACTGAATCATTTCTTGGCCACAAGCTATGTTCTTTAAAATGTTTCATAGAAAAAATTGTCCCATTAATTTCAGCCCCAAGTAGGATTATTATAAATATAATCCACATCCAAATCAGCATAATAATTATCCCGGCAAGTGAACCATAAGTTACAGAATATTTAGCAAAATTTTTCACATAAAATGAAAAGAGTTTAGATGCAATTATTGTAGCAATTGTTGTAAAAGCAGCTCCTGGAAGAACCATCTTATAAGTTATCAATTGTTTAACAGTTTTTACTGGAGAAAGTCTATATAATAATGAGATTACAAGGAAGAGCGCCACAATAGAAATTACAAAAAAAGAAATTTGTATAAATATATGTGAATGAGCTTCTAAATCCAGGTATTCTATAATTAATTTTGTCACAATTTCTCCAAAAACTTGGCCCATTAAAACAAGAGCAATTATAAACATAAGAGCAATTGTAAATAAAAGAGCCATTGCCCTTAGTTTTATAAATCCTCTATCATCTTTAAAACCATAAGCCAGATTTATATTGGTGATTAGCTTGTGCAAAATCCCAGATGCAGTATAAAGACCGGCTATGATTGAGATTGATAATAGACCAGAAGAAGATGATGTCGAAATTTCTTCTATAAATTTATAGGCTATATTTCCTATATCAGCTGGCAGCAAATTTATATAAGAAAATAATTGCTCTGATTTGAAAAATTTTGCATAATTTAGAAGGTTTAACAAGGCGATTATAAAAGGGAAAATCGAAAGTATAGCAAAATATACTAAAGATGCTCCAATCTGGGTAACCTTGTGGTCTGTAAACCGATACATAAGTTTATCTAAAAAAATTAAAAATCGATTATTTACATTCTTTTTAAGAAATAAATTAAATTTTTCCATATTACCTCTTTACTTTAAATAATTATTTATATTTATAACATTATTTTTTTCTACATTATTCAAATAATAATCATACATATCTTTGCCCAATTGAGTCAAGACAAGATTTCTATTGTCAAATTTTATCATATTGACAGAAGCGAGCAATTTAATACTAAATTTATCAAGTCGAGTTAAAGATAGTTTATCAGTAGATAGACTGTCTTTTTTTATGCCCCTAATTATCTTAACAAGGCTAGAAATTATATCCTCATACTTTGATTCTTTAAGGAAGCTTAACATAAAGTCCTTGTCTAAAAAGTAGTAGATAAAAATAGCCATCTTTTCCTTATTTTTAAGATATAAAAAGTTATTAATATCATCTGAAAAATTGATTTCCTTGTCCTTGCCTTCAATAAGAGCTTTCTTATTTAAAAAATTGAAAAAATATTCAAGAATAGGATAGTGGTTAAGATTAGGATTTTTTACATCTTTTATAGGTTCAAGTTCCAAAACATAAGCTAGTCTATCTATGCCAGATTGAGTTATAGAATCAAAATGCTTATTAAAAGTAAGAGTGGATTCAGTTATTGTATTTACAAAAACATAAAAATCATCTAAAAATTTACAAGATTTAAAATTACCCAAAATATTTAAAAGATTTTGGTCGAAATAAAGACCTGTATCAGAGCTTTTAAGATAATTTATATAGGTAAAAATATTTTGAGATACATATTCTATTTCTTTAAAAGGCTTTTCAAACTTTGTATTTTTATTTTTCGCAAATGAGAAGAAATCATATAAAATATTTACGACTTCTTTTATCTGAGCATCAATAAAAAAGTTGCCACTCTTGCAAGTAGTTCCAATAATATCTTCTATATTATAAGAATTTGGATCAGAAAGGTCTATATCAGGCTTTCCAAGAAGCTTTACCATATCATCAAAAATAAAGACAATATTTGCTTGACTAAGATCATATTTCTTGCTCATTTCTTGACTATAAGCTTTAAAAATTTCCCTATCGTTTGGGTCTGAGAAAAGCTTAGTAGAGATATTATTTTCTCTTTCATCCAAAAGTTTATTGTCTTTTAATTGGATTTTACTTGTAAGTTCCATAGTATAAGCAATTAGGATGTCGAGAAAGGATTTTTTTAAGAAATTTTGCATTTCAAAAACTTGATCATTGTCCCTAAATTCGTAAAAACCTTTGTAGAAAAACAATTGTCTAAGACTATCTAAGAAAAAATCTTTTTGCATTTCTTCAAATTGGCTGACAAAAGAGATAATAAACTTATATCCATCAATTTCTATGATTCTTGCAAGAAATATCTTATTAGTAAAATCTTCCATATCGAGATTATAAATATCATAAGATTTTTGCATAAAATTATCATAGACAGGCGTTTTTTCTCCGTCATATTCGCCGATACTTATAAGACTCGGATAAGAAGCTAAAATATCTTCTGCAAGCTTGTCTATATAAACCTGATTAAAAAGTTCAGGCAGGTATTTCTTTATATTATTTACAATCAAAAGTTTATCTTCACTTAAATCAAAAGCTATGTGCTCCTTGACTAAGCTTTTTCCATTGATCATTTCAATAAAATTAATCAATTCTTGGTTTGCATTTTCTGCAAGTTCAACAAAAGAATCTATATTTATTAATAATTTTTGAGCTAGTTTAAATTTATTTCTAGCAGATTTTAAATTATTCATGTTCATAATTATCACCTATTATTTTTTCAAGTTCATTCAGATTAGAAATTATTTTCTTTATATGGAAATTATAAACTGAATTTAGGTCGCCTTCTAATTGGCCTTCAGTAAAAATATTTAGCCTCAGCAAACTTTCAACCATTTCTTGGCTTTCTTTTTCAACATGGGGCCTTTCTTTAATCGAATTTAGGATATGAAACCTAAAGCTAATATCATCAAATAATTTCATAATCTTTTCTGTCGTAACAGGGAGCAGTTCTCCATGGACTGGCATAGATTTTTCTGAAACTATTGTTTTATATATTTCATTTAATTTGTTATATTCAATTTCAAAATCAGTAATCTTGTGGTCACTTTTTGTAATAAGTTCAAGCAAAAACATTTTTGAAAGTTCTGTCAAAGATTTTGCCTGTCTTAAATAGTTTTGAGACAAATTTGGTGCAGAAATTAAATAATTTATAGGAACAGAAACAGCTATGCCGACAAAAGTTCCGATAATTCTATTTATTCCATAAACTAGCTTGTTAGATTCTGCACAAAGAGATGCAACAAAAACTATACAAGATAAAATAATCATTCTTTTTAAATTTAAAACTTGTAGCATATAAATTATTATGATAATTCCAATTCCAGCTAATAGTGGAAGGAATTCTTCTCCGAGTGGGATTAAAGAAAATAAATAACCAAGAACAACTCCAAAAACAGCAGTGAAAAGTCTTCTAGAAACGTCATTAAAACTTTCACTAATGGAAGCTTTCATTGTTGAAATTGAAGCTATTGCAGTAAAAATAGGAGCTCCTAAATTTAACATTTGAGAAATATAAAGACTAATGGTAACAGCAAGTGCTGTTTTTATTGTTCTCATGCCGATTGGTCTTTTTAGATTTATATTTTTATTTTTAATTTTCAAATCATTTCCTCCATCTATACAGCTATATTATATCATAGAAAAAAATCCTAAAATTAAATAAAATTTAAAACAATCCACAGTCAAATCCTAGTAAAAACATATTCCACACAGACTTATCCACACTATCCACAGGAATAAATTGTTGAATACTATTCAAAAATTAGGGTAACAATTTAATACAGAATAATTAATGCAAAATAGGAGGTTGGTTTAATGAAACTTGAATTAGTAGGAAAAAACATAGATTTAACAGAAGCTCTAAAAGATAGGGCAAACGAAAAGTTATCAAAAATCGATAAATATTTTAATGAAGAGGTAAGAGCAAGAGCAGTTTTTTCTACTCAAAAGAATGGACAAACTGTTGAAGTTACAATATTTTTGCCAGGTACAATCCTTCGTGCAGAAGAAACTACACAAGATATGTATGAATCAATTGATAAGGCTGTAGATGCTCTATCAAGACAAACTAGAAAATATAAAACTAGATTAAAAAGAAGATATCAAGATAATTCAGAAACTATAAGATTTGAAAATATTGAAAGTTTTGAAGAAGAATCTAGCCAAGAAGAAGGAAAAATTATTAGAAGAAAAGAGTTTAACTTAAGCCCTATGATGGAAGAAGAAGCAATCCTTCAAATGGAACTTTTAAACCATAATTTCTACGTATTTTTAAATGCCGAAACTGACAGGGTAGAAATTGTTTATAAAAGAAAAGCTAAAGGCTACGGTTCAATAGTAGTAAATGTTGAAGATTAATTATAAAAAATAAATATAATAAAAAAATCTCGAGTTTAGGCTTGAGATTTTTTTTATTGCATATATTATTTAATAATAAGATAAATTTTAAGAATTGAAAGGAAAATAAAGTGGAAAAAATTAATTTTTCAAAAGACAATAAATTTATAAGAACCCTTTTATTTATCTGGGTTATCTTACAAATAGTGATGGTCAGTTTTATATATGTGCAAGATATGAATCTTAGATCAATCCATGTAATGTTTGTTTTAGTCCTATCTTTTTTGCTATTAAAAGATGGAAAGGAATCAAATCTAATAAAAATAATACTGGCAGGGCTTTCAGTGTTTACTTTTTCCTACATAATAATAAATTATCCGATTATATCTCAAAGAGGAGCCTACACAGAAAATCTAGACCTCTTTGTTGCGGGACTTAGTCTAATTTTAATCCTATACTTAGGATTTAAGGTAAATAAAAATCTTTTTTACTTAGTTTTATTTTTCCTAAGCTACCTATATTGGGGAAAATTTTTATCAGGACCTCTAGCCCACGGAGGATTTTCAATAAAAAGAATTTTAAATTATTTTGTCTGGGGCAATTCCGGAATATTTGGAATTAGCGTTGGAGTTTGTGCCAGCTACATATTTTTGTTTGTTGTATTTGGATCATTTTTAAAATATAGTGGATTTTCTGATTTCATAAACGATATTTCACTAGCCTTAATAGGATCAACAACAGGAGGACCAGCAAAAGTTGCAGTTCTAGCCTCAGCCTTGATGGGAATGATAAATGGATCAGCGGTTGCAAATGTCGCTGCCACTGGAACAATAACAATACCAATGATGAAAAAACTTGGCTATTCAAAAGAGTTTTCAGCAGCCGTAGAAGCAGTTGCATCAACCGGGGGACAATTTTGCCCGCCGATAATGGGAGCAGCAGCCTTTGTAATGGCAGAATTTTTACAAATTCCCTACATTGATGTTGTAAAAGTTGCAATAATTCCAGCCTTTTTATATTACATGAGTTTGCTTCTTGCAGTTCACTTAGAAGCAAAAAAATTAAATCTAAAAACTGAAGTAGAAAACAAAGACTATAAAAAAATATTAAAAGCAAGATGGCACTTATTAATTCCACTTTTTCTTTTGTTATTTATGATGGCAAAATCTTATTCGCCAATCGATTGTGCAGTGTATGGAATCTTTGCAACAATTATTTCATCATACTTAAACAAAGAAACGGCAATGAGTTTAAAAGATGTAGTAGATGCTGCAGTGGACGGAGCAAGTTCTGCACTAAAAGTTTGTGTGGCCTGCATCTTGATTGGGTTAATAATTGGAACAGTATCTTTAACAGGACTAGGACTAAACTTTGGAGGACTTGTTCTTAGCCTAGTAAAGTCTACTAATATTTATTTCGGAGCCTTTATGGTAATGATTTTATCAGTTGTATTGGGAGTTGGAGTTCCAGGAGTTGCAGCCTATGTAATTGTAGTTTCAGTTGCAGTACCAATTTTAATAAAATGCGGAGCAAGTCCAATAGCAGCTCATTTATTCTGCATGATCTATGCCTGCCTTGCAAATATTACACCACCAGTTGCAATATCATCCTATGTTGCAAGTTCGATTGCAAGATCAGACATGTTTAAAACTTCAATGATAGCGATAAAATTAGGACTAGCTGGATTTATTTTGCCATTTTTCTTTATCAATAATGAAGCTCTTTTATTACAATCAGGCGAATTTTTAGTAACAATTAGAATAATTTTAGGGGCAGTGATTGGAATTTTGGCAATAACATTTGCAAATTCAGGCTACCTATTTAAAAAAGAAAAATATTTAAACATTCTTTTATTTATAGGAGGAATATTATTTATAGATCCGAATCTAAAAACAGACATAATTTCTATAATCCTAATAACTGGACTAATATTATTTGAAAGGAAGCTTTCCCATGCATAAAAATATAAATAAAAAAATAATTTCAATATTTTTCTGCCTATTACTTTTAGTAGGCTGTAAGAAAAATGAAAATGTAGTTAGAATACCAACTGCATCAACAAGCGGTGCCTTGTATGGACTTGGGTATTCACTAGCACAAACTTGGTCAGAAAATATAGAAGGAACGAGATTTTTCTCTGAAGCATCAAATGGTGGAGTAGATAACTTAAATATAATCTATGATAAAGATGCAGAAGTAAGCCTTGGGGTAAGTTCAATAATCTACCAAGCCTATCATGGACAAGATATATTTAAAGGAAGAGAAAATAAAGATATAAGAGTAATAGCAGGACTTTACCTAAATCCAAACCAAGTTCTTGTAAGAAATAATCAAAATATAAATACGGTAAAAGATTTGCAAGGAAAAAACTTTTCAGCAGGAGCAACAGGTTCCACAACAGAAAGCGAAACCCTAGCCCATCTTGATATAGCAGACTTAAATAGAAATGATTTAAAACTAGAAAATGTTGCACCATCAGAATCAGCAGAACTGATGAGAGTTGGAAAACTAGATGGAGTTTGGATAATGTCAGCAGTTCCAGCAGCATCAGTAACAGAAATCACAAGATCAGCAGATGCTAAAATATTAGAAATACCAAAAGATTTTATAGAAGAATTAAAAACAAAATACCCTTGGTACACAAGCTACACAATAAAAGCAGGCTCATACAACAATGAAGAAGATATAAATACATCAGCCATAAAAATGCTACTTTATACAAGAGCAGACTTAGACGATGAACTAGTATATCAAATGACAAAGTCATTTTGGGAAAACAAAGATGCCCTAGCAGAAAACAATAAAAGCTTAAAAGAAATAAAAGTTGAAGATGCACTAAAAGACATAGCAGACCTGCCAGTAGCAGACGGGGCAATGAGATATTACAAAGAAATAGGGATAATAAAATAGAAGCCACGGAGGCTTCTTTTTTTTGTAATTAGAAAACCCCTGGTTGG
>NZ_HE978580.1:307864-380835 GCF_000311865.1 Peptoniphilus obesi ph1 | reverse complement strand
TGGACCAGGGGTTCAATTTAGCTTTAGCGATGAAAAACAAATATAAAAAAGACCTCCATGTTAAAATAAATTTGTAGTTTACCAGAACACAAAATAACAGGAGGTTTTTATGAGTCTAACTCATACACACAGTTTATCACACACAAGATGGAATTTTAAATATCATGTAGTATTTGCTATAAAATATAGAAGAAAAGTAATTTATGAGATCAAAAGATTAGAAATGTGAGCAACATTAAGAGTTATTTATTTGAAAAGAAGTGAATATAATATAAGCAGAAGTATGCCCAGGTTAATCTTTATGTTAGCAGAAATACTACCAAATTATATTATTTCATAAATAATTAGATATTTAAAATGGAAAAATAGTTTAACAATATTTGATAGGCACGCAAATTTAAAATACAAATATGGAAACAGACGCTTCTGGAGTCGTGGAGATTATGTAGATACAGCTGTGGAAATACCAAAAAATCCAAAAATATATAAAAAATCAATGAAAGAAGATTATGTATCAGATCAAGTAATTATGAAATAATTTATAGATTCTTTCAAAGATGAGAAAGTAAAAAATGAACAAGTTTATTGACTTACTTTTTAGTATTAAGTTTTAATAGAAATATGTTAAAATGTATAGAGTTTATATTAAAATATCTAAAGATATTTAAATTTACATATTTTAAGTAACTATAATATAGTGACTTTATCTTTAATAAATATCATTAGATATGATTTGTTAAGTTTTAATTTTAATGGAGGAATTATGAAGAAGAATTGTAAGTTTTTAATTTTTTTACTTATTTTGACTATTCCTATGATATTTGTTGGATGCCAAAATAATAGTGAATCTAAAAGTGAAGAAAGTACAGACAAGATTGAAAGTAAGGACAGTCAAGAAGGAAAGAATGATTTATTAAATTTTGCTATTTCTGTTGATCCAGATGGACTAGATCCCCAAAGAACAACAGCAGCAAGTACCTTTCAAATTACAAGTAATATTTATGATACTTTGGTTGATGTTTCAAGTGATGGAAAATACGAACCAGCTCTTGCTGAGTCTTGGGAAATAAGTGATGATGGTCTGGATATTACTTTTAAATTAAAAAAAGACATTAAATTTCACAATGCAAAAGAATTTAATGCTGAGGCAGTTAAGGCATCTTTTGAAAGATTAAAAGATACTGATTCTCCAAGAGCTAGCGATTATGAAAATATAATAGGTATCGAAGTTTTATCAGACGATGAGATTAAATTTTTAACTAAAGAATTAGACGTTGAACTACTTTCAAAATTTGCTTATCCATGGGCTGCAATTATAGAAGTTTCATCTGCTTCTGATTTAAAAAATAATCCAGTAGGAACAGGTGCATATATGCTTGAAGAATGGATTCCTCAAGAAAAATTAGTTTTAAAAAAATTTGATGATGGACCATCTCAAGCAAATATTCAAAAAGTTGTTATGAAAACTATACCAGATCCTCAAGCAAAAATTTTAGCATTAGAATCTGGCGAAATTGATATTGCTGATATAGATGGTATGCAAGTAGAGATGGTAAAGTCAATTGATGGATATAAAATTGAAGAAAATTCGAAAAATGGACTTCAATTAATGGCTATGAATAATAAAAATGAGTACTTATCAAACAAAAAGGTTCGTCAAGCTATAACAAAAGCAGTAAATAAAGATTCTTTAATTGAAAATGTTTGGTATGGATATGGAGAAAAAATTGGATCCCATTATCCACCTATTCTAAAAGAATACGTTGATTATTCTAAAAGTTTAAGCTATGATCTTGATTCTGCAAAAAAATTGATGGCAGAAGCAGGTTATCCAGATGGATTTACATTAAAGATGTATCTACCAAAAGATTACCCAGATTATGTAGATGCAGGACAATTAATTGCTGAAGATTTAAAAGCTATAAATATAAATTGTGAAATAGAAATTGTAGAGTGGGCTTATTGGTTAGAAAGTGTTTACCAAGGAAGAAATTATGATTTAACAGTAGTTGGTCATACTGGAAGACTTGATCCATACCAATGGCTAGCAAGATATGAATCTGATAGTCCAGAAAACTATGTAAACTTTTCTAATCCAAGAATTGATGAGATACTAAAGACAGCTCCAAAAACTATGGATGAAAAAGAAAGAATAGAAATGTATAAGGAATTGCAAGGAATTTTATCTGAAGAGGTTCCAGCTTTATATATTCAATCACCTGTAATTATAACTGCTATGAAAGACTCATTAAGTGGATATAAAAGTTATCCGATAGATATTTATAGACTAAGAGATTTAAAATTTAAATAAAATTATGTTTGATTATACTATTAAGAGGATTTTGCAGGGATTTTTGTTAATATTTATTGTTTCTATTTTAACTTTTTTAATATTAAAAGTAATACCTGCAGATCCTGCAACTTTAATATTAGGAACTGAAGCATCTGCTGAAAATGTAGAAAAATTAAGAGAGTCTATGGGATTAAATAGACCTTATTATATTCAATATATAGAATGGATTTCAAATGCTATAAGAGGTGATTTGGGAAAAAGTTATTATTTTGGTAAAAGTGTAAACAGCTTAATTCATGAAAGGCTTCCTAGCACTTTTTTACTGGCAAGTACTTCTATAATTATAACTTTTTTTGTTTCTATATTATTAGGAACTTTAGCTTCTTTAAAAAGGGGAAAGACTTTTGATCATATAATAAGATTGCTTACCCAGATATCAACAGCTATGCCAAGTTTTTGGCTGGGGATGATAGCCTTAACTTATTTAGCAGCTAGGTTAAAGATATTTCCAATCACTCCCTCTATAGATTTCTCGAACAAGTTATCTAAAAATATCTATAATATTATTTTACCTGCCGTGGTACTTAGTTTAGGGCAAATGGGGCCATTAATTAGGCAAGTTAGAAGTTCAATGATTTATGTATTAGATTCAGACTATATTTTAAGTGCAAGAATTAGAGGTCTTTCTTCAAAAAAGATAATTTTTAAATATGCATTAAAAAGTGCAATAATAGCACCAATCACTCTTACAGGATTGCAATTTGCAAATCTTTTTGGAGGAACAGCTGTAATTGAAACAGTCTTTTCATTGGCAGGCATTGGAAGATTGCTTGTTGTTAGCGTTGAGCAAAGGGATATAATTTTGTTACAAGGAATTGTATTATTCATAACATCAATGGTTGTAATAATTTCTATAATTACAGATATTATATCAAGTTCTTTAAATAAATCTATAAAAATGGAGATAAGTAAATGAAATCAGTAAATAGAATTTTAAAAGATGACAAAAGTACAAATATCTCTTTATTTATAGGATTGGCTTTAGTTGGAATCTTCTTTTTCTTATTTATAATTGGATTTTTTTACTCAGTAAGTCCAACAGAAACTGATTTAGCAAATAAATTTGCTAGGCCTTCTAGAAAATATATTTTAGGAACAGATCATTTTGGAAGAGATAACTTAGCTAGGATTATGTTTTCTATGAGAGCTGTTTTTTCGGTTGGAGTGGGTTCAGTTTTTGTTGGAGCTTTTTTGGGAATAATTATTGGAATAATAGCAGCTATTTCTTCAAAAACTATAAAAAATTTAATTATGAACTTTATAGATGGATTAGTTGCATTTCCTGGTATTTTAATAGCAATGTTAATTGTTTTTATATTGGGGAAAGGAGTTAGAAGCACAGTAATAGCAATAGGAATTATGATGCTTCCTGTATATTCAAAGCTTAGCTATACGACAATAAAAGAAAACTGGAACAATTCTTTTATCAAGGCAGCAAGAAGTTATGGAATGAGTAAATTTAATATAGTTATACACCATATATTTCCCTTGCTACTTCCAAAAATAGTGACACAAATTTCATCAAATATTTCAGCAGCAATAATGATAGAATCGAGTTTATCATTTTTAGGACTAGGAATACAGCCTCCAAATGCAAGTCTTGGTTTGATGATAAAAGAGGCCCAAAAATTTGCATTAATATATCCACATATTATTTTGCCACCGGGAATAAGCTTAATTTTATTAAATTTAGGGTTTATATTTATTGGAGATAGCTTAAATGATAAATTAGTTTTGAGGAATGAAAAATGACGAACATTTTAGAAGTAAGTAATTTATCAGTATTAGATAAAGACAAGGAAAAATTATTGGATGATATTTCATTTTCTATAGAAAAGGGATCGAGTCTTGGAATTATTGGTGAATCCGGTTCTGGGAAAAGTTTATTGGTAAAAACGTCTCTGGGATTTTTGCCTAAAGGCTTAAAAGCAAGCTATGAAAAAATTTCTTTATTTGGGAAAGATGTATATGATATTTCTAGAAATAAAAGTAAAAAACTAATAGGAGAAAATGTTGGTTATATAGCTCAAAATACCGTAGAATATCTTCATCCACTTATAAAAATCCAAGATCAAATATCAGATGGATTTATTGATCATAAACTAGGAAATAAAAAAGAAGCAAGAGAAAAAGCGCTAGATCTTTTAGAGCTAGTTGGGATAGATGATCCTGACTATATAATGTCTTTATATCCAAATGAGTTATCAGGAGGACTAAAACAAAGAGTAAATATAGCTACAGCACTTATGGTTGACCCACTATTATTTATAGCAGATGAGCCAACAACTGCTCTAGATCCAAAAATTCAATATCAAGTTATGGAATTACTTAGAAAAAATCATGAAAGAACAAAGAATTCTATGGTAATAATTTCTCATGATTTATCTCTTATAAAAAATTATTGTGAGAATGTCCTTGTAATTTACAATGGAGTTGTTCAAGAAAAGGGTAAGGTTGAAAATATTTTTAATAACCCAAAATCAGATTATGCAAAAGCCTTATTAGATGTAAATGTTAAGTTTGATCAAGATAAAACTAAACCATTAAAAGATATCAGAGGCTATTTAAAAACTGAGGTATAAGATGCTTAGTGTAAAAAATATAATAAAAAAATATAAGAGTCAAAATTTTTCTATTTTAAATAAAAAATATTTTACAGCTGTAGATAATGTAAGCTTGGAGGTTCCAGAAAACACAATAGTCGGAATAGTTGGCCAAAGTGGTAGTGGTAAAACTACTCTTGCAGAGATTATAGGGGGCTTACAAAATCCTACAAGTGGTGAGATATTTTATAATGATATTGAAATAAAAAAACTAAATAAAGAACAATACAAAGAGTACAGGAAAAATGTTCAATTTATATTTCAATCACCAGTTGAATCAATGAATCCATATTACAAAGTTTCTAAAATTTTAGAAGAACCAATGAAATGTGTTCTAGAAGATTACAATCAAAAAGAAAGTATAGAAAAAATAGAGAAAATGATAGAATATATAGGCTTGGATAAAAGTTATTTATATAAATATCCAAAAGAATTAAGTGGTGGAGAAGCCCAAAGAATTGCTATTGCTAGAGCATTGCTATTAAATCCTAAATATATCATATGCGATGAATGCGTTTCAGCCTTGGATGTGAGCGTGCAAGCTCAAATCCTAAACTTACTTAAGAATTTACAAAAAGAATTTTCTATAAGCTATCTATTTATATCACATGATCTAGCAACTGTGAAATATATGAGCGATAAAGTCATTGTTATGAAAGAAGGTAAGATTGTAGAAAAAGGAAATACAGAAGAAGTTTTTTTAGATCCACAAAGTGACTACACAAAAATGATATTAAAATATTCTAGACTAAAAGAGGCATAAAGATGGAATTAAATGTAATTGGATATTACGGAGGAAGTGCTCCAAAAAATGAAGCAACATCTTCTTATCTATTAGAAGTTGGAAAAGAAAAGATTTTACTAGATTGCGGAGCAGCAAGCAGCTCTGTAGTTCAAAATTATTGCAATCTAACAGAAATTAATAATATAATCTTATCTCATTATCATTGGGATCACTTTAGTGATATAGGAGTATTTATCTACAACAGATATGTAAAAAGTCTAATAGGAGAATCTGATCAAAAATTAAATATCTATAGTTTAGATAATGAATTTTTTATAAAAGATTTTGAAAGTTTTCCCAGCAACAATGTAATAAAAATAAATGAAAAATCTAAAATAAAAATAAATGGAGTAGACATTAAATTTTATAAAACAAAACATCCCGTAGATTGTCTTGCAATTCGTTGCGAACACGCAGGCAGATCATTAGTCTATACAGCCGATGCGAGCCTGGATGATGGATTAATAGAATTTTCAAAAAATGCAGATCTTTTAATAACAGAGTGTAGTTTATATGAAGATGCAGACGGATCTAGTAGTGGTCATATGAATATTAATGATGTAATAGAATTAATAAATAAGTCTAGAGCAAAAAAAGTTATACTATCACATCTACCAATCTATGGAGATTTTAATAAAAATCTTTTATTAGCTAGAGATAAAACAAGAGCAAAAATATTTCTTGCAAAAAAATTTTTAAAAGTAGAAATATAAAAATAAGATATATAAAAGAAATCCTTATTCAAAATTTAAAGAATAAGGATTTTTTATTTATAAAATTTTAAAAATATATTTGTATATTAAATATTTAAAAATAATCTAAATTGCAACAATAAGTTAATTCACATTTAAATATTTATATTAAAGTATTAGTTCTTTAAACTTCTTTTAGGCATAAAAGGGGCTTAATTTTTAAAAACTTGTTATAATGAAAGTTAAAGATCTTTTATAAGTAATTTAGAAAATTATAAATACTTGATTTAAAGACAAAAGTAAAGTGAGGTAGACATGTCAGATTTAGCAAAAGAGAATAATGAAACGGCACAAAGATCAGAACTGCACAGAAAAATTTGGGCAATAGCAGATGATGTTCGTGGGGCAGTTGACGGATGGGATTTCAAACAATACATATTAGGAATACTATTTTATAGATTTATTTCAGAAAACATAACAGAATTTTTTAACTCTGCTGAACACGAAGCAGGAGATTTATCCTTTGACTATGCAGAACTTTCTGATGAAGAAGCAGAAGAGGACTTTAGACCAGGCACAGTTGAAGATAAAGGATTTTTTATATTGCCAAGTCAACTATTTGAAAACCTTGTCAAAACTGCAAGAACTAATGAAAATCTAAACACAGACCTAGCAAATATATTTAAATCAATTGAAGCCAGTGCAATAGGCTATGAATCAGAAGATGATATCAAAGGATTATTCGAAGATGTAGACACAACAAGCAACCGACTTGGCGGAACAGTAGCAGAAAAAAATAAAAGACTAGCAGACATATTAACAGGAATAGCAGGAATAAACTTTGAAAATTTCCAAAATAATGACATAGATGCTTTCGGAGATGCCTATGAATATTTAATTTCAAACTATGCCAGCAATGCAGGAAAGTCCGGAGGAGAATTTTTCACACCACAAACAGTTTCAAAACTTCTAGCAAGGCTTGTAATGGACGGAAAAACAAACGTTAACAAGGTATATGATCCAACATGTGGAAGTGGGTCCCTACTGCTTCAAATGAAAAAACAATTCGACCAAAATATTATTGACGAAGGTTTTTTTGGACAAGAAATTAACATGACAAATTTCAACTTGGCTAGGATGAACATGTTTTTACATAATGTAAATTATAATAACTTTTCAATCAAAAGAGGCGATACATTAATTAATCCTCTGCATGGCGATGAAAAACCCTTTGATGCAATTGTTTCAAATCCACCTTATTCAATTAAATGGATAGGAGATAAAGATCCAACCTTGATAAATGATGAAAGATTTGCACCAGCTGGAAAATTAGCACCAAAATCTTATGCAGACTACGCATTTATTATGCACTCACTAGCCTATTTATCAAGCAAGGGACGAGCGGCAATTGTTTGCTTTCCAGGAATTTTTTACAGAAGGGGAGCAGAAAAAACAATAAGAAAATATCTTATAGATAATAACTTTATAGACTGCGTTATCCAGTTGCCAGAAAATCTTTTCTTTGGCACATCAATAGCAACCTGCGTTTTAGTAATGGCAAAAAATAAAACAGAAAATAAAATCTTATTTATTGATGCGACTAAAGAATTTAAAAAAGAAACAAACAACAATATCTTAGAAGAAAAAAATATCAAGGCTATAGTTGATGAATTTAGAAATAGGGGAGAAAAAGAATACTTTTCAAGATATGTAGATATAGAAGAAATAGTAGAAAATGACTACAACCTTTCTGTTTCAACCTATGTGGAAAAAGAAGACACAAGAGAAAAAATAGATATAAAAGTTTTAAACAAGGAAATAGAAGAAACAGTGGCAAAAATAGATAAGCTTAGAGCTTCAATAGATAGGATCGTAAAGGAGCTTGAAGATGAGTAAGATAGATGAACTCTTGAAAAATGAAAAAGTTGAATGGAAGAAACTTGGGGAAATCGGACAAATTTATGGTGGAATAACAGGAAGAAAGAAAGAAGATTTTGTAGACGGTAACGCAAAATTTATTACTTATAAAAATGTATATTCAAATCCAGCAACTGAATTAAATGTTGAAGATAAGGTTAGAATAGGAAAACATGAAAATCAAAGAAAGTTAAAGTATGGAGATATATTATTTACTGGATCGTCTGAGACTGCAGATGAATGTGGTATGTCTTCAGTTATAACTAATGAGCTTAAAGAAGATGTTTATTTAAATAGTTTTTGTTTTTTTCTTAGATTAAATAATTCAAATTTATTGTTACCAAACTTTGCAAAACATTTATTTAGATCGATAAATTTAAGAAAAAAAATTATAAAGACAGCTTCAGGAGTTACTAGATTTAATGTATCAAAAGATTTAATGAAAAAGGTAGAAATACCGATTCCGTCAATTGAAACTCAAGAAAAAATAGTAAAAATACTCGACAATTTTACAGAATATGTTACTGAATTACAGGCTGAATTACAAAATCGTACTAAACAGTACGAATATTATAGAGATGACTTATTAAGTGAAGATTCCTTAAAAAAATTATCTGATAAATTAGATTCTTTAGAAGATAAAGAATACGAATTGGAAAATTTAAGACTTGAAGATATTGTAAAAATAAAAAATGGTAAAGATTGGAAAAAACTAAATAAAGGAAATATTCCAGTATACGGAAGCGGAGGCTATATGGATGTTAATGTTGATAAATGTTCATATGATAAGCCAAGTGTTCTTATACCGAGAAAAGGTTCAATAGAAAATGTTTTTTATTTAGATAAAGCCTTTTGGAATGTAGATACAATTTTTTATACAGAGATTGATGAAAGTAAGATTATTCCAAAATATTTTTATTATTTTATGAAAACTGTTGATTTAAATGCTTTAAGCACTAATACCACAAGACCGAGTTTAACACAGGATATTTTAAATAAAATTAAAATTAATTTACCACCGCTTGAAGTTCAAAGTAAAGTTGTTGAGGTTTTGGATAAATTTCAAAATTTGCTTTCTGAAACTCAGGGTTTGCTGCCAAAAGAGATTGAAGAAAGGCAAAAACAATATGAATATTATCGTGAAAAACTCTTGACATTTGAAGATATATCTGATTTTAAAGCAAGCAAGCAATAGTATCTAAAAACTACTTTAGTATACTAAAAGAAGCTTGCGAACTTGTTGGCATTGATTTATATGATATTGAATGGAAAAAGTTAGATGATTTATTAGAATATGAACAACCATCAAAATATATTGTTAAAACAACAGAATATAAAGATGAATATAATACACCAGTATTGACTGCTGGAAAAACTTTTATACTTGGCTTTACCGATGAAGAAGAAGGAATTTACAGAGCTGATAAGAATAGTCCAGTTGTTATATTTGATGATTTTACTTCTGGAAAACACTGGGTTGATTTTGATTTTAAGGTTAAATCATCTGCTATGAAAATTTTAAAAGCTAAAAATAATATAAATTTTAGGTATTGTTATTATTATATGACGACTATAAATATTGATATTAGTGAACATAAAAGGTTATGGATTTCTAGGTATTCAAAGATTAAAATACCAGTTCCGTCTTTAGAGGTTCAAGAGTATGTGGTTTCTATTCTTGATAATTTTGAGACTTTGATTAATGATATTTCACAAGGTTTGCCAAGAGAAATAGAGTTAAGACAAAAGCAATATGAATATTATAGAGAGAAATTGTTAAATTTTCCTAAATAGATAATAGAAAGGAGTAGCTATGTCTGAAACAACTACAAATTACGATAAGTCTACAATTGCTGAAATGAATAATGGGATAATTTTAGCAAATTTTGAAAAGAGCCAAGTTGCAAGAGATGGATCTTATCAGAGCGAGGCTGACCTTGAAAGGCAAATGGTTGAAAATTTAGTCGCTCAAGGTTATGAATACATAAAATTAAGCTCTAATAAAGATTTATATAGTAATTTAAAAACTCAAATTGAAAAATTAAATAAGGTGTCTTTTTCAAGCGAAGAGTGGAGCAGGTTTTTGCTTGAATATTTAGATGCTCCAAATGATGGCATGATTGAAAAGACAAGAAAAATTCAAGAGGACAATATTTATGATTTTACTTTTGATGATGGACAGGTAAAAAATATTAAGATTATTGATAAGAAAAATATTCACAATAATTTTTTGCAGGTTACTAACCAAGTAAAGGGTGTGGGCAAAGCTAATAACCGCTATGATGTTACGATTTTAGTAAATGGTCTGCCTCTTGTGCATGTTGAGCTTAAAAAAAGAGGAGTGGACTTGCACGAGGCTTTTAATCAGATCCACAGATATAGCAAGGAAAGTTTTAATAGCGAAGCGTCTTTGTATAGGTTCGTTCAAATTTTTGTAATTTCTAACGGGACCTATACTAGATATTTTGCAAATACTGCTGCTCAAAGTAAAAATAATTATGAGTTTACTTGCGAATGGGCAGATGCTAAAAATAAGGTTATTTGTGATTTAGAAGATTTTACTAAGACCTTTTTTGAAAAGCGTGTAATTCTTGAAGTTCTCACTAAATATTGCATTTTTGATGTTAGTAATACTCTTTTGATTATGCGTCCGTATCAAATTGCTGCTACTGAGAGAATTTTGTGGAAGATAAGATCTAGTTATGAAGCTAAAAAAGCTGGCAGACCTGAAGCTGGTGGTTTTATTTGGCATACAACTGGGTCTGGTAAAACCCTTACTTCTTTTAAGGCGGCGAGGCTTGCGACTGATTTGGATTATATTGACAAGGTGTTTTTTGTAGTTGATAGAAAAGATTTGGACTATCAAACTATGAAAGAATATCAAAGATTTCAACCTGATAGCGTAAATGGAAGTAAGGATACAAAAGAGCTTAAAAAATGTATTGAAAAGGATGATAACAGGATTGTAGTTACTACAATTCAAAAGTTAAATGAGTTTGTAAAGAGAAATCAGACTCATGAAATTTATGACAAACACTGCGTTTTTATATTTGATGAGTGCCACCGTTCTCAATTTGGAGATGCACAAAGAAATATAAGAAAGGCTTTTAAAAAGTATTATCAATTTGGCTTTACTGGCACTCCAATTTTTTCTGAAAATTCTCTTAATGGTGAAACAACTGCTGGTATATTTGGAGCTCAACTCCACAGTTATGTTATTACTGATGCTATTCGTGATGGCAAGGTTTTAAAATTCAAGGTTGATTATAATAATATTACTGCCAAGTTCAAGAGTGCGGAAAAAGAAGAGGACGAGCAGAAGTTAAAAAAACTAGAAAACAAAATGCTTCTTCATCCAGAAAGAATTACAGAGATTACCAAGTATATTTTGGATGTTTTTGATACAAAGACTCACAGAAACGAATATTATGATCTAAAACATAGAAGGATGAATGGTTTTAATGCTATGTTTGCTGTGCAGAGTGTCGATGCTGCAAAATTATATTATGAGGAGTTTAAAAGACAACAAAAAGATTTGCCTGAAGATAAAAAGCTAAGAGTTGCTACGATTTATAGTTTTGTTGAAAATGAGGAACAAAGAGCAATTGGAGAAATATCAGAGGAAAATTTTGATGTTTCTGCTATGGATTCGACTGCAAAAGAATTTTTAGACAAGGTAATTTCTGATTATAATGGGTATTTCAAAACTAATTATTCTACTAGTGGCGGCGAATTTCAAAACTATTATAAAGATTTGTCTTTAAAGGTTAAGGAAAATAAAATTGATTTATTGATTGTTGTTGGGATGTTTTTAACGGGTTTTGATGCTCCTACACTAAACACTTTATTTGTTGATAAAAATCTTAGGTATCATGGACTTATTCAGGCTTATTCTAGAACAAATCGTATTTTAAATAGCGTAAAGACTTTTGGAAATATTGTTTGTTTTAGAGATTTAGAAAAGGCAACTCAAGATGCTATAAAGACTTTTGGGGACGAAAACAGTTTAAATATAATTTTAGAAAAAAGTTATGAGGATTATATGCATGGTTTCACTGATGAAGAAAGTGGAGAGATAATCAAGGGTTATGTAGATATTTGCAATGAGATAGTCGATAAGTTCCCAGAGCCAACTGAGATTGTTTTGGAAGCAGATAAAAAAGAATTTGCAAAACTTTTTGGAGAATTATTAAAATCAGAAAATATACTTAAAAATTTTGATGAATTTGAAAATTTTGAAAAAATTATAAGCGATAGGCAAATGCAAGATATGAAGAGTGTTTATGTTGATATTAGACAAAGCACTATAAATCCTGGACATGGTGGCGATCCTGGAAGTGGAGAAAATCAAGTTGATTTTTCTGATGTTGAGTTTCAAATTGATCTTCTAAAAACTGATGAGATAAATTTAGATTATATTTTATCTTTGATACTTGAAAAGTCAAAAGAAAACGAAGATGTTGAAAGTATAAAAGCAGAAGTTAGAAGAGTGATTAGGTCAAGTCTTGGAACAAGGGCAAAGGAAGATTTGATAATAGATTTTATAAACACTACAAATTTATCAGAATTAAATAATACTGATGATGTTTTAGAATCTTTTTATAGTTTTGCAAAAAAAGAAAAGGAAAGCAATATTAAAAATCTTGTAGAAGAGGAAAGACTTAAAGACGGCTCAACTCGCTTTATAGGAAAAGCTATTGACAAGGGTTATGTAGAATATGCAGGCGATGAACTAGACCGAATTATTCCACCAACTTCAAGAAGAAGAGGGGCAAGGGAGAAAAAGAAAGAGTCTGTGCTTGAGAAAATAAGAAAAATTGTAGAAGTTTTTGTTGGAATTTAAATAGTTTTAGGGACTGACCTTATTTGTAGGGAAAGTCCCTTATTTTATATTAAATTTTTAATCAGATTGATAGATTTATGTTAATATAAAAATATATTTATAAAATTATTGATTAGAAAAATCAATTTTGATGGAGGATTTCTAATGTCTTTTGAAGTTTTGACAGACTATATTTTTATCTTTTTTATATTTTCAGTCATTGGATGGTTGATCGAGGTAAGTCTTAAATCAATCCAGTTTCATAGGTTTATAAATAGGGGATTTTTGGTTGGTCCTTATTGTCCTATATATGGACTTGGAGCTCTTTTGATTGTAATGAGCAACGAATGGATGGGAAAGTATGATAGCTCAAATGCAATTATATTTTTAAACTCTGTTTTAATTTGTGGATTTATTGAGTATTTTGTTTCTTACTTTTTGGAAAAATTTTACCATGCTAGGTGGTGGGACTATACAAATAGGCCTATGAATTTGCATGGCAGGATTTGGATAGGAAATTTAATTTTATTTGGCTTGGGTGGTTTAGCAATAGTAAATATTTTTAATCCCCTGTTTTTATCTCTCTTTCACAATCTTGATTTAAGATATAGAGAAATTATAGGAATATTTATTGTCATTTTGATGCTTAGCGATTATGTTATTTCATATTTTGTTATGAAGCTTATCAAGCTAAATGTTGAAAAATCAAAGGCTGATAATACAGATGATATTAAGAATGAGATTAAGCTTCTTGTAAAAGACAAAAATGTTTTATACAACCGTTTCATCAATGCTTATCCTGATGTTAAATATAGGACTGATAAGATAAAAAATAGGATTAGGGAAATAGAAGCAGAAACAAAGAAAATAAGAGATGAAATAGAAAGAGAAATACTTGAACAAAGACAAAGTATAAGAAATGATATAAAACCAATAACTATAATCAAAAGTGAAATAATAGAGAGCCAAGAAAAACTGATTTTACTTTTAGAAAGTGGATCAGCTCCAAAAGACCAAGTGGAAAAATTAAAGGAAGATATTGAAAGTCAAAAAGAATTATTGGATAAAAAAAGAAAAGTTCTAAAACTAGATAGGATTGATAATATAAAAATTTTATAGAAGTTTTTATCACCTCGTCAAGACGGGGTGATTTTTTATTAAATCTTGATAAAATTAATTATGTTTTACATGTTATAATAGCAGTGTATGAAAATAAATTTAAAATGAAAGTAAAATATATTGATCTAATAAGAAAGGATGTTATTGAATGGAAAAACAAAGAATTGCAATTCAAGATACTTATGGAGAAAGGTTTCAATATTGTTGGGGATGTGGACCTAAAAATGAAGAAGGCTTACATTTAAAATCTTATCCATCAGAAAGTGGAGAAGAATCTATCTGCAAATTCACACCAGAAAGCAAATATACAGGGGGAGTTCCTAAAAATCTTTTTGGTGGAATGATAGCAATGATTTTTGACTGCCATGGAACTGCTTCAGCAGCTTGGTTTAAACACAGAGACAAGGGTTTAGAGCTTACTGAAGATACTGTAATTCTTCGTTTTGTTACAGCAAGACTTGAAGTTGATTTTAGAAAACCAGTTCCTATGGATAAAGAAGTAACTGTAACAGCAAGAGCTGAAGAAATCGGCGAAAGAAAAGTTATTCTTAATATGGAAATGGAAGTTGAAGGGGAAGTTAGAGCAAGATCAAAAATGGTTGCAGTTGCTGTAAAAGATAATATGTAATCTTTTATTTTGATATAAAGATATTATTAATAGAGAAAAAGACTTTAGTTTTTGAAACTAGAGTCTTTTTTAGTGGAAATAATTTTAAATTTTAAAGTAAAAACGGATAAGACCTAAGATAAAAATATGGACAGGGTAAAAAAGATAATTAAATAACTTGTTTTGCCTTCCTCTTTGTCCGTTGTAGCATATAGTTACTGCAAAACCCAAGAAAGAATAAACTTCTTTAATTATTGAAAGATATCCAAGTCCTGCTCCAAGGAGTGGCCTATCGTAGAAAATATAAAATAAATAAGAAAGAACTATGGCGTGGTAGTCATAGTCAAGGCTTAAAAACATTGCCAAAAGTCCAAAAATAATCACGATAATGATAGATATAAAGTACCAGGAAAATTTATTTTTAAATTTATCTTTAAGAAAATCTATCAGCCAGATATTAATTAAACACAGAGCCAAGGTAAACATCATATTGTTCCAATTAGGATTAAAAAAGGTCCTCGATGTGAACATATCAAAAGGCACTTCGGAAATAAGCCCAAAAATAAGCAAGTTAATTAGGTATTTCTTTCTGCTTTTAGTTTTAAAAAATCCTTCGACAATTAAAAATATAAAAATTGGGAAGGCTATCCTTCCTAAAATTGAAAAAATATTAGAAAGATGCAATAAAAAACCATGACCATCCAAAAGTGGAGTTATGATAGCGTTGTTGACATGGTCAATTAGCATAGAGACGAAGGCTATATATTTTAGCCAGGCTCCATTAAAAAATTGAAATTTTTTAAGTTTTTCATTAGCAAAACGTCTATCTATTTGCATAAAGCCTCCTCATAAATTAAGTACACTTAATGATATAAAAATATATTATTAATTACAAGAAATTTTTATAAGAAAAAAGCGAGTCTTGGAAAGCTAATTTACTATGATATAATTTATTAATAAATTTTGGCTAAGGAAAGGAAAAGCATGGATTTAAAAGTAAAAAGATTTGATGAATTAAACATTTATGAGCTTTACAAAATAATGAAACTCAGGGTTGATGTTTTTGTTGTTGAGCAAAACTGTCCCTACCAAGAACTTGATAATATTGACCAGGATGCTTTACATATATGGTTTGAAGAAGATGGTAAAATTATTGCTTATTTACGTTTGTTTTATAAAAATGAAAAGACAAAAGAAGTCGCTCTTGGCAGGGTGATTTCTTTAAAGAGAAGAGAGGGAATAGCGAGTTTGCTTTTAGAAAGAGGAATAAAAATTGCAAGAGATGATCTTGCTGCTAGAAAGATTTACTTGGAAGCACAGACCTATGCAAAAAGTCTTTATGAAAAACAAGGCTTTAAAGTTATTTCAGATAGTTTTTTTGAAGATGGAATTGAGCATGTTAAAATGATTTTAGATATTTGATTTGAAATTAATAAATAAAAACCCCTTGGTATTTAAGTACAAACTTAAATACCAAGGGGTTTATTTTTACCAACCTATTTTTTTGTCGTCTGCAAGTTCTAAGTTTCCTTTTTCTAATTCTGAGAATCCTTTTTCAATTGTGTCTAGTGCTTTGTCTAGTTGATCTCTTGTTATTACTAGTGGTGGTTGGAATCTTAAAACATTTCCTTTTACTGTAATCATTAAAACTCCATTTTGCATTAGGTAGGTTATTAATTTTGAAGCACTTTCTGAGTCAGGCTCTTTTGTTTTTCTATCCTTTACAAGTTCAACGCCACCGTTTAATCCATAGATTCTTACATCGCCGATTACTGGATATTTTTCTTGCATTTTTTCAAAGCGTTCTCTTACATATTCGCCATCTTTTCTAGATTTTTCTACAAGATTTTCTTCTTCGATTACATCAAAACTTGCTAGAGCTGCTGCACAGCAAACTGGGTTTCCTGAAGTTGTAAATAAGTGCCCAGGTGCTTCTAGGCTATCCATGATTTCTTTTCTTCCTACGATTGCAGAAAGTGGCATGCCTGATGCAAGTGATTTTGCAGTTGTTAAGATATCTGGTGCTATTCCAAAGTGCTCGATTGACCACATTTTTCCAGATCTTCCCAAGCCTTGATTGATTTCATCTACTGCAAATACGATATTATTATCTCTTGTAAATTTATATAGTCTGTCCATGTATTCTTGAGGCATTTTTAAAAATCCTCCATCACCTTGGATTGCTTCTATTATTACTCCTGCGATTTCATCTACTGGTAAATATGTGTTTAGTGCATTTTCGAAATAGCCCCAATATCTATCTACAAATTCTTTTTCACTTTCGTTTTCTTTTCTGTCATAAGTATTTGGGAAAGGTATATATTCTACTCCGGATACAAGTGGAGTCATTTTTCTTCTCATATTTAAACTTACTGCTGATAAGGTCATTGATCCGTATGTTGATCCATGATATGCACCTACAAATGATACAATTGTTTTTCTTCCTGTGTAAGCTCTTGCAAATTTCATCATACCATCATTTGCATCTGATCCGGAGTTGCCGAATAAAACTTTTTTCTCAAAGTCTCCTGGTGTAACATCGATTAGTTTTTGAGCAAGTTGTTCAACTTTTGGGTTATAGAAGTAGGCTGGTGTGTAGTGTAGTAGAGTTTTCATTTGTTTTTCCATTGCTGCTAGAACTTTTGGATGAGAATGACCAACATTCATAGCAGAAGCGGTTGCTAAAAGGTCTATATATTCATTTCCATCAAGATCTTTTAGTATAGCTCCTTTAGCAGATTCTAGGCAGATATCGAAATAACGGATTTGTCCAGCTCCAGCATAAACTTTGTCAGATTTTTTTACCATTTTCATAGATTTTTCATTGTGTTTTAAATTTTCCATTTGATTGTTCTCCTTTACTCTTTATCTTCTTATCTTCTTGCTTCTCTTGCTTTTCTTTCTTTAACTTCTTTTTTTATAAATAGAAGTATCATTGCTATTCCAAAGTATCCTGTGAATGGATATACTAAGCCAACTAATTTACCGAATGGAAGTTGTCCACCGATTAAGGCTAAGATAGCCACTACAACTATTAATATATTTCTTGTAGATTTTTTTGTATTTTCTTTTGTTAGTGCATTTGTTACTGTCAAAAGCATTGGTACTGATGTTGAAAATATTCCTGCCAACAAAATTATTACAAATAAGAAACTAACTACTGGACTCATTTTTTGAGCAAGTGTTATGACTGGAACTTCGGCTTTAACTAATACATCGGCATGACCAAGCATGGCTAAATTTAAAGCAAAAGCTGCTGATATAAGTCCAACTCCTCCTGCTATTCCGCCAAGCCAAGCTTCTTTATTACTTGCAACTTCTTTAGAACCAAGTTCTACCATAAATGGAACTCCTGCAACTATGTTATAGGCTACAAATAAAACTGCTGCCAATAACCAATATGATCTAGAATTTCCTGCACCGTAAGGCAAATCATTTAGATTATTTAATAATTGGTCTGCGGATGCAAAGTTACCGGGATTTGTAAATAGAGTATAAAGTGCTATTGATAAAGTAAATATTATAAGTCCAGGTCCTATTAAAGAAATTACATCGACAACCTTTGTCAAACCAAGTAGGGCAACTAGGGTTATTATAATTGTCATTACTACAGTTCCAATTCTTGGGTCTAATCCAAAATATTGATTTAGGGTTGCTCCTGTTCCTGAAATCATTACTATTGTGATTAAAAATGCAAAAAACGGAGTGTAGTAGGTCATAAATTGTCCAAAAAATTTACCTAGATAATGAAAATATGGGCTAGCCTTTGGATTATTTCTTGTTCTATATCCAAAAGACATTAAAATTCCAGATACGCAGCAGCAAAGAAACATGGCAACTAGTGATCCAAAAATTCCCCTATATCCATATACTGTTAAAAATTGAAATACTTCTTGACCTGATGCAAATCCAGATCCGATTAGAAAAGCAATGACTGCACCTGCAACTCTCATTACATTTCTAAAACTAACTTTTTCTTTTTCTCTTACTGTTTCAAATACTTTGTTACTTTCCATCCTTTTCCCTCCTAAATAATAAAGAATAAAAAAAGCCCTCATTCTAGATAAATAGAATGAGAGCTTTGTTGAAGAGGTCCCATTCTTGTTTTTTTTGAAATCTAAAATAGGACCAATTCTGATAATTATTTTTTGTTAATTAAAATAAATATAGAATAAGCCTCTTATGTAATAATATTAATAATGAGAATTAGATTAAGATTTAAATTAAACATTTTTGTTACCTCTTCGAAATTTTATATTTTCACAATAGTAACTCATATAAAAAAAGATGTCAATACTTTTTTTTAATTTAATTTAATAAAGCTGTAAATTTATATTTTGTTTATATGGGTATTAAAAAATAAGGGGGGCAAGTATGAAAATTTTATTTAAGGGCGAGTGGGTTGAAGCTGGTTCCAAAGCAGATGAGGACGGAGCGTTTAAAAGAAAAGAAACTGATTTTAGGGATAGTATAAGTCCTGATGGAAAGTTTAAACCTGAAAAAGATAGGTATGCTATTTATGTTTCTTATGCTTGTCCATGGGCTTGCAGAACTCTTATGATGAGAAAATTAAAAGGGCTTGAAGATATAATTTCTCTTTATGTAGTAAATCCTTTGATGCTAGAAAACGGATGGACTTTTGAAGATTATTCTGGTGTTATAAAAGATGATGTAATAAATGCAAAATATATGTATGAGCTTTATTTAAAGGACAATCCAAACTTTACTGGTGATGTAACTGTTCCAGTTTTATATGACAAAAAATTAAATAAGATTGTAAACAACGAATCTTCTGAAATTATTAGGATATTTAATTCATCTTTTAATGGATATGGAGCCAATGACAAGGATTTTTATCCAGAAGAATTAAGAGATGAGATAGATAAAATAAATGATATAGTTTATGAAAATGTAAATAATGGAGTTTACAAGGCAGGTTTTGCAACTAGCCAAGAAGTTTATGAAAAGGAAGTAAAAAATATTTTCAAAACGCTAGATTATTTAGAAGAACACTTAGAAGGCAAAGACTACCTAGTTGGAAATAGGTTGACAGAAGCTGATATAAGATTATTTACAAGTTTGATTAGGTTTGACCCTGTTTATTTTGGGAATTTTAAATGTAATTTAAGACAGTTAAAAGATTATAAAAATTTGTGGAATTACACTAAAAGGATTTATAATCTAGAAGGGATGGCAGAAACTGTAAATTTTGACCATATAAAAAACCATTATTACAGATCTCATCCTGATATTAATCCAAATGGCATTGTGCCGCTTGGACCAGATGAAGATTTAAGTTTATAATAGTAAAATAAAATGCTTGTTATTTTAAATAATAAAATTTATTTTAGAAAAAGATGATTTAATGAAATTTATAGATAAAAAAGACTTAAAAGAAAATATTTTCTCTCATAAATTTATGGATTTTCCAAATATTTCATGGGCAACTAGCTCAAAATTTTCAGATAGGGCAAAAAACCACTGTGCAGCGACGGCTGTTACAAATCTATCAATTTTTTATGCCAATAAGGGTTATAAAAATTTATTTGTAGATGGGGATATTTATAAAACTTTTATGTCTGTTTATTCTTATATTGGAAATGGACCAAGAATTATTATTGCAAATGATATAAAAAAGATTTTCAAAAAAAGAGGATATGATATAGATATTTTATATTGTAGAAAGTTTGAAGATATAAAAAATTCTATTGATAAGAACAGGCCTGTGCTCCTGCTTTTAGCAGATAAGTTATTTTCTTGGCATTGGGTTATGGGTCTTGGTTATTATGAGTCTGATAATAATAAGTATGTAAGAATAGTTGATGGATGGAATAATTCTTCTGATAAATTTTATAAATTTAATGGGGAAACAAAATTCCTATATGGTCTATCGGTAAATATAAAAAAAGAAAAGTAATGGTTGTTAGCCATTACTTTTTATTTTTGTAAAATTTTAAAACATTTTTTAGTAGTAAAAGATTTGTTATGGAACCAACTCCACCAGGAACTGGGGAATAGGCTTCTACATAATCTGTAACATCTTTTTCATCTAAATCGCCTGCTAGCTTTCCTTGGTCATTTTTAGAAAGTCCTATATCAATAATTGTAGAGTTTTTAGAAAAATAAGACCTATCTAACATCTCAGCCTTTCCCATGGCAGTAAATATTATGTCTGCTTTTTTTGTGTAGGATTTTAAATCTTTTGTTTTTACATGGCAAATACTAACTGATGCCCAATTTGCTAAAAGTAACATAGCAAGAGGTTTTCCAACTACATCTGAGTGGTTTATTATTAGGCAATCTTTTGATTCCAAATCATAGCCATAGAATTCTAAAAGTTTTACAGCAGCAAGCGGTGCAAGTGGAATAAATCCATCAAGCTGTCCTGAATAAACTTTTGCCTTATTAATTGGATTCATGCAGTCTATATCTTTTTTTGGATCTATTGCTTGGTCTATAATTTTTGTATCTATATGGTCAGGAAGAGGTCTATAAACTAAAATTCCACCAACTGTTTCGTCCTTGTTTAGCTTGTCAATTAATTTTAATAAATTTTCTTGGCTTTCATTTTCATCTAATTCATTAACATCAACTTTAATTTTTGTTTTTTCGGCGCTTCTTTTGATTCCCTTTTCGTAAGCCAAATCAGCTTGATCATTTCCAAATCTTATTATAGAAAGTTTTGCATCAATTTTAAATTTATCTATTTCTTCTTTGATTTCTTCTATTAAATTATCAGCAAATTTTTTTGAACTTAAAATTTTAGTCATACTGTTCACCCCTTTGTTTTAAGTATATGCTATCTTTTTGATAATTTCTATAAGAATAATTTAATAAAAAAATCTTTACTATTAGTAAAAAAATATTGAAGGCAGCTTTTAATTATGGTATCCTTTTAAAGATATAATTTTATGAGTAAGCTGACGAATTTATAATTAGACAGAAAGGATTAGGAATGGAAAATAATTTATTATACGATGTTCACGAAAGACCTGCTTTAGTCAAGTCTATTTTTTTGAGCTTTCAACATGTTTTTGCAATGTTTGGTGCAACAATTTTAGTGCCTATTGTGGTTGGTTTGCCAGTATCAGTTGCCTTGTTTTGTAGTGGGATAGGAACAATAATTTATCTACTACTTACAGGCTTCAATGTACCGGTTTATTTAGGCTCATCTTTTGCTTATATTTCTGCAATGAAGTATGCAATGGAAGCCATGGGTGGAGATATTAGTGCTTCACAAACAGGAATAATGCTTATTGGTCTTATTTATGTAATAGTTGCAATAATTTTAAAATTTACAGGAACTTGGTGGCTTGATAAGTTATTACCTCCAATTGTAATAGGTCCAATGATTATAGTTATAGGTCTTGGACTTTCATCAACAGCAGTTGAGCAAGCTGATTTTGTTGCTGGAGGAGATGTAAGAAATATGATTGTTGCAGCGGTTACATTTTTAATAACAGCAACTATATCTGCAAAAGCTAAAGGTGTTTTTAAAATAATTCCATTTTTACTGGGAATAGCTGGTGGATATATTTTTTCTATGGCTCTTGGCATAGTTGAGTATGATGGAATAGTTCAAAGTGTTCAAAATGGATTTTTCCACCTACCTGATTTTTATCTACCTTTTGAAACAAAAACATTTGGTAGATATCATTTATACTTTGGCCCTGAAACAATGGCAATTCTTCCGGTGGCTCTTGTAACCTTATCTGAACACATAGGGGACCACACAGTTTTAAGTAAAATTTGTGGAAGAAACTTTTTAAAAGATCCAGGACTTTCAAGAACTATATCAGGTGATGGAGTTGCAACAGCTGTATCTGCTTTTCTTGGAGGACCAGCAAATACAACTTACGGAGAAAATACTGGAGTTGTTTCTCTAACAAGAGTTGCTAGTACAAGTGTAATTTTTGGAGCTGCTATAATTGCAATATTATTAAGTTTTGTTGCTCCAGTTCAAGCAATAATAATGTCTATACCAACTCCTGTTATAGGCGGTATGAGTTTATTATTATACGGTGTAATTGCTAGTAATGGACTTAGTGTTTTGGTAGATAATAATGTTGATTTTACTAAGCAAAGAAATCTTATAATAGCATCAGCTATGCTTGTTCTTGGCCTTGGTGGAGCAATGTTTCCAATTAGTAAACTTGCAAATCTTTCTGGAACAGCCCTTTCTGCTATTGTTGGAATAATTTTAAATCTTGTTTTTAAAGATAAAGAAGAAAAAGAATTCTAAATAGATAAAACAGTAAGTAGAAACACGTCTTATTTTTAAGGCGTGTTTTTTTATGTCTATAAATTTTATTAAATCATGAAAAGGTTTTTATATGATACAATGTAGAAGTCAAAAGAGCTAGAAAATGATATTTTTAATTACATCAATTGTTTTAATATTCACATTATTTGCAATGGATATGTTATCCAAGTAATAAAAATATCTTTATAGGACACAATAAAAAAATCATGGGAGTTAGGAAATGATACTTTTACTTATATCAATTGTTTTAATACTTGCATTATTTGCAATGAATATTTCATCTAAGTCAGGAATTCCTTCCTTGCTTTTGTTTTTATCTTTAGGAATTATTTGCAAGCTTATAGGAATTGATTTTGTTAACTATGAATTGGGTGAACATTTATCAACTTTTGCACTTATAGTTATTATGTTTTATGGTGGCTTTGGTACAAGATGGAAAATGGGCAAGCCTGTTATCAAAGAAGCAGTTGTGCTTGCGACTCTTGGAGTAGTTTTTACTGCACTAGTGAGTGGATATTTCATACACCTTGTATTTAAATTTCCTCTTTTAGAAAGCTTATTAGTAGGATCAATTATTGCATCAACAGACTACGCTTCTGTATCAAACATTTTGACTTCAAAAAACTTGAACTTAAAATATAATACAGCTTCACTTTTGGAATTAGAAAGTGGGTCTAACGACCCGACAGCCTATACAATGACTATTTTGTTTATATCTTTAATTTTGGGGAAAGATATATCAATTCCTTTTTTAATTTTAAAACAATTCTCTCTTGGTATTTTAATAGGATTTGTTTTTGCAGTTATAATTGAAAAGTTAATTGACAAGATTGATTTAAAAAAAGATGGTCTAGCCATAATTTTTATGACAGCGAGTGCTCTTTTTACATATTCTTTGACTAATGTATTAGGAGGAAATGGATTTTTAGCAGTTTATATTTTTGGTATAAAAGTTGGAAATAAATCATTCGTTGGGAAAAAGGACATAATATTTTTCTTTGATGGTTTTACAGAGCTTATGAGCATCGGTTTGTTTTTCATCTTGGGACTTTTGGCTACTCCATCAAAAATTATAGAGACTCTTCCAATTGCAGTTTTAATAATGGTATTTGTGAGCTTGATTGCAAGACCTCTAGTAGTTTTTGGATTAATGGCACCATTTAAATTAAAGAAAAACCAGGTTGCAATTGTTTCTTGGGCAGGTTTAAGAGGAGCAGCTGCCATTGTGTTTGCAATTATGGCAATAAATAACCTGGAAAATATTAATATAGATATCTACCATATAGTATTTGGAATTTGTTTTTTATCTTGTTTAGTTCAAGGAAGTCTTATGCCACTTATATCTAAAAAATCAGATATGGTTGATTTAAATGATACAGTTTTAAAAACTTTTAACTTTTATGTTGATAAGAGTGATATTTCTTTTTTAAAAACTAAAGTTAAAGAAGGAGGACCACTAGAAGGTAAATTATTAAAAGAAATAAAATCGGATTATGATTTTATAATAGCTAAGATTAAAAGAGGGCAAAAAACAATTGTGCCTAGAGGAAATGTAAGGCTAGAAACGAATGACTTGCTTGTTGTTGCAGGAGAAGAATATTTTGACCCAGAAGGATACGAACTTTTAGAATTTACAATCAGCCACGGTCATGATTGGATTGGAAAAGAAGTTATAGATTTAAAATTAAAGTCTGATAAATTAATTATTGCAATAAATAGAAATCATAAATTCATAAGGGCTCATGCAGACACTGTTATAGAAGAAAATGACAGAATACTTATGATAACTTCAAATAATATTGTAGAAGAAATTGAAGAATAAAATTAGCTAAATATCTTATTGACAATAAAGAATTTTATAGTATACTAAATTTATCAAAACCGAAAACGAAGAGTAGTAATTAAAAAATAACTTATTAAGAGAGTGGCATCTAGAGCTGAAAATGCCTATAAGGAATTTTAATGAATGGACTTCTGAGGGTGGGAAGAAATTTATAAATTTATTTTATATAAAGTAATGCCCAACGGCAACCGACCGTTATCCTGGGACCAATATGATAGTATTGATGAGAGTGCTTAATTGCAAAATTGGGTGGTACCGCAGAAGTTATGACTTTTGTCCCTTTATAAGGGATGAAAGTCTTTTTTTATTCCATCCTTCTCACTTTAATTGTCTATTGAAAAAATAAAAAATAAAAGGAGATAAGAAAGTGAAATTAAAAAAATTATTAGTTTTAGTGTTAGCAATGGTGATGGTTTTAACTGCATGTTCAAGTAAAAAAAATACAGAAGGTGCAAACAATAAAGAAAACAAGACTGGAGTAGAAGAAAGTGCAGATAAGAAAGATCTTAAAGTAGGAATAATACAATTTGCTCAACATGGATCTTTAGATAATTGCCGTGAAGGTGTTTTACAAGGTTTAGAAAAATCTGGCTTTAAAGATGGAGAAAATCTAACAGTAGATTATCAAAATGCTGAGGCTGATATGGGAATTTCTAGCCAAATAGCATCTTCATTTGTAGCGAATAAATACGATATGATAATTGCTATTGCAACTCCAGCAGCAATGAGTGCTTATAATGCAGCTGAGTCAACTGATATTCCCGTTGTGTATACAGCAATTAGTGATCCAGTTGGTGCACAACTTGCAAATGAAGATGGAACTTCTGTAGGAAATATTACAGGAACAAGTGATGCTCTTCCAATAGAAGCTCAATTAAAAATGATAAGAGAAGTTTTACCAGAAGCTAAAAAACTTGGTGTAATGTATACAACAAGTGAAGCGAACTCAATTTCAATGGTAAAAACTTATGAAGAATTAGCTCCAAAATATGGATTTGAATTAATAACAGAAACTGTAACAACTACAGCTGATATACCAATGGCAGCAGATAATATTTTATCTAAGGTAGATGCTTTGACAAATTTAACAGATAATACAGTTGTTAATTCACTACCAACAATATTAGACAAGGCTAATAAAAAGAATATACCGGTATTTGGATCAGAAATTGAACAAGTTAGAATAGGCTGTTTAGCATCAGAAGGTATTGAATATATTTCTCTAGGAGAACAAACTGGAGAAATGGCAGCAAAAATCCTAAATGGAGAAGCAAAAGCAAGTGACATGAAATTTGAATTAATAACAGAATCAAGTCTTTACTTAAACACAGAAGTTGCTAAAAATTTAGGAATAGATTTTAACCAATCATTAATGGATAGAGCTGTTGAAAAATTCGATAAAATAGAAACAGCTAAACAAAACTAAAGGTGATTTGATGGATATGATACAAGGAGTTTTGGAGCAAGGTTTAACTTATGTTTTCCTTGCTCTAGGACTATACATTGCTTATATAATTTTAGATTTTCCAGACCTTACTGTTGATGGAAGTTTTCCACTCGGAGCAGCAGTTAGTGTATTTTTTATAGTAAAGGGAATAGACCCACTTCTAGCTTTGATATTAAGTTTTTTTGCAGGAACACTAGCAGGTATTGCAACTGGACTAATACATATAAAATTAGGAGTAAAGGACCTTTTATCTGGATTAATTATGCAAACGGCCCTCTATACTATCAATTTATTTATAGCTGGTAAGGCCAATGTTCCAATTTTTAATAATGATACAATTTTTAATAATGATTTTATAAATTCTGTAGTTCCAGAATCTTTATCAAATTATAAAGTTTTAATTGTCATGCTACCAATAGTAATAATTATTAAACTTGGTCTTGATGCTTTTATGAAAACAAAAGCAGGTTTTATATTAAAAGCTACTGGAGATAATCCAAATCTTGTAAAAACTTTTGCAAAAGATCCTGGCATGATAAAAATTCAAGGGCTTGCCATATCAAATGGTTTTGTTGCTTTAAGTGGAGCCTTGGTTGCTCAAGAACAAAAATTCTTTGAAATCTCAATGGGAACAGGCTCTATGGTTATGGGACTTGCAAGTGTTGTTTTAGGGATGAAGCTCCTTGAAGGAGTAAGTTCAATTAAGGGAACAACAAAGGTGGTAATTGGATCTATACTATACAAATTGAGTATTGCAGTTGCTATAATGATAGGTCTTACAGCAAACTCAATGAAATTAATAACAGCCATCATATTCTTAATAATTCTTGTAATGGGTGATGGAAGAATCAAGAGAAAGAAGGTCAAATTAAATGCTTGAATTAAAAAATATTTATAAATATTATAATCCAGATACTATAAATGAATTTCAAGTTTTTAATGACTTTAATTTTAAGCTTGATGATGGAGATTTTGTTTCAATAGTAGGAAGTAATGGTTCAGGAAAAACAACCATGTTAAATCTTATCTGTGGCAATGTGGAAGCTGATAAGGGAAAAATAATAATAGATGAAAAAGATATAACTAATGAAAAAGAACACAAAAGATATAAAAAAATTGGCAGAGTTTTTCAAGATCCCTCAATGGGAACTTCTCCTTCTATGACTTTACTTGAAAATATGTCTATGGCAGATAATAAAGGCAAGCCATGGAATTTATCTTGGGGGATAAATAAAAAAAGAAAAGATTATTATAGGTCAATTCTTGCTCCGATTGGACTTGGACTTGAAGATAAGTTAGATGAAAAAGTAGCTTCTTTATCTGGCGGACAAAGGCAAGCTGTTGCTTTACTAATGGCAACTTTAACGCCAATTGATTTTTTAGTTTTAGATGAGCACACAGCAGCACTTGACCCAAAAACTGCAGATATAATTATGGAAATCACAGATAAAATTATTAGAGAAAAAAAATTAACTGCACTTATGGTAACTCACAATTTAAAATATTCTTTGAAATATGGCAATAGGATAATTATGATGCATAAGGGCGAAATAATCTTAGATAAAAAAGATCAAGAAAAAGAAAAAATAAATGTTGATAATGTTCTTGATGAATTTAATAAAATAAGTATAGAAGTTGGAAATTCTGTTTAAAAATTTATTAATTTTGATATCTACCCTCTTTACTGGACAAAACAGTGAGGAGGGTATTTTTTATTTGTGTTATCTTTTAATATTTGTAAATCTTAAGCAATACAAAAGGAATAAAAAAAGATATTACATTTGATGAAAAAATATGTTTACTTATTTAAAGTTAGTGATATTAGTACAAATTAAAGGGTATATAAATTGTGATATGAAGTAAATTTATATATAAATTTTAGGAGGTATTTTTATGGCTAGATTTACATTGCCAAGAGATATTTATCATGGTAAAGGATCATTAGAAGAACTTAAAAACTTAAAAGGTAAAAAAGCAGTAATTTGTATAGGTGGAGGTTCAGTTAAGAGAAACGGCGTCCTACAAAGAGCTGAAGATTACTTAAAAGAAGCAGGAATTGAAACTAAATTAATAGAAGGAATCGAAGCAGACCCATCAGTTGATACTGTTATGAATGGGGCAAAAGTTATGGAAGAATTTGGACCAGATATTATCATAGCAATTGGTGGAGGATCTCCAATAGATGCAGCAAAAGCTATGTGGATTAAATATGAATATCCAGACATCACTTTTGAAGAAATGTGCGAAGTATTTGGACTTCCTGAATTAAGAAAGAAAGCACGTTTTGTTGCAATTTCTACAACTTCAGGTACTGCAACAGAAGTTACAGCTTTTTCAATTATTACAGATTACGAAAAGGGTATCAAATATCCAATAGCTGACTTTGAAATAACTCCAGATATAGCAATTGTAGACCCAGATCTTGTAGCTACACTTCCTCAAAAACTTGTAGCTCACACTGGTATGGATGCTTTAACTCATGCAATAGAAGCTTATGTATCTACTGCAAATTGTGCATACTCAGATCCACTTGCATTATCTGCAATCCACACTGTTCATAATGAATTAATTAAATCTTACAATGGCGACCAAGAAGCAAGAGCAAAAATGCATGATGCTCAATGTTTAGCTGGTATGGCTTTCTCAAATGCTTTACTTGGTATAGTTCACTCAATGGCTCATAAAACTGGAGCAGCTTTTGATGATTATGGTGCTCATATTATTCATGGAGCAGCAAATGCTATGTATCTTCCAAAAGTAATAGCTTACAATGCTAAAGATCCAGTAGCTAAAAAACGTTACGGAGTAGTTGCTGATTATATGGGACTTACAGGCGCAAATGATGACGAAAAAGTTCAAGCAATTATTAAAGAATTAAGAAGAATGAATGATGAATTAAATATTCCACATTCAATCAATAAATATGGAAAAGATTCATATCCAACAGAAGAAGGATTTGTTCCAGAAGAAGTATTCCTAGAAAGGCTTCCAGAAATAGCTAAAAATGCTATAGCTGATGCTTGTACAGGATCAAACCCACGTCAACCAAACCAAGAAGAAATGGAAAAACTTCTAAAGGCTGTTTACTATGACAAAGAAATTGATTTCTAATTAAAGATTTTAAGACCGAGGGATAAAACCCTCGGTTTTTTAATTTATTTAGAAAATTAAAGGAAGGATCAAGAAATAGCTTTAATATGCTTGATTTATTAGTATAATAGAGATGATAAATTCATATTTAAGATCTATAATTAAAAGTTAAAAAATATAATATATAATAAATACAGGTGGTGGATTATGCTTATAGAAGTAAAAGAAAATAATTATAATATAGAAATAGATGAGGGAATTGATAAAAAATTAATTAATTATTTATCAAAAGATGAAAAAAAGAAGATTGCTATAATAACTGATGCTAATATCTATTCAATTTATAAAAAAAGAATAAACAGAATATTTAGAGATCTTGATTATTATGTTTTTGTAATTAGGGCAGGAGAAGGTTCTAAATCTTTCGATTTTTATACAAGGATTTTAAACTACTTGTGCGAAAATAATTTCACAAGATCAGATACAATCTTGGCCTTTGGTGGCGGAGTTACAGGAGACTTAGCAGGCTTTGTAGCATCAACTTATCTAAGAGGAATAGAATATGTTTGCGTTCCAACAACTTTATTAGCTATGGTTGATTCTTCTGTTGGAGGTAAAAATGGTATCAACTTCTTTAATTTAAAAAATCAAGTTGGAACTTTTTATTTCCCAAGCTATGTGCATGTGGACCATTCTTTTGTAAAAACTTTGGATAAGAGAAATATAAATAATGGTTTGGCAGAAATGTTTAAGTATGCAATTTTAGATGATAGGGATTTGTTTGATGAATTGTGTAAGGATTTTTCTGAAATAGATTTAGAAAAGGTTATAGAAAGATCTTTAAGAATAAAATTAAAATATGTCTCTGGTGATGAAAGAGATATGGATAAAAGACAGTATTTAAATCTTGGACACACTATTGGTCATGCTATAGAAGCTTTGAGTAAATATTCTGTAAAACACGGAGAAGCTATTGCTCTTGGTATAGTATTTATGGCTAAGGCAGCTTATAGGATGAAATTAACAGAAGATGATTTTTATAATGAAATTATAGATGCTTTTGAAAAACATGGTTTAATGACAGAGTATGATTTTAATCTTGATTATGCTATGGAGATTATAGAGCATGACAAAAAAGTAAAAAATGGAATGATTAATATGATTATTCCTACATCAATAGGATCTGCTATAAACAAGGAAGTAAACCTAGAAAGTTTAAAACATTTTATTGAAATCGGCATGGAATAAGATGGACATTTTATTAGATAATAAAAGATTATCTGGGACCATAGATGCAATAAGTTCAAAATCATATGCGCAAAGAGCAATTTTTGCTGCAATACTTGCAAGAAGAAAATCAAATATAGGGCTGGACACTTTATCAGAAGATATTGAGTCAGCTATTTCTTGTGCAAAAGCCCTTGGTTGCAAGATTAATTATAAAGATAAAACATTGACAATAGATTCTTCAGCTGAATTTAAAAATAATATAGTGGTTGATTTAGGAGAATCTGGAACAACGCTTAGGTTTTTACTTGGTCTTCTTCCTGTTTTAAACATTAAGGCTAAAATAATAAGAAGAGGAAGCCTTATCAAGAGGACCAATGACCTGCTATTTAATCTTTTAAAGTCTGCTGGAGTAAAGATCAGGGAAGAAAATGAAAATATTTATATTGAAGGTTTTCTTGGTCAAGGAAATTATAGTTTAAGAGGGGATATTAGTTCTCAATTTATATCCTCTCTTTTGTTGAGCCTTGCTTATCATGATAAGAAAAGTCTAGTCAAATTAGAAACTAAACTCCAATCAAAATCCTATGTTGATATGACAATAGATGTCATGGAAAAATTTTCTGCATCAGTTGAAGAAAAAGAAAACAAATATATAGTTTCAGGACCTTATAGACCTACTGATTACAAGGTTGAAAAAGACTGGTCCAACTCTTTATTTTTTATAGGAGCGGGAGTAGAAGTCAGGGGACTAAATTTTAATAGCAAACAAGCCGATATGAAGGCCATGGACTTTATAAAAAAGCTTGGTTATGAAAATATTTCAAATTGCGGAGTGAAAATTAAGAAACAAAGAGAGGCTGATGAATATAGGATTCTTGATGCAAAAGATATGCCAGATACTGTTCCAATATTAAGTGTTTTATCTGCTAAAGAAAAAGGATTTACAAAAATAGTTAATGTGGAAAGATTAAAGTATAAGGAAAGTGACAGGATAAAATCAAGTTTAGATCTTTTGAACAGATTGGGAGTTAAGGCTGTTTATAAAGATGATTCAATCGAATTTGAAGGAAGAGGAAGCTTTACTGGAGCTGAAATAAATACTTATAATGACCATAGGATTGCTATGTCAGCGATTATAGCCAGCTCTTTTTCTGAAGATAAGATAAAAGTTTTTGGAACTGAATGCATTGATAAATCTTACGCAAATTTTTTAGATGATTTTAAAAGGCTAGGAGGATCTTATAGTGTCATATAGTTTTGGAAAAAATTTAAGAATCACTGTTTTTGGGCAATCACACTCAGATTCAATAGGTCTTGTAATTGATGGACTAGGTGCAGGAATAAAAATAAATTATGAACTTATTGATAGGCAACTTGAAAGAAGAAAACCTGGCAAAAATAAGTTAACTACTAAAAGAAAAGAGGACGACGAGTATAAATTTATTAGCGGAATTGTTGATGACTATACTTGTGGCTCAAGCATATGTGCTGTAATAAAAAATAAGGATTATATAAAAAAAGATTATGAAAATCTAAGGAGAAATCCAAGACCATCCCACGCTGATTATCCAGCCTTTGTTAAGTATCATGGCTTTAATGATATTAGTGGTGGAGGACAATTTTCAGGAAGATTAACAGCCCCTATAACAATTGCAGGAGCAATAGCACAAGATATTTTAAGCAAAAAGGGAATAAAAATAGTTACTAGGCTGGAATCGATTAATATAATTGAAGATTGCAAAATTGATTACGATAATTTAGAGTTTTCTGATTTAGAAAATCTATATTTAAAAGATTTTCCAGTTCTTGACCAGACGAAAAAAAGACAAATGTCTGATTTAATAGAGGAAGTTAGGAAAAAAGAGGACTCAGTTGGAGCAGTTGTAGAATGTTTTGCTTTTGGGCTTCCAGTTGGAATAGGAGAGCCTTTGTATGATTCTGTTGAGTCTAAAATTTCATCTGCAATTTTTTCAATACCTGGAGTAAGGGGTATTGAGTTTGGTAGAGGATTTGCAGCGACAGAAATGCTTGGATCAGACCATAATGATGAATACTATATAGATGAAGAAGGGAAGATTAAAACCCGAACTAATAACCATGGTGGAGTTATAGGAGGGCTTACAACTTCTATGCCAATAATTTTTAGAACAGCTTTTAAGCCGACAAGCTCTATTTCAAAAACACAAAAAACTGTAGATTTAAAAAATAAAGAAAATACTGAGTTAAAAATTATTGGAAGGCACGACCCTTGCATAGGAATAAGGGCAGTTCCAGTAGTAGAAGCTATGGCAGCGATAAGCCTTTTAGACCTGATGATGACTGGTTGGGATTTAAGATAAAATGAAAGAATTTGATTTAAAAAACTATGGATTGATAGGAAAATCTCTTGGCCATAGTATGTCTAAATATATACATGGAGACCTTTGGGGATACGATTATAAATTACAAAATTTGAACGAGTCTGAGCTTGACTATTTTTTAAAAGAAAAAAATTTCAAGGGACTAAATGTAACAATTCCTTATAAAGAAAAGGTCATAAAATATTTAGATAAATTAAATGATTTAGCTGAAGATATCGGCGCAGTTAATATAATAAAAAATAATAATGGCAAACTTGAAGGCTACAATACAGATTACTATGGCTTTGACTATATGCTAAAAAGAGCAAATATTAGCTATGATGATAAAAAAGTTTTGATACTTGGCAGTGGTGGAGCTAGTAAGATGGTTCAAAAGTATTGCAAGGACAAGGATGCAAAAAAAATAATTGTTATATCCAGGACTGGAGAAAATAATTATGAAAATTTGGGTAAATTCAAAGATTTCGATGCAATAGTCAACGCAAGTCCAGTTGGAATGTATCCAAAAAATTTGGAATCCAAGATAGATATTGATTTATTTACTAAGTTAGATAGCGTGGTTGATTTAATTTATAACCCACTAAAAACAAAACTTTTGCTAGATGCAGAATCTGAAAATATAAAAATTGCATCTGGTTTAGATATGTTAGTTGGTCAAGCTTTTTATTCAGCTGAAATATTTTTTGATAAAAAACTAGACCAAGCTAGTATAGAGAAAACTTGCAAATTATTGGAAAGAGAAATTATGAATATAACTTTTGTTGGCATGCCAGGATCTGGAAAAACTAGGATGGCAAGCTTGCTGGCAAAAGATTTAGGAAAAAAATTAATAGATATAGATAAAGAAATTGAAAAAAAAGAAAAGTTAAATATAGAAGATATCTTTAAATATAAGGGTGAAAAATATTTTAGGAAAATTGAAAGCCAAGTCTTGCTTGATTTTTCTAAAGAAAGGGGACAAATAATTTCAACTGGTGGCGGCTCAATTTTAAGTGAAATTAACAGGCATGCCATAAGACAAAATTCATTTGTTATATTTTTAAATAGACCGGTTGAAAAACTTTCGAGAAGAAGGAGACCCCTTTCAAAAGACTTAGAAAGTCTAAAAAACATGTATGAAAAGAGAATTTCTTATTATAAAGAAGTTTCAGATATAGAGATTGATGTTGAAGAAAGCATATCAAAAACATATGAAAAAATAAAAAGGAAACTTATAAAACATGAAATTATTAGTGATTAATGGACCAAATATTAATATGCTTGGTATAAGAGAAAAAAGTATTTACGGCAGCAAAAACTATAAAGACTTGCAAGAATATATAAAAATGATTGGCAAAAGAGAAGCAATAGAAATAGATGAGTTTCAAAGCAACTATGAAGGAGAAATTGTCGATTGCATACAAAAAGCTTACCAAGTTTATGATGGGATAATAATTAATCCTGCAGCCTATACTCACACAAGTATAGCAATATTAGATGCTTTAAAAGCGGTTAATATACCGACTGTTGAAGTTCATTTATCAAATGTAAGTAAAAGAGAAGCTTATAGACAAATTTCTTATGTTAAAGAATATGCAATAAAAAGATATGTAGGTTTATCTTTTTTAGGATATGAAGAAGCGATTTTATTTTTGAAAAAGTATTTAGGAGAGAAAAATGAAAACCTTAATAATTGATAACTATGATTCATATACTTACAATTTATATCAGCTAATTTCAGATGTGAATAAGGAAAAGGCGATAGTTATTAAGAACGATGAAATGACTTATGATGAAATTGTAAAATTAAATTTTGATAATGTCATTATATCGCCAGGACCTGGAAGACCAGATAAAATCGAAGATTTTGGAGTATGTGGTGAAATTATAAAAAAATTGGATAAACCAATACTTGGTGTTTGTCTTGGGCAACAGGGAATATTTCATTTTAGCGGAGGAGAAATAGTTAAGGCTAAAACTCCAATGCACGGAAGATTAAGTAAAATTAATCACAATGATAAGAATCTGTTCAAGGGAATAAAACAAGGTTTTAAAGCTACAAGATATCATTCTTTAGTTTGTAAAGACCAAGAAATTGAAAATATAAATATAGATGCAAGGTCAGAAGATGGAGAGATTATGGCAATATCTCACAAAACAAAGCCAATCTATGGCCTACAATTTCATCCAGAATCTATATCAACAGAATTTGGTTATGAAATGATGGAAAATTTTAAAAGGCTCACTGAAGATTTTTATAAAAATCATTCTGACTTAAAATATACTTGCCTGGATAAAAAAATTGACACAGGACTTTTATATAAAAATTTAAAAAAATATGATGAAAAATTAATTTGGCTTGATAGTTCAGCTGTAATTGATGGATTGTCAAGATTTACAATTTTTGCTTTTAGAAATGGTAGAAGATCTCATTTAATTAAGTATAATGTAGATAAGAAGATAGTTGAAAAAATTTTTAATGATGGGAAAGTTCAAGAATTTGAAACAGACATATTTTCCTATTTAAAAGAAAATAGACTTTCTTGGCCGTATAATGAGGATTTAGAATTTGATTTTCAATTGGGTTATGTTGGATATCTTGGCTATGAATTAAAAAAAGATACAATAAGTGAAGAAAATAAACACAGTTATCCATATCCAGATGCATACTTTGCCTATGTAGATAGGGCAGCCGTTTATGACCATAAAAAGGATAAACTATATTTATTGTCATATAAGAATGACGAAGATTTTTCAGACGAAATTAAAAATATTTTAGATAATATTGATGAAAATATAGATGAAGCTGGAATAGATGATAAAAATTTACCAGAATTAAGTTTGGTAAAGGATAAAGAAGAATATATAGGCGATATTGGTGAGATTGAAAAATTAATCGAGGAAGGCGAAAGCTACGAAGTTTGTCTTACAAATCGCTTGGATATAAAAGGATCGATTAATCCAGATAGGTATTATATGCTTTTAAGAGATGCTAGTCCTGGACCTTATAGCTGTTTGGTAAATTTTGATGAAATCTCAATAGCTTGTTCATCAATGGAAAGATTTATTAAAATTAATAAGGATAGGATAATTGAAACAAAACCTATCAAGGGAACTATAAGAAGAGGAAAAGATAAAAAGGAAGATCTTGAACTTATAAATGCTCTAGAAAATGAAGAAAAAACTTTTTCTGAAAATCTTATGATAGTAGATTTGCTTAGAAATGATTTGGGAAAAGTTTGTAAAATTGGAAGTGTAAAAGTTCCAAAACTTATGGATGTAGAAACTTATTCAACTCTTCATCAATTAGTAAGTACCGTTGAGGGAGAAATTTCTGATTCATACGATATAATTGATGTAATAGAAGCAACTTTCCCAGGCGGATCAATGACTGGAGCGCCTAAAAAGAGGACTCTAGAAATAATTGATGAACTTGAAAACTATCCAAGGGGAATATATTCAGGATCAATAGGATACATTTCAAATAATGAATGTGTGGATTTTAATATTGTAATTAGAACTGCACTAATTGAAAAAGATAAAGCAAGTATTGGAATCGGAGGAGCGATTATTTATTTATCCGATGCAGAAGAAGAATACGAAGAAATATTACTAAAGGCTAAGGGTTCACTAAAAGCCTTAAGTTCATATTATAATAAAGACCTTAGTGACGTAAAATAGAAATATAGGAGAGACAATGCTAGAAAAGCAAGAAAAAAAGATTATAAAACTAAAAAACCTAGAAATTGGTAGCGGAAAAGCTGCATTCATAGCAGGCCCATGTTCTATAGAATCGGAAAAACATATTATAGAAGAAGCTCTTAGCTTAAAAGAAATTGGATTAGATATTTTAAGAGGAGGAGCATTTAAACCTAGAACCAGCCCATATGATTTTCAAGGCTTGGGTCTAGAAGGAGTTAAATATTTAAGAAAAGCAGCTGATGAAGCAGATGTTCCTATGATCACAGAAGTATTGAGTGAATTTGATATAGATGATATGTATAAATATGTTGATATTTTTCAAGTAGGTTCTAGAAATATGTATAACTATTCCTTGCTAAAAAAACTAGGAGAACAAGATAAACCAGTTATGCTAAAAAGAGGATTTTCTGCAAGCTTAGATGAATGGATGAATGCTGCAGAATATATAATTAAGGGTGGAAATGAAAATGTTATATTCTGTGAAAGAGGAATTAGAACATTTAATGACTACACCAGAAACACACTTGATTTGGCGGGAGCTGTTTTAGTAAAAAAATTAACATCAAGACCCGTTTTCTTTGATCCAAGTCATGGAACAGGAAGAAGAGATTTAATAGAGCCAATGACAGCTGCAGGGCTTGCAGCAGGACTTGATGGAGTTATTATTGAAGTCCATAAAGATCCAGACACAGCACTTAGTGATGCAAAGCAAACAATAGATTATGAAAGTTATAAACAAATAGTAGAAAAATATAAAGAGTGATTTTATGAAAATTAATTTAGATGATGGTTATAGTTTTGGAAGAGGTTTATTTGAAACAATAAAAGTTGTTGATAAAAAAGCTTTATTTTTAACAAGACACCTTATTAGATTAAATAATAGTTTGGAATTTTTTGGAATAGATAGGAAAATTTCTGAAGACGAAGTTTATAACTTTGTAAGATCACAAAAAAATAGCGACTATGCCCTAAAATTATCAGTATCTGAAAAAAATACTATATTTACGATAAGGACCGATCCTTATAGACTAGTGGATAAATCTAGGATGCTTAAACTTTGCATATCAGATGTAAAGAGAAATTCAACATCTCATACGGTTTATCACAAATCCTTTAACTATTATGACAACATTATTGAAAAAAGAAAGGCTAAAGAAGCTGGTTATGATGAAGTTGTTTTCTTCAATGAAAATAATTTTCTAGCTGAAGGAGCAGTCAGCAACATATTTTTTGTTAGGGATAATAGTTTATACACCCCAGCTTTAAAAACAGGAATTTTAGCTGGAACTATGAGGGATTATATAATCAGCAAAAATGATGTCAAAGAAGTTTATCTAAAAAAATATGACATGAAAGATTATGAAGCTTGTTTCATTTGTAATTCACTTATGGGAATTTTACCAGTTGGGCAAATAGATGAGTTTGAATACAAGGAAAATGATCTTGTAAAAGATTTAATAGGAAAACTTGAAAAGATAGGTTTTTAATCATGGGAGATTATCAGACAATAGTCCATCCTTTGAAGGCAGAATTTGATGAAAATTCTAGGATTTTGATTTTGGGAAGTTTTCCATCTGTAAAAACTAGAGAATATGGTTTTTTCTATGGTAACAAGCAAAATAGGTTTTGGAAACTTTTATCTCTTATCTTTGAAGATGATATAGGAGAAAAAATAGAAGATAAAAAAGAATTTTTGCACAGACATCAAATTGCCTTGTGGGATGTAATTTACAAGTGCGATATCATAGGCTCGAGCGATTCGAGTATAAAAAATGTGGAACCGACTGATCTTTCAAAAATTATTAAAAAAGCTAATATTCAAAATATTTATTGCAACGGCGGTTTGTCATATAAATTATATAAAAAATATCAGAGTAAAAATTTAGGAATGGATGCTTTTAAACTTCCTAGCACATCGCCTGCCAATGCTAGATATTCTCTGGAAGACTTGTTTGATTTTTGGGAAATTATCAAGGAGTAAATTATGGATTTTGAAATCATATCTGGCGACCAAATGAAGCTAGAGGATAAAAGAGCAATCGAAGAATATAAAATTCCTTCAATTGTTTTAATGGAAAATGCTGCCATGGCATTTTTTAATCAAGTTAAAGATTTAGCAAATGAATTTGTAATTGTTGCATCGACTGGAAATAATGGTGGTGATGGACTTGCCATTGCTAGACATTTATTTTTAAATAAAAAATCTGTCAAAGTTTATATGGTCGGTAAAAAAGAAAAGATGACTAAGGATTGCAAAATAAACTATGATATTCTTTTAAAACTTGGAATAGATCCCATCTTTTTAGATAAAATAAATGATGATTTAAAAAATGATATTAAAGATAAAATTTTAATTGATGCCATATTTGGGACTGGACTTTCAAGAAATGTTGAAGGATTTTATAAAGAACTTATTGATCTTATAAATGATGAGGCAAAATATATAGTTGCAGTTGATATTGCATCTGGTTTAAATGCAAATGATGGAAAGATTATGGGAACTTGCATAGAGGCTGATATGACAATTACTTTCCACAAATTAAAAAAAGGAATAGACTTAGCAGACCCCAAATACAAGGGAATAATTTTTACAAAATATATAGGAATACCATAAAAAAAACTAACTTCTAAGAAATTAATTTTCTTTTGAAGTTAGTTTTTCTGCTTTTCTATTATTTAATTTTCTTTTAACTATCTTAACAACATCTCTTATTTCTCTTACACCAAGTTTATATAAACAAATTCCATAAACTGTTGCAGCTAAGCCTGTAACAATTAATAAAATAATAAGTTTTAATATTTTTGTGCTGGCAACAGAAGAAACATTAGCAAGTACAAGTTCTTCTATAGGATAATATAAAAGTGCAACCAGAGCCATGATAAATGACGCCATTAGAGTTTTTATCAAGGCTTTTATATATGTTTTTGCACCGAAATGTCCGATTTTTTTTCTTAATAGGACAAAAGATACTAAAACAGAAATTGTTGTTGCTATACTTACTGAACAAGCTAGTCCTCTAGTTCCAAATTTATGGGCAACCATAACGTTTAAGCCGACATTAATTAAGACATTTATCAAGCCTATATAAAATGGAGTCTTTGTATCAGATATTGAATAGTAGACCCTGTTTAAAACATTGCTAAGCGATATCGAAATTAGTGCCAGAGTATAAAATCTTAAAGTTGCAGTTGTATCAATTGCATTTTGTTGGGTAAATTTTCCGTAGAAAAATGCAATATCAACTATTGGTCTTGCAAGAATAAACATTCCAACTGTAGCTGGAACTGTTAAGAATAAAACAGTTTTTACAGATGCACTCATAACTCTTTTTCCTTGAATCATGTTTCCAGATCCAAAAGCCCTACTCATGGCAGGAAAGATTATAGCCGTTATAGCAGTTATAAACACACCAAGAACCATTACATTCATTTTATTAGCATAGTCAATTATGGTAGTTGATCCAACTTCCATGCCCATAGCAAGTCTTTTATTTACGATTATATTTACATCATTAATAGCTGTAGAAACAAGAATTGGTAGAGCTAGTATTGCTGCTTCTTTTACATATTTATCTGAGAAATTTAAAGCTGGTTTAAATTTAAAACCCGTCCTAAAAGTATCTGGCATTAAAAATAAAATCTGTGCAAGAACACCCAGAACTGATGCAATAGAAAGACCAACTATGCCACCCTTGTGACTTAGAAATAATAAGTAAAAAATAAATACAAGATTAAGTGGAATTGCAATTGCTCCTGCAGCTGCAAATCTTCCCTCATATTGTAGATATCCAGTAAAAACCCCAGCAATTGAAGAAAAGATAATTACAGGAATAGTTACCCTAATTAATTTTGTTACAAGATTAAGCATTTCTGGAGAAAGTTTATCTTTCGGTGTCACTAAAGATGCTAGAAATGGAGCAAATATAATTCCTAAAATTACAACTCCTATAGAAACAAGAGAAACTATAAATAGCATATTATTAGTGAAGTTAAGTTTTTCATCATGTCCAAGATCTCTTTCAGCTTTTTGTAAAGAAGGAATGAATGTAGTTGCTATTGCAGCTGTAATAAGGGCTGAAATAACAGTTGTAGCAGATTGACTAGCTACAAAGGCATCCATTTCAGATGTAGCACCAAATTTTGCTGCACGCAAGGCCTCTCTATAAAAGCCAAGAATTTTTCCAATTAAAGAAAATAATATGATAGCTAAGGTTGACCTAGCTATTTTTTTAGTGGATTCCATATTTACCTCCTAATAAAGAAGTATATATTTTATAAAAATATAAGTCAATATCATGATCTATTGATATAAAATATTTTATAAGTTAGAATAAATCTGGGTGATGAGATGGGAAAAAGAATGTTTATAAAAAAGATGTTTCCTTATTTTAAAAGATATAAAAATATATTATTTATAGATTTACTTTGTGCTGGATTTACAACTGCAGCAGAAATGATTTTACCTATTATACTTAGACATTTAACAAATGTTGGTATGAATGATTATGAATCATTAACTATGGAGTTAGTTTTAAGACTGGCACTTATTTTTGTGGGATTAAAAGTTATTGAACTTATAGCTTCTTATTACATGGCAAGTATTGGTCATATGATGGGGGCAAAAATTGAAAATGATATGAGATCTGATCTATATAACCACCTACAAGGTTTAAGTGATTCATTTTACAATGAAACTAGGATCGGAAGTCTTATGTCAAGAATAACAAATGACCTTGCAGATCTTACAGAATTTTGCCACCATGGACCAGAAGAATATTTTATTGGTGGTATAAAAATAATATTTTCATTTGTCATATTAAGTCGTATAAATTTGAAGATGACTTTAATAATCTACGCATTTATACCTATAATGATGATATTTGCATCAAAATATAATAAAAAAATGAAGCAGGCACAGAAGCAGCAAAGGGTTAGCATTGGAGATTTCAACTCATCAATCCAAGATTCACTTTTAGGGATCAGGGTTGTAAAAAGTTTTGCCAATGAAGATATAGAATCAGAAAAGTTTGATGATGAAAATGTGAAGCTTTTATCTGTAAAAAATGTATTTTATAAAGCTCTTGCTGGTTTTACAGTAGTAACAAAGTTATTTGATGGGATAATGTATCTGCTATTAATAATACTTGGTGGCTACTTTATGATAGAAGGCCAAATTGAAGCAGGAGACATGATAGCCTATGTAATGTATATAACATCACTTCTTGCAACTGTAAGAAGGATTGTTGAATTTACAGAGCAATTCCAAAAGGGCATAACAGCTGTTGAAAGATTTTCTGAAATTATGGAAATAGAATCAGAAATCAAAGACAAGGAAGATGCAATTGATATAGGAAATGTTAAAGGCGATATAGAATTTAAAAATGTAAGTTTTAGATATGAAAAAGATTTACCTTATATATTAAGAGACTTTAATTTAAAAATTAAGGCTGGAGAAAATATAGCGATTGTTGGACCGAGCGGAGCAGGAAAGACAACAGTTTGTAATTTAATACCAAGATTTTATGATGTGAATGCTGGAGAACTTTTAGTTGATGGAAAAGATGTAAGAGATGTAACTTTAAAATCCCTAAGAGAAAACATTGGTATCATGCAACAAGATGTGTATTTATTTTCTGGAACAGTTATGGAAAATATAAGATATGGAAAACCTAGTGCAAGCGATGAAGAAGTTGTAAAAGCTGCTGAGCTTGCAGGAGCTATGGAATTTATTGAAAAGTTAGACCAAAAATTTGAAACCTATGTAGGAGAAAGAGGGGTAAAACTTTCTGGTGGACAAAAACAAAGAATATCTATAGCAAGGGTATTTTTAAAAAATCCAAGTATTTTAATACTTGATGAAGCGACTTCTGCCCTAGATAATAAATCAGAAGAAGTAGTTCAAAAATCTTTAGAAAAACTTGCTAAAGGAAGAACAACAATATCAATTGCTCATAGACTGACAACTGTTCAAAATGCAGATGAAATTATAGTTATGAAAGACAAAGAAATTGTTGAAAGAGGAAAGCATAAAGACCTTATGGATAAAAAGGCTTACTACTACGAGCTTTATACCAAGGGCGGACTCTTGGATGTAAAATAGAAAAAAAGAAACTCACTATTGTAAAAAAATAGTGAGTTTTTTAATTTACTTTGTTAATTCTTCTATCAATTTTGAATCTCTGATTGGTGTTACAATTTTGTGTTCGCCAGGCTTTACACTGTAGTAAAGTTTTCTATCACTCAACTCTTTAACAAAAGTTTGGCCAGATTCTATAACGCCTGCTTCTTCTAATTTTTTACCAACCTTAAATCCATCATCATTTTCTTCAATTTTAATAGTATATTCTTTTTCCACACTGCCAGTTAATTTTAAAACTGTATCTTTTATCTTTGTGCCGCCTTCAATATTGTATGTACCAGGCTTAAATTTACTTTCAAGACCCATATCATGGACTAGAGCTTTAAAAGCAGCCTTGTCAGTCATAAGTCTTTTAGATAAAAGCTCATCAGCTATTTGATCAATGCTTTGATCTTTTCCTATGTTGACCTTAATATAATTTTGTTCAACTTCTATTATTTCTTTTACGCTATCTGTTTCTTGGTCAGAAACTTGTGCAAGTATATCTTTTTTAGTTTTTGAAAATTCATCAAAGAGACTAAATTTAATTGATGTATCTGAAATGCTTTCTAAAAACAAAGTATCAGATTTCCATTTTATAATTAGACACAAAAAGCCTATAATGAATATAGCCAAAAGAATATTAAGGATTTTTAGAATAAAATCAACTATGTTATATAAAAACTTCAAATAAGAACCTCATTTCTATTTAATTTACTACAAATATATATCATTTTTGTAGATTTTGCAATAATATTGGGATAAAGGCGAGATGAGAAATTAGTTAAGGAAGAGTGAAAGAATGCAAGAAATAAAAATAAATGAAAATGATGCAGGGCAAAGATTGGATAGATTTTTGAAAAAATTTCTAAAAAAAGCCTCCTTATCATTTATATATAAATCAATTAGGAAGAAAAATATAGTTGTTAATGATAAAAAAGCAAAGAATGACCAAATTTTAGAAGATGGTGATTCTATAAAAATCTACTTTAGCGATGAAACAATAGAGAAATTCACAAGAAATGATATAAAAAAGAGATCAAACAACTTTCCAGATGTTATTTATGAAGATGAAAATATAATTTTAATGGATAAAAAAGCGGGGATTTTATCTCACAATGATCAAAAAAATTTTCAAAAAAATATGTTGGATATGATGGTTGATTATTTGATTGCAAAAGATGAATATAAACCAAGGTTAGAAAAATCTTTTAGACCAGCCATTTCAAACAGATTAGACAGGAATACATCGGGGATATTAATCGGGGCAAAAAATGCAAAAAGTCTTAGACTAATAAATGAAAAAATAAAAGCTAATGACTTAGATAAGTATTATATCTGCCTAGTTAAGGGCAATTGTCCAGATGAATTTTTTGATAAGTCATATTTAAAAAAGACCAAAAACAATGTGGTGAAATCTACAAATGACTATAAAGAAGATTCAAAAGAATCTTTAACCAGTTTTAAAAAGATTTATGGCAACGGAAAATACTCTTTACTAAGGGTTGAATTAATAACTGGCAGGACTCATCAAATAAGAACAGTTTTAAAAAAGAGATCTTATCCCATAGTTGGAGATAACAAATATGGAGACAGAAATCTTAACCAAGAATTTTTAAAAAGATACGGCTATAGAAGTCAATTTCTTCACAATATAGCTATAAAATTTAAGAATTTTGATGATGAACTTTCATATTTAAATAACAAGACTTTCTTTTCAAAGTTACCTAAAAAAGAAGAAGAGATATTAAAAGATATTTTTGGAGAGGATATTATTGACCGCATTAAAAAAAGTATACAAATCTAGTATAGATTCTAATGGAGATTTTATCTTTGATTTAGTAAAAAAATATATAGATGAGGGCAAAAAAATCGCCTATATAATGCCCTCAACTTTTGCTCTTGAATCAAAAAGGAATGAATATTTAGACAAATTATCTGTCATCAGCGATCTAAAGTTTTTTACCTTCGATTCATTTAGAAATACGAACTTAAATAAGAAGAGTATGGATAAAAATATGCTTAAAAGATTTTTATATGAAAATCTTCAGTCTAATAATTATAAATATATTAAAAATAGCTCAGGCATGGTGGATGAACTTCTAAATTTTATTAGAAAGGCCAGAGAAGACCAAATAAAATTAGAAGCTAGTGAAGATCCATTTTTTGATGAGCTTCTCTTGATTTATAAGGACTATCTCGACTTTTTAGATAAGCATAATTTAACAGACCTTTTGGAAAATTTTCCAATAAAAGAAGATTTAGATTTAGTAATTATAGACGGATTTTTCTCAATAAAAAATCTAGACTTTGACTTAATAAAAAATGATTTTAAAGAAATAGACACTCTTGTAAATATTCCTTATTACATAAATGACTATTTTTTCAATGACAAGTTAATAAATAAGTTAAAAGAACTTGGTTTTGAAGAAGAAAATTTATATCGAGAAAATAATAAGGAAGAATTATTAGATAAATTATCTAATAAAATAAAAATACTAGAAAGTGACAACAAGTATTTAAGAGATAGGCAGCTAATAAAATTAATCAAGAAAAATGTTCAGGATATAGACCTTGTTAATTTCTCATCTTCAAGCTTGGACTTTAAGGAATATTTGGGCTTAGAAGACATAAGAATAAATGGACAAGCCGACAATGCACTTTCTGTAAAAATTGTAAAAGAGTTAATTGTTTTATTAAAATATATGGCAAATGGATCTAGGACTAATTTATTAAAAAGGCTGGACCTAGTTTATTTTCCGATACTTAGTGATAATAATTATCTAGTTGAGGAATTTAAAAATTTTGATTTTAAAAATTACCAAGATTTATATGAAAAAACTAGAAAATCAGTAGAACTAAGATATATAGGTCCAGATATTTTCTATGAGAGCATGAAAAAGCTAGATGAAAAATTTGAGAATAAGTCCACTTTTAAAAATTATTCTGAAATAATAGAAGATTTGATGACTTCTGCTAGTGATAGAGTTGCAGAAATATATGAAGAAAATCAGGACAAGGAACTTTTTTTGGTCAACAATAAAGTTATCGGCAAGATAAAAAGCATATTGGATATTTTTAAAAAATATGACAAGTATTTTGGACGAATTGACATAAAGTCCTATATAGAAATGCTTGAGGACAGCCTAGACAATATAGAAATTTATGAAAAGAATTATTATGATCCGAGTATTTATCAAATAGACCAAAGTCTTTGTGTGAGATTTAAGAAGCTAATCTTGGAAGGTTTGGATTTAAATTATCCTAATTATAAGAGGAATGATCCGATTTTTAATCCTAAAAACAAGCAAATTTTGGAAAAACTTTCTTTTGAATATTTAGATGAAGAAGATGTCTACCAATCTTCACTTTTGAGATTGATAAAATTGCTAGTAAATTCAGAACTTGCCTATATTTTAACTATAAAAGATAGCAATGATTTTTCAGTTCTTCTATCTATCTTTCAAAATATTGAAAAAATAAGCTTGGACCAAATATCTTCTGTAAATGAGCTGGGATTTTCTATAATTTCAGATTTAAAATCTAAAAAACTTGATAAAGGGAAATTTGCTCAATACTATAAATATTCTGATTTTAAAAATATAAATGAAAAAATATATAATGAAGAAAAAAGAAAAATAGATAATTCCATAAATTTAGATTCAGACAGTCTGGTAATTATTAAAGATTTAGTTGCAAATAGGGACTTTCACGCAACTGATTTTGATGCCTACATAAGATCTAGCTACGGATTTTTATATTCTAGACTAGTTGGCATAGAAGAATTGGAAGAAAAAGCCCAAGAATATATAGACATGGGAAATTTATTCCACAGGGTTTTAGAAGACTATTTTAAGATCAATAAGGATTCTATGGACCAAGAATACCTAAAAAAATTGATTGTAAGAAATATAAGAGATATTTTTGACAGGGACATAGAAACTGGCCTAGTTTTAGATAGGATATTTTTTGAAAATACTTATGATAATTTAGAAAAATTTATAAAAATGGATCTTGAAACTAGAAAAGACAATCAACCAGAAAGTTTTGAAATGCCTTTTGAACTTGAGATTGAAGGCATAAAAATCAAGGGCAGAATTGACAGAATAGACGACAGTCAGGGTCTAAAAATCATAACTGATTACAAGAGTTCAACTGCTCCAAGCACAAAGAGCGTTGAAGAATTTAAGTCTTTTCAGATGCCGATATATATGATGGCGATTGAGAACACCAAGGAATTGAGGTATGGAATAATAAGAGCTGCTAGTTACAGGACAGCCTTATTATTAAAAGATGAAAACACTAAAAGTAAAAGAGCCTTAAGTCCAGAAGAAATGGAAGAATTTATAGACCAAGTAAAAATTAAAATTAAAGAATTGATTGACAGGATTTTATCAGGAAATTTCACAAGTTTGGATGGATCTTATGATGAAAATACTTTTAAAAGTATGTTGAGGGAGGCAAGATTTTAATGGAAAAATTAAATAAAATTCAAGAAGAAGCCTCCATAAATTTAAAAAATAATATAGTTTTAAATGCAGCAGCAGGTACTGGAAAAACTAGGGTACTTACCAGCAGGTTTATTAATTCTTTAAAAGAAATTTCCAACTTAGGACCAGAAGCCTATGAAAAAATTTTAGCAATAACCTTTACCAACAAGGCTGCTGCTGAAATGAAAGAAAAAATCAAAAAAGACTTGCTAGCAAGTGAGGAGCAGGATTTAAAAAACTTGGCAAGGTATTTTTCTAAAGCAAATATTTTTACTATACACGGCTTTTGCAAAGATTATATAGAAAAAAATGCCATGAAATACGGACTTAGCTTAGACTTTGAAGTTGCTGATAGCAATTTAACAGATGCAATGTTATTCGATGCAATAGATGATAGTTTAGAAATTTATAAAAATGATAGCAGGCTTTATGATTATTTAAAAATAACAGAAAACTATAATTTAGACAATTTAAGGTCAAGTTTGTTTGAACTCTACCAAGAAATGAAAAACAAGTCTTTGACTATAAATGATATAAGGGCGAAAAACGCAGATTTTATCTTGGGTAAGGATAAAAAAGACCTGGTTAAGTTAATAAATCTATTAGAAGAATATGCTAGTTTAGATCCAGGAAAAAAATTCACTAACTTTTATAAAACTCAGGAATTTGCAGACTTTTTAAAAGAGCCTAACTATGATTTTCTAGATAGGATAGGAAGAAATTTAGGTAGCGTAAAAAGAGAAGAAGTCTTTAACCTGAGAAATAAAATTAAGGAAGAATTAGATGATATAGCAATATCATTTGAAGTTGAAAATCAAATATTTTACGATTTTATTTTAGAAATTTTTGAAAAAGTTATTGAAAAATATTCTAACTATAAAAAAGATGCCAATGTTTTTGACTATTCTGACTTGGAAGATCAGGCACTTAATATCTTGAGCCAGGAAGAAAACTTTCAATATAAATATATTTTAGTGGATGAATTTCAAGACACCAACAAACTTCAAGTTCAAATACTAAAATACCTTACAAAAAACTTATCGAGTGATATAAATTTATTTGTAGTTGGGGATCCTAAACAAAGTATATATGGATTCAGGGGAGGAGACCTAGAGACCTATAAGTCTTTTACAAATCAAATGATAGAAGAAAGTGCGATAAAGCTTGAGATGACTGAAAATTATAGGTCAAGTAAAAAACTCATAGAATCCTTTAATGAAATTTTTACCAAACTACTAGAAGATGATTACAGTTCAATAAATGCAAATATTGCTGGGGAAGAGAAAATAAAAATCTTAACTTGCGAGGAAGACCAAAATATTGGACTAGCAAATAAAATAAAAAACCTAGTAGAAAGTGGAATAAAAGAAGAGGACATAGCAGTTTTATTTAGGACTAACAAGGAAATTGCTCCATTAAAAAAAGAACTCATAAAAAGAGAGATTGGAGTAAATGATTCTTCAAATAAATTTGAAGATGAAAATGAAATAAGTGACTTGCTAATAATATTAAAAGCCATAAAAAATAAAAAAGATATAGTAAATATCTTGGCATACTTAAAAAGTCCCTATGTTGGTCTAGATGAGAATTCTATTTTTAAGCTAGCTCTCTACTATAAGGAAAATAATTTATTAGACCATGAGGCCTCAGAAAACTTAGCTGAGCCATACAAGTCCTTATACCTAGAGGCAATTGAAAATTTAGAATATTTTAGAAATTACAATAAATATTATTCTATATCTGATTTGATAATTAAAATATTGGAAAAATTAAATTATTATCAAATTTCTCTAATAGAAAATGGAGAAAATTCCCTAATAAATATAGATAAACTTATAAAGGCAGCAAAAGAATATGAAATCATGTCAATGAAAAAATATATGTCCTTTACAGAATATATAGAAAACTTATCAATCGAAGATGAAAATGATAAAAAGGGCGTAAAACTCATGACAATCCACAAGTCAAAGGGACTTGAGTTTAAGATAGTTTTTCTTGCCAATGCAGGTAAGGCAATAAGGTCAAAAGCCATGTCAAAACTCGCAGTAGGAGATATAGGACTTGGTTTAGATTTAAAAAAATCTAAATCTAAGCATTCCATTATAAAAGAAGAGAAGAATAAAAAAGAAAATGAAGAAGAATTGAGACTTCTCTATGTTGCCATGACAAGGGCGAGAGAAGAACTATTTCTTGGTGCAAACTTAAAAGATGACGAGATAGACATAGAAAATGCTTCATATTTATCTTTTTTAAAAGATTTAGACTTCCATGATTATGAAATTATAGAAGCAGATGAAAAAGAAGATAAGGATCTTGAAGTTTTTCAAATTCCAAACTTGGAAAAAACTGATCTAGCTTCAAATTATGAGATTTTAGATAATTTCACAGAAGCTGATCATTATATAGAAAATAAAATAGAAAAAAACAAGATTATAAAATACTATACTCCAACAGATTTTTTATATTATTTATATGATAAAGAAAACTTTTTTAAATCACATTTCCTAGGATATCAAGATAAAGATCTTACTGAAAATGGATTAAAAACTGGGATTAAATATGAAATAGATCCAATCATATTGGGAAATATTGTCCACAAATATGCAGAAATTAGTTCAGAAAACATAGATAGTTTTATAGATAGCCAGTTTGACATCTATGATATAAATAAAGATAGGGCAAGGCATTTAATAAAAAAACACATAGAATCTTATGAAAAATTAAATAGGGGAGAAATTCTTAGCAGGGAAGAAGAATTTTTCTATAAATTTAAGACTAGCATAGTCCGTGGAAAAATTGACCAATTGAGAAAAGTTAATGGAGAATATCAGCTTATTGATATAAAAACTGGTAACTTAAATGACCAAGCAAAAGATTTATATAAGCATCAAATTCATATCTATCTCGCAGCGATAGAAAAATTAAGAGATATAAAAATATCTTCTGCCTTTTTATTATCAACTTTAGATGAAAAAGAATATGAAATTGATATTAGCAGGGAAGAAGTAGAAAAAAGTTTAGAAAAATTTTCAGATTTTATCTTGGATGTAGAAAGTTACAAAATTTAGGAGGCGGTTATCATCAAAGAAAATTATAATATCAAAGGCATGACTTGTTCTGCTTGTCAAAATGCAGTTGAAAAAGCAGTTAAAAAACTAGATGTAAATGATGTAAATGTAAATCTTTTAACAAACAGCATGAAGGTTGATTATGACAAGGATAAGCTTAGTGAAAAAGAAATCATTGCAGCAGTAAAAGATGCAGGATATTCTGCCAGCCTTGCTGATGAGAAAAGTAATTCAAAAAAACCAAGCCTTGAAGAAATATATGACGAAGAATTAGAAAATAAGAAAAAGAGATTAAAATATTCGGCTGTATTTATGATAATTTTATTTTATATAGCCATGGGTCCCATGCTTGGCTTACCAGAAATAGGGTTTTTAGCAGGAAAAGAAAATTTGTTAATACTGGCGCTGACTCAAATGTTTCTAACAATTCCAATAATGATAATTAATAGGGAATTTTTTGTAAATGGATTCAGATCACTTTTTAAATTTATGCCAAATATGGATTCCTTAATTGCAATTGGATCATCTGCAGCCTTTGTCTATGGAGTCTATGTTATTTATAAATTAGCCTATGGCTTATCACATAATGATCCAAGCGTGTTAGAACATTTTGCCCACGATTTATACTTTGAATCAGCAGGCATGATTTTGGTTTTAATAACTCTTGGAAAATATTTTGAAGCTAAGGCTAAGAGAAGAACAAACGGAGCTATATCAGCTCTTATGGATTTAACACCACAAACTGTAAACATAGAAGTTGATGGGGAAGAAAAAGAAATATCGATTGACAATGTAAAAATTGGCGACATTATCTTAATAAGACCTGGAGAAAATATTCCTGTTGATGGAGAAATTATAGATGGATCGAGCGATGTAGATGAGTCTGCCTTGACTGGAGAAAGTATTCCAGTGGAAAAGAAAGTTGGCGATAAACTTATATCTGCAACAACTAATAAGACTGGATTTATAAAATACAGGGCAGAATCAGACTTAAAAAATTCAACAATTTCAAAAATTATAGAACTTGTTGAAGATGCAAACTCGAGCAAGGCACCAATTGCAAAACTTGCAGATAAAATATCTTCTGTCTTTGTTCCAATAGTAATAACAATTTCTATAATCACTTTTATAGCTTGGATGTTTATAAGAGGGGACTTAGAATTATCTTTAGCAATGGCTATTTCAGTCCTTGTAATTTCTTGTCCATGTGCACTAGGACTTGCAACTCCAGTTTCGATAATGGTTGGAACAGGTCTTGCTGCAAAGCATGGAATATTATTTAAATCAGCAGAATCATTAGAAAATCTTCACCAAGTAGAAAGTGTTTTATTGGATAAAACTGGAACCATAACAAGTGGAGAATTTTCAGTAACTGATATAATTACAGACGAAGTAATTAGTGAAAAAGAACTTTTAGAAATTGCTGCAAGTTTGGAAATAAAATCAGAACATCCTTTGGCAAAATCAATAGTTAAATATGCAAGGGAAAATGAAATTGAAATAAAAGAACCAGAATTTTTTACAAGTCTTTCAGGACTTGGACTGATAGGAAAAATAGATGGAAAATCTTATCTTACAGGAAATAAAAAACTTTTAGATAATGAAGATATAGAAATGAAAAACTTTGAAGAAAAGGCAAAATTATTATCTAAAGATGCAAAAACTCCAATTTATTTTGCAGACGAAAATGGAGTTCTTGGTATAATTGCATTAGCTGATACTGTAAAAGAAGATGCAAAATTAAGCATAGAAGAACTTCATTCTATGGGAAAAGAAGTTATTATGGTAACAGGTGATAATAAGAACACAGCTGAAAGTCTGGCTAAAAAATTAAATATAGATAAAGTTTATGCAGAAGTTTTACCAGAGGGCAAGGAAGAAATTGTAAGTGAAAAAATTAAAGAAGGAAAAAAAGTAGCTTTTGTAGGAGATGGAATAAATGATGCTCCATCACTTGCCAGGGCAGATGTTGGAATAGCAATAGGAGCAGGAACAGATATAGCAATAGAATCAGCCGATGCTGTTTTAATGAAATCTAATATGTCTGATCTAGTAGATGCTTTTAAATTATCAGAAAAAACAATAAAAAATATTAAAGAGAATTTATTTTGGGCATTTTTCTATAATGTAATTGGAATTCCAATTGCAGCTGGTTTATTTTATTCAAGCTTTGATTTAAAATTAAACCCTATGATAGCAGCTTTTGCCATGAGTTTTTCATCAATATTTGTTGTAAGTAATGCTTTAAGATTAAATAGGGTAAAGCTTGACTAGCTAATTAACTTGTTAGTAATATTTATGTTATAATAAACAAAAAGATATTTATAAGGAGATAATATGGACTATAAACAAAAATATCAAGAAAAATTAGTAAGTGCTGATAAGGCAGCTTCACTTGTAAAAAGTGGAGACTTTGTTGATTTTGCTTGGGCAGGACAAACTCCTGTAGCAATTGATAAGGCACTTGCCAAAAGAGCAAAAGAACTTAAAGACGTTGTAGTTAGAGGTGGGGTTTTATTAGCTGAACCTGAAATTTTCAAGGCAGATCCAAATGGAGACGCTTTTATATGGTATTCATGGCACTCAGGTGGAGCTGATAGAAAAAGAATTAATGGAACAGATGCAGGATTCTATGAACCAATTAGATATTCTGAACTACCAAGATATTACAGAGAAAACTGTAAGGTAGATGTTGCTTATATAGCAGCTACACCTATGGACCAACACGGTTATTTTAACTTTGGTCTAAATGCTTCTCACTTAATGGCAGCAATAGAAGTTGCGGATAAGGTTGTAATTGAAGTTAATGAAAAAATGCCAGTAGCACTTGGCGGATTTGAAAACGTAATTCACATTGACCAAGTTGATTATATTGTTGAAGGTGACAATGAAGAAATTCCTGAACTACCAGCAGGATCATTTGGAGATGTTGATAGAAAAGTTGCTGAAATAATTGTAAATGAAATTCCAAACGGAGCTTGTCTACAATTAGGTATAGGTGGAATGCCAAACGCAGTAGGTTCTCTAATAGCAGAATCTGATTTAAAAGACCTTGGCGTTCATACAGAAATGTTTATTGATGCTTTTGTTGATTTATACAATGAAGGAAAAATAACAGGAGCAAAAAAAGAAATTGATAGATTTAGACAAGTTTATGCTTTTGCTGCTGGAACTAAAAAACTATATGACTTTATAGATAACAACCCACAATGTATGTCAGCTCCAGTATCATATACAAACGATGCAAGAATAATTTCTTCAATAGATAATTTTGTATCAATTAATAATGCTGTAAATGTTGACCTACTTGGACAAGTATCATCTGAATCAAGTGGAAGAAAACATATATCAGGAGCGGGTGGACAACTTGACTTTGTTCTAGGTGCTTACCTATCAAGAGGCGGAAAATCATTTATCTGTCTATCATCTAAATTCCACAACAAGAAAACAGGAAAAGATGAATCTAGAATAGTAATGGATTTCCCACAAGGATCAGCAATCACTGCTGCAAGACCTAACACTCACTATATAGTAACTGAATATGGTATCTTTAATTGCAAGGGTAAATCAACTTGGGAAAGAGCAGAAGGTATTATAAATATAGCTGCTCCAGAATTTAGAGATGATTTAATTAAACAAGCAGAAGCAGCTGGTATTTGGAGAAATTCAAATAGATAATATATAAAAATGAGTACAAAAAAAGGAGTTCAATTGAACTCCTTTTTAAATTACTTAAAATGCTGGAATAATAGCTCCATCATATTTTTCTTCAATGAATTTTTTAGAATCTTCAGATTGAAGAACTTCCATTAATTTTTTAAATTTTTCTTGATTTTCTTCACCATTTCTTACAGCAACTAGGTTTGCATATGGTGAATCAATATCTTCAACAACTAAGGCATCAGAGTTTGGATTTAAATCTGCTCCAATAGCATAGTTTGAATTTATAACTGCTGCAGCTGCATCAGTGTAGGTATTTGGAATATTTTGTGCTTCCATTGGTACGATTTTGATATTTTTAGGATTTTCAGCTATATCATTTTCAGTTGAAAGAAGATTAGTGTTGTCTTTTAATTTAATTATACCGATTTTATCAAGTAAAATTAAAGCTCTACCACCATTTGATGGATCGTTAGGGATGATAATTTCATCGCCATCTTTTAATTCACTAACATCTTTAATTTTGTCTGAATATAAAGCTATTGGTTCGATATGAACATTTCCAATTGATACAAGGTCTAGATTATTTTGTTTACAAAATTCATCTAAGTAAGGACCGTGTTGGAAGTAGTTCGCATCTAGGTCTCCAGCTGCTAATTGTTCATTTGGTTGAATATAATCATCAAATGTTACAACTTCAACATCTAAACCAGCTTCTTTAAATTGTTCGCTAAGTCCGTTAATAATTTCTCCATGTGGTACTGGGCTAACCCCAATAACTATTTTGTTGTCTTCTCCTTCTGCTGTTGCTTCGCCAGCTGCTTGATTGTTAGTTGATTTATTACATCCAACTAGGGCAAAGCAAAGTAAAAGAATTGCTAATAAACTTTTCTTCATTTTTCTCCTCCTTATTTTTTATCAACTTTCTTTTCAAGAAAATTGCCTAATAATTGTATTACTTGTACTAGTGCTACAATTATAATTACCGCAATCCACAAAACGTCTGTCCTTTTATAGGTGTAGCCATATCTTACAGCGACTTCTCCTAGTCCTCCGCCACCGATAGCACCAGCCATTGCAGAATAGGCGATAATATTTATTATAACCAAAGTTATGCCATTAATAATTTGAGGCATAGCTTCAGGTATTAACACATTGAAAATTATTTGTTTGTTATTTGATCCCATAGATTTTGCAGCTTCTAAAATTCCATTATCAACTTGAGAAAGATAAGTTTCCATTAATCTTCCAAAAAAAGGAATAGCAGCTACACTAAGAGGAATAACAGTTGCAGCAGTACCATATGATTTTCCTACAATAAATCTCATAACAGGAATCAATATTAACATCAAGATAATAAATGGAACGGATCTTAAAAAGTTAACAATTGAATCAATCACAGAGTAAAGCTTTGGATTTTCTTTTAAACCACCAGGTCTTGTCAAGGTCAATAATATACCAAGAGGCATTCCTAACAGAACTGAAATAAAAGATGAAACAAAAACTAAAATTAAAGTTTGAGGAATAGCAGGTAAAATTATGCTAGCAATTTCATTCATTTTTTACCTCCTCTACTGATACATTTAAGCTTCTTAAATATTCAATTGCATTATCAGTATCGTTTCCGATAAATTCAACGATTAAATAACCAACAGCCTTGTCTTTGATTCTGTTTATATTTCCAGCTATAAGGTTTATATCTACATCAAATTTTTTAATACATTGAGATAAAACAGCCTCCTTATAATTTGAATCTAAGTAGGCCAACCTATAAATAGGATTATCAAAATCTTTTGCAAGGACTTCAGTCTCAGAGTTATTGCTACCAAGATTTTTTATAAAAGACCTAGTCATAGAGTGTTTTGGATTTTTAAAAAGTTCATCAGTTGTGTTTTCTTCTATAATTTTTCCATTTTCCATAACTGCAATCCTATCACAGATATCTTGAGCAACTTCCATTTGGTGTGTGATCATAATTATAGTCATATGATATTTTTCTACAATTTTTTTAAGTAATTCCAAAATTGATTTTGTATTAGCTGGGTCAAGAGCAGATGTGCCCTCGTCGGATAATAAAATTTTAGGATTTGTAGCAATTGCTCTTGCAATAGCGACTCTTTGCTGTTGACCTCCAGATAGTTGAGCAGGGTAGTTGTCTTTTTTATCTTCAAGATCTATAAATTTTAAAAGTTCTTCAACCCTAGCTTTAATTTTATCTTTAGGAGTATCAACAATTTTAAGCGGGTAGGCTATATTGTCATAAACAGTTTTTTGCATAAAAAGATTAAAAGATTGAAAAATCATCCCTATATCTTTTCTGTGTTTTAATAACTCTTCATTATTTAATTCTAGGATTGGAACATCGTCAATAATTATTTCTCCAGATGTTGGTTCTTCAAGCTTATTTATACAACGTACCAAGGTGGATTTTCCAGCACCGGACAAGCCAATAATTCCAAAAACTTCAGCCTTATTAACCTTAAAAGATACATCGTCTATAGCTCTTAGAGTTCCATTATCAGTAGAAAATTCTTTTACTAAATTTTTTACTTCTATCATAGTTCCTCCAATTAATCTTTACATAAAAAAATACTCTCAATAAGAGAGCATAAGCCTCTTATCTCTAGTTAAAACTCAGGAATTAGCACCTTGTAAAACAGGTTGCCGGGTTTCATAGGGCCAGTCCCTCCACCTCTCTTGATAAGATACTAAGATTATATACTTGAAGATAATTATAGTCAAGAAAAAAGAAGACTATTTAGTCTCCTTTGATCTATATCCTATATTTAAATTTTATTTAGATAGCTGTTTCTGTATCAACATCATATTTATATTCTACTTCAGCACCATCAGCATTTTTAAGTTCAATTTCTAATTCGCAAATACCATCATCAAAAGATATACCATATTCATTTACCTTAAAATCATTACCAGAATGATTTACAGCAACTTCTAAAAGTTTTTCAACCTTTAAAATTTGTTCATCACTTAAAAAGAATTTTTCATTTTCACTTTCTTGTGACTCTCTTATGATATCACCAGTTTCAGGATTGATTTCTAATTCATATTCAGTAGTTCCGTCTATCCCAGTAACTTCATATTCAAAAGTATCACTATCAAAACTTATATCTTTTATCTTTGCATTTGGATACTTAGCAAGAAGAACATCAGCAGCTTCTTTAGCTGTTAATTTCACATTAGGATTTGCATATAGAGAATCTGAAGTGTAATCAATGCCAGTATTAGAAGTAACTGCTTTGTCATTTGTAGTTGCTGAAGTATTATTAGTTACATTGCTTTCTACTTTTGTATTATTTTCTGTTTTTTCTGGACTATTGTTAACTGTAGCTGCATTGTCTGCCTTGTTACATGCAGTTAATAAAAGTCCCATAGTTATAACGCCTGTCAATTTCTTAATATTCATAAATCTCCTCCTAAAAAATATATACCCAAAGATAAAGGGTTTTTAATCAATTAATAAAGGCTTTATAAATTACATCAATCGCCTTTTCGTAATAATCTTGGTTAATACCAATAATAATATTTAATTCACTTGACCCTTGAATTATCATTCTTATATTTATATTCGCCTCAGCAAGGGCTGAAAATAGTTTTGCAGATAAACCAACATGGTTTTTCATTCCAGCACCAACAACGGTGATAAGGGCGATATTTGATTCCACAGAAATATCATTTGGACTACAGAAGGTTTTTATTTCGTTAATAATTGTTTCATAATTAGAAGCAAGTTGGTTTTCTTTTACAATCAATGAGATAGAATCGATTGAAGTTGGCATATGTTCAAGCTCAATTCTATTAACTTCCAAAACACTCATTAATTTTCTATAAAAAGATTTATCTTTTTTCATTTGAATTTTTTCAATATTAATAACTGAAAAATGTTTTTTTCCACTAATTCCTGTGATATCTGATGAGTTTTCTTTTTTAGCTGAATCGCTAACAATTAAGGTACCCTTGTCTTGAGGTTTGAAAGTATTTTTAACTTGGATGGTTATTCCATCATTAATCAAGGGAAGTATAGCTTCTTCGTGTAAAACAGAAGCACCAGCATATGAAAGCTCTCTCAATTCACTGTAAGTAATTTTTTCAATTTGTTTTGGATTTTTAACTATTCTCGGATCAGCTGATAAAAAACCAGAAACATCGGTCCAGTTTTCGTATAAGTCAGCCATAACTCCTTTTGAAATAATAGAACCAGTTAAATCAGATCCACCTCTGGAAAAAGTTTTAATCTTTTTATCTAAATTTTCTCCATAAAAGCCAGGGATAACTGCATATTCATGTTTATTTTTCATATCTTCTATAGCTTGGTAGGACTTACTTTCGATAAAATTCCCATCATTATCAAAAAATATTAAATCTCTAGCATCAATAAAATCATAACCAAGAACTTTTGAAAGAATTAAGGCATTAAGATATTCACCCCTACTAGCTATATACTCTCTTGAAACTTTTCCCTTCAATTCATCAGAAAGTTTAGCAAAAAAATCATCTATATCAAGATCAATATTGCATCCATCAATAATTTCTTTATATTTTTTTATAACCTTGTCTAGAGTGTCAGTAAAAGTTATATCATGACTAGCTAGATCGTAAGTTAAATATAATAAATCAGTTACCTTAGTATCTTCATTTTTCTTTTTTCCCGGAGCAGATGCAACAATATATCTTCTAGACTTGTCTTCTTTTATAATATTTGCAACTTGAAGTATAGCTTTTGAACTTGCTAGGGAAGTACCACCAAATTTTGAAACAATTAAACTCATAATTAATAACCTCCATTTCAAAAATTGTAATAAAATTTTAAATTTAAGTCAATACTATGCTAAAGAAGATTAAAATATAAAATTTAAGAAATTTGTAAAATCTATTGACCAAATGAAAAATGAGTTGTAAAATATATTTATTGTAGTTTGCGCCTTTAGCTCAGGTGGTAGAGCAATTGACTCTTAATCAATGGGCCCAGGGTTCGAGTCCCTGAAGGCGCACCAATAAGAACACGTAAGTCTTAGTGATTTACGTGTTTTTTTATTTTGAAATTTGCTTGATTTTATATAATAATTTAAAAATTTGATTTTACTTTAAAATTTAAACTATAAAGATAGCAAAAATAATTAAAGATGAAAAAGTAGTTTAAATAAAATTTATAGGATATTTCTATATAAAGTATTAAAACAAATATACTTGAATATAAATATTTAGTACTATTTGATATAATCAGAAGGTAAGCGGAGAAAATCAAAATTAAATTGTTAATATAAAAAATTAAATGAAAAAATTAAAAAATATAATAAGTAAAATAAAAGAGGAGATTTTAAAATGATTAAAAGCTTAGCTAGGATAAAAAATATAAAAAATATGCATGATTTAATATTAAAAGGAGACTTAGAAGAGTTTAAAAATTTATTAGAAGAAGAAAAAGATAAGGATCTAGATTTAAATACAGTAATTACAATTCATGAAAATGAAGATAATACTCACTTTTATCGAGGAGATTTAGGTAGAAACTGGGAAAAATTATTTAGGGTAAATTGGAACGGAACTAGGTATACTGGAGAAATCAATGATGACTGCATATACAGCCAAACTGTGTATGAAATGCTAACAGGTGAAAATTCTGAAGAGGTTGAAAAAATAATTAATGAAATTTATCCGGATTTTGAAGCTGAAAATAAAAAGAGTATTGTTTTAACTTTAGACGATCTTGTTACAGAAGGTGGATTTTTAAAAGTTACAATGATTGATGAAAGATATTTAATTACTGATGATGAAAAGTACGGCTTTGAAGACTGGCTAAAAACTTTTGAGAACGTAATGTATACAGATATATTACAAGATGAATATAAGATTAAGGCAAGAGATATTTTAGAAGACAGGGAAGTAGAACTTTCAATCAAGGCTAATCAATACGAAAAATATGAAATCTTTAATAGGGATTTAGGATTTGTAAATATGGAATTAGTAAAATAAAAAATTAAAGTCTAAGTCAGATCTTAGACTTCTTTGTGCAATTATATTTAGATTTATCTTATTGGAAAGTTTATAAAAATAGAAATTTATTTAAGTATCAATTTTAAAATCAGAAGAACTAAAAAAAGACCTAGACATCTAGGTCTTTTAATAAATTTTAATTTTTATCTTCTGTATCTTGATAAAATTTCTTCTATTCTCTTAACTCCTTCAATTGCCTTGTTTTTGTCTTGAGAGAAGTTAATTAAGATACTTTTATCGAATTGAGGTCCAAAATCTGTTCCTGGAATTACTACCATATTTGCTAGAACTCTTAAAACTTTTACAAATTCATCCATTTCAATGTCTAGGTTTGGTAGCTTAACAAACATATTTGATCCTGCTTCTGTTGGTCTAAGTCTAACTCCGTCCATTCTGTTGAATTGAACTAATAGGGCATCTCTAATTTCTTGGTGGCTATTAACTCTATATTCTAACCAAGAATCTGGTTCGTTAAACCAAGTATTTAAAACAGCTTGACTGTATCCAGCTGCTCTTAAAGCAACAACATCTTGTAGAGATTCCATCTTATCAATTATTTCTGCAGATCCAAATGCTACTGCTTGAGAAAATCCGTTTAAAGATTCTGTTTTTGATGGACTCATTATTGTTATTATTTTTTCAGGATTTATTTCTTTTCTAGAGCAAATATTTATAAATTCTCTATCATCATAAACTTGTCTACAATATAGTTGGTCAACTATTAAAGTTGCATCATATTCTGCTGCAAGTTGTGCAATTTTACGAATTTCACTTTGTGAGTATACTGCACCTGTTGGGTTGTTAGGGTTTGAGAATACGAAAAGTTTTGCACCATCTTGGAAGGCTTTTTCTAATTGTCTTAAGTCAATTCCTGCATCATTTCCTTCACTGCTTAGGTAATTAAATCCTACAGCAAGAGTTTCTGCACCTAAAAATTCTAAGATTCTTCTATTATCTAGATAATCAGGTTCAATAATTGCTACCTTATCTCCAGGAGAGATCACAGATCCAATACTTAAAAATAAAGCTGCGTGAGTTCCTGGTGTGATTGTTATATTTTTCTTAGGATCTATTTTTGAATTTGTAAAAGCAGAAATTTTTTCTGCCAATCTTTCCCTAACGTATAAATCTCCCTTGTTTGGAGTATAAGCAAATTGTCTACCTTGATTGTAGCCAAAGTTAAATTCTTTTATTGCTCCGGGAATTGGTTCGTGAGCATCAATATTTGCGTGTGAAAAGTCCATATATTCTGCATGAAGACTGCTGCCCCTTATATGCAACTTGTCAATATCAATATTTTCTATATAACGTGATTCTATGTATCCTAGTTTTTTTAAACTTTTATGAAAATCCATGATTACCTCCACAATATTTTTATAACTAACCCTATTATAAACCAAAAGCAAACGATATCAAAATTATATATCAAATAAAGTGAATAATTTAACTTTTTATCTATTATTTTAAAAAATTATATATAAAAGTTAATAAATTTGACTTTAATTCTTGTAAAAGTAGAATAAAGAAATAAATAACTATATAATTAAATTAGAGATTTTAATAAAAATAAAAAGAGGAGATATTATGAAAGTAAAAAATAAGAATGATTTTAAAACATCAACATGGGCTGGAGGAGAAACTGACGAGATTGTTATTTGTCCAGAAGGGGATGATTTTAAAAATAGGAAATTTGACTACAGAATTTCTTCTGCAACTTGTAATCTAGATAGTAGTGAATTTTCTGAATATGGTGGATTTACAAGATTTATAACTCCACTTGATAAAGTTTTAAAATTAAATCATATGGGCAAAAAAATTGACCTTGAACCTTTTGAAGTTTATAAATTTGATGGTAGTGATCAAATGAGTTCTCACAGCAAGGTAAGAGATTTCAATTTAATTGTAAAAAATGGATTAGAAGCAGATTTATACAAGGAAAGTATTGATGGGGAAAAAGAATTTAAAAATGACCATGAAAAAATGTTGATCTTTAATTATGATTCTAATTTAAAGTATGATCAAAATACATTTGAAAATATGAGCCTTATAGAACTTGATAAGGGAGAAAGCATTGTAATCAAAGGACAAGGAAAGCTTTTAATTTCTGTAATAAAATAGAATGTGTGTATAAAATAAGAAAAACTATGCAGTCTCGCATAGTTTTTTCTTTTTATTTATTCTTTTTAAGATAATCAATTATATCATCTGACTCATAAAGAATTTCGCCATCATGAAGTAGGGCAGGGACTTGATTTTTGCCGCCTTTTTCAATCAAAGCTTCTTTATTTTTTTCATCTTTTTTGATATCTAAAAATTCAATATTCTTAATATCATTTTCATCAATAAATTTTAATACCTTTTGACAAAAAGGACATTCAGGGAAAAAATATAAACTTAAATTTTTCATTTAAAACTCCTTATTTATTTTCTTTTAAATATTTTATTATATCGTCTGATTCATATAGGGGATTTTCATCAATGAACAAACAAGGCACTTGCCTTTTTCCACCCTTTTCGACTAAATAATTTCTAGCTTCCTTGTCAGTATCAATATTTACTATTTCAACATCTTTAATATCATTTTAATCTATAAAATTTTCTACTTTTTTGCAAAAAGGACAAACTGTTCCTACAAATAATTTTTTTTCCACAAAATCACCTCTTCAAAAAATTCATACCCTAGCTAGATAATCATTAATCATTTAAAAATAGCTGATTTTTTGATATAATAACTCCGTATCAGAGGTGATATTATGAGCCTATTTAATGATTTTTTAGATAATTTAAAAGATTTAAGAGAAAATCTTGATCTTGTTAGCAAAAAATTAGAAGATAATTCTAAACAAATTCAAAGTCAAGCGAAGATAAAGTTTGAAATTGCATCTGAAAAAAGAAGTCTAGAAAAAATTTATCAAGCTCTTGGAAAAGAAGTTTATGATGCAAATAAAGATAATAATAATGATCAAATAGATTTTGAAGAATATATCAAACAAATTGATATAAGTATAGCTAGGCTAGAATCTTTAAAAATAAAATTAGACGATTTTAACAATTCAGTTAACTATCCGGACAATAATCAATACACACAAAAAGCAGGACCTGATTTTGAAAATAGTAAAGCTCAAGAAAAAGAGTCTTCTATAACTATAAACGAAGACCAACTCATCAGAGATAAGTCTTATTCAGATTTTAAGAAAGAAAAAGATTTAGAAAAAGGTGAGGATTAATATTTATAGAAAGGCTTAAATTATAATGCAAAGGAAGAAAATTAATATTTTTGATAGTGATATATCTTATATAGAAGAGGGAGAGGGAAGCCCACTCGTAATTTTGCATGGCTGGGGAGCTTACATTGAAACAGTTATGCCAATGGTAAACTTTTTAAAAGAAAATTATAAAGTTTATGCATATGATGCCCCTGGATTTGGACAAAGTGATGATCCGAAGAAAGTTTTATCAACAAAAGATTATAGTGATTATCTATTAGAATTTTTGAAGAAAAAAAATATAGATAAGGGCACTTTTATAGGACATTCTTTCGGAGGAAAAACTCTAACTATATTTGCTGCAGAACATCCCGAATTTGTTGATAAATTAATACTTGTTGATGCTTCTGGAGTTCTTCCAAAAAGAGGAATAGATTATTATTTTAAGGTATATTCTTTTAAATTTTTAAAATTTATTTACACTAAATTAAATATTTTCAAGAATAAAGAAGACAGGATAAAAGACTTTTACTCACGTTTTGGTTCAGATGACTACAAGGATTCACAAGGAATTATGAGAAAAACTTTTGTAAAAGTTGTTAATGAGTCAACTCTTGATTATTTTCCAAAAATAAAGGCAGAAACTCTTCTTATCTGGGGAGAAAACGACCAAGACACTCCTGTTTATATGGCAGAAGTGTTTGAAAAAGAAATTAAGGGCAGTGGTTTAGTTATATTAAAAGGCGCAGGCCATTATAGTTATTTAGATGATTTTTACACTTTTTCAAAAGTTGTAAATTCTTTTTTAAGTTAGGAGTTAGTTATGTTTTTTTATGTTTTTATTGTTTTAATTGCAGGAATTTGCTTTTATCTTTCTTCAAAACATACTGAATATCCTTTAAATATGCTGCAACTTTCTGAATATAAAAATTCAGAATATGCTGATTGGATAAAGCTTAATTCAGATAAAGTAAATAGACTTGTCTATAAAGAAAATCAGGAGCAAAAAACTCCGCTTGTTTGGACAGATAGGGTAAAAAGGCTTAAGAAAAAGCATGATCTTGTAAATATTATTTTTATAGTTCTTGGTCTAGGTTTTAGCTATTTAGTTTATATTTTAACCTACAGCAAACTAAGCACTTTAAGCGTTTTTATAGTTTTTTCTATTTGTATATACTTCTTTCAATATAGGATTCTTTTACTTTCAAATAAATTAGCCTTAAAGAAAGAACTTGAAATTAACCATGGATTTTATACTCAAGCACAGGCAAAAATTAAAGATTATAAAGAAAACCATGGACTTAAGGTTTTAGGAATTACAGGATCTTTTGGAAAGACATCTGTTAAATTTATTTCAAATACAGTTTTAGCAGAAGCCTTGAGGGTAAAAAACACACCTTCTTCTTATAATACACCAATGGGTCTTTCCAAGGTTATAAATAATGAATTAAGAGAAGATGCAGAAGTTTTTATAGCAGAACTTGGAGCCTATAAACCAGGAGAAATTGAAGAAGTTGCAAGATTAGTCCAACCAAATATTGGAATAATTACAGCAATTGGTCCAACTCATATGCAAATTTATAAGACAATAGAAAATATTATGAAGACTAAATATGAGTTAATAGAAGCACTTCCGGATGATGGAGTTGCTATATTTAATTATGACAATCAATATGTAAAAAAATTATCCGATAAGACAGTAAGACTTAAGAAAATTAATTACGGAATAGAAAACATAGAAAAATTAGATGTATATGCTAAAGATATCAATGTTACTACAAGCGGCTCAAGCTTTACTTTAGGAATAAAAGGACTTGGAGAGATAGCTTGTAAAACAATTTTACTTGGCAAGCACAACATTTCAAATCTTTTAGCATCAGCTTCAGCAGCTTATAGTTTGGGAATGAGCCTTGAAGAAATTTCAAGAGGAGTAGAGAAAGTTGAAGCAGTTGAACACAGACTTCAATTAATAGATCCAAAGACAGGAATATTAGTAATAGATGATGCTTACAATTCAAACCCAGTTGGTTTTAGGGCAGCTTTAGATGTTCTAGCTGAATTTAAAGAACAAAGAAAATTTATTATAACTCCAGGCATGGTTGAACTAGGAGCTTTGGAAAAAGAAGAAAATTATAAGATTGGTAAAGAAATAGCAAAAGTTTGTGACTATGTATTTTTAGTTGGAATCAATAGGACAAAACCTATTTATGAAGGCTTAAAAGATGCAGGATATGACATGGATAAAGTTTACCAATTTGTAAATTTAAAGGCAGCAACAGATGAACTTGCAAAAATAAACAGGCCTAATGATATATTATTATTTGAAAATGATCTTCCTGATAATTACAGTGAAGAGTAGGGGGAAATTATGGAAAATGTAGCAGTAGTTTTTGGTGGTAGGAGCGTTGAACACGAAGTTTCTATAATAACAGGCATGCAAATTATGGAAAATATGGATAAAAGCAAATATAATCCAATTCCTTTATATATTACAAAAGAGGGAAGATTTTTATCAGGAGATGCTTTAAAAAATATTGCCAACTTTAAACATAAAAATTTTGATGAAGCAGTAGAAGTATTTTTTAAAGGATTTGCAAATGACCACAATTTATATACCATAAGTTCAAAAAAAGCTTCATTTTTAGGACCAAAAGTTGAACAAGTTGAAGTTTATAAAAATATCGACATAGTATTTCCAGCCCTACACGGAACAAACGGGGAAGATGGAGTTTTTCAAGGACTTCTTGAAATGATTTCAATTCCATATGTTGGTTGTGGAGTTATGAGTGCAGCTGCTGGAATGGATAAACTGACTATGAAAAAAGTATTTTCAGCAAATGGAATAAGGATGACAGACTACTTTGGTTTTTATAGAAGTAATTGGCCAGCTAAAAAAGATAGCATAATAAAAGAAGCAGAAAAAATTGGCTACAATTTATTTGTAAAACCTGCAAATTTAGGTTCTTCAGTTGGCATATCCAGAGTAGAAAACAGGGAAGAATTAATTGAAGCGATTGAACTTGCAATTAAATACGATGCGAAAATAATTATTGAAAAGGCAGTAGAAAATCCAAGAGAAATAAATATAGCAGTAATGGGAGAAGAAGATGATCTTATAGTTTCTCCTTGCGAAGAACCACTTGGCTGGACAGGCCTTTTAAAATACGAAGATAAATATATACAAGGATCTAAATCTTCAGGAAAAGCTGGAATGAAAGGACAAAGTAGAGCCTTACCTGCTGATTTAAAAGATGAAGTGCAAAAAGAAATTGAAGAGCTTGCAAAAAAAGCTTTTAATGCAATCGATGCTGTTGGCGATGCAAGAATAGACTTTTTATTGGATGAAGATACAGTATATGTAAATGAAATAAATACTCTTCCAGGATCAATAGCATTTTATCTATGGGAAGAAAAGGGAATAGATTTTACAGAATTAATATCAAGACTAATAGATTTAGCTAAGTCTAAATATGCTAGAAGAAAAGAAAACTTGACTACATATGATGTTGATTTATTAAATATGACAAATTATGGGGCGAAAATACAATGATAAAGGAAAAAATCCTAGATGCACTTAAAAACAGAGCACCGATGAAAAAAGAGGCGATAGCAAAACTATTTGAGATAAAGAATAAAGAAAAACATGATTTTTATAAAATTCTAGACAAATTGGTAGATGAGGAAAAACTTTACCTTGTAAAAGATAAATATGTGCTTGTAGATAATGAAAAATATAGACGTGGAATCTTACAAGGCAATGAAAAAGGTTTTGGATTTTTACTTCAAGATGGCGAAGATGTATTTATAGCAAAGAAAAATATAAATGGAGCCTTAAATGGAGATGAAGTCCTAGTAAAGATAAACAAAGAATCCAAGGGCGATAGCATAGAAGGAAAAATTGTAGAAATCTTAAAAAGAGCAAATGAAACAATTGTTGGAACCTATCAAAAAAGCAAAAAATTTGGATTTGTTTTACCAGATGAAAGCAAAATTGCTTTTGATGTATTTATAAAAAATTCGGATTCCTTGGATGCAAAAGATGGACAAAAAGTTTTGGTTAAAATTAAAAAGTGGCCAGAAAAAGATAAAAATCCTGAAGGTGAGATAATAAGTGTATTTGGCTATCCAAAAGAAAAGGGAGTTGATATTTTAAGTATAGCGGCTGCCATGAATTTGGAAATGGAATTTAGCCAAGAAGCTTTAGACCTAGCAAAAAAATTGCCAGATAAGGTTTCTGAAGAAGAAATAGTAAACAGATTAGACTTAAGAGATAAGACTACATTTACAATTGATGGAGAAGATTCAAAAGACTTTGATGATGCTGTTTCAATAGAAAAATTAGAAAATGGAAATTATTTACTTGGAGTCCATATAGCAGATGTAGCTCACTATGTAAAAAATGGTGATGAGATTGATAAGGAAGCCTTTAAAAGAGGTAATTCAGTTTATTTAATAGATAAGGTTATACCGATGCTTCCAGTTGAATTATCAAATGGAATTTGCTCTCTTAACGAAGGTGAGGATAGACTATGTCTTTCAGTCCTTATGGAAATAAATAAAAATGGTAGTGTAAAAGACCACAAAATTGTTGAAACTGTTATAAATTCTAATAAAAGGTTAGTGTATAAAAATGTTTCTGATTTCATCGAAGATGGAAGAGTTGATGAAAGCGTAAAAGGCTTAGAAGAAGATTTAAAACTTATGGACGAGCTTGCAGAAATATTGAGAAAGAAAAGGCATGACAGAGGATCAATAGATTTTGATTTTCCAGAAAGCAAAATTACAGTAGATGAAAATGGCAGACCTATAAATGTAGAAGTTGCAGAAAGAAGAATTGCAAATAAAATAATTGAAGAATTTATGATTATATCAAATGAAGTCGTTTCAGAACAATTCTACTGGATGCACCTTCCGTTTTTATACAGGATTCATGAAGAACCATCAGAAGAAAAAATAGAAGCTTTAAATGCTGTTATTAGACACTTAGGACTCAAACTTTCAACTCAAAACCTTAGCTCAAGAGATGTTCAAAAATTAATAGAAGAAGTTAAGGGAAAAGATGAAGAAATTTTTGTTTCAGGTCTAGTTTTAAGAAGCATGAAAAAAGCAAAATATTCTGAAAATAATTATATCCACTTTGGACTAGCATCAAAATATTATTCACACTTTACAGCCCCAATAAGAAGATATTCAGACATAAGCATCCATAGGGTAATAAAAGACTATTTAAGCAATAGTTTGGGACAAAAGAAAATAAAATACTATGAAGCTATGATGCCAGTGATAGCAGATAGGACATCAAAAACTGAAATCCAAGCAATGGAAGCAGAAAGACAAGTTGAATCTGTAAAGTTTGCAGAATATATGGAATCAAAAATTGGAGAAGAATACAAGGGAGTTATCTCTAGTATCACAAGTTTTGGTATTTTTGTGCAATTGGCAAATACAATTGAAGGATTTGTTTCATATTCTTCGTTAAATGATTTTTATACTTTTAATGAAGATTTATATGAGGCTCAGGCACAAGATAGCAATAAGACTTTCCATATTGGGGATAAAGTTAAGATTAGGGTAGTTGCAGCAGATAGTATTAAGGGCAATATAGATTTTGAAATAATAGAATAGGTGATTAAGTGGCTCAAAAATCAAATAATCTTGCAACAAATAGAAAAGCAAGACATGATTATTTTATAGAAGACACGATAGAAGCAGGAATTGAATTAAAGGGTACAGAAGTTAAATCAATAAGAAAAGGAAAATCCAATATATCTGATGCCTATGTTGATATAGATGGTGGAGAAGTGTTTATAAATAATATGCATGTTTCTCCATACGAACAGGGAAATATACACAACATGGATCCTCTTAGAAAAAGAAAACTTCTCTTACACAGAGAAGAAATAAGAAGACTTGAAAGGGTTGTGACTTTAAAAGGTTATACTTTAATTCCTTTAAACTTATATCTTTCAAGGGGGAGGGTTAAAGTCCAACTTGCAACAGCAAGAGGTAAAAAATTATACGACAAAAGAGATACCCTTGCTAAAAAAGATGCTAATAGGAAAATTGAACAAGCACTAAAACAAAAATATATATAAAAAAATAAAAAATTTAAAAATTCTATTGACAATCTCAAAGCTAGATAGTAAAATTATCGGTTGACAATTTTAGAATTCTATACTATAATATTAATTAGTTTTATACTAGTATAGGAGAGATGTCCATGGATCAAATGTTGCAGATAAAGAATAAGTTGGAAAAGAATTTAGGAAAGAGAGTAATTGTCAAAGCCAATAAAGGTAGAAAAAAATTTGTTACTAGAAAAGGTATTTTAAAATCTGTTTATCCTAGTATTTTTTCTGTTGATGTTGAAAATGGCGATGAATTAACTACATCTACTTACACATATTCAGACGTACTGACCCACAATGTAAAAATCACAATATTAGATGATGAAGTAGAATTTGAGGACATTAAAAATTTAGCATGATTAAAAATAGAGAGTGAAAACTCTCTTTTTTTTTATTGCCAATATAAATTTGTATATCCAGAAACTTTCTTTCTAGAATTTATTAAAAATCTATTTTTTACAAGTTCAAGCATGGGTCTATCATGATTGTAAGAATCAGAAAAAGCGAGTGAGTTTTCATAGTCGATTTCTATATTTTCTTCCTCTAGATGTTCTTTTATCCTCTTAACTTTTAAATTATGTTTATTATTTCCATCCAAAATATTGCAATAGATATCTAACTTGGTTCCTATAATCTTATCAAAATCTAAATACTTATTAAAATATTTAAGATAATTTATTGGAGATGCAGAAACAAGCATTTTATAATCAACTTCTAAATTTGATAAGAATTCAAGGCCATCTTTTAGCATATGGTTTTTGTATACATAATCCACAAATTCTTCTAGGTCTTCTTCTGAAAAATGATGAAAAATTTGACATACACTTGATTTAAAATCATCAAAATTAAATTTTTTCAGGTAATTTATTCCGCCAGATAAAATCATTTTGTAATAATAAGTTTTACTTATCATATTCTTGTCCATGGCAAACTTCCATAGTAAAATTATTGTATCTTGGTCAGTTAAAGTTTTATCAAAATCAAAGAATGCAATTTTTTTAATCATCGTCCACCTCGGATTAATTATATCAAATAATAAAAACAATGATAAGCTTATAATAGGGTGATACTTATGAAGAGAAATATAATTCATATAGATATTGACGCCTTCTATGCATCGGTAGAAGAAGTGGAAAATGAAAACTTAAGAGGGAAACCTGTCGCTGTTGGTGGAGTGAGTGATAGGTCAATAATAGCAACTGTAAACTACAAGGCAAGAAGATACAATCTTCATTCAGCCATGCCAATTTTTATGGCAAAAAGCTTGTGCCCAGACTTAATAATAGTAAAGTCTGATATGAAAAAATACAGAAAAAAATCAAGAGAAATTTTTTCTTTAATTAAATCTTATTGCAAAAATATAGAAAAAGTATCTATTGATGAATGTTATTTGGATATTAGCGATAAAAAAGATCCTGTTGGATTTGCCTATATGCTTAAAAAGAAAATTCATGAAAAGTTTGGATTAACAGTTAGTATTGGTTTGTCCTACAATAAATTTCTTGCAAAACTTGCAAGTGATTGGAGAAAACCAGACGGATTTATGATAATTTCAGAAGCTGATATGCCAGACATTTTATATAATTTAGATATAAAAAAGATAAAGGGAATCGGAGAAAAATCTCAAGCTAAACTTAGAAATATTGGAATAAATAAGGTTGAAGATTTAATAAAATTAGATGAGGAATTTTTAGTTGATATGTTTGGGAAGATGGGTTCTGAAATCTATTTAAGGATAAGAGGAATAGATAATAGACCTGTTGAAACAAAAAGAATCAGAAAAAGCATGGGAGTTGAGAGAACTTTTCTCGATACAAATGATGAAGAGCTTTTAAAAAGTTATTTGGATAATTATAGTAAGGAACTTGCTGCAGACTTAGAAAAAGAGAACAGAGCCTTTAAAACTTTGACCTTAAAGATGAAAGATTCAGAATTTAAAATTAGAACTTTTTCCAAATCATTTTTAAACCCGATAAAAAGTTACCAAGATATCTACAAACATAGCATAGAAATATTTGAAAAAAATTATAATAAAAAAAAGCTAAGACTTATGGGTATATCTGCATCAAACCTTGTTGATTTTGATATTTTCCAGCTCAGCTTCAAAGATCTTTATTAATATTTAATTATTGATTTAACATCATAATCCTTAATTTTCTCCCTACCCTTAAGATCTACAAGTTCAATTAAAAAATCAAGTCCAACAACATTTCCACCAAGCTTTTCAATAAGATCAATAGCAACACTTGATGTGCCGCCAGTTGCAAGAAGGTCATCCACAATTAAAACATTTTGACCTTTTTTGATTGCATCCTTGTGAATTTCTATTACATCTTGACCATATTCAAGATCATAGCTAGCAGATATCTTATCTGAAGGAAGTTTTCCTTTTTTTCTAATTGGAACAAAACCACAATTTAATTTATAGGCAACAGGAGCACCAACTATAAAACCTCTGGCTTCTATTCCAACAACAATATCAATTTTACTATCTTTTCTTAAATCTGCCATTTGATCTATGGCTTCCTTAAAATAATCGTCTTCTCTTAGAAGAGTTGTTATATCCCTGAAAATAATTCCTTCAGCGGGATAATCTTCAATGTTTCTAATTTTTTTTGATAAATCCATAATTCCTCCATAAAACTTAAGTTCTTACTTGAAATTTGTGTTTGCATTTATTGCAATTAATCATAATTTTGCCTTTTCTTCTTGGAGCTCTTAACTCTTGATTGCAATTAGGGCATTTAAAATATTTATATTCTCTATCACTTATATTTTTATAAAATCTTCTAAAAGGTCTTGTAAAGTCTTTAGTTAAAGCTTCAAACTTTTGATTTTCAGCATATCTTTTAGGAATATTTTTTGAAAATAGTCTATGATAAAGAAGAATTATTAAAACATAATTAATAGTTGAAAACTTATTTGGTATGAAATTTGTAATAATTAAAATATTAAATAAAATCGATAATATAAGTATGAACTTTGTTAAACTATCTAAACCGTATTGGGATCCGTAGCGTCCATACATAAATTTGAGAAATTTTTCTTTCATACAATCACCAAATCAATTATATCATTTAAAAGCTTTTTATAAAATAAAAAAAACTATTGTAAAAAATGTAAAACTAATGTATAATGATTTTGTTGTCAAGTTATGAAAAAAATAAATAAAAAAATTCTTGACAAATAAAAATATAACAAGTATAATTATCTTGTTAACTGTTTGCGGGAGTGGCGGAATTGGCAGACGCGCTAGACTTAGGATCTAGTTCCTTTGGAGTGGGGGTTCAAGTCCTCTTTCCCGCACCATTTATATCCACACAGTCCAACATTTTGAGTTGGACTGTTATTTTTTTATCTTTATATATTATTTTATCAATAAAGGTTTTTAAAATAATATATTGAGTTGGATAATGGTTTTTTATTTTGCAAACTATTTTAATTTATGTTTAGATATAAAAAATCCTGTACAAGAGAG
>NZ_HE978580.1:194412-307085 GCF_000311865.1 Peptoniphilus obesi ph1 | reverse complement strand
TTTCATCTTTATTTGTATTATCCAATCTTTCTTGCCAATACATGTAGGTTGATTTTGGAATACTAAAATATTCTAACAAGTCTTTTAGTTTGAATTTATCTCTTAATGATCTAATGATCTTAGATATTCGTCTATTTCTGATTCTGTCATCTGTGAGAATTGAATCTTTTTTTTTAGAATTTCTACTTCCATTTGAAGATAGTAGTTTTCTTTTCTTAGTTTTTCTATTTCACTTAGTTCTTCTTTTGTTTTATTACTTTTGTTCTTTAGATTTTTATTTTTATCTTTGTTTGGCATATCTGAAGGGAGTCCTCTCTTTTTTGGCTTTAGTCCTTCAATTCCTTTTTCTCTAAATTCTTTTACCCATCTATATATCATAGATGGATTATTGATTTTAAGTTCATTTGCTAGGATTTGATAGGACATTTCTCCTGTTAGATATAAGTTTACAGTATTTAGTTTAAATTCCAAAGTATATTTATTATTTTTTCTTTTTACTTCCAGTCCTTCATAGCCTTGTGTTTTGTAAGCATTAACCCAAGTTCTAACAATATATTTATCTGGGATAGAGTATTTTTTTGCTAATTCTTTGTAGCCTATATTTCCTCCAAGATACTCTTTTACTATGTTCACCTTAAATTCTGTTTTGTATTTTGTCATTAAAAAACTGACCTCCTTCAGTTGGTTTTTAAGTCCAACTTTTGGGGGTCAGTTCAAGAGTACAGGATTTTTCTTTTTAATAAAGTGTAAAACTATTATAAATTATAAGAATTCTACTTAATAAAATTAGTTAATATAATTCTTATAAAAGATAAAGTTTTAAATTACTTATCTGATTTTTTTCTTCTCAGACAAAAATATGCCAATACAGCAAAAGTCAAAGATATTGCAAGGGTAGTGATCAAATTTGATGTATTTGATCTAACTTCAGCATTTGTAATTAAAAGTATTGGACCACTTATAGCTTCTATAGCAAAGAAAACCCCTGCTATAATTTTTACGATATTTAATATTTTTTTCATATGCGATTATTACTTCCTTAAAATAAACATTCCTATTAAACAAATAATGATTCCTACAACTTTTGTTAAACTAATGCTTTCATTATATAAAAATAAGCCAACAAATAAAAGAGAAATTGCTATTAATATACTAACTACCATATAACCTGTATTTATATTCCAGCCAAGCTTATATAAATATAAGTAGCCAGATTCTAGTCCAACAACTGCAATCCCTAAGACAAAGGCTGTCCAGTTTAAATTTTTATACTCAGCTACAATATTTGGATTGGGTGCTAATATATGATAAGCAATGAATGATCCCAAAGCTCCTATAAGATATGTAATAACTAGCATGGCTAGCGGATGTAGCTCTTTTGGTGAAGATTTAGAGCAAATTTGATAAATAATATTTGATACAACAATTAGAATAATAGGCCAGTCTTTAAGCATAAACTTTCCTCCAATCAAGTCATTCTTTAATATTAATATACCTAATTTTATGAATTAATAACGGACATTAAATTTATTATTTACAAATTAATGATAGCTTTTATTCAGATAGATAATTTAATAGATAGTCTTTTTAGATTTTTAAATTTTAGGAGGCAATATGCTACTAGAAATTAGATATATCAAAAATTATGATAGACCTTGGTTAATAAAAAGAGTTGATGGAAATTACAGTCAACATTCACACTTAAAGAGCAAGAAAGATGCTATAAAGGTAAAAGAGATGATAGAAATTAATAAATTTCCTATCAAAAAAGACCAGCAGCTTGCAGTCCAAAGACTACTAACTGATGATGAACTAAGAAGACTAAACCGAAAGCAAAAATACATAAATATAAATAATTATATAAAATAAATTTAAGCTTTAATAAAAATTACATGTGTATTAGAATAGAGTAGGTGAAAGAAATGAGAAAACTTTTAAAAAATTCTGTTCTAATTATATTTTGCTTAGTGGCTCTTGTATATTTAACAGGCTTTTATTTTTTTTGTTACTATTTTATGCCAAAGACAGAGGTCAATGGGATAAGATTGGATTTTACAAAAAAAGCAGACATAAGACAAAGTTATGAAAATTTTTATAAAAACTATGAATTAAATGTTGAGAAAAGAGACGGAAATATAAAAATAAAGGCCCCTGACTTTTCATATACAAATGAGCTTGCCAAAGACCAAGTTGTAAAACAAAATCCTTTTTATTGGCCAATATATTTATTAATGTCAAAGGAATATACACTTGAAACTATAAATGATTACGATGTTGATAAGCTCGAAAATTTAATCGATACAAAAATAGCAAACAACAAAGAGCTAATAGAACCAGAAGATGCAAAAATAGTATTTAATGAAAAGAAAAATAAATTTGAAATAGAAAAAGAAAAAATTGGTAATAAGGTCAACAAACAAAAGCTAAAAGATGAAATCTTAAAGTCTTTTGAAAGTGGAGATAAAAAACTAAACTTAGAAGATAAAGACCTATATTATAAACCATTAATTTTATCTGATGATGAGAGACTAAATAATCTCTGCCATCAAAAAAATAATTTAAGCTCTATAACTATTACTTATAATTTTAAGGATAGACAAGAAGAGTTAAAAGGCGAAAGTTTAGTAAATTTATATAGCGAAAACAGTGAAGGGCTGCTTGTACCAAATACAGAAAGTGTAAAAGATTATATTAAGTATTTATCAGGTAAGTATGATACTTTCAGAACAGATAGGAATTTTTATGCAACTGGTATAGGATCAATTGTTGTTAAGGGTGGAATTTATGGCTGGTTAACAGATATAGATGCAAGCACAGACCAATTGATTAAACTCCTAGAAAAAGTAGAAGATGCAAGCATAGAACCCGTTTATAAATTAACAGCAGTTGATAGGGGTCTTAATGATCTTGGGAATTCTTATGTAGAAATTGATCTTGGCAGACAACACATGTGGCTATATAAAGAAGGAGAACTTGTTATTGAATCAGAGATAGTAAGCGGAAATCCAAATCAAGGAAATGCAACTCCTGTTGGAACTGGAAAAATTTGGTCAAGAGAGACTGATAGATTTTTAACAGGAGATGGATGGAAATCTCACGTTAATTATTGGCTGCCATTTAACTGGTCAGGTTGCGGAATACATGATTCTTCTTGGAGATCAGAATACGGAAAAGATATTTATAAAAGGAATGGATCTCATGGTTGTGTAAATACACCACCTAAATTGATGTCAACTTTTTATAATAATACATTTAAAGGTATGCCTGTAGTTGTTTATGATTCATCAAAAAATTAATTTGATAATTTGTAGGTATTTATAATTTATGATATAATTTTTGTAGAAAGTCTTCGGGGTTAGGTGAAATTCCTTGCCGGTGGTAAAAGTCCACGACTCCCTTAGGGATTGAGCTTGTGCAATTCAAGCACCGACGGTATAGTCCGGATGGTAGAAGATTGCTTTTTATTATGCAATTGACCCCTTTTATAAGGGGCTTTTTTAAGCCCTAAAATAGGAGGTAGTATGAATAGAGTTAATTCAAAAAGAATTGTTAGTACAAATAATTTAACAAAGATGGCTATGCTTGGAGTTATTTCATTTATCTTGATGGCGTTTCAAGTTCCGCTTCCATTTATAGCTCCACATTTTATGCAAATGGATATTTCAGATTTACCAATAGCGGTCGGATCTTTTGCTATGGGACCTGTTGCAGCAATTATTATTTCTGCAATAAAAAATATTCTTCATATAGTAATAAAAGGTACAAGTACAGCTGGGGTAGGAGAGTTATCTAATTTTATTATATCTTCAGCTTTTGGTTTTACAGCAGGTTTAATTTATTCAAGGCATAAAACTTTTAAAACAGCTATATTTAGTTTGTTTGCAGGAACTATAGTAATGACTTTACTAGCTATAACTTCAAATTATTTCTTTATTTTCCCACTATACAGTAAGGTTATCCCAATGAAAGAAATAGTAGGAATGGCAAGTCATATTTCTTCTAAGATAAATGATTTATGGAGCTTGATGATATATTCTGTTCTTCCATTTAACCTAATTAAAGGATTTGTAGTATCGGCGGCAACAGTTTTGATATATAAAAGAGTAAGTTATTTGTTAAAATAAAAATTATTAAAACACCCTAGCTTAATGTTTAGGCATTAAACTGGGGTGTTTTTAATTGAAATTTTATAAGCACAAGTAGGAGTTTATAAGATTAGTAAAAAACAATTGTAAAAATATAAAAAATTTAGAAAAAAATAACTGGAGACGTAAATTATCTCCAGTTTAATTAAATCAATTTAAATTTTAAATTATTCTTCTGAGCCTTCTTCTTCAGGTTCTTCAGTTTCAGATACAGTAGGAACATCTGCAGCATCAGCAGTATCTTCTACTTCTTCATCAATTTCTTCTTCTCTAGGTTCTTGTAGACTTGCTATAACTTCTTCAATTTCAGTTAAGATTTCAATCTTATCATCGCCTGCTATATCAAGATCAGCAACAGTTAGAGAATCTCCAATTTGCATATCTTGAACATTTACAGTAGCTTCTGATGGTAAGTCTGCTGGTAGACATTCAACTTCTATTTCATCTAGTATTTGAAGTAATACTGATGGTTGAGCCTTAACATCGTCTCTGTTAAGAAGAACAACTGGCACTGTAACAGTGATCTTTTCAGTCATATCTATTAAGTATAGGTCAAAGTGCATAATTTGATTTTTAAAAGGATGCATTTGAATTTCTTTAAATAGAGCTTTTTGTTTATCTCCATCAATATCTACACTAACAAGGTTTGAAGTACCATATTCTCTATAGATTTTTTTAAGATCTTTTTCAGATGCAGTTAAAGAAATTGCTTCTTTACCTTTTGAATAAATTACACCAGGAACTTCTTGATCAGCTCTTAGTTTATCAACTTTATTTTTACCTAACTCTTCTCTTTTTTTAAGATTTAACACTAATTCTTCCATTTTATACCTCCAAATTACTTGATAACTATTTTATTATACCTGAGCCAAGACAAACATCACCATCATAAAATACTAAAACTTGACCAGGTGTTACGCCCTTTAAGGGTCTATCAAACACAACTTTTAGACAATCACTATCTTCATAGATAGTTAAGTCCTCATCCTTTGCTCTATACCTTATCTTACCCTTGCATTTGTAGGGGAAGTTTGGTTTTTCTGTTATAAAAAAGGGATCCTCTACCAAAGTTTCTTTTTTATATAAGGCCTTATTATCTAGCCCTTGAGCAACAATTAATCTGTTGTTTTTAATATCTTTATCTGCAACGAAAAATGGTTCTCCATTTCCCATTCCACCAAGACCAATACCTCTTCTTTGTCCTATTGTATAATGAATTAAACCAGAATGCTTGCCAAGATACTCTCCTTTTTCAGAATAAATATCTCCAGGCTTAGTAAAAAGATACTTATCTAAAAAATTATTGAAATCTCTTTCGCCTATAAAACATATTCCAGTAGAATCTTTTTTACTAGCAGTAGCAAGATTATATTTCTTAGCTATATCTCTAACCTGGTTTTTTTCAAGATCTCCAATAGGAAATAAGGTTTTAGCAAGAGCTTCTTCCTTAACTCTAGAAAGGAAATAAGATTGGTCCTTATTAGGGTCTAAACCCTTTAGTAAATAAGTTTTTCCATTTTCAGTTTTAGTTCTTGCATAGTGGCCCATAGCAATATAGTCACTATCTAGTTGCATAGCAAAATTTAAAAAAGCTTTAAATTTTATTTCAGTATTGCACATAACATCAGGATTAGGAGTTCTACCTTTTTTATATTCATTAAGAAAGTAAGAAAAAACCCTATCCTTATATTCTTTTTCAAAATTAACTGTATAGTAATCAATATTTAATTGATTGGCTACTCTTACGACATCTAAGTAATCCTCAGCTGCGGTACATTCTCCGTCGTTTGTATCGTCCCAATTTTTCATAAAGACTCCTGTTACATCATAGCCTTGTTCTTTTAAAATCAATGCTGCAACTGAAGAATCAACTCCACCACTCATTCCAAGAACTACATTTTTTTTAGTCATTGAAATACCTCCTGTGGATCTAACCATTTAAACATTATACATTAGAAATTGTTAAAAATCTACAAGAAATCGCAATTCGTCGCTATATATACCAAATTTTAGATAAATTTTTACTAAAAAACTTTTACTTATTTAATAAATAAAATACATTTGTTAATATATACTTGGTGATGTAAGTGAAAAAAATTAGGATTATAGGCTCTATAACTATACTTATTTTCTTGCTTTTTATTATAATAAAAAATCTTAATAGAAGCAAAGAATACAAAACACAAGTCTACGGTGCCTTCGATACATATACAGTAATATCTATATATGATAAAAATCCAAAAGAAGCTGAGGAAAAATTAAAAATCTTATCAGATAAATTTGAAGCTATGAGTAAAGACTTTGATGGATTTAATAATTATGAGGGAATAAATAATTTAAAAACAATAAACGATAATGCAGGCATAAAAGAAATAAAAGTTAGCGACGACTTATTTGATTTAATTTCTAGAACAAAAGAATTAGAAGAAAGATTCAAATTAGGAAAACTTAATATTGCCATAGGGCCAGTTACAAATATTTGGAGAGATTACAGCGATTTATATAATCAAGGACTTTCAAAAGAAGAAGTGATTTCAAAAAAAGGGTCAGAACTTCCTAGAAAAACTGAGCTAGAAAAACTTAGACCCTTGATAGATCAAAATAATGTTATAATTAACAAAGATAAAAAAACTATCTATTTAAGCAAAAAAGAAATGTCTTTAGATTTAGGTGCAGTAGCAAAAGGATATGCTGTTGAAATCTTAAGCCAGTATGCAATAAAAGATCTTGATATTGAATCTATAATCATATCTTCTGGGGGAAATGTAAAATGCTTGAACAAAGATGGTATAGATAGGAAATATAAAGTGGCTATCTATAACCCAGAAATAGAAGATAAAGATAAAAAAGAAATTTCAGAAAAAGACCAATACTTAATTACTTTAAATTTAAAAAATAAGGCAGTAGTTACTACCGGAGACTATCAAAGATATTTTATTTTAGAAGAAAAAAGATATCCCCATATAATCGATCCAACTAGTTTAGAAACAAGCGATAAATATAGGTCAATTTCAGTAATTTCTGACAATTCTTTTATAGCAGATTATTTATCAACATCTTTATTTTTACTAGATCAAGAAAGGGTAAAAGACTTAGAAAAAGAAAATGATTTTTGGGTTGTTTATTTAGATAATAATGAAGAAGTATATATTTCAGAAAAATTAAAAGACTTAATAGGTGATTAGATGAAAAATAATGTTTTAGCTTTAATTTTTCATATATTGATTATACTTATATTATTTATAGTCAACTTGTTGATTTCTTTAAATTCAACAATTTCAAATCTGATATATGGAAATATGATCTTTAAAGTTATACTTATAGTATTTACTATATTTTTATATTATAATTTTGCAAAACTTATGAGTAAGAGAAAATCTAAAAGATTGGATTTTTTAACAGGAAATATCATAGTAGTCGTGGCGATAATATTATTAATCCCACCACTAATAATGCTTGGATTTAAGATGTTTAATATGAATGTAGCTGAAAGCTTATGGAAGTTTCCACTGGATTTTTTCTTGATGCCAGGACTACTTATAAGCAGATTGCTTGGATTTAAATATGGAATTATTTCAATAATTTTTGCAAGTCTATTACCAGGCTTTATTTATGGAATTTCAATAAAAAAATCTAGAAATAAATTGAGAAGGCAAAATAGGGTAAAGAGAATAAGACAAAGAAGAGATATTTAAAATTATAAAAAGGAGTAAGTTTAGAACATGTATGAATATGATCAAAAAGAGCTATATGAACAAGCTATACAAGCTCTAAAAGATTTAGAAGTTGAGTTAGATGATTTAGCAGAGATTGTTTATAAATTACAAATTGATTATAATCCAGACGTAACCATTGAAGAGTGTTTGGATAATGTAAAAAAAGTTTTAATGAAAAGAGAAGTGCTTCATATAGTATTAACTGGACTAGCTATAGATAAATTAGTAGAAGAAAATAAATTTCCAGAACCTATTAATTCAATAATAGCTAAGGACGAAGGACTTTATGGAGTAGATGAAATTCTTCCAATAGGAATTGCAAGTTTATATGGAACAATAGGACTTACAAATTTCGGTTATCTTGATAAGGAAAAGATAGGAATAATTAAAGAGATTGATGAAAGAAAAAGAGATCTTATGCATGTAAATACATTTGCTGATGATATATTAGCAGCAATAGCAGCAGCTGCTGCAGCAAGAATTGCACATGGTAGACAAATTAAAGATGAAGAAGAAAGTGAAAAACTAAGATAAGGCTAGTCGAAAGACTAGTTTTTATTTTGTAATAAATTAATTATTTAATGCGATAAACGGCTAATTTAACTAAAAAATAAATATATTAATATGCATTTATTTTGTTTTTTTTACTTAAAAAAAGGATATGTATATAACATCGATAATGAATATTTCAATAATAAAAATAAGATTTTGCTAAAAATTATTAATAAATATAACAAAATGTAAAGATATTTTTATTATTTATTTAATAAGGTAAGAAGTCTTGTTTTACAGTTTAAATTGTTGAAATATCAATATAAAATGCTATTATATAAATGTATTTTAAATGTATAGACTAGCATTTATTAAAATTTAGAGGAGGTTTGTCTGTGAATTTCACACTAGATAAAGAGCATTTATTGTTAAAGGAAATGTATAGCTCATTTGCAAAAAATGAAATCGAACCATTTGCAAAAGATCTCGATAAAGATGAAAAGTTTCCTAAAGAAAATCTTGAAAAATTATCTAGATATGGTTTTTTCGGAATACCATATCCAAAAAAGTATGGTGGACAAGGCGGAGACTATCTAGCTTATGTAATGGCAATTGAAGAATTGTCTAAAAAATGTGCATCAACAGCAGTTGTAGTTTCAGCTCACACATCTTTATGTTGCGGTACTATTTATGAAAATGGTAATGAAGAACAAAAAATGAGGTTTTTACCAGATTTATTATCAGGTAAAAAAATTGGTGCTTTCGGACTTACAGAACCAAATGCAGGAACAGATGCATCTAGACAACAAACAATAGCAGTATTAGATGGAGATGAATACATAATTGACGGATCCAAAGTATTCATTACAAATGCAGAGTTTGCTGATGTTTTTATAGTATTTGCAAAAACTGATAAATACAAAGGATACGAAGGTATATCAGCGTTTATAGTTGAAAAGGGAACTCCAGGATTCTCTATTGGAGAAGCGGAAGATAAGATGGGAATCAGAGGTTCATCAACTTGTGAATTAGTTTTTGAAAACTGTAGAATTCCTAAAGAAAATTTACTTAAAAGAGAAGGACAAGGATTCAAAGTAGCTCTTAATACACTAAATTCAGGTAGAATTGGTATATCTGCTCAAGCATTAGGTATTGCAGAAGGTGCAATTGATGCTACTGTTGAGTATGTAAAAGAAAGAAAGCAATTTGGTAAAAGACTTTCTCAATTCCAAAACACTCAATTTGAACTTGCAAATATGAAAACAGCAACAGATGCAGCTCAACTACTAGTTTATAGAGCAGCTTGTGCAAAAGAAAATAAAGAAGAATATACTCATTTAGCAGCTATGGCAAAACTTTTTGCCTCAGGTAATGCTTCTGATGTAACAAGACGTTGTCTTCAATTATTCGGTGGTTATGGTTACACTAGAGACTATCCAATTGAAAGAATGATGAGAGATGCAAAAATTACTGAGATTTACGAAGGTACTTCAGAAGTAATGCGTATGGTTGTATCTAAGTGGATGGGCGTAAGATAGGAGGAAGATAATGAACATAGTTGTTTGTATAAAACAAGTACCTGATACAAATGAAGTTAGACTAGACCCTGTAACTAATACTCTTATCAGAAAAGGGGTTCCTAGTATTATAAATCCTGATGACAAGGCTGGACTTGAAGCAGCATTAAAGATTAAAGATCAAAATCCTGATGATGTTCATGTAACAGTTTTAAGTATGGGACCTGGTCAAGCTGATGTCGTACTAAGAGAAGCTATGGCTATGGGAGCTGATGATGGTATTTTAATCTCTGATAGAGCTTTTGGTGGAGCTGATACATGGGCAACATCTTGTACAATTTCAGCTGCTATTGAAAAACTTGATTATGATATAATAATAGCTGGTAGACAAGCTATAGATGGAGATACAGCTCAAGTAGGTCCACAAATAGCTGAACATATTGGCGTGCCACAAGTTTCTTATGTAGAAGACATTGAAGTAAAAGGTGACAAGGTAATTGTAAAAAGACAATTTGAAGATAGATATCACTTACTTGAAGTTAAAATGCCATGCCTTTTAACAGTAATTAGTGAAATTGCTAAACCTAGATATATGACTATAGGTGGAGTTTTTGATGCCTATGAAAAAGAAGTTAAAGTTTGGGGACTTGAAGATATAAAAGATCATCTTGATATGAACAATATAGGATTAAAAGGATCACCAACTAGAGTTAAAAAGTCATTCCCTAAACAAGGTAAGGGTAAAGGAGAAGTTTTAAAAGACTTATCAGCTGATGAAGCTGCAGCAGCAATTGTAGCTAAACTTCAAGAGAAATTTATAATTTGAGGGAGTTAATATGGCAAAGGATGTATATGTTTTTATAGAACAAAGAGATAATAAGATACAAAAAGTAGGAATAGAGCTTTTAGGAAAAGCTAGAGAATTAGCTGATCAACTAGAAGAACAAGTAGTTGCAATGTTTCTTGGAAGCGAAATAGAATATGAAGTTGAAACTCTTTATAAATATGGAGCTGATAAAGTAATACTTGTAGAAGATCCAATATTAAAAGAATACACAACAGAACCTTATGCAAAAGCAGTATATGAAATAATAAAAAAATATGATCCAGAAATAGTTCTATATGGTGCATCATCAATAGGAAGAGATTTAGCACCTAGACTAGCTGCAAGAGTTCATACTGGTTTGACAGCAGACTGTACAAAACTTGAAATCGATGAAGAAACAAGATTACTTTTAATGACTCGTCCTGCTTTTGGTGGTAACTTAATGGCAACTATACTTTGTGAAAACTTCACACCACAAATGGCAACAGTAAGACCTGGAGTTATGCAAAGTAAAAAATTAGAAGGTCATACAGGCGAATTAATAAGAGAAAAAATTGAATTTACAGAAAAAGATATGACTGTAAAGATACTTGATATAGAAAAAACTGAACAAAAAAGAAAAGATATTACTGAAGCGGACATCTTAGTATCAGGTGGTCGTGGTGTTGGCGGAAGTCAAGGCTTTGAAAAACTAGAAGATCTTGCAAAAGAATTAAAAGCTGAAGTTTCTGCATCAAGAGCAGCAGTAGATTCTGGCTGGATGCCTAAAGATAGACAAGTTGGCCAAACTGGTAAAACTGTAAGACCAAATCTTTATCTAGCATTAGGTATTAGTGGGGCTATCCAACATTTAGCTGGTATGGAAGATTCTGACTTAATAATTGCAGTTAACAAGAGCGAAGATGCTCCTATTTATGATGTAGCAGATTTAGGAGTAGTAGGAGATTTAAATCAAATTGTTCCTAGATTAACTGAAATAATTAGAAGAGAAAGACAAGCAAAAGAAGATATAGAATAAAATTTATCTCAAATAAGATAAAAGTCTTATAAATGTGGTTAAATATATTGACATTAAGAGCTTTCTATAATAGAATATCTAAAGTGTTTAAAAAGCCCCGGAAATTTTTTAATCACAGGAGGATAAAAACCTAAATGAAAAGCTATATGGCAAAAGCCAATGAAGTAGATAGAAAATGGTATGTAGTAGATGCAAAAGATAAGGTACTAGGAAGATTAGCAAGTGAAGTTGCTTGTATTTTAAGCGGTAAAAGAAAACCAATCTATACCCCACATGTAGACACTGGTGATTATGTTATCGTTATAAATGCAGACAAAGTTAAACTTACTGGAGATAAATGGAACAAAAAAATCCATGTAAGACACACTAATTATCCTGGTGGTAGAAGAGAAACTGTATACGCTCAATTAAGAGACAAGCATCCTGAAAGAGTAATTGAATACGCTGTTAAGGGAATGCTTCCTAAGAATAGATTAGGAAGACAAATGTATACTAAACTTAAAGTTTACGCTGGAGAAGAACATCTTCATGCAGCTCAAAAACCAGAAGTTTACGAATTTTAATTTGAGGGAGGTATATTAGTTTCATGGAAAGATTGCAATACAGAGGAACAGGAAGAAGAAAAACTTCAGTTGCCCGCGTAAGATTATTAGCAGGTAACGGAGAATTTAAAATTAACGGAAAAGATATAGCAGACTATTTCAACTATGACACTTTAATTGCTACAGCTAAATCACCACTAGAACTTACAGAAACTGCTGACAAATACGATGTTATCGTAAAAGTTGAAGGTGGCGGATACACTGGACAAGCTGGTGCTGTAAGACACGGTATAGCACGTGCTTTACTAGAAGCTGATCCAGAACACAGAGCAATTTTAAAGAAAGCAGGTTTCTTAACTAGAGACCCAAGAATGAAAGAAAGAAAGAAATATGGTCTTAAGAAAGCTAGAAAGAGACCACAATTCTCAAAACGTTAATATTTATACAAAAAGTCTTGGATATTTATTCAAGGCTTTTTTTATTTGCCTAAATTTAATATAATTTACTTATATTAAAAATCTAATTATTTTTTAGATAAAAGACGGGTGAGAAATTGAACTTTAGAAAAGCAAATTATAATGATATTGAGACGATTAATAAAATATATGAAGATGCTTCTAAATCCTTGGCAGAAAATGGAATAGACCAGTGGCAAGGTGAATTAAAGCCAAAAATAAAAAATAAAGAAGCAATAAAAAATATTTATCTTCTTACAGAAAGTGAAGAAATACTCTCTACAGGAATTATACTAGATTATGATAAGGACTATGCAAATATATATGACGGATCTTGGTTAAGCAATGGGAAATATTATGTTGTGCATAAGTTTGCTACAAATATAAAAATAAGAAGAAAGGGATATGGTTCGATTTTTTTACAAGAAGTTGAAAAATTAGCCATAAAAAATTTTATATTTTCTATAAAAATTGATACTCACGAAGATAATTATTTGATGCAAAAGTTACTTGTAAAAAATGGATATAAAAAGTGCGGAATGGTTATCCTAGAAGGGTCAGGGAAAAGACTTGCTTATGAGAAATTGTTAAAATAATTTAAGAAAATTTTATTTAAGTTTATAAGAAGAAATCCACCAGTTTATCTGGTGGATTTCTTCTTATCTTATTTCAAAGCATTATTAATTGGCAAGTTGAAAAACAATTTATCTAATATTTTTTCTTAAGCTTATTTAGAATCTTTATTATTTAAAAGTTTAGAAAAGATATTTTATCTGCTACAAACTTTAAAATAAATTAAGAGTAAGTATTTTTCTTTTATCAATTTATTAAAAATGGTTTTAAAGTAATTTTTATCCTATAGCTTTCTAAATAAATTTTAACTATCAGACTAAAAATAAGATAATTCATTTAGATATTTAAATTTAAGTTTATATAAAAGATTTAAGATATCTAAAAATTTAAAAATTGAAAAATAAAAGATTTTGACTTTTACAAGTTTTAAATAATTTATATATAATTTTGAATCTATAAAATTTAATATTGTTAATAATTTTTAAATTAGTATTTATAGTAAAAATATATAATATTTTATTTTGCCTTACTTAAAGCTGCTAATTCATTTATAAAGCTAGATGGTAAAACGTATCTTCCGTTATAAATTTTTGGATATATAAGATAAAGATTCGTTTTTGCGCGGGTCATTGCCACATAAAAAAGTCTTCTTTCTTCCTCAAGATCTTTTGTATCACCCTTATTTGAAGGAATTACTCCATCAACAAGATCAATTATATAAACAATATCGTATTCTAGCCCCTTAGAAGAATGTATGGTTGATAATTTTATTAAAGAATCATTGTAAGATTTGGTATTGCTCATATATTCAAGGTGTTTTAACCTAGCTAAAAAAGAGTCTATATCTTTTTCAGATGATGCAATATAGATTAAGTGGTGGCAAAATTCTTTTAAATTTTCATATGAATAATTAAACTTTTTAGCAGAATCTTTTAAATAATCGTCATATCCCATGTCGTACAAAATATAATTTATTTGTTGGAAAATATTTTTTCCTTTCAAATTTTTAAAATCTTTGATGAGCATGGATATATTTTCCTTGTAGTAAGTTGGGAGTCCAGGATAGCTTAAGAGTGGAATAAGTATATTTTCTCCCAGGTTCTTTTTCATAAAGTTAAGGTGTTTTTTTGAAATATAGCCATGGATCTTGTAGTAAAAATTGCTGAAAAGATCAATCCTTGAAGTGTCATTTGAAAATTCAATAATAGACAAAATATCTTTTACTATAAAATGATTTAAAATCTTAAGTTTTGAAGAATTTATCGAAAAATCTAAATTTTTTCTTTCTAAATATTCAATCACACCAAGACTGCTCAGATTATTCCTATATAAGATTGCCTGACTGAGATTTTTATTTTTAAGTATATTTTCATAAATAAATTTGTATTGGTCTTCGCTAGATCCCAGTTTAATTATATTTACTGGTTCTAAGTAATCATTTAGTGTCGATATTTTTTTACTAAACCTATTTGAATTTTTATCTATAAATTTACTGCTGGTATTTACAATATTTTTTGTGGAACGGAAATTATTTTGTAAATAGTAGTAAGTTAGATTTTTGTAAACATTTTTTAAATTTAATAAATAGTCGGGATCTGCACCTCTAAAAGCATAGATAGATTGGTCATCATCAGCAACTATAAATAAATTATTTTTTGGGGCAGCAATTAATTTTATAAATTGAAATTGAGCTCTTGAAGTATCTTGCCCCTCGTCAAGTTGCAGGTAGTCAAAGGATGACTTGATTTTATTTAATAGATAATTATCTTTTTTTAGAATTTCGTAGGCAAGGATAATCATATCGTCAAAGTCTATAAGATTATTTTCTTTTTTATAGTCTTCATATTTTCTATAAATTTGCCTAAAGTTAGTGATTTTTACTTTCTCTTTTTCTGGATCTATTAAAGAATTTTTATAATATGAAATTTTATTTATCAATTCTTCTAAATATTGTTCTGAAATTGGTTTTTTATTAAGCTCATAATAAATGCTAGCTATTATCTTATATTTACTTACCTTTTCGCCTTCAATAAGCCTATATTCTTTGCCTCTTAATTTTGAATAATGTCTAATTATTGAAAAACAAAGGGCGTGAATTGTAAAAAATTTGGGTAAATTTTTATTGTGAGGATATAATTTTGAAAATCTCTTTTTTATATCTGTGCTGGCAGCTTTTGAAAAGGTAAAGGTCAGTATCCTTTTAGGATCAACACCTTGGTCTATTAGTCTTAATATCCTGTGTAGGAGGATAGAAGTTTTGCCAGAACCCGGGACTGCCAAAATTAAGGCAGGTCCATTTTTATGTTTAATAGCTAGTTTTTGTTCCTTTGATAATTCCATTTAATCACCAATTAAATTGTAAACATTTAAGAAGAATTATTCAAATCTTTATATATTTAGCAAGTGATTGATATATAATATAAATGAGGTGTTTTATGTCGAATCCATTTAAGCGTTTTGATAACTTTTTTATTGACCTTATAAATAAAAAACTAAAAAATAAGTATTCAAATGTTTTGTTTTTTAATATTACTAAATTAGCTAACTTTTTGCCGATAACTATTTTTGGCTTAATTTTACTTTTTATAAAATCAACTAGGCCACTTGGTATAGAAGTGCTTTTGGCGCTTACTTTGCAAGCAGTTATAGTTCAAATATTAAAGAGGGTATTTTTGAGAAACCGTCCCTACTGGATATTGGAGAATTTAAATACTTATGGCATAGACCTTAGTGATTATTCTTTTCCATCTGGTCATACTGCTGCAAGTTTTTCTGTGGCAACTGTGCTTTCTTTAAATTACAGCTCTTTTGCTCTTATATTTTTTTTCTTGGCAATCTTGATAGCTATTTCGAGAATTTATTTAGCTGTTCATTATCCTACGGATGTTTTGGCTGGAATTATTATAGGAGTGCTTTGTGGGGTATTAGTTAATTATAAATTATTTCCTTTAGTGTTTTCATATATTGGAGAAAAATTTAATATAGGAGGAGTTTTAGAATGGTATTAGTGGATTTTTTACAAGATAGAAGATCAGTAAGAAAATTTAAGGACAAGAAAATAGATAAAAGTGAACTTGAAAGAATTAAAGGTTATTGCAAGACAGTTGAAGACCAAGTTCCAAGTGTGAAATTTTTCATTGCTGAAAATGGACAAACTGTTTATGATAAATTACTTGGCAAGGCTGGATATGGAGGACACATGATCAAGGCTCCTCATTATATGGGACTTGCTATATCAGAAGATACTGATAGAAATAACTTGGCACTAGGTTTTATAATCGAACAAATGAATACTCAAATTATTGAAATGGGTTATGATACATGCTGGATAACTATCCATTTTGTAGATGATGAAACTAGGAAAGCAATCTTTGGAGAAGCTGGTCCTATGATAAAATACTTAATTGCTTTTGGTTATAGAGAAGGCAAGAAATTATTTGAAGAAAGTGCAGTTTCTTGGAGACATCCTTTAAATGAAATTTGTTTTAAAGATGAAATTGGAAATCCAGCAAGTTTAGAAGATCTTGAAGAAAGAGCAATTCTAGAAACAATGTCATCAATAAGATTTGCACCTTCTCACAAAAATAAACAACCTTGGAGATTTGTCATAAAAGATGATTGTGTTGAAATTTATATGGTAAAAAGTGATGATGAAGTTGAAAATAAGGACCGCCTAGTTGACATAGGTGTAATAATGCTTTATTTTGAAGAACTTATAAAAAATATAAATGTTTATGACAAATGGACTATAATTTTTGAAGATCAAGGCGAATATTTAAGAGTTGCTAAATTCAAATTATAAAGTTAAAAATTAAGAGGACTCAGAGACTTAAAAGTTTTTGAGTCTTTTTTTATTTATATTTGTCATTTCTATTGACTATTATCTAATAGGAGATATAATATATGAAGAAACATTCATATGACAAATCGTTCATATATAAGAGGTGAAAAAATGATTGGCTTAAAAGGATTTGAATGTCAAATTTGCATTGACGATTTAAAAAAGCATAAAAATAAGATAAATGGATTAAAAAGTATATCTTCCCACGATGATATTGTTGAAATAGAGGCAAAAGAAGGTGTTGATGAAGATGAACTTGTAAATGATATACAAGACCATTTAAAACATCTTGGTCATGATCATAAAATCGAGACTGCATATAATTCAATTTTATATTTAAATGGATTAAATTGTGCAGATTGTGCTGGGAAAATCATGGATAAGATAGATAAATTAGATGAGGTTGCGGATGCAAACTATAATTTTGCGACTCAAAAATTGTCTGTTTGGTACAATTCAAACTCTGATTTTTCTTCAGTATTTCATGATGTAAATTCTATAGTAAAAAGTATAGAGCCTGATGTTGAAGTTACAAAAAACCATATTTTAGAAAAGTCTTCTATTTTTGAAGAAAATAAGGCTGAAATTCTAAAATTACTTGGAGTTTTTATAATATTAATTCTAAGCCAAGTTTTAGATTTAGGAAAAAGCCTAAGCTTTGCTATTTTGCTAATTGCATATTTAGTTGTAGGCTATGAAGTTTTATTACAATCGATTAAAAACTTAAAATCTGGAGAAATATTTGATGAAAACTTCCTAATGGCAATAGCATCAATAGGAGCAATAATTATTGGAGAAATTCCTGAAGCTGTTGGTGTAATGCTATTTTATTCAGTGGGAGAATTTTTTGAAGACCTGGCGGTAGAAAATTCTAGAAATTCAATAAAATCTGCCTTGGATTTAAAAGCTCAGTATGCAAATGTATATAGGGATGAAGAAATTATTGAAGTTGATCCAGAAGATGTTGAAATTGGAGAAATAATTTTAGTAAAACCGGGAGAAAAAATACCATTAGATGGGAAAGTTTACGAAGGATCTTCTTATATAGATACATCAAGCATCACAGGTGAGTCAGTTCCTCTTTATGTTAGCCCTGGTGACCAATTAAATTCTGGCTGCATAAATACAGATTCTTTAATAAAAATTCAAGTAACAAAGACATATTCTGATTCAACTGTTGCAAAAATTATTGACCTTGTAGAAAATGCATCTAGCAGAAAATCAAAAACAGAAAAATTAATAACTAAATTTGCAAAAATTTATACACCGCTTGTTGTATTTTTTGCAGTGGCAATTGTTTTTGTATCAAGTATTTTTAATATCTTAGAGTTTAAGGAAGCTGTTTTTAGAGCCTTGACCTTCTTGGTAGTTTCTTGTCCGTGCGCCTTCGTTATTTCGGTTCCACTATCAGTTTTTGCAGGTATAGGAGCAGCATCAAAATCAGCAATTTTTGTTAAGGGTGGAAATTATTTAGAAGCTTTATCAAGTATAGATAAGATATTAATGGATAAAACTGGAACAATAACTATGGGAGAATTTTCTGTAGTTGATATTGATCTAGGAGAGGGCGTAGATAAAAAAGAACTTCTAGAGTATGCTTATCTTGGCGAAAAAAACTCAACTCACCCAATAGCAAAAGCAGTAACAGACTTTGCAAAAACTTATGCAGAAGATAAAGAAGTAGAAAAACAAAAAGAAATTGCCGGCAGAGGCGTTGAATATTATTTAGACAATAAAAAAGTTTTAATCGGTAATAAAAAATTATTAGATGAAAATAATATTGAAGCAAAAAATATAAGTGAGTCTGGAGTTAGCGTTTATGTAGCAGCAGACGGGAAATATTTAGGTTCTATCCTATTAAAAGATAGTCTAAGAGAAAATACATCTTTTGTAATAAATAAATTAAAAAGCTTTAATATTAAGACAATTCTTTTATCTGGCGATAGACAAGAAAATGTAGAAGATTTAGGAGAAAAACTAGGTTTTGATAAATATTTTGGAGGTCTTTTACCAGAAGACAAAGTTAGAAAATTAGAAGAAGAAAGAAAAGATGATTCAATTTTAGCTTTTGTTGGAGACGGAGTAAATGATGTTCCAGTTCTTGCTGGTGCAGATATTGGTATAGCTATGGGAGCTTTAGGGTCTGATAGTGCAATAGAAGCAGCAGATATAGTTTTATTAACAGATGATATTGGAAAACTTATAGACGGTATTTATATATCAAGAAGAACTAAAAAAATAGTTTATCAAAATATTATATTTGCCCTAGGAGTTAAAATCTTATTTTTAGGACTAAGTTTATTTGGATACACAACAATGTGGGAAGCAGTTTTTGCAGACGTTGGAGTTACGATTCTTGCAGTCTTAAATTCAATTAGGGTCTTAAAATATAAACCAGAAATCAATAAATAATAAAATAAAAACTAGCCTGAGATTTAAAAATCTATCAAGGCTAGTTTTCTTTTTTTCAATTCCTTTTCAATAGATCCAATAACTGAAAGCTTATCGGCGGCCCATAAAGGAGCGATTAGCTTTTCCTTATCGGCATCTCCAGTAAGTCTATGAATTACGATGTCTTTTGGAAGAATCTCTATGCTGTCACAAACTAAATTTACATATTCATCTTTTGTAAGTAGTTTAAAAGGATGGTCTCTATAATATTTTGCCAAGCGGGCATCTTCTTGAATATAAAGAGAATGAAATTTTACGCCAAAGGGTTTTAGATCTTTTAAATAGTTAACACTTTCTAGCATTTGCTCTTTACTTTCTCCCGGCAGACCAAAAATCACATGAGTCAAAAACTTTATATTGTGGTCTTTTAATTTTCTTGAAGCCAAATCAAAAGTTCTGTGGTCATAACCCCTGTTTATAAATTCAAGACTATCATCATGGATACTTTGCATGCCAAGCTCTAAAAAAAGAAAGGTCTTTTTATTTAAATCATCTAACATATCCATAACATCATCGCCAAGACAGTCCGCCCTTGTAGCTATTGAAAGTCCAACAATTTCATCTTTTTCTATAACATGATTATATAAATTTTTATAATAATCTATATCTCCGTAAGTATTTGTAAAATTTTGGAAATAAGCTATATAAGAATTGCTTTTCCATTTTTTTGCCATAAGTTTTTTCTGTTCTTCAATTTGTAAATCTATATCTTTTTTTAAAGATATAAAATCTCCACTTCCTCTTTCTGAACAAAAGATACAAGCCTTGTTTGAAATGCTACCGTCCCTATTTGGACAAGTAGCAGCAGAAGATAGGGATAGTTTTACAACCTTTTCATTAAAAACTGACCTAAAATAAGTATTAAAATCTAAAAATCTTCTCATATAACCACCAAGTATATTTTAGCAAAAAAGAAAAATTTTAAAAGAAAGTATATTAATACTTTCTATCATCTCTGTATTTATGGATAATTATTGTTATAATTAGTAGTGGAGGCTATATGGAAAAGCTTATTGATAAATATAATAATTATATGATTATGGCAGAAAATTTTCTTGAAGAAGAGAAATTTCAAAAGGCTTTAGGAGCTTTAAAAAAAGCCTATAATTATGCCGATGATTTTGACAAGATAAATATTTTATTTGAAATGTCAGATATTTATTTAATAGAAAGTGATTTTAAAAATGCGATTGATAGCTATGAAAAGATTATAGCTATGGACGAGGATCAAGCAGGAGCTTATTACGGACTAGCTACTGTAAACAATATGATCAAGGGAGATATTGACTATTCTATTAAAAATTTTAAAATGGCTATAGAAAAAGATAAGGATTACGACAGAGCTTATTATTATCTTGGCCACTCTTATTTAGAAATTGATGAATATGATAAGGCTCTTTTTTTATTTGAAAAGTGTCTAGAATTAAATGAAGATGATTATGTAGCTTTAAATGATATTTCTTTTATATACGGTAGCAAAAAAGACTTCGAAAAATCTCTTTTATATGCAAAGAAGTCCTTAGAAATAAGGCCAGACTATTTCAGAGCCTTATATAATTTAGGAGTTGCCTATAAGGGTCTAGGAAATAATAAAGAGGCTTTGAAGGCTTATCTTGAAGCGAAAAATTACAGCAAATTTGAGAATATATACTTAAATATGTCTGCTATATATATAGAAGAAAAAAATTTTAAGCTCGCCTTGGATATACTAAATGAGGGAATAGAATTTAATAAAAATAGTGTTAATTTACATTACAATAGGGCTTGTGTTTATGCAAGACTTAATGATAGAGAAAAAGCCATAAAAGACATTTCTTATGCCAACGAAATTAATGAAAATGTATTTTCTTGGGCGAGAAATGACAATGATTTAAAAGACATTATTAAGGAGATAGAAAATAGATGATTATAATTAAAACACCTGAAGAAATAGAAAAAATGAAAGTCGCAGGTAAAGTTTTATCTGATGTGCACCACAAACTAAGAGATTTTATTAAACCTGGAGTAAGCACTCTTGAAATAGATTCATTTGTAGAAAACTATTTAAGAAAAAGAGGAGCCTATCCTGAACAAAAGGGATACGAAGGTTATCCATACTCAGTTTGTACAAGCGTTAACGATGAAATTTGCCATGGATTTCCAACAGAATATGTTTTAAAAGATGGAGATATAATAACTGTAGACATGGTTGTTAATGTTGATGGATGGTTGGCAGATTCTGCTTGGTCCTATGAAGTTGGGGAAGTTTCAAAAGAAGCTAAAGAACTTTTAAAAGTGACTAGAGAAGCAATGTATATTGGGATAGAACAAGCAAAAATAGGAAATAGAATTGGCGATATAAGTCATGCTATCCAAGAATATGTTGAAGCTAGAGGATATAGCGTTGTAAGAGAATTTGTTGGACATGGAATAGGTCAAGAAATGCACGAAGATCCACAAGTTCCACATTATGGAAGAGCTGGAAGAGGACCAAGAATTACAGAAGGCATGGTATTTACAGTAGAACCAATGATAAATATGGGAGAAAAAGAATTGACAATTGATGATAATGGTTGGACTGCAAGAACTGCGGATGGATCTTTGTCAGCTCAATACGAACACCAATTAGCAATTACAAAAGATGGACCAATTATAATTACAGACCAAGGTGATTGCTAAATAAATAAAAGGGGGCAAAAATGAGTAGGAGAGTAAATTTACTTGAAGGAGATATATTATCTTCTATGATTAAAATGTCCTTACCCTTGATGGCAACAGCCTTTATCCAGATAGCCTATTCTTTAGTAGATTTAATCTGGCTTGGGAAATTATCGACTGATGCAGTTGCAGCTGTTGGTTGTGTTGGGTTTTTTGTCTGGATTGCACAAGCCTTAACTCTAATAGCAAAAACAGGTTTATCAGTTGGCATGAGTCAAGCCTATGGTAAAAGTGATAAAGAAGGATTGGTGTCAATATTAAGAAGTGGTTTTCAAGTAAACTTTATAATATATGTTTTAATTACATTAATATTTTTAATATTTAGAAAAAACCTTATTGGATTTTATAAACTAGATCCAAGCGTTGAAATTTTGGCACTTGAATATTTTGATGTAATAATTGCAGGACTTATATTTTTATTTTTAGCTCCAGCCTTGTCGACTTGCTTTTATTCAGTTGGAGATTCAACTCTCCCATTTAGAATATCTGCAATAGCACTTATAACAAATATAATTCTTGATCCACTTTTGATATTTGGAATTGGGATTTTTCCAAAATTGGGGGTAAGAGGGGCAGCAATTGCCACAGTATTTGCGCAATTTATCCAAGTTGTCTTATATATTGCAGTTGGCATAAAACACAATGAAATCTATGTCAAAATAAACTTTTTTGAAAAGATAGATAAAACTTTTTGTTTAGATATCTTAAGCCTAGGTATTCCAATTTGTTTGACCTCAATAGTCCATGCCTTGATAGGAATTAAATTAAATTCTTATGTTGCAAGTTTTGGAGCAGCAGCAATAGCAGCCTATACAATTGGAGCTCAAATAGAATCTGTATCTTGGATGAGTGCAGAAGGATTTGCAACTGCAATTTCTACTTTCTTTGGGCAAAACTATGGAGCGGGTCAATATGAAAGGTTAAGAGAAGCAAGAAATAAGTCACTAGAAATTTTAACAATAGCAGGTTTAATAATATCTAGCCTTATGTTTATATTTAGCAGACAGATATTTGAATTCTTTATCCCAGTAGACCCAGAAGTTATAGCTATTGGATCAAATTATTTAAAAATAAATGCAATATCTGAATTATTTTTAGCCTATGAAATTGGCGTAACTGGTATGCTAAATGGACTTGGACTTACAAGATATCCAGCCTTTAACACAGTCATATTTAATGTTATGCGAATACCTATTGCCTTAGCATTAATGCCGATTTTAGGTGTAAATGGTTTGTGGGCATCAATGTCTATTTCAAGTTTTATAAAAGGATTTGTAATGTTAATAATTTATAATGTATTAAGAAATAAAACTGATGGATTTAGAAATAATATGTCTAAATATGTCAGCAGGGTTAAAAGTGTAGTTTAGGAGGATTATTATGTTAGAACAATTTAATTTACCTGAAAAAGGGGAAGAAGTTGCAGTTTTAAGAACAAATTTCGGAGATATAAAAATTAGATTATTTGAAGAAGCAGCACCAAAAGCTGTTGAAAATTTTAAAGGCCTTATAGAAAAAGGCTACTATGATGGTTTAATCTTCCATAGAGTTATAAATGACTTTATGATTCAATCTGGAGACCCACTTGGAACTGGAAGAGGTGGAGAAAGTTTATGGAATGAACCATTTGAAGATGAAATCAATTTAAATTTCAGAAACTTCAGAGGAGCACTTTCTATGGCAAATGCTGGACCAAACACAAATGGATCACAATTTTTCATAGTTCAAAAAGGAGCAGTTGAAGATGATATAATACAAAAAATGAGATCAGCCGGCGAAGAACAAGGCTATCCTGATGAAATAATAGATAGCTATCAAAATATTGGTGGAACATTCTGGCTAGATGGAATTCATACAGTATTTGGACAAGTTTTTGAAGGAATGAGCGTAGTTGATGATATAGCAGCTACAAAAGTTGACTTTATGAACAGACCTCTAGAAGAAGTAATAATAGAAAAAGCTTTCTTAGAAAAATATGAATAAGATAAAATGAAAAAAATATTTTATGGTCTGCTAATACTTTTGATACTTGGATTAGGTATATTTAGCTTAAATATATATTATTCAAATCCAAATATTAGCTCTGGAAATTTAAAAAGTCAGCAAGTAAGTAAAAAAGCTGATGGGAAAAAAGAAAATAAAAAAAATAATAAAAAGTCAGATAAAAAAGAAGAGCAAGTATACAGGACAAAGATTTGGGCAACGGGGGATATAATGTATCATATGCCCCTTTACAAAAATTCTTACAACATGGAAAAGCAAGAATATGACTTCACTTCTTATTACCAAAAAGTAAAAGAATATTTAGACGGGGCAGATATTGTAGTCGGGAATTTAGAAACAAGTATAAATCCCAATAAACAATTAAGTGGTTTTCCCTTGTTCAACACACCGCCTGAAGCTATTAAATATCTTAAAGAATCAGGATTTGATATCTTATCAACCGTAAATAACCATTGCTTAGATACAGGACTAGAAGGAATTTCTACAACAATAGATGCCATAGATGCAAATGGATTAAAACATTTTGGAACTTATAAAGATGCAAAAAGAGATCCAGTAATTATAGAATCTAATAATATAAAAGTTGGATTTATAGGATATTCTGATATTTTTAATGGCATGGATTCTCTAGTCAGTGGAAATGAATTTATGATTTCTCCACTAAAAGAAGATTTAATAATCGAAGATATAAGCAAATTAAAAAATGCAGGGGTGGATTATATAATAGCCTATCCTCATTGGGGAATTGAATACAGTAAAGTTCCAGATGAAAAGCAAAAATATTTTGAAGACTTTATGATAAAAAATGGAGTAGATGCAATTTTAGGATCTCATCCACATGTTTTACAAGAAACATCTTATAAACAAGTAGATGGCAAGAATATTTTTACCATATATTCTATGGGAAATTCTATTTCCAACCAAAAGAAAAGATGGATTGGAAGAGATGGTGTAGAATCTGGAGTATTTGTCGAATTAAATTTAGTAAAAGAAGATGGAAAAACAAAACTTGAAAATTATAACTTATTTCCGACCTATGTAAACTCTTATATAGATGAGAAAGGAATCAGAAAATCAGAAGTTGTCTTATACTACGATATTCTAGAAGGAGGAAAGTATAGGGATAATTTAACAAGTGAATCTAAAAACTTTGTGGACAATGAATATGAAAAAGTCTTACAAACATTAAATGGAAAAAAAGAAGAACCTGCTAGTTAGCGGGTTCTATTATTTTGCAGATTTTGCAGTTTTTAATATTTAGGGTTTTTACAGCGTGGGATTTTAAATTTTAATTTAAGAAAAAAAGCAAGTGAGTAAATAAAAAGACGGAGATTTTACTATCTTCGTCTTTTTTTAAGTATTCAAAATTATTTTTAATTTGCGTGGAGTTTTTTAATGGCACCTTTTTCGCATCTGTTGCCCCAAGAGTCTATAAGTTCCCCATCCTTTAATACACACATTATTTCACAGTGGTTTGGACATTTGTTGCAATTTACTCCTCTTGTTGTAAATTCTATATTTTCTATTTCAAAATTAAATTCTCTGTGAGTTCCCATTTTGTGAGCTAGGATTGCAATTCCTATTGCTCCAGCTAGGTGTCCAACATCATCTACTAGTACTTCTTTATTTAGAGATTCTTCAAAGAATTTTTTTACTCCCTTATTTTTACTTACTCCACCTTGGAAAACTACAGGACTTTGGATATTTTTTCCACGACCAACATTATTTAAATAGTTATTTACAATTGACTGACAAAGTCCTGCAATTATATCCTTTTTTTCGTATCCCATTTGTGCCTTGTGTACAAGGTCTGATTCTGCAAAGACTGTGCAACGTGCTGCAATTGGAGTTGGGCTATTTGATGTAAGTGCAATATCTCCAAACTCTTCTACGGCAACTCCAAGTCTATTTGCTTGAGATGATAAAAAGGCTCCTGTTCCTGCTGCACATAGTGTATTCATGGCATAGTCAACAACAACTCCATTATCGATTAGTATAATTTTTGAGTCTTGACCTCCAATTTCAAGAATTGTTCTAACATCAGGATGCATAGAAATTGTTCCTATTGCATGAGCTGTGATTTCGTTTCTTTCTATACCTGCATTTGTTATTGCTCCTACAAGTTTTCTCGCAGATCCTGTGGTTCCTACTGCTATAACTTGATATTTTTCTCTATCTAATTGTTCATCTAAGGATTTTGTAAGTTTTTTTACTGCATTAATTGGATTTCCTTCTGTCATTAAGTAATCTTTTGCTAAAATATTATTTTCTTCATCCAAAATAACGCCCTTAGTTGATATACTTCCTACATCTATTCCATAAAATGCGTTTTTCATAGTAGCTCTTTTGATTCTCCTTATAACAATGATACTGCAAAATATTTTAATTTTGTTTTATCTTAATTTCACTTCTACTTCTGTCATAAGTTAAATGCAAGATTAGATTTAAAAATTTTTGATATGCTGTTAATAATATTCCTGCATTTATTTTTTGAGTATAATGTTTTATATACTTATTTATATAATTCTCTTTTTTCTCATCATAATCATATCATAAAAGGCTTCAAGCCTAGTTTCAAGACCAAGATCGCTAGTTTGCGAATCAAATGATATATATAAGATTGGAATTTTGTAATCCTTGCTGATATTTTGTAGTACGGTCATAGTATCAATTTCAGGCATGCATCCGGCAGACTTTATATGAATAATTCCGTCAAAGTCTTTTTTAGCGCACTTTAAAGCTGTTCCTATTGTGTACATACTTGTCGCACCCATATCATAGCTGGCATAGTTTTTTATATGTGTTTTAATTTCCTTTTCCGGCCTATGCAAAAGTGAATTTGTAAAATTCATCCACCTAACTACTTCTATTCCTCTTTTTGCCAACCATTTTTCTAATAGATGATTTGAATATGGTTGCATTATTGTGTAATATTCTCCAATAACTGCAACTTTTAGAGGTTTTTTTGGTTTATCGATTTCAACCTCATCTAAAAGTTTCATGTATTTCTTTTGATGAGCATCTAATTCTTTTACACTTGTTATTTGCCTCATTTCTTCTAGATATTTATCATATATTTCTAAAAATGAGCCTTCTTCAACTTCAAAACCTGAGTTTTTTCTTAAAAAATCATCCACTAGATCTAAATATTCTATCATTTTTATTGCAGTGGGCAAAACCTCTCCAATTTTTACAAGAGACATGTCTCGATTTAATGCCTTAAATTTTTCATACCACGAAGAAGGCCTTTTTAATCTTGATTGTGCGAAGTTGACAAACTTAATATCATATCCTAAATCTTTTATTATTTGTTCATGCAACTCGGCATAATATCCGAGTCTGCACAGACCACCAACTCCAACTAAAATATTGGCTCCTTTTTCTATTGATTCTATATAATTTCCAAGCATAAATTTAAAAGGAGCACATACAGAATCAGGACTATACTTTGTTCCAATTTCAAGAGTTTTATCAGTCATCTTTGGCGGATTTATGTATTCTAATCCCATTCCATAATTAAAAATAAGTTCAAATGCAATATTATAATTTCCTATTTGAGGAAATGTAACTTTATCAGCCAAATAGTCCACCTTCTTTTTTAAATAAAATTATATCTAAAAAGCTTTCAAGTCTTGTTTCTATACCGCCAACTCCTTCTTGTCCATCTATTACCAAATTTAAAATTGGAATATCTTTAAATTTTCTTAAAATCATTTCATTAGCCATAGAGTCCGGACCACAATTAAAAGAGCTTATTAAAATTATGCCATCAATTTTTGATTTGTATTTTAATATAGATCCTAAAAGTTCTCTATTAAGTGTCCAAGGCATTGTGTCTGTTAGTTCTTTTGCATAAAAATCTGCTTTTTTACTATCCATGTCAGTTGCCAATATAATTTCTACACCCATTTTTTTAAGATAATTCATTATGATTGAGCCTGAAAAACTATCCAAGGTATTATACTTGTGGCCTACAAGAAGAATTTTTATATTGTCAGAATTTAATTTTTCTTCCATTTTAGCTTCTTTTTCAGAAACTATATAGTCATTTAAAATTCTCGCCTTTCTATAGGCAAGGATTGATTGTCCTCTTCTTTTCCCAAGAAATTTACCCATTTTAACAAAACTTTTAATTTGTTTTTCGCCTTCGCTATAGTCGATATTAAAAGGCAAAATTTTAATATTATCATCTCTAAAGGTGTTGTATACAAGGTCTATTGTTGATTGGTATCTTGTGCACATTCTGTCGTAAAATCCAAAGGTACCGATACGTGGAATTAAGATATAATCACATTTTCCAATTAAATATTCAACATGACCCAAGAACACTTTTAATGGCAAGCAACTTTCATGTATTGCTTTGTTTACTCCGGCTTGATAAATATCTTTATCAGTATCCGGGCTTATTATATATTCAATATCTAATTCTTTGAAGAATTCTTTCCACATAAATTCAAATTCATAGTAAAGAAGTCCTCTAGGTATTCCTATTTTCATATTTGCTCCCATCTAATAATTATAAATAGATACAGTATTTATGTTAATGTATTATATCAAAGTTTAAGATTAAGATAAAAATTTTGATTAAATTAATCTTCTTATATGTATATATACTACTAAAATATATTAATATTAAAAATTTATTAGTTATTAATTATTTCATAAATTTTTTCAACCAGGTCAATGTCAGATGTAAGATTTTTGTATGTACCACCATAGTAGAAAGTATAATAATATTTATCCTTATAAAAATTATCTTTTATTAAAAGAAGCTCACAATCATCAAAATAAATTCTTAATGAATCCTTGCCTGGAGCAGAATCAAGTCCATCATTACTCTCGGAAGGATTTAAATTATTTTCTAAAAGTTTTGTAATTTGATTAATCTTTTCTGAACTATCAATTTTTATTTTTTCAGTTTTTTCTAAATCATCATCTACATATCTTAAAACTTCCATTTCCTTAAACTTTAAAGATATATTGTCTAAATTCAATTTATATTCAGACTTGCAAGAAATTAAAAATAGACTTAATATCAAAGACAATAAAATATTTCTCTTTTTCATAAAAGAATTCCCCCTTTAAAAGTATATTATTTTTAAAGCTAGGCAATGTCAAGACTGGACCTAATAAGTTTTACAAATTATAAATTTTCTGTTATTATGAAAATAGATTAATATTTTTTTAACTCAAAAGACAAAGATGGTCAAAAGGTGATAATATGGCAAAATTGTCAAATTCAATAGAAGAATTTTTAAATTCATTATTAGAAGATGCAAATGGCATCTTAGAAATACAAAGATCTGAAATTTCAGATAGGTTCAACTGTGCACCATCTCAAATAAATTATGTTTTAACAACAAGATTTACACCATACAAGGGTTACTATGTAGAATCCAGAAGAGGTGGCGGCGGTTATATAAGAATCGTCAGGGTTGAAATAAAAAATAAAAATAGGATGGAAAAAATTTTCAATGATGAAATTGGTGACTCAATCACAAAAAACAAGTCAGACCAAATTATTGAAGAATTAAAAAATCTAGAATATATTTCAGCTAGAGAAAGTGAACTTCTAAAAGTTTTATTAAGCGATCGTTCGCTTGCCAAGGCTGAAAATAAAAACGAACTAAGAGCAGATATATTAAAAAATATCATGCTAGTTATTTTGCAATAGGGGGATTAATATGTTGTGCGATAATTGTAAAAAAAATAACGCTATGATTTCTTACACTAAGATGACCGGCAATAACATAGAAGAAATTCATCTATGTGCAGAATGTGCAGAAAAGAAGATGAAAGAAGACTTAGTATTTAACAATGCAGTTACAGATAGAGTAGAAGGTTTTTTAAAAGAATTGTTTAAACTAACTGGCAAAAACTCCAATGTTTCTACGGATAAAGTTTGCCCAAATTGTGGGACAAGTTTTAATGAACTTGAAAAAAATAAACTTGGTTGTGAAGCCTGCTATGAAAACTTTAAAGATGAAATTGCAAGCGTATTAACCAATTTAAAATTTAGTTCTAAACACAGGGGCAAAATACCAAAATCAGCCGGCAAAAAACCTATATTTATTAGGGAAGAACAAGATTTATTAGATAAGATTGATAAGGCAATAGAGCTTGAAAATTATGAAGACGCAGCAGTTTATAGAGATGAATTAAAGGAGTTAAGAGAAAAAAATGAAAATCATATTGTACAATGATTTATGTCTAAATAGAAATATCTCTGATTTTAATTTTCCATCTAAGTTGGACCAAGCTGGTGCTGAAAGAATTATTGGCATCTTGCAAGCTCTTTTAGAAGTAAAAAATTTCAAATTTTATAGGACAAAAGATTTGTCTTCGCTAGAAAAATTAAATTTTTATGAAAATAATTTTTTAACAGCGACTTCTTTAAAAAACTCAGACATATCTGGAGTTTTTATAAATGAAAATAATCTAGCAGTTAGAGTCAATGCTAAAAACCATATAGAAATTTATAAAAAAGATTTAAATTTAGGACTTATGGACCTATACAAGGAAGTTGATGAGCTTGATGATTATATAGATTCAAAAGTTCAATATGCTTTTAGGGAAGACTTTGGATATCTAACATCCGATATAAACTATTGTGGCAATGGTCTTCTTGCTAATGTATATTTGCATCTACCAGCTACTGATTACTTTGATGATGAATCAGTAATTAGGACCTTGGAAAGACCCGGATACAGCATGACAAAGAAAAATAATGCAAGAAGAAAATCAGCTGCAATTTATTGCCTATCCTTAGATAGGACAATAGGTATTGACGAAAAAACTTACTTGGATAAAATATTAAATATTAGCAAAGAGATTGAAGATATTGAGAAACAAAAAAGACAAAGCCTTTACCTAGACAAGATTATAGATCTTGAAGATTTGGTTAATAGGGCTTATGGCATTCTTAGGAATTGCAGAATGATAGATGAGGAAGAAATGATAGATAAGATGAGTGATTTATTTTTGGGAATAGAACTTAGCATTCTAAAGACAAAAAAAGAAATAGATCTTGCTCAGACTATAGATAAATTTAGAAATGGTCATCTTCAAGTTGAAAGAGGCGCCTTACTAGATGAAAAATCTCGTAATATATTAAGGGCCAACAACATAAGAAAGATGATGAAGGAGGTCTTTTAAACATGAATGTTTATGAAAGATTTACAAATAAAGCACAGAAGTCTTTACTTTTAGCTCAAAATGAAGCCAGAGATTCAAGAGTTAATTATGTAGGATCTGAGCATTTACTACTTGGAATTATGAAAGAAGGAAGTGGAACAGGGGCCAAGGTATTAAAAAATCTTGGAGTAGATTATGACAGCCTAAAAATGGCAACATTTGAAATCATTTCAAGAGGAAACACTGTTACCAATTCCAATTTAATATATACACCTAGGACAAACAGAATTTTTGAACTAGCTATGCAAGCAGCAAAAGAAGACGGTGTAGATTATATAGGAACAGAACACATACTACTTGGAATTTTAAGAGAAGGACAAGGAATAGCCCTTCTAGTTTTAAAAAGACTTGGCATTGATGCAGCTTCTTTAGAAGAAGAAATTATGAATACAGAAATAGAAGAAGAGGACCAAGATGGTTCAGATAAAAAAGAAACATCATTAGATAAATTTACAACAAATTTAAATCAAAAAGCCAAGGATGGAAAGATTGATCCAATAATTGGAAGAGACCAAGAAATTGAAAGAATGATACAAGTTCTTTCAAGAAGAAGAAAAAATAATCCTGTCCTTATAGGAGAGCCAGGCGTTGGAAAAACTGCCATAGCTGAGGGTCTTGCTATGAGAATAGTGGAAAATAATGTACCTGAAATTATGCTAGATAAAACTATCAGAACACTGGATGTTTCTGGTCTAATAGCTGGTGCAAAATACAGGGGAGATTTTGAAGAAAGACTAAAAGAAGTTGTAAAAGAAACTATAGATGAAAAAAATACAATTTTATTTATAGATGAAATGCATGTAATTATTGGAGCAGGAGCAGCAGAAGGTGCAATTGATGCATCCAATATATTAAAACCAATGCTGACAAAAGGTGAACTTCAAATAATTGGTGCAACAACAATAAATGAATACAGACAAAAAGTTGAAAAAGACCCTGCTTTTGAGAGAAGACTTATGCCGATTATGGTAGATGAACCTTCTGAAAAAGATTCAATAGATATAATCAAAGGTTTAAGAGAAAAATACCAAGAATATCACAATGTAACAATAACTAATGAGGCTATTGAAGCGGCAGTAAAACTATCTCACAGATATATAAATGATAGATTTTTACCAGACAAGGCTATTGACCTTATAGACGAAGCTTGTTCAAAGAAAAAAGTGAAAAATTTTGCTAGTCCAGAATTTAAAATAAAATATGAAGAAGATTCTAATAGACTAGAAAAAGAAAAGAAACACGCTATAAAAAATCAAGACTATGAAAGAGCAGCTTCTCTTAGAGATGAAGAAAGAAAATTAAAAGAAAAATACGAAGAAGAAAAGGAAAAATATAAATTAAAACAAAGCCAGGAAGAAATTAGCTACGATGATATTTCTCAAATAGTATCTAAGTGGTCTAAAATTCCTGTTGAAAAATTAAATCAAGAAGAAAAAGTTAAACTTGTAAAATTAGAAGAACACCTAAAAGAAAAAGTAAAAGGCCAAGACGAAGCAGTAGATGTGCTTGCAAAAGCAATAAAAAGAGCAAGGGTTGGCTTAAAAGATCCAGAAAAACCAATGGGTTCATTTATATTTGTTGGACCAACTGGTGTTGGTAAAACTTATCTTGCTAAGTGTCTAGCAGCTGAACTATTTGGAAGCGAAGACCATATGATAAGGATTGATATGTCAGAATATATGGAAAAACACACTGTTTCAAGACTAATTGGATCACCTCCAGGATATGTTGGTTATGATGAGGGTGGTCAGTTAACCGATGCAGTTAGGTCAAATCCTTATTCAGTAATTCTTTTTGACGAAATTGAAAAAGCCCATCCTGATGTATTTAATGTTCTTCTACAAATGTTAGATGATGGAAGATTGACAGATTCTAAGGGAAGAACAGTAAGCTTTAAAGACACTGTAATTATAATGACATCAAATGCTGGGGCAAGTCAGTTAAAGAATAAGTCAACAATAGGATTTTCAGTAGATGAAGAAACTGAAAAGAAAAACCAATACGAAAAAATGAAATCAATAGTTCAAAATTCTCTAAAAGAAATATTTAGACCTGAATTTTTAAATAGACTAGATGATATCATTGTATTTAAAGAATTATCAACAAAAGAAATACAATCAATTGCAGAAATTATGCTAGATAAATTAAAAGAAAGACTAAAAGATATAGGCATAAATGCAAGCTTCACAAAGAGACTTACAAAATATATAGCTCAAAAAGGATACAGCAAAGACTTTGGAGCAAGACCTCTTGAAAGAGCAATAAGAACTTCAATAGAAGATGAAATCGCCCAAAAAATGTTAGAAGGCGAAATAGAAAGAAATGAAAATATAGAAATTGATTTTTACAAAAAATTGCTTATTAAAAAATTAGATGGTGTTAAAAATGAGCAAAAAGATAAAGTACAAGTGTAATAAATGTGGCTATGTTTCCTATGGTTTTTTTGGAAAATGTCCAAAATGTGAAGCCTGGAACAGCCTAGAAGAAGTCTATGAAGATGATATAAAATCATCAAAAAGTGCGAAAAAAACTTCAAGTTCAAAGAAGTTAAGAGATGTGGAAAGCATCTCTTCTTTTCGTGTAAAGACAAGCATAAATGAGTTTAATAGGGTTATGGGTGGAGGAATTGTAAAAGATTCTGTATCTATAATAACTGCAAAACCAGGTGCAGGAAAATCAACCTTGCTTTTGCAAGTAGCAAATGACCTTGCCCTAAATGGGATGAAAGTTTTATATGCATCTGGAGAAGAATCAGAAAGCCAAATAAAAAACAGGGCACTTAGAATTGAAGACAAGATATCTGATAATTTATATGTATATTCAAGCACAGTTATGGATAATATTATAGAAGAAATTTATGATCTTGATCCAGAATTTATAATACTAGACTCAATACAAACAGTAACTCTTAGAGATATACAATCAAGAGCATCATCTCCAACTCAAGTAATGGAATGTGCTCATAAATTAGTTGAGATTGCAAAAAATCCAGAAAAACCAAGAATGGTATTTATAGTTGGACAAATGACAAAAGAAGATGAGCTGGCAGGAGTAAGAGCCTTAGAACACTTAGTTGATACAGTTTTAATTCTTGAAAATGAATCAAATGAACAATTAAGATATTTGCTTGCTAGCAAAAATAGGTATGGATCAACTGGAGAAATGGGATTTTTTGCCATGACGGATGAGGGATTAAAATCAATCGATAATCCATCAGAATATTTTATGACAAAAAGAGAAGATGGAAAAGAAGTAGCAGGCTCTGCTCTAAGCGTAATCAGGGAAGGAACAAGACCAATAATTTTAGAAATAGAAGCCCTATGCAGCCATAGTTTTTTACCATATCCATCTAGAATATCTGAAAACATGGGTAGGGAACAGTTAAATACCCTCATCTCAATTTTAGAGCAGAGAGCATATTTAAAATTAATAGACAAAAATGTTGTAGTTAAAACAACTGGTGGAATAAAATTAAAAGAAACAGCATCAAACCTTGCAGTAATAATGAGCATATATTCTGCAGCAAAAAATATAAAAATAGATAACTCAACAATTTTTATAGCTGATGTTGGATTGACAGGTGAATTAAAAAATGTTCCATCACTTGAGTCTAGGTTAAAAGAACTTGAAAGGCTTGGATTTAAAAGAGTTTTTATTGCAAAAACTAAAATCGACAAGGATAAATTTAAAAATCTAGAAATAGTTACTTGCAATACGATACTAGATGTCATTAATAAATTTGATAATTAATTATGATTGGAGAAAAAATTGGAAAAAACTACAGTAAAAACTACAGACCAAAGTAGGGCAGAATTTACAAGAACAACCCTACCAACAGATATGAATGAAGGCGGAAGCATATATGGAGCTCATCTTTTAGAATGGGCAGATAATTTATCAGCCATAGTTGCAATTAGACACAGAAGAGGCTGGGTTACAACAGCAAGCTTTGATAGTTTTAATTTTGTTGAACCAATTCATCTAGGAGATTTTGTATTGGCAGAAGCTTTTATATCTGGAGTTGGAGATCATTCAATGGAAATATTTGTAAAATTTCTAAAAGAAGATTCTAAAACAGGAGATAGATTTTTAGCTGCCTATGGATTTATAACCTATGCAGCCTTAAAAATGAAAGAAGGAGAAAAACTTGCAGGAATAAAAGCTGTTACAGAAGAAGAGCAAAAAATCATGGACGGCTACAAAGAAAGAAAAGCAAGGCTAGATAAAGTTAGAAAAGAAAATCAAGAAATGATAAAAAATCTTAAGATATAAATCCAGGCAACTGGATTTTATTTTTTTGTAAAAATTTAGTTAGAAGTATAGAAAAAAGGATATCTTTTATAAAAGAGTAACTTACATAGGAAATATAAAAGGAGGAACTTTTATGAATAAAGAAAAAAAGATAGAAATACTTAGAGATATATTAAAAATTAGAACTATCAACTCAAACGAAGAAGAAGTTGCTATTTATTTAAAAGAATTACTAAAAGAATATGGCATAGAATCAGAAATAGTAAATTATAGTCCTTCAAGATCAAGTTTAGTTGCAGATTTGAAAAAAGGTCAAGGCAGAACACTTGGAATCAGCGGTCATATGGATGTAGTCGATATAGAAGATGAAAATAAATGGACCTATCCTCCTTTTGCTGCAGAAATCGTAGATGGAAAAATTTATGCAAGAGGCGCAGTTGATATGAAGGCAGGACTAGCAGCCCTTGTGATAGCTATGATAGAAATAAAAGAAGAAGATTTAGACTTTAATGGAAAAATAAGACTACTTGCAACAGTAGGAGAAGAAATTGGCATGTATGGATCAAAAGATTTGTATGAAAAAGGATATGCAGATGAACTAGATGGAGTTTTAATTGCAGAACCAACTAGCAAAAAATCTGCAGTTTATTCACAAAAGGGTTCAATTCTTTATGAAATAATCGCACATGGTAGAGCTGCTCACTCATCAATGCCAGAAGAAGGAATAAATGCCCTAGAACTTTTAGTAGATTATATTAATCTTGCAAATAAAGAATTTGGAAAAATATTTTCCAAAGGAGAAAATAAAGTTCTTGGAAAATCACTCAATGCTCACACAGTGATAAATGGTGGAGGACAAATAAACTCCATACCAGAAAAAGTTGTCATGAAAGCAAATGCAAGAATAGTTCCAGAAGTTCCAGGAGAAGTTTTCCTAAAGACTGTAAATGATTGTATAGAAAAAATCAACAGCCAATCAGAAGGACATCTAGAATTAAATGTTATTCAAGATCTTCCAGCAGTTGAAAGCGCAAAAGATAATGATTTAATAAAGGCAATAGAAGAAGTAAACAAAGAAGTTAAAGCAATGCCAACAACTGGGGCAACAGATGCAGCAAACTTCTCAAGAGTCGGCAAAAAAATTGACCTTGCAGTTTATGGACCAGGAGAACCAAGACTTGCTCATACAATAGATGAAAACTTACCAGTTGATGAATATCTTGAATATATAGAAGCTTGCAAACAAATTATTTTAAAATATTTAAAATAAAACACATATTTAAACCTAGTTGGTAAATCATTTAGATTTGCTAGCTAGGTTTTTTTATGCAAAATTATAGCTAATAAATATGAGTTTAAAAATTGCTTATGATATAATTATTTTATGATTATAGGAAGATGTTTAATTAGACTTAGGTTATTTTCACCAAACAGTCTAAAAGAAAAAAGAAGAATTTTAAAATCTTTAATTGAAAGATTAAAAAGCAGATATAATATTTCTATTGCAGAAGTAGGAGAAAATGATAGCTGGCAAATTGCAGAAATTGGAATCGCAGTTGTAGCTAATAAAGCAGTTTTTGCAGATGAAGTCATCAATAAAATTGTACATTTTATTGATAATTTTGACTCAGTAGAAATAATTGATATAGATATAGAAATGATTGATTAAATGTTGTTAAAAAATGATGAAGTCAAAAAAGTATTAGATATATTAGAAAAAACATATCCAGATGCAAAGTGTGAATTAAATTTTAATTCAGCCTATGAATTATTAATAGCAACAATACTGTCTGCCCAATGTACAGATATAAGAGTAAACAAGGTTACAAAAGAGATGTTTAAAGAATACAACCAGCCTCAAGACTTTGTTGATCTTGGAGTAGATGGAATTATACCAAATATAAAATCTTGCGGACTTTATAGAAACAAGGCTAAAAATATTTATAAAGCATCTAAAAAAATAGTTGAGGACTATGATAGTCAAGTCCCAGATACTATTAAAGAACTTTTAAAACTACCAGGAGTTGGCAAAAAAACTGCCAATGTTGTTGCATCTACAGCCTATGGGATTCCAGCAATTGCAGTCGATACTCATGTTTTTAGATTGGCAAATAGGATTGGATTTGTAGATGAAAAAAATGTAGAGAAAACGGAAAAAGCCTTGCAAGAAAGAATTCCAAAAGATAGGTGGATAAAAACCCACCACTTATTAATATTTCATGGAAGAAGAGTTTGTAAAGCACAAAATCCAGATTGCAAAAATTGTAATATAAATAAGATATGTAGATTTAATAGGGAGAATGTGATAGATGAATAAAGTTAAAACAAGAATACTGATTTTTGTCTTGATATTTGGATTAGTGGTCGGCTCAGTATTTTTATTTTATAGTTCACAAAAACATAAAAACTTTATATACAAGGGAATAAAAATATCAGGCATAGATGTTTCCAGGCTAAATAAAAAAGATGCGGGTCAAAAAGTTTTAAATACAAAACTAGACCAGTTAAAAGATGCAAAATTTGATTTTGACATTCAAGGAGAAGAATATTCTATAAGCTATAATGATATGGGCTACCAGCTAGATATAGATAAGGCAGTCGACAAAGCTTTTAGCTATGGAAAATCTGATTCAGAAATTAAAAATTTCTTTGAAATAATAAGAGCAGCTTGCTTTGGCAAAAATATTGTACTGGATGAAGATTTCGAAGAGCATAAGTTAGATGAAGCTTTAAATAAATTAATTTTAAAAGCCTATATAGAACCAAGAGATGCAAGAGTTGAATACACAGCTAAAAATGGTTTTAAACTTTATTCCTCAGCTAACGGACAATATGTAGATTCAAAAAAACTAAAAGAATTTATAAAAAATAATATAGATAAAAAAGAATTAATAGAAGTTCCAATCATAGTATCTTATCCAAAAATCGATGATTCACAATTTGATGGAATAGATAGCTTGCTTGGAGAATTTTCAACAGACTATTCAAAATCTGTGGCAAATAGAAAAGACAATATAGCCCTAGCTTCTAGTAAATTTAATGATTTATTAATAAAACCAGGAGAGGAAATATCTTTTAACAATACTGTGGGGGATATCAGTGCTAAAAATGGGTTTAAAACAGCAGCTGTAATAGTAAATGGAGAATTTGATCAAGGACTTGGCGGTGGAGTTTGCCAAGTTTCAACAACTCTTTACAATTCTTTGATACTTGCTGATTTGGAAATTAGTGAAAGACACAATCACTCAAGACCTATCTCATATGTAGATCTTGGAACTGATGCAGCAGTTGCAGAAGGCTATAAAGATTTGAAATTTAAAAACAATACAAACCACAATATTTACCTAAAAGCAGAAGCAGATGGAACAAACTTAAAATTCCAAGTCTTTGGGAACAAATCAGATAGAGATTATGAAGTAAAAATAATTCCAAAACTTGTAAACTCTGTTGGGGCAAAAACTGTTACAAAATATTCAAATAAAATAAAAGAAGGACAAAGCAAAGTTGAAAAATCTGGTTCAAAAGGCTATGTATACACAACCTATAAGGAAATTTCTAAAAATGGAGAAGTATTAAAGACAGAACAAATTTCAACATCAAACTATATAGCTCAAGATAGGGTAGTCATTATAGGAACAGCTTCAACTAACGATAATGATAAAAAGAACGATAAAAATAATGACTAAAAATCTAGTAAGAAAAGATAAGACATAAAAATAGGATATGAGAACATATCCTATTTTTTAATACTTAATTTTAAAATTAATTTTTCCATTGTAGTGAAAAGTAGAATCATCCTTTTGCTCAAAATAAACCTCTGCAATCTCCCTTATAGTCCCATGAACAGGATAATCCTTTAAAATATTTTCAGAACTTGCAATTTGTTCAAAATGTCTATCAGAAAGTGGACCCTTTTGAGAAATCAAATAATTCATCCTGTATTCATTCATGCCAATAATAAGCTTGTCATCATCCTTAATTTCGCTGCCATCAAGCCTTTGAAGTTTAGTTATTCTTTCTTCTCTTCTATAGTCCAAAGTGTATTTTATATTACCAAAAATATCAAAAGTTTTATACTTAAACTGCTTTCTTCTAGGATTTACATACAAAGTTTCATTATAGTCATAATACTGGCTGGACCAAATCATATAATCACGCAAATCTTTTCCAGTAATTTCATAAAGACTAACCTCTCCACCAGAATAAGAATAAACCTTGGCTATATCAGACCTTCTAAAAGCTCCGTCATTTAACCAAGTATAAATAGAATCAATTTGAAAAGCAACAACATCGCAAGGGTAGTAGGTCCGCATAATAGCAGTCATCAGATGAACAAGGGGTCCATCTCCCAAGTCATAATCAAAATCTCCCTCAACATTTTCCAAAAATCCAATAACTTTATTATTATATTCAAGAATTTTTTTATTATAAGGCTCATAAATATCTATAATATTTTGGTCAGGCTTATAATTTCTAACATCAATAATTTCGGCCTTTTTAGAAATCAACTTTTTATTATCATCAAATTCTAAACTAAGCCTAGTTAAACCTCTTGAATAGGCAATAGGTTGAGTAGCTAAAACATGTTTATAATACTTTTCTTCAAAACCATCATGAGTATGACCTATAATTATGCAATCAAGATATTCTAGATTTTTTAAATCCTTTAAAATCGATTCAGCTCCAGCATGCAAAACGCCATTTTCATCTCCAATTCCAACATGGAATAGGCCAACGATTGCATCAACCTTATCATGAATTTTATCTATAATTTTATCAATAACATCAACAGGATCAGTTATCCTAAACTCGCCCAGCTCTCCTTTTTCAAAAGTATTTACAAGAGGAGTATTTATACCGATAAAGGCAATTTTAATACCAGACCTTTCAATTATCTTATAGTCCATAAATTCTCCGTTAGAATTTGCAAGCAGACTAGTACCATTAAAATTTTCGACCAGTCTGTAAATATTATCAAGACCATAGTTAAATTCATGATTTCCTAAATTCCAGATATCATATTTCATAAAATTCATCAATTCAACTGAAGGCTGTTTATCATAAAAGACAAACCTTTCTATAAAATTACCTTTGATCATGTCGCCATTGTCTATTAATATGGAGTTTTCATCTTTTAATTCCTTATAAGCAGTGCTCAGATTGGCAAGTGAGTTATTTATATGTCTATTAGTTCCATAATCATAGGGAACAATATGACCGTGCACATCTGAGCTTGCAAATATATCTATCTTCATATCGACCTCACAAAAGATAATAAACAATTAAATTTATTATACTAACATACTAACCTATATTATATACAATAAAGCGACTATTTTTAGTAAAATAATCTCAGATAAGAATTTAACTTGTGATAAACTAATATTAGTGATTAGATAATGAAAATATTTAAAAAGAAAAAACAAGAAATAAGCATATACAATAAATTAAAAAACTTTATAGACCAAGAGCAAAAGATATGTATAATATTTGAAAAAGTAGAAAGTAAAGACAGAAATATAGAAGGACTAGAAAAAGCATTTTTTGATTTTTTTAGTAAAGATAAAAAAGCACTTACAGAATTTGATGCTTACTTTAAAGACCATGAATTTGAAGAAATAAAAGATAAGTTTCAAAACTTCTTATTTTCTATAGAAAATATTGAATATCAAAGATTTCCAGGTCTATCCATACTTCTTATGAGAAATAGTTTTTGCAAAGAAACAATAAAACTTGGGATTTATCTTTGCAGATTTTATCCACTAGAAAATTACAGAACAGCAATAAAAATCCTAGCAGACCTTGCCTTATTAGAAGAATTTAGAGAACCATCCCTTGAAGCCCTAAAAAATTTGGGAATATTTGAATTAGTAAGAGACAGTATTTATAGAAAAATTGAAAATATAGAAATAGAGGAAAAATATGAAATTAGGAAAGCATAAACTTAAAGTAGAAAAAATATTGAAAAACAAAATAATATTAACAGACGGAAGAGAAGAAATACAAGCAAAAGAATACAGTAAAAACCTAAAAGAAGGCGATAAAATAGATGTATTTGTTTACGATGGGCCAGATGGAGATAGGATTGCAACAGAAAAAATGCCAATAATTGATGTAAACGGAATAGGAAACTTAAAAGTTGTAGCAAAAACAAAATTCGGTTATTTCGTTGACATAGGATTAGACAAAGATATATTCCTACCATACCAAGAAAAAAAGGGCAGGATAGAAGTTGGAGAACACTATCTAATGACCCTTTATATAGATAAATCAAACAGATTTTGCGTGAGCATGAACATCAAAGAAAGATTGAAAAAAAATGAAAAATATAAATCAAATGACTTAGTAAAAGGTGTAATCTATGACATAGACCATAGAGGAGCCATGGTTGCAGTTGATGGAATATACGACGGAATGATTCCAAAAGAAGAACTAAAAGGCATCTATAAAATCGGAGATGAAGTCAACGCAAGAGTACAAAGAGTCTTAAAAAATGATTTAATAACCCTAACAATAAGACAAAAATCCTACAAACAAATGGATAAAGATGCAGATGATATAGAAAAACTATTAAAAGAAAATAATGGAAAACTTGAAATAGGAGACAAATCAGACTCAGAAAAAATAAAAGCCATGACAGGACTTTCAAAAAGAGCCTTCAAAAGAGCATGTGGTGCTTTATACAAACAAGAAAAAGTAAAACTTTTCCCAGAAAGAATTGAGCTAAGAAAATAATGAAAGTAAAAATAATAGATTACGACTTTAAAGGCAGAGGACTTGCCAAAACGGACCAAGGCTTAGTATTTGTAGATAAGGCAGTAATAGGCGATCTTTTAGAAGTCATAGTTACAAAGAAAACAAAAAAATATGCAAATGCAAAAATTGCAAAAATCATAGACCCATCAGAAGATAGAGTAGAAGCAAAATGCCCCTACTTTAAAAAATGTGGTGGCTGCGACTTTTTAAACTATGACTATAAAAAACAAATCGAATGGAAAAAAGACAAATTAATCCAAGACCTAAAAAGAATAGCGGCAATAAGTCAAATCGATAAAAAACTAGACAAGTCAATCTACATGGACCAAGGCTATAAATATAGGAATAACATCCAGCTTAAAGTTAAAGAAAATAAAATAGGATACTTTTCAAAAGACTCCAACGAATTTGTTCCAATAAAAAGCTGTCTATTAGCAGAAGATCCAATCAACCAAGCCATAAGATCCCTAAACGAAATAAATAACTTCTATAACATAACAGACCTTGTAATAAGGTCCAACTACAAGGGCGAACTGATGGTTATCCTAATAGCAGATGGAAAAATAAAAAACACCAACACCATCCTAAACAAACTCCTAGACCTAAAACTCGTATCACTATATGAAAATATAAATACAAACAAGAGATTTAGATATGGCAAAAATTTCAGAAAAATCTATGGACAAGACAAAATAGTAGATAAAATAAATGACCTAGAATTTGAAATATCACCCCAATCCTTCTTTCAAATAAATAGACAGCAAACAGAAAAACTATATAATCTAGCAATCGATTATTTAGATCCAAAAGAAGAAGACAAAATTCTAGACCTATATTGTGGAGTAGGATCAATTTCACTATCAGTAGCAGAAAAATCAGGAGAAGTCCTTGGAGTAGAAATAGTAGAAGAAGCAATAAAAAATGCAAGAAAAAATGCGATAATCAATAAAATAGAAAATGCAAACTTTGTAGCAGAAAAATCAGAAAATATAATAGAAAAAATCAGCGAAAAATACCAAGGAATAAATAAAATAATCCTAGACCCACCAAGATCAGGCCTCCACAAAGACCTGGTAGAAGAACTATTAGAAAGTAAAAACATAGAAAAAATAGTCTATATATCATGTAACCCAGCAACCCAAGCAAGAGACTTGAAAATATTAAAAGAAAAATATGAAATTGAAAAAATATCATTAGTAGATATGTTTCCAAACACAGTACATGTGGAGACTATAGTATTGATGTCAAGAAAATAGAATAACAAGATATAAAACTGTTGAAATCAATGGCTTTTAGGATTTTTTAAGAAATCTTAAAAGCCATTTTTTTATTTTAAAAATACCTCGTGGTAACATATCAATAGTAAAAATCATAGGGGTGTATAGACAGGATAGATATTTATAGGGAGAGTGAACAGAATAGATATTTGGACTTGACAAGCGAATTAATAAGTTGTAGAATATAAACAAGTTAGCAGATTAGCTAATAATGTAATAGGAGGTAATCATGAACAATCACGAACTGACTTTTGGGGATTTTATTTCTCAGAAGAGAAAGGATTTAAGAATCACCTTAAAAGATATGGCGGACAGGCTTAATATTTCCTCACCGTATCTAAGCGATGTAGAGAAAGGAAAAAGAGACTCTTTTGACTTAGATAGGTTGAACCAAATTGCTAAAATATTAAATTTGGATGAAGAAGAATCATCCATTATGATGGATTTAGCTGGAAAGCAAAGAAATACGGTGGCACCTGATTTGCCAGAGTATATTTTAAAGACTAAAGGCTTAAGCGTAGCTTTGAGAAAGGCTAGAGACTTAGATGTTAAAGAAGAAGAGTGGATAAAATTCATTGAAGAAATTGAAAAAGAGAGGTAGGCATGTATCAATATAACTTCAACAAATCAAGTACAGGTGCTCCATTTATCACTTTAGATCAAATTGAATCACTGACCGAGAATATTCTCAATAAATATTGTCCTTCTGCAATCGAGAATTTTGAAGCAGTAGATATTGAAGGACTGGCAGAATTTGATTTAGGGTTTAGTGTTGAGTATGCCTACTTATCTCATAACGGATGCTATGCAGGAATGATGGTCTTTAATGATGACCAAGTAATAAGAACAATGAAAAGCCTAATGCCAAATGTTGAAACGGGACAATGGGAACTAGAATATCTTACAGATAGAGCCAATACTATTCTAATAGATAAACAATTAGACAATCCAAGAGATAAAGGATTTAGAAGGTTTACCCTAGCTCATGAATGTGGACATGGAGTAATCCATCCGTGTGTATTCTATAGAGATCCAAACCAAATATCTTTTTTTAATGAAGAAGAAAAGCCTGCTTCGCTAGCTTGTCGAACTGGCGATGTTAATAAGAAGAAAACTAAGCGTTGGGGATTTATGGATACAATAGAATGGCAGGCGAATACATTTGCTTCTTGTCTTTTGATGAATAAAAAAGCGATTATAAAGTATTTATACTATCTAGGTTATGATAAGCACATTAAGGATGAAACTTATCTATTTGATTTCATCATGAAAGTATCAGAGCAATTCCAAGTATCAAAAACAGCAGCATTAGTTCGATTAAAAGTATTAGGCTATGCACCTAACGACTTTGAGTTAACAAAAGAACTATATAACGAATTTAGTTTTTAAAATATAGCGTAGCTATATTTTTTTAAGAAAGAAATTAGCAAAGAAGCTAACAAGGAAAGATAAGGAGGTATTATGGAACAAATGGCATGTCCAGTCTGTAAAAAGAGATTTTTTGATGTATCAAGAATTCCTTTAGAGAAAATAAAGATAGCAGCAAAATGTCCACACTGTGGGAAAATCTCAACACTGGAAATATCAAACAAAAATAAGAAAAAACCATACCGAGCAAAGAAGTAAATGTAACTATCAAATAGCCGGATGAGTATTCAAAAGGAAACTCATCTGGCTATTTTTATATTAAGGAGGTGATCCTATAGAAATAAGAAACAAAGAAGGAAAAAGAGTCTGTGATATTAGTGAAGACAAGAAAAAGCTAACTATCAGGCGAGGTAAAAGTACAACCATAGCCTATGTAGTTAAAGGCGAAATTAAAATTTTAAATAAGTAAAAGATATCCGCAAGAACGCTAGACGGCAGTCGGAAAACCAAATCATGGTTTTCTATTGCCGTCTTTTTTTGTTTTTACGGATGGCCTTCTTGCGGATCTAGAGATTTTGCAAGGAGGCAAAAGATGGCAAAGAAAAGATATTTAGAAATAAATGGCAAAGAAATCGAAGTTAGTGAAGAAGTCTACAAAGAATATATGAAACCAATCTGGAGAGAAAAAAAGAGAATCCAAAGAGCCTACAAGAATTTAGAAGAACTACAAGATAAAGACAGAATTAAAACAGTGGCTGAGAAAAATGGAAACTACGTCCAAGCAGGAAGTTTAGAAACAGGCTTTGTCGAAACAAAAGAATATGGTCTTCCCTTATCCCTTGATGTTGCTGAAGAAGAATACGACTTTGAAGTAACTAGCGTTAAAAATACTGAGGAAATAGTAACGTACAAACTTTTAGAAGAAGCATTCTTAGAAGTCATTAGTGAATTTTCTGAAAGAGATAAAAAAGTTCTAAAACTACTTTTCCTCTACGAAATGAAAGAAAGAGAAGTCGCAGAAGTAGTAGGAATATCCCAAAAAACAGTTAATAACATCAAAAATAAGCATTTACCAAAGATTCAAGAAAAATTAAGACCCTGGAAAAAATAATTACTCAAAAACTTACTAGATGTCCTAAGGAATATGAGGGAAGAAGTCTTACTCAAATACAAACAGGATGTCCTAAGAAGTATGAGGAGATACAACTTACTCAAAATGAAGGCAAATGTCCTAAGGAGTATGAGAGGAGAAATCTTACTCAAAAATTTAATGAATGTCCCAAGGAGTATGAAAGGAGGAACAAAGTGGACTTAGTAAAAAACGAACAGATGGCAGAAAGTTTAATAGCCATCTCAATTGTTGCCAAGAAGATAGCTATGGAATTAATGCAACCAGAGAAAGGAGAAAAAAGTGCCAAGAATAAAGCTACTAATGGAAATAAAAGAAGATGCAGAGAATCTTGCATCTAGTATAGGTGTCTTTCTCACAGCACTAGAAAGTGATGAGGAACTGCCTAAAGAAGAAAAGGTAAAACAAGAAGAAAAGACCTATGAGATTGAAGATGTTAGAAAAATACTAGCCGACAAATCAAGATTAGGCCATACAGCTAAGATAAGAGAACTCTTAGAAAAGTATGGAGCTAAAAAGTTATCTGACATTGAACCAAGTAACTATAAAGACTTGATAGCAGATGTGGAGAAACTCTGATGGGCGATCACGCAATATTATCTGCATCAAGTAGTTCACGCTGGATTCACTGTCCACCAAGTGTTAGGCTCTCTCAAAAATATGAAGATGAGGTTAGTCCTTATGCGCTTGAAGGCACATCAGCTCATGCCTTAGCAGAGTATAAACTTAAAAAGTTATTAGGTTTAGATGTAAAAGATCCTACTGACGATTTGGATTTTTATGATGAGGAAATGGATGAACTAACTGAAGGATATGCCTCATATGTAACGGAAGTTATAAGTAGGTACGAAAGCCCAGCCGTCTTTGTGGAAGAAAGACTTGACCTATCAGACTATGTTAAGGAGTCCTTTGGAACTGCTGACTGTGTAGTTGTTGGAGGAAAAGAACTTCATGTAATAGATCTAAAGTATGGTCAAGGAGTTTTAGTAGACGCTAAAGAGAATTCACAACTCATGTTATACGGACTTGGTGCATTGACTCTCTTTGATGGAATTTATGATATCGAGAAAGTAGTTCTTCACATCTATCAACCAAGAAGATGCAATATCTCAACTTATGAAATTAAAAAGATAGAACTTTATAAGTGGGGAGAATCTGTACGAGAGATTGCAGAGAAAGCTTACAAAGGAGAAGGGGAATTCTCTTGTGGAGAATGGTGCATCTTCTGCAAAGCTAAGAATAAATGCAGGAAAAGGGCAGAAGAGAATCTGAAACTAGCACAAGATGAATTTACCCTACCACCAGAACTATCTGACGATGAAATTGAAAAGATTTTACCAAGACTAGACGAAATGGAACAATGGGTCAAAGATATCAAGGCCTATGCTTTAGAAAAAGCAATGAGGGGCCATAGATGGAAGGACCTAAAACTCGTTGAGGGAAGATCTAATAGAAGATACAGAGATGAAGATGAAGTAGTTAAGAAAGTAAGAGAACTGGGATTTAACCCCTTTGAAGAAAAGTTACTTGGCATCACAGCTATGACTAAGTTACTAGGTAAGAAGGTCTTTGATGAAAATATCAGCGACTTATTAGAAAAACCAAAAGGCAAACTTACCTTAGTGAACATTAATGATAAAAGAGAAGAAGTTGTAATTGACAATGTTAAAGAAGAATTTGGAGGATTTAATAATGCAAAATAGAACAAAAGTAGTTACTGGAGAAGTTAGATTATCATATTTTAATGGTTGGGAACCAAAGTCAATCAATGGTGGTAAAGAAAGGTATTCAGTATCTGTCATTATCCCAAAGAGCGACCAAAAGACAATTGAGAAGATTGAAAAGGCAGTAGATGCTGCTATTGATGAAGGTCTTTCTAAATTCAATGGGAAAAAACCTAATAAGAAAGCTATCAAACTTCCATTAAGAGATGGTGACACAGAAAAAGATGATGAGGCATATGCAGATGCATACTTCTTAAATGCCAACTCTATGACAGCACCTCAAATTGTAGATAGAAACGTAGAACCTATTCTTGATAGAAGTGAAGTCTACTCAGGAGTTTATGCGAGGGTATCCCTTAACTTCTATGCCTACAATGTAAATGGCAATAAGGGCGTAGCGGTTGGCCTCGGAAATATTCAAAAGCTAAGAGATGGACAACCTCTAGGAAATAGATCTAATGCAGCAGATGACTTTGATGCCATGGACGATGATGACGAAGATTTCTTAGCATAGGAGGCAGAAATGGACTATTTAATTACAGCAATAGTTTTAGCTATTTGGTCCTTTTTATGGTATAAGCTTGGATTTTTACAAGCTCAACTAAAAGAACTAGATAGAGATATCAGAAAAATAGAAAAACAAATAAAAGAAGATAGAAAAAATAATTTAGCAGAATTAACAAAGCTTAGTGATAGCTATGAAGAGATTGTCCATAGATCTTGAAACATTCTCTTCAATTGATTTAGGCAAAAGTGGTGTATACAAATATGCCGAGAGCGAGGATTTTGAAATCCTCCTCTTTGCCTATTCTATTGATGATGGAGAAGTTAAGGTCATAGATTTGGCAAGTGGAGAGATTATTCCTGAAGAAATATTATCAGCACTTAGTGATGAAAATATAGAAAAGTGGGCCTTTAACGCAAACTTTGAAAGGGTGTGCCTCTCAAGATTTCTTGGTAAAAGGCTAAATCCAAAAGGTTGGTACTGCACTATGATTTGGTCAGCCTATCTGGGGTTACCTCTATCGCTTGAAAAAGTCGGAGAGGTTTTAAAACTAGATAAGCAAAAGATGAATGAAGGGAAAGCTCTTATAAGATATTTTTCTATTCCATGTAAACCTACTAAAACCAATGGTATGAGGACAAGAAATCTACCACATCATGATTTGGGAAAGTGGTCTACCTTTAAGGAATATAACCAAAGAGATGTGGAAACAGAAATGGCAATAAAGAAAAAATTATCAGCATTTCCTATGCCTCAATCAGAATGGGAAAACTACTGGGTAGACCAGAACATCAATGACAGAGGAATATTAATTGATGAAGTTTTAGTTGATTCAGCTATTAAATTTGATGAAATCTTACGAGAAGAAAATATGGACAGAGCCATAGAATTAACTGGTCTTGAAAATCCAAATTCTCTCTTACAGCTAAAAGAATGGCTAAATAAGAAAGGCTTAGAGATCGATTCCTTAGCTAAAAAAGATGTAGAGTCTGCTCTTAAAAATGTTGAAGGAGATATTAAAGAAGTGCTGGAACTTAGACAAGAATTATCTAAGTCCTCAGTTAGAAAATATGACGCTATGAAAAATGTAAGAGGAACAGATAATCGAGCAAGAGGTCTGATCCAATTCTATGGAGCAAATAGAACTGGAAGGTATTCAGGCAGGCTTATTCAAGTTCAAAACTTAAGAAGAAACAATCTAAAAGATTTAGAACTAGCTAGGAGTCTTGTAAAAAATAGAGATTATGAAACGATGGAGATTCTATATGAATCCCCGTCTGATATTTTATCCCAATTAATAAGGACAGCCTTTATAGCAAAAGAAGGCACCAGGTTTATTATTTCTGACTTTTCAGCAATAGAGGCCCGTGTCCTTGCATGGATTGCAGGAGAACAATGGGTACTGGATGCCTTTGAAAATGGAGAAGATATCTATTGCAGAACAGCATCAAGGATGTTTGGTGTGCCAGTTGAAAAGCATGGAGTAAATGGTCATCTAAGGCAAAAAGGAAAGATAGCAACTTTAGCCTGTATTGCTGAAGGCGAATTGGTTCTTACAGATAAGGGGTTAGTTCCTATAGAAAAACTTACAAAAGCTCATAAATTATGGGATGGAGAAAACTGGGTTTCACATGATGGAGTTATATATAAAGGGATAGGAGAAGTGATTGAATATGATGGGCTTAGAGCAACAAAAGACCATATCGTATGGATCGAGGGGCAAGAAAAGCCAATACAATTTGGAGAAGCTGCCACCAGCGGAGCACATCTCCTACAATCAGGAGATGGTAGGAGAGCAATATGGGTGGGTGAAGATTATAAGTCCAGAAAAAAGATGGGCGAAAAACTGGAATTCTTGTTATGTCCTCACAAGATGTCAAGGATGTGGAAGCATTCAATGGCAAGACAGGGGAAATTTAACGACAGGAAGGTCAAAAGGATGTCAAGCTTGCTCCCAGCCAAGACAAATTCCACGATGGTTGGACAGAAGGCTAACAGCAGCAAAGCAAAGGTGTACCAACCCAAAAGATCCAGAGTTCAAAAACTATGGAGAAAGAGGAATAAAGTTCAAGTTTCCATCAATTCTAGAGGCAGGTCTTTATTTAATCGAAAAATTTGGACTGCCAAAAAGAGAACTAGAAATAGACAGAATAGACAACAATGGGCATTACGAAAGAGGCAACTTAAGATTTGCGACTCGTATAGAGAATGCTTCGAACAAGAGAAATACTGTATTAACAGAATTTCATCAAAAATACTGGCCTTATGCACGAAGTGTTGTTATAAGGAAACTTTCAAAAGGATTAAGCCGAGACGAAATTATAGAAGATGCAGAATTAGCTGTATTCGAGAAAAGAAAAAATTGGAAAGGTATAGAAGCAAGACTAGACTTTATGATATACGAAATGCCGGAAAGAATAACCGTTTTACCGTATCAGGGAAATTAGTTCACAACTGTGGCTACCAAGGAGCCTTAGGTGCTCTTAAAGCAATGGGTGGTATTGAGATGGGTTTATCTGAAGATGAACTTCAATCAATCGTTGATTCCTGGCGAGAGGCTAATCCAAATATAGTGAGTCTTTGGTGGGACATAGATTCAGTCGTAAAAAGAGTTGTAAAGACTAGAACTAAAGAAAAATATAAGAGCCTAGTTATTAGCTATGAAAAAGGCATTCTTTTTATACAACTACCCTCAAAAAGAAGACTAGCTTATCCAAAAGCAAAAATCGGGATGAATCGATTTGGTGGAGAATCAGTAGTCTATGAAGGAGTTGTATTAGGAAACAAGTGGGACAAAATTGAATCCTATGGTGGAAAATTTGTAGAAAACATAGTTCAAGCCATAGCCAGAGATATTTTAGCTGAGACTATGATGAGACTTGAGGAAAAAGGATTTAATATCGTCATGCATATTCATGATGAAGTTGTAATAGAAAGTGATTCATCTAGCATCGAGGAAATAAATCAAATAATGTCCTTACTTCCTAGCTGGGCACCTGGACTTATTCTTGATGCAGATGGATTTGAAAGTGAATTTTATAAAAAAGATTAATGGAGGTAGCTTAATGAAAAAAACTAAATACTATCCCTTGGTATATATCTGCAGTCCATTTTCTGGAGATGTTGAAAATAATGTCATCAAGGCACAGAAGTATTCTCGCTATGCCTTGGATAAAGGAAATATACCAATAGCACCACATCTTTTATTTCCTCAGTTTATGAGTGATGAAAGTGAGAGAAGACTTGCCATGCATTTTAATTATGTCCTTCTTGGTAAATGTGAAGAAGTATGGGTCTTTGGTGACAACATAAGTCCTGGAATGGCAGAAGAAATAAGAGTTGCTGAGAAGAGAAAAATGAAGATTCGCCATATAAAGGGGGTAGCCTAATTGAAAATATACACCTCAAATTTAATAGGAGTGGAGTCAAACTGTGTTTATCCTAATGAGGTCAATGCAGTAGATGTTAGGTCATTTGAGAAAGCTGCGAGTTTTGACCATGTAATGGCTAAGTATAAAAATTCCTACAGGTCCAATGATAATTTTATAGAGTCAGAATGCATTCCAATGGATATAGACAACGACCATTCAGAAAATCCAGATGATTGGATTTCAATGAATGATTTAAAGAGAATATTTGATGGAGTTAAATTTGCCATAGTTTACAGCAGAAACCATAGAAAAGAAAAAAATGGAAAAGCTGCAAGACCAAGAATGCACATATATTTTCCAATTCCTAAGATCACAAATTTAGCTGAATATGTAGGCATCAAAGAAAGGTTGGCAGAGACTTATACTTTCTTTGATGGTAATGCACTAGATGGAGCGAGATTTTTCTTTGGAGTTAAGAATCCTGCTGTTGAAATAGTTAGGGGAAGAAAATATGTAACAGAAATCCTAAAAGATGACTTTGAGGATTTTGATAACTCTCAAGACTTGATTCAGCAAGGTTCTAGAAATTCAACCATGAATCATTTTGCAGGTAGGGTTCTAATTCGATATGGAAATACAGATGAGGCGAGAGAACTATTTAATAAAAAAGCTAGTCTTTGTTCTCCACCATTAGCAGATGAGGAGTTAGAACAAATTTGGAGGTCAGCTTGTAAGTTCTATAAAAAAGTATCAGCAAGTGAAGATTATGTTCCACCTGAAGAATACAATGAAAGATATGAGGAATATAAGCCAGAGAAACTTACAGATATAGCAATGGCTGAAATCTTTACTAAGCACAACAAAGATAAAGCTATCTACACCATATCTCAAGGCTGGCTTTATTGGACGGGCAAGAAGTGGGAAGATTCTGAGCTAAAAGTAATGAGTCTTTATATGGATACTGCTAAAAAAGTTCTAGAAAATGCAAGCATTGAATTTAAAGAGACCTATCAAGAATTAGCAGATGCTGAAATGATGGGAAATAAGGAAGAAAAAGCACAAGCAAAGTTAAAAGTAAATACTGCAAAAGCCTACCTTAATTTTGCTAAAAAAATGAACGACCACGGAAAAGTATCTGGAATATTAAAACTAGCTAAGTCTTTGTTAGAAGTTAAAAATGAAAAACTTGATGCAGATGCTTTTATTCTAAATACACCTGTTGGAGTTATTGATTTGAAAACAAGTGAAATAAAAGAGCATGACCCGTCTTACTATTGCGCGAAGATTACTGCCCTAGCTCCAAGTAAGGATAATATGGATATGTGGATAGCTACTTTAAGGGATGTAACTGGTGGAGATGATGAGTTTATTAATTTCTTAAAGTTCCATGCAGGGTCGACATTAATAGGTCATGTTTATGAAGAAGCACTCCTTATAGCCTACGGAGATGGAGGAAATGGGAAGTCTACAGTCTTTAATTCAGAGGCTCACGTTCTTGGAGACTATGCAGGTAAAATCCCAGCTGAGTCTTTAACAACAAGAGCAAAGAATGTGAAGGTTGATCTTGCAGAGTTATGTGGCAAAAGATTTATTCTAGCCTCTGAAACAGAAGAGGGTCAAAGACTGTCAAGTTCTATGCTAAAGCAGATAGCAAGTGTTGATGATATTTCAGCAGAAAGAAAATACTATGCACCCTTTTCATTTACGCCAACGCATTCTACTATTCTCTATACAAATCATCTACCAAAGGTGGGCTCTAATGATCGAGGAACCTGGAGAAGAATTGTGGTGGCTCCATTTTCTGTCGCCATTAAAAATCCTAAGACAGACTATATAGATAAGCTTATAGAAAAAGCAGGAGGAGCAATTCTACAGTGGATGATTGAAGGAGCAAAAGAATATATAGATGCAGGCTTTAAATATCCAAAGTGTAATGTTGTAGATGATGCTAAAAGCTCATATAAAGAAGAAAATGACTGGATAAACCATTTTATTTCAGATAAATGCATAAAAGGAACAAATTATAAAGAAATGAGTGCAAGGTTATATCAAGTTTATCGTGAGTGGGCTGGTTCAAATGGAGAATATATTAGAAACAATAGAGATTTTTCACGAGCCCTTATAGCAGAAGGTTATGAAAAGAAAAGGACAAATAGGGGAATTGAATGGGGTGGTATAACCATCAATGATTTAATGGAGTCGGAAGACGACTTTTTATAAATGCATCTTAGTGTAGCATTTATAGGCTAAATAAAGATGATTGCATAGAAAAAAGTTTTTCTTAATTAATGAAAAGTGCATACACTAAACTACAAAAAGACATGACTATTTACACTTGACTTAACACTGAAATGGCTTAATATACGCATTTTGTATGGTGTGAATAGTCATAGCCTACTTTCTTTTATATATTATTTTTATTCTCTCGTGTAAAAGGTTTATATATAGCTACACTATACAACACTTTAGAAAAATGGAGGATTTATGAATTTCTATAACTACATGATGAAAAATCACTTAAATGAAAAGTCTCCAAGAGGAGATTTAGCAAGAGATATGAAGGAAGATAGAGACTTTCCTAAAAATAAAACAGGGAAATTTAAGGGCTGGAAAAGACTGATTAAAAATTATTTAAAAAGCCAGGGTGCTTGTTATGATTGTATGATGGCTTTTGAAAAAGCATGGAAGGAGTATGAAAATTGCGAGAGAAAGATATTGAATCTGCCCTTGTTAAAAGAGTAAAAGAGAATAAGGGTCTATGTCTTAAGTTTACATCTCCATCAATGACGGGAATACCAGACAGGATAATACTTCTACCTAAAGGAAAGATTGGATTTGTGGAAACAAAAAGACCTGGAGGAGGAGTAAGACCAATCCAGAAAAAAAGAATAAGACAATTTAAAAACTTAGGTTTCAAAGTTTATGTTCTTGATACCAAAGAAAACATTGATGAGATAATAAAGAGGATTGGAGGTGATTAATTGGAATACACTCCACATAAATACCAAAACTATGCTACTGAATTTATAAAAGAAAATGAAGAATCAGCACTTCTACTGGACATGGGACTCGGTAAGACGGTTATAAGTCTAACAGCTATAAAAGACTTACTCTTTGATTCTTTTGAAATTTCTAAAGTTTTAATTGTAGCACCATTAAGAGTTGCTAGGGATACTTGGAAAGAAGAGATAGAAAAGTGGTCTCACCTTGATTTCTTAAAATATTCAGTGGTCGTAGGAAGTGAAAAAGAAAGAATAAAAGCATTAAATAAACAAGCAGATATCTATTTAATCAATAGGGAAAATGTAGACTGGCTAATAAATAAGAGCGAAATACCATTTAACTACGACATGATCGTAATTGACGAATTATCATCTTTTAAGTCTCATAGGTCAAAGAGGTTTAAAGCCTTGATGAAAGTTAGACCAAAGGTAAAAAGAATAGTTGGTCTTACTGGAACTCCATCATCTAATGGACTAATGGATTTGTGGGCTGAGTTTAGGCTCCTTGATATGGGAGAGAGACTTGGTAGATTTATTGGTCAGTATAGGGAAATCTACTTCAAACCAGATAAGAGAAACGGACCAATCATTTATTCCTATAAGCCACTTCCTTTTGCTGAAGATGCAATCTATGAAAAGATATCAGATATCACAGTTTCTATGAAAGCTGAAGACTATCTAAAAATGCCAGAGAAGATAAACAATGAAGTCTTTGTAAATCTATCAGATAAAGAAAGAGATATCTACGAGACCTTAAAAAAAGACTTGGTTGTTAGTATTAAGGATAAAGATATAGATGCTGTTAATGCTGCAGCCCTTTCTAATAAGTTACTGCAAATGGCATCAGGCTCTGTTTATGATGAAGATAAAAATATGATTCATATTCATGATAGAAAGCTTGATGCTTTAGAAGATTTAATAGAAGGTGCAAATGGTAAACCTGTTCTGATAGCTTATTGGTACAAGTCGGATTTAAAAAGAATAAAAGATAGGTTTGATGTAAGAGAGCTTAAGACAAGTGAGGACTTTAAAGAATGGAATCAAGGTAAGATTCCTGTAGCCATTATCCATCCAGCATCTGCTGGTCATGGATTAAACCTACAAGCAGGTGGCTCAACACTTATTTGGTTTTCCCTTACTTGGTCATTAGAACTTTATGAGCAAACCAATGCCAGACTATATAGGCAGGGTCAGAAAGAAACAGTTGTGATTCATCATATCCTAGCAAAGGAAACCATTGATGAAGATGTAATGAAAGCATTAGAAAATAAGAACAAGACACAAGCTGCACTTATTGATGCAGTGAAAGCAAATCTGGAGAGTTAATGTCATAGAATGTCACTATCAAAATTTGCTAAGATTAATGCAAGAGTAGAAGTTATATGGATAACTTACCTCAAAAACGTATGGAGGTAAGAAATGAATGCAAAAGAATATTTAAAACAAGCTTTTTATTTAGACAAGAGAATAAACTCAAAGCTGGAGCAAGTTGAATCACTCAACGCTCTAGCAACAAAAGCTACATCGACCTTATCAGATATGCCAAAGGATCCTAATAGAGGAACATCTAAACTTGAGGATACTATTGTTAAGATTGTAGATCTCCAAGAAGAAATCAATAGGGACATAGATAAGTTGGTGGATTTAAAGAAAGAAATCGTAAGAACAATAAAAAAGATTGAAGATAAAGAACTTCAAGTAGTTTTAGAAAAAAGATATCTTTGTTTTGAATCTTGGGAGAAGATAGCAGTTGAAATGAATTACTCAATTCAGCATATCTTTAGACTTCATAGTAAGGCTTTAAAAAACATAGAGGTATAAAAAAATCGGGTGACGCATAAATGCATCACCCGCAAAACTTTCGTTTTCAATTCGTGTTTTTATTATAGTACTAGTTTTAAAACTTATCCAGGATATCATGGTGTCCAATATCTAAAAGAAATATCAGCTCATTATTTTCATAGAACCAAATAATGCGAATATCCATGTTAACAGAAGACTCCCATATTCCATCTGTACCTTGTATTTTCTTAGTTCTTAAAGATGGATGGGTAGGATTTTCTACGAAAAATTTAAGTTTCTTTTTCGTTTGTTTCTTTTCAGTATCAGATAGTTTTTTGTAATGTTTTTTAAAGGCTTTCGAATAAGTAATTTTATAGGACATTACTTGTCTAACTCCTCGAATAGAGAGTCGATAGAATCAAAAACAGGTTGAGTCCCATTTTTTATAGATTCTTTAATTTCTTTTACTTCAGCTTTTAAATTTTTTATGACGTGTTCTGGATAGATTGCTACTGGAACAAGTACAATTTTTCCGTTATCTTCTATGACTTCAAATTGATCACCTTGGTTTAATTCCATAGAGTTTACTATGTCTTTTGGGATGGTAACTTGTGATTTAGCTTTTAATTCAACTAACATAAAAAACCTCCTTAGTTAGAAATTCATACTTTCTAACTAAATTATATTTTCTTCTGAGAAAAAAGTCAAGTGGAGAGTAAAGTTGATAGAATGAGAGTAAGTAGTTGTAGTATAGTTAGAATAGCAAAAGAATAATAAAACGAGCCTTGGAGATAAAATCTTCAGGGCTTTCTTTATGGAGTGATAAAGTGCCGAGAAAACCTAAGAGACCATGTTCACATCCAGGTTGTCCAGAATTAGTTGATGGACGATTCTGCAAGAAACATGAGAAAGAATACAACAAAAACTATGAAAAATATAAAAGAGATCCTAACACTCATAAGCGTTATGGAAAAGCATGGAGACTTATTAGAAAAAGATATGTAGCAGAGCATCCACTTTGTGAGATGTGTTTAAAAGAAAATAGAATGACAAAGGTAGAGGAAGTACATCACATACTTCCTCTTTCTCATGGTGGAACTAATGACGAAGATAATCTTATGAGTCTTTGTAAATCTTGTCACTCAAAGATTCACGCTGAGCGTGGAGATAGATTCGGACGAGAATAGTTTTGAGGGAGGGGGAGTAGTTATCTTAAAAGCTGATTTCCCTACCAACGGTGCCGCCCTCTCACGCACAAAAAAACGGGTTCAAAGGGGGTATTAAAGAACATCTTTCCAATTAGGAGGAAAACCCATAAATTTATAGTTGAAGTATCCTTGGTATTTATTAAAGGTATTTTCTAAATCTTTTAAAAGGGATTCCCATTGGTCGTTTGAGTTTAAAATTCTCTTTATGATTAAAAGAATGGGGAATATTTTATTTTGCTTGCCCTTATATTGTTCGTTTTCAGAATAAAGGCGGGGAGTTTCTTTTAAAGGCATATTATAAAGTCGAGTGTAATGGGCACAAATATTTCTTACTTCAACGAGACATAGAATCCAATTTTTTAAATATTTAGGATCTGTGTTGTAATAATTAGAAATTTCTTTTTGATCTTCATCCTTAAGAATACTAAACAAAGAAGATAAATTTCCAAAAGACATGAGTTCAACGGATACCCAGATTGGAAACTTTCCATCATATTTTTTTAGGTGGTGTTTAATAAATGGTTTATTCTTTTGCCTGTCAACTTCGTTGCTCAGATTCTCATTTATGATGGAATATATGGTTTGGCCTTTTTTATTTGTTTTATGAATAAAATTATCTTCGTGCATAAGTACATCGGAACCATACGTCATAGCTAGATGATAAGCAATTTGTGTTCTAAGCTCTATTTCAATTTGCTCAATAGTTCTAATGAGGTTGTTTTTAAATTGGCTATCAAAGCAATAAAGGTTAAAGAGATGCTCGATAGTAATATGATCCTTATAATGCTCTTTATTATTATATTTTTTAAGACCAATACCATAACCTGAAAGTCTGTAATAATTTACTTTTTTCAAAATTTCTGTTGCATAAACTTCATCTTTGATTTTTAAGTTATGGTCAATTTTTAATTTGGTAATTTGATCTTCGTAGTTTAAAGCAGGTTTTAATGTCATATAAGTTCTCCTTAATATAAAAAAGCCCTCTCCGTGGTCCGCATGTAGAAAATCTACATTAAGCGTGGAGAGGTTCTGTTAAATTAATTATAACATAGAACTAGTCAAAGTCAATAACATACATGAGAAAAGAAATAAAACAACTAGGAGGTGATACTATCGCTAAAGACGGAACATACAGAGGAGGAAGAAGAGTAAAAGCAGGAGGGAAACCACAGCCTGCTGCTGAAAAAATAGAAAAAGGTAAAAAAGTAGAAATACTAATGAATGATATTCCTACATTTAGTCCAGAAGAAATAGATGCAGTTGACTTACCAGATGGTGCAGTTCTTGATGGAACAGATATGCCAACACCTAGTGATTATCTATCTGCAAAACAAAAAAATGGTATACCACTTGGTGCTGATGAAATATATAAAGAGACTTGGGGATGGTTAAAACAGAGAAACTGTGAAAACTTAGTAAATCCAAGATTATTAGAATCCTACTCCCAGGCTTTTGCAAGATATATTCAATGTGAAGAGGCAATAAGTCAATTTGGACTTTTAGGAAAGCACCCTACTACTGGTGGAGTTATTGCATCTCCATTTGTACAGATGTCTAGCCAGTTTCAAAAGACGGCCAATCTTCTATGGTACGAGATTTATGACATAGTTAAAGAAAACTGCACGGAAGTATATGAAGACTATGGAGAAGATATGATGGAAAAATTACTAAGGCAGAGGAGGTAATTGTATTGTTTGAAAAAGTAAATCCAAAGCATCCAGATAAAATAGCAGATTGTATTGCTGGTGCAATTGTAGATTTAGCATATAAAGAAAAAGATAATCCTAAAATAGCAGTTGAAGTTTTGCTGGGGCATGGAAATTGTCATGTAATTATTGAAACAGATTGTAATCTAAATAAAAAAGAAATTGAAACAGCGATTAAGAGGATAGCTGGAGAGGTCATAGCAGATATTAAAATAGTTGAGCAGGATATCCACCTATCAAATAATCAGAAAGATAAGTTAAAATGTGGAGATAATGGAATCTTTAAGGGAGTGCCTACATCAGACGAAGAAAAGGAACTATCTTTAATTGCTCGTGAAATTTATTCTAATTATCCTTACGATGGGAAATACATTCTTGATGGGGATAAACTTATTATTTGTCAGTCAAATGTATCTACAGAAATTTTAAAATCAATTTATCCAAGAGGAATTGTAAATCCATTAGGAGATTGGACTGGAGGATATAATGTTGATACTGGAGCAACTAATAGAAAACTCGGTTCTGATATGGGACGAGCAGTAACTGGTGGGGGTCTTTATGGTAAAGACCTATCCAAGGCTGATGTATCGGTTAATATTTATGCCCACCTAAAGGCACAAGAAGAAAATAGAGAGATTGAATTATCCTGTGCAATCGGGGATGAAACTGTTGATGGTAGACCATATTCAGAAATTGTAGAAATTGCTAGAAACTACATTAACTCTATTGGTGGTTTTGAGGAATTTGCTAAGTGGGGGCTCATATGATTACAACAAAAGAAATGAAATTAGTTGATATTGAAAAACTTGTACCCTATGTAAATAATGCAAGGACTCATTCAGCAGACCAGATTAACAAACTACGATCATCAATTCGAGAGTTTGGTTTCATCAATCCTGTAATTATTGATAAAGACTACGGAGTGATTGCTGGTCATGGAAGAATTATGGCGGCAAAGGAAGAAGGGATAAAAGAAGTACCTTGTGTCTTTGCAGACCATCTAAACGAGGCACAGAAGAAAGCCTATATCTTAGCTGATAACAGAATGGCTCTTGATGCTGGTTGGGATGAAGAACTATTAAGAGTAGAAATTGAGTCCCTGGAAGATTATGGTTTTAATGTAGAACTTACTGGGTTTTCACCAGATGAGCTATCTAATATTTTTGACCTTGGAAATGATACAGAAGATGACGGTTTTGATGTAGACAAGGAATTAGAAAAACCTACTTTTTCTAAAGTTGGAGATATTTGGACCTTAGGTAAGCACAAACTTATTTGTGGAGATTCTACAGATGAAACCACTTACGAGAAATTAATGGGAGAATCAAAAGCAAATCTTATCATCACAGACCCTCCATACAACGTAAACTATGAAGGATCAGCTGGAAAAATTAAAAATGACAATATGGAGCAAGATAAATTCTATGAATTTTTACTAAGCTCCTTTTTAAATATGGAGAAATTCCTCGCAGATGATGGTTCGATTTATGTTTTCCATGCAGATACAGAGGGACTTAATTTCAGAAAGGCATTTCAAGATGCTGGCTTTTATTTATCTGGTACTTGTATTTGGAAAAAGCAGTCCCTTGTACTTGGAAGAAGTCCATATCAATGGCAACATGAACCAATTCTTTATGGTTGGAAGAAAAAAGGAAAACACAACTGGTATACAGGAAGGAAGGAGTCTACCATTTGGGAATTTGATAAACCAAGAAAAAATGGCGACCACCCTACTATGAAACCTATTCCTCTTTTATCTTATCCTATTAAAAATTCATCAATGACAAACTCCATTGTACTTGATCCATTTGGTGGAAGTGGAAGTACACTAATAGCTTGTGAACAGACTGATAGAATTTGTAGGATGATTGAACTTGATGAAAAATTTGTAGATGTCATTGTAAATAGATTTATTGAACTAGTTGGTAGTGATAAAGATGTAAGCCTTTTAAGAGATGGAAAAAAATATAAGTATGAAGATGCTATTAATCTAACTTGATATAAATCAGTATTTGAGTGATATATGTATGTGAGGTGATTAGATGATTTCAAGAGAAATTATACAAAAATTAAAAGAAACTTATCCTGTAGGTACAAGAGTAAAACTAATCCAAATGGAAGATGAACAGGCACCACCAGTTGGAACTTTAGGCACAGTTTATGGGGTGGATGCCATTGGATCAATCCTAGTAAAATGGGATAATGGTTCGATGTTAAATGTAATTTTCAGAGTGGATAGAATAGAAAAAATATAGAGCAAAGGTTGAAATATAGCCATTATATCCTTTAATTAACTTGCTTTATTTTTGACAGTACGGTTATATGTACATACAAAAAAAGATAAGGAGAAAAATATGGCATACAAATACATGAAAACACAGGAAGATTTAAATGAGTTAATCGACTCTTCAGCAATTACAATGCTTGGACTTTACGAAGGAGAAAATGGAGACTTAGCTTTCCAAGATTATTTAAAAGACTACCTTGAAGATGACACAATTTATATCACAATGGGAAAAACAATTAACGAATTTTACGAAAGCGACCTTCCTGAAGACTTAAGGATAGTAAGTTTAAAGTACAACAAGTTAGGAAGACTTCCAATTATAAGACTTGAGATTGGAGCGAAATGGTTTGATGACTTTATAGATAATCTCCAAAAGAATAAGAAAAGAGGAGTGAGATAAATGACAAACCAAGAATTGAAAAGGCAATGCTTTTTAGAGGCCACCAAAAGAATTAATGAAAAAAGAGATAAAGCACTTTTAGAAATTGCCAAGAAACATTCTTGTGCAATAGAAGAAAGAGGAGACTTAGAAAAAAGAAACAATGATTCAGAAGACTTTTTAGAAGTTTCAGTATGGTCATTAAAAGAAATGTTAAAAGAGGCCTATGAACTAGGAAAACAAAATAATTAGAAATCAAGAAATTGAGCGAAGGCTCTTTTTCTCGTAGTGAACTAGCTAACGGCTAGTATTTTTTATGCCTATTTTTAGAGGAAGGAGGTCAAATGAAATATAAACCAACAAAATTTATGCTGTCTACATCTCACTATGATAAAAACAAAGCAGACTATGCTGTCACTTTTATAGAATGTCTGAAGCATACAAAGGGTAGATGGGCAGGCAAAGACTTCAAGCTTATTGACTGGCAAGAAGAAATCATAAGAGACTTATTTGGCATTGTAAAAGATACAGGATACCGTCAATTTAATACAGCCTATATTGAAATACCAAAGAAGATGGGCAAATCTGAACTTGCAGCTGCTGTGGCACTTCTTCTTACTTGTGGTGATGGAGAAGAAAGAGCAGAAGTTTATGGATGTGCTGCAGACAGACAACAAGCAACTATTGTCTTTGATGTTGCAGCTGATATGGTAAGGATGAGTCCAGCCCTATCTAAAAGAGTAAAGATTCTAGCATCTCAAAAGAGGATGATATATAAGCCGACTAATTCTTTTTACCAAGTTTTATCTGCAGAGGCTTATTCTAAACACGGATTTAATATTCATGGTGTGGTCTTTGACGAACTTCATACTCAGCCAAATAGAAAATTATTTGATGTAATGACAAAGGGCTCTGGAGATGCAAGGACCCAGCCCTTATATTTTCTAATAACAACTGCTGGAACAGATACAAAATCAATCTGCTATGAGACTCACCAAAAGGCAGTCGACATACTTGAAGGAAGAAAAACTGATCCAACTTTTTATCCTGTGATTTATGGAGCAGACAGAGAAGATGACTGGACAGATGAAAAAGTATGGCATAAAGCAAATCCGTCTCTTGGAATTACAGTTCCTATAGAAAAAGTAAGACAAGCCTGTGAATCGGCTAAGCAAAATCCAACTGAAGAGAATGCTTTTAGACAACTAAGACTTAATCAATGGGTCAAACAAGCAATTAGGTGGATGCCTATGGAAAAATGGGACTTATGTAACTTTGCTGTTAATGAAAAAGAACTAAAAGGTAGAGTTTGCTATGGTGGTCTTGATCTTTCATCTACAACAGATATTACCGCCTTTGTTTTAGTCTTTCCTCCAATAGACGAAGATGATAAATATCAAATATTACCCTACTTTTGGTTGCCAGAAGACAATCTCGACCTAAGAGTAAAAAGAGACCACGTAAACTATGACCTATGGCATAAGCAAGGCTATATTCAAACTACAGAAGGCAATGTTGTCCACTATGGTTTTATTGAGAAATTCATAGAGGACTTGGGAGAAAAATATAACATCAGAGAAATAGCCTTTGATAGATGGGGAGCAGTTCAGATGGTTCAAAACTTAGAAGGCATGGGTTTTACAGTAGTTCCTTTTGGTCAAGGATTTAAAGATATGTCTCCACCAACTAAAGAACTCATGAAACTAACCCTTGAAAGAAAAATAGCCCATGGAGGTCATCCAGTTCTAAGATGGATGATGGACAATATTTTTATAAGAACTGATCCTGCTGGAAATATAAAAGCAGACAAGGAAAAATCTACAGAAAAGATAGATGGTGTAATTGCTACAATAATGGCTCTTGATAGGGCTATAAGGTGTGGAAATGATACAAGTGAGTCAGTTTATGATGATAGGGGATTGATTGTTTTTTAATCTCGCTATTTTTGATTTATCATAGCCAAATTTAGAAAAGTGGCGAGATTTAGAGTTAAGTAAAAATGCACGAAAAAAGCCACCATATAGGTGGCTAGAATATGTATACCAATTGCTTATGAGTGACGATAACACATATCGCTTACCTAGATAATGGCACTTGAATAAGACTTACTGTTGGTATAATCATGATACTTTAAAAATAGAAAAAAGTCAAGTTTTATAGGGGAAATTCAAAAATATATTTTAAGATGCCATTGTCTCTTAAAGTTTTAAACTCATCTGCGTAATTACCTGTTTTAAGATGAGAATACAAGATATTTGAGAAAACATCAGCGATTTGAATATTTGAGTTATTGGCAGAGTCAAAATATGAAACCGCAAAATTTCCTTGATTAATCCCAGTTATGCAAAGTTCAGTGTTTAAATAGTCCTCAAGAAAGAATCTCGATTCGGTTCTTTCATTTCTTTCATCAAGTTGTAAAAGATGATTCTCACTTGGTATGTAATTATTTCTTATGAAGTAGTCCAGTGATATTTTTAATAGGTAATTGAAAACTCTAGATGTATTTGAACAAAAAGTATCTTTGAGTCTTGAATTGTCAACTTTTATATAGAAAAGACTGAAGTTGTTTTTTCTGGCAAAGAAGTTTATAAATTTTTGTTTCATGGGTCTATCAAAAGCAGAACCTTTTAACTCATGAAATGCTCCATTTAAAAACATTTTTTGCCTATTGTCTATTCTTTTAAGCTCTTCAAGATTAGATGCTACAAAACGTTTATAGGATCTTTTTAAAGCATTAGAATTATCTGGAATAATTAACGTGATAATGAAGTATTCATTTTTAAGTTGATTATTAATTGTTCCTGATTCGTCGATATATATGTTCATGGTTTGTCCTTCCAGTAAATATATTAACATTATATCACAAATGATTAAAATTTTAGGAGGTGGTAATATAAACATTTTAAACTTAATATTCAAGTCGAGAGACAAACCTAAAGACGGGGAGAGGATATCTTCATCGTCTTTTTTATTTGGGAGGACAACAGCAGGAAGGAATGTCAACGAATTTACTGCCATGCAAATGACAGCAGTTTATTCATGTGTGAGAGTTCTTGCTGAAACCTTAGCTGGACTTCCCTTACATCTATACAAGAAAGAAAATTCAAACTCAAAAGAAAAAGCAAAAGGCCATGCCATATATTTTCTTTTGCACGATGAACCAAATACAGAGATGACTTCATTTGTTTTTAGAGAAACACTAATGACTCACCTTTTATTGTGGGGTAATGCCTATGCTCAAATAATTCGTAATGGTAGAAATGAGGTTATTGGACTTTATCCATTAATGCCAAATAAGATGACTGTTATGCGAAGTGAGGATGGAGAAATCTTCTATAAATACAATCACAAATCAGAAGAAGTTTATCTTTTAAAAGAAGATGTCCTTCACATACCAGGACTTGGGTTTGATGGTCTTATGGGCTACTCACCAATCACCATGGCAAAAAATGCCATTGGTATGGCTATGGCTTGTGAAGATTATGGAGCGTCATTCTTCCTAAATGGAGCACAACCAGGTGGAGTTTTAGAACATCCAGGAATTATCAAAGACCCAGAAAGAGTAAGAGAGTCATGGAACGCAGCCTTTCAGGGGCCTAAGAACGCCAACAAAGTGGCTGTACTTGAAGAAGGGATGAAATACCAACCCATAGCCATCGCACCAAGTGAGGCCCAATTTTTGGAAACTAGAAAGTTTCAATTAAATGAGATAGCAAGAATATTCAGAATACCACCTCATATGATCGGCGACCTAGAGAGGTCGTCTTTTTCAAATATAGAACAGCAGTCGCTTGAATTTGTTAAATACACTCTTGACCCTTGGATCGTTCGTTGGGAGCAATCTTTGGAAAGAGCACTATTAACAAAGAAAGAAAAAGAATCCTACTTTATTAAATTTAATCTTGATGGACTTCTGAGGGGAGACTATGAATCAAGGATGAATGGATATGCTGTAGGAAGACAAAATGGCTGGATGAGTGCAAATGACATAAGAGAATTAGAAAACCTAGATAGGATATCGGCTGAAGAAGGTGGAGACCTATATCTTGTAAATGGAAATATGCTACCACTTGATAAGGCTGGTAGTTTTTATCAGCAGAAAGGAGAAAAAATAAATCCTAATGAAGAACAATAAAATATTTTGGAACTGGAAAAAGGATTCAAATGAACTCTATATAGATGGAGTTATTGCAGAAGAGTCTTGGTTTGATGATGAAATCACGCCAAGGCTCTTTTTTGAAGAATTAAAAAACAAAAGTGGAGACATAACTGTATGGATCAACTCCCCTGGTGGAGATTGTATTGCAGCATCAAGAATTTACACCATGCTTTTAGAACACAAGGGAAATGTAACCATTAAGATTGACGGACTTGCAGCATCAGCAGCATCGGTCATTGCTATGGCAGGAACTGAAGTATTGATGAGTCCAACATCATTAATGATGATTCACAACCCTTTAACTGTGGCTATTGGTGACTCAAAAGAAATGCAAAAAGCCATAGATATGTTAAAGGAAGTCAAGGAATCAATCATCAATGCCTATGAGATTAAGACAGGTTTATCCAGAGAAGAGATTTCAAATCTAATGGATGGGGAGACTTGGTTTGATAAGAATAAGGCCATTGAGATGGGATTTTGTGACGGAACTCTCACTGATAAAAGAAAAGATGAGAAAGTTACGAACATGGTCTTTTCAAGACGAACAGTTACAAATTCGCTCTTAACAAAGATAAATAAAGAGGTAAGGACTCACTCAATGAGTGAGGTAGAAGAAAGATTAAACAATATTAAAAATACTTGGAGGTAAAGATATGAATTTAAAAGAACTAATGGAAAAGAGAACTAAAGCTTGGGACGAGGCAAAGGCATTTGCTGAATCTAAGAAAGATGAAAAGGGTCTAATGTCTGATGAAGACTTTAAGACATATGAAGAGATGGAGAGAACTATCGAGAATTATACTCGTGAAATTGAAAGAAAGAAGAGGGAAGAAGAAATGGATAAATCCTTGGAAAAACCTACTACTCAAGCACTAACAAATGAGCCTGCTACTTTTAATGAGGAAGATAAACCAATGAGAGCTAGAAATGTATATAAGAAATCTATGATGAAGGCATTAAGAACTAACTTCAGAGATATTTCTAATGAATTAAAAGTAGGCACAGATGAAAGTGGTGGATATTTAGTTCCAGAAGAGATGGAAACAGATATTGTAAACGGTCTTGAAGAAGAAAATATTGTAAGAAAACTCGCTACAAAAGTTCAAACTTCTGGACTTCATAAAATCAATATTGCAGCTACTAAACCAGCAGCCCTATGGGTTGAAGAAGGTGGTAAACTTACCTTTGGAGATGGCACATTCGATCAAGTATCTCTTGATGCACATAAACTCCACGTCGGTATTAAAGTTACTGAAGAACTTCTCTATGATGCAGCCTTTAATTTAGAAAAATATATCACTGAAGAATTTACTAGAGCGCTAGCAAATGCTGAAGAAGATGCTTTCTTAAATGGCGATGGAGTAAACAAACCTACGGGAATTTTTGATTCTAAAAAGGGTGGAGAACTTGGAGGTACAACAAAGGCTCAAACAATTACTGCAGATGAACTAATTGATTTAGTTTACTCCTTAGATAGGCCTTATAGGAAGAAAGCCGCCTTCATTTTAAATGATGCAACAGTTGCTCAAATTAGAAAGCTTAAAGATGTTAATGGTGCATATATTTGGCAACCATCACTTAAAGATGGAGAACCAGATAGACTTTTAGGATATCCTGCCTACACATCAGCCTTTGCTCCAAAAGCTGAAAAAGGAAAGCTTGCAGTAGCCTTTGGCGATTTTTCATACTACAAGATTGGAGATAGAGGAAATAGGTCTTTTCAAGACTTAAAGGAACTATTTGCTGGAAATGGTATGGTTGGTTTCTTAGGTAAGGAAAGAGTTGATGGAATCTTAGTTTTAAGAGAAGCAGTTAAACTATTAAAAATCGGTGCTACTGCCTAAGGAGTAAATTATGATTACTCTTGAGGAGGCAAAGTCCTATTTAAGGGTGGATTTTGATGATGAGGATGAGATGATTAATTCTTTCATCCAATCATCAATAAAGCACTCCATGGATGTAGCCAGGGTTGATAGTGAAGAAGAACTTTCTAAAAATCCAAATGGAAAGATAGCTGTCCTCTATATGACTGCTTATCTTTATGAACACAGAGAAGAGGCAGATTATTCTGAACTAAACTTAACTCTAAGGGCTTTATTATTTGGAATGAGAAAGGCTGAGTTCTAATGAAGATATCGGATTTAAATAGAAAAATAATCTTTCAAAATAAAAATGTTGAGGTGGATGGAATTGGTAACCATAAATCAGTATGGATGGACTATCTAACAACATCAGCCTATATTTCCTTTCAAGGAAAAGGTGAAGAGGTTTTTTTAGGAATGGAAGTAGACAGGTCAGACATTTCTTTTACTGTAAGATTTCAAAATAGGTTAAAGAATATTAACACTTCAGAATACAGAATTCTATTTGATGATGAAATGTACAATATCATATCAATTGACTTTATGAACTATAAAAATAGACTTATAAAGTTTAGAAGTAGGAAGGTGAGTAGATGAATGTAAAAATTGAAAACCTCGCCAGTGAAATAATGAAAGGCTTAGAAGAATATTCTGATATGGCAACAGACGAAGTCAAAAAGGAAGTTAAAAAGACTGGTAGTAATATTAGAAAAGACATACAAGAAAATGCACCTGTAGGAGAAACAAGGAAATATTCTAAGTCCTGGTCTGTAAAAACTATGAAAGAAACTTCAAATTCAATAGAACTTGTGGTTCACTCAAGAAATAGATACCAGCTGGCTCATCTACTTGAAAAAGGTCATGTTCTTAGGCAGGGAGGAAGAGTATCTGCTAAGCCACACATTGGACCAGCTGAAGAGAAAGGAGTAAGAGAATTGGAAGAAAATATAATGAGGAAATTACAAGATGGATAGGCTATTAAAAATAATTGAAAAGATAGGACTCCCATTTGCATACTCGCACTTTGCTGAAGGAGAAAGCCCTTCTCCACCATTTATAGTCTATCTATTTCCAAAGAATAAACACTTTGGTGCAGATGGAGTAGTTTTCTATAAAAACACCCAGATAGACTTAGAACTTTATACCGATAAGAAAGATTTAAAATTAGAAGAAAAAATAGAAGAGATACTTGATAGAGAAAAGATCTATTATGAAAAGTCTGAAGTTTGGATTGAATCAGAAAGACTCTATGAAGTTCTCTATGAATTTACTATGGAGGTAAAAAATGGCTAATAAAGTTAAATTTAATATTTGTAATGTTAATGACCTAACCCCACGAGCCTTGCGAGTGGAAGGTAGGTCAGATGTCACGCAATCCAATTCTCTGCGACTGATAAGGAGCGAAGAGAATTGTGATGGAGCTGACTCACTACAATTTATGGGAGGTAACAATTATGGCAAATAAGGTAAAGTTTAATATTTGCAATGTGCATTATGCATTATTCGATAAAGCTGAAGAGGGCGTTATTAAATATAAAACACCAGTGCCAATGCCTGGTGCTGTTTCAATTTCATTGGATCCTAATGGAGAGCCTGAAAGCTTTTATGCAGATGGAATTGAATACTACACTATTTCAAACAATATGGGATATGATGGAGATTTAGAAATCGCCCTTATTCCAGAATCCTTTAGGACGGATGTTTTGATGGAAAGATCAGATTCAAATAAAGTTCTTATTGAGTCTTCAAATTCCGAAACTGCAAACTTTGCACTGTTATTTGAGTTTGATGGTGACCAAAAGAAAATCCGTCACGTCATGTATAACTGCTCAGCAGCAAGACCTACTCTTGAAGGAGAAACCAACGAGGAATCAAGAGAAGTCCAACCAGAAACCTTGTCTATTCAAGCAAGACCACTTCCAAATGGAAATGTAAAGGCTAGAACAGGCGAAGAGACTACAAAGGAAACTTATGATGGTTGGTACAAGTCAGTCTATATGCCAACAGAAAATACAGTAACACCTTCAAGAGCAAGTGTTGGAGGTAAATAAATATGGCACTAACCAAGAAAATTCAAATCGATGGGAAAGAAGTTGTTTTCCGTGCATCAGCAGCAATCCCAAGAATCTATAGACTTAAATTTGGAAGAGATATCTTCAAAGACTTAATGGAACTTGAAAAATCCATGAAGAAAAATGATGAAGATAAATCCAATCTAGATATAGGCTCATTAGAACTATTTGAAAATATAGCCTATGTAATGGCAAAGCATGGAGATAAATCTGTACCAGATAGTCCAGAAGAATGGTTGGATAATTTCTCAACCTTTTCAATTTATCAAATTCTACCTCAGCTAATTGAATTATGGGGACTTAATATAAAATCGGAAGAAGTTCCTAAAAAAAAGTAAGGCCAACAGAAAGACCAATGACTACACCCTTGTTTCTATTAAGGGCAGTGGAACTTGGTCTTTCTGTTTCTGATTTATCTCTACTAACAATTGGACTTGTAAATGATATGTTTACAGAAAAGAATAATGACGACTATAAATATAAAGAAGTAGCTACGCAAGAAGACTTTGATAAATTTTAATCTTCAAGCTTAGCTACTCTTTTTTCAGCGTCTTTATAGACTTTGGATTCCGCTCTTGCACCGATAATAATGACAAGAACTTCGTCATCTGATTTTTCCAATTTATAAACGATCCTAAGACCTGAACTCTTAAGTTTAATTTTCATAAGACCAGCAAGCTTAGAATCAGAAAGGTTAGAAAGAGGCTTGCCATACCCACCTTCAGTATTAGGAAGAGGATTTATCAAGATCCTCTTAAGTGCTTTATCGACAATTTTCTTTGAGATCCATCTAAGGCTTTATAGTCTTGGATGGCTTCTTTTATAAAGGATAGTTTATAGTTCATTCAATTTCGTCCTCATCAAGAGGAGAGACTTCATTTAAATTGATATGAAAGGCTTCTTCAAATTCATCTTGAGAAATTAAATCGGATTTATCCATTGATGACATCCTTGTATTGGCAAGCATAAGATCTCTTGCATCTTCGAGTTCATCAATAAGTTTCATATATTCATCTGGGGAAAGAAGAATGCACTCAGGGGCGTTATTTTTTAATACAACTTTAGAACCATTTACTTTAACATCATCGAAAATACGTCCAGCTAGACCTCGATTGAATTCAGAAATGGATACAGTCTTATTGGATAATTCTTTTACAAAATTCATACTTATCACCTCAAGATAAGTATAGCAAAAATTGATAAAAACATCAACAAAAACACTGATAAATATATCTCTAAAGAGGAGGTGAGATATTGGCAAATAGAATAAAAGGGATAACTGTTGAGATTGGTGGAGATACTACCAAATTACAGACCGCACTAAAACAAGTTAATACGGAGATAAAACATACCCAATCAGAACTTCGTGATGTCAATAAACTTCTAAAACTTGATCCTGGAAATACAGAACTTATCTCCCAAAAGCATAAGCTATTAGGACAGACCTTAGAAGAAACAAAGAACAAATTAACTTCTTTGAAAGAGGCACAAAAACAAGCTGAACAGGCTCTTGCAGAAGGAAAGATTTCCCAAGAGCAATATGATGCGCTTAAACGAGAGATTATTGAAACAGAACAAGCCCTTAAATCTTTAGAAAGGCAAGGTGCAACCACTAATCAAACCCTGCAAAACATAGCTATTACTGGAGAAAAATGGCAAAACACAGGGCAAAATATAGAAAACGTAGGAAGAAAAATGATGCCAGTATCTCTTGCAGTAGCAGGTCTTGGGGTAGCGGCTGTAAAGACTGCATCAGATTTTGACTCAGGCATGTCAAAGGTAAAAGCAGTATCTGGTGCAACAGGGTCTGACTTTGATGCTCTGAGGGAAAAGGCTCGTGAAATGGGAGCCAAGACAAAGTTCTCAGCATCTGAAGCGGCAGAGGCTATGAACTACATGGCAATGGCTGGTTGGAAAAGTAAAGACATGATTGGTGGTATTGAAGGAGTCATGAACCTTGCTGCAGCTAGTGGTGAGGACTTAGCGACTACTTCAGATATTGTTACAGATGCCCTTACAGCCTTTGGTTTAAAAGCTGAAGACTCTTCTCACTTTGCTGATGTCCTTGCTGCTGCATCATCTAATGCCAATACCAATGTTTCATTAATGGGTGAAACCTTTAAATATGCTGCACCTATTGCTGGGACACTTGGCTATTCAGTTGAAGATACAGCAGTAGCTATAGGTTTAATGGCTAACGCAGGAATAAAAGGTTCACAAGCAGGGACAGCTTTAAGGTCTGGACTAACAAGACTCGCATCACCAACTAAAGAAGTTATTAATGGAATGTCCATGTTGGGCTTATCTATTGAAGATGTGCAGGGTCTTTCCCTTGATGAGACTTTAAGTACCTTTAGAGTAGCCTTTGCTAATTTAGATGGAACTCAAAAAGCACAAGCGGCATCCATGATATTTGGTAAAAATGCCATGTCCGGAATGTTGGCAATTATAAATGCCAGTGAAAAAGACTACAACAGTTTAAGTGATGCCATATATAACGCAGATGGAACAGCAGAAAAAATGGCTGCTACTATGCAGGATAACCTAGCTGGTCAATTAAAGATTTTACAATCTGCTTTAGAAGAATTAGCCATATCCTTTGGAGAACTTTTAATGCCTGCTGTTAGAAAAGCAGTAGATATATTAACAAAACTGGTAAATGGACTTAATGCCCTTCCAGGTCCAGTAAAAGGTATTATTGCAGGTATCGGTCTTTTTATAGCTGCTCTTGGACCTGTACTTATGATTGTAGGAAAACTTATCTGGTCAATAGGAACTATTATGACCAAAGGGCCTCTAATAGTAGGAGGAATAACTAAGATAGTTGGAATCTTTACAGGTACACTTATACCAGCAATCACTGCAGTAGTATCAGCTATAGGTATTGTCCCTATTGCTATTGGTGCAGTAATAGCTGGACTTGTTCTTTTATGGAAGAAGTGCGACTGGTTTAGAGAAGGACTTATTTCTATTTGGGAAACTATCAAGGAATCAACAGTTTCTATTTGGAATGGAATAAATGAATTCTTCGTAAACCTTTGGCAAGGGATATCAGATTCATGGACAAAATCGTGGACTGAGATTACTACTTTCTTATCAGAATTCTGGTCTGGATTTATTGAAGGAGTTAAGACAACTTGGAAAGGCATCAAGGACTTCTTTGCCAATCTATGGAATGGACTTTCTGAAGGGTGGAACAGTATATGGACATCTATAACAACTTTTCTAACTGAATCTTGGAATACCTTTATTGAGGGAGCCAAGAGTTTATGGCAAAGTTTAGGAGAATTCTTTACAAGCCTTTGGACTGGAATTCAAACTACTTTTACCAATATATGGACAGCTATCTCAACTAAAACCACAGAAGTATTTACAGCAGTTGGAGAGTTTATCAGGACTACTTGGGAAGGTATTAGGACTTTAATTTCAACAGTTCTGGATGCAATTAAAGTAAAAGTAGAGACTATTTGGAATGGACTAAAAGAGTTTTTAACAACAGTCATTACTGCCATTGGAACATTTATATCCACATCCTGGACAAACATAAAAACGACTATTGAGACGATCTTGACTTCTATTAAGACAGTCCTTGAATCAATCTGGAATGGGATAAAGACCTTTATATCATCAACGATGAATAATATTAAATCCTTTGTTTCATCTGGTTGGAATTCCATAAAGTCGACTATTTCATCTGCAGTAAATACCGCGAAGTCAGCAGTATCGTCTGCATTTAATTCTATGAGATCAAGTATTTCATCGACCATGTCAAATATTCAGTCCACTATTAGAAATGGATTTAATAATGCGGTTAATCATATTAAGAATTTGGCATCTCAAGCTTATACATGGGGAGCCGATATGATTAACGGAATTGCAAGAGGGATTAGAAGTGCGATTAGCAATGTGACATCTGCTGTATCGAATGTAGCATCAACTATTAGGTCTTACTTGCACTTTTCAGTTCCAGATGTTGGCCCACTTACCGACTATGAATCATGGATGCCAGACTTTATGGAAGGCTTATCTAATGGAATAGAAAAGAGCAGAAGACTAGTACAATCTTCAATGAAAAATGTCGCAAGTGATTTGGTTTTAAGCCCAAGCATATCAGCTGTTGGCATAGGTGGACATGATAAAGAATCAGCTATAAATGGAATTGATATAGGAAGACAAATATCCGATGCACTTGCAAACATCAATTTAAAATCTGAAAATTCTGGAGATATAGTCATACCAGTTTATCTTGGAGGAACACTCCTTGATGAAGTTATTGTCAATGCATCTATGCGTAAGAATTTAAGAAGTGGAGGTAGGTAATGAAATATCAATCATATTTAATTATTGAAGGAGTAGACCTACCACTACCAAATTCTTATGATTTGGAGTTTAGAGATATAGAAGCAGATACTGGAGGAGAGACAGAGGCAGGAACTATTCAGAGAGATATTGTTAGAAACAAAGTAGCAAGTATTTCTGTAAGTTTTTCTTGCAGTCCTAAACTTGTAAAGACATTGAGTAGTTTTGCTAATAAGTCTAATCTTAAAGTTAAATACTTAGATACAGAAAGCTTGGAACTCAAAGAGACACAAATGTATATAGACAAGTTGCAGGTCAAATTAATAAAAGATACTTCTTATAAAGGATTGTGGGAAGTATCTTTTTCATTGGAGGAGTACTAATGTATCCAACAAGCAATGAATATAAAACAGTTATAAAAAAGAATTCTCGTAAATTTTACTGGACGGGAAATATCATCTTAAAAGATGAAAGCACCATACCTTTTACGAATAAGGATATTTTAAAAGGGTCTGGATACATTCATCGTTCATGCTCTGGATCTTCTGAACTTGAAATAGGTACAGTTTATGCTGGAGAGTTTGGCATTAGTCTTTTTTCAGATATAGATAGGTATTCTCTAGAAGATTCAAAGCTAGAACTTTTTTATCATCAAGAATTAGAGAATAAAAAGATAGAAACCATACCAATGGGAATTTTTGATGTCACTGAAGCAAATAGGTCTAAGAAAATTTTAGAACTAAAAGGCTATGACTATATGCTTAGATTTGATAAGAATTTCCCAGTAACAGATACCTTTGGTACAGCTTTTGAATTACTTACATTATCATGTGAGAAGTGCAAGGTAGAACTAGGTATGACAGAAGATGAGGTGAAAGCTTTTGTTAATGGTGAAGAAGTCTTGGCAATTTATCAAGACCATGATATAGAAACTTACAGGGACTTTATTCACTATATAGCATCAACTCTTGGTGCTTTTGCTGGGGTTTCTCGTGATGGTAAATTAGTTTTAAAAAAGTATGCAGAAAGTATATCAACTGAAATTAAAACGAGAGAAAGATTTTCTTCATCAATATCAGATTTTAAGACAAGATATACAGCCATCAACTCAACAAATGCAAAGACTAAAATAGCTGAATACTACTCTTTAGAAAATGATGATGGGTTAACTATGAATCTTGGAATAAATCCTTTAATGCAATTAGGACTTCCAGAAAAAAGAAAAAGAATGTGTGAGGCTCTTCTTACTGAAATTTGTAAGATTCACCACACACCTTTTGATATGGTAACAATAGGAGACCCAAGTCTTGATGTAGGAGACAGAATAGCTATTTCTTACGAAGAAGAAAAGATTGAAGGCCTTATCACTGACATAGAATATAAGATAAATGGTAAGCACAGAATTTTAGGAGTTGGAAAGAATCCATATTTATCTAAAGCTAAAAGTAAGAATGATAAGAATATAGTAGGACTTTTAAATCAGATTGAATCAGAAAAGTTAGTGGTTCATGCCTATTCAAATTATTCAGCCTTTAATCTTTCAACAACAGATACGCCAATAATTCGTATAGAATTTGCCTCCAATAAAGAAACGGAGGCAATTTTTAATGCCTCAATCTTGTTAAATATAATTTGCGATACTGAAGAAAAGACTAGAAAGATATCTAGAAAGGTCAAGAAACAAGTAGAGGTTTTAAATAATGATGGAAAATCCTATGATCCTCCAAAGTTTGAAGAAAAAGAGGAAGTAGAAGAACTTGATTTCATTGAAAATATAGAAATACCAATAAGGCTAGTTATTACTTATGTTTTCAATGATACGAAAATAGAACATCACATTCCTAAAGAAACCTACTTAAGTGGTGACCATATTCTAAATCTATTTTATCCACTAACTAAACTTCAGGAAAAGACGATGAACAATTTTTCAGTTTTAATACGACTTGAGTCTGGTCAAGCTATGATTGGAAAAGATAATGCTATCGCAGCTATTTCTGGTCAGTCTCTTGGTTCTACGGAGGCTTGGGATGGAAAGATTAAGATTGATGAATCCTGGAAGAGAATAGAACTTAGTCATTCATTTGTGCTTAGGAAATTAAAGGCTGAATACAAAGTAGAAAGACAAGTCCCAAGGCCACTAGTATTTAATGAAAAGGTAGGAAGATTCAAATATCAAGGATTGATGCTTGGAAAATATAAAGAAGAAATTACTACAGAATTTAAAGATAAGGAGGAAGGAAATGCTTAAGGGTAAATCAGTCATTGAACTAACTGATGTGAGGACAAATAGGAAGGAGATATATGAAGATGAAAACTTAATAACGAATGCAGTTCCAGATTTATTAAGGCTGAATCCATCAGGACTTATGTATCCAGTCGGAGAGGAACTCATTACAAAATTTCATGAGGAGATTTTTCCAATTGCCAATAAGTGCTATGGTGGAATCTTGTTATTTGAAAACACTCTTGATGAAGATCCTAATAAAATTATTCCTCCATCAGATAATAAGATTATTGGATATGCTTCAAATGATGTTAATTCAACGGATGCATCAAAAAGAGGTTCGGCTAACTTAACAGAATCTACCCCTATAGAAAATGGATATAAATTTGTATGGGATTTTTCTACATCGCAAGCTAATGGAAGAATATCGTCACTGGCGTTAACTCATTACAGAGGAGGAAAATATTTCTATGGAGATACTCACGGAAGAGATCCATTCCTACTTTTAAATAAAACAAGAATGTATTCTGATAGAGCTGTTACGGATATTTACCAGGGTTGTGTAGAATATGATATTGAAAACAGTACACTTATATCAATTTGGCCTAAGAACAAAACATCTATAGATATTGTAAAACTTAGAGAACCAATTACAGATATCGGTTTAAATGATCCCATATTTACAAAGGGAAATTATCAAGAAGAAAGAACGATTGTAGATGCAAAGGAGTTTTTTGAAAAAGTATATTACTGGAAAGAAACTTGTTTTTATAACGGCTCAGATGATTATTGGTATGGATTTGGGACTAAGTACAATAAGTTAATAAGGATGAAGATTTCCAAAAAAGATTATTCTACTACTGTGGATGAATGGTCTTTAAATGACATTAGCTTATATAAACTTGGAGATTATAAGGACCAAGATTCCAGCTATTGTGAGAGAAGAGTATATAGCTGCATAAAAGACGGCTATCTATATGCTATTGGTGCTGGAAATGATGATAACTTGTTATACAAGATTAACATTAATAATCCTGTTGATATTAGCAAATTTGATCTAGAGTATGATATTCAAAGAATTACTTATTCTGGTGAATATATGTATTTATTTAATTGGGGAGACTATATTCTAGGGCATAAATTTTCAATAAATAAGAACGACGAAATTATTCGTAGAGATGATAAAACAGAGTACGAAGGTAGGAGCATTCCGTATTTAATGTCTACACCGCTTCAATTAGGACCATTAATGCTTGGTTATGGAGGCTATGAAAATTCGTTTTATAAACTTCTATTTCTTCATACTCCATATCTTGGAACAATTAATAACCTATCAAGTCCAATATTAAAAACGGCAGATAAGACAATGAAAATAACTTACACACTAACAGAGGAGGAATAAAATGAATAAGTTTTTAGAAATACTAAAAGTATGCTTTACAGCTATCGGAGGATGGTTAGGATTTTATCTTGGAAGTGTAGATGCTTTTATCTACACACTATTAGCGTTTGTGATTGCTGACTATCTAACTGGAGTTTTAAGAGCAGGGGTCGAAAGAAAGCTATCCTCATCCATAGGATTTAAAGGGATAGCCAAAAAGATTATGATTTTTATAGTTGTGGGAATAGCAAACCTATGCGATGTAAATTTAATTAAAGGTGATGGAACAATGATAAGAACAGCCATCATCTTTTTTTATATAGCAAATGAGGGACTTTCTATCTTAGAAAACTCTGTAGCTTTAGGATTGCCAGTACCAGAAAAATTAAAAAGAGTATTAGAACAATTCAAGGAGGAAAAATAAATGAGTAATAGTCCATTAGTACAAGCAAGAATTCTCTCACCTAACCATAGTGGTAGAAGGAATCAAAAGATTACTAAAATAGCAATCCACCACGCAGCTGGAGTTATAAATGGTAGAAATCTTGCAGGGGTATTTGTACCAAAATCAAGACGTGCATCAGCTAACTATAACTTAGGATCCGATGGAGTCATTGTTTTAGGGGTTGATGAATCTAACAGAGCCTGGACAACCTCATCTTCCTGGTGTGATAATAGAGCAGTAACTATTGAAGTAGGAAACTCTACGAGAGGACCTCAGTGGCTAGTTTCTGATTACGTTTTAAATAGACTAATTGATTTGGTGACAGACATCTGCAGAAGAAATGGAATCTATCCTTGTACCTATACTGGAGGAAAGGATGGTGTTCTTCAAAAACACGAGTGGTATAAAAACACAAATTGTCCAGGACCATATCTAGGGAGCAAGTTTCCATATATAGCAAATGAAGTCAATAAAAGACTCAGAGGCAATAATACTATTAGTAAACCAACAGGTGGACTATATAGAGTTAGAAAATCTTGGTCTGATCCTAAAAGTCAGAAGGGTGCATTTAAGAATTTAGAAAATGCGAAAAGATGTGCTGATAGATTTGGATTAAAGGTATTTGATGCAAATGGCAAGATAGTATATCCAGTTGGAAAGACAATCGACCAATTAGCAAGAGAAGTTATAAGTGGGAAATGGGGAAATGGAGAAGAGAGAAAAAGGAGATTAACTAATGCTGGATATGACTATTATGCTATTCAGAGAAGAGTGAATCAATTAATTTAATATATAAAGTTAGAGGAATCAATTCTTATTTTTTATTATAGGCAACAATTGTTGACAATGCCGTTTTACTAACTTAAAATATTAAGGAATACATTAAAAATTAGAAAGAGGTAATTAAGCTAAGTGGGTAATAATATAAAGAGGATTAGAAAACAAAAGGGCATGACACAAGGTGATTTATCAGAAATGGTAGGCGTTACTAGACAATATATAAGTGATGTGGAGAATCTAAAAAAAATACCATCAGTCAAGATTGCGTTTGATATTTCAAAAGCACTTGGAACCAATATATACGAATTATTTTATTATTTAGGCTAATATTATATAAGATAACATTTATCCTGGAGTTAAGTTATATACATCTAGTATAAATAGGTCAGTTATGTCTTATTTAGTTTAAATTAATCACGATTAAAAATATATATATCCATTAAATTCTCTAGATTATTTTGAGTATTTAGTGAAATAAATTAAAAACTCATATTAATCTCCGTACAATTATGAAAATTTCACAGAGATTAATATGAGTTTTTACTTTTTAATGGTGTTACGTTTAATTTTGAATCTATCAGATAATATTGATTTAGAAATTAATGAAGTTCACATATTTTTATTATTTATTTTTATAATCTGGTTTATTCAAAAATTAATTGGATAATACTAAAAACTACTATTGATTAAAATAGATTGTTTGGTGTATAATTATGTCAACAATAGATGACAAACATTATGTGTCTTAGGAGGTTTTTCATGTGTAGAAATAATTTAATTCAAATTATTAATAAGGAAATGAATAATAATACAGCAAAAAGATTAGGTACAATATTCGATACTGGAAATAGTAGCTACTTTTATGATACTGGAACAGGAAAAGTTATCACACTTGATAAAGAGTCTAAACATATTCTTAGTTCCATACTTAAGTCTACAAATGATTCAATAGAAAAAATTGACACAGATAGAAATTACTTGAATTATTTTTTAGATTTTATTGAACAAGAGAATTTATTACAAGCAATAGAGCCTCTTAGTTTTTCACATCAAAATCATTCGAAGTTTAAATTAGAAAAAATTTTAAATAATGAAATGGAACAGTTGATATTAAAGGTTACAGGCAGATGCAACTTTAGATGTAAGTATTGTATATATAATGAAGAGTTTCAGCATAATTGTAATTTTGAAAATGAAGATATGAGTTCAGAGATGGCCAAAAAAGCGGTAGATTTCTATTATGATCATTCATCAAATAGTAAATATACAGCTATAACTTTTTATGGAGGAGAACCTTTAATAAAGTTTGATTTAATAAAAGAAGTAATTGACTACTCCATTTATAAGTTTCGAGATAGATCAAACATGTTAAGTTTTTCGTTAACATCTAATTTGTCACTTATAACTGAAGAGATGATTGATTATTTTATAAGTGTACCAAACTTTAATTTGGTTTGTAGTTTAGATGGTGATAGAGAAAGTCAAAATTCATATAGACAATTCGCTGATGGAACGAATACATTCGAAGTAGTATTTGAAAAATTTAAATTAATTTGTGACAAGGCAAATAAAGAACCTGATAGTTCATTTTCTTTATCAGCAAATATGGTTTTTACTCCACCGTATACATTTGAAAAATTAGATCGCGTCAATAATTTCTATTCAAGTTTAAATTTTCTACCTAAAGATTTCTCTATTATGATTACTTACCCAGATGAAGGTAGTTTAGATGATGGTGGCTTTTTACAAACATTAAAAGACGACGATAGATACATAAAGTACTTTGTGAATGAATCAGATTTAGTATACTCAGATCCACTACAACAATGGTCTGAGGAAAAAACCATGAAAAACAAAGGACTTGACTCAAATAATAAGAATAATTTATATTTTAACTATATCAAGAGTCAATTAATTAGAATTAATACTAGATACATATCTGACAATGTATCGGCCAACTATCCATTTAATGGATGCTGTTTACCAGGTATGCGTAGATTATATGTAGATACTAAGGGTGTTTTTTATCCCTGTGAAAGGGTTGGAAAGTCCCCTAGTATAGGCAATATAGATGATGGCTTAGATTATGAATCTATTGAAAAGTATTATATAAATGAATATGAGAGCTGTTCTCTAAAGTATTGTCAGAATTGTTGGGCAATAAGACTATGTGGAACATGTTATGCTGTAAATATGTTGGAGAATGGAATAGATAAAGATTACCATGAAAAGAAATGTGATTTAAATAGATTGAGAATAAAAAATCAATTGGCTTTTTATCATGAGGCTCTTGAAAAAGAATTGGATTTTTCTATTCTTAAAGATGAATTTTTGTATTAAAAAGGTATTAACTAGACAGATATTGCCTAGATAAGGAGGATTTTTATGTTAAAAGTTGTAGATCCTATGTATAAAAAAGAAGTTACTGATGATGTAGCATTTTCATGCAGATGCTATTGTAATGTTCAGGCACAAAACCATTCTACTGGTAAATCTGGTGCTTGGTGGCCTGGAGATTGTGGGTGTGCTTGTGCACCTGGAAATGTACGTAATCACAATTCAAATAGTGCTGTAGTTGGATAAAACACAATTAGTTTTAAGTTGAAAGTTTAGTAGTTTAACGCCTAAAAGGCAATTCTGTTTGGTTAATACATACATATTTTGAGGAGGTTAGTTTTGGAAATTACAGGAAGTAAAGTATTAAAAAAAATATCAAATGAGCCTATAATAAAGTCTGTTAATTTCAGTTTTAAAGAGGGGGTTAATGGCTTAATAGGAGCAAATGGTGCTGGAAAAACTACGCTAATTAGGTTAATTACAAAATATTACAAATTAACATCTGGAAAAATAAGAATCAATTTAGAAAATGATACTGATTTATTCGATAATAAAACGATGTATTATGATAATTTAGGATATTTACCACAGGATTTTAGAGGGATTGGTGAATTTACCGTAATCGAATTTTTAAATTATATAAAAAGGACAAAAAATATCTCTAATAAAAATAATACTGTTATAGGAGATTTAGTTGATACATTATCTCTTGATAAATTTCTAAAATATAAATTAAAAAATTTGTCAGGGGGAACTTTAAGAAGAGTTGGAGTTTTACAAGCTTTAATAAACAATCCAAAAATACTAATTCTTGATGAGCCAACGGCTGGTCTAGATCCAAGTGAACGTATTAATTTAAAGAATTATTTAAATGATATAGCTGAAAATAGAATAATCATTGTTTCAACTCATATAATACAAGACATAGAAGATATTGCTAATAATGTAGTAATTATAGATTCCGGAAAAGTTGTTTTAAATGAATGTGTGAATAAGGTTGTAAGTTCCATGAACGGAAAGATATGGAGGGTTAAAACAGATGCTAAAACATTGCAGGTTCTTAGAGACAAATATCCGATAAGAAAAATTAAAGAAGATGAAAGTGGGTTTTATGAAGTAGTTTTATTATCTGAATCAAAGCCGATAGATAATTCAATAAAAATCAACGCAAATCTTGAAGATGTTTACTTGTATTACTCAGAAAAAAAGGATGATAGTTATGAATTTTGAATTTAGAAAACTATATAGAAACAAGCTATTTAAAATTTCAATTTTTTTGATCTTAATTTACATAGCTGTAATTTCTTTTAAAAACATAAATGCGAGAAATTATTATGTATATAGAAATGATGGTTTAAGTTATTTGACAGGATTATCAGCGACGAAAGCTGAAAAAAAAGATAGAAGTTCGATATATGGCAAATTTATTGATGAAGAATTTTTAAGCAAATATCTTTCTATACACAAAGATGTAATTAGTGGGAAATATGATAATTTAGATGATACATCAAGATATGTTAAGTATGAACAAAAATATAATGATATTATGATTTTAATAGCAAAGTCTTATGCTCCTTTTAATTCTTTTGATCTCAATATAGCTGATACCCTTTCTTTTGATGACCTTGATACATTTTATACTAATAGAAAAGCTAAGCTTAATACCTATTTAGATAAAACAGAATTTAAAAATTACAAATTTACCGATGGAGAAAAAAATTTTTTATTAAAAGAAAATGACAAATTAAAAACACCAATAGAATACACTTATTATAAAGGATGGGAGATTTTATTGAGCGATTTCTTTATAAGTTCAATATTGTTTGCCATATTTAGTAATGTGGTGGTTTCCAATACCTTTACAATGGACTATTCAAATAATATGAATGAAATTTTATTTGCTACAGTGGGTAAAAAAAGAATAATAAAAAATAAGATTAAGTCAGGCATATGGACAGGAGCTTTGATGTTTTTATTACCGCATTTACTCTATGCTTTTGTAATTCTATTATTATTTGGAATAGATGGATTTAATGCACCAATACAATTATATCAAGCGTATTGGAATAGCGTGTATAATTTGACTTTTCTACAGGCTTATTTGTTAATTTTGATGCTAGGAGTTTTAATAACAGTTATATCAATTATATTAAATATGATTGTTTCTATAATATCAAAAAAATCATTAATTTCAGTTTCGATAGTTCTAGCACTTAACTTTATCCCTTTAGTCTTATATGAAGGGGCAGGTAGAGTTCTAAAGAAAATATTATCTGTATCAATGATAAATTTATACAACGGGGAGTCTTTATTGATAAATTACAGGCCTATATTTAGGATTTTTAATATCTATATATTGCAAGCATATGCAATGGTGCCGATATGTATAGTAATAATAATTATTTTTAGTATTATATTAAATATCCTTGCTATAAGAAATTATGAAAATTATAAATAATCATATGCTTATATTAGATAACCAAGGGTCAATTATTGTAGATTCTAAATCTAAGAACTATAGGATTTCTTTTATTATGAAAATTAGAGAACCTCATGATGGCTGGGCGCATTTGTTGGAACATTTTATTATAAATATGATTGAAAGTGAGGAGTATTTCAATAAATCATTATTTATTGAAGGAAAGACTGATTATATGAGTATAGAGATAATTATAGGAAAGATTGATGTATTTGAAGATTTGTTATTTATAATACAATCCTTTTTTTTCACACTTGGAATCATAAATAATAGTGAACTTTATGAAAGAAAAGTAGCAATAAGGACTAATATGTGTTTTATAGAATCTAAGAAGGAAGTGTTAAAGGAGATAGAAAAAAAGTTTCTTTCTAATAAGAGACAATTGAAAATTAATGAAGTTTTAATAAGTCAAAAACTAGATGAATTGCCCATAGGGAGTTCTAATTCAATAAGATCATGTAGTTTAAAGAAGATTAAAAAATATTTTCAACTGAATATTGTGGATATATTTTATATAGGAATTGTGAAGGATGTGTTGGAAAGTAAGAAAATACAAGAAAAAATTACGAGGTTGTACAGTGGAAAATATTGATGTCTATAGTTTTAATAAAATAAGAGACGATGAACTTTTTGAATTAAAAATCTTATTGGATATTGGTTCTGTAGTAGGTAATAAAGAGATAGAATTGTTATTTTTAATTTACGAAGAAATATTAAAGGACCGATTAAAAAAATTGCTAAAACATATAGATTTGAATACTATAAATTGCTTTATAAATTTTAATATAAAGGCAATAATGATAGGAAATATTTTTACTGAAATTAATATATGTTCTGATATAGATTTGTCCTCCATAATATTAGAAAAAGCAAATTCACTCATCTATGATGAAGCAGGAATTCGGGAATTCGATAAAGGATTAAACAATATAAGGGATTTTCTTAAGATGGATTTATCTGATACTTACTATTTGTTTAACTCATATTCGTTATTTTATAAGTATGGATTAATTCCGATAAATCACATAAATAAAGAAAAATTTGTTTTGCGTCTTGAAAATATCACTATAGAGTCCTACAATTTATTTCAGTCTCAATACATAAAAAATGCAAAAATAATTATTATTTCATAGTAGACTTTGGGGGATATATTATGAAGATGTATAAAAAAATCATTTTTATTATTAGGTATGTATACTTAAGTATTGGCCTTATGTATAAGGCGAGTAAAATCAGATTTTTGATTATACTAGTGAGTAGTATATTTTTGGGAATACTAAATTCTACTATAGTTATTGCTTATAAATATCTTATAGATGGGATTTCATTTTATATCAAACACTTTACTATTGATACGTACATATTTGTAAGAGCAGTTTGTGTATATTCAATGGTAAAGTTATTAATACGTGTTATTACGCAAATAAATGATTATTATAGTTTTCAATACTTTAATGAGCTAGATAAATTTTTTACTATAAATATAAGTAAAAAGATTAGCAGATTAAAGATGGAGAGTTTTGATAATTCGAAGACTTATAATTTAATACAAATGGTATACAAAGACTCTACTTCTAAAAATAAAATGATGTTAGATATAGTTATGGATATGATACGAAATCTTATTACAATGGTCAGTGTATCGTATATAATAATTAAGTTTAGTATGTTATGTTTTTTTGTTTGTATAGTTAGTTCAATTCTTAATATTATAAATGAATTTGATGCTCTAGAAAAACTATATAATGAATATAATAAACAAATAGAAAGTATTAGATATATTGAAATTTTAAAGTCTATTTTAACAAAGTATAATTGGATTGTCGAAACAAAAGTTTACAGTTCTGTCAAAATACTAATAGGTAAAATGACAATAATATATGACAATAATTTAAAGAATAATAAATCTATAAAATCAAAATATTTTAAGCGATCAATATGTATTTCAGTATTAGAAGAGATAACAAATACTGTGAATATAATTTTGATAATATTAAGATGTTCTAAACTTAAAATAAGTATTGGGTCAGCAATAATGTATTTTCAAACCATGGAATTAGTTAGGCAATCACTTACAAATTTATTTAGTTCAGTGGAGAGTTCATATGAGAGTTGTTTATATATTGAAAAGTATTTTGATTTAATGAATTTAAAAGAAAGTAATGAAGGAACTGTTAATTTGAATAGAAAAGTAGAACAAATCACTTTTGAAAATGTTAGTTTTCGATATCCAAACAGTAATAAATTTGCTTTGAAAAATTTTAATTATACTTTTAAAATAGGGAAAAATTATGGAATAATTGGTTTGAATGGATCAGGAAAAACAACTTTAACAAAATTAATTTTAGGTATGTATGACCCAACGGAAGGAGAAATTAAAGTCGATGGAGTATTAATTAATAATGTAAATAAAAATAACTATTATAAATATTTTGATACAGTACATCAAGATTTTATAAAGTATCCATTTTCGTTAAGAGAAAATATAAGTATTGGAAGCTCGCATTCAGGAGAATATGAATTAATTTCTGATAATGGTATATATGAGATCCTCTCGCAAATTAATATTTATAATAATGAAAAAGATAAACTGAACTTTGACTATGATAATGTACTTGATAAGAGTGTAGCTGGAGGGATTGAATTATCTGGAGGAGAATGGCAAAAAGTGGCTATAGCACGAGCCTTGTACAACAGATCTGAAATTCTGCTTCTGGATGAGCCAACATCATCTATAGATTCATTAACTGAAGAAAATATTTTTAATCTGATAAATAAAAATAATGGTGAAATAATGAATATTATAATATCGCATAGGTTGAGAAATCTTGTAAAAGTTGATGAAATAATATTGCTTGATCATGGTGTGATGGTTGCTAGTGGTTCTCATCAGACGCTTTTAAAGAATGAACTGTATAAAAAACTTTATAATAGTCAGGATTATAACATCTTAAACGACATAAAAAATTGACCAAAACATTCAGAAAACTGAGATTCCATTCAAGTGAATATTTCAAATGAAAAATAAAATATTTACAATTTCACTTATAATAATACTAGCGTGTAGTCCGATCTTTTTTGTAGGTAAATCTCAATTATATGGATTTTTAGTGGAATTTAATTATATTGATAGTATATTTTATTATTTCCATTAGCGTGGAATATATTTTTTATTTATTTTTTTTCGATGTAAACCTTCCAGTTACATAAGTATAATTTTCTTTTTCATAGGGGTTCTAGCATCTCTATATTAAAAAAAGGCATTAAAAAAATGATATAAACCTATTATTTGATAGTGACAAATTAACAAATAAAAATGTAATTAGCTATTTAGACCTATTAGTATTTCAATTGAAATACTAATAGGTCTTTTTTGTTTATTCAAGAATTTCGATATTCATGAAAATACATTACTCAAAACTACTCCCTTTGTCCTAAGGAATATAGAGGAAAGAAAACTAAGGTTAAAAATAGGCCTGATTTCTTTGCCTGTGATATAGGAGGTGGAGTATGAGAGTAGAAAAGTTCGAAGGTGAAAAAGAAGTTTTAAAATCTGAATACACTGAAAGAGATTTAAAAGCAGAGCTTAATTTCTATCTATCAGATAAGTTCATCCAGGATCTCTTTCTTTTAGATGAAATTAGCCTTGAAGAATATAGGAAAATTAGGAGAGAAAACATTAAAAAATTAAGACCTATTCTTTCAGAATTATTGCTATAAGACTTGATAAATACTCACTTGTACGGGAATATAGCACTAGCAGAAAGGAGGTTGAATGGATGAAAAAGATAACAAAAATAGAAGCGAATCAAAAAGAAGAATCTATATTAAGAGTTGCTGCCTATGCAAGAGTATCGACAGATGAGGAAGCTCAGCTTGTGAGTCTTAAAACACAAAAGGCACACTATGAAAAGATGATAGCAGAGAACAAGTCATATACTTTTGCAGGTCTATACTTTGACGAAGGCATAACTGGAACAAAGAAAGAATGTAGGGATGGACTTCTAAAAATGCTAAAAGACTGTGAAGACGGGAAAATAGACTTTATCCTAACTAAATCCATCTCAAGGCTTGCAAGAAACACGACAGATTGTTTGGAAATCGTAAGGAGACTTCTCGATTTAAACATTGGTATCTATTTTGAAAAAGAAAACATTGATACAAGAACCATGGAAAGCGAGTTGATGTTATCCATACTTTCATCCCTTGCAGAAAGTGAGTCCAGGTCGATATCAGAAAATAACAAATGGTCCATAAAGAAAAGATTTCAAAATGGAACCTTTATCATATCAAGTCCACCCTATGGCTATGAGAATATAGACGGAAAGATGGTAGTGAATGAAGAAGAAGGAAAAATCATAAAAGAAATATTTGAACAGTATCTTTCAGGTAAGGGAACACATAAAATTGCAGAAGACTTAAATAAAAGAAAGATTAAAGGACAAAAAGGAGCAAAATGGCATGGATCGACTATAAACGGAATCTTAAAAAATGAAAAATATATAGGCGATGTCATCTACCAAAAGACCTATACAGATGAAAATTATAATAGACACAAGAATAAGGGAGAAGAAGACCAGTATAAGATAATAGACAACCATGAAGCCATTGTAAGTAGAGAGGACTTTGAGAAAGTTCAAGACCTAATAAGGATAAGGGCTATAGCAAAAGGAAATGGAGAAAACACTAAAAGATACCAAAATAGATATAGCCTATCGGGGAAAATAAAGTGTGGCGAGTGTGGTTCAAGCTTTAAAAGAAGACATCACTATAATGGCAAAGAAAAATATATAGCTTGGACTTGCAGTGAACACCTTAAAGATATTAATAAATGTTATATGAAGTTTATTAAAGACAAGGACATAAAACTGGCATTTGCGACTTTAGTAAACAAGCTAGTCTTTGGAAAAGATAGTATCCTTACACCACTCTTAGAATCCTTAAAGAGAGTGGACAGCAAGGAAGAAGTCGAGAAGATAAATGGAATTGAAGAAAGACTAGAAAAACTAAAGGAAAGAAAAGAGGTTCTAAGCAAACTAATAACTTCGGGAGTTTTAGATGCAAGTGTTTACGCAAAAGAAAGCAGTGAAATTTCTAGTGAAGAAAGTTATCTACTCAGGGAAAAGGAAAGAATTAAAAAAGCCATCCTTGGAAATGATGAAGAAATAAGAGAACTTGAAAAATTAATAGGAATCTTAGGAAAAAGTGAAATGATAGATCACTTTGAAGGTGACTTATTTGAAGAAATCATTGACCACATTCAAGTTGTTAATAGAGAGACCCTTGATTTTCATTTAAAGTGTGGACTTGTACTTAGAGAGGAAGTGAAAAATAATGTCTAGGTTATGTTATGGCTATACCATAAGAGACGGAAGATTAGAAATTCAAGAAAAAGAAGCGGAGAATATAAGAAAAATCTTTAAAAACTACCTTGCTGGCAATGCCCTTATAAAGTCAGCAGACCTTGCAGGCGTGAAGAAAAACAGCTCCAGTGTAAAAAGAATCCTTACCAATAAAAAGTATTTAGGAAATGAAATCTATCCCAAGATAATAGATAGAGAAAGCTTTGAAAAAGCAGGTCAAATGTTAAAAGAAAGGGCAGTGGCCATGGGACGAGTTTGGGAAAAGGAAGAAGAGATCATTAGAGTTCCATGCAAGTTTAGATACAAAAGTGAAGAAGTTCTACCACTAGATCCCTTTGAACGAGCGAGTTATAAGTATAGGTTAATCAAGGTGATAGATGATGAATAGCAAGGTCATAGTAATACCAGCGAAGAAGAAAAAAGGAAATTCCATCAAGGAATCAGAAAAGAAGAAACTGAGAGTGGCAGCTTATGCGAGGGTATCAACAGATAGCGATGAACAAGCAACTTCTTATGACACTCAAGTAGACCACTACACAAATTATATAAAGAAAAATCCAGATTGGGAATTTGCGGGAGTTTTTTCTGATGAAGGAATCAGTGGAACATATACCAAGAAAAGAGCTGGCTTTAATAAAATGATTGAAGAAGCCATGGAAGGAAATATCGACTACATCATTACAAAGTCCATATCGAGATTTGCCAGAAACACACTAGACTGTTTAAAGTATATTCGTAAACTAAAAGAAAACAACATCCCAGTCTATTTTGAAAAAGAAAACATCAACACCATGGACGCCAAGGGAGAAGTCCTCCTTACCATTATGGCATCTCTTGCTCAACAGGAAAGTCAGTCCTTATCTCAAAATGTAAAGTTAGGCGTTCAATATAGGTTTCAACAAGGTCAAGTCCAAGTAAACCATAATAGGTTTTTAGGCTATACAAAAGACGAAGAAGGAAAACTTGTCATTGTTCCTGAAGAAGCAAAAATTATAAAAAGGATCTACAGAGAATATTTAGAAGGAGCAAGCCTAAGAGATATAAAAGAAGGGCTTGAAAAAGATAAGATAGTAAATGGAGCAGGAAATAAGAAATGGCATGTGTCAAACCTCAATCAAATATTAACTAATGAGAAATATATGGGGGATGCTCTCTTACAAAAGACTTATACAGTGGATTTTCTAAATAAGAAAAGAGTAAAAAATGATGGAATAGCACCTCAATATTATGTAGAAAATAACCACGAAGCCATTATACCTAAAGAAATCTTCATGCGAGTTGGAGAAGAAATGTACAGACGAGCTAATATGGTAAGTGGCAAAGGGAAAAGAAGAATTTATTCCAGCAAATACGCCCTTTCAAGTATTGTCTATTGCTCTAAATGCGGAGATATTTACAGGAGAATAGCATGGAACAACAGAGGGAAAAAATATACAGTTTGGAGATGTTGTACAAGAGTAACCCATGGGCCAGATGCCTGCCATGCTAGAACTATTAAGGAAGAAGACCTACAAGAAGCAGTCGTAGAAGCCATCAATAAACTTATATCTGAAAGCAATGAATTAAAAGAAATAATAAAAGAGAATATAGAAAAAGTCATCACAGGTGATGGAACTAGCCAGATAGAAGAAATAGATAAAGAAATGTTGAAAGTGCAAGAAGAGCTTTTAAAAGTAGCTAATGCCAAGAAAGATTACACAGACCTTGTAGAAAGGGTGGAAGAGTTAAGAAATGAAAAAGAAAAGATACTCCTTGAAATGGCGGAAGAGAAGAATGAACAAAGCAGGCTAAAGGAATTAGAAGAGTTTTTAGACAATCAAGAATTAGAAATAGAAAGTTATGATGAAGAATTGGTGAGGAAACTTATAGATAAGATAGTAATTTATGAAGAAAATTTAAAAGTAGTGTTTAAATCTGGACTTGAGGTTGAAATTGACAAGGATAAAAAGTAAATATACAATATAACTAACAGCACCCGACACGCCTCTTAACAATGCGAACCATGTTGAAGCCCTAGCCCTACTTGTCAAGGAGCGAAGCGACGCTGAAAAGTAGAGGCAGGTCTCATGCAAAGATTTCCCAAGAGAAGCGACCGAATAGGGAGCTTCGATTGGCAGAAATCGCCTGCTGAGACGGTATGTTTGATGTCAAGAAAATAATGATATAGCAATGTTTTAAGAAGAAACATCTATTTTATCAACTCGGAGAAATGTGTGTTTCTTTGTTTGTGAGAACAGATCGAGAGTGTCAGAAAAACAACCAGATTGAGTAAACAGTAGCAATAATCAATTAGGGAGTGGATAGAACAGATATTGACTTCAATTTAACGGCTGCTCTTTTAAATTAATACATTAATCTGTATCATTACGTTATAAAAGAAATATTATGATTGTTTTGTTGTATATTCATGGTCTGATAATTATTTTACTTTTCTTATTTGACAGATGGTAAGTAGGGCAGTGAAAAAGATTATGGATTTTATCTAAGCACTAAGTAGTTTAGATCACTAATCAGGGAAAATAAGGCCTTCAAGATGAATTCCGAAGGCCCCCTTTCCTTTCCATATAAATATACGTAAAGCATAAGGAACATATGGCAAAAAAAGTGTTTCTCAACATGAGATATAGCTTTTGATATTGAAAGGAGAGATTCAGTATGATAGATAATATTATTCAATCAGTGACAGACAAATTATCCTCTTTGCCTTATATAGAAGGCATTGTATTAGGGGGTTCTCGTGCAAGAGGCACACATACAGAGGATTCTGATATAGATATCGGAATCTATTACAAATCAGAATCATTTGACATTACAGCGATTAATCAAATTGCTACAGAGTTGGATGATGAGAATAGAAATAACCTTGTTGTACCTCCCGGAGCGTGGGGTGATTGGATTAATGGCGGCGGATGGTTAGTTATAAATGGGTATCATGTTGACTTGATTTTACGTGATATAAAACGGGTGGAACAAATAATCAAAGATACGGAGCAAGGAATTGTTACTACTAATTATCAGACGGGGCATCCCCATGGATATATAAGTGCTATGTATCGTGGAGAATTGGCGATCAGCAAGATACTATATACTAAGAATGAAAGCTTATGCGAATTAAAAAATCAGGCAGAAATTTACCCTGGTGCTCTAAAGAAGAACTTGATAAACTTCTTTATATTTGAAGCAGAGTTCTCTTTAATGTTTGTAAAAGCAAATGCGGGAGCAGAGGATAAATATTATATTGCAGGCCATGTTTTTCGTATTATTTCATGCTTAAATCAAGTACTATTTGCATGTAATAATGCTTATTGCATTAACGAAAAGAAAGCTATAAAACTGATTGAAACCTTTGAATATAAACCTGAAAAATATGCTGAAAGGGTTAATCATATTTTTGAAGTACTCGGTCTTTCACTTTTTGAATGCTACGATCTGACCGAGAAGCTTTATAAAGAAGTGAAAAAAATTGCAACGGAGATGAATAACTTTTTAAACGAGGGGAATTCAGATGAAAGAAAACAAATATGATGATAATATATTTTTTCAAAAATACAGTCAAATGAGTCGATCACAGCAGGGACTAGCCGGTGCAGGAGAATGGGAAACATTGAGAAAGCTGCTGCCGGATTTTAAAGATAAGCTTGTGCTTGATTTAGGATGCGGCTATGGATGGCATTGTATTTATGCGATGGAACACGGAGCGTCTTCTGTTGTAGGTGTTGATATTTCTCATAAAATGCTCAAAGTAGCAAAAGAGAAAACGCATTTCTCACAGATTGAATATAGATGTTGTGCTATAGAAGATGTGGATTTCCCAGAGGAGAGCTTTGATGTAATACTAAGTTCGCTTGCGTTTCATTATGTAGCAGACTATGAGAATTTAATAAAAAAGATATATAGGATGCTGAAGGCTGGTGGCAATTTAGTTTTTACAGTTGAACATCCTGTTTTTACTGCTCATGGAACACAAGACTGGTATTATAACGAAAAAGGAGAAATACTGCATTTCCCGGTGGACAATTATTATTATGAGGGCAAACGGACAGCTATGTTTTTGGAAGAAAAGGTTACAAAATATCATAGAACACTGACCACATATCTAAATACACTGCTTTCAAATAGTTTTATAATAAATCAGATTGTGGAGCCACAGCCGCCAGAGAACATGATGGATATTCCGGGGATGGCGGATGAAATGCGACGCCCAATGATGCTGATTGTATCGGCAAAAAAGAAGATGTAATAATATAGAAAAAATAAACGAGGAGTATGTAAATGAGATCAGAAAAAGAAATGATGGATTTAGTACTTTCTTTAGCAGAACAGGATGAACGTATTCGAATTGTGACCCTTGAGGGGTCACGCGCAAATATTAATATACCTAAAGATGAATTTCAGGATTATGATATTACATATTTTGTAAGTGATATAGAACCGTTTATATCTAATGATGACTGGCTTAATCAATTTGGGAATATAATAATGATGCAAAAGCCGGAGGATATGGAATTATTCCCACCTGAAGAAAAGGGATTTTCCTATCTTATGCTATTTGATGATTACAATAAAATTGATCTTACCTTATTGCCCTTGGAAGAGTTAGATAATTACCTAAAGGGCGATAAATTAATAAAGGTTCTAATTGATAAAGATTGTAGAATTAAAAGGGACATAGTTCCGACTGATATAGATTATCATGTAAGAAAGCCAAGCGCAAGGGAGTATGATGATTGCTGCAATGAATTTTGGAATGTAACACCTTATGTTATTAAAGGATTGTGCCGTAAGGAAATTTTATTTGCTATTGATCATTTTAATCAGATTGTTCGCCATGAGCTGCTGAGAATGATATCATGGAAGGTCGGCATCGAAACAGGCTTTAAATTAAGTGTAGGCAAGAACTATAAGTTTATTGAAAGGTATATATCCGAGGATTTGTGGGAGAAACTTTTGTCCACCTACCGGATGGATTCCTATGAAAACATATGGGAAGCATTATTTCTATGCCATCAATTGTTCAGGGCGGTATCCGGTGAGGTGGCGGAAAGGCTTCATTATGCCTATCCGGAGTATGATAGGAATATAACAAAATATACCAGGGACATGTATAAAAAATACACTGGTAAAACCGGCTGCCTGGATAGCACATATGCCGCTGATATAGAAGAGAGGCGGGAACAGTGATTACAGAAATGAAAGCAGGGCACCTGAAAGATATCGATAAACCCAGCGAACCATTTGAGGTGATAGGTAAGATTATACCGAGGTATGAAAACGAGAATTGGACCTTTACAGAATTACTCTATGAAGCGCCATATTTAAAAAGCTACCAAGACGAAGAGGATGAAGAGGATGAGGAGGCAGATTGCCTTGAATATATTGACAATACTGATAAGATAATATATCTTTACTACCAAGACGATAAATGCGTCGGAAAAGTTAAACTGCGAAAAAATTGGAACCGGTACGCTTATATAGAAGATATCGCCGTATGTAAGGATTTCAGGGGGCAAGGCATAGGCAGCGCGCTTATCAATATATCTATAGAATGGGCAAAGCATAAAAACTTGCATGGACTAATGCTTGAAACCCAGGACAATAACCTTATAGCTTGTAAATTCTATCATAATTGTGGTTTCAAAATCGGCTCCGTCGATACTATGTTATACGCCAACTTTGAAAACAACTTTGAAAAAGCTGTTTTCTGGTATTTAAGGTTTTAGAATGCAAGGAACAGTGAATTGGAGTTCGTCTTGTTATAATTAGCTTCTTGGGGTATCTTTAAATACTGTAGAAAAGAGGAAGGAAATAATAAATGGCTAAAATGAGAATATCACCGGAATTGAAAAAACTGATCGAAAAATACCGCTGCGTAAAAGATACGGAAGGAATGTCTCCTGCTAAGGTATATAAGCTGGTGGGAGAAAATGAAAACCTATATTTAAAAATGACGGACAGCCGGTATAAAGGGACCACCTATGATGTGGAACGAGAAAAGGACATGATGCTATGGCTGGAAGGAAAGCTGCCTGTTCCAAAGGTCCTGCACTTTGAACGGCATGATGGCTGGAGCAATCTGCTCATGAGTGAGGCCGATGGCGTCCTTTGCTCGGAAGAGTATGAAGATGAACAAAGCCCTGAAAAGATTATCGAGCTGTATGCGGAGTGCATCAGGCTCTTTCACTCCATCGACATATCGGATTGTCCCTATACGAATAGCTTAGACAGCCGCTTAGCCGAATTGGATTACTTACTGAATAACGATCTGGCCGATGTGGATTGCGAAAACTGGGAAGAAGACACTCCATTTAAAGATCCGCGCGAGCTGTATGATTTTTTAAAGACGGAAAAGCCCGAAGAGGAACTTGTCTTTTCCCACGGCGACCTGGGAGACAGCAACATCTTTGTGAAAGATGGCAAAGTAAGTGGCTTTATTGATCTTGGGAGAAGCGGCAGGGCGGACAAGTGGTATGACATTGCCTTCTGCGTCCGATCGATCAGGGAGGATATCGGGGAAGAACAGTATGTCGAGCTATTTTTTGACTTACTGGGGATCAAGCCTGATTGGGAGAAAATAAAATATTATATTTTACTGGATGAATTGTTTTAGTACCTAGATTTAGATGTCTAAAAAGCTTTAACTACAAGCTTTTTAGACATCTAATCTTTTCTGAAGTACATCCGCAACTGTCCATACTCTGATGTTTTATATCTTTTCTAAAAGTTCGCTAGATAGAGTTCTATATTAGAGATGTAAAGAGTTTTGGTGAAGAGGTTTGTGAGTATGGCTTTTATAACCAGGGTGCAATGAGAAGCACTAACAGCAGCTAGCTTAAGAACGCATAGGATATACTTTTTATGGAAGTCACAGAGGAGGAATAAAATTTGAACAGGATTAACAGAGTAACCTCTATTCTTATTCAGCTGCAATCAAAAAAAATAATTCCTGCCAAAGAAATTGCACAGCGATTTAATATAAGCTTAAGGACAGTTTACAGAGATATCCGGACACTTGAAGAAGCCGGAATACCAATTGGATCTGAGGCCGGAAAAGGATATTTTCTTGTAGAGGGCTTCCTACTTCCGCCGGTAATGTTTACAGCGGCGGAAGTGGGTGCATTGATTACAGCAGGGAAATTTTTAAATTGCCATGGAGATGAATCATTTATAAAGGATTTTGATTCAGCTATGTATAAAATCAAATCTATTTTGAAGCATGGTGAAAAAAACTATGCACAGGAGTTGGAGAACAGTATTAACGTGTACAGCACATCTGGACAGAAAAATACATTGGCGGATAACGTTATTGCAGCAATTCAGACTGCAATCTGCAATAAAAGGGTAATATCAATTCAATATCCTGCATCAGGAGGGCAAGAACCGGAAAGCAGAATGATAGAGCCTATATCACTGGGGTTTTATGAACAGAACTGGTACTTAATCGGTTTTGCAGGCTAAGAAATGAATATAGGAATTTTCGTGTGGATCGGATTAAAAGCATTTGCATAGAAGAAGAGCTCTGTCAAAGCCATGATGGCTCTTTGGAACAAATATTAAAACAAATGCTTTCATATAAAAAACTATATAATGTAATTCTTAGAGCTGAAAAAGGGGAGACATACAATTCTATCAAGAACAGGTATTCTCTCGGCTTCCTTGAAGAAACCGATTTGGGAAGTAAAATGGAAATCGAATTCCAGACAGATTCCTTTGAGATATTGAGCAAGCAGCTGATTGAATATGGATCAGGCATTGAAATAGTCCAACCTGATGAATTAAAATGCATAACCCGTAAACACCTGGCACAAATTACGAATCACTGCCTAAACTTGATTTAGAGAAAGCGATTGGTCTGTTATGTATTTTTTGTAAGGTTTCATATCCCCTGCTGACATACAGCTGTCAGTGTATTATGATATTCTACTATCAAAAAGGAGGATTGAAAAATATGAAACCAAAGATAATTATGCACACACAAATTAGCCTTGATGGCCGCATTAAAGGCTTTGATAATCCGGAAGTTTACTACCAGGTTGCCGGGGGAATTCATTCGGATGCGGTGCTGTTTGGGTCCAATACTGTTTTTACTGCATTTGAAAAATATCCTGCTGAAACAGAGGCTGATTTTGAGAAAATCATAACAAGCCCGGAGGACCCCAGACCAATAGGAGTCATACCTGACAGCAGAGGTATCTTGAGAAGTCTTCATTGCTTAAGAAATCTTGGATATCTGAAGGAAATTGTCATTCTGGTATCAACTGCCACTCCGAAGGAATATTTGAATTATTTGGAGGAAAGGCATTACCCATATATTGTGTCAGGAAATGATCATGTGGACTATGAAAAAGCCTTTCAGATCCTGCATGAGCAATATGGGTGTAAATACATGCGGACAGACAGTGGCGGTGGATTAACCAACAAATTATTAGAAAACGGACTTATTGATGAAATCAGTCTTGTGATATCACCATGTTTTGTAGGTAATAAAGAAAAACAACTATTTGATAACCTTCTGTTATCTGAAAAAGTTAATTTGGAATTGCAGGGAACAGAGAATGCAGAACATGGCTGTCTGTCATTGCGCTATGCTGTGAAAAATAAGGATTAGTGCAGCATACTTTAAAAAGTGTCTGTTGGGACAGTGTCCTAAAGGAAGCATAAGCTCATGGCTAGCGGCGGTGTTAAAGTAACGGCACTCGGCCCCAATATATAGTTGATATGCCCCTAAGCCTTTGAGGGCAAGGCGGTCAACCGCGCCTTTTCCGGTCCGCATACAGTCGTTCAATGAGGGTATCAAGCTCGGCAATGCGGCGGTGCTTCTCGGTGGTTCGTTTCTTCGCCGCCGTTTTCGGCTAATTCTAATTGATCCGAACTGTAAGGATAAGCAATTATCCGGGGCTAGTTAAGTATCTTAGAGAGGAAGATAAAGATAAGTAAACCAATTTTAAAGTTGTACCGAATAAAGCCTTCAAGAGGACAACATGCTTTTGAAGGCTTTATTGCTTACAATTACTTGGATTGTGACGCAAAAGCAGGCACCAAATCAATGAAAAATAGCCTATCCAGGCGACTGTTTCAGAAATATGGGCTTCCGCCAAGGGGATACCAGTGGGGTGCGACATCTTTTTTGCCCACTCAAGGCACGTTGAAGCAGCAATTCTGATGACGTATTGTGGTTTGGACAAGGAATAATAGGAGTCAACCACAACATGTAGTGGTTTGAGTACGAAAATTGGGTCAAAAACAGGCTAAAAAATACCGTTTTTTGACCCTTTTAAATAGGGCATTTGACAGATGACATTTGATGTTTCGGGATTAAAAATCCATAGGGTGAGGTAGATTAGCACAGAACTTTATTGAATAGAGAAATTAAAAGTGATATAATCAGTTGCATAAGGAGGAGTTAAATATGTGTACATGTATTGCAGTAGTAGATATTACTTTATCTCATTTATAATGAAAAAAATTAAAGGAGGTAAAGGTATGGGTATGTTTTCTATATTTGTTATTGAGAGATTTCATTATCAACCAAACCAAAAATAATTGGTTATAATGAGCTCTTAAGATTAGTTCATTATAACCGGCAAGGAGAAGTTTATAATGAAACAGAAAAACCCGAAAAATACGCAAAATTTCATTACATCTAAAAAGCATGTAAAGGAAATATTAAAATATACGAATATCAATAAACAAGATAAAATAATAGAAATTGGGTCAGGAAAAGGACATTTTACCAAGGAACTTGTGGAAATGAGTCAACGGGTGAATGCTATAGAGATTGATGAAGGTTTATGTCATGCCACGAAAAAAGCAGTTGAACCTTTTCAGAATATAAAAGTTATTCATGAGGATATTTTGAAGTTTAGCTTTCCTAAAAATACAGACTATAAAATATTTGGTAATATTCCCTACAATATTAGTACTGATATTGTAAAAAAGATTGCTTTTGATAGTCAAGCGAAATATAGCTACCTTATTGTAGAGAGGGGATTTGCTAAAAGGTTGCAAAATACCCAACGAGCTTTAGGTTTGCTGTTAATGGTGGAAATGGATATAAAAATTCTTAAAAAAGTGCCACGAGCATATTTTCACCCTAAGCCTAATGTAGATTCTGTATTGATTGTACTTGAAAGGCATAAACCATTTATTTTAAAGAAGGACTACAAAAAGTATAGATTTTTCGTTTATAAATGGGTAAACAGGGAATATCATGTTCTTTTTACTAAAAATCAATTAAGACAGGTGCTGAAGCATGCGAATGTTACTGATCTTGATAAATTATCCAATGAACAATTTTTGTCTGTTTTCAATAGTTACAAATTATTTCAATAAATTAAAAATAATTAAGCGTTCTCTAACTTTAAGAGAACGCTTAATCTTATTACATTGAAAAATGCATTCTATTATTTTCAATTATTATGATATAACATAACTATCATTTTACTTATTTGCATATTTGCACGAAAATATAGTTATCGACGACTATTCTGATAATAGCAACTAATATAGTCAATGATAACTCAAAATTTATTGATATAGTAGGTATATGTGCAACTAATTAGGGAAGATTTTAGCTTGCCATTTCTGAAACAGCTAAAACAAGTATTGCGTAAAGAATGCGCCAGTCTTCCCATGGACTTAAAATGCTTGCTTGGGGCACACATAAAACCCCTTGAACAATCTATTGACAGAGTTGAAGGACTGTCGGAGATTCTAAGACGAAGTAATCCTAAAATGGCCCTATGCCATACAGATATTCATAATTGGAACTTGATGCAACGGGATGAGCAGTTAGTTCTAATTGACTGGGAAGGCTTGAAATTGGCTCCAGTAAAAGCTGATCTCATGTTTTTTGTTGATAAGCCATATTATGATGTATTTATGAACATATACCTGAAATTACACAAAGATTTTTTAATCAATACGGATGCTTTGTTATTCTATCATATTAGACGTAAACTAGAAGATATATGGGAGTTTATTGAACAACTTTTATATGACAATCAAGAGGATAAGGAAAGAAATGAAACTATAAAAGTTCTTGATGGTGAACTGAATAACTTAGTGTTTTGAAAAAAGAATAACGTATTATTAAGCTAAATAATATTGGAGAAGAAAATGAATAAACAAGAATTATATCAAATTGCTTTCAGTATAATTAATCATAAAAAGTTACGGAACTTTGGAACTTCAGGGCATGTTGCGTGCGCGTTGGAGACAAATAGCGGTAACATCTTTACAGGAATATGCATTGACTTGCCCTGTTCTATTGGCTTATGCGCTGAACAGTCAGCTATTGCTGAAATGGTAAAGAACAATGAAACTGCAATCAAAAGGATTATCGCTGTATTTGAAGATGGGAGTATACTTCCACCATGTGGAAGGTGCAGAGAGTTTATTGCACAGATAGATAATCAAAATATAGAGACCCAAATTGTATTACCTGAAATGGAAGAAGTGTTGCTGAAAGATTTATTACCAGAAAGGTGGGATGGCAAATGGAACTGAAAAAGATAACTAGCAGGGTCTTTTATTATCCACATCAACCAGAAACTGATAGGCCTATGTTGGCATACTTAAATGGAGATAAAATTGCACTTGCCATTGATGCAGGAAATTCAGCAGACCATGGTGATGAATTTTATAAATCCCTAGAAATCGAGGACCTAAAGAAGCCAGATTTTACTGTCATCACTCATTGGCACTGGGACCATACCTTTGGAATGCATAAAATTCACGGATTGTCCATTGCACACCATAAAACCAACGAGTTTTTGAAACAGGAAAGAGCCAAACTATCTGACAGTGCATATATAAAATTTTTGATAAATGATGATGAGTGCCTAGCTAGAGAATATGTAGATAATAAAAGAATTATTGCCGTTCTATCGGATATCCAATTTGAAAAAGAGCTTACCCTTAAACTCGGTGGAATAACCGCAATGATTTTTCATACGGTTTCACCCCATTCGGAAGATACGGTGCTTATCTATATTCCTGAGGAAAAAATATTGTTCTTGGGAGATTCAACAAGCGAGGATTTCTACGATGATGGGTATATGGATAAAGAAAAATTAATGTCATTAACAAATTTGATAGAAAGTTTCGACTGTAAGTATTGTATTTTAAGTCATGCAGAGCCTCTAACTAAATCAGATTTATTAGATTACTTAAAATCCATTCTAAAATAATAATCCATGAGGTGTATTGATATGTTCCCGTCTACCGATAGCCCCAAAAACGCAGTGGATATGTTCCCGAGAACGGACACACTCAAATGACATTCATTCTATCCTCTCAAGCCACGCGGAGACTATAGCGCTGATACAAAAGATGTAAATATAGAAATCCTGCATTTTAAGCAGTTTTATAAGCATTTTGTCTTTGAAAAAGATAAAGAAGGATATGTTAAAAAGACTAAAAAAAACTATATGGACGTAATAGTAGTTTTGCAACTGGTATGAGGAGACACAAAGAAAAAATTAATAAGATAAACTCATTTTGTACTTTCTATAAGAGTAGCTTAAAAGGCTGCTCTCTTTTTATTGAAGGGAGTAAGGATTCGTTACATCCTTCTCAAAATATAAATTACTCATAGCCCAGCTTTACATATTCGCTTTTATAACATATAACAAAAGCGTAAACGAGAGGAGGCGGACTATGGATACACTTAAAAATTATATACAAGAAAATTTAGTAATCACCAACAAAGAAGCAGAAGAACTTGGATATACTAGGCATAATCTATCAGAATTAACAAAGAGCGGACAATTAGAAAGATTAAGACCGGGACTATATCAATTAAAAGGAAAAGTAATAGACGATTTTGTTCTAATATCATCAAATAGTAATCGAATTATATTTTCTCATCAAACAGCCCTCTACCTTCACGACCTATCCGACAGAACTCCAAATGTATTTCATATATCTTTACCCCAAGGCTACAATGCAAGCCATATTAAAAATAGATATAAAGACTCACAAGTTCACTATGTAAAGAAAGATTTATACGAACTAGGAAAGACAGAAATAAAATCACCACAAGGCAACCTTATTCCAGTTTACGATATAGATCGAACAATTTGCGATATCATAATCGACAGAGAAAAAATAGATAAACAAATTTTTACAGAAGTCATAAAAAGACACTTTAAATCACAAAATAAAAATCTAAGACGACTCATAAAATACAGTAGACTATTTAAAATAGAAGATGAGGTTAGAAAATACGTGGATGTATTATTGTGATTAATATCGAGAGTATAAAGGGCAAGATAAGAAGTCTGGCAGAGAAGAAAAATAGTATAAACATGTGATGCTATAATATTTGTATTAGCATTATCGGGTATAATTTAATAAATCCTTGTACAATTTAAATGAAAGGTGGTAGAAATATGGATATAATGAAATCTTTTAACTTAGCAATAGAATATATTGAAGATAACTTAACTGATGAACTTGATGAAAAAGAAATAACACGGATAACAGGATATTCATTTCCAATGTTTTCAAGAATATTTTCAATCATATCAGGATATTCATTATCTGAATATATAAGATTAAGAAAGATGACAAATGCTGCAATTGATTTAAAAAATTCAGATAAAAGAATTATAGACATCGCAATAAAATATGGTTATAATTCTCAGGATTCTTTTGCTTTAGCTTTTAAAAGTTTTCATAAGCTAACTCCAGGTCAAGTAAAAAAAGGAGAAAAGTATCAATATTTCCCAAGAATCTACTTTTCAATTTCAGTTCAAGGAGGAAATCAAATGGATATTAAAATTGAGAAAAAGAGAGCGTTTAAAGTAGCTGGTATTAAATCAGATGTAACTAAGAGTTCAAATTTCCCAAAAGTTTGGGATAGACTAGTTGAAAAAGTACCAAGAGAAAAATTTGAAGAGTTTGGTAATGGTCAAATCTTTGGCGTAGGATATGACTATATAATGGATGAAGAAGATTCATTTATATACTTAGCTGGTTTTGATTTAACGGATGAAGTAAAAGCTGAGGAGTTAGGGTTAGACATACTCAGCATTCCTGAAAAAGAGTATGCTATTGTAAGCTTAGAAGGTCCTATACCAAAGTGCATTCACGAAGGATGGAAGTATATTATTTCATATTTCTTCCCTAAAGAAGGATATAGACATGATGAAAGTCCTGATTTTGAAGTATATGGAGATGGAGACCCTAATTCAGAAGATTATCAAATGGAATTATGGGTTCCTATAGCAAAAGAGTAATTTAAATTTGTTTAACGGCATCTATCAAATGGTAGGTGCTTTTTTGATTGCTATTAGTAAAAATAGGAATGAGTAAAAATTCCTATGAAACTTGACCTAACAACGGGAGAAGTAACAATACCAAGGGAAATAGAATATACCTATCCCTGTATCTTTAGCAAAGAAAATATAAAAATAATGTTATACCTATTAGAAACAATTTTAGCTGAAAAATACGAAACCATAATCAGAAGAAATATAACAACAACACGAATGAGAGACTTTTATGACCTATACACTCTCTACAAGCTGAAAAAAGATGAGATAGATTATGAAATTTTAAAAGAAGCAATAGAGAGAACCTCAAAAAAAAGAGGAAGTCAGGAGATAATGAAAGACTATGAGGAAATAATCGAGGACATAAAAGAAGATTCATACCTAAGATCCTTGTGGGAAGTATATCTGAGTGAAAATAAGTATATTGGAGATCTGAGCTTTGATAAGGTTGTTGATGTGGTAACAACTTTATCAAATAGGATTAATGAGATGTAATTTAACAGACACTGTCTGGCATATCATAGATAAAAAATATTAAGTATTAGAGAAGTGAAATGATTTTATTTTTTTAAGCATAAATTTTATATCAAGGAGAACGTTTTATTTTTGACGTATATTTAATGGTATAATAGAATAAATAAAAGATTTAAGTAGGATGTAGTGATATCATTTAATTATAAAATGTTATTACAAAAATAAAAGAATTAGGTATGATAAATAGTGAATTTATGGAAAAGCAAAATTAGGAAAATTACATTTTATAAATTAAGACAGACAAAATTTAATTACAGATGTTCTGTTTTTGATATTTTTGAATTAGAAGGCATACAGAAGATTATAGAGTGATTTTTGAAAAAACTAATTAAATATTATAAAGGTTACATTATAAATGCATGACGACATAAAAGTGAGGTGATTATATTGGAATATTCGAACTATTATATGAATTTACCATTAGATTTAGCAGGTAGTAGAACGAAAAATAGATTTAGAGTTGAATTGTTGTGGGGAGTTGGTAAATTAATTGATGCATATAAGCTGTACGATGACTATACAATTGTGTTTGATTTCAAATGTGATATTGAATTGCATCGTGATAATGGTCTTGATTTTTACCAGGTGAAAACAATAAATAGAGGTAATCATAGTTCTAAAACACTAACTAAGAGAAAAGGAAATAGTAGATCTATTTTGGGAACATTGTATGCTCTTTACAACCCAAATCATAATATAAAGCTGGCTGTAGTTTGTAATAAGCATTTGAAAATTGATAGTAAAGAAGATTTAAGGCAAGAAGTTTGTTTAGGTGAGTTGGACAAAACAGTAATAGATTTTATTGAAGATAAATTGCAAGAAGAACTAAAGTTATCAGAAGTCATTCTTGATAATGTTTTTTATGTATGTGAAAGTATGGACTTAACAAATCCTCATTATGCTTTGCTTGGAAAGTTAATTGAAGCTTTCCAAGAAATAAAAAATGAAGAACCTAATAATCCTAATGCTTTATTTCGATTAGTATCTGATACAGCTCAGAAAAAAGCTTCTTATGAGATGGCAATCACTAATTATAATGATGTACTAGAATTAAAAGGAATTTCTAAAAATGAGTTTAATAAAATGCTTGAATCTCATAGGAAAAAATCTATAACAGGCATTGAGCAGGTTAAAGATTATATTAAAACTTTATTCCCATCAGAAAGAAGATTATATAATCAAGCTTTAACTAATTTACTGGAAATTGATCAAAGCCATGAGTTGAATGTATTAAAGATATCAATTTTTGAGTATATTGAAGGGAATATAGATAAGATAAAAAACGAAAATGACCTTTTTAATATTTTAAATAATGTATTTGATAGTGAATTCCCTATAGAATACACAAAATACATGAAAAAAGTATTTTATTTAATGGTATTTTATTTATACACAGAGGGAGGTGATATTTAATGGATGTTATTTTCAATAAAATATATATTTTTGATATTTTAACTAAAGAGGCTTTTGTTACATGTTTTGAAAAAGGTTTAAATATTGTTACTTCTAGTAACATTGATGGAACAGATAGAGGGAAGTCAGTCTTGTTACGTAGTTTATATCATACTTTGGGTGCTGATGCCCACTTCGATAAAAAATGGAAAAATGAAGATAAAGTATATATTTTAGAGTTTTCGGTTAACGATAATATATATTTTATATATCGCCATAAAAAGTTATTCAAAGTATTTAATGATGTTTTTAAGATATTATTTCAAACATCAACTATAATTGAGTTATCATATTTTTTAAGCAATATTTGGGATTTTGAAATATTTTTACCGAATAGAAGGACTGAGAAGCTGGAGATTGCTCCACCAGCATATACATATGTAATGAATTTTATTGACCAAGATTATTATGATGGAACATACTTTAGTTCCTTTAAGAGATTAGGACAATATCAAAATTTTAAACCTGATGTAATATATGCACAATTTGGAATATATGATAAGAATTATTTTGAACATGTTGAAAGTAAACAAAATTTATTGGAACGTATAAATGATTCAGAAGACGCATACAGAGAAACTAGTAGAATGAAAGAAAAAGTATCTAAACTATTAGGTAATATTGTTGTGCCTGAAAATTTAAAAGAGCTTGAAAGGGAGCTTTCTATTAGAACAAAGGAATATGATTATATTCTGAATTCTATTAATAAATTTAGGTATGAGCTTACAAATTTACGAAATGAAAAGTATGAGCTTGAAATTGCATTGAACCAAATTGAAAGGTTTAAGAATAAAAAGGAAAAAGAAATAAAGTATATTTTAAATACAGATATATGTCCTGAATGCCATTCAGTTTTGAAAGATACAACTGATCTTAGAAGTAAAAGATACAATTCAATTGAGGATTCGTTATATATAAAGGACAGCATATATGAGGATATAGAAAAGATTTCAAAATCAATTTTACAAATAGAGGGTAGTTATAAAGAGTTTTTAGATAAGTTGGAATCATACAAGAAAAACATTGGTATAGCTAAGACAGAAATAAAAAATTATAGCAGCTATATGGGGCTAAATGAACTATATAATAGTTTAAATTTAGAGTTATTTAATGAGTTTAATTTGCAAGGAGAACTTAAAGAGAAACTAGAAAATATTGAGGAAGACTTGAAGGAAGTATCTAAAATTAAATCGGATATCAATAAAAAATATTATGATATGATTGATAGGGAAGTCTTAAAGTTTGGATTGAATGAGTTAGAGGAAGCACAATATAAAGCAATTAATCGAGTTTTTTGTGCAAGTGGAAGTAATAAACCAATTTCAACAGTTATATGGTATTTTATACTTAATGATATTAAAAAAATTTTTAATAATAAATGCTTGAATTTACCTATGGTATTAGATAGCCCTAAGAATGCGGAGATGGATTATGATAAGGCACAATCCTTAATTGAATATATATTAGATAATTCATCAAATTATACCCAATTGATTTTTTCATCAATTGGGTTTGAAAGAAGGAATTTTGAATTTGAAAGCGAAATAAATATTATAGAGCTAAAGAATGACAAATATCAGTTGCTTGATTCTGAAACTTTCTCAAAATATAAATATGTTTTAGAAAATGCTTTAAGTGCCCAATTGATTAAATAGTAAGATAAAATCACCTATATATCTACATCCTAGTCTACATGAATAAATAATTTTTTTCTTATTTTATAAAGTTTAACGATATTGTATTTTTATTAAGAATACTCTTGCAAAAGGGTATTCTTTTTTTATTGCTTACTTTAGTGAATTGAGCGAACGAAAGAATTCATGTGGAGGAAATTAGCTTTAGCTTCAAGCACCAAGAAAACATCCTTAAAGTATAATTTTGATAATAGCATGGAAGCTGGATATGCAAAGATTATATAGTATTTGCACAAAAAAATAAGCTGAAATTAATTTCAGCTTAAGCTTGACTTTTGTTAGCAGGTTTTTGTTTCAAAAAATGCTATAGAATATGATCTTTCGTGTTTTCATAAACTGAATATGGGCAGTAGATGGATGACATTTAAATGAAGAAACCAAGACTTTTTCATCAGTTTTTTCACTCTTGGTTATATAATCTATTGCCAAATTTAGAGTTGATTTTATAGGATGTATTTTTGTAATTGCCATACTAATCACCAGAACTTTCTTTTGATTTATTAAGAAGTAGGGAATGGATCTGCCATATTTCTCTTGATAATTTTTCTATCTGCTTATTCATAGATTCAATTTCATTTTTGTAAATAACACCAGTTGTATTAGTAGCTTTTGCAATCTGGTTTATATTGTTTGTTGCATTTGAAAGTAGCCATTGTAGGTTTCTAAATGGTTCTAAGTCTACAATATAAATTTCTTTTTCCAACACACATTTCCTAAGAAAGTGGGACATAGTTTTGCAATTAGCAAGTTTCATTTTCTTTTCAAAAACTTCCTTTTCTTCCTTAGTTAATTTTATTTCTATTCTTTCATTTCTAAATCTATTTGCCATTTTATTCTCCTTTATAAATATATTTCGGGGTCTTAGGGTTCTCCCTAACAAGGTAAAAATTAAAAAAATGGAGCATTCCGTAAAGGTTTGCTCCATTAATTTTTTCGTAAGTGTCCGTACACTTACTGTGCTTGCTATTAAAGTTATAAGCGTTAAGCGTTTATTCAATTTTATTGATTATACCGCATTTAAAGAAATTAATAAAGAAGTATAAGCGAAGCTATTGACAATGATTATCAGTGTTGATATAATAATACCGACAATAGTGTCGGTTTGGAGGTTATTTATGAAATGAAAATGGAAGCTGATGAAAGAAAAAAGCAGATTAGACAAGCAGCTATGAAAGTCTTTTTGGATAAGGGATTTAGAAATACAGTTATGAATGACATTATGGAAGCTACTGGGCTTTCTAGAGGTGGTTTGTATCATCATTATGGTTCTACCTATGAAATTTTATACGACATTATGTTAGAAGGAAATAAATACAGAGAGAAGATAATCTATGATGAGATGAATAAAACAAGTCAGGATTTTAGCGAAGTTTTATCTGAGATTATTTTAGAAAAAATGCTATATCAGAGTGACTATGTTTCAATTTATGCAATGTTTTTGCAGGAATTAAATCATGACGATAAGTTAAAAGACTTATATAAGAAACTAAAAAAATCATCATCTGATAGTATTCTAATGTTATTTGATGAAGATGTAAGAGGTGAATTAAGTGAAGTTATCGAATTAATAACTGATTTTATTAACACATTTATTCTAGGTTGTGAAGTTCTAAATGCAAGAGAAAATTTTGTGAAGAACAAACTTGCATTAAAAAAAATGATAGAAATTATCTTAGATAATAATGCTAAGTAAATCTTAGGGTTTACTCAGAAAGAAAAAATATATCTTAAATTGGAGGTTTATATGAAATTAAAAGATATAGTACAAATTGCAGTATTAACAGTAATTGGTTTTGCTATTGGAATGGCTGTTTCAATGTTTACAGGAACACTTGGAGCTATCGCTCTTTATGCTTCAGCTGGATTTGCAGCTTTTGTTGTTGGACCAGTTTTTGTAATAATGGCAAAAAGAATTCAGAAGAGAGGAGCTGCAGCCCTATTTTGGATTATATATGGTCTACTATATTCAGTGATGGGATATTGGATTATGATTCCTATCTGCCTAGTTTCAGCAATATTGGCAGAAATTATAATAGGTGATTATAAAAATAATACGAAGGTAGGAATAGCATTTTCAGTGGCTATGTTTATTGTTGCTATGCATCCTATTATCTTTGTTAAAGTTTTAGGAGTGGAAGGAATAGTTAAGTTTGCGTCTTCTATAGGCAGAGAGCAAGCTGAATGGATGGCGAGCTTTTATACGAATAAAGTAATAGCAATAGCTATGGGATGTAATGTAATATTAGAACTACTTGCAGGATGCTTTGGCATATATATAAACAATAAATTTTTTGAAAAGAGAAAAGAAAAAGGAATTTTGTAGTGAACAATTTTGGAAAAAGTAAGACAAAAGATATAAATCCAATCACTCTTTTTTTGATAATATTGATTTCGTCTTTCTTGGTTTTTCTTGTTAATGGAATAGCTTATTATGTTCTTTTGGGAATGAGCTTTGTGGTTGTCTTGTTATTTTCATACTTAGAAGCTATCAAAAGGGTGAGCATCTATTTAGGATTATATGTGTTAATAAAAATCTTATCTTATATTGACTTAGGATTAACTACTGGGGCAATAATAGGTCTAATTGCCTTGGTATTAAAATTATATCCAATTTTTAATATTGGTAGGGTATTGATCCTCACTAGCCCTCTCAAAATAATGGCAGCTTTAAGAAAGGTTCATTTTCCACAAATGGTAAGTATAGCTCTTGTAACTGCATTAAGATATCTTGGAGAATTAGAATCTAGAATTAAAGAAATACGCAATGGAATGAGGGTGAGGGGCTTAAAAATAAGCCCCTTACATCCTGTGCGTTCATTTGAATTTTATCTTATTCCACTTATCTATAAATGCCTTCAAGTAAGCGAAACATTAACATCTTCTATAATAACAAGAGGTATTGAGTATGAGGGTGAAAAAACAAGTTATAATCCAATATATTTTGGTATTTTAGATTATATTGTCATATTTTCCTTTTTGATGGTATTTGCATTATGGAGGTTAGAAGGATGAGCTTATTAAAAGCTAAAATTTTGAATTTCCGATATGATGAAGACAATTCTTCCGTTCTTGAAAATATTGATTTAGAAATTTACGAGGGTGAATTAGTTGTAATTACAGGCTTATCGGGTTGTGGTAAAACAACTTTGACAAGAATTCTAAATGGGCTTATCCCAAATCATTATAATGGAATTTTAAATGGAGAAGTGAAACTATTAGATAAAAATCTGATGGATTATAGAAAAGGAGAACTTGCAAAATATATAGGCAATGTCTTTCAAAATCCATCAGACCAGTTTTTTGCAACTATTGCCGATGAGGAAGTTGCTTTTGTTGGTGAAAATTTAGGAATGTCCTTAGATAAATTGAAGTTAAAAACAAAAGAAACTTTTGAAAAAATGGGAATTAGCGACTTGATGGATAGGAAGCTTTCAGAACTATCTGGAGGTCAGAAACAAAAAGTAGCAATAGCTTCCACGTTACTATATGATACAAAAATTATTTTCTTTGATGAGCCTTCGTCTAATTTAGATTATCATGGGATTCTACAGTTTAAGGATATCCTTTCTAATTTAAGAAAAATGGGAAAAACTGTTATTATAGTTGAACATCGATTATTCTTTTTAAATGACTTGTATGACAGGCTAATCTATATGAAAAACGGAACAATAGAGAGAATATTTTCACGTGGAGAACTTACAGAAGATGCTTGCAAAGAATATGGACTAAGAGCAATTAATTATAAATCTTTGAAAGCAGAAAATTTAGTTTGTCCTCAAGAACAAGCCTTAGAGGTCTCAGGCTTAAATATCAAAATAGGTAATAATGAATTAATAACAAATCTTTACTTTAGTCTCAATTCTGGAGAAATAATGGCAATTATTGGACAAAATGGAATTGGTAAAACAACTTTGGGAAAGACTTTATCAGGCTTAATTAAAAATAATGGGAAAACAAGTTATGGAAAAAATAAAAAAGAAAGGTTAAAAAACTCTTATTATATGATGCAGGACGTGGATTATCAGATTTTCTTTGATACAGTAGAAAACGAGCTTTTACAAAAAGATAGAATTAATGACAATGGATATTTAGATAGACTTAGAAAAGAATTAAAACATATTGACCTTTGGGAAAATAGGTATGATCACCCTCAAAATCTATCTGGTGGGCAAAAACAAAGACTTGCCCTATTGACAGCTTGTTTAAGTGGTAGAAAGTTAATAATTCTTGATGAACCTACGTCAGGTTTAGATTATAAGAGGATGAACGACATTTCTCAAATAATAAAAAGATATTCAAAAACTTATCCCTTTGCAATAATAACTCATGATATAGAACTTATTTTTAAGGTTTGTAACTCTGTGTTAATGCTTGGAAAAAATGGATACAAGAAAGTAAATATCCAGGGACATGAAAAAGAAATTTTGGAATTTATTAAAGATGGACTGATTGTGTAAGGAGTTGATTTTATGAAACAAGATATGAAAGAACAATTATTAACAAAAAGACCTATAGATTTACTTTTTCAATTATCTATCCCTGCTGTAATAGGAATGATAGTAATAGGTCTTTATCCACTAATGGATGGAATTTTTGCAGGAAATATTATAGGACAAACAGCAATGACAGCTTGTGGTGTAGCTATGCCACTTACATTTTTCAATAGTGGTGTATCTACACTTATTGGTGTAGGTTCAGCATCGGTTTTATCAAGAGCTATAGGAAAGGGCGACAAAAAAACAGTTGATAAAATTATGGGGAATTTAATCTTTTGGGTTATTCTATTCTCATCAATTATTACAATAGGCGGAATTTTACTTGCACCACATTTTTTAGATATGGTTGGAGCAAGTGGAGAAATTAAAGAATATGGTATCAGATATTTACGAGTAATTTTTATTGGTTCTTTATTTGTAAACTTTACTCAATCAGCAAACATGGTTATGCGTGGAGAAGGATTAATGAAAAAAGCAATGCTCATTATGGGGCTAGGAGCTTTTTTAAACATAATTCTTGATCCCATTCTAATGAAATTAATGGGAAAATATGCAATAGAAGGGGCTGCACTTGCAACTATTACAGCACAATTTGTTCAAGCAA
>NZ_HE978580.1:173444-193868 GCF_000311865.1 Peptoniphilus obesi ph1 | reverse complement strand
TCGGAGGATTAGTTCTTGCATCAATATTTTGGATACCAGCATTAGCATTTTCAAAGAATATACTTTCCTTATTTGGAGTAGAAGAAAGTATTATAACTCAGGGAATAGGGAACTTTAGACTATTTTATTCTATCTTTATCCTATATGGAGTAATGGTAATGACTATAACATTCTTCCAAGCAATAGGAAATGCTAAAAAGGCAGGCATAATCGTCATGCTAAGACAATTATTTTTATTCCTCCCTGCCATGATTATTCTACCGATGATATTTGGGGTTAAGGCAGTATGGTTTGCTGAACCTCTTGTAGATTTAATTATGATTTTAACTGGAATAGGAATGATGATCGGAGAACTTAATAGAATGTCATCTCAAGCAAAAAAATAAAGTAGATAGTTAAAAAATACTACCAAAAGGAGGTTTTGAAGTGAATTTAGTAAAAGAATATGTAAATAAAAGAAAAGGCTCATATTTTATGTCAATCTTATTGGCAATAATTGGAGTAGTGGCTGGGCTTTTTTCATATATATACATGGCAAAAATCATTGTAAATTTGATTAATGGCGTAAGCGACATGAATTTATACACTCCACTTTGCATAAGTATTTTAATAACATTTGTTATTAAAGAAGTGGCAGCTGGAATATCAACAAGTATTTCCCATACCGCAACTTTTAACTCATTAGGAGAAATCAGAAATGATATTTCCAAAAAATTATTTAAGATGCCATTGGGAGATGTATTATCAAGATCATCTGGAGAATTAAAAAATATTATAGTTGAGCAAGTTGATTCTATGGAAACTTCACTTGCCCACTTAGTGCCGGAATTTACGGCAAATTTAGTAGGACCTATTCTATTGTTTATTTACATGTTTACACTAGATTGGCGATTGACCTTGCTATCACTAATTCCATTTGTGGTAGGAATGGCTACCATGATGTCTGTTATGAATGCTCATTATAAGGGAATGTTTGGAAAGTCAGTTGCCATTGGTCAACATATGAATAATTCTATTGTTGAGTATATAAACGGTATTGAAGTAATCAAGACATTTAATCAAAGCGAATCATCTTATAAAAAATATGCGGATAGCGTTTATGACAATGCAAGTTTTTATTATAAATGGATGGGTGAATCTATGAATAGGGTTGCCATAGGTAGATTACTTTCTCCTATGGGAATTATTACCATCATACCCTTTGGGATTTTATTTTATATAAATGGAAGTATTGATTTAGGAAATTTAATTACCTTAATCGTCTTATCCTTTGCTACAGTTTCTAGCATTTTAAAAATCATGAACTATATGGATGATATGTCAAGAATATCAACTATAACTTCTGAAATAGGAAAGATTTTAGATTCAAGAGAGTTAGAAAATATCGACAAGGGAGAAAAAATAGAATCCTATAATATAGAACTTCAAGACGTCGACTTTTCTTACGATGGAAAAAATAAGGTTATAGATAATCTTTCTATGGAAATAAAAGAATCTTCTGTTTCAGCCCTCGTTGGTCCTTCTGGATCAGGCAAGTCTACAATAGCAAAACTTATTGCTGGATTTTGGAATGTAGATAAGGGATCTATTAAAATTGGTGGAGTAGAAACAAAAGATGTGTCGCTCGAAAACTTGTCTTCACTTATTTCTTTTGTATCCCAAGACAATTTCCTCTTTGATATGACTATAAAGGAAAATATTAGGCTTGGAAATAAGAATGCCTCTGACGAAGAAATTATAGATGTATGTAAAAAATCTGCCTGCCATGATTTTATTATGAATCTATCTAACGGTTATGATACAAGAGTTGGCGAAGGTGGAGGTCATCTATCTGGAGGAGAAAGACAAAGAATATCTATTGCTCGTGCAATGCTAAAGAATGCACCAATCGTAATTTTAGATGAAGCAACTTCTTATATAGATCCTGAAAATGAAGCTCTCATACAAAACGCCTTGGCAAATCTAGTTAAGGGTAAAACTTTAATCATAATTGCTCATAGGTTAAAGACAATTGTTGATGCAGATAGGATATTTGTTATTAAAGATGGTAAATTGGATTCTTATGGAAATCATAAAGAACTATTAAAGTCATCAGAGCTTTATAAGGAAATGGTTGATGCCAATGTAAGGGGTGATGAAAATGCTTAAGGTGTTTAAAAAGATATGGAATTTTTCTAAGGAAGAACAAGCAAATATTAAAAAATCTATTCTGGCTGGATTCTTTCATGCAGTCTTTAATGCTCTACAATTTGGTGCAATTTACTATATGTTGGTAAATATACTCTCTAAAACTTTAGACTATAAGGCTATCTTTATTTGTCTTGGAATATTAGTTATATCCCTTGTCGGAAAGATAATGACACAAAAATCATCACAAATGGCACAAACACACGCAGGATATTTTATGGCTGCCCATAAGAGAATAGAAATAGGTGAGAAGATAAAAAGAGTTCCCATGGGTTTCTTTTCAGACTTTTCACTGGGAAGACTTACAAGTATTGCCACATCTAATCTTTCCCAAGCAGAGCAATGGGTGCCTATGCTACTGGTTCTTGTACTTGGTGGAGTTTTAAATACTTTAGTCTTTGTCCTTGGAACTTTAATATTTAATGTAAAGGTAGGGTTTGTTGCAGTAGCAGGTGTGGTAGTATTTTTCATCGTTACATCAATGATGGAGAAAAAATCATCAGCTAATGCAGACAAAATGACAGAAACGCAGACAAGACTTACAAAAGAAGTATTAGCAACTTTACAAGGAATGCAGGTTATAAAATCTTATAATCTTGGTGGAGAAAATAACAGGGCTTTGAGAAAGTCTATAAAAGATACATCCAAAATACTCTTAGACCTGGAGAAATCTGTAGCACCCTACACAGTTATTCAAAGAATTGTAATGGGAATAACAACAGTATTTATGGTCTATGTATCATTAAAATTAAATTTATCTGGTGAACTTCCACTTGCTGAAACAATTCTTATGATTATGGCATCCTTTATTATCTTTGAAGGCTTAATCGGGGCAGGATCAAACATGGCAATCCTAAGAGCTTGCGAAAATGCCATAGATTCTGTAGGTTTTATCGACTCTATGCCTGATATGAGAGAAGGAAGTATTACAGAGCCTATAAAAAATCATGATATAGTCTTTAAAAATATTTCTTTTTCTTATGATGACAGACCAATTTTAAAAAATGTATCAGCAGAGATAAAAGAAAATACTATGACTGCCATTGTAGGACCATCTGGATCTGGTAAGACAACATTTTGTAATCTCATAGCGAGATTTTGGGATGTAAATTCTGGAGAGATTTTAATTGGTGGAAAAAATATAAAAGACTATAAGATAGAAAATCTTATGAATTCTATTTCCATGGTATTTCAAGATGTATATCTATTTGAAGATACAATTGAAAATAATATAAAATTTGGAAAACAAAATGCAAGCCATGAAGAAGTTGTAGAAGCTGCAAAAAAAGCAAGATGTCATGAATTTATAGAAGCTTTACCAGAAGGATATGACACTATCATTGGGGAAGGTGGAGCAAGCCTATCTGGTGGAGAAAAACAAAGAATTTCTATTGCAAGAGCTATGCTAAAAGATGCAGACATAATTATATTTGATGAAGCAACAGCAAATATAGACCCAGAAAATGAAGATAAACTTAAAGAAGCAATTGAATCATTAACAAAAAACAAAACAGTAATTATGATTGCCCACAGACTAAAAACCATAAGAAATGCAGATCAAATTTTAGTTTTAAAAGATGGGGAAATAGTAGAACGTGGAAATCATGAAGAACTGATTAAAAATAATGGACTATATTCAGATCTAATTAATATAAAATCTAAGACTGAATCTTGGAAATTAAATAATTGATAGGAAGAAATATTAAAGTCTTTAAACAGTAAAATTTAGATTAGAGGATTTATGCCTAATAGCATAAGTCCTCATTTTTTATATTCAAATTAATCAATAAAACTCAAAATACTATAAAAAATAAAAATTCTGCTTACCAAAGAGGGCAAATTTCACTTTATAAAGTGAGGGGTATTTTATCATCTTTCTATAAAAATTAAAATACTTTGAAGTGTGAATATTCTTGAAATTGATTATGTGAGATTAGCATATTTCAAATTTAATTCACTTATCAAGGTAAAAAATTAACTTATATAGGAGGTTAAAATGCAAGCAATAAAGATTTATAGTATGAGAGTTGCTATGTTATGTAGGCTTTATGATCTTAAATTAATTAATGATAAGGAATATATAAAAATAAAAAATAGAATAGAAAATGATTATAAGAAGATGGATAGAAAGTAGTTAATCTTGTGATACAATAACGCTGTAGAAAGATACAAAATGGGAAGGAGGTAAAATGAATACTAAAGTAAAAGTAATAAAAGCTTCAAATACAGGAGCTAGAAATAGAAATGCACTACATTTAGATTTAAAACGAGTTGCAGCATATTGTCGAGTTAGCATTGATAGTAAAGACCAACTTGAATCATATAAATCGCAAGTTGATTATTACACAAATCTAATAAAAAATAATAAGAACTGGACTTTGGCTGGTATATACGCAGATGAAGCAACAACAGGAACAACTGCTACTAAAAGAGTAGATTTCATGAGGCTAATAAGTGATTGCCAAAATGGAGATATAGACATGATAATTACTAAATCTATATCAAGATTTGCAAGAAATACATTAGATACTTTGAAATATGTAAGACTATTAAAGGAAAACAATGTTGGTGTAGTATTTGAAGAAGAAAATATAGATACTTTGACAATGGATGGAGAGTTACTATTAACAATATTAAGTTCAGTAACTCAACAAGAAGTAGAAAATACCTCAGCCCATGTGAAAAAAGGACTTAAAATGAAAATGAAAAAAGGGGAACTTATTGGTTTTCAAGGTTGCCTTGGCTACTACTATGACCCTACAACAAAAAGTATCTCCATAAATGAAGAAGAAGCTAAAATTGTTAGATATATCTTTAAAAGATATTTAGAGGGCAATGGTGGTTCAGCCATTGGTAGGGAATTAGAAGAACAAGGATATCTCACCCCTAGAGGTAAAACAAAATGGTCTGATACTACAGTGTTAGGAATAATTAAAAATGAAAAGTATATTGGAGATATACTAATGGGAAAAACATTCACAGTTGATCCCATAACAAAAAGAAGACTAGCAAACTTTGGTGAATCTGATAAATATCACATTGAAAATCATCACGAGCCAATTATATCAAGAGAAGATTTTGAAAAGGCACAGGAGATTAGACTCAGGAGAGCACAAAACAGAAACACTATTGCTAACAAAGATAGAAAAAGAGAAAAACTATCAAGACAATACGCTTTTTCAAGTATGCTTGAATGTGGATTTTGTGGCGAAATACTGTCAAGAAGAACATGGCACACTAGTTCAATTTATAAAAAAATTAACTGGCAATGTGTAAGGTCAACTAAAAAAGGTAAAAAATATTGCCCTCATTCAAAAGGGATACAAGAAGCAGCAATAGAAAAAGCATTTGTTGAAAGCTATAGGCAATTATGCCATGCAGATTCAACAGTATATAGATGACTTTTTAAAAATTGTAGAAGAAGAAATAAATGATAATACTTTAGTCAAGGATCTGAAAAAGATAGAAAACCAATTAAATAGAATCATTAGTCAAGAAAGAAAGTTAGTCGATCTTCATTTAGAAGATAGTATAGACGAAGAAGTTTATGCTAAAAAGTATAAAAAACTGACAAAACAAAAAGAAGAATTACTTGATGAAAAGAAAACACTGGAACTAACAATAAAAGATGAAGACTCTATTAAAGAAAGATTAAAGCAATTTAAAAAGGTGTTAGAGAATAGAGAAATTATAGAGGAATTTAACAGAACAGTATTTGAAAGCATAGTTGATAAAGTTGTGGTTGGTAGAATTGACAAAGGTGGAACAGTTCATCCATATGACTTAACATTCTATTTCAAAACAGGAATTAAAGATAGTCAAAATTCTAATGATTTCAAAGATAAAAAAAAATGCCAAGGACAATGACATTAATAAATTGTGTTCCTACAAGAATGACGAGGATAAAAAATTATGTTCCCAATCAAAAGACAACGCATGTTGAGACTGTAGTATTGATGTCAAGATGATGAAAAGTTAGATCTTAACATTTGAAATTTTAAAATCTTATTAAAAGGTGATATTAGTATAAGATAATTATTGTTAATGAAATAGTAATTTTAAGAAGTGTGTGAATGTAATTGTTTTATTAAAGAATTATAAGGAGATAAGATTGGATATGCATGACAGTAAAAAATTTTTGATATATGAGTCTGAGGATAATAAAGTTATAGTAGATGTTCTGGTTATGGATGATAGTATATGGATGACTCAAAAGCAGATGGCAAATTTGTTCGATGCAGACTTATCAGTTGTTTCGAAACACTTATCAAATATTTTTTATGAAGAAGAACTCAGTGAGGAAGCAACTCTTGCAAAAATTGCAAGAGTTCAAAAAGAAGGAAATAGAGAGGTATCAAGACAATTAAATTTTTATAATCTAGACGCTATCATAGCTTTAGGATATAGGATAAACTCAAAAAAAGCGACTAAATTTAGAATATGGGCAACAAAAATCTTAAAAGAATATATGATAAAAGGTTTTGCTTTGGATGATGAAAGATTAAAACAAGGTAAAAATATTTTTGGAGAAGATTATTTTCAAGAATTACTTGAAAGAGTTCGTTCTATAAGAGCTAGCGAAAGAAGAATATGGCAAAAAATTACAGATATATTTGCAGAAATATCTATTGACTACGATAAAGATTCGCAAATTACAAAATTATTTTATGCAGATGTTCAAAATAAATTTCACTATGCTATAACAGGTCAGACTGCTGCTGAAATCATAAACTCAAAAGCAGATAGAAATAAAGAAAATATGGGACTTGTAACATGGAAAAACTCTCCAAATGGAAGGATCCTAAAATCTGATACATATGTAGCAAAAAATTATTTAGCTGAGGATGAAATAAAACAATTAGAAAGAAACGTATCAGGATACTTTGATTATATCGAAGATTTGATTGAGAGGAGGAACACTTTTACAATGGAAGATTTTGCAAACAGTATTGATAAATTTTTAGAATTTAGAGAATACAGAGTTCTAGAGGGACACGGAAAAATTTCAATGAAGTTAGCTAAGGAAAAAGCATCAGTAGAGTATGAAGCATTTAATAAAACACAGAAAATAGTATCTGACTTCGATAGAAGTGTAAAAAAAATTATTGATAGCAATTAATAGATTTAATTTCAATCATCATTTATTTTTAGAGTACAGTACAATTTCGTGTGATGTAGTATTATCAAATATTTTCAAATCAATTACTATAGTTGTCAAAGAATCTATATAAAATAGATTGATCCTAATTCAGATGAAGTAATCCACTTATGATCATGTAAATTTGTATATTCTAACAAACAAGAATATATTACTTATAAGTTAAATGGAATTCTACATGTTGAAAAAATCTTTATAAGTTTATAAAAGAGGTGTTTGTATTGAATTGGATGGATTATCAAAATAAATATTGGAAAAAGTACTTATATTTAGAAAGTAGAGTCATAGAAACTGAACATTATGTTACTTTTTCACATGAAAATCTTAAAACATTTTCTAATGTTTATGAAGAGCTTCTAATTAGTATATGTTCAGAACTTGAATCTGTATTTATAGAATGGTCTGGGGAAACGAATAATAATACAAACATTAATACTTATATCAAAAAAATAATCTTCAGAAAGGAAGATCATTTTGATAAAGAAATTAGCATATTTCTTTCTGATGTAAAAGTAAAACCTTTTAACAAATTGAAATTATTTTTATGTGAATTAAATGAATATAAAAAAATAGATTCCAAAACTCATTTAAAATGGTGGTTTAGCTATAATAAAATAAAACATGATAAATCAAATTATTATAAATTAGCAAATTTAGAAAATGTATTATATTCATTGGCGGCTCTATTTATAGTGGAAAATCTTAGAATAAAAAAATTAGCAGAAAGTGATTCAAATGCTGATAGGGATTGCCCTATATCACCAGCAAAGCTATTAAGTGGAAAGTTTAATACTAGATATATTGCTCTAGGAAATGATCTACACGCGGAGATAGATATATAGAACCAATATTTTTATGAATATATTCCAATATATGATAATTTTATAAGATAGAAAAAACTATCTATACAGTTTATTAAGAAATCAAGAATAAGTATGCTTATTCTTGATAAACAAAATAGAGAAATAGAAGTATGGCTAATGTAGAATTTGCACACAATAAGAAAGGTAAAAGAATATGGAGTTTGCTCTAAAGCTTCGACTGTTTAGATAGCTATATTAATGGCAAAAAAATATATAAGGAGCTTCATTATGAAAAATAGCAAAAATTTTAATCTTTTTTTATTAGATGGAGAAGTAACCGGAAGAATAAAATGTACTTTATCAAATTGGACAGGATTAGCCTTTAAAATTCCAAGATTATATCTTGATAAATGTAAAGATAGACAAGATTTAAAACAAAGTGGAGTATATTTTTTGTTTGGTAAAAATGATAATGATGAAAATGAAGTTTACATAGGACAAGCTGGAATTAGAAAAAATGGAGAAGGTGTATTATTTAGAGTATCTGAACACTTAAAAGATGACTTTTATTTTTCTGAGGCTGTGATGCTGACAACTCAAAATAATTCATTTGGACCGACAGAGATTTCATACTTAGAAAATAAGTTTACTAACATGGCTACTGAAACCGATAGGTATAAAATAATAAATGGTAATGATCCAAATCCAGGAAATGTTACAGAAGAAAAAGAGTCAGAACTTGAGGATTTTATCGAATATTCTAAAATGGTTCTTGGTGTATTAGGATATAAAATTTTTGTTCCTATAGTGGAAACTAAAGAAAAAATTAATACTTCAAAAGAGGATGACGAGTTAATACTATACCTATCAAGAAAAATTAGAAAATCTAATAAAACAATTGAAGCAAAATGCAAAAGAACTAATGAAGGTTTTGTAGTATTAAAAGGTAGTATGATTGAAGAAATTGATTCTAGGGCAATACCAAAATCAATAAAAGAACTAAGAGATAGGAATCGGAAAAATAATGAAATAATAGATGGGAAAATAACAAAAGATTATTTATTTAACAGTCCATCCTATGCAGCAGCTTTTGTTTTGGGAATGCAAACAAATGGAAGAACTGATTGAAAAAATAAAAATGGGATAACTCTTAAAGAATTAGAAGAAAAAGAAATGCAATAAAATAGTTTATAAGAGTAATATATATAAATTCTATTTTTATTAGTATGAACTAAAAATAGAATTTATATCAAGCTTGAGCAGATTTATAGGCATATGTATTTGCATGTAAAAATGCTGATTATACAATGTTGTTGAATATACTTTTAATAAAGTTGATTAGAGAATCTGTTATAAAAATAATTTTTATTAAGGGTGGTAAAATTGAGTAGAAGTATTAATTTAGAGTCTTTATATCAAATTATAAATAATCCTATTATCTATAATAATAAAGATATAATGAAAAATTTCTTCGCAACTTTAGATGACGATGTCCAAAATATTTCAAATATTCAGATAAAGTATAGGGAGTTGGAAACTTTTAAATCTTTATATGAAAAAATAAGCAGTAAATTGAATTCCGAACAAAAAGAAGCTTTTTATTATGGTTATAAAAATAGTAAAGCTATTAATCAGGAATTTGATTTATTAAGATTTACCAAAGATACAACATTAAATATTGAATTAAAGTCTGAATATCCAAACGGTGGCAAGGATAAATTGGAAGATACTTTAAGAAGACAAAATCACATTTTATTAAATTGTACAGAAAATGTGATTAATTATACATATGTTTTAAGTGATGAAAAGTTGTATAAGTTAGTTCCAATTAATGGTTGTTCAAATGAAGATTATAAGTTGTCAGAAGTGGAATTTTCTAGATTGATTCAAGATATATCAAGTGACTATATTGAATGTAATAAGCTTGAAATGATAAAAACAGAAGATTTAATAATATCACCTTATAGTGAGCCTGAAAAATTTGTAAAGAACTCTTATTACTTAAATCAAGAACAAAGAGATGTGGTCGACAAAATATTAAAATCAGAATTGAGATATCATAGTATATCGGGTAGGGCAGGTACTGGAAAGTCACTTGTACTATTTGATTTAGCTGCACAGTTTATAAAACAAGGTAAAAATGTAATTCTAGTTTTTTGTGGTAAATTAGAAAATAGTGGAGAATTAAGTAGAATTCATAACTTTAATATTTTTGATATAAAGTCAATAAGTTGTAATTTTTCACAGCTTAGAAAGTATGATGTTGTTTTATTTGATGAATTTCAAAGAATTAGAGAAGAACAGTATAATATTTTAATAAATTTAGATGTAGAACTAGTCGTTTATAGTGTTGATAAGAAACAAACATTACATCCTGCTGAGAAAAGATTAAATATAGAAGATAAGCTGAATAAAAATATAAAAATTACTAATTATTGCTTAGGTGATAAAATTAGACAGAATAATGAGATGTCGTGGTTTATTAGAAAATTATTACAACCTACAGATAGGAAGAGTCAACCAGCTGATTATAAAAAAGTAACAGTCAAATACTTTAATAATAGAGAAGGGGCATCAGATTATATAGAGCATAGGTATAATCATGATCAATTTATACCTATTGAATGAACGGAATATAGTACAAAAACTACAGGAAGGAAGCAAAGAAAAAATTTTTTATTTAATTCAAAAAACATCCATGATGTTATAGGAAAAGAATATAACAATGTCATTGTTATATTTGATGAGCATGTCTTTTACGATAAAGAGACGGCTAAATTAGCATCTAATTATAAAGAAAGTGATGATTACATAAATTATCCATATGATGAATTTAGCTGCTATTTTGAAGCCTTAACTAGAGTTAAAGATAAGCTAGAAATAGTCATTATTAATAATCCTAATATATATAAAGTGGTATTAGAGATACTAAATTGGGAGAAAGATTTTAATAATGCTATCAATGAATCACTAAAAAAAGAAAATGAGCAATTAAAGGAAAAGATTAAAAAGTTAAGATCAGAGTAATTTTGCATAAGAATTAAAGTACGTTGCGAATAAAGTAACAGCAATCAATGTGAGCGGTTGTTACTAAGAAGAAAAATATATAGATTTTATAGCAGAATCTTAGTGGATATATTTTCTAATACAAGGACTTTAAAAATATGGAAATTTATCCATGATGACCACTCAATCCACTTTGAGAGTGTAGTATTGATATCAAAGGTTAAAAAATAGCCACAAAATTCAAATAATACTGAGAGTTTTAGGTGATTTGATAAATTTGGCATCGGGTTAATTGGATGATTCTTGGAAACTTATCTACGGATAGCTCAACCGAAGAATCGGAAGATTGAGTTACTAAGTTAGATGTCGGTGAAATTTGAATTTTGAGAAAAAATAATTATTAGAAAATATAAGCAATATTTAAGAACTAAGAAAATACATCAATAGAGTATTCTGGTTTACTTTTTTGTGATTTACATACTCTAAGGCAGATTATATAATGAAAAAAACATAAAAAATTAGTTTGATAAATTAGAAGTTGAAAGGATTCTGATATTATGGAGAAATTAAAAAAGAACATGGTTTTCTATTTAATCTTGCTGATAGATTTTTATATTATTCCTTTTCTTATAAAAGACACAGGAAGTGCAATGATTCTTATGTTAGTAATTATTCCTCTAATATGTTTAATTACTTCTATTTTTTATGGAAGAAGAAATGGCTTTGATTTTTGGTATATTTTGAGTGTAGCAATTATATTTGCCCCATCTATATTTATATTTTATAACTCAAGTGCATGGGTTTATGTAGTTGGATATGCAGTTATTGCATTGTTTGGAAATTTAATAGGATTACCCTTAAGAAAAAGATAAATTTCACTTTGTAGCTTTAATATATTTTAGACTAGATGTTAGTAAATTTTTTATTCAAAAAGACCAAGCTAAAAGGATAGAGTTGATAAAGAAAAATCTACAGAAAAGATTTATGGAGTGCTTGCTGCAATTATGACTCTTGATAAGTCTATAAGTTGTGGTAATGATATTAGTAAATTTGCTTATGATTATAGAGAATTGATTGTTTTTTAAACTAGGTATATCTTATTAAGAGGAGATATAATATGGAAATTTTAAGAATAATATTACCTATAATTTTAATATGCCTACTTGCTGTTTATGTTGTTCATAGTGCTAAGAAAAAATCAGAATATGAATCTAATGAAGATGAAGAAGTTGAAAATAATATGTCTGAAGGCATGGCCATTGGTATGGGTATAGGAACTGCAATAGGAATAGCATTGGGTATAGAAAATTTAGCCGTTGGAATGTCTATTGGGATGTTATTAGGTATGATAATAGGAATGAATATAAAAAAATAGAAATAAATAATTATGAAATAAATCAATTTATTTTCACATACTAGGATTTTGAAAATGGAAAATATTATTTATACTGACCACTCAATTTATCAGAGAAGTGGGAGTAAAGAGTTTCTGAAATATTTAAAATCAACAGGTTAATCATTTTTAGGTTTGTTATAATAAAATTGATTTTTGAATAAAATATTGAAAATATTCTCAAATATAAACTTGGGTAAATGGTAAGATAAATTAGATTTTGCTGGGGAATTAATATGGAAATAATGGAAACAGAACGTTTAATACTTAGAGTTCCTACTCTTGATGATTTTGATGAATTATATTCTGTTCATGCAAATCCTGAAACTAATATTTTTAATCCAGGATGGAAAAAGCCAAGCAAGGAAGAATATTTAGATACTTTAAATAAAACCATAGAGCACCATAAAAAGCAAGGATTTGGATATTATTCTTTAGTGGATAAAGCTGATAATAGAGTTTTTGGTTTGTGTGGTTTAAGGTTTACATCAATAAAGGATAAAAAATATTTAAATCTGTATTATAGAATAGATCCTTCTAAAATGAGAAAAGGTTTTGTAAAAGAAGCAGCTAGTAAAATAATTGATATTGTAACTAATCAATTAAATAATGAATACAAAGTAGTAGCTTTAACTTTAGATAAAAACATTCCTTCGAGAAAAACTGCTGAATCATTAGGTTTAAAATACAATAAAGATTTTGATGATGTGTATGGAGAAGGGAACGTATACTATTTTAATTAACCAAAAAATTATGGAGAAAATATAAATACTGAGTATCTGTGTTTTTCACTAGATAGTAATTTATCTAAGTAAGTCTGGATTAGATTTTCGATATTTTGGAGTAATTTTCGGGAAAGCAGGAAGGATAACAAGCAATTTAATAACTCGACCATTATGTTGGATCATAGACAGTAGAATTGTTTACCTGGAAAGTTGATTAAATAGAAATTTGTAGGAGGAAATTTTTAATGAATATTACAGTTTATCTTGGTTCAAACGAAGGAAATGATCCGTGCTTACGAGAAGCGGTTGAGGAATTTGGAACCTGGATTGGGAAAAGTGGAAATGCACTAATATATGGCGGTTCTAAATCTGGACTTATGGGTGCAATAGCGGATAGTGTTTTGAAAGCTGGAGGTAAAGTAACAGGTGTTGAACCAGAATTTTTTATAGAAAACGAGTTTCAACATGATGGGTTAACTAAGTTAATTGTGACCAAGGATATGACGGAGCGTAAAAATAAAATGATTGAGTTGGGAGAAGCCTTTATTGCTTTTCCTGGTGGCACTGGAACATTAGAGGAAATTTCAGAGGTAATGTCGAAGGTGTCTTTGAAACAGCTGGATGCAGCTTGCATTATCTATAATCTGAACGGTTACTATGATGATTTGAAAGCGCTTCTTAGTCATATGATTGAAAAAGGTCTGTCCTCCAAAGAAAGACAGGAAGGAATCTAGATTTAAATTAGAAAACTTTAAAATTGATTTAATAGTTTTAGACTTAATGCTTCCAGATGGAAGTGGTTTTGACTTATTAAAGGAAGTTAGACAGACTTCTAATATGGGCGTTATAATTTTATCTGCTCTTGATGGAATAGATGATAGGAGAGAAGGCTTTGAAAACAAGGCAGATGATTATTTAGTCAAACCTTTCTTTCCAGATGAACTTCTTTGGAGAATTGATGCAGTTTTAAGGAGAAGTAAAAAAATTAAAAAGGAAGAAAAGATAAATTTAGGGAATGTGATTTTCGATAAATCGAAGGGAATACTTGAAAAAAATGGAGAAGAAATTGCATTAACTGCCACACAATTTAAAATCTTAGATTACTTATCTGAAAATATAAACATGATAGTTTCAATTGATAGAATTTTAGAAAATATTTGGAAAGATTCTTATGGCTATGAAAACACGCTAATAACTCACATATATAGGTTGCGTGAGAAACTAGAGGATAATCCAAGAGATCCTAAAATCTTAGTCACCATAAAAGGACTTGGTTATAAACTTGTTAAAGAGGATTAATAATGTTTAATTATATTTTAAAAAGGTTTAAAAAAATTGTTATTAGAATACTATCTTTAATGTTTTTTTTAATATTTTTACTTATGATTTTTCTCTACTTAAATTACAGATTAAATAATGAATATCCAAAACCTAATGATGTTTATTCTTATGTAGAAAATAATAAAAGTAAGGTTTATCTAAATGAAAAAAACAAAGAATTTTTAAAAGAAAAAGATATTTGGGCGATAAGACTCGATAAAAATGGAAGAGTAATCGAAAGTTTTAATAAGCCAAAAAATCTTAAAGATAAATTTGAAATTACAGATGTTGCAAGATTCACAAGATTTTATTTGGCTGATTATCCTGTATTTACATATATTGTAGGGGATGGTTTGCTTCTATTTGCATATCCTAAAAATTCTTTGGATAAATTACCCTTTAATTATTATAATTACAAAAACCTTGTTTTTAACTTAGAATTGGTTCTAATATTCTTAAATTTGTTTTTATTATTTGTCTATATAATTTATAAGATTGATATTAAAGAAATCTTTAAAAACATATTACCATTTCAAAGAGCAATAGATAAGCTCTATGAAGATGACTATGAAAAGTTAGATGAATATGGAGAATTAAAAGACCTAGCTTTTAGCATAAATAAGGCAAATGAAAAATTTAATAATTTAAAAGAATCTCAAGGCAAGTGGATCAGAGGTGTGAGCCATGATGTTAGAACACCACTTGCAAAAATTTCATGGGAACTAAGTAAAGACAATAAAGAGGATCTTGACACAGAAAATATACAAGAACAAGTTTTAAAAATTTCAAATATTCTAGAGAGTTTAAATCTTACTTTGTCGCTTTCTAACATAGATAAAGAAAATTTCAGTGAAGAAAACCCATTAAAAGTAATCCGAAAACTTATAGTAGATAAGCTAAATGAAAATCCAGACAGAGAAATTATTTTTGAAAATAATATAAAAAATCAAAATATAAAAATAAAAATGGACCCAAATTTATTTTATAGGATGCTTGAAAATATTTTAAAAAACTCACTAATTTATACAGACGGGGAAATTAAAGTTACAATTTCAGATTATGAAAATATCCTAATTATTACTATATTGGATGAAGGAGAAGGAGTAGCTGAAGATATTATAAGAAAAATTAAGGAAGAAGATTTGACTAATATTACAAGACATGGTTTGGGTATTTTTATATCTAAACAAATAGCCGAATTACACGATGGAACTTTTACTATAAAAAATAAGCATCCTGGTTTAGAAGTATCTTTTATCTTTGATAATATGAATTAAATTTTATTTTCATATCGAACCATGTCAAAAGTATTTGACATGTAATTCAAAAAAGTATATACTGATGTCAAAAGTATTTGACATAGGAGGTTAATATGAAGAGTATAAATTTTTTTGAATCAAATCAGATTTTGTTTTTGGCTTTTCTATGGATATTTCTTGTAGCATCAATAATATGTACTTTATTCATGATAGTTACTTTAGTTAAAAAAGGAGATGAGAGAAAAAAATATATTGTGAAAAAATCAAGTTTAACAGCCTTAATAGTAGGGATAATATTTTTAATTATAAATATAATTTGGAATATTTTCTTTGAGCAAAATTCTGGGATTGGATTTGAAGAGAGTCCGATAATTTATATAGGCATAATATCTATCGCTTTTAATATTTCACAAGCAATTAACATGAAAAAATATGGGTGATCAAAAGTGAAGAATCACATAAAAGAAATTAGAACAGAAAAGGGATTATTTCAACAAGAATTGGCTGATATCTGTGAGGTAAGTAGACAAACAGTTAATGCTATTGAAAATAATAAGTACGATCCGACCCTTGAACTTGCTTTTAAATTGGCAGCGGCACTAGATACCACGGTAGACAATCTATTTATATATGAATAAAAATATCAACTTGATTTTTTATGAAAGCATCTACACTGTAGGTGCTTTTTTATTTTAAAAATTAAAAAATATCAAAAATTTTAAAAAATATTATCCTTTCGGGCGATTTAGGAAGATTAAAGATTCTATAATCTATATATAACTACTTTTCAATAAAACGGATGAAAAATAAGGAGTGAAAATGATGAAAAAGAAAAAAGGAAATACTAGAGTAGAATAACTATAAAAACGGTTTAGAGAATACTAGCTAGGCCGTTTTTATTTACATATTTTATTTGCATAATATTAATTTGCACATTTATATTAAAGGTGTATAAAGTTACTTTCTGTATTACAATTAAGTTAAATAGAGTAATTATTGATGTGAGGGATATTATGAAAAGAAATTTTAAAAATTTTATTATTTTTATCTTGGCGATTGTTCTTCTTGTTGGATGCAAAAAAGGAAATAATTCGTCACAAGCCGTAAATGAAAATACAAACAATACAAGCAATATGAATAATACTAATGACAAAAAATCTGCAGAAAAAGATTCTAATAAGACTGCTTCTAAAACTCAAAAAAATTTAAAGCCTGTTAAGGGGGCAATTATTGGATCCCTGTCTTCCTATGTTGAAGACAGGGAAGTTTGGAATAATTTCATTGATGAAAAAAACATGGCATCGGCAAAGAGAGATGACTATGGTCTTCATTTACCTAAGATACTTTTGAAATCTAAAGATGCAAAGAAGGCCAACGAAGAGATTGATGAAATTGAAGAAAATTTAAGAAAGATTTATGAATCTGGAAAAGCAAAAATGGAGGGCGACGACATTGGCATATATTCTTCTTTCTCAGTCTACCAAGACGACAATGTATTGAGCATAATGATTAAATTTTCTGACATTTAGCAGAATGATCCTCCAAGCTATATTGCATACAACTTTTCTCTGCCTGATGGAAACTATATTGATGACAATGAACTTATGAATAATTTTGGCGTGGATAAAGCTGATATCTTGAGCATGGTTGAAAATGGATTGAGAGAAGAACAAGATTTGACTACTAGCATCTACCACGCAGATGTGCTCGATAATACCTTTATCTATAATCCGAGCAACTATACTGGCCTGATTCTTAATGAACTATGGGACAATTTTAAAGATATAGAGAATCAAATTTATATAGACGAAGTTGGCAGACCTAACTTTATTTTTACTCAATATCCAATTGTAAATATGGTCTCTTGTCCGGTAACTTTAGAACTAAAAGCAAACAGTTTTGATAGAAATCCAATTTCTGATGAATATTTAAGGATGGCAAGAAAGCTTGGCATAGATCCAAAAGATGAAAAACACAAGGCTTTTATAATCCATCTTGGATCTGCCTTCGATGAAGAAAGCCTAAAAGCCACACTTGAAAAACTATATGCTTGGACAAATATATTTTCAAATTACGAAGATCCTAGTATGCTGGTTTCAATGAAAATAAGCGAAGGCGGAGATATGCCTTATTTAAACGGAGAAGAATGTTACCTAATAATTCCTAAGTACAAGAACGCATCTGTTTCTCTAAAGGAACTAGAAATTTCTCAAAATGGAGAATTAAAAGAGGTGGGCAATGAATTATTAGATTTTAATGCTTGTGCTGGAACCACATTTATCTGTCAAAATATAAGTGAGATCGCTCCAAATGGAAAAATCACCATAAGGTACAGAGATGATGTTTTAGAATTTTCACCTTCTATTAGTTTGAAAGACGGAAGCTTGATGTTACCAGACGGAGTAACAGATGCAGGGGACATCCTTGATTGGAATAGCTTAATCCAAACAAATATTTATTCACCAACAATATTTGAAATAATGCGATTTATAATGGGTGTGGGTTAATAGAAGTTTATGGCACACTTGTGATTAAAAGTGGATTAATTCCAACAAGTACATTATTAAAATATTAAAGTGAAATTTATATATACAAGTTAAAATATATACAATCACAATAAAAGTATAAAGAAAAAAGAACAAACTTGAGGCAAACAGCTTCTAAACTATAAAATTAAAACACCTTAGAAGATATAAAATTTCATTATATTACACCGTTCATTATCTCCAAGTGGATTAAAAACAAAATTACCATGGAAACTTAAATCACAGACGGGAAAATTAATATTCGTGGGAATCAAAAAATCAGAGAAAAATTGACAGCAAACAATAAATCAAAAATAAAAGGATAGGTTAAATGGTTAAAAATAAATTATGGTTGATACTAGCAATAATTGCATTTATTACACTAATATTATCAATATATATATGTCAATAAAACAGGAAAAACTGAGTATGCATGGATAATTGGCTCTATGCTTTTTGGTATAGGGTGTGGAAATAAATATAAAAAATTTAGAGAGAAGATTTAATTCTTCTCTTTTTTGATTTGTAGATTAATTAATATTAAAAATATCTATTAATTTTAGATTAGCCTAAGATATTTCAATATCGCCTAAAATGTAGTATAATTTAGGTGATAAAAGGAGGTTTAGGCGATGAGATCTTTTGATTATTCTGAATTAAATACCAAGAAATGGGATGGAGAAATATTAAATTATATTTCTAAAATCGGTGAATATAAGGGCAGGCAAGAACTTTTTTTGAGTCAAAAACCAAAAGTTTTAGAAAATTTAGTTGAGCTTGCAATTATCCAAAGCACTGAGTCATCAAATAAAATTGAAGGCATAAGAACAACAAATTCTAGGATTAAAGATCTTGTATTAAAAAAGATAGAGCCTAAAAATAGGGATGAAGAAGAAATACTAGGCTACCAGGATGTTTTATCGACCATCCACGAATCTTATGAGTTTATACCAATAAAAACAGAAATTATTTTGCAGCTTCACAGAGATTTGTTTAAATATTCCGACAAATCTATCGGAGGAAAATTTAAGAATACTCAAAATTTTATAACTGAAAGTTTAGAAAATGGAGAAAGTATTATAAGATTTACTCCTCTTAAATCATATGAAAGTGAAGAAGCGATTAAACTTATTTGTGAATCTTATAATAGAGAAATTGATAAAGGAGAAATCAATCCTCTTATACTAATTCCAGCTTTTATTCACGATTTTTTATGCATTCATCCATTTAATGATGAAAATGGAAGGATGTCTAGATTGCTAACAACCCTACTTTTGTATAAGTTGGGATATGTGGTAGGAAGATATATTAGTATAGAAGAAAAAATAGAAAAAACAAAGAATACTTATTACCAAGTTCTTGAAAAAAGTGGATATGGATGGCATGAAAATAAAGAAGATATAAATTATTTTGTAAAATATATTTTAGGGATTATTCTATCAGCCTATAGAGATTTTGAAGAAAGGGTTGATATATTTGATAATAATCTATCTGCTTTTGAACAAGTTGAACAGGCTGTAAATAGAAAAATTGGGAAATTTACTAAAAGCGAGATAATGGAACTTACTCCAACAATAAGTAAGGCATCTGTAGAAAATTCATTAAAAAAATTGCTAGACAAGAATATAATTGAAAGGCATGGAAAAGGTAGAGCAACATATTATATAAAAAAATAATTATTATGAAATTTTGAAGATACTTGATATCATTAATAAATAAATATTAATTTTTTTAGGGAGGACTTATGTGGTTGATTTTTGGAATAGGGGCAATAGTATTTGCTTTATTAAATATAATCTTTGCTTTTAAAAATAAAAATGCAAGTTGGTATAGGTTTTTGAGTTTATCTCTAACGGCTCTTACAGTATGTGCATTTTATTCTGATGGTGCTGGACGTGTTGTTAAAGAGGATTGGGCAGGTCTTATGGATATTATGCCGACTATGAACAAGGCCTTGTGGATTTTAGTGATACTATCTATTTTAATTAATTCGATATCACTTTTTAAAGAAAATGAATGATATATACTATGCAAAATCACCTATATTA
>NZ_HE978580.1:161979-172091 GCF_000311865.1 Peptoniphilus obesi ph1 | reverse complement strand
TTATTAGGTGGTTTTTTTGTGTTCAAAATTAATTATATTAAAAGTTAAATTTGTTTTAACTATTCACTTTTAACTAGGCATATCATATACTTGTTTTGCAAGTGATTAAATCTTTTAGCCTGCTTATATAATTTTTGAAGGATATTTAAATTGAATAATAGTATTAACTTCAAAAAATAAATTGGAGTAGTGTAGTTTATGAGTACAAAAGAAGTTTCAAAAAAATATAATTTAACAGAGGGAACAGTTTGGAAAATCATGTTGCAATTTGCACTGCCGATTTTCCTTGGAACTTTTTTCCAATCGCTCTATACAACTGCAGATGCAATTATTATAGGTAAATTTGCTGGAAAAGAAGCCCTAGCTGCAATAGAATCTGTAGCCACTTTGACAAAGCTACCAATAAATTTTTTTACTGGTCTTGCATCAGGTGCAACGATTATTATTTCTCAATATTATGGAGCAGATAAGAATAGAGAGGTTTCCGATGCTAGTCATAATGCCATTTTATTTGCTTTTGTCGGAGGAATAGCCTTTACCATAATTGGGTGTATTTTGTCGCCCTTTGCTATAGAAATCATTCGAGTTCCCGAGGAAATTGTAAGAGATGCTCAGTTGTATGTTCTTATTTATTTTTCAGGTATAGTTGTAACTATGCTCTACAATGTAGGATCGGGTATATTGCGAGCACTTGGAGATTCAAAAACACCTTTTTATTTTTTAATCGTAGCTAACATTTTTAATGTAATTTTAGATTTAATTTTCGTAGCATTTTTTAAATTAGGTGTTGCTGGAGCAGCTACTGCTACCGTTTTATCTCAATCTATAAGTGCTATTTTGATTATAGTATCTTTGACCAAAACTGAACTGCCTTGCAGGATAAGATTTAAAAAGCTGAGATTTTATAAAAAACACCTATTAGAAATTTTTAAGTTAGGTTTACCTATTGGAACACATTCTGCTTTGTATCCGATTTCCAATACAATAGTTCAAAGCAGTATAAATAGTATAGGAGTTGATAGCATTGCTGCTTGGGCAGTTTGTGGAAAATTAAATTTTCTTGTATGGGCTATCTCTGATGCTTTTTGTGTTGCTGCATCCACTTTTGTTGCTCAAAATTATGGTGCGCAAAAATATGATCGAGCAAAAAAGGGTGTAAGAGCTGGTTTAATTATGGCCTTGTCATCAATCGCAGTGGTGAGTTGTACTTTATATTTCTTTAGTGGATTTTTTGCAAAATTTATTATTGATGATGAAAATGTAATCTCAATAACTTCTCAAATTATGCACTTCATTGCTCCTTTATATCTTATTTATGTTGTTTACGATGTCTTGATAGGAGCGATAAGAGGAATAGGAGATACTTTCGGGCCTATGATTATAACTTTTTTAGGAACCTGTGTATCGAGAATTTTGTGGATTGCATTTGTCGTTCCACATAATCATACTCTTATGAAGGTATTAGCTTGTTATCCAGTGTCATGGGTAATAACAGCTCTTATATTTGTAACATATTATATAAAGAGTTTTTCAAGCTTGGGCAGGGAAGTTAGCTAATATTAAAATATAAAGTAGTTAAAAGTTTTAATTTTAAGAGAGGAAATCTATGAAAGAGGAGATCAAAGTTAAAAATATATCCAAATATGCTTATAATATAGCGATAGCTGTGGGATTTATGATTCTACTTATAAATCTAATTTGTTTTTTTGCATGGGGAGATTCTTTAAATAATAAAAATACAATTTCAGGTATATTAATAATACTAGTATCTAGTTATTTGAAGGGAAGAAGCGATAATAAATAAATTTATATATATTAATGAAAGCAAGTCCATAAGTACAATTTAAAAGATATAAACAGATATTTATATAATTAGACTTTTAAAAATTTAATTTTAGAAGTCTTTTTTTATTTAAAAAATTCAAAAGTCTAATAAATTAATAAAAACAAGATAGAAAATAAATGTGAAATGAAATGCAAGTAAGTTGCTAGGAAGGATGGTTTTTATAGATTTTAACAATTTCAAGTTGTATAATAAATATGATAATTAATATCATTTAAAAGGAGGAAGGGCTTGATTATGACTTTATACAAGAGTATATTAATAGGTCTTTTAGGATCATTCTTGATGTTTTTGGGAGATATGACCCTATATTATGATCCTGATGATTATGATAGCAAGGATACTATAAATAGTATTATCGGCATAATGAAAAATGTTAGCATAAAAAGATTATACATTGGTGGACTTTTAGGACCAATATGTGCCTTTATATATTGCATTGGATTTTATCATATCATTTTAAGCATACAAGAAAAGTATTTAACTATCGGATGGTTTGTATTTTTGATAAATATTTTTGGCATGATACTGGGAGGCGCTTATCATATTCAATGTGCTTATCTAGGTCTTTTATCAAGACACGAAAACAAAGGAGTCTTTGATGAATTTTTAAAATTTTTAAAATTCCAAGCAAAAATAGTTTTTGGAATTATGGCTTTGGGAAATATGGCAATAGCATTGATAATTTTATTAGGATTTACAGCTTTTCCAAGTTGGCAAGCCTTATTTACACCCATAATTCTTATAATTTTGACTCCGATAGCTGGGAGATTACCAAAGGGACTACATATGATTATTCGCGGAGGCTGGCTTAATATTATATATTTTATTTATTATTTATCTTTATTATTTATCTTTATTTATACACCTATCTTAAAATGAATTTATAAGATTAGAAAGTCGTGGATTAAAATTATAATTTTAAATGAGTATAAGAAAATTTTAGAAAATTGATGGAGGGTATTGAGATGAAATATAGGAGTTTTTATTTCTATTTATTTAGAGGCCCAATGAAAAAAGTTCTCATAGAAAAATATGATAAAGCATATGCTTCGGAAATTATTAGAAAAAGCAAAAAAGTTTATCGAAAACTAATAGAAGAAGCAGATGATATCGGCAATGACAATCCCATGGCATACAATGAGATGTTCGCTCTTGCCTTTGTTGCTCCCTACATAGCAAGTGAAAAAAAGATTCCACCAGAAACCATTCAAGAAATGATGCGCCGCTCTCTTTATTCTGTCAAATGGTATTTTTCTTTGACTAATCTTAATACTGAGAGGGGCAAAGAAGCTAATAAGAAAAATATTCTTAAGTATTACAAGTGGTACACAGAAGAAAAGGAAAAACAATATCCAACTTCTTTTAAAGTGGACTTTGTTGGCCAGCCTTATGATGGAGCTTGTTATTATCGGATTACCCGTTGTCCTATATGTACTTATACAAAAAAGCTTGGAGTTTTTGAACTAATGCCTCTTTTTTGTGAACTAGATGAAGTCATGATAAAACTTCAACATGGGATTTTGCATAGAAATGGAACAATTGCAGATGGAGCAGATTGCTGTGATTATTTTATTACAGGAGATAAAGAATAATATCTTGGAATCTAAGTAAGAAAGTTAAGAAGGGGAATAAAAAATGAACTTTATTACATATGGAGATAAAAATAATAAGTCTTTATTATTTATTCATGGTCTTGCATCTACTGCAGATCTATGTTTCAAACCTCTGCTTCCTTATTTACAAAATTATTATGTGATTTTCTGTGAACTTGACGGGCATTGTGAGTCTAAGCCTAATGATATGCTTTCTTTGGAAAAAAGTATTGATGGCATAGAAGACTACATATTAAATGAAATGGGCAGAAGTGTTTATGGCCTTTGTGGTTTTTCTATGGGAGCAACAATAGCAGTGGAACTGATTGCAAGAGGAAACATTTCTGCAAAAAAAGTATTATTGGATGCGGCAATTACAGTTGAAATGGGACTTATGGCCTTGCCATATACTTGGGCCTTTATTGCTGGAACAAGTATAATTAAAAGCGGGAGATCAATACCTAAAGTTTTCCTAGATAAGATAATGGGAAAAGGTAATCATAGCCTTGTCGAAATGGTCTATCCTCAAATTAGTAAAAAAACAATTCAAAACGCTTGTAAATATATTTATCACTATAAAATTTCTGAAAATTTAAGAAACTTTTCTAACCCAGTCTTGTTTTGGCGTGGAAGTGAAGAGCCCATACCAGCTAAAGGGGAAAGAAAGATAAAAGAATATTTGCCACAGATAACAAGTGAAGTTTTTGAAGGCATGGGACACGGACAATTTTTGCATGAACGGCCAAAAGAGTATGCAGAAAAATTAAAAATATTTTTAGAAAATAAAGAGTATAAACTCATTTACTAAACAATCAAAATATAGCATAATAAAGTTAGAATAAATCTATGGGCTGAATTATAATTTTATGCTCAGGAAGGAGATGTATATGAAAACAATTGCAATAATAGGAACATTTGACACAAAGGGTCCTGAATTTGAATATGTAAAATCTTTGGTTGAAGAGTTGGGATGTAAAACTTTAACAATTCACACAGGCACATTTGAACCAAAATTTACACCGGATGTTTCTAATGAGGAAGTAGCTGCTGCTGCTGGTTATGATATAAAAGAAATTGTAGATAAAAATGATCGTTCACTTGCAACAGAAATTTTATCAAACGGTATCAAATCGATAGTGCTAAAACTTTATGCTGAAGGAAAATTTGATGGAATTATTTCTTGTGGCGGTTCAGGTGGAACGGCTCTTGCTACGGCTGCTATGAGAACGCTTCCAATTGGTATACCAAAAGTTATGGTATCGACAATGGCTTCAGGAAATGTATCTCAATATGTTGGAACAAGTGATATTATTATGATTCCTTCTATAGTTGATGTTGCTGGTTTAAACCAAATTTCAAAAACAATTTTTAAAAATGCTGTTTCGGCTGTAGTTGGGATGGTAAATCTTCAAGAAAAATATTCACCTGATGAAAAAGATGAAAAGCCTTTAGTGGCTGCAACTATGTTTGGAGTTACAACACCATGTATAGACCAAGCTAAAGCTTATCTTGAAAAAGAAGGATATGAAGTATTAGTATTCCACGCAACGGGAACAGGCGGAAAAACAATGGAATCTTTAATTGATGCAGGATTCTTCAAAGGCGTGCTTGATCTTACTACAACAGAGTGGTGCGATCAGCTTGTAGGAGGAGTTTTAGCGGCAGGAACAGATAGGTGTGGAGCAGCTATTCGTAAGAAAGTTCCACAAGTAGTATCTGTTGGAGCTTGCGACATGGTAAACTTTGGTCCGATAGAGTCAGTCCCATCTCAATTTAGTGGAAGAAATTTATATAAACACAATCCAAGTGTAACATTGATGAGAACAACTGAACTTGAAAATTCAAAAGTTGGTGCGGCACTTTCAGAAAAGTGGAATAAGGCTGAAACAGATATGTTGGTACTTCTTCCTGGTAAGGGCGTATCTATGATCGATGCGGAAGGACAACCTTTTGAAGGGGAAAAAGAAAGACAAATTCTTTTTGATTCAATTAGAAATGGCATAGATAATCCAAAAGTTGAAATCAGAGTTATGGATAATAATATTAATGATGCTGATTTTGCAATAACAGCAGCAAAAGAACTTATTAGACTTATGAATAAATAAGAAATATAAAAAAGAAAGGAATAAAACAATGTTAAAGAGAACAAGAGCAGAAATTATGGAGGACTTTAAGAAAGAGATAGAAGAAGGTAAAATTCTTGTAGGCGTTGGAGCTGGTACAGGTATAACTGCAAAATGCTCAGAAAAAGCAGATGTTGACATGCTAATTATTTACAACTCAGGCCGTTTTAGAATGGCTGGACGTGGATCATTATCTGGACTTCTTCCATATGGAGATGCAAATAAAATCGTTCAAGAAATGGGACAAGAAGTTCTTCCAATTGTTAAAAAGACACCAGTACTTGCAGGAGTTTGTGGAACAGATCCTTTCCGTATTATGGATATTTTCTTAAAACAATTAAAAGATCAAGGATTTAATGGAGTTCAAAACTTCCCAACAGTTGGACTAATTGATGGAAAATTCCGTGCAAACCTTGAAGAAACAGGAATGGGATATGAACTTGAAGTGGACATGATCCGTAAGGCACATGAACTTGACATGTTGACATGCCCATACGTTTTCGATCCAGAACAAGCTAAGGCTATGGCAGAAGCAGGAGCAGATATCCTTGTTGCTCATATGGGCCTTACAACAAAAGGATCAATTGGAGCTGAAACAGCAGTTACATTAGATGATTGTTGCGTAAAGATTCGTGAAATTATTGCAGCAGGTAGAGAAGTAAATCCAGACATATTAGTAATTTGTCACGGTGGTCCAATTGCAGATCCAGAAGATGCAGAATATGTAATTAAAAATGTTCCAGAAATTGATGGCTTCTTTGGAGCATCATCAATCGAAAGACTTGCATCAGAAAGAGGAATGACAGCTCAAGCTTCAGCATTTAAAGCAATTGAAAAATAAAAAACTATAATTTATTTTCAATTTAAAGTAATAGATATCTGAAAAAAAATAAAATAAATATTTTAAACGGAATGTAACTTTTAAATAAGAGGGGACATTCCGTTTAATTTTGTATTAATTCATTTATTATATTTTGTATTATTTACTATAAATAAATTAAACTATTGAATTAGAATCGGGAATAATATTTAAATAAGTGATAGAATATACATAAGTCCAATTTATTTCTATTTATGTATTTATCTTAAGAAAACGATACCTTAATATTTACTAGATATAAGTTTTCTAAAGATAAATTTAAAGTTTAAAATTTGTTGGCAAAGATAATAAAAATTTATCAATCGCAGCAAAACAAAATCATAATTTATAATCTTTAACAAATTACTTGCAAATAGTTATAAATAAAAAATAAAGGAGGGATGTTTGGATGAATGTAAGTAGAAAAAGGCAATTCAAAATTATGACAATAATCTTTACTGTCTTATTGTTAGTTTTTTCGAGTGGTCTAAACAATGTTTCTGCAATTGAAGGTGATATAAGAAATGCAGGTTTAGATAATTATGAAAAGACAGTAAGTGATTTAGAATCTCCAGAAGAACCATCAGAAGACCACAATATTGAAATTAATAAGTCTATATTAAATCAAAATGATAATTCTTCTTTCAGTTCAGAAAATTCGATAATGGAAGTTGCTATTCCTAAGGAAGCCATGGCTTTAAGAGCTGGAAATCCTGAAGAAGAGAAGGCAATTACTCTTATTAAAGATGGAGAAGCAATTGGTGATTTTGACAACTTAAATCAAGTAATCGACAAAATGTATGAGCTTACCAAAGATGGATCTAAATTTAATTTTGTAGTCCAAGTGAATAAGGATATTGAACTAACTGAATATAGCCAGTTTGGCTGGCCTTATGGTGAGGTTACACTTAAAAGTAAAGATCCAGCAAGTCCGAGAACAATTAAAGCAAATAATACTAATCACACTATGATGCTTGGAGTTGTTAATGGAGCTCATCTAACCGTAGAAGATATTATTATAGACGGAAATAATGAAAAGCGTTTGTTCTGGGTAGAATCTACTGAAGCATTACCTGCAAGTCTTACAATTAATGATGGAGCAATACTACAAAATGGCAAGGTTGAAGAAAGCGACCAGACAAAAATAGGTGGTGCCATATATTGCCAATACGCGTGTGATGTTACTGTTAATGGCGGTATAATAAGAAATAATGAAGCCATACAAGCTGGCGGTGCTATTGCTTATATTGGAAGTGGAACCTTGACCATTAATGGTGGTGATATCTATGGCAATAAAGTTCCATCTGAATCTGGATTCGGAGGAGCGATTGTTCTTCAAGGAAAAGGCGTAATTAACAGTGGTAAGATACACAATAATACTGCTTACGACGGTGGAGGAATTGCCACAGGAAAAAATGCAAATTTAGAAATCACTAGTGGAGAAATCAGTGAAAACACCGCATCCTATGCTGGCGGTGGAATTTATTTATTTAAAAATTCAGTTGTTAAACTTTCAGGCGGACAAGTATCTAAAAATAAAGGAAAATACGGTGGCGGTGTAACAGCTGCATTTAACAGCAATTTCATCATGGACGGTACTGGCGTAATTTCAGAAAATGAAGCCTATACTGGTGGAGGTTTTTATCCTTGGGGAACAACCCCTTCTTGTGATTTAATTTCAGGAACTATTGAAAAAAACAAAGCTAACTTTGGTGGTGGCATTCGACTTAGATCGCCGAATGCAAAAATAGGCGGAGTCGTAATTCAAGAAAATATCGCAAATTATGGCGGCGGTATTTATTCAAGTTTACCCGAAGGTGAAACTCTTACCATCGATGGAGTGAAACTGTATAAAAATGAATCCTTATCAGGCGGTGGAGTATGCTTAACTGACGAAGCAGGCAGCTTGAACTTTAAAAATGCTGAATTTAAGGAAAACAAAGCCTACTATGGCGGCGGCATTTGGACAAGCAATACAATGACTATAGAAAAATCGACCTTTGAAGGTAATGAAGCTATAAAATCTGAACCACCTATATTGCCAAATGGCAAACATGAAAACAATGGACATGGTGGTGCGATTTATGTCAACACAGCTTTAGCTAAAGACGGAGTTGTTACCGTAGATAGTTGTACCTTTACCAATAACAAGGCTGATAAATCCGGCGGAGCTATTTCTGTGGATGAAACCCACGGCTTATTAAAAGTAATAAACAATACTGTTTTTGATGGAAACCAAGCAGTCGGAGAATTAGGTCACGGAGGTGCAATATATAGTAATCTTCACGCCTATATGCCAGAATACGATGATGGATCTACAGGTGATTTGGTTCAACCACCGACAGCAAAAGATTATTACTACAATATAAATACGGATGCAACAACTGTATTTAAAAATAATAAGGCCTTACAAACATTTACACCACCTAGCACAAAGGATGATTTTGTTAAACTTTTATACACATCAACATCTCATCCAGGCACTAAATATGATCATCCTCTAAATAATGATGATGTCAATTTAATTGTATTTAAGGAAGTAATATTTGATAAGAATTACGATACGGAAGATCCAATTCATGATGCATTTTTATTATTGGAAAAGAGTAAATTAGAAGATTTTCCTGTTGATCCTGTAAGAGAAGGATATATTTTCAAGGGATGGAACACTCAAAAAGACGGCAAGGGAACAGAGTTTAAACCAGGAACTGTCATTGAAGATGATATCACAGTTTACGCTCAATGGGAGGCTGATCCGAACAAACCAGATGAACCAGAAGAGCCAATTGAGCCAGAAAAGCCAGATAAGCCAGATAAGCCAGATAACCCAGAAAAACCAGATAAACCAGGAACATCTGACAAAACAGAAAAAGTTGATAGAGGTAGAAAATATTATCCTATTTTAAAACCAGCTGACACACCTCTTTTAAATAAAGAAGATCATGCTCAATATATGATTGGATATAAGGATGAAACATTTAAGCCAGATAAGCAAATGTCACGTCAAGAAGTTACTGTTATGTTTTCTAGACTTTTAAATGAAAGACCACAAAAAGGTGTTATTTATAGCAGGGACTATAAGGATATTTCCGACGATCTTTGGTCTGTTACTGCTATAAGTTACATGAGTAAATTAAACATGGTTAAGGGATATCCTGATGGCAACTTTATGCCAGCTGAAAATATTACTAGAGCAGAATTTGCTGCAATGGCAACAAGATTTGCAAATCTTACAACAGGAAATAAAACTTTTACAGATGTTCCTAAAGACCACTGGGCATATGATGTAATTCAAAAAGCTGCTGAAGCTGGTTGGATTTCTGGTTATCCTGATGGAAGTTTTAAACCAGACCAAGCAATTACTCGTGCAGAAGTAGTAGCTATTACAAATCGAATGCTTAATCGTTTTGCTGATGAAGACTTTGTAGATAAGAATTTGGGACAAATCATTCACTACAGAGACATGGATAAACTTCACTGGGCATATTATCCAGTAATTGAAGCTAGCAATGGTCATGGCTATGAAAGAAAAGCTAATGGAAAAGATGAAAAATGGTTTGAAATTAACGACAGAACTTTTGTATACGACAAGTAAAAATGATTTGCAAAATAAAAGCCACCCTAGGGTGGCTTTTTTGTGATTATAAATAAACAGATAAATTTCAAACTTAAAAAGAAAACCACCAGCTTAA
>NZ_HE978580.1:135420-160792 GCF_000311865.1 Peptoniphilus obesi ph1 | reverse complement strand
TAACTGGTGGTTTCTTCTTCTATCAAAAATCCAAGTTCTTTCAAAACCATCTCTATTTCTTCAATGATTTCTTCATTTTCTGCAACAACTGTGTGGAAATGAACTCCGCCAGTTAACACATCTAAAGGTTTGGATTTTTCTTTACTCATCTTATCTAAGAATATTTTTATGTCTCGTCTAGATGAACAATTCAAATCTTTTTTTATCTCTCCATAAACTTTGTGGTGAACTATTACATCTTTAATTGTCCCGCCTAAATCTACAATTGAATTTAATTCTTTTCTTATATCTCGATCACTGTGTTTAACTTTAAAAACTTTTTGTGTTCTAGCTTCATTTAGATAGTAACCTCTATTAGTTGAAACAATATTTTTTCCACCAGCCCTAAGTATAGCTATATCCTGAACTATTACTTGTCTAGTAACATCAAAGCTTTTTGCTAAATTTTCTCCAGATATTGGTTTATGATTTTCATATAAAAATTTTAATAAACTTTCTCTTCTTGATTTTGGATTATTCATATCTTCCTCAATAAATTTTTAAATTTTTCATTGATAGGTCTAAGACGCCTGCGCTGTAAGTTATTGCACCAGAAGAAATATAGTCAATGTCTAGATCTCTATAATTCTTAATATTTTCAAGGCTAATATTTCCTGAGCATTCTATAATAGCTTTTTTATTAATTATCTTGCAAGCCTCTTTTATTTCTTCGATGTCCATATTATCTAGCATAATTATATCAGCTTTTACTTCAAGCGCTTCCTTTAATTGGTCAAAATTTTCCACTTCAACTTCAATCTTTTTTACAAAAGGATTTATACTTCTCACTCTTTCAACTGCATTCCTTATTCCACCAGCAGCATCTATGTGATTATCTTTTATCATAATACCATCAGACAAGTTATATCTATGATTATAGGCACCACCCAAAGTTATTGCATATTTTTCAAAAAACCTCATATTAGGAGTAGTTTTTCTAGTGTCCAAAATTTTCACATGATCACTATCAAGAGCATCGACCATTTTTTTAGTATAGCTTGCAATTCCACTCATCCTTTGCAAAAAATTCAAGGCAGTTCTTTCAGCTTTTAAGATTGCACTTGCTTTTGCATTTATTTTTCCTATCAAGTCAGACTTCTTGATTTCATCTCCATCTGAAAAATTAAATTCAAAATCTGCATTTGGATCTATTATTTCAAATACTCTTTTAAATACATCAAGGCCTGCTAAAATTCCATTATCCTTTGCAATTAGGTTTACTTGGCCATTTTCATCTTTTAAAATTGCATCTGTTGTAATATCTCCATTATTCATATCTTCTTTTAGAGCGGCGATAATATACTTGTCAATTAGTAATGGACTTAGCTTTTTCATCTTCTCTTATCCTTTCAAAAATAATTTTACTTTCATTTTCTTTGTCAAATTTTGCATCAGTAATTTTATAATCTATTTCTTTATCTTCAAATTTATTTTCATTTAAGTAGTCTGCCAAAAGTCTTCCAAAAACGACACATTCTAAAAGTGAATTGCAAGCAAGTCTATTTGCACCATGAATACCAACATTTCCAGCTTCACCAACTACAAAAAGTCCTTCTAAATTAGTCCGACCATATATGTCGCACTCTATGCCGCCCATAGTATAGTGTTGGCAAGGCACTATGGGAATATTTTCGTATCTTGGATCGATGCCCTTATTTTTTAATTCGTTAAAAATCATAGGAAACCTATTTGGAATTTTATCTTTTCCAAGTGGCTTCATTGATAAATATTCAAAGTCTACGTCTTCTTTTTTCATTTCTTTTTGTATTGCATTTGCCACAATATCTCTTGGTTTCATTTCATCTGTAAATCTTTCGTCTTTGTGATTTAAAAGTAGGGCACCTTCGCCCCTTGCAGATTCAGAAATTAAAAATTGTCTATCAACTCCTTCTTCATAGAGAGAAGTTGGGTGGAATTGAATATAAGAAATATCTTTTAGTTTTACGCCATTTTTTATTGCAATAGCATATCCGTCGCCACATATGTGTGGGAAATTTGTGCTTTTGTCAAAAAGTCCTCCAAGTCCACCAGTTGCAAGAACCACGTTTGTTGACATAAATACTTCATTTTCAGACCTTGCACCATAACATTTGCCATTCTTTACAATAACATCAACAATTGGCGTATCTTCAAATATTTCTATATTAGACCTAGACCTAACTCTTTCATAAAGTACATCTAAGATCCCTTTTCCAATTTCATCATTGATATGGAGACCTCTGGCAACAGAATGACCACCTTCTTGGGAATAATCAATTTTTCCACTCTTCTTTGTAAATTCAACTCCAAGATCAATTAAAAATTTGATTGCATCTTGTGAGCTATCTACCATTTTCTCAACAGCTTGCAGAGAGTTTTTATAATGGCCTGCTTTTAAGGTATCTTCAATAAAAGTTTTTCTATCAGATTCGTCCTTTAAAACATTTATACCACCTTGGGCAAGATAGGAGTTTGAGTCTGCTAATTTTTTCTTTGTTATAAGTGCAATTTTATAATTTTTGCTTAATTCCAAGGCTGTGCTGACTCCAGCAAGCCCAGAACCAACAATCAAAACATCATATTTTTTCATTTTATGCGCCTAGGTCCAACATTCTTTTTAGAGGTATTAGAGCCTTATCTCTAATTTCTTTACTAACATTGATTTGATTTTCATTGTTTTCTATAACTTCTATAACCTTATCTAAGTTTAATTTTTTCATATCATTGCAAATTGGTCTATTGCTCAACTTTCTAAATTTTACATTTGGATATCTTTTATTTAGTTCTGTAAAAATTCCTTCTTCTGTAACAACCAAAACATCTTGGTATTTTCCAGCTTCATTAATAATTGCTTTTGTAGACCCAATAAAGTCAGCTAAGTCTAGGACTTCCTTTCTACATTCAGGATGAGCAAGAATTTTCACTTTGCCCTTATAAAACTTGATTTCATCAATATTTATTTCATCATGAACAGGGCAATATCCGTCGTTTAAAATGATATTTTTATTTGGCAAAGATTTTTTTATATAATCGCCAAGGTTTCTATCTGGGACAAAAAAGATATTTTTTTCTTTTAATTTATTTACAATTTTCGTAGCATTTGAAGATGTAACACAAACATCTGAATAGGCCTTAATTTCAGCAGTAGAATTTATATAAGTTACAACTGCTAAATCATCGTATTTTTCTCTCATTTCTTTAATTTTTTCGACACTTATCATATGAGCCATAGGGCAATCTGCTTCAATGTCTGGCATCAATACATTTTTACTTGGATTTAAAATTTTTACACTTTCTCCCATAAAATAAACGCCAGCCATAACTATAGTTTTTTCTTTAAGCTCAGTTGCTTTTTGTGCAAGAAAAAAAGAATCCCCTATATAATCAGCTATGTCTTGTATATCTTTATTAACATAATAGTGGGCGAGAATGACCGCATCTTTTTCAGCTTTTAATTTTTTTAGTTTTTGTAATTTATCTTCTAAGTTTAACTTTTCTAAATTTTCCAATTTAAATCTATCTCCTATAAATTTTGATTAGAATTATAGTACAGATAACAGGTAAGGACAAGTCAAGTGTATATACAGTTGAACTTGATATTTAAAATTTTTGATTTAAAACACATATAGTTTAAGATATGAAATTAAAAATTAAAGGAATTTTTATATGCTTTTCTATAAAAAAATCTGCATAAGCTACGTAATTGAACCTAAAATGGGTTAAAAAAACAAAAATTCACTAAAATGCTATATAATTTTACAAAAAGAGGTTTAAATGAATAAAACAATAATTATTAGAACTATAAAAACAGCCCTGGCTGCTATTTTGGCAATAATTGTAGCTAAAAAGCTTTCCCTTGAATACGCATCTGCAGCTGGAATAATCGCGATATTAAATATATTAGAAACTAGAAAGGCAACAACAGAAGCCGCTTTAAAAAGAGCTTTATCAGCAGTTATAGCCCTTGTAATAGGCGGATTACTATTTGAAAAAATTTCTTATTCAACTTGGGTTTTTGGCATATATTTATTGATATTTGTTCCAATATCCTTACTATTAAAAATAGAATTGAGGCTTGGACCTTCAAGCGTAATCGTAACTCACTTGATCGCTTTTGAAGAAATAAATCCAGCAATCATTTTAAATGAGATGGCGCTTGTCTTTATAGGAACAGGATTTGCCATGCTGACAAACTTTTATGCTCCCAATGACCAGGACAAATTAAATAAATTAATAGAAAAAATAGACCAAGATATGAAATATATACTAAAATTATTTGGCAAATCGCTTGTAGAAAATCTTGATTTAAAAATATATGAAGACAGGATTTCTAAACTAGAAAAAGATATAAAAAAAGCAGTTGACCTTGCAATTATTGAAAATGAAAATTCAATCGAAAATAGTAGCGACCTGCTTTATGGATTAAACCTAAGGGGAAGGGAAATGGACCTAATCGAAGATATGTATTATGACCTAAGGACCATCCCTATGGAATATTCAGATGGTAAATATATTTCAGATCTTTTAATAAGAACTTCTGATAATTTAAGCAAAGATGGCGACATGATAGGACTTAAAAAAGAAATAGAACATTTAAAAGACCACTTCAACATGATGAATTTGCCAAAAGATCATGAAGAATTTTATGTTCGTTCAGCAATTTTCCAAGTATTTCGAAGTCTAGACCAATTTATAGAAATCAGTAACCTTATTGACAAGAATTTAAAATATTAAAATCTTTATTTAAAAATTATAAAATAAGGTTTATATTTAAAAAGGGGTAGAGATTTATGATAAAAGAGCTTAATGAGTATATTGATGAATTTTTACTAAAGTATCCAAGAGAAAAATATAGAATAAAAAAATTATCTGAAAAATATAAAATGTCTGATTTTATATTAGTGGAAAATAAACTAAAGAATTATTTTGAAAATAATGAAAAAAGTAGTGATAATATAATAGGACTAATATATCAGCCTAGAATTCATTATTTTAGACTTGATATTAGCAAAGCTGAATCTAGGCTAACCAGGGAGTATATGAAATTTTTGCACAATATACTTAAGAATAATGAGATAGAAGATAAAGTTTTTTATATTACTGCATATCATTACTTATCTTTGGGAAAATCTTATGGATATAAGTTAACTGCTTCACCTAAAGCAGCCTTTCCAATTTCACTTACTAATGAATTATATCCTAGAACAAGGGAAAGAATAAAAATTTGGAATGATGATAGAATTTATATATTTAGTGAATTTATTACGTACTTTATTGAAGAAGATGCAAGATATTTTAATAATTATTATAAATATTTTTCTAGACATCATCATGCAACGAAAAACTTTTCTTTAATTGATTATATAATAGATCAAAAAGTTTCTATAAATAGTGATAATTTTCCAGATATTGCAGAACTCTTTATAGATAATTTTGTATTTAACTCAAAAGCTATATTTATTACAAGAATGGTAAGTATATATACAGGAAAAACTGAACTCAACAATATAAAAAGTAAACTTATATCTTTAGATGAGCAAAAATTTTAAAAAGATATTAATAAAAAACCTTATAATTAATATTTAGAGATAGAATTATTAGCTGCGTTTTTTTTAATGACGCAGCTTTTTTGTTAGTTATAATTATATATTTTTAAATAAAAATATATAAAAACAGATTTAAAGAGTTATATAAAAACTTTAAGTGGGTAAAAAAATTTATCTTGGGTATAAATAAAATGATAACAAGTATCAATAGAACTTTAAATAAATTTAATTAAAAAAAGGAGGACGTAAATGTCACAAGTAGGAAAGAAAATGCCAGAGTTTACTACTAATGGCTACAACCCAAAAAAAGAAGAGTTCGTAACAATATCAAATAAAGATTTTGAAGGTAAGTGGAATGTTCTTATGTTCTACCCAGCAGACTTTACATTTGTTTGCCCAACAGAACTTGAAGACATGCAAGACCAATATGAAAAATTACAATCACTTGGAGTAGAAGTTTATTCTATGTCTTGCGATACACATTTTGTGCATAAAGCTTGGCACGACCACTCAGAAGCTATTAGCAAATTACAATATACAATGTTAGCTGACCCTCACAAATCAATTGCAAGAGATTTTTCTGTCCTAGATGAAGAAGCAGGACTTGCTCAACGTGCAACTTTTATAATAGATCCAGATGGAATAATTCAAACTGTAGAAATTAATGCAGACGGAATTGGAAGAGATGCAAGCCAAGTTTATGACAAAGTTCGTGCAGCTCAATACGTTCGTGAAAATCCTGGACAAGTTTGCCCAGCAAAATGGAAAGAATCAGGCAAAACTTTAACACCAGGTCTTGACTTAGTTGGTAAAATCTAATGTTAGACCAAAATTTAAAAAATCAGCTAAAAGAGTATTTACAACTTCTAGAAGAAGAAGTTATATTTACTGTTAGCTTAGATGACTCAGAAAACTCAAAAGAAGTTAAAAACTTTGTAGAAGAAATTGTTTCACTATCAGATCTTTTGAAAATCGAAGAAAAAAAATTAGAACTTACACCAAGTTTTAATCTTTCTTCAAAAGGAAGATCTGGAATAAGCTTTGCAGGAATTCCACTAGGCCATGAATTTGAATCTTTTGTATTGGCACTTTTACAAATCAGCGGCCGCCCACCAAGAATTGATGAAAATCAAGTAAAGAGGATTCAATCAATAGATGAAGAACTATCATTTGAAACAGTAGTCAGCCTAAGTTGCCACAACTGTCCAGAAGTAGTTCAAGCTCTAAATATTATGGCGGTCTTAAATCCAAAAATTAGCCACCGCATGGTAGATGGAGCAAGCTTCCAAGAATATGTAGATGGACTTGGAGTTATGGCAGTGCCAGCAAGTTTTTTAAACGGAAAAAGTTTTTATAATGGAAAAATTAGCTTGAACAAAATCCTTGATATGGTTACTGGAGAAAAAGATAGGCCATCACTAAAAGATAAGCCAGTTTATGACCTTCTAGTAATTGGCGGAGGACCAGCTGGTGCCACTGCTGCAATTTATGGAGCTAGAAAGGGAATTAAAACAGGACTTATCGCAAAAGATTTTGGCGGTCAAGTAAAAGAAACTTTAGCCATAGAAAACATCACAGGCTTTAGCTACACAGAAGGTCCAGAATTTATGGAAGCTGTAAAAAATCATGTTTTAAAATACAAGGTAGACCTAATAGATGAAGTCGAAGTAGAATCTATCCAAGAAGCTGATCCGATAAAAATCAAAACAGATTCAGGTGAGCTTCAAGCAAAAACAGTAGTTATAGCAACAGGAGCCAAGTGGCGTTTGATAGGCATCCCTGGCGAAACAGAATTTCGTAATAAGGGAGTTGCTTATTGCACCCATTGCGACGGACCACTTTTCAAAAACAAAAAAGTTACCGTAATTGGCGGAGGAAATTCTGGAATAGAAGCTGCAATTGACCTTGCAGGACTAGCAAAAGAAGTTTTAGTCTTGGAATTTTTGCCAGAATTAAAAGCAGATTCAGTCCTTCAAGAAAAATTAAAAACTTTGAAAAACGTGCGTGTAGTTACTAATGCAGAAACAAAAGCACTAGAAGGAAAAGAAAAACTTGAAAGCATTGTTTATCAAGACCGCATAGGTGGAGAAACTCATCAAGAAGCAACAGATGGATGCTTCATTCAAGTTGGATTAGTGCCTGTAACGGAATGGATTGACGGAATCGAAAAAAATCAAAGAGGCGAGATAATAGTAGACCAAGTTGGAGCAACAAGCATGCCTGGAGTTTTTGCTGCAGGAGATTGCACTAACAGCGCCTTTAAACAAATAGTAATCGCACAAGGAAGCGGTGCAACAGCTGCCCTAGGCAGTTACCAATATTTGATGCGAAAATAAAATAAAAATCAAGAATGGACTCTCAATGGGTCCATTTTTATTTTTAAAGAATTTTAGGATTTTTATTATTAATAAATTTAATATATAATAAATATAAATAAATTTATCAGGAGGCAGTTATGGAAATCAACACGGTCGGTAAAGAAATGGAAGATAGTTTACTGAAGAAGTTTTTAATTATTAATTTTTCTTTGGTAGTTATGCTTGGAATATTTTTATATTTTGCAAAAGAAAGAGGAATGGAACTTGGAAATTTTGCTGTTTTACAGATGTATTTTCCAGCTTTTGCAGTTATTTTAGGCATTTTAACTTCTGGGATTGATTTAGAAAAAACAACTAAGAGAAGTTATTTCATTTACATAATTTTTGCTATACTTTCAATGCTTAGTTTAATAGCTCAATTTTTTATTAAAGATTTTAATTTAGTTAATACTTTAGTCGTAGTGTTTTCTGTTGTTATATTAATTTCTTTCTTGATGGAAGGTAAGGACAAAAAAGAAGTAGCAAATTTGAAATTATATTCACTAAAATCAAATTTATTGGTCATTTTATTATTTTTGCTATTATATTTTCTTGAAGCTTTTTTAGAAATTACTTTAACCGAAGGATTTGGGAGCATAAGTCAACTTTTATCTAGCGATAAGTTAATTTTACTTCTCATTATTATACTGAATTTCCCACTATCATTTTTACCATTTTTGGGAGAAGAATATGGATGGAGATTTTTCCTTCAACCGATTTTACAAAAGAAGTATGGGATGAGAAAGGGAATTATCTTGCTTGGTTTTATTTGGGGAATATGGCATTTACCCCTAAATTTATTTTATTATTCAGCTGATGGTAGCCAGTTGACTTCTATTTTAAGCCAGATAGGATTTTGTATTGCTGTTGGAATTTTCTTTGCCTATGCTTATGCAAAGACTAAATCAATCTGGTCTGTGGTATGTATACATTATCTTAACAATAATCTTATATTATTTTTTAGCGATAATATTGACCCGAGTGTGATAGAAGGAAATGTAATTACTTGGCATGATCTTGTAATAAAAATGATTTTAGTTTTTATTTTATATGGAGGATTTTTATTTATAAAATACAATTCTAAAAAAGAATACAGGATAGATACACCAGTTGAAAGGTTAAATAAGTAAGTTTATAGATTTTAATATATTATAGGAAGCTATATAGACCATGTATATGGTTTTATATAGCTTTTTTATTTTTAAAAATTATTTTATTTAATAAATGAGAAATTGGGAAAGTATATTATACAGAGTTTATTAAAAAAAGAGGTGTTAATATGGCTAAAAATTACACTAGAGACCTAATAAGAAAAGAATTTATAAAGCTTTTAAATAAGAAGCCTTTACATAATATAACTGTGACAGAATTGGCTAAACAGTGTAATATAGAGAGAAAAACTTTTTATTATCATTACGAAAATTTGACACAACTTATAAAAGAAATTTTTGATGAAGAGCTTGAAAAGGTAATTGAAGAGTTTAACGAAACTTTATCTTGGGAAGAGGGTTTTATTTTAGCGGCTAAATTTATATTAGATAATAAAAAAGCTATAAAACACATGTATGAATCTGATTACAAGATTGACTTAGAAAAATATGTTTTTTCTATATCTGGTGAAATTATGAATAAATATGTAAGTTTAATGGCAGAAAATACAGATGCACAAGAGATTGATATAAAATTAATTGCTTATTTTTACCAGTGTGCTTTGAGTAGTTCCTTGATACAGTGGGTCGCTACTGATATGAGGACTGATCCTAAGCTTATTATACAAAGAATAGGAGAATTGATGGATGGAAATATTTTATTATCTTTAAAAAGAAGTGAAAAGTTAGAAAAATTTACCCAAAATTTTGAAATTGGGTAAATTTAACCCAAGTTAGTTCTTTTGGTAGATGATACTTTATCAGAATAGTGTTCTAATTAAGATAGAAGAAATGATAAAGACTACTAAAGGAGGATATTATGGAACTTAAAACTTATGATAAAAGATTGCAACTTACAAACGGAGATTTTCAAAGATTAGTTAAGACAAGAAAACCTGAAGGAATTGAAGAAAAATCTGCTTATTTAATTGGAACAGGAGTTGCATCACTTAGTGCAGCATGTTTTTTAATTAGAGATGCTCACATGGAAGGTAAAAAAATTACTTTCTTAGAACAATTAGATATAGCTGGAGGATCACTGGATGGTAAATGCATGGAAACTAGGGGATATGTTGCTCGTGGTGGTAGAGAAACTGGAGCTCATTTTGAATGTCTGTGGGATATTTGGAGCTCAATTCCAAGTATTGAAGATCCAGAAATGAGCGTGTTGGATTCTTATTATTACACAAATTATGACGATCCGAACTTCAGCAATTGCCGTATCACCCACAAGCAAGGTGAAAAATATGATGATGGTAATTTTAATTTAACTCAAGACCAAGTTAAAGAAATTGCAGAACTTTGTATGACAAGAGATGAAGACCTTGAAGATAGAGCAATTGAAGATATTTTTTCTGATGGACTTTTAAATTCAGATTTCTGGACTTATTGGAGAACAATGTTTGCCTTTGAAAATTGGCACTCTGCACTGGAAATGAAACTATACTTAAATCGTTTCATCCACCATGTAGATGGATTTACTGACCTATCAGCAGCAAGATATACAAGATTCGACCAATACAATTCACTTGTTAAGCCAATGGTTAAGTACCTTGAAGACCATGGATGTAATTTCCAATACGATATTAAAGTAACAGATGTAGATTTTGATATTTCTGAAAATAAAAAAGTTGCTACAAAAATTATAGCTGAAGATAAGGATGGCAATGATAAGTCTATTGACTTAACAGAAAATGATCTTTTATTTATAACTAATGGATCTATGACAGAAAACTCAAGTTATGGTGATGATAACACACCAGCAGAACTTTCAGATGAACAAACTGGTTGCTGGGAAATGTGGAAAAACATTGCTAAAAAATCTGATGACTTTGGTAAGCCTGAAGTATTTTGCTCTGATGTAGAAAAAAGTAATTGGGAATCATGTACAATAACTTGCCACGATGATTCTGTTATAAAATACATTGAAAAAATTACAAAGAGAAGTCCTTATACTGGAAAAACAGTTACTGGTGGTCTAGTAACTTGTGTAGATTCAAGTTGGTTAATATCTTGGACAATAAATAGACAAGGACAATATCCAGAACAACCTAAAAATGATATAGCTGTATGGGTTTACGGACTATTTACAGATGTTGAAGGCGACTATATCAAAAAGAAAATGAGAGATTGTACAGGAAAAGAAATTACAAAAGAATGGTTATACCACATAGGTGTTCCAGTAAATGAAATTGATGCACTTGCAGAAACTTGTACAGCTGTGCCAGTTATGATGCCCTACATTACAGCTCAATTTATGCCTAGAAAATTTGGCGATAGACCACTAGTTGTGCCTAAGGGAGGAGTGAACTTTGCCTTCTTAGGACAATTTGCAGAAACTCTTGACGATCCAGGAAGAGATACAGTATTTACAACAGAATACTCAGGAAGAACAGCTATGGAAGCAGTATATGTGCTTTGCGGAGTCGAAAAAGCTGTGCCAGAAGTTTATGCTTCAAGATATGACATTAGGTATCTTCTAAATGGAATGAATTCTCTATTAGATGGTAAAAAACCTGAACTTCCACTTAGCCCACTAGAAAAGAGAAAAATAGCAAAACTTATAAAGGGAACTGAAATAGAAGAAATGTTAAAAGAATTTAACATAATTTAAGATATTTTATTATTTATTATAGAAATTGGGACGGTTTTTAATCGTCCCTTTTTTATACTAATAAACAGAGGAGTATTCTCATGGATAAAAAGATCTTGAAAGATCAAGCTATTCCTAGTTTGGATGAGATTCAAAAACTATATGAAGATGCTTTAAGGCAAGAAGCAGCAGAAGATAAAGAAAATTCGCAACTAGAATCAGGAGAATTTTTTAAAAGTTTTAGAAATTATGAAGATAAAAGACAAGATTGTCTAGAAAATTCAATATTAAAGAGATATGAAAATTATTTAAAGACTGAAAAAAATTATCAAAAAAAATTAATAGAAGAACTAGAAAATTTAATTGACTACGAAAAGTTTTTTCTGGAGATGGAGAGAAATAAAAGCCAAGAAATTTATAATGGTAATTTTCATGCCAGCACTTTTCAAACAAGATACAGGATAGATAAAATTAATGAATACTCTAGGAAATTAAAAGATCTTGTTAATTTTTCACAAGAAGCTTGGGAATTTTATTATCATAGACAATTACTAAGAGATATACAAACTGGCTACAATAAGGGACTTGTAGAAGTTAATTATGTATTAACTGCAAAGAAAAAAATTATAGAATCTTTAAAACAAGCAACTCCAGTTTATATAATAGGACACTTGGGCAGTGGAAAAACTCAAATAGCAAGAGAGGCAGCAATTGAATTTAGGCTAGAAAATATTATTCAAAAAGAATTAGAAGAAGAAATGGAAAAATGGTTTTTGAAAAATAAAAATGCTAGCCAAGAAGAAGTGCTAGAAAAATTTAGAGAAATAAAAGAAGCTAGAAGAAATTACTATAAAAAACTTCTAAGAGAAGGAAATCAGGAAGAAATGGAATATATAAATCCATACTTTATATCAGGATCTTATAATCTAACATATGAAGATATGTTTGTGGAAAAGACCTTATCTCTAGAAAAAGCTGCTGCTGATGAGTCCAACCTAGAAATGATAGATGAAGTTGTAGACCAATATTTTAAATGGACGAAGGTTCATGGCAAAGAATTAAATGATATAGATCCAGAAAAACAAGATTTAATTAAAAGTAAGGTTTGGGATAGTATTTCAGAAATATTTATTGCTAGAAATACGACTTATGGAACGGTAGTAAAGAAAATAGAAAGAGAAATTTTACTAGCTGTAAAAAACGGAAAACCAGTTATAATCGATGAACTTAATACCATAGCCATGCAAAATTTAATAGGCTTGAATGATATTTTACAAAGTAAAATTGGCTCTAAAGCATATATAACAGGAGTTGGTCCAGTGAAAATACAAAAAGGTTTTGGACTAATAGGAACTGGAAACTTATCAACAGAATCTGTAAGCTATGAGGCGACAAATGAGCTCAACCCAGCTTTTAAATCTCGTTTTCTAACCATGGAATATAATTATGTAGACCAAAATACAAGGGGATCTTTAAAAAATCAAGTTGATAATAAGAAAAATGAACTATTTAGGATTTTATTAGTAAGACTTGCTGATAATAAGGGCAATCTTCATATTCCAACTCCAAGAAGAACACTAGAGGAACTTTTTAATCTAACTCAATTATCTAGAATAACCCAGGAAGTTTTTATGGGCAAACTTGTTGCAAGTGAGGATAAAGATTCATCTTCTGATATGCCAAAACTTAAAGAATCTGTCCTATCACTTAGAAATATATTAAGAGTATTGGATAATTGGAATTTAGGCGAAGAAAAAGACTTAAGTCTAGCCTTGTGGGATGGCTTTATCAGCTCAATCACAAATCCAAAAGACCAAGCTTATATTTTATCTCAAGCTGTGCGATTTGGATTTTTCAAAGAATCGGAAGGTTGGACTATCAAAAATGAAAATCTTGGCAAAGTAAGCCAAGAATATGAAGATGTAAGGACCAGACCCTATGAATATACAAGGGGAGAAACAGAGACTTTAAGCTATCTGGACCTAATAAAAATAATATTTGGTCCAGCACCAGAAAGAAAAGAATTACCGGATGCTTTAAAAGAATTTTTAAAAGAAATTGACCAGGAAGATAAAATCTCGATAGAAGAATATGAGAATTTAGACCAAAGATTAAATCGATTAGAACATTCTAAATATCTTTTAGATTATTTAACAGATATGGAAAATAATAAAAAATGAAATTTTCAGTAGATACAAATCAATTTAAGAAAAACTTAATAAAACTAAGAGAAGACTTAAATAAAACTCTAGAAGATGGCAAACTAAAAGAGAATTTTAAGGATCAATTACTAGAAGTGGAAGAAAAAGAAAAAACAATCCTGAGAGAACTTTTGCCATATTACAGACTTTATGCTCCAGATATTTATGAGACTAAAATAAATATTTTACCAGTAAAAATGGAAGGAACATACGAGTTTAATAGCTATTTAAAAAGCTACTTAGAAGTAGAAAAAGATATATTTATCTTTGCAGGCTCAGACTTAAAAATGTATTTTGCTAGGATTTTAGACAGACAAGATGGAAAAATAGAATTAAGTCCAGCTATTAAAGATTTTAAAAAGCTAGTAATTGCAATCTATCCACTAGATAAAGACCAGACTTTAGTTTTTACTGCAAGTGGACAAATATTTGTCTTTTCTTGCAAAGATATAAAAGATGTTTTCGAAAATATAAATAATTTAAAGATTAATAAAATTGATAAGGATTTTGAAAGCTTTGAAAATGTAATTAAGCTAGATGAAAATAAATTTATATGCCAAACAGCTAAAGACCAATTGATATTACTAGAAATCAATAGGGCTGATTTAAGATTTGAAATAAAATCTGAAATAAGTTTATCAGACTTGGTTGATGAAATAAGATACTTGGTAAAAATTTCTAGGTCAAAATTTGCAATCGCAACAAGTAGCGGAGATTTTTTACAAGTAAAAGTCCAAGAAAATCAAATAGATATAGAAGAAAAAATAAAAATCTTAGATGGCCCTATAAATAAATTAGAAATTTTAGAAAATGAAAATTCTGATAGAAAAACTTGTGCAATCTTGGGAAATCAAGGAAGACTTATCCTATATGATTTAGAAAGAAAAGAAATAAAAAAATCAGAAAAAGAATTAAAGGGCGATTTATTTAATATTAAAACTAATGAGGGAACGGCAATTATCTTGACAGCAGATGGTTTTTTATATCTTTTTGAGGAAAATTTTGGAGAGTGGAAAGTAAATTCAAAAATTAGCCAAGATGATATTTTCTTAATGAACTTAGTAGTCTTGGATCCTTCAAATTATTTAGGCCTAGACTTAGACGGCAACTTTTATATCTTGAAAATAGATAGATTAAACTCAATTGAAAAACTTTACGATTTAGACTTATATAAATAATAGGAGCTTAAAAATGTTTGGAATTAATAGAGAAACTCTAGATAAAAGCAAATTAAAAAAAGAAGCAGAAGCAAATCTTAAAATATTTTTAGAAAAACAAAAACAATCTCTATCTACTTTTACTAGAGAGCCAGGCCTTAGATATATTGGATCTGAAAATCTAGAAAAATTTTTACTCAAGCCAAAAGAAGCTATCTTATACTTGCCCCTAGCTAGTTTTTTAGATGAGGACTTAGACAACAATGAAATCTTGTTTCATATCTATTATGAGCTTGCCCTATATCCAGATTGGAAGCAAAATGCAAAAGTTTATTTATCTAGGCAAATAAACTGGAAAAAAGAAATAGATGAGATGACACATTATATTTCAAAAAAAGTAGACCAGCTTGTAGATGAAGAAAATAAAATAGAAGCAAAATTTTTAAGAGAATATGTAAAAAAAGAAATCCTAGATTTTTTATTTCAAATGGATAAATATGCAGGTTTTTTAAGAGTTTTAGAAACTTGCCCAGTCTATAGAGATGAGGAAGAAAAGGGGAAAATTATAGAATATATGAGAGGCAAAAAAGATGCAGAAGAAATATTTTCAGACCTTTCTCACCAAGCCTTTGCAAAAAGTTTTTTAATTTGGGACCTATATAAAGAAAACAGAGATTTAAAATCTGAAATAGAAGAAAAGTTTGATTCGAAAATTTTATCTCAGTCCATTTATAGCTTTTTAAATAAAGAACTTATAAAAGAAATAAATCAGGACCAGGGAATTAAAAAAAGAGATCCGCTAATAAAGTCCTTTATCTATCCAAGCTTTAAAAAATATTGGATAGAAGAAATAGACTCCATGGGGACAAGCGAAAATAGCAGCGAAGAAGCAGGGGAAAAATTCTTTGAAAAAAGTCAAAAAGAAAAGTCAGGAAGCAAATTAGAATCCACAAGAAGAGAAGTAGAAGAAAGTTTAGAAGAAATTTTAAATCAAGAAATAAATAATATATCTTCTACAGAAGAGCACAATAGAAAAATCATGCAAGACTATGGACTAAGCAAGGACGAAATAGACTTATTTAATTTCTATGCAAATAAAACCAAAGCTCAAAGAGAAGAAATGAGAGAATTTTGGAAAAAATTAATAGGTTCAGCGAAAAAAGAAGTGAATGTAGAAAGAAATAGACAAATCAAGGGCAAGCTGAATGTGGATGATTTAATATATAATTATCCAGAATTTATAGAAGCGGAGCAGAAGGGTAATTATAAAAATTTAAAAATATTTAATAAAAACTTCTTAGAATCTCAAAATAAAATGTTGCCAGAAAAAATTGAAATCTCATTTTTAATAGATAATTCAGGCTCAATGAACAAAGAAAAAATTGAAGCTACAAGAAAAACTTTAGCAGTAACACTTCTATCAATACAAGACTTCAATAAATACTTGCAGATAGAAGCAGGGAAAACAAATCAAAAAATTGAAGTTTTAACAGAGACTTGGTTTTTTGGAAGAGATCACTACAAAATCAAAAACTTTGAAGATAAAAAAGATTTAGAAGAAAGTAAAATAATATCATCTCTTGTAAAAATAAATGCAGAAGACGGAACAACCGACGATGCAGCTTGTCTCGGAGAAATATATAAAAATATAAGTCCAGGACAAAAACAAAGGATAGAAAACAAAAAAGAATACAAAATAATATTTGAAATAACAGATGGAGCATCGACTTTTCCAGGAGCAACAAGAGAAATAGTAAAAAAATTAATAGACAAGGACATAGAAATCTATGCAATACAAATAGGAAAAATTAGCAGCATGGATACAAAAACTTTTAACTATATTTGGAATGATAAATTCAAATACCCTCGGGGAATAATACTAGGAGAAGATATCCAAAAATTAACCAAAGAATTATTAAAACTCGTCAAAAAGAATTTAGAATCAATATTTCATAATTAAATTTAAAATTAATTAGTAGACTATATAAAAAACCTCTTTATTAATTATCAAGTTGATATGCTGGACAAACCAGTAAGGAGGGTATTTTTGTTGGAGTTGTTAAGTTTTAATTTGCAGACCAATATAAAAATTAAAAGAAGAATAAAAAATAGCCTAGGCTTTAATTAGCTTAGGCTATTTTTAATTAAATGCTATATGACTCAAACTTAGGATCAAAATTCCGGCTGTAAAATTTCCAAGTGCAATTGTAACTAGCGATAGTTTTTTATCTAAGTTGACGACATCAGAAATTAAAGATGCCGACCAAACGCCAGTCCCCGGAAGAGGAATTGCCACAAAGAAAAATAAGCCTAGCATTTTGTATTTCATTAAATTTTCATATTTTAAATTAGATTTTTTAATCAGTTTTTTTATTGTATTTTTGAGTAGTCCAATACTTCTTAGATAATTGAATATTTTTCTAATAAAATAAATTATTAAAATTGAAGGTATCATGGATCCTATATAGCTATACAAAAATGTTTTTTCTATCGAAAGTCCAAGTGAAATTCCAAGGGGAATTGCTAGCCTGAGTTCAAAAAATGGCAGCATAGATATTATAAATACTACTAATTCCTCACTAAAATATTCACTTAAAAATCCTGATAAATCCATCAAATCACCTATTTTTATTTTAACAAATTAATATGTTAGGTGCAACGAAGTAATGGCTTGTTCCTCCGACAACATTTTCTTTACCGATTCTTGTGTAAGGGGCAATGAATTTTTCATTATAAATGTAGAGTCCAACGACTGAGAAATAATCTTCTAAAACTGCTTGTCCATCATCTGTAAAATCTACGTATTTTTTTGGAATTTGATTTACATATTCCTGGTAGATATAAGGAGTTTCAAGTGCTTTATTTACAATCTTTTCCCATTCGGAAGGGGAATGGTCCTTTCCAACGAAAACTCCGCTTAAAGCATAGCCATCGAAAGGTTTGATAATATATTGGTCTTTGTTTTCTATAACCTCATCCTTATTATTTTTTGATAATATATCAGTAAAAGGTATATGTTTTTTTACAAATTCCTGTTCTTCATCATTTAAAAAGGCAAGGCTTTGATCTTTTAATAGGGCATAAAAAATTAATTTTGAATGCATAATATGTGATCTAAAAGATCCAAGCATTATAAAAGCATCGTCATAATAGGCTTTTATAAAATCTTCTAGCTGATCTATATGGTTTAGAAAATCTATGGTTACAAATCTTCTGTAAATTAAATCAATTTCATAATCATCGTGCATTAGCTTTCCATCTTTATATTTTAAATCTCTAATGTCACAGATCTCACAATTATAGCCAGCCTTTTCATAAAATCTTTTGAAATATACAAAGTCGGCTTGAGTTCCAACATCCATAAAATCTACAATTGCTACATTTGGTTTTTCTTTTTTATTGCAATATTTTTTGTAGATATTTATTGATTCTTCAACCCAAGGTTCAAAAGTGTTGATATTTTCTGATTTATATTTTTCATTGAATTTTTTCATGGCTAGGGAAGATTCTAGTTCTCTACCAATTATATATTCTTCGTTCATGGCTGAGGTGCCATCTGTATTAAATTCACAAAATTTGATATTGTCCTTGTCTCTGTAAAACATATCATACCTGCAAATTGGAACGGGAATATCATATTTAGGATCATGCATTATTAAATCTTCTAAAACTTTAGGGAAGTTGAATAATTTTCTATAACTTTCATCTTTTAGATAATTTTCTGTAACTTTTCTAGTTATATTCATAAGCATGTCAGCTATTTGAGAGAAAAATTCTTTTTCATCTTTATTATAAAAATAGCCTTGGTACAAGTTATTTACAACCTTGCCAGTAACTTCTTTAAAGTCAGAGTCTATTCTTTTTTGCAAATTCTTGTAATCTTCAAAGTATTTTTTTGGATCTTCTTTTACTATTTGATAAAATTCTTCTGCGTATTTATTGTTCATCTTCCACCTCTAAGATACTTTCCTTGATTAGACCTTCCAATCCTTGATCTTCTAAAATTTCTAACATAGCTTCTTTTCTAGTTTTTTTGCTTGCTAAAAGTTTTTCTAAAGGATCAAGATATTTTTTCTCTTCATCAATAAGTCCAGATTTTGCCATTTCTACAAGTTCATTAGCATGTTCTAGTATGGTTTTTCCTAGGTATTTAGCAGCTAGACCATATTTTTCGCTGTCGACTTTTGCTTGGATGCAAGTTTGATAGTCGACTGATTTAAATTTTTCTTTTAGCTGGTCTAAATTTTCCTTACTATAGAATAATCCTTTTAACAAGGCTACTATTGAATAATTTAGAGGATAAGGAACGGAATCAAACATTCTAAACTCTACATAAGTTTTAAGTCTAATATCTGGAAATACTATTGATATAGCATGAAAGATTAAATCTTCTCCATCATCTTCTTCAAAGATTTCATATAATTTTTTGTCACTAACATCAAATACTTTTCCGTTTTTTTCTTCAAAAATAGGAGTGGTATTTAAGATAAAATCTGCATATTTTTCATAGGATAAGTCTTCATCGAAGCCAAGCTTTAAAAGTCCAGATCTTTCAGAATCTGTATTTTCCCAAATTTTTTCACGAAGATTATGTTCTTCATAAGGCTTATTTTCAAAGATTGGAGAATTATCAAAGATTGAATAAAGGATTGGACTAATGGCTGAGCCAACAAAGTATTTTTCCTTAAAATCTTCTTCGCATGTATAATCCAAAGCCACTTGAACAGAAGCAGACCCCTTCATCATATTGTGTGCCATGCTTCCTCTTTTTTTGAAATGCTCAAACATGTGTCTATATCTCTCTTTAGGAAGTAGGGTAATTTCGTCTATTTTTGTAACTGGATGATAGCCAAGGCAAAGCATATATTGACCTTTTTTACTAAATAAGTTTTTTGCTGTGTTTATAAAATCAAGGTAGATTTTTTCTAATTTTTCTATTGAGTCTTGTGCCTTGATGCTCACTTCAAATTGAGATCCAGGTTCTGTAGATATAGCAAAATTTTCAGCTTGGAAACCTAAAATATAATCTCCATCTTTTATAGGATCAGCTGAAAAAATTTCACAAAGTTCTCCAATGCTTTCTCCAACTCCGTTTTTCCCATAATATGAAACTGTTTTATAAGTTTTCTTATCTATAATAAAGTGTTCAAATTCAGCTCCAACTTTATAATCAGAGCTTTTTGTCTCACCATTTTTAAAATATTCTATTAATTGACTTTTAACATCTATATATTTCAAAATTTTTCCTCCATTCAGATATAGTAATTGTACCCTAAATTAGCTTAGTATAAAAGCTAGGCAAAAATAAAAAAACAAAGCATTTCTTTTTATTGAAATACTTTGTTTAAAATAAATTTTAATTGATTATTAAATTTGCAAATACAAAAAATATTTTAGCAGAGAAGTCGATTACTAAAAATACAATGACATACCAAGCTATAAAATTAAGTTTTTCTTGTTTTTTAAGTTGTCCCCAATATTGCCAAATAGAAATCAAAACAGCCAGTATAGTTACCAATATAGTTGCAAGAGGTAGTGGAGTAAAGGCACTTAAAATATCAAATTGCAAATATCCATTAAAAGGTGATACTAAAAATCCTAATAAAAGGAAAATTTCACAGATGAAATAATTAAATACAACATTTTCTTTTATTTCAGCTGGGCTAGTATCAATCCACGCTTTATCAACCGTAACACTTAGTGATAAGTAAAATTGTGCTAGCTTTAATAAGATTTTTATAACAATTAAAAACACTATGGAAAAACTAAAAGATAAACTAATTGATAAACTTGCTATAATGACTGGTATTATTGATAATAGACAAGCAGCTATAAGTAAAAATCTTTCATATTTCTCATTTGTTTTTTCTTTTATTTTATTTTTGGTATTTGTCATAAGTCCATTAAATTTTAAAATATTTTGGTAGATAAAACTTTTATAATCTTTTTTATCTTTAACAGTTGAATCAACCTTTAAATCACTGCCTATACTTTCTTCTTTAGGCTTACTATCTTCAGATAAATTAGCATCTGTTTTTGGTTTTTCTTCAGCTTCTTCAACTTCTTCAATATTTTTAGAAATAGTTTTTCCTAAATCCTTATCAGCATCTTTATCTTTATCATCGCTATGATCTTTATTATTAAATTTATATTTTAATTTATTTATAATTCCTGTATTATCTTTTTCCAAAGACTCATCATCTTTTTCATCCTTTTCAGATTCAGATTTTGTTTTTTCAAGATCTAGCTGTTTATTAACCATATCTGTAAAAGATTTATAATTTAAAGATTCAACTTCTTTATCTTCCTTAATATCTTCATCAATATCTTCATCCATATTCTTAGAGTCAATTAATACAGCATCATAATTTTTATTATTTTTATCAAAAATTATATTTGTATTTAAATCCTCTATGTATTCAGATTTTTCGGACTTATCAGATTTTTCATCAGCTTTTTTAGATTTTACATAAATAGAATTACTAAGAGCGTTTTCAATTTCAGTTTTTGGAATATCCATAGTATTTTCCATGGACTCTGGATGATAGCTAGTTGCAGCTATTTCAACATTTTTATTATCTTCTTCAATATCTTCTTCGACAGAAGAGAAAATTGAAAATTCATCATCATCTTCATTTATAAAATCTGACCACATTTCTTTTAAGGATCTTTTTTTCTTGCCTGATTTCTTTTTAACAGAATCATCAAAATTATCAGACTCAAAATCTTCAAAACTATCTCTTTCGATAATCTTATTAGTTGGTTTTAAAGTTTTAAACTTTTCTTGGTCCTTAGAGAAATCCTTCAATTCTTCGTTTTTTTCTAGCTTTGGACCTTGGGCATGGTCTGCTAGAGATGAATTTGATTTATATTGATCTATATTATTAGATATTTTTTTATCAACCTCATCAATAATACTCTTAATTCTGTTAGTAGAATTAATATCATCGAGTTTATCTTTATCTAGAGGTTTAAAAACAATTGTAGATTGGCTAGTGCCTTTATTTTCTGATTTTTTGTAAGATAAATCATCAGTTTCTTGGTCTAATGTATCGATTGTAATTTTTACATTTCTAATATTTTTACCACAGAATTTACAATAGTTGTCCTGATCAGAAACTTTTTTCCCACAATTAGGGCAAAACATTACATCACCTTCTTTGCATAATATTATAACATAAGCTTTGCAAATCTTTTATATAAATAAAAAAAGGAAAGCCAATAAGCTTTCCTTTTAAAATCTAAATTAAATTATTGAGCTGCTTCAGCGTTTTCTTCAACTTCAGCTTCTGCTTGAGCTTCTTCAGCTTGTTCTTGTTGAGCGTTAGCTTCTACTTGGTTTTTGTTAGCTTCAGCTTGTTCGTTGATAGCGTTTTGAGTTTCTTCTACAGCGTTGTTAGTAGCTGCTTCTTCGTTAGTTTTAGCTGAGTTACATCCTACCATACCTACCATAAGTGCTCCAACAGTTGCAATACTTAAAACTTTTTTTAATTTCATTATTTATACCTCCAAAATATTTTATAAGTAATATTTCATACTCTCTTTTACAGTTATTAATTTATAGTTTGAGTGTGAAAAGTATGTGAAAAAGTTGTTAAATCTATTGGAAATTTATTTTTAATTAGAAATTACCACTTAAAACTTAATCTTATCCAGACTTTAAGATATAATTTAAGTAAAGTTTAAATATTATAATATTATGGAGGTGAGATAATGTATAGGGCATTGTATAGAAAATATAGACCTGAAAAATTTGAAGACTTGCTTGGACAAGATAATATTACTAGGGCTCTTAGAAATCAAATAAAAAAGAATGAAATTTCTCATGCATATGTTTTTTCTGGGACAAGAGGTACTGGAAAAACATCAGCTGCGAAGATTTTTTCAAAGGCAGTAAACTGTTTAAATCCTATTGATGGAGAGCCTTGTAATGAATGTGAAAACTGCAAAGCCATATCATCTGATAGATCTCTTGATGTTGTAGAGATGGATGCTGCTTCTAATAACGGAGTAGATGATATAAGGGATATAAAAGAAAAGGTAGTTTATCCACCTCAAAATTTAAAATATAAGGTTTATATAATAGATGAAGTTCATATGTTATCTAAGGGAGCTTTTAATGCTCTTTTAAAAGTTTTAGAAGAACCACCAAGCCATTTAATTTTTATATTGGCAACAACTGAAATTGAAAAAATTCCAGCAACTATTTTATCAAGAACTCAAAAATATAATTTTGTAAGAATATCAAAAGAAAAAATAGTAGAAAATCTGGAAAAGATTTGCAAAAATGAAAACAGGTCTTGTGATAAGAAAGTATTTGAATTAATAGCGAATAATAGTGACGGATCTATGAGAGATTCACTTTCTATTTTAGATCAACTCTTATCAATTGACCAAGACTATATAAGTTATGATATTGCAATTGATGTTTTGGGAATTTCGTCTGAAAAATTAATTTATGATTTGATAAAGACTTTAATAGACAAAGACTTAAGAGCTGCAATAGATCAATTAGACCTTGTGTATAAGGATGGCAAGGATATTTTAATTCTAGTTGATGAATTGATAAAAAGACTAAGAGATATCTTAGTGATAAAATTAATTGAAGATCCAAAGGAACTTTTATATACAACAGACCTTGATTCATATAGAAAATTAGCAGAAATTATGGATAATACAACTTTGCTAGAAATTATTAATATTTTAAATAAGATGCTAGCTGATATGAAATATGCTCAGGACAAAAGAACAATTCTTGAGATGAATATAATCAAAATAGTTGAATTAAGTTCAAATTCTTTAGAAGCAAGGATAAAAAAGCTAGAGGATTATATTGCTGATCCTAAAAATAATAATTTAAAAAATTTAGGACAAATAGAAAACAAAGAAGTTAAAGAAAAAAAAGATCTTAAAGAAAATAAAAGGCAAGTAGAAAATATAAATACTATTGATGAAAAAACAATCAAGCCTGAAAAAGAAGAAAAAATAGAAAAAGAAGATAAGCTTGAAAAAAAAGAAGAAGAAAAAAATTCTCAAGACTTAGACTCAAAAGATGAAGATGATTTATCCATAGAGAATATAAAAAGTGATTGGAATAATATTTTGATTGAACTTAGAAAAAGAGGCAGGATGAATATCCCAATTCTACTTAGTTCTGGAAAAGCAGTCGACTATAAAAATAAAACCCTTATAATAGAATATGATAGGGCTGATGCTTTTAATTATGAAGCAATATCCAACCAAGAAAACACAAAATTTGTCGAAGATTTTCTAAATAACTATTATAATAGAGATATAAGTGTAAGATTTATACTAGATAAAGATGAAAAAAAGCAAGAAGCTATAAGAAATCTAGAAAAAATAATTGGTAAAGAAAATTTAAATAGAATATAGGAGGAATTATGGCTAGAGGATTTCAAGGATTTCCACAAGGAAAGAATGTAAATAATATGATGAAGCAAGTACAAAAGCTTCAAAAACAAATGGAAGAAATGCAAGAAAATCTTAAAGAACAAGAATTTGAAGCAAATGCAGGTGGAGGAGCTATAAAAGCAGTAGTAAACGGTAGCAAGGAACTTGTTAGAGTTGAAATTGATCCTGATGTAGTTGATCCAGATGATGTAGATATGCTTCAAGACTTAGTAGTTGCAGCAGTAAACGAAGCTTTAAGAACTGCTGAAGAAAAAACTAACAATGAAATGGGTAAATTAACTGGCGGCTTAAATATACCAGGCCTATAAGATGAAGACTAGAGCTAAATCTATTGAAAATTTAATAAGAGAGTTAAGAAAGCTACCAGGCATTGGAGAAAAAACAGCTCAAAGGCTTGCTTATTATATAATTGACCAGGATATATCAAGCGTAAATGAACTTGCATCTTCAATAGTTGGTGCAAAAGAAAATGTAAAAAGATGTAGCATATGTTCAAATTTTACAGATAAAGATCCTTGCGAGATATGTTCAGATTTTAAAAGAGATAGGTCTCAGATATGTGTTGTTGAATATCCAAAAGATATAGAAGCGATGGAAAGATCTAATTGTTATCATGGTCTCTACCATGTTTTGCATGGAGTGTTGTCGCCAAACTCAAGATCTGGACCTGAAGATTTAACAATTAGGCAATTTTTAAATAGACTCTCAGATAAAGAAATAAAAGAAGTTATAATAGCGACAAATCCAACAGTGGATGGAGATACAACTGCGCTTTATCTTTCTAGACTTTTAGGAGATATAGATATAAAAGTTACAAGAATTGGATATGGACTTCCTGTTGGAGGAGACTTAGAATATTATGACGAATTAACAATTTCAACTGCCATGGAAAATAGAAGGCAAATAAATAACCCTTGATA
>NZ_HE978580.1:96426-134377 GCF_000311865.1 Peptoniphilus obesi ph1 | reverse complement strand
TATCAAGGGTTATTTTTTATGTTTATAAACTTTCTGTAAATTCTTCCTCAATTGAAACATGTCCCAAGAGTGTTGAACTAGGTTCTCCATCAACTAAAAACCTAACAGACTTTGCATATTTTCCATTTTCAGACCTTATAGAAAGGATAGAATTAACAATTGAAGAAATAATTATATCTTCTTCTAAACTACCACCATTTAGATTTTCAGAAGAAATATCAACAGTATATTTTCCATCTTCTTCTGTAATCTTATTTATTACGAGATTTTCAGATAGAGCAGGATAAATATCCTTGGAGTTATCTTTTGCATTACTAGCATCTTTTAATTTTTCAATATCTTTTTTGATATCTGTTGGATCAGAAACTTCTATTTCTTGACTTATAAATTTTTCATCTTCATTACCATCAACAATATATGCCTTGCTAGGATAATAAAGATTCATAGCATAAGTTTTAGGATCATTTTCATTATTGTTACTAACTTCATTAGAAGCTTGGTTTTTGCAAGCTACAAGTAAAAAAACTGCAATAAGTATCATCGATATGTTAAATATATTTCTTTTAATTTTCATAAATCCTCCTTATAAAATGTTGATTATAATCTATACTATCAAGGTATATATATATTATAATTACCCATGAAGTAGGTTATTAAAAGATAATTGATTTTAAAAATATAGAAGGGGAGTGTTTAATTGTTTTTTGATGATGAAAATAAAAATCTAAATAATAAAAAGGACAATTCAGGGAAAGGACCAAAAAACTTTAATAATAATCCCATGATTATTTATTATATTTTGGCTATTATCCTGATGTTTACTGTTCCGTATTTTACAAGGCAAAGAATAGTAAATCCAAGCGATATAGAAGTGGTAAACTATAGTAAGTTTTTAGATATGGCAGAAAATAAAAAAATAACCAAAGCCCATGTACTAGAAAAAGAAATAGTTTTTGAAGGTAAAGAAAATGGAAAAGTGCAAAAATATAAAACATCAAGTTTTAATGATCCAGACCTTCCTGAGTTTTTGCACAAACAAGGAATAACTTTTGATAGGGAATATCCACCTGAATTAAATCCAATAGTTGGAATGTTGCTATCATTTGGATCAACAGTTTTGATGTTGGTTTTAGTTTGGTATATATTTTCTAAAATAATAAGCAAAAAAATGGGAGCAGGGGGCGGAGTTGGACCAATGAGTTTTGGTAAGTCAAATGCTAAAATTTACGTTCAATCAACAGATGGCATAACTTTTAAAAATGTTGCCGGTCAGGACGAAGCAAAAGAAGCTTTGACTGAAATAGTAAACTTCTTGCATGATCCAAAAAAATATACACAAATAGGGGCAAAACTTCCTAAGGGAGCCTTACTTGTAGGTCCTCCAGGAACAGGAAAAACACTTCTTGCACAAGCTGTTGCAGGAGAAGCCAATGTTCCATTTTTCTCAATTTCTGGTTCAGAATTTGTTGAAATGTTTGTTGGACTTGGAGCAGCTAAGGTAAGAGATTTATTTAAACAAGCCCAAGAAAAAGCTCCTTGTATAGTTTTTATTGATGAAATTGATACAATTGGTAAAAAACGTGACGCTGCTGGATTTTCTGGAAACGATGAAAGAGAACAAACTCTTAACCAACTTTTATCAGAAATGGATGGCTTTGAAGGAAAAGATGGAGTTGTAATTTTAGCTGCGACAAACAGACCTGAAATTTTAGACCCAGCCCTACTTAGACCAGGCAGATTTGATAGAAGGATTCCAGTTGAGTTACCAGATTTAGCAGGCAGAACTGCTATTTTAAAGGTTCATGCTAGAAAAATAAAAAAAGTTGATGACATAGATTATGAACAAGTTGCCAAGGCAACTGCTGGTGCATCAGGAGCAGATCTTGCAAATATGATAAATGAAGCTGCTCTAAGAGCAGTTAAAGAAGGCAGAGACAAGATGACCCAAAGAGATATAGAAGAATCAGTTGAGGTAGTTCTTGCTGGATATGAAAGAAAGAACGCAGTTATATCTCCTAAAGAAAAGGAAGTCATCGCCTACCACGAAGTTGGGCATGCCCTTGTTGCTGCTAAACAAACTAATTCAGCTCCAGTTCATAAAATAACCATTGTTCCAAGAACATCAGGTGCCCTAGGTTATACTATGCAGGTTGATGAAGAAGAAAAATTCTTGATGCAAAAAGATGAACTATTTAACAAAATAGTAACATTAACAGGTGGTAGATCAGCAGAAGAATTAATCTTTAATATGAGAACATCAGGTGCATCCAATGATATAGAACAAGCAACAAAAATTGCAAAAGCTATGGTCACTCAATTTGGTATGACAGATGAATTTGGTTTTGTAGCTCTACAAACACAAACTAATAAATATCTTGGCGGAGATGCAAGTCTTGCATGCTCTCCAGAAACAGAGCACAAAATTGATCTTGAAGTTAAAAAGATAATTGATGCCGCTCATGAAAAAGCTATAAATATTTTAAAAGATAATATTAATGCTCTTCATGAAATTGCTGCTTATCTTTTAAAAGAAGAAACCATAACTGGTGAACAATTTATGGATATATTAAAAAATCATGAAAATGATAATCCAGGCTCAATAAAAACAGAAGAATTATCAGTAAATCAAGAAGATCCACTAGATAATTCTGAGAAAGATATAGAGCAAGATCAAGATGAAAAACTTTCTGATAATAAAGAAAATGAAAAATCAGATGATGTTATTTCTCTAACTGGAGGAAATGTTGATTCAGCTAAAGAAAGTGAAAATGATCAAGAAGATAAAGAAAATGAAGAAGATTAAAAACTTCTTTCTTGCAAAAAAAAAAAGATGGGATAAAACCCATCTTTTTTTAATGCAAATTTTAAATTCAAAACTTAAAATTATTTTTAATGCAAATTTTAAATTCAAAACTTAAAATTATTTTTAATAAAACTTTAATTTATTTTAATCTTCACTTACAGCTGAACTTAACTTCGGTATTAATTGTTTTTTCCTAGATAGAAGTCCTTCAGCTACAAACTTGCTATTTACAATTTCTTTTCCAAATTGTCTTGCTAGAGCTTCTTTGAAACTTCCAACAACAATTACCTCAGAAATTTCTCTGAAGATATCCGTAATCATTAAAATAAAGCTTTCAACATTTTCTTTTTCTAAATATTCTTCCATAGCTTCTTTTAAATCATCTTCAACAGATGCAGTGCTATCTAAATCCATGGTGAAAATTTGGCAAACTCTTACGTTTTTCCCTTCAAAAGTGAAATTTTTAACATCAGTTTTTAAAAGTTCTTCTGGTTTTTTACCTTCAAGACTTGTTCCAGCCCTAAACATTTCCATAGCAAACTCTTCAGGATCTATTGCTGCAATTTTACTCATTTTATTTAAAACAAACTTGTCAGTCGGAGTTGAAGTTGGCGATCTAAACAATAAAGTATCAGAAATTATTGCTGCACACAACAAGCCTGCGATTTTTCTAGAAGGCTTGATACCATTTTCAAAAAACATCTTTGAAATAATTGTAGAAGTTGATCCAACAGGTTCATTTCTAAAAAATATTGGTGCAGAAGTTGCAACATTGGCAACCCTATGGTGGTCGATAATTTGAACAATATCTGCAGAATCTAAATCATCAATAGATTGGTTTCTTTCATTGTGGTCAACTAAAATAACCTTCTTTTTTAAATTAGAAATCAAATGATATCTAGAAATATTTCCAACAACTTGGTTTTTGCTATCCAAAACAGGATAAGATCTAAATCTTGAGCTAGTCATTTGTTCTCTTACATCATCTAGGAGATCATCCTTGTGGAAAACAGCCAAGTCATCCTTTGTCATAACATACTCAACAGGAACTGCTTGAGGAAGTATTCTAGAAGTCATAAAAGATGAAAGACCGGTTGATATGACAGTAACCCTATGTTTCTTTGCAAGCTCTAGTAAATCATCATCAAGTTTGGTTGAAATTGTAAGAATTAAAAGAGAAATATTCTTTTTAATAACAGCCTCTTGGTCTTTTGTATCATCACCAATTATTATTATGTCGCCCTCGTCGATTAAATCTTGTTTTTTAATAGCCTTAACTGCCATTTTTCCAGAAAGTGGTCTAGGATTTTCTGGAAGATGGACAAAGCTACCCTTTAAAACTTCTAAAATATTTTCAAGGCTAGTTTTTGATCTTCCAATAATTGAATCATCCCATATCTCCATATAGGAAGCAGCTATATTTGAAAGACTTACAACCCCAATTAATTTTTCATCATCATCAACCACAGGAAGTGAATTTATATTATTTTTTTGAATCAAATCCATAGCAGCAGCCATTGAATAATTAGGTGTTACACAATAAGCAGCATCAATCTCTATATCTCTAATCTTAGGTTTAATAGAAGTTTTAAGTCTTGGTTTATCAACTTTAAAATAATCTAAAACAAACTCCGTTTCTCTATTTAAGCCGCCAGTTCTAATAGGTTCAGCCTCAACGCCTAGTTTGTTTTTTAATTCAGCCAAGGCTATTGCAGAGCAAATACTATCAGTGTCTGGATTTTTATGGCCAACTATATAAATTTTATTTTTCATATTACCTCCAAATCTGTAACATTATAGCATAGTTTCTATTAGCTAAATGATATCTAGCAGATCTATTATTTATAAATCTAAACACAATGTTTAACATTATATTTTTCAAGCGTCTAATATTTATATATTTACTAGAAATTATTAGATGTTTTTAAAAATTTTCATAAAAAAACCCAATATCATGAGATATTAGGCTTAAAATTATAAAATTAATTAAATTTTACTTTTTTCTTAACATTTCTTGTTGAAATCCTAGCAAGTAAAAATGCTATCTTTGCAAGTCTTGTTTTTTTAATCTTTCTTGAACTGCGTCCACTAGTAATATTTTTATAAACTTTATTTAATATTGCTCTTATTATAAATTTTTTCATCATCAAACCTCCTACAGTTTTTGTAATTAGAAAACAGGCTTTATACTTTTTTCAATTGGATAATCAATAGCTTCCCTATAATCATCATAATCCATATACCCAAGTTCATGCATCCTAGTAAGAACTACTTTTTGTCTAGAAATAGCATTTTCATTTATGTAAACATTATATCTTTTACCATCAATCCTAACACTTTTGATTGCATTTTTATCATGAGCCTTAAATTCCTTTAATTTAATAGGAGCATAATATGCAGGTGATTTTGTTATAGATGCAAGCAGGGCAGCTTCTGGAAGATTTAAGTTTTTTGGATTTTTATTAAAATATCTAAGCGATGCTTCCTTAACCCCAATACAATCATGGGCAAGATAGATTGTGTTTAAATATAACTCTAAAATTTCATCCTTATCCAGCCTTCTTTCAAGTCGCATAGCAAGAAAGGCTTCTTGAATTTTCCTCTTTAAATTTTTATCAGGACTAAGATAAGTATTTTTTATTAATTGTTGAGTGATAGTAGAACCGCCTCTAACTATAGATTTTGCTTTAATATTATCTATGCTAGATCCAACAATTGCTATAGGATCTACTCCAAAGTGAGAATAAAACCTGTGGTCTTCTATGGCAATAAAAGCATTCTGCAAATCTTTAGGAATTTCTTCTATGCTTAAATAATTATCGCTATTGTAATTTTTAATCTCACTAACATTTATATCCTTAACAGGGACTATGCAATAATATGAGTAGCCAAGAAATATAATTATTAGCAAGAGTAAGCTGGTAAATAAATTTCTTATTATCCCCCTAGATTTTTTTCCTCTTCTCATAAAGTTTTAACCTCCAAAGGCTTAAAATTAAACTTTACCTTATTATAAAGCTATATTTTATTTAAGGCAAACTATTTAGGAAAAGAGAAGAGATTATACAAACATTTTACTTGTGTTAAATATAATATATAATTAAGACATGGAAATAATTAATGATAAAAACAAAGAAAAAGCAATAATTGTTGCAACAGATATAGGAGCAAAACCTTTTGACCTTTCAACTTCTCTAAAGGAACTTGAAGAATTAACAAAAGCTGCAGGAGCAGAAGTAGTTGCTGTTGTCGCTCAAAATATAGATAAGTTTTCTCCAAAATATTTGATTGGATCGGGTAAGGTAAATGAAATAAATGATAGCTTAAAAGATTTAGACATAGATTTAGTTATCTTTAATGATGAATTATCTGGTATCCAAGTTAGAAACTTAGAAAAGAAATTTAATAAGGGCAGAGATTTTTTTGAAAAGAAAGTCAAAGTCATAGATAGGACAAATCTTATCTTAGATATCTTTGCACAAAGAGCAAATACTTACGAAGGTAAATTGCAAGTTGAACTTGCTCAGTTACAATATGAGCTCCCTAGGCTGCTTGGAATTGACGGATGGTCTAGAACTGGTGGTGGAATTGGTACTCGTGGACCAGGGGAACAAATTATTGAAACAGATAGAAGAAGACTTTTAAGAGAAATTGATTCTATAAAAGATAAATTAAAAAAACTTGATAAGAGTAGGGATATAGTAAGAGAAAGAAGAGCTCAAAATCAAATCTCTATCGTGTCCTTGGTCGGTTATACCAATGCTGGTAAATCAACCATTTTAAATAGGTTAAAATTATCAGATTCAAAAGAAGTTTTAGTAAAAGATATGCTTTTTGCAACCCTTGATCCAAATTCTAGAAGGGCAATGCTGCCAAATGGAATGGAATTTATAATTTCAGATACAGTAGGCTTTGTATCAAAACTTCCTACAAAATTAGTAGAAGCCTTTAAATCGACCCTAGAAGAAATAAAATATTCTGATTTAATTCTTCATGTATTAGATGCATCAAGTCCCGACCTAGACAACCAATATAAGGTAACAATTGATATATTAAAAGAATTAGAAATCGAAAATAAAAAAATTATAACAGTATTTAACAAGATGGATAAATTAGATGGAGATGATATCTATATAAATCCAAACTTTGGCGAAAACAGAATATTTATGTCTGCAAGAAAAGACCAAGATATGGATAAACTTCTCTATGCCATCCAAGATGCCCTATCTGAAAACTTTGTAGAAGCAGAGCTTTTAATAGGCTATGACAAGATAGATATCTTGTCTGGAATTTTAGATAAGCACGAATATAAGGAACTTGAATACTGCGAAGACGGAGTAAGACTAAAAGTAGTTTTAAATAATGCCGAATACGGCAAGTATAAGGATTATGTGATTTAGTATGTATAGGAGCGTTTATAAAAATTCTTCCGATGAATTTACAGAAAGAAAATCAAGATTCATAGGTCACGCCTTTTTTGTTACAAGCGAAGAAGAAGCACAAGAAAGAATAAATGAAATAAAAGAAAAATATAATGATGCAACCCATAATTGTTCAGCTTATATAATCGGAGAAGATAAATTAATTCAAAGATTTCATGACAATGGAGAACCATCAGGCACTGCTGGCATACCAATTTTAGAAGTTTTAAAAAAAGAAGATTTAACAAATGTATGCGTTGTAGTAACAAGATATTTTGGTGGCATAATGCTTGGAGCAGGAGGCTTAATAAGAGCCTATACCAAGGGATGCAAAATTGCCCTAGATGCTTCAGTAATTGTAGAAATGACAGAATTTGACAAAATTTCTGCAAGCTTTGCCTACGAAAGTTACGGAGCAATAGAAAATTATTTAAGAAATGAGGGCTACAAAATCCTAGACACTTCCTATACAGATAAGGTTAGCGTCCAAGTCTATAAGTCTTTGGATTCAGATATTTTAATAAAAGATTTAAATAATCTAACATCAGGAAATATAGAAATAGAGAAATTAGAAAGAGTAAAACTTCCTTGCAAGGATAATAAAATTTTATATTAGGTGATAAATATGACTTTAAAAGATGAAATGTTTAAAAAAGAAGTTTGGGCAGTAATAGGAATAACGGACAAGACTGAAAGATTTGGCTACAAGATTCCAAAACTATTAGAAGAAAAAAATTACAAAGTCTATGGAGTAAATCCAAAACTTGATGAATTAGAAGGAATCAAAGTATATAAAAACCTAAGTCAAGTCCCAGAAAAAATAGATGTAATAAATATGATTGTAAATCCTAAATTTGCCAAAACATATTTAGAAGAAGCAAAAGAACTTGGGATAAAAAATGTATTTTTCCAACCAGGTTCTTACCAAGAAGAAACTATTGAATATGCAAAAGAACTAGGCTTTAACATAGTTACAGACTGTGTATATGCCAGCCTAAGATAAGAGGTAATTTTATTATGGAAAAAGAAATTAATAGACTTGTAAAATGGTTACAAGATGAAGTAAAAAAAGCAGGAGCAAAAGGTTTAGTATTTGGTTTAAGCGGGGGAATAGATTCAGCAGTAGTTGCAGGACTTGCAAAAAAAGCATTTCCAGAAAATTCCCTAGGACTAATTATGCCAATCCATAGCAATCCACAAGACGAAGAAGATGCAAAACTTATTGCAGAAAAAATAAACTTAAAAACAATAAAAATAGATATGTCAAAAACCTTTGACCAATATTTAGAAGATACATTTGTATCAGAAAATTTGATGGCAAAATCAAATATAAAACCAAGACTTAGGATGCTTAGTTTATATTACTATGGACAAGATCTTGGATATTTAGTTCTTGGTTGTTCAAATGCTTCAGAATTTTATACAGGATATTTTACAAAATATGGCGATAGCGGAGCAGACCTTATCCCACTAGCTGAATTTTTAAAAGACCAAGTCTACGAACTTGCAAGAGAACTTGAAATCCCAGAAAAAATCATAGACAAGGCTCCGAGTGCAGGACTTTTTGAAGATCAAAGCGACGAAAAAGAAATGGGCTTTTCCTATGATGATTTAAATGCTTTTATAAGAGGCGAAAAAGTAGACGAGAAAATAGCAGAAAAAATTGAAAAGATGCATAAAAGATCAGAACACAAAAGACATTTTGCAAAAATTTATAAAAGAGAAAAATAAATTATAAAAAAATTTAAAAAATCTTCTTGACATTAGATTTTTCTTGACTTATAATTCTATCAATATCAAAAATGCTTAGGCAGAGAGAAAGATATGGAGCTTTTTTACAGAGAACCGGAGTAGCTGAGAACCGGCAAATAAGTGAAATATGTAATATTCACTCTGCGGCAGAATGGCTGAATAAAAGTAGGCTATTCCGGAAGTCCCCGTTAAAAAGACTAAGAGTTGTTAGACTCTGATGAGGTAATCTTTGATTATAAATTTAGGTGGTACCACGATCCTTCGTCCTAATCGGACGGAGGTTTTTTTTATTTTAAAAACTACCTCATCCTCTAACAAAAAAATATAAAAAATTTATTGGAGGAAAGAAATGAAAAAAATATTATTAGCAGTGCTTATCTTAAGCCTATTAGTAGGATGCCAAAAAAACACAGAAAACTTATCAAACAAGAGTGAAGAAACAACAAAGACAGAAGAATCACAAGGTAAAGTAAAAATTGGACTAGTAAAATTCATAGACCATGTTTCACTAGATGCAGCAAGAGAAGGATTCTTAGAAGAATTAAGAGATAATGGAATAGATTATGAATTAGTTGATCTATCAGCAAATGGAGATATAAGTTTAATTCCAACCCTAGCCAACCAATTACAAAGTGAAAATGTAGACTTAATTTATGCAATAGCAACACCATCTGCCCAAGCAGTAAAAAATGTTATCAAAGATAAACCGATAGTATTCTCAGCAGTAACAGACCCAGTTGGAGCAGGACTAGTAAAATCACTTGAAAAACCAGATGCAAATGTAACTGGAGTTTCAGATTATATAGACCCAGAAACACAAGTAGATGATTTCTTAAAACTTTATCCAGATACAAAAACATTCGGAGTAATATATTCAACCTCAGAACAAAATTCACAAGTACAAGTTGAAGAATTAGAAAAAGTACTAGATAAAAAAGGAATCAAATTAGAAAAAGTTGGAGTAAATAATGTAAATGATATTCCGCAAGCAATAGCATCTCTATCAACAAAGATTGATGCACTATTCGCCCTAACAGATAATCTAGTAGCAAATGCAGGTCCAATAGTTGCAGCAGACTTGTTAAAAGAAAATATCCCTTCACTATCAGCAGAAGAAGGACAAGTAAAAAAAGGTCTTTTGATGAGCAAGGGAGTTAACTATGAAGAACAAGGAAAACAAGCAGCAAGACTTGCCATAAAAATAATAAATGGACAAGAAGTTAAAGATCTTCCAGTTGAATACAATGAAGTAAACCAACAATTAGTAAACGAAAAAACTGCAAAAGCTCTAGGAGTAGATTTAAATTCAGAAGTTTTAAAAGATGCAAAGCTTGTAAAATAGAGAAAAATAGAAGAATAAAAAATAAATAAAAAGAAAATCAACATTTCTACTTGACTTTAAATTGGTAAAGTAATATTATTCTTAATAATTTAATAAGGATACAAAAAAGAGAAATAAAGTGAGATTCTTTCACAGAGAGTAGCAGGAGCTGAGATGCTACAAGATATCACTTTTAATACACTTTTTTTCCTTATCTGGTGAAAAAAGTAGCTAGATACGTTATTAAGCGTTAATTATTTAAGCCTTACAATTTATATTTATATTGTAAAAATTAGGGTGGTACCGTGTGAGTTAAGTCTTTCGCCCCTTGCCAAGCAAGGAGTGAGAGACTTTTTTTAGTTAAGGAGGAAAAAATGAAAAAGATTTTACTTTTATTTATGTTAGCCATTACACTTGTAGCTTGTTCAAACACAAACACAGCTACAAAAGAAGAAAATTCAAACCAAGCAACAAACAGTCAAGAAGCAAGCAGTGAAAAAACAATCAAGGTTGGAATAATACAATTTGCTCAACATATAGCACTAGATAGAACAAGAGAAGGATTTATAGAAGAACTTGAAAATCTTGGCTACAAGGTTGAAGAAGAAACTGTAAATGTAAACAGTGATATATCACTAATTCCATCAACTGCAAAAAAATTCCAAGCAGATGGAGTAGATATAATTTATGCAATAGCAACACCTTGCGCACAAGGAGCAAAAAATGCAGTTCAAGATGTTCCTATTATATTTAATGCAGTAACAGATCCACTTTCAGCAGGATTAGTTGAAAGCAACGAAGCACCAGGAGCAAATGTAACAGGAGTTTCAGACCACTACCCAATAGCAGACCAGCTTGATAAATTTTTAGAAGTTTTTCCAGAAAAGAAAAAACTCGGAGTTTTATACTCAACTGGAGAAGCAAACTCTGAAGCACAAATAAAAGAATTAGAAGCAGCTTGTAAAGAAAAAAATATTGAACTTGTAAAAACAGGAGTTGCAACAGTAAACGATGCATCATCAGCAATATCTTCACTAGTAACAAAAATAGATTCATACGTTGCTATACAAGATAACTTAGCATCATCATCAGCATCTGTAATTTCAGAAAAATTAAATGAAAACAAAATACCATCATTTGCAGGAGAAGTTGGACCAGTTGAAAATGGAATTTTGATGGCAGATGGTATAGATTACGTAGACTTAGGAAAAAGTGCAGCAGAAATGGCAGACCAAATTAAAAATGGTAAAGACCCAGCAAGCATTCCAGTTTTATTTTCAAAAAACACACAACTAACAGTGAATGAAAAAACTGCCAAAGCACTAGGAATTGATAATATAGAAGAATTATTTAAATCAGCAAATATTATCAAATAAGAAATTTAGGAGGAAACAATGCTACAAGGATTATCGTCAGTATTGATGTCATCATTAGAAATAGGATTAATCTTTTCTTTTTTAGCAATAGGAGTAGTTTTAACCTATAAGGTTTTAAATTTAGCAGACCTTTCAGTAGAAGGAACATTCCCGCTAGGAGCCTTTATATTTGCAGCTTGCGTTTTAAACGGAATGAACGCTATAGCAGCAATGATACTTAGTTTTGTAGGAGGATTAGCAGCAGGATTTATAACTTATATTCTATATAAGAAGTTAAAAGTTGATGCCCTACTTGCAGGAATACTTACCATGACCATGCTATATTCTATAAATCTTAGAATAACAGGAAAAAGTAACGTTCCACTATTTGAATACGACTCAATATTTACAAAATTTAGCTTCATGCCAAAGATAGTAATATTAATTATATTAGTAGTAATTTTAAAATTAATAATGGATGCCTACTTTAAAACAGAACAAGGCTATCTATTGGTAGTAACTGGCGATAACCAATCACTAGTAAGATCATTAGGAAAAAATCCTAATAAATATATAATGCTAGGATTTATGCTTTCAAACGGCTTTGTCGCACTAAGTGGATCATTGATGGCACAACACCAAGGATTTGCCGATGCGCAAATGGGAACAACAATGATAGTTACAGCCCTAGCATCGATCATCATTGGCGACACATTTATGAAAAACTCTAGAAAACTAAAAATAACAACAAGAGCAATAGTTGGTGCCATAGCATACAGGATTATTTCAGGACTAGCAATTCACCTAGGACTTGATCCAAACGATTTAAAATTAATAACGGCTTTAATAGTTATAGTATTTATTTTCTACAATAACTTTACTGCAATTATAGGACAAAATAGATTAGTAAAAGCAAGAGAAAAATAGGAGGATAATATGTTAGAAATTAAAAATTTAAGCAAGACTTTTTACCCAGCAACACCAGAGGAACAAAAAGTATTCGACAACTTTTCTCTTACAATAGAAGAAAATGTTTGTACTACTATATTAGGTCCAAACGGTTGCGGTAAATCAACCTTATTCAATATGATAAGCGGAAGCATTATAAATGATGAAGGAAGCATACAACTAGGTGGTCTAGACTTAAGCAAACTTCCAGAAGAAAAAAGAGCTAAATATATAGGCAAGGTAAACCAAGACCCATCAATGGGAGTTTCTCCAAGCCTAAACATTTTAGAAAACATGTCAATCGCCTTAAAAAAAGGAAAAGACTTCAGCTTAAAAAGCCTACTTAGAAACTCTAATGTAGACTTGATAGTAAAAAAATTAAAAGAATTAGACCTAGGACTAGAAGATAAATTATCAACCCAAGTTAAATTTTTATCAGGAGGACAAAGACAATCCTTATCCCTACTAATGGCAACAATAAACCATCCTGATTTGCTTTTACTTGATGAACACACAGCAGCCCTTGATCCAAAAACATCAAAAATAGTTATGGACAAGACAAGAGATTTAATAAGCAAGGAAAAAATAACAACCTTGATGATAACTCACAACCTAAGAAATGCAGTAGAATATTCAAAAAGAATTATCATGCTAAATAAAGGAAAAGTTGTTTTGGATGTCTTAGCAAAAGACATAAGCGAAGAAGAATTAAACGAACTTTACACAAAAAATATTCTTTGTGATTTAAGAAAAGCAAGTTAATAAATAGATAAGATAACATTCGGTATTGAATATATATGGGAAGTCATTGCTGGATGTTATTTTTTTAGAAATATTTCATAATGTAAATAATATATAGCAAACTATATACTTTAGTTATCAAAAAGAACAATTAAGGCATATGCTTAAAATTATTAACTTTTATCTACAAAAAGGAGTAAAATATAGTAAAGATGAGAAAGGAGATTTTTATAGGAAGAAGTTAAGAATAGATAAGCTAAAATTATCTCATAGAACAAAAATAGAAACTAATTTATTTAACTCAATTAAAAAAGAAAGACAGCTGTTGATATCAAATTTTATTCAAATTATATAAGTTTTATTCACTTATAAATATAGAAAATAACTAATGAATATTTAAAATTCACGAATTATCTTTAGTATCTCAAATCTTAAAGTAGTATTTAATTTTCACAAAAAAATAAAATCAAAACATTTTATAAAAGCTAAAGCAATAATAAAAAATAAACATTAAAACTAAATAAAAAATTTATCTTAAAAACTCAAAAATAATATAAACTGAAAATAAAGAGATTTATAGTTAAGTTTATGATATACTCACTTGGAGTATAATATTATAAAAAATAAGGTGATAATATGGTGATTATTAATGAATAAGAAAAATATTAAACAATACTTAATACCAGGAGCCTTAGGCTTAGTGCTAGTAACTCAAGTACAACCAGCTTATGCTCAAGAAGCAGAAAATAGCACAGATACTGGAACAAAAGAAGCCGTAGTCTCTGAATCATATGAAAAAGAGAATAATACGGAAAAAGAAGAAACATACAGTGTCACAGAAATAGAAGTAGAAGATAAGACACAAACAAAAGAAAGAGAAGATAAAGAAACAAAAGAAGAAACAGAAAACATAAACTCAGAAGACTATAGCATAACAAACATAGAAGAAGTAGGATCCAAAAGCGAAAAAGAAAACCCATATGCTATAACAGAAATAGAAGAAGTCGAAAGCGAAAAAGGAACAGTAATCCCACAAGGGGTAGACAACTCTCAACTAGAAAAAGAAGAAAACAAAAACTACAGCATAACAGAAATAGAAGAAATCAAAAAAGACCTAACAGGCAAAGGACCATTCCGTTACAACCATGTATACGAAGATGAAAACTACAACAAAAACTTCCAAGACCATGCAATAGTAGTTGAAAATGATGGAACATATAAATTCAAAAAAGGAAAAGAATTAACCCAAGAAGAAATAGATCAAGAATTTGAAGAATACAAAAAGAATGCCTCATCCTTTGCAAAAATCCAAGAGTGGATACCAAAACTAAAAGAAATGAATCTTTTGGACTTAGAAGAAAATGAAAAATCTAATTTTTACAGAATTACTTTAAAAAATGGAGATACTATTTATTCTGCGAAAGGATTCAAGACTTATGTAGATGAAAGAGGTTACGCATATGCTCATGATTTAGAGTCAGATAAAGTTTATAAGTTAGATTCTGGGTATCAACCAGGATACTTAAAAAGTCATACAGGAAAGACAGCGATTGGATCAGAATCTGATGATATAAAAAATTATTATAAAGACGTGAAAAATCCTTTATATAAACCTAGAGCAAATCATAGTGGTAGTGATACCGTAAAAAGTCAAGGAGCTTATGTAAGAGAACTTGTAGATGAAGATGGAAACACCTATTATGAATTCTATGAAGGAATAGATTCTTCAAATAAGGAACAAGATCTTGAAAAAATAAAAGAAGTAATGAGAGTTACTCCTAGCATGTTGATGAATGAATGGGGAGAACAACATTATGATGAAATCTTAGATAGAGCCTACATGGCAGCAGTTGTAAACACCTATATTAAAGACCATAAAGATGAATTTAAAGGAATAACAGATGAAGACCAAAAAAATATAGTAGATTATGTTTATAGATTTGGTTTAAACCTTAAATCAGATGAATCTATTATGTCAAAATCTGAAGATAATGGATATGTGGATGTTTCACCTATAGGATATGCTATGAGAAATGAAGATGGATCCTATAAATATAGATATCAAGTTTCTTTTAATGCTATAACATCAAATAGTAAGTATTCCTCTACAAATCTTGATATATATGCACCTACTATGTCAAAAAATATTAAATTTATCTTAAATGGATTACAAGAATATATAAAAAATTCTGATGGAACTTATTCTTATAAAAATAGAGATGTTGATAATATTGAACTTGGCATTGTTAATACTAGAGATAAATCAACTAGAGATTTAATTTATAAAGATTATGAAGAAAATAATAATCTAATAGAAAGTGATTGGAATAATGAAGAATATAAGCATAAAGAAAATAATTTTTCAATTCCATATTACAATGATTTAAAAGGTAGAAATTATCTAGATCATAAGGTTGTAGAATTCGATGAGTTTGTCAATCTATCTTATAGTAATGATAATCCTAAAGATGGTCTTGATGAAGATAAGTATGACAGTATTTATGGTAAGTATTCAAATGACTATATTTTCAGAGCAGGAGAGCATTACAGACATTTTAGGATAATTAATCCTCAAAGTGGTGGACCAGTTACCTTTATGGTTGAATTTGATATTGATGAAAGTCAAGTTGAAAAATCACCAAATATTGGATTAGGAGCAAAAATATTAGATGGGTTGAGTGAGGGTAATCCAACAGCATTTGGTTCTTATAGGATTGGAGATCCTAATGAAGATTTTTCATCTTATAAACCAGGAACTGGTAATTATGATAACATTGGAAAAATTTATGAGAGTGATGAAGATGTTGATAAGGTTATTAAGAAAACCTTATATGACATGAAGTCCGATACCTACAGCACTATTTTTAACCACCCAGAATTTATTAAACCAGGTACATTTGATATAAATGGATTTTATGGAAATTCTGGTGGAGCTCCTAGTGAATATACTGGAGATAAATATAAGATTGGTCTAAAAGTAGGTAAGAGCGTCTATAATTATGGAGAACTTGTTGAAGGATATATTCTAAAATATGATAAAAATTCTTTAGACTCTATATCTATAGAAATGAAAACTCATGGAGTGTCTTCTTTTGACATAGGTGTTCAGATTGCTAATGGCTATGGTCGTTATGGAGATTATAGAATAAATACTCGCATTGATGACGATAAATTTATTGATAACTTAATGACCTTAGATGATGTGAAATTAACAAAATCTAATAAATTTGTTGCTTATGATTTAAACAAAGATGATAAAGGCTATGTTGATGAAACCTATAGATTTTTAGTTGATAATGTTTCAGGTGAATCTCCAGATGATAAACCAGATACTGGAAAACATGTTGATATGAGTCCAGACCATCTAGTAGATACTGGTTTTTGGGAAAATAGACATGAACCAGGTGGTGGAGCAAAGGATCTTCTATCAGACAATATCCATTTTGGACCTGCTGGAATAAAGTTATTTATGATGGGAATAACCAATATTGATGGACCTAGAGGTGGTGTAGATGTAACACCAATTCGTTGTGCTAAACAAAAAGATGGTACTTGGAAATATGAATACCAAATTAGTTTACGTGGTATTAATTCATCTGATCATGGTCTTTCTGTAAGTGGATATAATATCGTGATGCCAAATTTTGTAAAAAATGTAAAATTTAGCTTGATAGGAAACAATAATGGTTTTATTTATGATTTATATGGTAAATTTTCTGGAATTTATGATGGTATAGAAAATTATGAAAATTTATTAGATGATGAAGAAAAAATTGTTATAGAAAAGATTAAGAAAAACTTAAGAGCAGCTGGATTATCTGATGAATTAACTAATGAACAAATTGCTGAAATATTTGATGACTTAAAAGCTTATAGAATATTTAATAAGGATGAAGAGCTTGGAATTAATGAATGGAATTCTAATTATTCTAAATATATAAGTAGTTTTGATGACTTAGAGGCTCAATATAATAAACAATTAAATATTTTAGACTCTATTCCAAAAGAAGTCTATGAGATTATTGGAAAAGAAAATGGAATCTCAGCAGATCAAGCTTATGAAAATGTACGTAAGCAGTTTGAAGAAGTATATAATAATTCTCTTGAAGATGTTAAAAATCAAATAGCAGAAGGTAAAAGATTTTTAACTGATGAAAATAAACCAGAACATATTATAGGTGATAATTACGAATTAGAAGATGAATATATAAAAACTAGTTTTTATATAGATTATGAAGATATTTATGAAGCTTATAAAAAATACTTCGAGAATACAAAAAATGAAGCTATAAAAAAATTAAATGAAGAATATGCATATGATATAAATATAATCAATGAACACAAACAAGCTGTAAGAGACTTAAATGATAAATATGCAGATAAAACAAGTGAATTTTATAAAAAAGATTTAGCTGATTTAAATGCCAAATACCCAGATAAGACCAGCGAAGAATATAAAGAAGCTTTAGATCATTTAAATAAAAACTATAACAATTGGGAAAAAAGGAATGAATATTCTGCTGCTTTAGAAGTTTTAAACAAAGATTATTTACCTAAAGTTAGCGCAGAATATAAAAATGCTAATGACAAGATATTCCTTAACTATATGAATAATTTAAGAAAACTTGAATTATCAAAAGATAGCTGGACTGGAAATTCAAGTATGCTTCATGAATATAAAATGGGAGATTATAAGGATTTATTTGGCAAGCCATTAAATATGATTACTAAGTTGGGATATTCATCTGAGAACTCTGGAATTTATGGAAATGTTGATTTATCAAAAGTAGATGTATATACTTTTGGGTCCAGAGAAAATCAAGGTGTTGTAGGGCTTAGAGTAACTTTTGAGGTTGATGATGAACAAGTTAGAAAATCACCATTTATTCCAGTTGATGTAAGAAATGCTTGGAAATGTTTACAAGAAGGTGGCGGACCAGGAAGTTATGAAGAAGGTTGTCAATTCTTAGGAGAATATAATAATATGGCAACAAGATATGTAAACAAAATAACTGGTAAAGAATTTTCACAAAGCGACTATATGGAACTATCAGATGAGGATAAAGAAAATTATTATCCTACTAATTATTACTATGTAGAACATCCAGAATATATAAAAGAAAGTATGTTTGATATCCATGGACTTCATACAGAACCTAGTGTGGATGTAACAAACTATACAGGAAAATGGCAAACAATTGGCGAAGATGTAGGTCCTTGGGGAGATAGTTTAAGAGATGCTACTTTTGAATTTTTTCTAGAAAATTCACATATTCGTTACAATTATTATGTAAGTTACAATATAGCAGCTAATGAAGATTTACGTGATATAGCAGTTGTAGGTCCATGTGCCACTCAAATAAGAAAAGTCAAAGAGAAAAAAGAAATATCCATAAATAAAGAATGGTTAAGATTTGACGAAAACACAGAACTTCCAGATGAAATTACAGTAGTTTTAACAAATGGAAAAGACGAAAAAGAAGTAAAATTAACCAAAGAAAATGGATACAAAATCTTAATAGATATAGAAGATCCAGAAGATCCACTAAGTGACTATAGAGTAAAAGAACTAGAAGTACCAGGCTATAAGAACAAAGAAACAAACATAACATATCGTTTTGAATTTAGAGATAGCGTAACAGGAGAAACAAAAGATGTAGTATATCTAATAAATAAAGACGATAAGAGTGGAGAAGTAGTAGTTGATGTAATAACACCAGAAGACTTATTTGAGCTAATAAAAGCAAATGGTTATAAAGTAGAACATCCATTAAACGATGATTATATAAAAGACAACAGAATAATTCTAGAAAACGGAGTTCTAATTATTCCGCGTGGACTAAATGTAAACACAATGATGAATGTTCAACTAATAAACGAAAGCATACCAGAAACACCACCAGAAGAACCAAAAAATCCTCCAGAAGAACCAGAAACACCACCTGAGACACCACCAGAAGAACCAGAAACACCTCCAGAAACTCCTCCTGAAGAACCAGAAGTTCCAGAAGAAGTTGAAGAGGAAATAGAAGAAGAGGAAATAGAAGAAGTTGAAGAAGTTCAAACTCCAAAAGAGACACATGGAAATCCAAAAACTGGAGTAGAAGGAATAGGTGGAATGTTCGCTCTTATGGCAAGTTCTTTAGCAGGTTTATTTGTAACAGGGAAAAGAAGAAAAAATAAATAAAGTTATTTAAACAAGATATTAAGACTAAATATAATTAATTTTATTAATTAAAAATAAGTCAAAATAAAATTATAAAAATTGGCATAGACAAGAAGGTCTATGCCAATTTTTTTATGTAAATTTAAAAATAAAGTGGATCTCATGTATAAAGTATAATCAATATAGCTTACAACTAATTAATTAAATATTGTTCCTAGTTTCATGGATGCACTTCGTGAACTTTAAAAGCTTTATGTCGATTTTTTAAATTAAGACAGCTAAAACTTACAAAAAGTAAGTAAAAACCAATAAATATCTAGACTAATTGACAAAAAGAAAAATTTAATTTAATAATTTAAAATATTAAAATTTAGTCAAAAAAAGGGGTAAAATAAAGGAAAGGGGAAAGGAGATTTTTATATAAGAAATAAAAAAGAAATAGCCTAAAATTATGCTGTAAAGCAAAAAGAAAGATTAAATTTAATTAAGTAAGATAGCCTAGTAATAATAAATTTTATTCAAGTTATATATAAGTATTATTAATTTATAAACACAAAATAGCTAACAAAATTTTAAATTTCACAAGTTACTTTTAGTATCTCAAACTATTCTTTAATTTTATTGATAAAACTTACACTCAAAATATTTTTACAAAAACTAAAACAAGAATAAAAATAAAATATTAGATATATAAATTTTTGATATTAAAAGCAGTTTATGAAGAAGTAAATTTAATAAACTTATAAATATAAATAAGAATAAAATTTATAGTCAAGTTTATGATATACTAATCGAAAGTGTAATATTATAAATTATAAAAAATAAGGTGGTAATATGGTGATGATTAATGAATAAGAAAAATATTAAACAATACTTAATACCAGGAGCCTTAGGCTTAGTGCTAGTAACCCAAGTACAACCAGCCTATGCTCAAGAAGCAGAAAGTAACACAGATACTGCAACAAAAGAAGTCGTAGTTTCTGAATCATATGAAAAAGAAGTCGTAGTTTCTGAATCATATGAAAAAGAAGTCGTAGTTTCTGAATCATATGAAAAAGAGACTAAGATAGAAAAAGAAACATACAGTGTCACAGAAATAGAAGTAGAAGATAAGGCACAAACAAAAGAAACAGAAGATAAAGAAACAAAAGAAGCTATAAGCTCAGAAGACTATAGTGTAACAAGTGCAGAAGAAATCGAAAGCGAAAAAGAAAACCCATACGCTATAGCAGAAATAGAAGAAGTCGAAACCGAAAAAGGAAAAGTAATTCCACAAGGCGTAGACAACTCTCAACTAGAAAAAGAAGCAAACAACTATAGTGTAACAGAAATAGAAGAAGTAAAAGGTGGTCGAAAAAGTAAAGATTCTTTCACTTACAAACCTTCATGCGAAGTTAAAGATGATGGATCAATTAAATCAGCAGAAATGTTTAATGGTAAATATTTAGACTACTCTTTTCGCTACAAACACGAGTACGAAGATGAATTATATAATAAAAAATTTCAAAATCATAAAATAGAAGATGAGCGTAACTATAAGTTTGAAAAAGGTAAAGAACTAACAGATGAAGAAATAAAGGCTGAGTTTGAAAAATATAAAGAAAATATGAGTGGTTATGCAAAATCTAAAGAATGGGTTAGAAAGCTTCAAGAGTTAAAGCTTATTGAAATGCCACAAACTGAAAATACAGATAGATATAGTAGTATAAAAACTATGAATGATCTTAATACTAAGTATATGACTTCAACTGATGGTAAAAGAATTTATTCATATAATGGTTTTGAGTCTTATCAAAATGATGATGGTACATTTACTGTCACAAATAAAGATGATAATACTACTTTTGTTGTAAATGATACGACTATGTCTGAATCATCTAATGTGTATGCATTAAAAGATAATGTAAATGGTAAATATCATTATTTTACTTATCAAGATGAAGATAGAAAAAAATATAAGAATCTTGATTATTTATCAATGAATGAAGTATATGATACTATAGTTTCTGATTATCTTAAGAGTCAAAATATTGAAATGAGTGAAGATGAACGTAAAGCGTTATCCGAATATATTAGAGAATTTGGCGTACAAGATGCGTTAAGTAATTTAAAAGAGGATCAAGGTTATCTATCTATTACTCCAGATGGTTATGCAACACGAAACGAAGATGGATCATATAGATATAAATATAACGTAACATTTAGACCAATGTTATCCGCTGATCATGGACAATCAGCTCGTGGTTTGCAATTGTATGCACCAACTTTCGCTAAGAATATGAAGTTTACTTTAACAGGTACACAAAAGCGTGTTTATGGTGATAAAGAAGTATCTGATAAGACAAAATATACAGCTAAATATAGAAAAGATGCTGTTGAAAATATTGATGTAAATGTAGATATGCCATATTATACTTTTGATGAATTTGATGCTTATGTGAAAGAAATCAAAAAATTAAGAGATACCGTAGATGAGTTATATGAAGATTGGTCTGAAGAAAAACAAGCAAGAATAGATGAGCTAGAAGATGAAATAACAGAAAAAGAAAATGCGTTTTATGATTTTATGAGCCGTTTTAACGAAAAAAATAGATCTATTGGATATTATGATGAAATCAATGGTAAAAAAGAGTTAAAATATACTGTATTAAAAGCTCGTCCACAAGATTTTAATGGAATTTTAGAAAATCATTATGATGAAAATCGTACGTTTGATACGGATAGAACTTATAATATTAATGCTGGTACCCACCCTGGTATAGATTTAGATATATATGAGATATCTACTCATGTTCATGGACCTATTACTTTTAATATTGAATTTGATGTGGATAGTGATCAAGTTAAAAAAGGACCTAATATAGCTATTGCTGGTGCTATGCCTTGGAGAAGTTCTCAAGAAGGTAGTGGAGCTGGATCATATGAAGAAGGTTCACTAAATTTATTTGAGTATAATTGGGCGAGAATGTTTGAGCCTTATATTAATGAGATTGATAATTTAAATTCTTTTGCTGTGACTAAAACATTAAGTAAATATTTTGGCAATGCAATAAATCACCCTGAACTTATCAAGCCAGGTACATTTGATATAAATGGTTTTTATGCACATAGATCTGTATCACCAAGTGAATATACTGGAGACAAGTGGAATATAGGTCGTGGCGTAAGTAAAAAAGATGGTGGTTATGTAAACACTTTTACGCTTTATAGTAATCCTGCTAACGAATATTTAGCTAATTATGGTAAAGGTGAGACAATCGATGCAGCTGTTCAAATAGCTAATGGTTATGGCAGATATGGGGACTATAGAGTTTATTCAAAAGATTATTTAGATCAAATGACATCTACTAATTCTTGGAAGTTTTATAAAACTGGAGCAAAATTAGATAGAGAATCTAATGATAATGTATATAGATCTAAACTCGGTAAAGTTTTATCAGATGAAAATAATAAAGAATTATATAATTATTATAATACACTTAATAATGTGACAAATCGTATAATGAATAGACTTAATAATGAGCCTGCAAATGGTGCGAAAGATTTATTATCTGATAATGTACGTTTTGGTCTTGGTGGAATTGGTAGTATTTATATAAATGCATCTCAAGGTAGTGGTTCTGTTGATGTTACACCTATAGGTTGTGCTAAGAAAAATGAAGATGGTACATGGAAATATGAATATCAAATTAGTACTCGTGGCGTATCTAGTTCAGATCATGGACAAACTGCTGATGATTTTGGTATAGTATTACCTAAGTTTGCTAAAAATGTTAAGTTTGAATTAATAGGTACACAAAGAGCTAACAGTAATATTTATGATAATGATATTACCAAATCTAAAGAAGTAAAAGAGTTTATCAAAGGTGTGGCAACTGATATATATGAAGAAGAGTTAGAAAAAGCTCGTAAAGAAAATATGCCAAATCTTGTTAAATTTTTAGAAGAAAATAAAGAAAGTCATATTAGAGATATTGCAAATAAAATAACTTATAATGAAGGTAATTACTATTTTAATAATATAACTGATAGGTCTGCACCAGAAGATGTAAATGTGGGATTAGGTGTTGTAGATTATAGTGAAATACCTTATCTTCTTAATAATGAAAGAAATTTACCAGAAGAGATATCTAATAAGTTAAATGATTATAGAAATGAATTAGATAATAAAGCTCAAAAAGAAGTAGATGAGATATATGCTAAAGCAGATAGAGGTATAATTAGTTATGATGATGCTAGTCATTATGAAGAGGACATTAGAGCTAAATATGAGTCTGAATATGTTAAGTATAGAACCTTACTTACTAGAAAGTATTTCTTAAATGCAATTCCATATGCTAATTATATTTATAAAGAAGATAATGGTTATATACCAAATGTAATGGTTAAAGCTAATTCACAAAAAGACTTTAATGAAATGTTTGGAGATAATTATGCTGACTTTAGTAGAGTTCATGCTTATAGATATATTGACGCTGTTAGAGGAAATCCAATAGGTATAAGAGTTACATTTGATGTGGATGATGATCAAGTGAAGAAAACTCCATTTGTACCTGTTGATACTAGATTGTTATTTAAAAAATCTCAAGAAGGTGGATTTAGCTTAGCTAAAGATGGTTCAACAGTTCTTAGTGATTATAGAAATGCTACAGTTATTGATAAAAATACAGGTAAAAAACTTGATAGTAATGAATATGGTATAAATCCAAATGCGAGACTCTCACAATATAGATTTGTAGAGTTCCCAGAACTTATTAAAGAAAATATGTTCGATATTAATGGTTTGTATGCCGAAGCAAGTGCTGATGTAACTAATTATTCTGGTTATTGGCATGAAATCTCTGAAGATATGGAGCCTTGGGGAACTGGTGGATATATATTACGTGATTTAAATAGTTTTGATTATACAAAACAGTTTACTTTACATGCTAATCCAGCTGTAACTTATTTTGCGGCTTCTAGCGAAGATATGGCTGATATTGCCGTTGTTGGCCCATGTGCTGCTCAAATACGTAAGATTAAAGAAAATAGAGAAATCTCAATCAATAAAGAATGGTTAAATTTTGGTGGAATTTCAGAAATACCAGATGAAATTTCAGTTATCTTAACAGATGGTAAAAATGAAAAGACAGTAAAATTAACAAAAGAAAATGATTTCAAATTGACAATAGATGCTGAAAGTCCTCTATGCAGCTACACAATAAAAGAGATAGAAGTGCCAGGCTTTGAACACAAGGAAACAAATGTTAAATATCGCTTTGTATTCAGAGACAGCAAAACAGGTGAAGAGAAAAAAACAGTTTACCTAAATACTATTAATTCAGAAGGAAAAGCTGAGACAAAAGAAATCAGCATAGAAGAATTAAACAAACTTATCAGCAATGGAAATTATAGAATAGAACGTCCATTAAACAATGATAAGATAGATAAGGTAGGAAAAGGTACTATAATTTTAGAAGATGGTGTTATAGTTGTTCCTCATGGAATAGATGTAAGTACAGTTATGTCAGTGCAACTAATCAATGAAAAAGTTCCAGAAACACCACCTGAAGAACCAGAAGAACCTGAAGAACCAAAAGAAGAAAAGCCAGATAAGCCAGATAAGCCAAAAGAAGAAGAACCAAAAGAAGAAAAGCCAGAAGATAAAGAAGAAAAACAAGAAGAAGCAAAAGAAGAAGTTAAAGAACAAGAAACTGAAAAAGAAGAAACAGTTAAAAAAGAAGAAATTAAAGCAACACATGGAAATCCAAAAACTGGAGTAAACGGAATAGGTGGAATGTTCGCTCTTATGGCAAGTTCTTTAGCAGGTTTATTTGTAACAAGAAAAAGAAAAAATAAATAAAAGATTTTAATTAAGTCTTTAGAAATTTTTAGTATCAAGCTTATATCCAAGTAGGATTTAGCTTGGTACTTTTTTTGTATCTATTTAACTTTTTTAATATTTAGCGATTGTATATATTTAAATTTTAAAGCAATAAATTCATTTATTATTGATTATAGACATTAAACTTTGGAAGAATGATTTTATTTATTATTGATTATAGAAATTTAAACTTAGGAAGAATGATTTCATTTATTAGTGATTATAGAAATTTAAACTTTAAAATAATGATTTTATTTAACTTTATATTTATAAATTTATGTTTAAAATTTAGGAAAAATTATTGCAATAAAAAATGCTATGAGTAAAAATCTCATAGCATTTCTCGTTAAAATTTATTTTTTATTTTAAGTTATTTATTAAAACTTTACGAATTTATTGTGCTTCTTTTTCTCTAAATATTAGGCTTGCTAGTATTGCTAAGATTACACTTGGTATAATCCACACAAAAGCTTGTAGTGTTTCAGGGAATAAAGCATAGAAATCATCAACGAAACTAAGATTTAATCCAAGAAAAGCTAAGAAGCTAAATATTGTAGGGAATAGTGCTCCTAAAACTGCGCCCACATATGTAGGAACTTTTGCAAATTTATCTCCAAATATATTTAGAAATATCAAAACTATTGTAACTGGGTACATAGCAGAAAGCACTGGTACTGAAAATTCAATTATTCTTTCAACTCCATTAATTGCCATAACGCCAGAGAAAACTGTAGACATTATTACCCAAGCTTTATATGGAACTTTTCCATTTGTTAATCTTTCAAAGAAGTCACTAAATGTAGAAGTTAAACCAATTGCTGTTGTCAAACAAGCAAGTGCCATTACTAAAGCCATTGCATAAACTCCAATATTTCCAAGTATAGATTTTGCTATAAATACTAATCTTTCTATTCTTGAAATATCTCCAAGGTCTATTGATGATGTTGTAGCACCTAGGTAAAGAAGTCCACAATAAACTAAACATAAACCGATAGTTGCTATAAGACCAGCTTTGATTGTTAAAGAAAGTATATCTTTTTCATCATCAAGGCCAGATATTCTAAATCCTTTAATTATAAGTGATGTAAAGGCTAGGGCTGCTAGAGTGTCCATTGTTTGGTATCCTTCTAGGAATGAATTTGTAAATGGTCTTTCGTAGTTAGTTAAAATAGGCTCAGAAATTGGACTGAAAATACCTTTTACAATAATTATGACTAATAGAGTTAAAAGTGCTGGTGTTAAATATTTTCCAATATTGTTGACTACAGATGATGGTCTTAATACGAATAAGAGAACGAGTCCGAAGAATATAATTGATGATAAGACCGGGTTGAGTTCAGGGAAAATTCCCGCTGCTATAAGTTCATGTGTAGTTGCTGCTGTTCTAGGTATTGCAAGTCCTGGTCCAATTGAAATTAAAACCAAAGAACCGTATAGAAAACCTATTTTGTTACCAAGTTTACCAGATATATCTTCAAGATTACCGCCTGCTTTTGTAGTCGCAACTACTCCGAGCATTACTAGACCTACTGCTGTTAGAACAAAGCCTAGCATCGATACAAGATAATCTGAACCCACCAAAGCTCCTAGAGTGGGTGGAAACATTAAGTTTCCAGCTCCAAAAAACATTGAGAATAGGGCAAATCCAGAAACTATTACTAATTTTTTATTTTTCATATTTACCTCCTATTTCTAGCAATATACAACTTATTTATAAGCTGATAGTAAAGCTATTTCTAGTATTATATCAGAAAAATTCAAATGTAGAAGTAAATTTTAAAAAAACTATCACATAATCTTTATTTAAGTTAAAATAGAGATAAGAGGTGATTTGAGTGTCAAGAAGAAAAGTTGAGTTTGTTGAGACGGTACTTAGAGATGCACATCAAAGTCTAATGGGTACTAGATTAAGCTATGATGATTTTAAAGATTCTCTTGAATTATTAGATGATGCTGGATATAAGGCATTGGAATGTTGGGGAGGAGCAACTTTTGATGCTTGCATTAGATATTTAGATGAAGATCCTTGGGAAAGATTAAGACTTATAAAATCAAAATTAAAAAATACTAAGACACAAATGTTACTTAGGGGGCAAAATCTTCTAGGTTATAAAAATTATCCTGATGATGTTGTCAGAAAATTTGTTGAATTATCTATTAAAAATGGAATTGATGTAGTCAGAGTTTTTGATGCTTTAAATGATACAAGGAATCTAGAAACTTCTATAAAAACAGTAAAAGAATTTGGAGCGGAGGCACAAATTGCTATAGCCTATACTCAGTCTCCAGTTCATTCTATAGATTATTATTTGGATTTAACAAAAGATATTATTGATATGGGAGCAGATTCTATTGCTATAAAGGATATGTCAGGAATACTAACTCCATACGACAGTTATGAATTAGTAAGAAGGATTAAAAAGTTTACTGATCTTGATGTAGAAATTCACAGTCACTGCACAACTGGCATGGCAGAAATGACTTATTTAAAAGCTATTGAAGCTGGTGTAAATATTGTTGATACAGCTATTTCTCCATTTTCATCAGGAACTTCACAACCTGCAACTGAAGCTATCCATTTCTTATTAAAGGAACAAGGAATTGAATCTGGTTTGAATGTAGAAGTGTTAGAAGAGTTAGCTGATTTTTATGGAAAAATAAAAAATAAATATTTAGAAAATGGTCTTATGCCAACAAAAGTTCTTGGAACAAATCCGAAGGGATTGATTTACCAAGTGCCGGGTGGTATGTTATCTAATTTATATTTACAATTACAGGGTTTAAACAAGCTAGACTTATTTGAAAAGGTTATGGAAGAAATTCCAAAGGTTAGAAAAGATCTTGGCTACCCACCACTTGTAACTCCTATGAGTCAAATGGTTGGAACTCAAAGTTTGTTTAATATTGTTACTGGACAAAGATATAAGATGGTTCCAAATGAAATAAAAGATTATATTAAGGGAAAATATGGTAAGAGTCCTGTAAAAATTGATGAAGACTTTGTTCGTTCAATTATTGGAGATGCAAATGATATCATAGTTGATAGACCTGCAAACCATTTAAAGGATAGCTACCAAGAATTTAAAGAAGAAGCCAAGGATTTTGCAAAGTCTGAAGAAGATGTTTTAACTTATATAATGTTCCCAGAAGAAGGTAAAAAATTCCTTCTTAATAGAGACAAATAATTAATTTATAAAAGTAAATATTTTTTAAAAGAGGTAATTTTAAATTATCTCTTTTTTTTATATGTTTTTTAATAGTTTACTAAATTAAAATTATGGGTATTAAAGTAGAGATAAGATTTAAATTTAGGAGACTAGATAAAATAAATTTAAAATGATTTATCGGACTAATAAATATTACATATAGGAGGTTTATATTTTATCATGAAGTTATACACTACGGAAAATGTAAGAAACTTAGCACTTGTTGGACACAGTGGTAGTGGAAAGACAAATTTAACAGAAGCCATGCTATTTCAAAGTAGGGCAACTAAGAGCTTAGGTAATGTGTCTGAAAAGAATACTTTTTCTGATTTTTCAAAAGAAGAGATGGAAAGAGGATCATCAATCGGAACAAGTATTATACCTATTGAATGGAGAAACTTTAAATTAAATATTATAGATACTCCGGGATACTTAGACTTTATTGGAGAAGCATATTGTGCCCTAAGAGCATCAGAAGCTGTACTTATGGTAATTGATGCAACCTCTGGTATTGAGGTTGGAACTGAAAGAATGTGGAAATACACAGAAAATATTGGATTACCAAGAATTATCTTTATAAATAAGATAGATGGGGAAAACGTAAACTTTAGAAAACTAATGGAAGACTTAGAAGAAGCTTTTGGTAAAAAAGTTATCCCATTTTCTGTTCCAATTGGAGAAGGAGAAAACTTTGTTGGAGTAACAGATGTTATTTATCAAAAAGGTTTTAAATACAAGGATGGAGCTCCAGAAGATACAGACCTTACTCACGACCAAGTAAAGGCAACAGAAAGAATGTATGAAGAGATTGCAGAAGTTGTAGCAGAGTCTGATGAAGTTTTGATGGAAAAATATTTTGCAGGCGAAAAGTTTACAAGAGAAGACCTGCTTAGAGGTGTTACTTCAGCACTACTTTCTGGTGATGCTGTTCCACTATTGGTTGGTTCTGCAGAAAAGGGAATTGGAATTGATATTTTATTAAATACAATAGTAAATTATATGCCAGCTCCTGATGATGAAAGAGCCCATCTTGGATTTAGGGTAGAAGAAGGCGAAAGAAAGAAAGTATCTGTTGATGAACCTTTCTCTGCTGCTGTATTTAAGACAATAACAGACCCATTTGTTGGAAAAATTTCTATATTTAAAGTAATCTCTGGTAAGATGACCAAAAGTACTACTTTATACAATTCAAGTAAAGATCAAACTGAAAAAATGGGTGGTTTATATGTCATAAGAGGTAAAAAACAATTTGAAGTAGAAGAGCTTCAAGCTGGAGATATTGGTGCTACTACAAAGCTTACAGTAACAGAAACAGGGGACACTTTATGCGACAAGGATAACAAGATAATTTATAAGAAGATTAAATATCCAACACCTGTTTTATACTATGCAATTGAACCTAAGACAAAGGGAGATGAAGAAAAACTATCATCTTCACTTAGAAAACTTAGAGAAGAAGATCCAAGCTTTGTTATAGATAGAAATCCTGAAACAAAACAACTCACAATTGGTGGACTTGGAAAGGTACAACTTGATGTAATTCTTGAAAAATTAAAGAATTTATTTGGAGTAGAAGTAAATATTATTCCATTCATCATTCCTTATAGAGAAACCATTAGAAAGACTGCATCTGTCCAAGGTAAACACAAGAAACAATCTGGTGGAGCTGGTCAGTACGGTGATGTATGGGTTAGGTTTGAACCTAGTGATGAAGATTTTGTATTTGATGAAGAAGTATTTGGCGGAGCAGTTCCTAAAAACTACTTCCCAGCTGTTGAAAAAGGTATTATGGAAGCAAAAGAACATGGAGTTCTTGCTGGATATCCAGTTACAAACTTCAAGGCTGTTTTATATGATGGATCTTACCACGATGTAGACTCTAACGAAATGTCATTTAAGATTGCAGCGTCATTAGCATTTAAGAAAGGTATGGAAGAAGCAGGATCTGTATTACTTGAACCTATAATGAAGGTTGAGGTAAATATACCTGATGCTTATCTAGGCGATGTAATGGGAGATATGAACAAGCGTAGAGGAAGAATTCTTGGAATGGACCAACAAAATGATGGTTCACAAATTTTAATTGCAGAAGCTCCTCAAGCTGAAATGTTTGAGTATTCAATAGATTTAAGAGCTATGACACAAGGTAGGGGAACTTTCTCTATGGAATTTGTTAGATATGAAGAGGTTCCAGAAAATATAGCGGGAAAAATTATTGAAGAAGCTAAAAAAGCAAAAGCGGAATAACTTAATCTGGTATTTAATTAATTATTTATTAAAGCTAAAAATAGTTGCAGTGTAGTAAAAGTATGAAAAAATTGAAGGTGATATAAAAAAATAGAAACAAGTTTTATCAGAGTAGTAAGTTTCTTAATAATAAAGGTGAATATAAGTATGTAAAGCTATATATTTATATTCACCCTCTATATATTTATTGGAAACAAGAGTGAGATTCAATATAAATGTGCATAATCAATAGGAGGGATACATATGTCTGATACAAGAAAAAAGAAATTTAAATTACCACATATATATGTATTATTAGTATGTATAATAATATTCTGTGCAATATTAACTTGGATATTACCCGCTGGACAATTTGATAGAGTAGTAAATGCTGATGGAATAGAGGTAGCTGTAGCTGGTACATATCATAAGGTAGAGAGTACGCCAGTAGGTCCTTTTCAAACTGTACAAGCGATTTACAAAGGTATGGTAGATGCAGCTCCTGTTGTATTTTTTGTTTTCATTTCTTTCGCTTCTATAGGATTAATAATTGAAACGGGGGCCTTTAATGGATTGGTTTCTTTTTTAATAAACAATTTAAAGGGGAATAGTAAAGTAATTATTATACCAATTTTTATAACTCTTTTAGGAGCTGGGTCATCGACTATAGGAGTCTTTGAAGAGATATTGCCATTTATACCAATATTTGTTGGAATAACAATTGCTTTGGGATATGATGCTCTGGTAGGTCTTGCAATAGTTGCTCTTGGAGCGGGACTTGGATATTCTGGAGCTTTTATGAATCCGTTTACAGTAGGTACAGCTCAAACAATTGCAGGTGTGCCATTGATGTCTGGATCAGGTTATAGGATTTTCTGTCATGTGGTTATGATTGTAGTTGCATCAATTTATATTATTAGATATGCTTTGAAAATTCAAAAAGATGAAACTAAAAGTATATTATATGGAGATCAATTAGATCTAATTGATAGTGAATTTAACCCAGAAGATTATGAATTTGGTATAAGACAAAAATTAATTTTATTAGTTTTATTAATAGGCATAATTGTAGTTGTTTATGGAAGTAGCAATTATGGATGGTATTTTGATGAAATAAATGCTGTATTCTTAATTATGGGTGTTATAAGCTCATTCATAATGGGTTGGAAACCTAATGAGATAGGTGAAAAAATAGCAATTAATTTTAGTAATGCAGCTTTCGCTTGCATGATGATAGGGATTGCTAGAGGAATTTTAATTGTTCTAACTGAAGGAAATATCATAGATACAATAGTATATGGTTTATCTATTCCGTTATCTAATCTACCAAAACTTCTTATGGGACCTGCGATGTTACTTTTCCAAACAATATTGAACTTCTTTATACCATCTGGTTCTGGTCAAGCAGTAACCAGTATGCCAATAATGGCACCTCTTTCTGATTTATTGGGTGTTTCTAGACAAGTTTCAGTATTAGCATTCCAATTTGGGGATGGTTTATCAAATATCCTATGGCCAACTGCTTTTGCACCTATGGTGGCTGGTTTAGCAGGAGTTAAATTAGAAAAATGGTGGAAATTCTTTGTTCCATTATTCTTAATTTTATTAGTTACACAATCAATATTAATGATGCTAGCTATAGGAATAGGATATCATTAATATTTTAGGCGATAGTATTTGTACAATAGGAAAAGGAAGATAAATATGATAAATAATAAGTTGATAGAATCTATAAGAGAATATGAAGAAGAAGCTTTTTTATTAAACTATGACTTAGCTGATAATCCTGAGTTGCCATCTAAGGAATATAGGTCTTCTAAAAAAATACAAGAATTATTAGAAAAGCACAATATTAAATGTGAAGGCAATTACTGTGATTTAGAAACTGCGTTTAAGGGTGAAGTTATAAATAAAGACGCTAAATACAACATTGGTATTTTGACAGAATACGATGCACTCCCTGGAGTTGGTCATGGTTGTGGACACTCAGCAAGTGCTGCTATTTCAGTTTTATCTGCCTTAGTTTTGAAAGGAAATGAAAATCTCATAAATGCTAATGTTGACATAATTGGGACACCCGATGAAGAAGACAAAGGATTAAAAGTCCCAATGGTTGAAAGAGGTGTTTTTGATAAATATGATTTTGTAATAATGGCTCATTTGGGTTCAAAATATAGCATCCCAAATTGGAGATTAATAGCTTTTGAAACGCATGAAATAGAATTTATTGGAAAAGAAAGCCATACGGCTGCAGCTCCATGGGATGGAAGATCGGCTTTAGATGGATTAATGTTATCTATTCATGCTATTGATATGATGAGGAAAATGATGAGGCCTGGTGTTATTATAGAAGGTATTATTCAAGAAGGTGGTATTTCACCTAATATTATTCCTGGAAAAGCAAGAGCAAAATATACTTTTAGATCTACTGATGCAAGTCTTTTAGAGAAAGAAATAAGACCATGGTTGAATAATATTTTGAAAGGTTGTGCGTTAGCTACTGAAACTACTTATAAAGATAAAATTTTTGATTATCCATTTAGTGATATGAATTATAATGAAACAGGCTCTGAAGTTATTAAATCAGTGATGAAAGAAAATAATATAAAATTTTTAGATACACCAGATGCGGATGGGTCTTCTGACATTGGAAATGTAAGTTATAGATGCCCAGCTTTCCATCCATCAATTGCAATAACCGATGAATGGGTTCCACTACACACTAGCCAAATGGTAGATTTAGTAAAATCAAAAAAATCTGAAGAAGCTATAGTTAAGGGAGCAACAGTAATATTAGGTTTCATTTCAAAATTATTAGATAATCCTGAAATAATTAATAAAATGAACGAAGAATTTAAAGAAAGCTTAAAACAATCATAAATTTTGAGTTGAAAAATAATTAATTAAATGATAAATTTTTTTAAAATATATTTTTACTTAGATATAAAAAGAAAGAGTCTTTCGACTCTTTCTTTTTATATTGTATACTTTGTATTTTATATCATTTCCGTTAAAAATTTTTATATATAATATTTTGCCATTTTAATGAATTATTCAAATTTTGTTTTACAGATTATTTTATTATTAATAAAATGATCTGTAGAAAAGTTCTCCATTAAACTTTAAACAATTTTGATTTATTATTTCGATATTTCCCTTATTTCCATTTTCCTCATACATAATTTCTAAAAGGTTATTATCAGGTGTTCTTTTTATATAAAAACCATCTATCATAGACCCATCTTTGATTCTTGTAATTTGACAATAATGATAAAATCCATCTATGGGTTCTATATCGTCACTAGACATATAAATTCTTGCGTTTTTATTATTACTAAAGAAACCTTGCATGTAAAAATATTCAACTGGAATTTTTTTACTTCCAAGGTCAGGATATTCTTTTGGGAGATTTTTATTATAAAAATCTTTTATAATATTCTCATTAAATTTATTTGGATCACCTATTATTACAGTTTCCCAACCATCGTCCCAAGTTACTTGAGTTCCAAAGCTTTCTGCAATAAATCTAACGGGAACATAAACTCTGCCATAAGTATTTTTTGCAGCTGTATCGAGTTTTATTTTTTTAAGTTTAGAATTTTCATCATAAGTTTTTGCTGTTTTACTATCTACTGTAAGTTCAATTTTTTTAGATGTCTTAGAATCTACTATTGAGACTGTTTTGCTATCGCCATTCCAAGAAACATCATAGCCTAAATTTTCAGCTACAAATCTAACTGGAACCATTGTTCTATCGTTTTCTATAAAGGCTGGCGATCCGTCGACTATAAGTTTACCATCAATTACTAAATATACGTCTGAGCTTGCTGATATTTTAAAAGAAAAAGTAAACACAAGCAATAAAGCTAATAAAATTGATTTTTTAAAGTTTTTCATAAAATCCTCCTACCTAATATTTAAATTATATGTACTAACTTAATTTTAGCAAGATAAAGGATTTTTGTAAATTGATATGTATTTTAGAAGGGATTTAAAATTTAATTTTAAATAATATTTTAATCTAATATAGATCTTTTTATGTATGCAAAAGATATAGTTTCTAATTTGTTTTATAATTTACTTTTTCAACCCAATGTGGTATTCTAATAAAGTAAATTAAAAATATTTAAGAGAGGTTAATCAAGTGGATGATAAAAATTTTACGACTAGGTGGGGCTTCGTACTAGCCTGTGTAGGAAGTGCTGTTGGTATGGCCAATGTTTGGGGATTTCCATTCAGAATGGGTTCATATGGTGGGTCTGCATTTTTAATACCATATATTATATTTGTGGTTTTATTTTCATATGTTGGTTTATCAACAGAATATGCAATTGGTAGGATGACCGGAACAGGAACTTTAGGATCTTATGAATATGTTTGGAAAAAAAGAGGATTTAATAAAGTTGCAAAAGTTATTGGTTGGATTCCTTTAATAGGTTCATTTTGTATAGCAATTGGTTATTCAGTAATTGTTGCTTATGTTTTAAAGGCTCTAGTAGAATCAATAACTGGAAACTTGATGCATGTTGATGCGGGAGCTTGGTTTGCTGGATTTTCTAGTCAACCATATTCTGTAGTAATTTATCATGTTGCTATTATAGTTATAGTTTCTTTAACCTTGACAGTAGGTGCAAAAAGTATAGAAAAAACAAATAAAATAATGATGCCGGTATTTTTTATTTTATTTATAGTACTAGCTATCAGAGTTTTATTATTGGATAATTCTTTGGCAGGTTATGAATTCATGTTTAGGCCAAAGTTTAATGAACTTTTAAATGCAGAAGTTTGGATATTTGCTATGGGACAAGCTTTCTTCTCCTTATCTATTACAGGATCAGGGATGATAGTTTATGGTTCTTATCTTCAAAAGGGAGAAGATATTATAAAATCTTCTGAAAATACAGCCTTTTTTGATACTATAGCTGCACTTACCTCAGCTATAGTTGTAATTCCAGCTTGTTTTGCATATGGAGTTGATTTAGGATCTGGTCCAGGGCTATTGTTTGAAACACTTCCAACAATACTTCAAGATATACCATTTGGTAGAGTATTTGCGATAATACTTTTTGTGGCAGTTGTGTTTGGTGGTATATCATCTCTTCAAAATATGATAGAAGTTTGTGTAGAATCAATTCTACATAAGTTTCCAAAGCTTAAGAGAAACCATGTTTTAATAGTTTTGATGACAAGTTTATTCTTAATAAGTGTTAATATGCATCAAATCAGCGTTTGGGGACCTTGGATGGATTTAATTTCAATCTATATAATACCAATTGGGGCTATTATTGGAGCTGCGTCTTGGTTCTGGGTTTTAGATAGAGATGAACTATTAAATGAAATAAATGATGGGGCTGGAAAACAATATGGCAAAGGTTGGCATTCAGTAGGTAAGTATGTTTATGTTCCATTAGCTTTAATTTTATGTTTAATAGCATTATTTAAAGGAATTTCATTTTAATTTATAAAAAGGCTTGACAAATCAAAAAAGCTTTAGTATTATGTATGAAATTACAAAAGTCGATGAAGTGAGTTCGAAGGACTAAAGTATTTGCAGAGAGCCAGTGTTTGGTGAAAACTGGTAGCTTAATCCCTAGAGTTAGGATCACGGAGATCATATTGTGAGTGTTTGCGAGCAATATGCGTAGAGTTTTCGTTAAACTTTGAGTGGGAAGTATTTCCAAAAAAGAGTGGCACCGCGATTAATTCGTCTCTTTCTTATTAATTTAAGAAAGGGACTTTTTTTATACCATTTTTTCTTGGACTATACTTTCAAATGGAGTGGTATCGCGATAATTTCGTCTCTTTCTTATTGATTTAAGGAAGAGACTTTTTTTATAGAATTTTTATAGGAGGAAATAAAATAATGGAAGTTAAAAAAGTAGTTTTGGCATATTCAGGTGGACTTGATACATCAGTAATAATATCTTGGTTAATAGAAACTTATGGTTGTGAAGTAATAACTTTATCTGCTGATTTAGGTCAAGAAGAGGAACTAGATGGATTAGAAGAAAAAGCGATCAGAAGTGGAGCTTCTAAAGCTTTTATAGAAGACTTAACTGATGAATTTGTTGAAGATTTTGTATTTGAAACAATTAAATCTGGCGCTAAATATCAAAATAAATATCTACTAGGAACTTCATTTGCAAGACCAATTATAGCTAAAAAATTAGTTGAACTTGCCCACAAGGAAGGGGCGGATGCTATAGTTCATGGATGTACTGGAAAAGGTAATGACCAAATCCGTTTTGAAACTGCGATTAAACATTTTGATCCGAATATAAAAATAATTGCACCTTGGAGAATTTGGGATATAAAATCTAGAGAAGATGAAGAAAATTATGCAAAGGAAAGATCAATTCCTATAAACAAAAACAAGGGCCTTTGCTATTCAGAAGATAGAAATATATTCCACATTTCACACGAAGGTCTAGACCTTGAAGATCCTGGAAATGAAGCTAAGCTTGACAAGGTTTTAACTCTTAGCGAAACTTATGAAAATGCGAGTGATAATCCAGAATATGTAGAAATTGAATTTGAAAAGGGAATTGCAAAATCAGTTAATGGAGAAAAATTAAAGGCAAAGGACTTATTAAAAAAATTAAATCAAATAGGATCAAAACATGCAATTGGTATAGATGACATAGTTGAAGACCGTATAACTGGAATGAAGGTTAGGGGAATATATGAAAATTCTGGTGGAGCTGTACTTTACAAGGCGCACGAAATTTTAGAATCTATAACACTTGATAAAGATACTTTAGAATTTAAACAAATGACATCAATAAAATATGCTAATTTAATTTATGGTGGACTTTGGTATACAAAATTAAGAGAATCAATAGCTGCTTTTATAGATAGCACTCAAGAAAGAGTTACAGGAAAAATTAAACTAAAACTTTATAAGGGTAATATTATTCCGGCTGGAGTTTGGTCTAAATATTCACTATTTAACAAAGATTTTGCAACTTTTGAAGATGATATAGTTTATAACCAAGAGGATTCACAAGGCTTTGTAAACTTATATTCACTTCCAATTAAGATAGAAGCTTTGATGCAAGAGAGTCTGTAATAAAACTTAAATTGCTTTTTGCTAATTTTAATAAAAATAAAGATTGGTATCAAAAAAGATCAGAGATATAAAACTGATGT
>NZ_HE978580.1:0-95064 GCF_000311865.1 Peptoniphilus obesi ph1 | reverse complement strand
AACTTGTCTCTGATCTTTTATTTTTCTATTTTATTTTCAAAAAGCATTTTTATAGATTCTTTATTTAGATTTTCGCCAATGACTACAACTCTCTCATCAGGCATTTCATCTGATCCCGTTATTGCATATTGGTCTTCAACTAGGTCAAACTTTATCCAAAAATCTTTTACTTTAAAGTAACCTTTTGCCCTTACGATATGACCAAGAACTCCTGATATTAAAATGTTCAAGGCTCTTATAAGTGCATTTTCACATCCTAAACCCAGGTCTGAAATTGAAATATTATCTAGCAAACTTTCACTTGTATCTGTAATTTCTAAATCTAGAAATTCAAGATTTTCTTTTTCTGTTGATTGTAGGTCAATTTTTTTTGAAATTAAACTTTCCCAATCTTCCTTAGAAAAAGAAGAGTAGTGTTTATTATAGAATTTTGTATTTGGATTTTTATTTAAATATTTTTCTATATTATCAAAATCAGCTGGACTAAAGTTTTCAGATTTACTTACTAGGAGTGATCCGGAAACTGAAAGTTGGTCTGAAAAATAGTCTTTAAAGTTATTCATGCTTTCTTTAAAGTTTTGTCCGTCCACTATTAGGATTGGGGCAGCGAGTTCGATTCTTTCATAGCAAATCTTTTTAAGCTTTGCAATAATTTTGCTGATATAGGCAACACCACTTGGTTCTACTACTAAAAAATCTGGGTCTATGGTGTTTGCAATAGTTAAAACGGAATTAATTTTATTTTTATTATTTAAGCAAGAAAATCTATAATTTAACAATTTAACTTGGTATATTATAATAATAAAAAGGAGATGATAATATGCTACCAACAAAAGAAGAAGCTTTGGAATTATTATTAAAATACAATGAAAGCGATGCTTTAATAAAACACGCCAAGCAAGTCGAAGCTGCGATGATGCACTGGGCAAAATATTATGGAGAAGATGAACACAAATATGGAATAGTTGGACTACTTCATGATCTAGATTATGAAAAATATCCAGATCTTCATTGTCAAAAAACTGAAGAAATATTAAAAGAAAATGATTATGATGAAGATATTATCAGGGCAATTATGTCTCACGGATATGGAATTTGTACAGATGTTGAACCAATAACAAATATGGAAAAGACTTTATTTACTATTGATGAGCTGACAGGAATAATAAATGCTCTTTGTCTACTTAGACCAAGCCATTCAGTTTTAGATTTAAAAACAAAGAGCTTAAGCAAAAAGTTTAAAGATAAAAAATTTGCAGAAGGTTGCGATAGAAATATTATAAATAAGGGAATTGAAATGTTAGGTCTAGATAGAAATGTAGTTTTTGAAGAAACTATAAAAGGTCTGCAAGAAAGAGCAGAAGAGTGTGGTTTAAAGGGAGAATTATAATTAATTTCACATTCATTTCACAGTAAAATTATATGCTATAGCTAATAAACTATATTAGCAAGGGGTGATTTTATGCCTAAACTTTTAGTTGTTGATGATGAAGAAAAGATTAGAGAAGTTATAAAAACTTATGCTGAATTTGAAGGATATGAAGTAGTTGAAGCAGCAGATGGGATGGAAGCAATAGAGAAGTGCAAGCAAGAAAAGTTTGATGTCATAGTTATGGATATTATGATGCCAAGGCTTGATGGATTTTCTTCTTATAAGGAAATTAAAAAAATTGCGGATATTCCAGTTCTTATGCTTTCAGCTAGGGGAGAAGAATATGACAAGCTTTTTGGATTTGAGATTGGTATAGATGACTATGTTGTAAAACCATTTTCTCCAAAAGAACTTATGGCAAGATTAAATGTCATAGTGAAAAGGCATCAAAAATCAATTGAAAATGAAGTTTTGGAATTTGATGGATTAAAAATAGATTTGGATGGAAGAGTAGTTTATGTCGATGGAGATAAGATTGACCTAACTCCAAAAGAATATGACCTGTTGGTATTTTTAGCTAGCAATGAAAATATAGCCTTATCAAGGGATACTTTGCTATCTAAGGTATGGGGTTATGATTTTTATGGTGATGATAGAACAGTCGATACCCATATAAAAATGCTTAGATCTTCCATAAAGGAATATAGGAAGTTTATTGTAACAGTAAGGGGAACAGGTTATAAATTTGATGCTAGCGAAGAATAAGGAAAACAAGAAAGTAAAAATTGATAAAAATAGCATAATGTTTACCTTTTGGAAGTATTTTTCTGTATTTACTGTATTTATTCTTCTATTACTATGGCTTTTGCAAATTGTATTTTTAAATAGATTTTATGAATCTATGAAAATACATGAGGTTACAAAGATAGGAGATTATTTAAGGGGAGAATTCCAAAATAAAAACTTTGAAAAGCAAATCTTAAACTATTCTCAAAAAAAGGGAATGAGTATAGAAGTAATTGATTCAACAGGTCATTTAATTTATCCATTGACCTGGATTGATGTTTTAGTAAATCCTAAGGTAATGGATCAAGATACTTTTAATGATTTTTTTGCTGGAGTTAAAAATGGGAAAAAAGATTCTAGAGTTTTTATAACAAGGTTTCAAAATCTTGAAAACCCATCAATAGTCTATGCTGGTTATCTTGGTAGAGATTCTGGCATAAAACACTATATACTGATAAAAACTGCCCTAGAACCAGTCGATTCAACAACGGATATATTAAAGAAAATGCTGATGATAGTATCAATTATGTCTTTAATTTTTGGACTTATACTATCTTATTATTTTTCAAAAAGACTATCGAAACCTCTAGTTGAAATGAGTAGGACAGCTAAGCAACTAGGTAGCGGAGATTATTCAGTTCACTTTAAACATGTAGATTATACAGAGATTGATGACCTATCGAAAACGCTAAACTATGCTACAAATGAATTAACAAAGACAATAGAGGTAAGAAAAGATTTAATAGCCAATGTAAGTCATGATTTAAAAACACCACTAACAGTAATTAAATCATATGGAGAGATGATCCGTGATATATCTGGCAACAACGAAAAAATGAGGACAAAACACATTCAGACAATCATAGACGAAGCAGACAGGCTTACAGAACTTGTAAATGATTTATTAGATCTTTCTAAAATAGAATCTTCATTAGAAGAAGTTAATTTTGAAAAGATTGACCTAGGTGAACTGGTTCAAAAAATAATTTCAAGGTTTGAGCGAGCAATGCCCGATAATTCATACAAATTTATATATGAAGGTAAAGGTAATACAATTATAAGAGCAGATTCAAAAAGACTTAGCCAAGCTATATATAATTTGATTAACAATGCCATTAACTATTCAAAGGAAGAAAAAGAAATAAAACTAAGAGTAATTGAAGAAAATGGGATAGTTGAATTTTCTTGCATAGACAATGGAATTGGAATAGCTCAAGATGAAATAGATAATATTTGGGAAAGATTTTATAGAGTTAGTGCCAATCATAGTAGACCAACAGTCGGAACAGGGCTTGGACTTTATATAGTAAAGAATATATTTGAAATGCACAATTTTGAATACGGAGTGGAGTCTGAACTTGGCAAAGGTTCTAGATTTTATTTCAAAACAGAGGCAGTAAAATAATTAAAGTATGAAAATTAAATAAAAAAATAAAAAATAGCTGAAATAAGCTATTTTTTTATTGCAAAAATTCAAAATCATATAGAAAATATGTAAAATATGGTGTAAAATATAGCTAAGTGGAGAAAAGTGGTTTATTTTGGATTGAAATGGTGTAAAAATGTTAATAGGAGAATTCAGACACTCTATCGATTCAAAGGGTAGACTTATAATCCCTTCAAAATTTAGGGAAGATTTATCCGGTCAATTTGTAATAACTAAAGGACTAGATAAATGTTTATTTGTATATCCTTACGAAGAATGGAGCAAAATAACTAATAAAATTAAAGAATTACCAACAACAAGTTCACCTGTTAGGTCATTTGTCAGAACTTTTTTTTCTGGTGCCATTGATGAAGTCTTAGATAAACAAGGAAGGGTAACCCTACCACAAAATCTAAGAGACCACGCAAATATTGATAAGGAAACCGTTGTTATTGGATTAAATACTAGAGTTGAAATCTGGAGTTTAGAAAATTGGGAAAAATATCAAGCTGAAGAAGCCTTATCTTATGAAGAAATGGCTGAGCAATTAGCGGAGTTGGGGATATAATGAATTTTCAACACAAACCTGTTTTATTAAGTGAAACTATTGATTTATTAAATATAAATCCTAGTGGAATATATTTGGACGGAACAGTAGGTGGAGCAGGGCATTCAAGTGAAATTTTAAAAAAATTAAATGACCAAGGTCTTTTAATAGGTCTAGACCAAGATAAGGACGCCATAAAAGAGTCAAATCTCGTTTTATCTCAAATTTCTGACAACTTTAAATTATTTAATAACAATTTTAAAAACTTTGAAGAAGTTTTGGATTGTCTAGACATAGATTTAGTTGATGGTTTTTTACTTGACTTAGGAGTATCTTCTTACCAATTTGATAATAAGGAAAGAGGATTTTCATATAGATACGATGCAAAACTTGATATGAGAATGGATCAAGATTCATCATTTTCTGCATATGATATTGTAAATACATATTCAAAAGATGAATTAAAAAAGATTTTGTGGGATTATGCTGATGAGAAGTGGGCAGCTAGAATAGCAGAATTTATAGTAAACGAAAGAAAAAACAAAAAAATAACCACAACATTTGAGTTAGTTGAAATTATAAAAAAAGCTATACCAGCAGGAGCACGTAGAAAAAAAGGCCACCCTGCAAAAAAAACCTTCCAAGCTCTAAGAATAGAAACAAATAACGAAATAAACATACTAAGAGATACTTTAGATAGGATGATTGACAGATTAAAACCTAATGGAAGAATCGCAGTAATTACTTTTCACTCTCTTGAGGATTCAATAGTTAAGGACACTTTTAAATACAAGTTTTTAGATTGTATTTGTCCACCTCAAGCACCAATCTGCACATGCAATAAAAAAAGAGAGATAAAAATAATTACTAGAAAACCAATCACTGCGTCTAAAGAAGAACTTGATTTGAACAATAGATCGCATAGTGCAAAATTAAGAGTTGCCGAAAAAATATAGAGGTGCCAAATGGCAATTAGAAAAAGATTAACAAAAAATAAATCAGTAAAAAATAAAAGAATACATATAAGAAAAAATAAAAAAAAGCCCTTGTTTATAACACTTGTTATTGTTATGATTATTTCAATTGGTGTAACAATTTCTCTTGCTGGGCTTTCGGGTCTAGATAAGGACATTAATAATCTAGATAGTCAAATTGCAGAGCTAGAAAAAACTAAAGAAGCCTTAATCGGAGAAGTTAGCGAGATTAAAAGTTCTTCTGATATAGAAAAAGAAGCTATATATAAGTTAGGTATGGTTTATCCAAAGGAAGAACAAATAGTATATATTGACTTAAGTAAAAATAAAGAAGAAAAAGATGTTAACAATAATGTATTTCTTAGCCCTATTTATTCTGTACTAAAATCGTTCACCAAGAATTGAGGGGGAAAAATGAATTACAGAAATATAAAAAAAGAGCCTAATAGAAAAATAAATCCTCAAAGTGGTTTTTCTAAAAAATTAGCAGATCAAAAGATTTTTTATCTACTAATTTTTATGGCTCTTTTATTTTTTTTGATTATATTGAAATTAATACAAGTAAATGTTATTAGGGGAGAAGAATTAACAAGACAAGCCCTAAATCAACTTACAAAATCAGAGGTTTTGCAAGCAGGAAGAGGCAAAATCTATGATAGAAATAAAAAAGAACTTGCCATAAATATAAGTAGGGGGACCTGTTATTATAATATGAACTTTGGCAAGGAAAAATATAAAAATGCCGCTGAATTAAATAAATTTAAGAAAGAAGTAGTAAAAAAAGACTCTCAAAAAATAGCTAAAGTATTAGATCTTGACCCTATTGAACTTCAAGCAAAGTTAAATGGAGACAAGATGGTAAAATTATCTACTGGACTATCAAGAGAGAAAACGCTTCAACTTAGAGATTTAAATATACCAAACTTATCTGTAGAAGATATAAATAGTAGACTTTATCCATACAACGATATGGCAGCTAATTTGATTGGTTTTACTGATGAAGAAGGACAAGGTCAATATGGGATTGAATCAAGATATGATGAGGAGATTACGGGAATTGCTGGTAAAAATGTTTCCATAAAAAACAATTTTATGACTAAAATTCCTTTAACTGATGAACAAAACTTTGCACCCAAAGAAGGACTATGTCCAGTGCTTAGCTTGGATGTTTCTATACAACAATTTGCAGAAGAAGCTGCAAGAAAGGCAAAGGAAGAACACTCAGCTGAGGAGGTTTCAATTATAGTACAAGACACAAAAACATCAGAAATACTAGCTATGGCAGATTCTGATTCCTTTGATCTTAATAATCCTAAAGATGCTATAAATGAAGAACAGGAAGAAAGCTGGGAAGATCTTACTAAGGAAGAACAAATAGATGAATGGTTTAAGAACTGGAATAATTTCTGTGTTTCATCTCAATATGAACCAGGATCTACATTTAAATTAATAACAGCAGCTGCAGCTTTAGAAGAAGCAACTACAAGCCCTAATAAACACTATACTTGCCCAGGTTCAATAGATATAGGAATTAAAATTACATGTACAGATAAATCTCCTGGAGATAAGACAATGACTGAGGCTATGGCTCAATCTTGTAATATATCTTTGGTTAAAATAGGTAGAGAACTTGGTCCAGAAAAGTTTTATAAATACTTAAAGGCTTTTGGTTTTGGTTCAAAAACAGGTATAGACCTTCCAGCAGAAGCAAGTGGATCTATACCAGGATCTGATGAGGATATATCTCTTGTAAAACTGGCTACCATGTCATATGGACACGGGGTTGCTGTAACTCCAATTCAACTTATAAATGCAGTTTCAGCAATAGCTAATGGTGGAAAATTAAATGTTCCAAGAGTTGTTGAAAGACTTGAAGATGAAAATGGAAATATCATAGAAAAATATAAAACTGTAAGTGAGAGACAAGTTATATCTGAAGAAACATCAGATACTATGAAAAAAATTATGCAGGAAGTTGTAGAAAATGGTACTGCAAAGCTTGCAAAAATTGATGGATATAAAGTTGGAGGAAAAACTGGTACAGCTAATGTTGTAGCAAAAGATGGTAAGGGATATGAACAAAATGCCTATATATCTTCTTTTGTTGGAGTTGCTCCGCTAGATGATCCTCAAATTACTGTTTTAGTAATTGTTCAAAAACCTAAGGGTGACTTCTTTGCTTCAACTGTTGCAGTTCCAGCAGCTAGGGAAGTAATGGAAAAAAGTTTGGAATATTTAAAAATTCCAAAAACTGAATCTGTGGATGAAAAAAATGAAAATAAAATTTCTGTTCCAAATGTTAGGAATCTTTTATTATCAGATGCTGGAAAAGCTATAATAGATTTGGGATTAAAATTTAATACAAATTCAGATGACATTACTGATATATCTACAGTAATTAGACAAAATCCATCACCAGGTATGACAGTTGCTGAAGGATCTATAATCGATCTATTTGTTGATAATAATAACTCTAAAGCAAAAACTATGCCTAGTTTGATAGGTAAGAAAGATGATGAATTAGAGAAAATATTAAAATTATTAAAAATAGATTATAATATTAATGGTAGAGGAGAAGTAGTTTCTCAATCAATCAGTCCGGGTAGCAAACTAAAAGAAGAATCATTCTTGGAACTTACTATGTCTATAAAAGATAGAGAAAATTTAGAAGAAGAAAATTCTCAAGAAAATATAAATAATTCAAATAATATAGATAATAATCAAAAAAATGATAAGAAAGATAAGGTAAAAAAATCAGAAAAGAAAGATTCTTCAAAAAAGAAAAAGAATAAAGGTAAATCAAATAAAAATACAGAGATAAAAAATAATAAAGAAAATAATTGAGTAATGACGAGGTAGAGAAGGAGATCATGAGAGCAGAATATAAATTATTCTATACGATACTAGCTTTAATAATTTCATTAATAGCAGGAAAATTTTTAATACCAGTTTTGACTAGATTAAAAATTGGTCAAAGCATAAGAGATGACGGACCACAATCGCATATGGTAAAAAGTGGGACACCTACAATAGGTGGTTTGATATTTATATCTTCTTTCTTGCTTGTAAATATAATCTCTAGAAACATTAATCTAGATATAGGAGTAATAATTATTTCGACACTGTTATTTGGATTAACTGGATTTTTTGATGATTATATAAAAGTTGTGAATAAGAGAAATCTTGGTTTTACAGCCCTACAAAAATTAATCTGTCAAATTATAGGAGCTTGTATAGTTATAATTTATCTTTATTTTAAAGATGACCTATCAACTTCTATAATTGTTCCATTTATAAAAAGATCAGTTGATATGGGGATTTTTTATATTCCATTTATATTATTTGTTGTAGTTGGAACTGTAAATGCAGTAAATTTAACAGATGGATTAGATGGACTAGCAAGTGGAACATCAATAATAACTTTTATATTCTTTGCTATATGTTCAAAAAAACTTGGTCAAACTAATATAGAATTATTTTGCCTAATAATGGTTGGAGCAATTTTAGGATTTTTATACTTCAATAAATATCCAGCTAAGGTATTTATGGGAGATACAGGTTCATTGACTTTGGGAGGAGCAGTTTCTGCTGTTGCAGTACTTTTAAAGATGCCGCTTATATTGCCGATTTGCTGTGGAATATTTTTTATTGAAGCATTGTCAGTAATAATTCAAGTTACATCTTTTAAATTAAGAGGCAAGAGAGTATTTTTAATGTCTCCACTCCATCACCACTTTGAACAAAAAGGTTGGAAAGAGACAAAAATTGTATTTGTTTTTTGTACGGTACAAGTTATTTTATGTATAATTTCATATTTTATAATTTTTTAGGAGTCAATTATGTATGATGATAATAATATATTAATATTTGGTTTTGGAGTTACAGGACAGGCAGCATTAAAGTGTATGAATCACTTTAATGCTAATATTTATGTTTATGATGAAGATAAAGAAAAGCTTGAAAAATATGGGAGCGATATTTTTAAAATATTTAAAGAAGAATATTTAGAGAAAATCGATTTCATAATAAAAAGTCCTGGTATAAATCCAGACCATCCATTGCTAAAAAAAGCAAGAGAAAATAAAGTAACAATTAAATCAGATTTAGAAATATTTTATGAAATATGTAAATCTAAAAACACAGTTGCTATAACAGGAACAAACGGAAAAACAACAACCACATCTTTAGTAGCAAGTATTTTGGAAGAGGTTGGAAAAACTTATTGTGTTGGAAACATTGGCAGCTCTGTTTTAGATGCGGCACTTGTAGCTTCTGAAGATGACTATGTGGTTATAGAATCTTCTTCTTTTCAATTAGATGACACATTTAAATTTAGACCTAAAATAGCTGTAGTTACCAATGTTACTAGCGATCATTTAGACTGGCATAAGACAGTAGAAAACTATAGAAATGCAAAGTATAAGATTTTCAAAAACCAAAATGAAGACGACTATATAGTTTTTAATTCTAAGAATCAAGAACTTTCAAATAAAGAAATTAAATCCCAAAAATACAAATTTTCAACAGATGAAGTTTTAGAAAACGGATCATTTATTCAAGATGGGAAAATATATTTTAGCAAAGATTCCATTAAAGAGGAAATAATGCCTGTTGATGAAATAAAAATTCCAGGAGCACATAATTTAGAAAATATATTATGTGCTGTAAATGCATGTAAACTTTTAGAAATAGATAAAGATATAATTAGAAAAGTCATATCTAATTTTATGGGAGTAGAGCACAGAATAGAATTTGTAAAAGAAATAAATAATGTTAAATATTATAATGATTCTAAAGGTACAAATCCAGATTCTACTATAATGGCAATAAAAGCTATAGATAAAAATATTGTGCTTATAGCTGGTGGCTATGATAAAAATGCAAATTATGAAGAATTTTTAAAAGTTGGAAAAGATAGGATTAAGCATTTAATTTTACTTGGTGAAACAGCTGAAAAAATCCAAAAAGAAGCAAAAAAGCTTGATTATGATATATACATAGTCAGCGATATGAAAAAAGCTGTTCAATTATCTAGCAGGATAGCTGAAGAAGGAGATACTGTTTTATTATCTCCGGCGTGTGCATCTTGGGATATGTATCCTTCATATGAAATAAGGGGAAAAGATTTTAAGAATTTAGTAAATGAGTTGATTTAATGAAAAAATTATTAAGAAGACCTAGGTCAGTAGACCTAAATTTACTAGTAATATTTATAATACTTGTCGGATTTGGTCTTATTGCTGTAACAAGTGCAGCATATCCCTTGGGTTTAAAATATCATAATGATGGATTCTATTTTGGTAAAAGACAATTAATATTTTGTATTTTAGGAATTATTGCTACTATTATAGCTACAAATATTCCAAGAAAAACACTAAAAAAGTATTCATTTCATATGTATATATTTACCTTATTATTGGTAGCAATATTATATACTCCTCTTGCTGCAGATGAAATTTATGGACAAGCAAGGTGGATAAGACTTCCAGGCATAAATTTAAGTTTTCAACCGTCAGACTTATTAAAAATAACATCTGTTCTATTTATGGCTAGAGTCTTAGAAAATAATCGTTTAAAAATGGGAAAAAAGGAAACTTTTATATCAATAGTATTTATCCTAGTTCTTTCTGTCCTTCCAATTATGATAAAGGACTTGTCAACTGGTATAGTAATAGGTTTTTCTTTATTTGTAATGTATGTTGTAGCAGGAATAAGGATGCACCAATTTATAAGTTTAGTTTTTATTGGTATAGCTGGAATGATACCAATGATCTATTTATTTTGGTACAGGATAAAAAGAATTTTTGGATTTTTAAATCCGGATTCTGGAGCCCTAAATGAAAACTATCAAATTACACAGTCTCTATATGCAATAGCTATGGGAGGTTTTGGTGGAGTTGGATTATTTCATTCTAGACAGAAATATTTAAATATACCATCTGCTCACAATGATTTTATATTTCCTGTAATTTGTGAAGAATTTGGTTTGATAGGAGCCTTATTTTTGATAATAATGTTTTTTTTATTAATTCAAAGAGGACTTCTTATTGCACAAAAATCAAAAAATTATTATGATAAGTATGTTGCCGTTGGGATAACTTCTTATATTGGAATTCAAGCAGTTTTTAACATAGGAGTAGGCTGTGGATTATTTCCAGTAACAGGTATAACATTGCCATTTATTTCTTACGGAGGTACATCCCTACTTATAACAATGGCATCAGTAGGTATTCTACTAGGAATATCAAGGAGAGTGTAAAAATTGAAATATGTAATATCAGGCGGAGGTACTGGAGGACATATTTATCCAGCCTTAGCAATAATTTCTGAAATAAGAAGAAGAGATAAAGATGCAGAAATATTATATGTAGGTAGAGAAAATAGCCTAGAAGAAAAACTTGCAAAAAAAGATAATATTAGATTTGAATCAATAGATATTAAGGGACTACCTAGAAGAAAAATAAATAAGGATACTTTTGTTACATTTTTTACTCTTTTAAAAGGATTGAGAGAGTGCAATAAAATAATAAAAGATTTTAAACCAGATGTTGCTATTGGAACAGGGGGATATGTTTGTGCACCTGTGATTATGAAAGCACAACAAATGGGTATATTATCTGTAGTGCAAGAACAAAATGCATATCCAGGTAAAACTAATAGATTATTATCTAGAAAAGTAGATTTACTTGCTTTAAATTTCGAAGAAGCGAAAAAGTATCTTAGTGCAAATAAGATTATAGTAACTGGAAATCCAATAAGATCAGACTTTAATCATATAGATAGAGAAAAAGCAAGAAAAGAACTAGGTATAAAAGATGATGAAAAATTTGTATTATCCTTTGGTGGTAGTGGAGGTCAAGAATCAACTAATGAAGCTATAATTGATATATTAAAATCTGAATATGATATAGATTTTAGATTATATCATATTACAGGAAATGATCATTATGATGGATTTATGAAGGAAATTAGTGATTTAGAAATAGCTGATAATATAAAAATACTAAACTATTCAAATGAAATACCTAAGCTACTTATGGCCAGTGATTTAGTTATTGCTAGTTCATCGGCTATGACCCTTGCTGAGATTTCAGCTGTTGGTCTAGCAAGTATATTAATACCTAAGGCATATACAGCGGGCAACCATCAAGTATATAATGCAAAAAGTTATAGGGATAAAAATGCTTGTAGGATAATTTATGAAGAAGATTTGGATGCAAAAACATTATTTAATAATATTAAAGACTTACTTGATAATGATAAAGTTAGGCAAGAAATGGCAGAAAATTCAAAACTGCTTGCTAGTAGAGATGCAGTTGAAAAATTGGTAGATGAAATAGAGTTGTTGGTTAATGAGAGGGAAAAGTAGAAAAGAACTTTATAGACAAAGAGCTAGGAGAAAAAACTTAGTAAGAAGAATATTTTTTCTTTTTCTTCTTGTATTGATTATTTTTTTAATATTATCAAAAATTGGACTTTTTAATGTGAATTCTATAAAAGTTGATGGTAATAAAAATGTCGAAACTAATGAAATAATTAATAGATCTGGTCTTAAAACAGGACAAAATATATTTGATATAAAAAAATCTCAAAGAATTAAAGCTATTAATTCAATAGCAGGAATTAAGTCGTCAGATATCAAATTTTTCCCTATGAGATCAACTAAAATAGAAGTTGTTGAAAGAAAACCTGTTTTTCAAATTGAAAACTACACAAACTACTATATTATAGATGAGGATTTAAGAATAATAGATATCTTAAATAAACCTATGCAAAATTTAAAAGATTTAACAGGGGTTAAATTAGAAAATTATGAATTAGGTGACTATCTATACATAAAAAATAAAAATAAAAAAGAATTTTTAATTAAGTTAATTAAAGATGATGAATTATTTTCAGAAATTTCAAATGTTATTTTTTCAAAAGAAGGACTTAAATTAGAAACAAAAGATGGTATTATGGTTGAACTTGGAGATGGAAGCAACTCAGACTATAAGATTAAGATGCTTAAAGAAATATTAAAAGATATAAAAGCTACAAAAAAAGACGCTGATAAAATAGATATGACTAAAGGCGATAATCCAATATTAATCTTAGAAAACATTTATGAACCAGCAGAAATAGATCAAAATGATCAAGAATTAGAAAATAATATGGAAGATGATGTTTAATTTAAAAAAATGTGTTACTATTATTAGTTAATAAAAGCTTAAAGATTGACTATTTTAGTATTTATTTATAAAATATATAATATATACACAAATGTGAATTTAATAATTTGTAATACGAGGAGGATGTTTATGTTAGAATTCGATATGGATCACGACGAATTTGCTAAAATTAAAGTTGTGGGCGTAGGCGGCGGCGGCAATAATGCTGTAAATAGAATGATAGATGCTGGAGTAAAAGGCGTTGAATTTATAGCTTTTAATACTGACAAGCAAGCACTTAAAGCTTCAAAAGCTGAAACTAAAATTCAAATTGGTGAAAAAATTACTAAAGGATTAGGTGCTGGTGCTAACCCAGAAATCGGAGAAAAATCAGCTGAAGAATCCAAAGATGAAATCAGAGAAGCTCTTGAAGGGTCAGATATGGTATTTATAACTGCTGGTATGGGTGGTGGAACTGGAACAGGTGCTGCTCCTATAATTGCAGAGGTCGCAAAAGATCTTGGTCTACTTACTGTAGGTGTAGTTACTAAACCTTTTACTTTTGAAGGTATGAAAAGAGCTAAATCAGCTGAAAGAGGAATTAGTGCTCTTAAAGAAAAAGTAGATACTCTAGTAATCATTCCTAATGATAGACTCCTATCAATTTCAGATAAGAAAACAAGTTTTTCTAAAGCATTTGAAATAGCTGATGATGTTTTAAAACAAGGTATTCAAGGTATATCAGATTTAATTTCTGTACCAAACTTAATTAACCTAGACTTTGCAGACGTTAAGGCAATAATGTATGACAAGGGAGTTGCTCATATGGGTATCGGAGAAGCATCAGGTGATGATAGAGCAACTGAAGCTGCAAAATTAGCTATTAATTCTCCTCTACTAGAAACATCAATTCAAGGAGCTAAATCAGTTCTTCTTAATATTACAGCAGGTAACGATCTTGGAATATTTGAAGTAAATGAAGCTGCTGATTTAATCAGAGACTGTGTAGATGAAGATGCTAATATTATATTTGGAGCAGGTATTGACGAAAATCTAAAAGATTCAGTTAAAATTACTGTTATAGCTACTGAATTTGAAGATAAAGTTAAAAATGAAAAGCAAGAAAGAACTAGAAACCTTGAAATGTTTAACACAGATAATAAAAAAGCAGATGAAAAAAAGAAATCTTTTAATGAAATAGAAATTCCTGATTTTTTAAAAGATAGAAAATAAAATCTGAATATAAATTTATTTAAAAGTTTTAGAAAAGGTACTTAGGTACCTTTTTTATTTATTATAAATTTAAGAGGTGAAATATGAAGTGTCCTTACTGTGGATATATTGAATCCAAAGTAGTAGATTCTAGGCCAACGGATGAAAACGAAACAATAAGAAGAAGACGAGAATGCTTAAAATGTAAAAATAGGTTTACTACTTATGAAAGAATAGAAGAAACACCAATAATTGTTGTAAAAAGAGATGGAAACAGACAAATATTTGATAAATCAAAAATGATTAATGGAATTATCAAATCTTGTGAAAAAAGACCGGTTGCTCTATCAGATATAGAAGCAGCTGCAGATAATATAGAAAAGAAATTGCAAAACTCTCTAGCTAAAGAAGTTAGCTCTAAAGAAATAGGCGAATATGTAATGGAAGAACTAAAAAATCTAGATAAAGTTGCCTATGTAAGGTTTGCATCAGTTTATAGAGAATTTAAGGATGTTCAAAGTTTTCTTGATGAGTTAGAAGATATAATAAAGACTAAGAAGTGATAAAAATGGATTTATTTAGCTTGAATATGGATAATAATTTAAAGGCTAATGCTCCCTTAGCTTACAGGATGAGACCTGAAAATTTAGAAGAATTTGTTGGTCAAAAACATTTGGTTGGACCAGGAAAATATTTAAATAGACTTGTTAAGTCTGGCAGGATAAGTTCTATGATTTTTTACGGACCACCTGGGGTTGGTAAGACAACACTTGCAAAAATTTTAGCTAAAATGAGCAATAAGAATTTTTTTGAAATCTCAGCAGTAACATCAAACCTCAAAGAATTAAGAGAAACTTTACAAAAAGCTGAGGACAGTTTAAAATTCGAAAACAAAAATTCTATTTTATTTATTGATGAAATTCATAGATTTAATAAATCTCAACAAGATGCTCTTTTGCCCTATGTTGAAAAAGGAATTGTAGTTTTGATTGGAGCTACAACAGAAAATCCTTATTTTGAAGTTAATAAAGCATTAATTTCAAGAGTTCAAGTTTTAGAATTAAAATCAATTTCTGAAGAAGATCTTTTAAAACTTGTATACAGGGCAATAAATGAAGATATAAACTTCAAAAAATTAAATATAGAAATAACAGATAATGCTAAAGATTTCTTAATTAAAAATTCATCTGGAGATGCAAGAAATTTATTAAATTCTTTAGAGATAGCAGTTTTATCAACGGACACTATAGATGGAATTATAAAAATAGACACAGATGTTATGAAAGACTGTCTACAAAAAAGAAATATTTCCTACGATAAAAATTCAAGCGAGCATTACAATACAATTTCTGCTTTTATAAAATCTTTAAGAGGAAGCGATCCAGATGCTGCAATATTTTATCTTGCAAAAATGCTTGAAGCAGGAGAAGATCCAAAATTTATAGCAAGAAGACTTGTTATATTTGCATCAGAAGATGTTTCCAATGCAGATCCTATGGGACTTTTAATTGCGGTGGCAGCATTTAGAGCGGTAGAATATGTTGGACTTCCAGAAGCAAGGTTAAATTTAGCCCAAGCTGTAACTTATCTTGCATCAGCTGCTAAATCAAATGCATCTTATCTTGCAATTAATAAGGCAGAAGAAGATGTAAAAAGTGGAAAATTTTCTTCTGTGCCAAATTATCTAAAAGATTCTCACAACAAAAGTAAGGATGATAAAAGAGAATATTTATATCCACATAATTATGAAAACCATTATGTTGACCAGGAATATTTGCCTGAGGAATTAAGAGGCAGAAAATATTACAATCCAACAGAAATGGGTTACGAAAAGAAAATAAAAAATTATTTGAAAAATTTAAAAGATTTATGATTTTTATACTTATAAAGAAGTTTGCCTTGCAGACTTCTTTTTTTATGTTCATTTTAGTAAATAAAATTAAATATAGATATTTATGAAGAAGCGATAAAAATTAAAATTAAAATTAAAAATGAATAGAATTTTGTTTGGAAAATAATATGTAAAAATAAAAAAACAAGATATGGCTTTAAAATTATAAATTTAATTATATATGATGGAAATCGCGTAATTCGTTCAATTGACAATATTTTCAAATACGAATATAATACATCTTATATAGATAAATAAATTAGGAGGAAAAAGATGACTATTAGTGATATTTTATTTAATAGTAAAGATTACATTGGGAAAGAAATAAAAATTGAAGGTTGGATTAAAACAAGCAGGAGTTCTAAAAATTTTGGATTTATTGAGCTCACAGACGGATCAAATTTTAACACACTGCAAATTGTTTATGATGACAAACTCGATAATTTTAAAGAGATTGAAAAGTATCCTATTAGTTCATCACTCTGTATTGAAGGAGAAGTAGTAGAAAGCCCAGGTTCTAAACAAGCTGTTGAAGTACATGCAACTAGCATAAAAGCTTATTGTATTTCAGAAAAAGACTATCCTTTACAAAAAAAGAGACATACTATGGAATACTTAAGAACCATCTCTCATTTAAGAGCTAGATCAAATACTTTTAATGCAGTATTTAGGGTTCGTTCTATACTAGCTTTTGCAATACACAAATTCTTCCAAGAAAGAGGATTTATATATTTGCATGCTCCAATAATTACTGCATCAGATGCAGAAGGTGCAGGGGAAATGTTCCAAGTAACAACACTTGATCTTGATAATGTTGAAAAAAATGAAGATGGTAAAACTGATTATTCAAAAGACTTTTTCGGCAAAAAAACAAGTTTAACAGTTTCTGGACAACTTGAAGCTGAAAGTTTTGCTTTAGCATTTAAAGATATTTATACATTTGGACCAACTTTTAGGGCAGAAAACTCAAATACTCAAAGACATGCTGCAGAATTTTGGATGATTGAACCAGAAATGGCATTTGCTGATAACAATAAGAACATGGAAGTTGCAGAAGATATGTTAAAATACATCATCAACTATGTTCTAGAAAATGCAAAAAATGAAATGGAATTCTTCAACAAATTTATTGATAAAGATTTGCTAAATAGATTGGAAAATATAGTTAATTCAGAATTTGCTAGAATAACATATACTGAAGCTATTGATATATTAGAAAAATCTAAAAAAGAATTCAAATATAAAGTTTCATGGGGAATTGACCTACAAACAGAACACGAAAGATACATTACTGAAGAAGTATTTAAAAAACCAGTATTTGTAACTGATTATCCAAAAGATATAAAGGCTTTCTATATGAAAGAAAATGAAGATAAAAAGACAGTAGCAGCAATGGATTTACTTGTTCCAGGAGTTGGAGAAATCATTGGTGGATCTCAAAGAGAGGACAATCTAGAAATTCTTGAAGCAAAGATGAGAGATAAAGATATGCATATAGATGACTATCAATGGTATCTAGATTTAAGAAGATATGGTAGTGTGGTTCATTCAGGTTTTGGACTTGGTTTTGATAGGGCTGTTATGTATATAACTGGAATGAAAAACATAAGAGACGTAATTCCGTTCCCAAGAACAGTTGGACAAGCGGAATTTTAGGAGGAAATATGACAAGTTATAATCCAAAAGATATAGAAAAAAAGTGGCAGGATTTTTGGGACCAAGACCAAACATTCCATGCAGAAAATGAATCAGATAAAGAAAAATATTATGCTTTGATAGAATTTCCTTATCCATCAGGAAAGGGACTTCACGTAGGGCATCCAAGACCTTATACAGCTCTTGATATTGTAGCAAGAAAGAGAAGACTAGAAGGATATAACGTACTTTACCCAATAGGTTGGGACGCTTTTGGACTTCCAACTGAAAACTTTGCTATTAAAAATAAGATTCATCCTAAAATAGTAACAGAAAATAATGTTGCAAAATTTAAAGAACAATTAAAATCAATAGGATTTTCATTTGACTGGGCAAGGGAAGTAAACACAACTGACCCAAGCTATTATAAATGGACACAATGGATTTTCTTACAATTATTTAAACACGGACTAGCTTATAAGTCTGAGATGCCAATTAACTGGTGTCCATCTTGTAAAGTAGGTCTTTCCAACGAAGAAGTTGTTGGAGGAAATTGTGAAAGATGTGGAACAGGAGTAATTCATAAGGTTAAAAGCCAATGGATGCTAAAAATAACAGAATACGCGCAAAGATTAATTGATGATCTTGATGATGTTGATTATGTTGAAAAGATAAAAACTCAACAAAAAAACTGGATTGGAAGATCTGAGGGTGCTGAAATTAAGTTTAATATAAAGGACACAGAAGATCATCTTGATGTTTATACAACAAGACCAGATACAATCTTTGGTGCAACTTATATGGTTGTTGCTCCGGAACATCCTTGCATAGAAAAATATAAAGATAGAATTGAAAATATAGATGAAGTTAATGACTATAAAGCTGAAGTTGCAAAAAAATCAGACTTTGAAAGATCAGAATTAAATAAAGAAAAAACTGGTGTTATGCTTAAGGGCTTAAAGGCAATAAACCCTTTAAATAATAAAGAAATGCCAATTTGGATATCTGATTATGTTTTGATGAGCTATGGAAAAGGAGCTATAATGGCTGTTCCTGCTCATGATGAAAGAGACTATGAATTTGCAAGCAAGTTCAATCAAGAAATAGTTCAAGTAATACAATCTAAAGAATCAGATGAGTTACCAAATGTTGATATAAATAATGGAACAATGATAAATTCTGACTTCTTAGATGGATTAAATGTAAAAGATGCAATTAAAAAAGCGATTGAAGTTATAGAAGAAAGAGAACTTGGTCATAAACAAGTTAACTATAAATTAAGAGACTGGGTATTTTCAAGACAAAGATATTGGGGAGAACCAATACCTCTAGTTCATTGCGACCACTGCGGTTGGGTTCCAGTTGATGAGAAAGATTTACCAGTTTTACTTCCAGAAGTAGAATCTTATGAACCAACAGATGATGGAGAAAGTCCACTTTCAAAAATGGATTCATGGGTAAATACAACTTGTCCAAAATGTGGAAAGCCAGCTAAAAGAGAAACTGATACAATGCCACAATGGGCAGGATCTTCTTGGTATTTCTTGAGATATACTGATCCACACAATGACGAAGCTTTAGCATCTAAAGAAGCAATCAATTATTGGACTCCAGTAGATTGGTATAATGGTGGAATGGAACATACAACACTTCACTTATTATATTCTAGATTCTGGCATAAATTCTTATATGATATAGGAGTTGTTCCAACTAAAGAACCTTATTCAAAGAGGACATCTCACGGTATGATCTTAGGTAATAACAATGAAAAGATGTCGAAATCAAGAGGGAATGTTATAAATCCTGATGACATAGTTGATGAGTATGGTGCCGATACATTAAGACTTTATGAAATGTTTATAGGTGATTTTGAAAAGAATGCACCTTGGTCTGATGATACAGTTAGAGGATGTAGAAAGTTCTTAGAAAGAGTTTGGAAATTACAAGAAAAAGTTGTAGATTCAGATCAGTATACAAAAGAACTTGAATCATCAATCCATAAGACAATCAAAAAAGTTAGCCATGATTATGAAAATCTAAAAGCTAATACTGCAATAGCAGCCTTGATGAGCTTATTAAATGAATTTAATGAATATGATAAGTTGACAAAAGAAGATTTAAGAACTTATTTATTGTTATTAAATCCAGTAGCTCCTCATATAACAGAAGAAATGTGGCAAACAGTTGGTTTAGATGGATATCTAAACAGACAAGAATGGCCAAAATATGATGAAAGTAAAACAATTGACCAAACAGTTGAAATTCCTGTTCAATTTAATGGTAAGGTAAGATATACAATCCAAGCTAGTAAAGATGCTAGCAAGGAAGAGGTTGTTGAAATTGCAAAGAGCAATGAAAACTATGCCAACTATGTAGGAGATAAAAAAATAGTAAAAGAAATTTACGTACCAGGTAAAATATATAATATAGTAATAAAGTAATTTAAAAAAGTTAATATGGATCTACCATATTAACTTTTTTTATAAATATAAAGAGGTGCCAATATGAATAGTATGACTGGCTACGGCCTAGGCATAAGTTCAGATGATAAATTAAAAGTAAAAATTGAAATCAAATCGGTAAATAATAGGTATTGTGATATTAATGTTAGATTACCAAGAACTTTGATTTTTATAGAAGAAAAAATAAAAAAAGAAATAAAATCTAGGGTTCACAGGGGAAAGATTGATGTATTTTTAAACTTAGATTATTTAAATATTTCAGAATTTGATGTAAGCATAAATAAAGTTTTAGCAAAACAATACTATGATGCTTTAAGTGATCTTAAAGATGAATTTGAAATCGAAGATAAGATTGGATTAAGAGATATTTATGCTATGCAAGGAGTTATGACAAATATATCATCAGACCTAGATGAAGATTTGTATAGTAAATTAATTTTTGCTGCATTAAATGAAGCCTTGGATAATTTTATAAAAATGAGAAATGTAGAAGGCGAAAACATCAAAGAAAGCTTTGAAGAAATATTAGCAAATATAAGAATATATGCAGATAAAATAAAAGAACTTGCTCCAAAAGCACTTGAAGAAAATCAAGAAAAATTAAAGGAAACAATATCAAACAATGTAGATGAAAAATATCTTGATCTTCCAAGGTTAACTACAGAGCTAGCTATAATGGCAGATAAGTTGTCAATTGATGAAGAAATTACTAGGGTTTTTTCTCATTTAAGCCAATTTAATGATATAATAAAGGGAAAAGGAGCTATAGGTAGAAAGCTTGATTTCTTGGTACAAGAATTGAATAGAGAGATTAATACAATAGCTTCTAAAACTAATAATATTGATATTTTGCAAATAGCAGTTGAAGCAAAATCAGATATTGAGAAATTAAGAGAACAAATCCAAAACATAGAATAGTAAAGAAAAGAGGAAATTACTTGGCAGCAGGTTTTTTATTAGTTTTATCAGGCCCATCAGGAAGTGGTAAGGGAACAGTTAGTCAACAGTTGATGAAAGAAAACAAAGAAATAGTATTTTCAACTTCTGTAACAACTAGAACACCAAGACCTAACGAAGTCGATGGAGACAATTATTTTTTTGCAAGCATAGAAGAATTTGAAGATATGGTAGAAAATGATGACTTGCTTGAGTATGCTTTTGTTCATACTAACTATTACGGAACTCCTAAAAAATTCGTATTTGACGAAATCGAAAAAGGAGAAATAGTTTTACTTGAAATAGATGTTCAAGGAGCTTTACAAATCAAGGAAAAATATAAAGAGGCAGTCTTTATTTTCCTACTTCCTCCAACTATGAGCGAACTTAAAAACAGGCTTATAAAAAGAGATACAGAAAATGAGGAAGAAATCAACACTAGATATAAAAATGCTTTTAAAGAAATAGATTTTGTTGGAGAATATGATTATTTTGTCGTAAACAAGGAAGTCTCTCAAGCTGTTAAAGACATAGAAAATATCATTGCAGCTGAAAGATTAAGAGTAAAAAGATATAAGAATATCAAAGAAGAATTAAAATTAGAAGAAGGAGAAGATTGATGTATATACCTTCATTTTATGAATTAGAACAAGTAACAGATTCAAGATATTCTCTAGTTGTTTTAGTTTCTAAAAGAGCTAGAAAACTTGTAGAAGGATCTGATCCACTTATAGAAACTTCAGACACTAAACCAGTATCTGTTGCAATGGAAGAAGTTATGGACGGAGCCATTGTATACGGAGAAACTATGAGTGATAAAAAATACAAAGAAAAGATAGAAAAAGAAAAAGAAGAAAAGCTTGAAATTTTAAAAAATAAAAAGCTAGAAGAATCGAACATAGATCAAGAAAGCTCTGATGATAATGCTTAAGGGTAAAAATATTTTACTTGGAATAACAGGTGGAATAGCTGCCTATAAAATTCCTTCATTATCAAGTGCGCTAAGAAAGCAAGGGGCTAATATAAAAGTTGTTATGACTCCTGCAGCTACAAAATTTATAACACCATTAACTATGCAGACAATGTCTTCAAATGTTGTTCATATAGATATGTTTGATCAGCTATCAAATATGAATGTTGAGCATGTTTCTCTTGCTAAGTGGGCAGATATAATAGTAGTAGCACCAGCAACTGCCAATACAATTGGAAAATATGCAAATGGAATAGCGGATAATCTTTTAACAACAATACTTATGGCTTCAAGGTCAAAAGTTATGTTTGTTCCAGCTATGAACACCCAAATGCTAGAATCTGAAGCGAATCAAAAAAACTTAGAAATTCTTAGAAAGCGTGGGGTTATAGTTCTTGGAACTCAATATGATTTACTAGCTTGTGAAGATGTTGGTTCAGGCAAAATGCTAGAGCCATCTGAAATATTAGAAGCTATTGATGAAGCTCTAACAGAAAAAGATTTGCAAGGCAAAAAATTTACAATAACAGCTGGTCCAACACTTGAAGCGATTGACCCAGTAAGATTTGTATCAAACCATTCAAGTGGTAAAATGGGTTATGCTTTAGCAAAAAGAGCTAAATACAGGGGAGCAGAGGTTACCTTAATTTCTGGACCAACAAGTATAAAACCACCTAAAGTTGATAATTTTATAAGAATTACCAGCACACAAGATATGTTTGATGCAATAGAAAAAAGCTTTTCTAACACAGATGTTTTAATTAAAGCAGCGGCTCCAGCAGACTTTAAACCAAAGTCTTATTCTGATGAAAAGATTAAAAAAGACAAAAAATCTTTAAATATTATTGAAATGACAGAAAATGTTGATATAGCAAAACATTTTGGAAAATTAAAATCTGATGACCAGATAATTGTTGGGTTTGCAGCAGAAAGCTCAAATGAAATTGAAAATGCTAAGGGAAAATTAAAAAGAAAGAACTTTGATTTAATTGTTGTAAATAATATCAAACAAGCAGGAGCAGGGTTTAAGCAAGATACTAACATTGTCAGTATCTTAGATAGAAATGGCAAGATTGATAGTTTGGAAAAACTTGAGAAGATAGAGCTTGCAGATATTATTTTAAATAGGGTAAGAGAGTTGTTTTAAGCAAGATTTATTCTTGCTTTCTTTTATGATAGGGCAAGGAGATTTAATGAAGTATTTAGATGTTTTTTTAGAAAATACAATATCTAAGATTGATGTCTTATACACATACTCCTGCCCTTCTTTTTTGGATATAAAAGCTGGTAGTAGGGTAGTAGTTCCTTTTGGAAGAGGCAACAAGAAAAAAATAGCAGTAGTTATAAAAATAAAAGAAAAAAATGAATCAAATTATGAACCCAAAGAAATTTATGGACTTTTAGACCATGACCCAATAATAAACGAAGACTTGATAGAGCTCGGTCTTTGGATGAGCAAAAAATACCTAACAGGTATATCAAAGACTTTTACACCAATTATGCCACCAGGCGATATAAAAAAGATTAAAAAAAACTATGAAATTCTTGATGAAAGTGGTCTGAACGAAGAAGAAAAAGATTTATTAGAAAAAATAAAAAATAATAAGGTCATAGATCAATTATCTGAGCATGAGAATCAAATATTAAACCAATTGCTAGATAAAAATAAGATAAAGACAAATTTTCTAATACAAACTTTTTCAGCAGATAAATTTCAAAAATATCTATGCTTAAATGATGACTACACCTCAATAATTGAAAGTGGAAAAATTTCAATAACTAAAAAACAGCTAAGTGTAATTGAATATCTCAAAGAAAATGGAGAAAGATCCTTACAAGATACACTAAAAGATTTAAATATATCAAATTCTCCAGTAAATAATTTAGAAAAAAAGCAAATTTTAAAAATATATGATAAAAAGATAGACAGAAATCCTTATAAGAAATCATATAAAAATAAGGAATTTGAATTAAATAAGGAACAAAAAGAAGTTTTAGCCGGCATAAAAAATATGGATGATAATATTGCTTTGATCCATGGACAAACAGGATCTGGCAAGACAGAATTATATTTAAGATTGGCTGAAGATGTAATAAAAAAGGGCGGACAAGTCATAGTTCTTGTTCCAGAAATTTCCTTGACTCCACAAATGATAGAAAGATTTAAAAGTCGTTTTAAAGATAGGGTTGCGACCATGCACTCTAGACTTTCTTTGGGTCAAAGATATGATTCTTGGCAAAAAATCAAAAATCAAAAGGTTGATTTGGTTGTCGGAGCAAGGTCAGCAGTTTTTGCACCTTTTAAAAATTTAAAAATGATAATAGTAGACGAAGAACATGACTCATCCTACAATTTTCACAATGCTCTTAGGTATGATGCGATTGAAGTTGCTAAGAAAAGAATGGAAATTAAAAGTGGAAAATTAATTTTAGGATCAGCAACTCCAGATGTTTGCGATTATTATGCTTCAAAAAATGGAAAAATAAAACTTTTCCAATTAAAAAACAGGGCAGTAGAAGGGGCAAGACTTCCGGAAGTCGACCTGGTAGATATGAGAGAAGAATTAGCTCATGGAAATACTTCGATTTTTTCTGCAAAACTATTAAATTTAATTAAAGAAAAGTTAGACAATAAAGAGCAAATAATTTTATTTTTAAACAGAAGAGGATTTTCAAATTTTGTTTCTTGTAGGAAGTGTGGCTATGTAATCAGGTGTGATAATTGCGATATATCAATGACTTACCATAGGACAAATAATATATTGCGTTGCCACTATTGTGGAAGCACAAAAAGACTTCCAGAGACATGTCCTTCTTGCTCAAGCAAGTATATAAAACAATTTGGCATCGGAACGCAAAAAGTTGAAGATGAGATAAGAAAATTATTTCCACAAGCTAGGATTATTAGGATGGACAAAGATACAATGAATACAAAAACATCCTATGAAGAAACTTATGAGTCAATGAAAAATAATGAAGCTGATATTTTGATAGGGACTCAGATGCTAGCTAAGGGACTTGATTTTAAAAACCTAAACCTAGTTGGAGTTATAGCAGCTGATTTATCTTTATTTATAGCAGATTACAAGGCAAATGAAACAACATTCCAATTACTAACTCAAGTAGCTGGAAGATCTGGAAGATCCAATAAGGAAGGACTTGCAGTTATACAAACCTATAAGCCTGAAAATTATGCAATTGAGTATGCTAAAAATTTTGACTATGAAGGATTTTATGACACTGAAATCCAAATGAGAAAAAGGTTTAATTACCCACCTTTTACTAAGATGCTAAATATTTATTTTGTTGGCAAAAACGATGTAAGCCTTGTCGATATATCTAATAAATTTTTAGAAAGCTTATCTAAGGAAATTAAAGGATTTTATGCAGAGCATACTAGGGTTATAAGTATGCCAAGAATTAATAATGAATACAAAACTAAGATAAGTCTAAAAGTTGCTCCTGAAAATATTGATAAGTTAGCAGATATAGTTAAAAGGGTAATAAATAAGGAAGAGAAAGTTTTAGATAAATACAAAGTTTATATTGATATAGAATTTATATAGAAAATGAAGGTGAATTTATGGCAATAAGAAATATTAGAATAGATGATGATCCATTATTAAGAAAACAATCAAGAGAAGTTACAAAATTTGATAATAGATTAAAATATTTAGTAGAAGATATGTTTGAAACTATGTACCATGCAGAAGGAGTGGGATTAGCAGCTCCACAAGTTGGAATTTTAAAAAGGGTTATAGTAATTGATGATGGGGAAGATAATAAACTTGAAATGGTAAACCCTGTAATAAAAGAAATGGATGGGGAAGAAGTTCAAATCGAAGGCTGTTTATCACTTCCACATAAACAAGGCAGTGTAAAAAGAGCCACCCATATAGTAGTTGATTATTATGACAAAGATAATAACAAGAAAACTTTGGAAACAAGAGATTTTTTAGCTAGAATTATCCAACACGAAATTGACCACCTAAATGGAATTTTATATTCAGATAGGGCGATAGAAATGTATGTAGTAAAGGATAATGAGGAAGTAAAAGAATGAAAATAGTTTTTATGTCAAACTCTAGCTTTGGAAATCAAGCAATGAGAAGATTAAATGAGTGTGAAGATCTTGTCTGTGTAGTTACAGGAGTAGATAAAAAAAGAGGCAGGGGCAAAAAAGTTAAGGCCAATGAAGTGAAGGAAGAAGCTTTAAAGCTAGGTTTAAATATTTATCAAACTATGGATATCAACTCAGAAGAATCTATGGAATATCTTAAATCTTTAGAAGCTGATTTATTTGTAGTTGTTGCTTTTGGTCAATTATTAACTAGAAAAATTTTGGATATTCCAAAATATTATTCAGTTAATATTCACGCATCAATACTTCCTGAACTAAGAGGAGCAGCCCCAATTCAAAGAGCCATTATGCAAGGAGATAAAGAATCTGGAGTTAGCATAATGAAAATGGAAGAAGGACTCGATACAGGCGATGTTGCTCTTATCAAAAAGACAGAAATTAATGATAAAAACTTTGAAGAATTAGAAGAAGATTTAAGTAGGATCGGATCTGATTTAATAATTGAGTTTATAGAAGATTTAAAAGAAGATAAAATTGAATTTCAAAAACAAGATGATTCAAAATCAAGCTATGCTAAAAAAATTTTTAAAGAAGATGGCTTTATTGATTTTGAAAAACAATCAGCTGAAGAAATTCAAAGAATTTTAAGAGCTATGCCAAAAAGATACGCAATTTCAACAACCCTAGATGGAACTAGATTTAAAATCACAGATATTTCAATAGATAAAGAAAAAACTGATGCAGCCAATGGAGAAGTTGTTAGTAGCAATAAGGAATTAAAAATAGCGACCCTAGATGGTCATATAAATGTTAAAAGGCTTCAATTTCCAGGCAAAAAAGAAATGGATATAAAGTCATTTTTACTTGGAAATAAAATTGAAAAAGGTACTATTTTAGGAAAATAGACTGGAGGAAATAATATGTACGGATATTATGGATATGGCTTTGATTATTTAATTTATATCTTACCTGGACTTCTACTTGCCTTATATGCACAAGCAAAAATAAACTCAGCTTACTCTAAATATTTAAGAGTAGACTCCAACACTGGCTTAACAGGAAGAGATGTAGCTAGGAGAATATTAGATAGGAATGGATTAAATAATGTTGAAATAAATAGGATAAATGGAAAATTGACAGATAATTTTAACCCAGAAACAAATGCACTATATTTGTCTGATGATATCTACAATAGAAGCTCAGTAGCATCTTTAGCAATAGCTGCTCATGAAGTTGGACATGCTATACAACATGCGAGTGGATACACTCCGATAAAAATTAGAGCGGCACTTGTTCCTGCTGCTAATATAGGGTCTCAAACATCAATGTTTTTGATTATGCTTGGTTTATTTTTTTCAAGCTTCTTTTTAAAAGTTGGTATTGCCCTATTTGCAATCACAGTATTATTTCAAATTGTAACTCTACCAGTTGAGTTTGATGCAAGTAGAAGGGCTCAAAAAGAATTAGCTCAAGGAATTTTAAATACAGAAGATTTAAAGGGCTCAAAGAAAGTTTTAGAAGCAGCTGCCCTAACTTATATAGCATCAACAATAGTAGCAATAGGACAACTTTTAAGACTATTAGCCTTATCAAGAAGAAGGGATTAATATATGGTTAATCCTAGAGCAGAAGCACTCTTAATATTAAATAATGTAATAAATAAGGGTGCTTTTTTAAATGATGAATTAAAAAGAGCTTCTAATAAAAATATAAAAGATATTGATTATAATTTACTTGCCAATATTTGTAAGGGCGTTTTAAAAAATAAAATTTTACTAGACTATATTATTAGAAAAAACTCCAAGCTTAGATTGAAAAAAATCCATGACTTAATCTTAATAAATTTAGAAATGGGCGTTTATCAAATCTTTTTTACAGATAAAATCCCCGCTTATTCAATAGTAAATGAATCAGTTGAATTAGCTAAGAAGAATGGAAATAAGGGCAGTATTTCCTTTGTAAATGGAGTTTTAAGAAACATTGTAAGAGACAAAGAAAAAATAATAGCAAGTGGATATTATATTGATGATTTGAAGAAAAATGATTATAGCAAGTATTTATCAATAAAATATTCCCATCCTCAATTTTTTGTAGATGAAATTTTAAAAGAAGAAGGTAAAGAATTTACTGAAGACTTGTTAAGAAAAAATAATGAAGAAGCACCATTCTTTATAAGAGTAAACACAGTAAAAACAAGTATTGCAGCTTTTAAAGAATTATTAGATAAAAATAAGTTCTCTTATAGTGAAAACTCATACAGTAAAAACTGTCTAGAAATATTAAATCCAGAAAATATTATAAACAGCGATTTATTTAAAAAAGGTTATTTTTATATACAAGACCTAGCATCAATAATAGTTGCAGAAATTGCGACAGATAAAGAAGAAAGAGAAATTTTAGACCTTTGTGCTGCTCCTGGTGGCAAAAGTATAAACCTTTCTTTATTAAATAGAGAAGCATCTATACTAGCTTGTGATATATCTTCTGCTAGGCTAAGAAAGATGGATCAAAATATAAAAAGACTAGGCATAAAAAATATCAGTCTTAGAGAGAATGATGCAAGCAAAATAAACAAAGATTTTATCGATAAATTTGATTTAGTTTTAGTGGATGCACCCTGTTCGGGACTTGGGCTTTATAGGAGAAAGCCTGAAATAAGATATAACAAGGACAATGAAGATTTAAAAAATCTTGCTAGTTTACAAAAGCAAATTTTAAAAAATGCCTTGTCTTATGTAAAAGTTGGTGGAAATCTTTTATATTCTACTTGCACGCTTAGCAAGACTGAAAATGAAGATGTTGTAAAATCAGTATTAAAAGAAAATGATAATTTTGAAATAGTAAAAACTATGGATCAAGATTTTAAGAGATTTTATCCAAATATAGATAATACTGATGGTTTTTGCATCTGCAAATTAAAAAGGAAGTAGTATGGAATTAAATTCTTTATATATAGATGAATTAAAAGAAATTGTAAAAAAATATGGTGAAAAAGAATTTAGAGCTAAGCAATTATTTAATTTTTTTCATGCACAAAAAAGATTAGATATAAAAAATTCAAATTTACCAAAGAAATTAATAGATAATTTATTAGAAAATGAAGAAATTAGAAAACTTAGTATTTTAAAAGACTATTCATCAAAAATAGATGAAACAAAAAAACTTTTATACCAATTAGATGATGGAAATATTATAGAGGGATCTTTAATAAAGTATAAATTTGGATATTCACTTTGCATATCTACTCAAGTTGGTTGTAGGATGTCATGTGTATTTTGTGCATCAACAAAAGAAGGCAGGGTAAGAAACCTAACAGCTTCTGAAATGTTATCTCAAATATATTCTGTCGAAAATGAGTATGGAATAAATCTTTCTAATGTAGTTTTAATGGGAAGTGGAGAACCACTTGATAATTATGAAAACCTAATTAGATTTTTAGATTTAATTCATGATGAAAATGGACGAAATTTTTCTTATAGAAATTTAACAATATCAACTTGTGGAATTGTTGAAAATATTTATAAATTAGCAGATAAAAAATATCCTGTTACCTTGGCATTATCACTTCATGCCAGCAATAATGAGGATAGAAAAGCAATTATGCCAATCACTAATAAATATTCAATTGAAGAAGCGCTTAAAGCTTGTAAATATTATTGCGACCAAACAAATACAAGGCTTACAATTGAGTATACTTTGATAAATTGTGAAAATGATAAAGACCAAAATGTTAAGGAATTAAAAAATCTTCTAAATAATTTAAAAGTTCATATAAACTTGATTCCCCTTAATAATATTAAGGAATATTCTGGCAAAAGACCAGACAAAAGATCAGTCTATGCCTTTAAGAAAAAGCTTGAATCTAAGGGCCTTAATGTTACAATAAGAAGAGAGCTTGGAGCAGATATTAATGCTTCCTGCGGACAACTTAGACGTGATTATAAAGGAGGCTGAAATGATTAATTTTATAGCCGTAACAGACAAGGGAATAGTTCGCGAAAATAATGAAGATTCATATTATATAGATCAAGATAATAAAAAATATTTTATCCTGGCTGATGGTATGGGTGGACATAAGGCTGGCGAAATCGCAAGCCAAACAGCAGTTAAAACTATAAGTCAAGTTTTAGACAACAGAGAAATTGATGATAAAGAAGAAATTGCTTTAGCAATCAAAGAATCTGTTTATAAGGCAAATGAAAAAATTCTAGAAATGTCTGTAGAAAAGAATGAATATAGAGGAATGGGAACTACCCTTTCCTTAATATACATTGATGAAGATAATTTATATTATACAAATGTTGGGGACAGTAGAATTTATGAAATAAATAGTTCTATAAAAAGGATTACTAAAGACGACTCTTTTGTTAATTATCTAATAGAAATTGGAGAAATTAACGAAGAAGAGGCTAAGAATCATCCAAAGAAAAATGTGCTTACAAAAGCATTAGGAACATCTGAAAAATTAAGTGTTGATGTAGAATCTATGGATTTTAATCCTGATAGCATTTATTTATTATGTTCAGATGGATTAACAAATATGGTAAGCGAAGATGAAATCTTAGAAGTTATAAATTCAAATGATTTAGAAACAAGTGCTAAAAAGCTTCTTGATTTAGCGCTTAAAAATGGCGGAATAGATAATATAACATTTATTTTAATAAGTACAAGTAGGTGAAGAGATGATAGGCAATTTATTAGCTAACAGATATGAGGTTCTTCAAAAAATCGGCACTGGTGGCATGGGAGATGTCTACAAAGCTCATGATAGAAAACTAGATAGGATTGTTGCTATTAAGACTTTAAAAGCAGAATATAATGGTGACAACAATTTTATAAGAAAATTCAAAAGAGAATCGCTAGCTGCAGCGAGTATTTCTCATCCAAATATTGTTAGCATATATGATGTAGGAACTGAAGATATAGAAAATGAAAAAGTTCATTATATAGTAATGGAGTATATTGATGGTACAACATTAAAAGAGAAAATAAATGAACTAGGAAAATTAAGTGAAAAGACGGCCTTAGAATATACTGTTCAAATTGCAGAGGCTTTGAAAATAGCCCATTCCAAGGGTATCGTTCACAGAGATATTAAATCTCAAAACATCATGATAACCAAGGATGATAGAATAAAGGTTACAGATTTTGGAATTGCTAGAGTCTCTGATAATTCAACAGTGACAGCCACTAATGCAATTATGGGATCTGTTCATTATTTCTCACCAGAGCAAGCAAGAGGGGCTAAGGTTGATAACAGGTCAGACATATATTCATTAGGAATTGTATTATTTGAAATGCTAACAGGACAGTTGCCATTTGATGCAGATAATCCTGTTTCAGTTGCCTTGATGCAAGTTCAAAGCAATATGCCAATGCCATCTTCAAGAAATCCTCAAGTTTCTCAATATACAGATCAAATTGTTAAGAAGATGACAATGAAAGATCCAGATGATAGATACTCTGATGTATATTTGCTTGTAAGAGATATAAGAAATATACAAATGGGCAGAACATCAAATCTTGCTTATAGCACTCGAATGGAAAATACTAGTCCTATATCAAGAACAGGATTAAGGGAATCACCAGTCTTAAATAGAAAAGATGTAAGAAGAGACAGGGATGAAATAGAAAGACAAAAAAGATCTAGTAAGACAAAGGCTAAAAAAGAATCCTCATTTCCGGCGATTCTTGGAGTTGTAACAGCACTTCTACTTGCAGCTTTATTATTTTTTGTAGTTCCAAAATTGTTTAATAATTCAAATCGTGATCAAGAAGAGACTAAATTAATAACTGTTCCTAATGTAGTTGGTTTAAGCCAAGATGAAGCCAAGGCTGAAATTGAAAAGCTTGGTTTTGTAATGGAAGCTGATTTTACAGAAAATTATGATGAAGTAAATAGAAAAGTCTTGGAACAAGATCCAAAAGAAGGCACTGAATTAGAAGAAGGTTCTTCAATTAAAGTTCTTATTAATGTAATCGCAGATATAACTAAGGTTCCAAACTTGGTTGGGAAAACTCTTGATGAAGGTCAAGCTATAGTAGAAGAATCTGGACTTAAAATAGTAGACATAGAACTTGAATATTCAGATGAATATCCTGAAGACCAAATATTTAGACAAGAACCATCTGCAGGAAGTGAAGTTGCAAACAACAAAAATATAACAGTCTATGTATCAAAAGGAAAAGAAGATAAAGATCAAAAAATTCCTAATTTAAAAGGGGTTAAGGCATCAGATGCTAAAGCAACTTTAGAAAGTTTAGGATTTATTGTTCAAATCGAAGCAGTAAAATCTAATAAAGTTGGAGTAGATGAGGTCGTTTACACAGAACCAAGTGGAAATGCTGATAAGGGAAGTCAAATAAAATTATATGTTTCATCTGGACCAGAGGATAGCTCAGGGGAAGAAAATAACAGTAATAAACAAACAAAACCAGATAAGAGAAATGAATCTGCTAGAGAAAACAACACATCAAATGATGATGAGGGTCTCCCCCAGAATTTAACGATTAATATGCCAAAAGACGATAAAACTCACAAAGTAACTGTTTGGAGGTATACTCGTGATGGCAAACAATATAAGATTTATGATTGGAACAAAGAATCATCTCAAGGAAATGTAGAAGTTCCTTTGCAATATGTATCAAAGGGAGATGAATTTGTGATTTATTTAGATGGAAAGAAAGCTGAAACTCAAAAAATAAATTGAGGTATTTATAATGCAAGGAAAGATAGTTAAACTTACAGGTGGATTTTACTATGTAAATAGCCAAGGACAAATTTACGAAACAAGAGCAAGAGGTAATTTTAGAAATAATTCAACAGCTCCTATGGTCGGAGATGATGTTGAATTTAGGCAAGAAAAAGATCAACTAGGATATATAGAAAAAGTATATCCTAGGAAAAATAAAATTCTAAGACCACCAGTTGCAAATGTTGACCAAGTTTTAATAGTGATACCAACCAAAGATCCAGATTATAATCTTAACTTAATAGACAAAATGATTTGCGAATATGAACACAAGGTAGATATATTAGTTGCTATTAATAAGTATGACCTTGCAGAAAATGAAGCAAAAAAAGTTTATGACATATATAGGAAAGCTGGATTTAAAACTTTTTTAATATCTTATAAATACGATTTTACAATTGATTTATTAAGAGACTATTTAAAAAATAAAACAACAGCTTTGTGCGGAGTTTCTGCAGCAGGAAAGTCAACTATAGCATCCAATATATTAAATAAAGAAATAAAAGTTGGAGAAGTTTCCAAAAAGACTAAAAGAGGAAAACACACAACTAGACATACTGAACTTTTTACAGGAGAAGATAATATATATTTATTTGATACACCTGGTTTTTCCAACATCAGATTAGACCTTTATCCAAGAGATTTAAAAGATTATTTTAGAGAATTTGAAAAAGCTTCTGCTGAATGCAAATTTAATGATTGTGATCATATAGATGAGCCAAATTGCAAGGTAAAAGAAGATGTTGAGAATTTTATAATTCCAAAAACTCGATATGAAAACTACAAGATGATTTATAAAGAACTAAAAGAAAAGGGGAGCTACTAAATGATATCGCCATCAATACTTTCATGTGATTTTACAAATATAAGAAAAGATTTTTCTGATATGAATGAAGCAAAAATTGATTATGTCCATGTGGATATTATGGATGGTAATTACGTGCCTAATATTTCTTTTGGACCAGGAATCGTTAAACAATTTAGATCATTGACCGATATTGATTTTGATGTACATTTGATGATTGAAAATCCAGAAAATTATATTCCTGCTTTTGCAGATTCTGGGGCAAATATTTTATCAATACATCCAGCTTCAACAAAACATTTAAATAGAACTATAAATTTAATAAAATCATATGGAATTAAAGCTGGACTAGTATTAAATCCTGCAGAAGACCTTAGTATTTTGGACTACACTATTGATGATATAGATATTTTATTACTCATGTCTGTTAATCCAGGTTTTGGAGGACAAAAATTTATAGAGTCTACTTACAGAAAAATAGAAGAGGCTAAAAAAATAATAGATCAAAGATCAAGTAAGTGCTTGATTGAAGTTGATGGTGGAGTAAATTTAGATAATGCAGAAAAACTATACCAAGCTGGAGCAGATATTTTAGTTGCTGGTTCTGCTATATTTTCTAAGGAAAATCCTTTGGAAGAAATGAGAAAATTTAAGGCAATTAAAAAATGAAGGCAAGTATTGTAGCAGCTGGTAACCCAATAGATAAAGATATTTTATTAAAATATTGTAAAGATTCTTTTGTGGTTTGTGCAGATTATGGCATAAAAAATTTTATTAATTTAGAAATTTTGCCAGATCTTATTATTGGAGATCTTGATTCTTCAGATGAGGAGTGCAAAAAATTTATTGAAGATAAAAAGATAAAGCTGATTAAATTAAATACTAGAAAAGATTTTACTGATAGTGAATCAGCTCTTTCGTATTTAATAGAAAATAAATATGATGAAATTACTTTACTTTCAGTAACTGGCAGCAGACTAGACCACACTCTTTCTAATATATTTTTGCTTGAAAAATATTTTGATAAGGCAAAGATAAAAATTGTAGATAATAATAATGAAATTTATTATATAGAAGAAGGAGAGTATATCTTCTCTAAAGATAATTATAAATATTTAAGTATAATATCTATAAGTGATAAAATACTTCTGTCTAGTCAGGGACTTAGCTATGAAGTCAAAAACTCAACTATAAACAGGGCAGCTAGTCTTGGAGTAAGTAATGAAATAATTGATGAAAAAGCTAAAATTATTTTACACAAGGGTAAAGCCTTGATAATAAAATCTAAGGACTGATTAATTTCAGTCCTTTTTTATATTTTATAACTTATTTTTTGTATAAAATTTGTGTTACTATATAGGTAGGTGTTTTTATGATAATAGAATCTGTAATAATTTCATTATTAATCTTGTTTTTTTCGGGAAAAAAAATGAGTAAATCAATTAAGTTTAAAAGTTCTGGACTTTTATTTTGTGTACTAGGCATAATCTTAAGCTTAATAAATTTTATTTTTACAACAAATGATTTTGGACAAATTACTTTATTTTTTATAAAGAATTATTATTTTAGTCATTTATTATCCTTATTATTAATTATTATAGGTTTACTAATTAATTATGAGCTTCCTGGACTTATTTTAATTGCAGTTGGATTTTTTGCAAATTTTTTAGTTATTGCTTTAAATGGTAAAATGCCAGTTGATAATTCAAGTTTACTAAGTATTAATAATCCAGAAAAGTATTTTATAATAAGTCAAAAATTATCCCTCAGCCATGGGATATTTGACAATCCTAAGTTAAGAATTTTATCAGATATTATTGCTATTAAACCACCATATCCTTTCGCTAGAGTTATTAGTATTGGTGATATTATAATTTCAATAGGAATAATAATTTATATATATAATCTCAAGGAGTAAAAATGAACGTACTTAACTATCTAACAAATATGATTGGAATAAGAGATATACTTGATATAGCTATTATAAGTATAGTTACATACAATTGTTTAAAATTATTAAGAGGAACGCGAGCGGAGCAGCTTGCCAAAGGTATTTTAGTCATACTTATATTAACTAAATTGAGTGAATGGGGACAATTTTATACCACTTATTGGCTTTTAAATAAGCTTATGATTTGGGGTTCTGTTGCTATATTTATAGTATTTCAACCTGAACTTAGAAAAGTGCTAGAAGCCTTGGGAAGAAGAAGTTCTTTAAGATCTAGTTTATATACAGGACAAGAAAAATCAGCAGTTGTGGAAGAATTAGTTGATGCTGTTGCATCACTTGCTAGACAAAAAATTGGAGCTTTGATTATAATTCAAAGACAAACTGGACTAAATGAGATAATAGAAACAGGAACAAAGATTGAGGGATTGGTTTCTAGTGGTCTTTTAATAAATATTTTTATACCAAACACACCACTCCATGATGGAGCAGTAATCATAAAGGGGGATAAAGTTGTTTCTGCAGCTTGTTTTTTACCTCTATCAGATAGTCAAAATATATCAAAGGATTTAGGAACAAGACACAGAGCTGGAATTGGTATATCTGAAAGATCTGACTGTTTAAGTATTATGGTTTCTGAAGAAACTGGGTCAATATCTACAGCTGAAAATGGAGTATTATCAAGATATCTAGACCTAGCAACCCTAGAGGACAAATTGAATAGAGTATATATGCCAAAAATTGAAGAATCAGTTGGATTTTTAAATAAATGGAGGACAAGTTATAATGACTCAAAAAGTAGGGACAAAGAAGAAAAACGATAGAATGCTTTTAATCATTTCTATTCTATTTGCCGTTTTTTTATGGCTTTATGTTAGAAGTGAAGTTGATCCTGAGAAAAGCATTGTAATTAAGGATGTAAGTGTAAGATTAGAAAACTTAGCTGAAATAAAGGCAAATGATTTGGCGGTAGTTTCATCAAGCGATCCAAAAGTTACTGTAAAACTTACTGGTAAACAGTCAAATATTTCAAAAATCAATAGGGACTCAGTCTCAGCATCTGCTGATTTATCTGGGTATTATGCTGGAGAATATAAAATTCCAATTAGAATTCAGGTTGATGGTAACAGCGTTAGTGTAGATTCTAAGAATCCAGAACTAATATCTGTTAAGATCGATAAGGTTGTTAGCAACAAGATGGATTGTAATATTATTACCAAAGGTTCTGTTGCAGAATCTTATGTGTTAGGAAATATAAAAGAATCTGAAGAAGTAGAAGTTACTGGAGCTCAAACTTATGTGGACAAGATAGCCAAGATTACATCTAGTTTTAATGTAGCTGGTAAAAGTGAATCTTCTGTTATGACATCTGTTGTAGAAGCTTTTGATGAAGAAGGAAATAAAATTGATGAAGTTTCTTTCAAACCAGATAAAATAACCTTGGATCTGCCAATATTGAAAACACAAACAATACCTGTGAGATTAAATATAGTTGGCAATATACCAGAGGGAATGGATACAAAAGATTTTTATGTCGAACCAAACTCTGTGACTATTAAGGGAAATTCATCAGTTTTAAAAGAAATTGATGAGTTAACAACAGAAGCTATTGATGCAAACTCTTTAATTAATACACAAAAAACAATTGATGTTAATCTTCCAGATGGAGTGTCTTTAGTAGATAAGGATATTAAATTTGTAGCATCATCTCAGCCAATAACTCTTAAAAAACAAAAAATAAGCATCAATAAAGACGATATAAAAATAGAAAATTTAGATGAAGCCTTTAATTGTATTTTTGAAGATGATGTAAAAATTGATATAATAATAGCACCAAAGGATCCTTTATCTAAATTGGAAGCAAGTAAGGATCAAATATCTGCAAGTGTAAATTTATCAGACCTTCAGGCTGGTAAGCATGATGTAAAATTAAATATAGATGTTGATCAAAAATATAGGATAATATCTATAGAACCAAGTTATCTAAAGATAGAACTTGAAAAAAAGGGTATATTAAACTAAAATGTTTATTTAAATAAAATTTTATTAGAGTTATAATATATAAAAATTGAAAAATTCTAGGAGGGGATTAAGTGCAATTTTTTGGAGACGGTTTAACATTTGATGATATTCTATTACTACCTGATGTTTCGGATATATTACCAAATGATACTGATTTAAGAACAAAACTTACAAACAAAATAATGCTAAATACACCTATTATGAGTGCTGGCATGGATACAGTAACTGAATCAGCTATGGCAATAGCTATGGCAAGAGAAGGTGGAATTGGTATCATTCATAAGAATATGTCAATTGAAGAACAAGCAACAGAAGTAGATAAGGTTAAAAGATCTGAACATGGTGTTATTACAGATCCTTTTTCATTAGAAAAGCACCACACAATTGCTGATGCAGATGCATTGATGGGCAAATATAAAATCTCAGGTGTTCCTATTATTGATAAAAATAATAAACTTGAAGGAATACTAACTAATAGAGATATAAGATTTGAAGATGATTTTTCAAAACCAATATCTGAAGTCATGACTAGAGAAAATTTAGTCACAGGTAAAGAAGGAATTTCTTTAGATGAAGCTTTAGAAATCCTTAAGAGAAATAAAATTGAAAAATTACCTTTAGTTGATGATGAAGGTTATCTAAAAGGTCTTATAACAATAAAAGATATTGAAAAACAAATTGAATATCCAAACTCAGCACGTGATGAGGGAGGAAGATTACTTGCTGGAGCAGCAGTTGGTGTAACTAGTGATGTTTTAGACAGAGTTGAAGCTTTGGTTGCAGCAAAAGTTGATGTTGTTGTAATTGATACAGCACATGGACAATCAAAAAATGTTCTTAATACAATCAAAAAGATTAAGGAAAACTTCCCTGATATTCAATTAATAGCTGGTAATGTTGCGACTTATCAAGGCACAGTTGATTTAATTAAAGCAGGAGCAGATTGTGTAAAAATTGGTATTGGACCTGGTTCAATTTGTACTACAAGAGTAGTAACAGGAATTGGGGTTCCACAAATAACTGCAATCTTAGAAGCATCAAAAGCAGCAAGAGAATACAATATTCCAATTATAGCTGATGGTGGAATTAAATATTCTGGAGATATTACTAAGGCTATAGCAGCAGGTGCAGATTGTATAATGATTGGTTCACTACTTGCTGGAACTGATGAATCCCCAGGAGAAGAAATATATGTTGAAGGAAGAAGATTTAAATCATACAGAGGTATGGGTTCATTAGGAGCAATGAATTCAGGATCAAGTGATAGATATTTCCAAACTGAAACTAAAAAATATGTACCAGAAGGTGTAGAAGGTAGAGTTCCTATTAAAGGAAAAGTTTCAGATGTAATTTATCAATTAGTTGGTGGTTTACGATCTGGTATGGGATATACTGGTAGCCGCAATATTGAAGAATTAAAAACAAAAACTAAATTTGTTAAAATTACACCAGCAACTCTACAAGAAAATCATCCTCACAATATTACAATCACAAGAGAATCTCCAAACTATATTGGAAAATACTAATAAAATAATAATCTCAGACCTATTCGAAAGGATAGGTCTTATTTATTGTCTTTTTTAAGCTTATTAATTATAATGATTATTATAGAAAGGTGATAATATGACAAAAATACTTCTAGTAGAAGATGAAGATTCTATAAGAAAGTTTGTTAAGATAAATTTAGAAAGAGAACACTACAAAGTGTTTGAGGCTGCTAGTGGCGAAGAAGGTTTAGAAGTTGCTAGAAGAGAAAAACCAGAAATTGTAGTTTTAGATATTATGCTTCCTGGCATAGATGGTTTTGAAGTTTGTAGAGTTTTGAGAAATGAATTTCCAGAACTTGGAATAATAATGTTAAGTGCAAAATCTGAAGACTTAGATAAAATTATGGGACTTCAATATGGATCTGATGATTATTTAACAAAACCATTTAACCCAACAGAACTTTCTCTAAGGATAAAGTCTTTGGAAAGAAGATTAGAGATTGATGTAGACAATAGCGACAATGAAATTTTCCAAGGACCTTTTAAACTTGATACATATTCAAGAAAATTTTATAAGGGAGAAAAAGAAATAATACTGACACCAACAGAATATAAGATAATGAAAATATTTATGCAAAACCCTGGCAAGGCTCTAAAAAGGGATGACATTTTAAAAATGGTTTGGGGAGACGAAATAGATATGGATTCTAAAATAGTTGATGTAAATATAAGACGACTAAGATCTAAAGTAGAAGAAAATCCTGCAAAACCTGATTATATTGAAACTGTTTGGGGTCTAGGTTATAGATGGTTTACTGAGGTGTAATTTGAAGAATAGTTTAGGCACAAGATTAGTTAAATCTTTTTTAATCATTATATTTTTTACTGTCTTTACTATTGATTTTTTCTTGATAATTGGTTTTAAGAATTTTTACTATGATAGCATGGAAATTGAAATGGAAAATAGACTTTCCCTATCAATAGATTCTTTTGAAAAATTTTATTCTGATAAAAGTTTAGCTGAGATGCTTGTCAATGATGGAGATTTAGTTTGGCTACATACAAGTTCTGAGGTTCAAATTTTAGATAGAGATGGATATGTTGTATATGATTCAATAGGTGCTCTTCCATCAGACCCGATTAATACAGATGATCTTAAGGCAGCTAAAGAAGATAAATTAAAATCATATGTAGAAAGAAATAATTATACAAAAGAAAAAACTATGTCTCTTACAGGAGAGTTAAAGAATAAAGAAGGATATACGATTGGATATCTAAGATTTATTTCATCTCTGGAACAGACTGATGAGACAATAATTAATACATCTCTTATTCTAATAACTTTTGGTTTAATAGTAATTTTAATAACAACTATTATATCTATAATATTTGCAAATACTATAGTAAAACCAATTAAAGAATTAACTCAAGTTGCCAGCAAGATGGCTGATGGACAATACAAGGTAAGGTCAAATCTAAATTCTAAAGATGAACTTGGACAATTATCCATGACCTTAAATAAGATGGCAGAAGAAATTTTAAATAAAGAACAGATAAAAAATGACTTTATTTCTTCAATCTCTCATGAGTTAAGAACTCCTTTGACATCGATAAAAGGATGGGCAGTAGTTTTAAAGTCGACAGATCCTGCTGATAAACAAATATTTGATGATGGACTTGGAATTATAGAAAATGAATCAGACAGGCTAGCTAAAATGGTTGAAGAATTATTAGATTTTTCAAGATTTATATCTGGTAGAATCCAATTAAATAAGGATGTATTTAATATAACAGATATATGCAACGATGTTGCAAAACAAATGGGTCCTAGAGCTGCATCTGCAAATGTTGATTTTATAAAAGAAATATTAGATGAAAGAATAGTTATAATAGGAGACAAGAATAGGATTAGACAGTTGATAATTAATTTATTGGATAATGCGATTAAATTTTCATCTAAAGAAGGATGGGTTAAATTTAAAACCTATGTAGATAATGATAAATTTAATATGCTTATTTCAGATAATGGTATGGGAATTTCAGAAGAAGATTTGCCACATGTTAAAGATAAATTTTATAAGGGTAAACATTCTAAAAGCCATAGCGGAATTGGTTTATCTATTTCAGATGAAATAGCTAGATTACATGATGGAAGCTTAGAAATTTTTTCTGAATATTCAATTGGGACAACTGTTAAGGTAACAATACCTATTCAAAATAGTGAGGAAAATGTTAATGAAGTCTAAAATAAAGATACTTACTTTGGCTATTTTTTGCTTAATTCTTAGCTCATGCTCTTTAATAGATACAGATTTTTCAAAAATTAAATCTCCGACAGTATCTAAGACTCCAGTAAATGGCAAATGGATCATTACTAAAGTAATTTTCACAGATGATGAACAAGATACAAGTGATATTTTTTCCTATAAAGATTATATAGGCAAGGATGTATTTATTAAAGAAGATGGAATTATAGTTGGAGATAAACTTATTTATAATCCAAACTTTAAGGCGAAAAAAGTTGAATTAGATAGATATATATCTAAAAAATTTGATATTGACCAGAAAAAATTAAATATAAGTGGAGAATATTTATCAATAGTTGATGTATATGATAGAGATAATTTTGTATTTGAAATAATAAAGGTTGATGAAGATAAGGCTTTTATATATGATAATAAAAACTTTATTCAAATTAATAGGATATCAAATGAAATAAAAGAAGAAGAATATGAAACAGTTCTTAAGAGAATTGATCCCAATCAGCAAGGTATAGAGGTGGAAGATGAGTAGTATTATAGAAGTAATAATGAAAAATGATGAGTATATGATTATAACTTTATTGGCGATGTTGGTTGCAATAATACTTACATTTATAGTAAATTTTGCTGCAAAAAAACTAAAATTTGCTAAATATTTACCAGGTATAGTTCTAATATGTATAGGAATTGTATCCTTATTTTCAGTAATATCAAAATTATTTGATCCAAACAGCTTAGATTCATTAATAGTATTTGTTATAAGTTGCGGAAGTGGAATTGTATCCTTATTATTTGCTTTAATTATTGGTATTATTCAAAATGATCTAAATTGAGATCTTTAGAATTTATAAGATCTAATTTTTGATCTCTAGTAAGTTGCTTGATTGAGTATTCTCTTTTTAAAGCATCAGATTTATTATCATAAGTCTCAAAGTATTTTAACTTTACGGGGACTCTACCCCTAGTATACTTTGAGGCTTTTTTTTGATTGTGCATTTTTATTCTGTGTTTTATATCAACAGTATAGCCTGTGTATAGACTTTTATCGCTGCATTCAAGTATATATACATAAAAATTCATTTTATAACTTCTCCAATATTTTTCATAACATAATCAAGGCTATAGCCCTTTGACAATAAATATTTAACTGTTTTTTCGTAGGCATTCTTTGTTGAAGAAACTTTATTATATTTTATTTCTGCATCTTTTAAAAAATTTTCCTTTATTAAATCATCTTCAACTTCTTCCAGGCTGAGATTTATTATTTCAGATGAAACTCCTTTATTTAATAATAAATATTTAATTTTTTCTGGGCCGTACCTATTTATTCTTAGTTTATCACTTATAAAACTGCTAGCATATTGATGATCATCAATATAATTAAATTCTTCTAAATATTTTAAAACCCGATTTATAATTTCAAAATCTAGTCCATCTTCTTTTAAATGGACTGAGATTTCTTTTTTAGTTCTTAATTTTTTTAAAAATTTAAGAGCCTTTTCTGTTGCTTCATACACTTTATTTTCTTCTATAATCTCATTTAGCTCTTTTTTATCAATTTCTTTATCTTTATAGATATTACATTTTATTAAAGTATTTTCATTTATTAAAATCGAAGAATCATCATCAAAAACAAGTTTAAAAAGTTTTTCCTTTTCCTCGTAAATAATCTTTGTAATGTACATAAAATCACCATTTAACATTGTATCATAAATCATTTATATTTAATTTATTTATGATTTGTGATATTATCTATTAAGATAAATATAAGAGGTGTTAAATTGTTTGAATTAATATCAAGAATCCTTAAGTATGTTTTTATTGTTATTATCTATCTGTTTATTTTTAGAATAATAAGACTTATGTACTTGGATATAAAATCTATGGATAAAAAAGGATCATCACTTGATGCAGCTTATTTAAAAGTAGTTAATAGACTTGATTCTCTTAATTTTAAGATGAATGAGTCATACGTTTTGTCGTATGAAACTACAATTGGTAGATCATCAAGGTGTGATATAATCATAAAAGACAAATTTGTCAGTAAGAAACATTTAAAAATCACCGAAGAAAACGGCATGTATTTTATTGAAGATCTTAACTCTGCGAATGGAACTTTCTTAAATGGAGAACAAATCTTTGATATTGTAGAATTAAGAGATGGAGATAAAATAGGAGTTGGTTTTATCCAGTTTATTTTTGTGGATAACAGGGGGTAAAATGTTAGAACGTATATTTAAGACTAGACGACCTAGAGACTTACTTTTAATTTTTGAAATTCTAAGCGTTTTATTATTATTTTTTTTCAATAACACTCATATTGATAAATATATAGCTATACTTTTTTTTGGACTTATCCTAATTATTTATATATCAAATTTTATACTTGGCAGGGTATCATCGGGAGATAATTATATATTCTTGATAGTTTCTATGTTACTCACAATTGGAATTATAACAACTTATAGAACTAATCCAAATCTTGGAATTTTGCAACTTGTTTGGGCCTTGCTTGGTATAACTATGTTTTATATAACATATTTTGCCATGAGAGCCTTTAGGAGATTAGAAAAATATGGAGTCTTTTATTTTGCAATTTCCATATTATTATTTCTTGCCACTGCTATTTTTGGTACTGACCAAGGCATGGGTGCAAAAAACTGGATACAGATATCAAATTTTTCCATGCAACCATCTGAAATAACTAAAATTTTAGTTATGTTTATAATAGCTTCTTATTATTCTTTCTTCCAATATAAAACAAAAATTAATAAATCATACAAGAATTATACTTTGATGTTTGCTATTTATTTTTTAGTAGCTCTATTGTTTATACAAAAAGATTTAGGAACAGCAGTAATATTTCTTGCTATGTATCTTGGAATTTCTTTTATTTATGACGAAGATAAAAAGAATTTATTGATTAATATAGGTCTTCTTCTTGTTGGAGCTTTTCTTGGTTATAAATTATTTAACCACGTTAGAGTTAGGGTTGATATATGGCTTGATCCTTGGAGAGAAGACAGGGTTTATGGAATAGGTCTTCAAATTGTTCAGTCACTTTTTGCGATTGCAGAAGGTGGATTTTTTGGAACTGGTTTGGGTCTTGGTTATCCAAATCTTGTACCAGTTGGTTATTCAGATTTAATATTTTCTATAATTTGCGAAGAAATGGGAATTTTTACAGGAATTGGCATAATTATGCTTTTTATGCTTTTGACTTATAGGGCAATAAAAATCGCCATTGCTCAAGAGTATAAATTTTATAGGATACTGGCTATAGCCGTTGCTATTCTTTTTGCAGTACAAACATTTTTAAATATTGGAGGAGTAATAAAGTTAATTCCTATGACTGGAATTACCTTGCCGTTTGTTTCATATGGTGGATCTTCAATGATATTTAGTTTTATAGCTTTAGGAATACTTCAAGTAACCAGTGAAGATATGTCATATAAATATGAATGAGGTGGACAATGAATATTAAAGAGAATAGAAAAATATTAATTTTATTGGTATTTTTAATAGCTCTATTTATTTCATTAATTATATATTTAAGCTATTTTACAATTTTCAAGGCTCCAAACATAGTAGAACATCCTGCTAATAAGAGGGAAGCTTTAAAAATAGCTCAAATAAAAAGAGGAAATATTTATGATAACAAAGGAGAAATTCTAGCTTATTCTGACGGAGAAAAATACAAATATCAAAGACATTATAACTATCCTTATAGCTATGCTCATGTTGTTGGATATTCAAACAAAGTCAGAGGTAATTCTGGAATAGAATCTTCTTACAATAGATATCTTCTTGGAAAAAATGAACCAGATATAGTTAGAAGTTTTAAAGCATTCTTTAAAAGTGATTATGATAAAGATACAGGTGACAGTATTTATTTAACAACTAATACTGCCATCCAGGAAAGATCCAGACAACTCCTAGAAGAAGTGGGAGAAAAAGCTGCAATTGTAGTTATGAATCCAAAAACTGGAGAAGTTTTATCCTTGGTTTCATATCCAGATTTTAACCTTGAAACGATAGAAAGAGACTATGCAGCTATTGTTGAAAAAAATGAAGGTTCTTTTTATAATTCAGCAATGCAAGGTGGTTTCACACCTGGATCAATACAAAAAATTGTATCAGCTGCATCAATAATAGAAAATGGAATAGATCAGTCTTATGAAGATACAGGAGAAGAAGATGCTGGTGGTTATCCAATCAAAAATGCTGGTGGAAAAACTTATGGCAAGATAGATTTAAATGATGCTATAACTTTTTCTGTAAATACTTATTTTGCTAATAAGGCGGTTGTATTGGGGCAAGAAAAAATGGGAGAAACTGCAGAAAAATTTTTATTTAATAAAGATATTGATTTTGATTTAAATACTACCAATGTTAAATTTTCAAAATCAAAATTCAACTATCAAAGCTGGGATAAACAAGCCCTAGCAGCTGCATCAATTGGTCAAGCAGACGTAACTGTTACTCCACTCCACATGGCTATGATTGCATCAACAATAGCAAACGATGGTAAGATGATGAAACCATATATAGTTTCAAAAGTAGTCGGACAAGATGGAGAAGAGGTTATGACTAGACAACCAGAAATGCTTGTCCAATCCGTATCAAAAGAAACAGCTAATCAAATTAAAGATATGATGATAAATTCAGTTAATAGAGGAACAAGTAAGGCAGCAAGACTTAGATCTTTCCAAATTGCTGGAAAAACTGGTACTGCAGAAAGATCCAAAGAAAAAACAATCAACAATGCTTGGTTTGTTGGTTTTGCACCAGCAGACGATCCACAAATTGCAGTGGCTGTAATTGTTGAAAATGTTGAATATCTGGGTGGAGAAATTGCTGCTCCAATTGCTAAGGATATAATTAGATTTTCTTTAAATGAATTAAACAAGTAGGTTAATTATGATAGAGGGTAAAAAAGTATGTGCCATAATAGCTGCTGCTGGTATGGGAAAAAGAATGAAACATTCTATAAACAAGCAGTTTCTAGAAATAGATAATAAGCCCATTTTGGCTCATACAATAGATAAAATTGAAAATTCAAAATATGTTGATTATATAATTTTATTAATTAAGCAAAATGACATACATTATCTTGGAGAAATTATTAATAAATATAAAATATCTTTGCCCTATAAAATTGTTTATGGAGGAGAAGAAAGACAAGATTCTATTAATAATGCTCTAAACCATATGCCAGATGACTTTGATATAGTTTTAACCCACGACGGAGCAAGGCCTTTTGTAGATGTAGCAAAGATTGACTTAGCTATTGAAACAGCTTTAAAATCTGGAGCATGTTGTTTGGCTAATAAGGTAAAGGATACAATAAAAGTTTCCTACAATGGAAAACAAGTTGCTTATACACCGAATAGGTCAGAACTTTTTGCTGTTCAAACGCCACAAGTCTTTAAAAAAGATATTTTGTTAGCTGCCTATAAGCAAGCCTACAATGAAAATTATTATGGAACAGATGATTGTTCCTTGGTTGAAAAATATGGAAAAAAGATAGAGCTTGTACTTAATGATTATAAAAATATTAAGATAACAACTCCAGAAGATTTAATAATTGCAGAAGCATTAGTTGAGGAAAATTAAATGAAAATTGGAATAGGATATGATGTTCATAAATTAGTTGAGGGAAGAAAACTTTTTATCGGCGGAATAGAAATTGACTACAAATTTGGACTTTTGGGTCATTCTGATGCCGATGTGTTAATCCATGCCATTATGGATGCTATTATAGGAGCCTTGGCTCTTGGTGATATAGGAAAATTATTTCCAGATACTGATGATAAATACAAGGACATAGATTCAAAAATTTTACTAAAAAAAGTTTATGAAATAATGACAGAAAAAAATTATAAAATTACAAATATTGACAGTGTAGTAATTGCTCAAAAACCTAAACTTAAAGATTATATAGAAGATATGAGAGCTTGTCTTTGTGAAATTCTTAATACAGATATAGAAAATGTATCTGTCAAGGCAACAACTACAGAGAAATTAGGCTTTGAGGGAAGAGAAGAAGGAATTGCTGCACAGGCTGTAGTTTTACTCGAAGAAGGAGATTTATAATGAAATTTTTTATTGATACAGCAAGTATAGAAGAAATCAAAGAAATTGATTCTTGGGGAATATTAAGTGGCGTAACAACAAACCCTAGCTTAATAGCAAAAGAAGGCAGAGTTTTTGAAGATGTTGTTAAAGAAATAAGTGAAATTGTAGATGGACCTATATCAGCTGAGGTGACTGCAAGTGAGTGTGATGAAATTGTTAAACAAGCAAGACTACTTGCAAAAATTTCAGATAATATAGTGGTTAAAATTCCAATCACAATTGAAGGCCTAAAGGCTATAAAAATTTTATCAAAAGAAAATATTAAGGTAAATGCAACTTTAATTTTTTCGGTTAATCAAGCAATCCTTGCTGCAAGAGCAGGAGCAAAATATGTCAGTCCATTTATTGGAAGACTAGATGATATTGGTTATGATGGAATGATTTTAATCCAAGAATTATCTAGTGTATTTAAAAATTATAATATAGATACAGAAATCATTGCTGCTAGTATCCGTAATACTGAGCACATACATAAGTGTTTATTAACTGGGGCAGATATTGCAACAATTCCTTATAAGGTTTTTGTTCAGATGATAAAACACCCTTTAACAGATAGTGGTATCGAAAGATTTCTTAGTGACTTTAAAGATGTAAAATCAAAGGGAGGATTTTAAAAATGAACAGAAATTTATCATTAAACTTAGCAAGAGTTACAGAAGCAGCTGCTTTATCTGCAGGAAAGTTCCAAGGTAAGGGAGACAAAAATGGAGCAGACAAGGCTGCAGTCGATGCAATGAGAAGAATGTTTGACCAAATAGAAATAGATGGAATCGTTGTTATAGGCGAAGGAGAAATTGATGAAGCTCCAATGCTTTATATAGGGGAACACATAGGATCAGACTCTAAAGGTTATGACAAGGTTGATATATCAGTTGACCCAATAGATGGCACAACTGCAATTTCAGAAGGTAGATCAAATGCAATTGCTGTACTTGCAGTATCTCCAAGAGGAACAATGCTAAATGCTCCAGATGTATATATGAAAAAAATAGCATGTGGACCAAGAGCAAAGGGATGCATAGACCTAGATGATTCTCCAACAGAAAATATAAAAAGAGTGGCAAAAGCTTTAAATAAAAATGTTAGTGAAGTTACAGTTGCAGTTTTAGATAGACCAAGACATGATGAAATGATAAATGAAATTAGACAACTTGGTGCAAGAATAAAAAAAGTATCTGACGGAGATATTTTAACTGCAATAGAAGCTTGCTTTGATGAATCAGGAATTGATTTAATGATGGGAGTTGGTGGAGCACCAGAAGGTGTAATAGCTGCAGCAGCTTTAAAATGCCTAGGAGGAGACTTCCAAGGAAGACTTAACCCAACTGATGAAGCTCAAAAAGAAAGATGCTTAAAATTACATTCAGACCTAAATAAGATTTACACAATTGAAGATCTTGTTAAGGGAGATGAAGTAATATTCTCAGCAACAGGAGTAACAACTGGCGAAATACTTGAAGGTGTTAAATACCATAAAAACAATATGGCAACAACTGAAAGTTTAGTTTTAAGACTACCAAGTGGAACTGTAAGAAGAATTAAATCAACTCATAAATTATCCCAAAAGCCAGAATATGCTAAATAAAATTAGGAGGATATTTTGAAAGAAGATCGCAATAAAAATAAAAATGATGATGTCTTGCAAAATAAATCACTAGATGAATTAAAAACTATAGCAGTATCAATGGGTTTAAAAGATCATGCATCACTTAATAGGGGAGATTATTATAAATATATAACTGATGGCGAGGAGCCTTTAGTTACTAGTTACACAGAAAAAGAATTACAAGATAATAGTCTAACCGAGTTAAGAGAAATTGCTAAAAATCAAGGAATAGACCAGGCTTATAAATATAAAAAGTCTGAAATTATTGAAAAAATATTAGAAAATCAAATTGAACTTGATAAAGATGATGGCAATGATAATAGAAAAAAATTATTAAAAATGAATCTTGCCAAGCTAAGAGAAATTGCTGATAGTTTAGACATAAAAAAATCATATAAATTTAATAAAAATCAACTTATTGATGAGATTCTAAATATCCAAGATATAGACTTGATGATGGATGAGATGGACAAAAAAGAAGATATTTTAGAAGATCATTCATCAGATAAGGAAGAAATAAATATAGAAGATCTCTCTGACAATGCTACAGAAATCATAGAAGATATGGACAGCATAAATTATGTCGGAGGAATATTAGACCTTCACCAAGATGGTTATGGATTTTTGAGGATCCATAACTATCAACCTAGTGAAGGAGATATTTATGTATCACCATCACAAATTAGAAAATTTAGACTAAGAAATGGCGATGAAGTTACAGGAGTAGTTAGACCATCAAAAGCAAACGAAAGTTACAATGCCTTAATCTATATAAAATCTGTAAATGGACTTGACCCTAGTCTTTCAATCAACAGACCACATTTTGAAAAACTCATACCAATTTATCCAAAACAAAAATTAATTTTAGAAAATACTTCCAACGACACAGCCATGCGTTTGATTGATCTTATTTCGCCTATTGGCAAGGGTCAAAGAGGGATGATTGTATCTCAACCAAAAAGTGGCAAGACAACCCTATTAAAAAAGATAGCAAAATCAATTTCAACAAATTATCCAGAAGTAAAACTTATGGTAGTTTTAATAGATGAAAGACCGGAAGAAGTAACAGATATGATTAGATCTGTCGATGGGGAAGTTGTTTATTCAACCTTTGATGAACAGGCTAAAAACCATATTAGGGTTGCAGAAAATGCTATTGAAAGAGCAAAAAGGCTTGTTGAAAATAAATATGATGTAGTAATTCTTCTTGATTCGCTTACAAGACTTGCAAGAGCCTATAATCTTGTTACTCCACCAAGTGGTAAAACCCTATCAGGAGGTCTAGATCCTTTATCTTTACACAAACCAAAAAGATTTTTCGGAGCAGCAAGAAACATTGAAGAAGGTGGATCTTTAACAATACTTGCAACAACTTTAATTGAAACAGGTTCAAGGATGGACGATATAATTTTTGAAGAATTTAAGGGAACAGGAAATATGGAAGTTCATTTAGATAGGAAATTGTCCGAAAGAAGAATTTTCCCAGCCATAGATATCTATAAATCTGGAACTAGAAAAGAAGAATACTTGCTAGATAAAGATGAGTTAAATTTTGCTTGGGCAGTTAGAAGGGCAATGAATCAAGAATCAAGTCACGAAGTAACAGAAACACTTCTTGATAATATAAATAAGTACAAGACAAATCGAGAATTTATAAAAGCCATGAAAGATAAGTTTAATAAATATGAAAGTTGATAGTGTAATAGAAAGCAAGACAAATAAAAAATATAAATTTTTAAAATCTTTACTAAATAAAAAATTTAGAGAAAAAGAAAAATTATTTTTCGCAGAAGGTGTAAAGGTAATAGAGGAATCTCTAGATTTTGTAAAGCCAGAATTTATAGCTCTAAGCGAAAATTTTGACGATAAAGACTTGATCAAAAAACTCACAGAAAATGCTTGTGAAATTTACTATTTTTCAGAAAAATTATTTAAAAATTTAACCGATACCTTAAATTCTCAAGGTATTATAGGATATTATAAGCAACTTCATATAAGCGGAATAGGTAACATAGAAAAAGGAAAATATTTATACCTAGATCAGTTACAAGACCCTGGCAATATAGGAACTTTAATAAGATCAGCCATAGCATTTAACTTAGACGGGATAATTTTTTCAAGCGACAGTGTAGAAATTTATAATCCAAAACTTATAAGATCTACCATGGCTTCAATCTTTAAAATTAAAATCTACTTGTTAGATAAAAAAGAAGATTTAGAAAAATTAAAGGATAAAAAATTTGAAATTATAACAACAAGCTTGAATTTTAAAAATCCGTCATATAATTATGACTTTTCAGATGATTTTATATTAGTTCTTGGCAATGAAGCCAATGGAGTTTCAGACTATCTTATGTCAATATCTGATAGAAATATTTATATACCAATATCAGAAAATTTAGAATCTTTAAATGTTGGAGTGGCAGGTTCTATAATTATGTATGAAATTAATAGAAAGTGATAATATGCTTGTTTTAGATAAAAAAATAGATAATTACTTTTTAGAAGAACTTAGCAAATTAGATTCATATATTTTAACCAAAGAAAATGAAGATCTTGACGAGAGAATAAATAGCCACCCAGACATGCTTATTAGGAAGTTAGAAGATAGGGACATAATTGTCGATAGGGAAAATCATTCCTACTACAAAGATTTACTCAAGGATTTTAATATTATAAAATCTAGTAAAAAATTAGAGGCTGCTTATCCAAATGATATTGCTCTTAACTTTCTTACTTTTGATAAATATTTTGTCCACAATTTAAAATATACGGATGAATTTGTGATGGATTATTTTAAGAAGAGATCTTATGAATTTATAGATGTCAGCCAAGGCTACACAAAATGTTCTTGTCTGCTTGGTAAAAACTCTCTTATAACATCTGATTTAGGAATTTATAATAAGGTTAAGGACAAGATAAATAGTCTACTTATAGAACATAAACATGTAAAACTTTCTGGATTTGATTATGGTTTTATAGGTGGTGCATCTGGTTTAGTAGATGGAGAAATAATAATTCTTGGGGATTTATCTAAACACCCAAGCTATGAAAAAATTATTAAATTTTTAGATGACAATAATGAAAGTTATAAAATATTAAATAAAAAAGAACTTTCTGATTATGGCAGCATTTTTCAAATCTAAAGCTTGAAAATTTATTTCTATTGTGCTAGTATACATACAATAATGATTCTGATAGGAAGAGTAAATTAAATGATATTATACAGAGATAAGCACAAGGCTGAGAGTGCTTTTAATTAATTTAATTGAAAACTAACCTGGAGAACTTCGCAAAAACGAAGCGCATATCTGCGATAAAGATTTAGAGTTTAATTAAGGTGGAACCACGATCTATCGTCCTTTGGCGATAGGTCGTTTTTTATTTGTTTTTATTTTATGGAGGGAAATCATGATAATAAAATTACCGGACGGATCTATTAAAGAATATGAAGAAAAAAAATCTGTATATGATATTACTAAAGATATTTCAGAAGGCCTAGCTAGAGTTGCACTTGGTGCACTAGTTAATGGAGAAATTAAGGGCATGAAAGAAATTGTAGACCAAGATGCAGACTTCAAAGTTTTAAAATTTGAAGACAAAGAAGGAAAGCAAATATTTTGGCATACAAGCTCACACATAATGGCATATGCAATATCAAGACTATATCCAGATGCAAAATTTGCTATTGGACCTGCAATAGACAATGGATTTTACTATGATATAGACTTAGACCATAAACTTACTCAAGAAGACATACCTGCGATATTAAAAGAGATGAAAAATATTGTAAAAGAAGGCTATGAAGTAGAACATATTCATATGCCAAGACAAGAAGCAATTGATTTTTTCAAAGAAAAGAAACAAGATTACAAACTTGAATTAATAGAAGAATTAGAAGACGAAGAAATTTCAATTTATAAAATAGGAGATTACTACGATCTTTGCAAGGGACCACACCTTGATAATGTTAAAAAAGTTAAGGCAATAGAATTATTATCTATAGCTGGTGCTTACTGGCGTGGAGACGAAAAAAATAAAATGCTTCAAAGAATCTATGGAATTTCATTTGAAAAGAAAAAATTATTAGATGAATACTTAGAAAGATTAGAAGAAGCTGAAAAAAGAGATCACAGAAAATTAGGAAAAGAACTAGACCTATTTACTATGCACGAAGAAGGACCAGGATTCCCATTCTTCCACCCAAATGGAATGATTTTAAGAAATCAACTTTTAAATTGGTGGAGAGATGTTTTAAATGAAAGGGGATACGGAGAAATTCTTACTCCAATAGTTTTAAATGAAGAATTATGGCATAAATCAGGTCACTGGGACCACTACAAAGAAAACATGTACTTTACAAAAATTGATGATGCAGATTATGCAATAAAACCAATGAACTGCCCAGGTTCAACAATTGTTTATTCATCATCACCAAAATCATACAGAGACTTACCATTAAGATTATCTGAATTTGGTCAAGTTCATAGACATGAACTTTCTGGAGCTCTACACGGTTTATTCAGAGTAAGAACATTTACTCAAGATGATGCCCATGTTTTCTGCCTACCTTCTCAAGTAGAAGAAGAAGTATTTAAAATAATTGAACTTGCTGATTATTTATATTCTACATTTGGATTTAAATATACAGTAGAATTATCAACTAGACCAGATGACTTTATGGGAGATATAGAAACTTGGAACCAAGCTGAAGAAGCTCTTAAAAAAGCCCTAGAAGATAAGGGAATGGAATACACAATCAACGAAGGTGACGGAGCTTTCTACGGACCAAAGATTGACTATCACCTAGAAGATGCAATAGGAAGAACTTGGCAATGTGGTACTATCCAACTAGATTTCCAAATGCCTGAAAACTTTGACTTAACTTATATTGATGAAAATGGACAAAAGGCAAGACCAGTAATGCTACACAGAGCCCTATTTGGATCTATTGAAAGATTTATGGGTATTTTAATTGAACACTTTGCTGGAAAATTCCCACTTTGGTTATCTCCAGTTCAAATAGAAATAATTCCTGTATCTGAAAAATTCATTGATTATGCAAAAGATCTTCAAAAGAAATTTAAAGATGCTGGATTTAGAGTTAACTTAGATGATAGAGCTGAAAAAGTTGGTTATAAGATTAGACAAGCTCAATTAAAGAAAATTAACTACATGCTTGTAGTTGGACAACAAGAAGTTGATTCTAATAAATTAGTTGTTAGAGCAAGAGATGGCGAAGAAATTAAAGATGTATCAGTAGAAGACTTTATTGAAAAGTTAAATAAAGAAGTAAAAGAAAAAACTATAAAATAATTGAAGTATGAAGCTTGTTTCATATGAATTAAATTTCAATTTTTTTCCTGATAAGAGTGTTGTAGAATATGTAACTAGATGAAAATTAATTAATCAGGAGGAAAAAATGAAAAAATTTACAAAAATAACTTTAGTTTTAATGCTAGTATTTGCATTAGCATTAACAGGATGTACACAAAAAGAAAGTGCAGAAGATTCTGGAAAGCCTAAAGTCTATACAACAATATATCCAGTTTATGAATTTACAAAAATGATAGCTGGAGATAAAGCTGATGTAGAACTTTTAATTCCAACAGGACAAAGCCTTCACGACTGGGAACCAGGACAAAATGACATGCTAAAATTAGAAAAAGCAGATATGTTAGTCTATAACGGGGTTGGTCTTGAATATTGGTTAGATGATATTACAAGTGCGCTTGATAATAAAGACCTTGTAAAGGTTGATACAAGTAAAAACTTAGATTTAATTGAATTAGATCATGACCATGATCACGAACATGAACATGAACATGAAGACGAAGATCATGAACATGAAAATCACAACCATGATAATCACAATCATGAAGCAAATGAACACAATCATGAAGCAGATAGTCATAATCATGATAATCACAACAAGCAAGCAGAAAATCATGAACACGAACATGAACATCACCACCATCACCATGGGAAATATGATCCACATGTTTGGCTAGATCCTAAAAACGCTATAATTCAATTAAGAAATATATGCGATGCATTTGTAGCACAAGATCCTGAAAATAAAGACTTTTATGAAGCAAACTTTGAAGCATCAAAAGAAAAACTTGAAGAATTAGATAGTCTTTATAGAACTGAGTTAGCTGGTCTTAAAAATTCTACAATTGTAGTTTCTCATGAAGCCTATGGATATTTATGTAAAGAATATGGACTTCAACAAAAGGGAATCCAAGGAATATTTGAAGAAAGCGAACCAGATTCAAAAACAATTGCAGAAATTATTGATTTGGTAAAGAATGAAAATATTAGCACAATATTTACAGAAGAATTGATAGACACAAAAGTAGCTGATTCAATCTCAAGTCAAACTGGTGCAAAGACAGAATATCTAAATCCTTTAGAAGGACTATCTCAAGAAGAAGTAGATAATAATATGGATTATTTTTCAATAATGAAGAGTAATTTAGAAAAATTAGTAGGTGCATTGAAATAGTGGATGAAATTCTTTTTAGCATTAAGAACTTAAGCTTTGGATATAGGAAAGAAAAGCTTTTTGATAATATTAACTTTAATATGTATAAGGGCGAATTTTTAGCCCTACTTGGATCAAATGGGTCTGGGAAAACTAGTCTTATAAAGTTGATATTAGGACAAGAAATCCCAAGTGAGGGTCAGGTAATTTTTGAGGATAAAGATTTAAATATAGGATATGTTCCTCAAATAAATCCAGGATCATCTTATAATTTTCCAATTACTTGCTCTGAACTTGTTTCCTTATCACTTTACAAAGACCTTAAGGGTTTTAAAAGAATTAATCCAACTATAAAAGAAAGAATTTATAACTCACTTAAACAAGTGGGCATGCAAGATTATAAAGATAAGCTTTTTCAAGACTTATCTGGTGGACAAAGACAAAGAGTTTTGATTGCCAAAGCTCTTGTCTCTCGTCCTGATTTTATTATTTTAGATGAACCAACAAATGGTGTGGATAAAGATGCAAAAAAATCAATTTATGAATTATTAAACCACATTAATAAATTTCATAAGATTAGCATTTTAATAGTTACCCATGAGTTAAGAGATGTAGACCAATATATTTCTAGAAAAGTTATTTTAGATAATGGTCAAATAGTAAGGGATGAGTAATGGAAATTTTTCAATATACATTTATGAATAAGGCCTTAATCGTCGGCTTGCTATTGTCAATAATAATTCCTTTTATTGGGGTTGTTGTTGTAAATAAAAAAATATCACTTGTTGGAGATGCTTTATCGCACGTTTCTCTTTCAGGAATAATGATAGGATTAGTTGCTGGAGTTTCACCGACCATAGTTTCGATTTTTGTTTGTGTTATTGCTGTTTTATTTTTGGAATTTATAAGAAATAAATTTCCTAGTTATCAAGAAATATCAACTGCAATAATTATGTCGACTGGTATCGGTCTTGCTTCTTTGATGTCAGGTTTTGTAAAGACTGCTGCTAATTTTGAATCTTATTTATTTGGATCTATACTTGCGATTAGTAATTTTGAATTTATCTTAATAATAATCTTATCTATTTTTGTATTTTTAACCTTTGTCTATTTATACAGAGAGCTTATGAGCATATGCTTTGATGAAGTGTCTGCTAGGATTTCTGGCATAAATGTAAATCTTATAAATACAATTTTTATGATTTTAATAGCTATTACAATTTCAATCTCAGCAAGAATTATTGGTATACTTATTATTTCATCTTTGATGGTAATACCGGTTGCTTGCGCTATGAGATTTAAGTTTGGTTATTTTAAAACTGTTGTGCTTTCATCAGTATTTGGTTTATTTTTCACCATGGCAGGTTTGTTTATTTCCTTTTATCTTGGACTAAAACCGGGTGGTACAATTGTTTTAATAGCAGTTTTGACTTTGGTAATAATTTTAATTTCAAAAAATAATAAATAAATTTTAAAGAAAAGTTTTTTGCTTTTCTTTTTTTTATTTATTTTAAATAAATAATTGTTAATTTGGTATCATATAAGTAGGTATTGGAGGAAGTCAATGGATTATAAAGAAAAAATAAATGAGTGGCTAGACTCAAAAATAATTACTGAAGATTATAAAGATGAAATCAGAAAAATAAATGACCAAGAAGAATTAAAAGATAGATTTTATAAATATTTAGAATTTGGAACTGCTGGTTTAAGAGGTAAAATTGGTGCCGGAACAAATAGGATGAATATTTATCTTGTAGCCAAGGTTAGCCAGGCAATTTCAAATATCTTAAATAAGAAAGAAGAAAAAAATAAGTCTGTTGCAATTTCAAGAGATAATAGATTATTTTCGGATGAATTTACAAAAGTTACTGCATCAGTTTTTGCTGCAAATGGTATCAAAGTTTATTTATACAAGGATATAAAACCAACCCCGATGTTATCTTATGCAGTTAGGTATCTTTCTGCCAACGCAGGAGTGATGATAACAGCTTCTCACAATCCAAAAGATTATAATGGATATAAATTATATTGGGACAAGGGTTCTCAAATTTTAGAAGATGTAGCAGATCAAGTTTCTAAAGAAAACACTAAATTAAAATTTGATGATATCAAAATTATGGACTTTGAAAAAGCAATTGATGAGAATTTAATAGAATATATTTCAAAGGACTTAGAATATTCTTATTATAAAGAAACTTTATCGATGGCAATAAATGATAAAGATTTGGATAAGGATATAAAAATTGTCTACACGCCTCTTCATGGAACTGGAAATATTCCAGTAAGAAATATTTTAAGTAAAAGAGGATTTAATAATATAATCCTTGTTGAAGACCAGGCGATAGCAGATCCATATTTTACTACAATTGATTATCCGAATCCTGAATTTATTGAAGCTTTTAAATATGGTTTAGAATATGGGAAAAAATACGATGGAGATTTAATTCTTGCAACTGATCCAGATTGCGACAGGGTTTCTTTTATGGCAAAAGATAAAAATGGCGAATATAAATCTTTTAATGGCAATCAAATTGGAGCCATGATGATTTACTATATTTTGTCTCAGCTAAAAGAAAAAAGTAAATTGAATCCCAAAGATGCGATAGTAAAATCAGTAGTTACTGGAAATTTAGGAAAAATAATTGCTGATGATTTTTCTGTAAAATGCTTTGAAAGTTTGACAGGCTTTAAAAATATTTGTAATTATGCAAATATTTGGGATGAAGATAAAGATAATAAATTTTTATTTGGCTATGAAGAATCTATTGGCTATGTTTTTGGAGATTATGTCAGAGATAAGGATGCGGTCGTTTCATCAATGATAATTTGTGAAATGGCAGCCTACTACAAGAAAAAATCAATGACACTTGTCGATTTACTAGATGAAATTTATGAAAAATATGGCTATTATAAAGAAAATTTACTAAATTTTAAATTTGAAGGAATTGCTGGTAAAAAACATATTGAAAAAATTATTTCATATTTTAGAAATGAAGATATAGGAAAAGATCTAGGTCTTGATGTCAAAGAAAAAATAGACTATAAAGAAGGCTATAAGGGGCTTCCAGCAACTAACCTTTTAATTTTCCATCTAAATAATGATTCTTGGTTTGCTGTTAGACCGTCTGGCACCGAGCCAAAAATTAAATTTTATATTTATGCAAATGATAAGTTAGAAGAAAAGTCCCAAGAAAAGCTAGATAAGATAACTGATAAGATTAAAAAGAAGATTGAAGAATTAGCTTAGGAGGTTTATATGATTTTATTTTGTGATTTTAATCCTAAAATAGTTAGGTCGTACAAGTCATTAAATTTTAGGGCTCACCAACTTAATGAATTTACAGAAAGCAGGATATATGCCTCTGGGAATGGAATAGACTCTTTAATTTTTCTAAATAATTTAGGAGAAAAGGCGGAACTTTTGACCTGCCTTGGCGGAGTCAATGGAAAATTAATCAAAGAAGAGCTGGACAAGCAGTTTGAAGATTTTAAGTATGTAAAATTAAAAGATAACAATGAAGAATTAGTCTTGATTAAGTCTATTAATTTAGTCACAAGCTTAAAAAGCAAGAAAAATCTTAAAACTTTAGAAGAAGCTGAAAAATTTTATAGCTTGTATAGTGAAGAAATACAAGATAAGTCTGTTGTGGCCTTATCTTGTTTAGACGAAGATTTAGACGAAATTGGATATAATAGTTTTATAGATTTATGCTATAAAAATAATACTAGAGTCATAGTTGCCTGCGATGATCTTGATAAAATCAAAAATTCTAAACCATACCTATTAATAATTAATAAAAGTGATTTAGAAGATTACACTAAACTTATAATAAAAACTCAAGATGAAACTTTAAAAGCAGCTAGTATTTTATTAAATAAGGGGATAGGATCTTTGATTATTAATTCAGAGCTTGGATCTTTATTTATAAATAAGTCTAGTATATTTAGGATAGATTTTTCTGATTTAGACAAGACAATTACTAAATTTAATCCAAATCTTATGTTAGCAGCCATGGCATTTTCTATAAATAGGTCTTATGACATTAAAACTAGCATAAAAATTGCCGTAGCATCCTATATAATTGAAAATTACACAAAATTTAGGGATGTAAATATGGCAGAAATCAAAAAACTTATGAATGATATTGATATAAAAGAAATAAAATGGGAGGCTAAATGAAAAATTTCAAATTAGAAAGAGAGAACACAATATTTTTATTTATTGATATTCAAGATAAACTTTTAAAAGCTATTCATAATAGGGATGAGCTATTAGAAAGAGCTAATATCATGGCTAGAATGGCAGACATAATGGATATAGAAAGACTTGTAACAGTTCAATACCCAAAGGGATTAGGTCATACTAATTCTAATTTATTAGAAATATTAAAGACTGATGAGATAGCTAAGACTGAATTTTCTTGCATGTTAAACCAAGACTTTAGAGACAGAATAAATTCTAGCCACAAAAAACAAATTGTAGTTGTTGGATCAGAAACTCATATCTGCGTTATGTTGACAGTTAGAGATTTATTAGCAGATGGATATCAAGTTTATGTTGCTGCAGATGCCGTTGGATCAAGAGATAAATTTAACCACAAAAATGGATTAGATCAAATGGACCAAATGGGAGCAGTAATAACTAATGTTGAAAGTATTATGTTTGATTTAAATTCAATTTCTGGAACAGATGAATTTAAGGCAGTTCAAAAACTAATAATATAAATGAGAGATGTTATCATCTCTTATTTTTTTTGAATTTGATATGTTATAATTAATATGGTGATTTTATGAAAATTGTACACATGACAGACTTGCATTTAGGAAAATTTTATAAGGGCTTATACGATGTAGATTTTGCTAACTCGAGAAAAGAAGAGCTATGGAAAAGTTTTGAAAATAATATAAGTTATATTGAAAAGAATAATATAGATGTTTTACTTTTGTCTGGAGATATTTATGAGAGAGATTATTTCACAAATGCTGATTTAAATCGATTTAAACTTTTACTTAATTCTCTAACAAAGACAGAAGTTTTTATAATTGCAGGAAACCACGACTATATAGATGAAAATTCACCAATTTTAAATACAGATTTTAATAAAAATATTCACATTTTTGATAATCAAGATTTTTTCCAAATAGATAGATTAAATTTAAGAGTTTATGGGCAGTCTTGGAAAAGTAAATATGATTTTACTGCAAAACTAGATTATAAATTAGACCCAAGCTATATAAATATTTTGTTGCTACATGTTAGCACAATTTCTGGAGAAAAATATTATATCTCAAAAGATGAATTAGAAAATTTAGAATTTGATTATATAGCTCTTGGCCACATTCACTTAAGACAAAAAATTACAGATAGGGCATATTATTCTGGATCTCCTGAGCCTTTAAGCTTTAAAGATTTGGATGAACATGGATTTATAGAATTAAATCTTGATGAAAATAAAGATTTTGAAATAAAGTATATCACTAATAGTTTGAGAAAATATATAAATAATAGGATAGAAATCACCAGTGATCAAAGTATTTACGAAATAAAAGATTTAATCATTAAAAAATTACAAGGGCAAGAAGAAGACTTTAACAGGATATATATTTACGGGAATTACAGAGATTCTGCTTATTTAATTAAATACTTGGAAGATAATTTATCCTACTACTATATAGAAATAATTGATAAGACAGAAGAAAATATTGATATAGAAAAAATTTATTCAGAAAATAAAAATAACCTGCTAGGTAAATTTATAGCAGCGGCATCTTCTGATGAAAAAGTTTTAAAATATGGTCTCAGGGCTTTGATGGAGGCTAGAGATGAAAATTAAAAAGATAAATATATTTTCATTTGGAAAATTTAATAAAAAAAATATTTCACTAGATGATGGAATTAACCTAATTTTAGGTAATAATGAGAGCGGGAAAACAACTTTAACTGCCTTTATTGAGGGAATATTTTATGGATTTTCAAAAAATTCTTTAAAAAGAAGACTCTACTTTGATGAATATGAAAAATATAGACCATGGAACAGTGACAATTATAGGGGAAGTCTCGAAATAGAATACGAGCAAGAAGATTATAGGATTGAAAGAGATTTTAAAGATGATAAAGTCAGTATTTTAAACTTAAGTAAACACAAAGACTTATCTGATGATCCTAGAAACTTTATATATTCAAGAGTTGCTCAACCAGGTGTTATTTTTTTTGATATGTCCAGCGATGTTTTTAAAAGCAGTTTTTTAATTAGACAATTAAAAACACGCATCAATCAAGACCACACTCAATATTTAAGAGATAAGATAGAAAACTTTGTCCTTGCAAATGATAAAGATCTTGATGGCAAAAAGGCCATTGAGATTTTAAATTTACAAGCTGATAATCTTGGCAAAATTAGCAGGTCTAAGTCTGAAATAGGAAGTTTAAGCGAAAAAATTGATAATATAGACAAAAAATTATTAGAATTAGAATCCATAGATAAACAAGTTGCTGAATCAAGATTTAAATTAAAAGAAATAAATAGAGAAATAAAAAATGCTGAGACGGACTTAGATTTTTACAAAAAACTTAGTGAGCAAGAAGATTTTAATAAGATAAAAGAAATTAATTCTGAGCTAGATAATATCAAAAATAAATTAAAAGAAATGAAAATAATTGACCCTGATAATTTTCAAAGGGCAATTGAGTTAGAAAAAAATTACTTATCATTAGAAAGTCAATATGAAGAAATAGCAAAGTCTGTCGATAAAAAAACAAGCGATGATGACCTTGACTTACTAGATGAGATCAATAAAGATAAGGAAAATATCAGAAAAATTAACAGTAGGTTAAATGACCTAAATGCAATTAATTATTCCAAGGAATCTGAAATCTTATATAGCGAGCTTAGACAAGTAAAAGATAAGACTTATTTATATATATTTGCAATAGCTGTTTCTCTTATTTTTATAGGAGTAAGTCTTTATTTTGCAATAAATAATAACTTATATTATTTAATTATAGGTATTCCTTTTTTAGTCTTATATATTCTTTTAAGAATCAGAAAGATTAGGGTTCAAAAAGATTTATTTAAGAGATTAAATGATAGGATTTCAGACTACAGGAAAAAATCATTTGACAAAACAAAAGAGAAAAGGAAAATAGATGACCTGCTAGAAGTCTTGTATAAAAAATATGGAGCGGATAATTTTATAGACTTGCAAGACAAGATAGAAATTTTAAGCGACGAAAAATCTAAAGAAGCATATATAAGAGAAATAGAGACAGAAAATTTAGAAAAATCTTCATTAAAACTTGAACAGATTAAAAATGCCATGGAAAATATAAAGATGGAATTAGAAAATATTTATAAGACAAACTCTGTAAGGGATTTTGAAGAAATAAGATCTAGATTTAAAGAAAATGAAAACTATTCAGACTATATTGCAAAAATAAAAATCCTTGAAAATCAGGCAAATATAATCTTAAAAGATAGAGATATCAAAGACTTAGATCATAAACTCAACTTGGAAGAATATAATAAAAATGATCTAGAAAAAGATCTGGGACAATTAAAAATTCAAAGAGCAAAGCTAGAAGAAGAATTAAAATACAAGGATGCAAAATTTAAAGACTATATAAATTTATTAGAAGAAAAATCAAAACTAGAAAAAAGTCTTAAGAAAAAATTAAAAGATAAAAAAGCAATCAAAGAAGCGACTGAGATAATATCAAATCTTTTGCAAGAAAATAGTCAGGATATATTTCCTAAAATTATAGAAAAGATGAATTATTTTGTAGAGAATATTACAGATAATAAATATAAAAAACTCAGCATAGATGAAGATTTTAATATTAAAGTTTATGATAGCAATTCTAATATTTATGTGGACTTAGATAGCCTTAGTAGCGGAAGCATAGATCAGATTTATTTAGCCTTAAGACTTTCTATAAGTGAGCTTATATCTACAGAAGCGCCACTAATATTGGATGATCATTTTTTACAATATGATGATGAAAGGATGCAGTCCACTTTAAAATTTTTAGCAAGTATGAAAAGACAAATACTTATCTTTTCTGCAACAAATAGGGAAAAGAATATACTGGATAGAGAAAAAATAGATTATAAGTTAATTGATATGGAGAATATATGATTTGGGCAATTGGCGATTTACATTTTGATCCTATAGGTGACAAACCAATGGATATTTTTGGATCAAATTGGATTAATCATAAGGAAAAAATAATATCAAGTTGGGAAGAAAATGTAAAAGAAGATGATTTAGTTCTTTTAGTAGGAGATATTAGCTGGGGATTAAAATTAACAGATGCGCTTATTGATTTAAAAACTATAAATGATTTACCCGGCAAAAAAGTGATTTCAAAAGGAAATCATGACTATTGGTGGTCATCTATGAACAAGCTGAACTCTTGTGGGTTTAAAAAAATCCACTTTCTTCACAATAATAGTTTTTCTTATCAAGACGTTGAAATCTGTGGAACAAGAGGCTGGATACCAAGAGATTCACTTTGCTTTACTGAAGATGATGAGAAAATTTACAATAGGGAAATACAAAGATTAAAAAATTCAATAGAGTCTGCTCAAAATGGTAAGAAAAAGATAGCCATGATTCACTATCCACCTTTTAACCAATCTGGGCAAGTAAATGACTTTTCAAATACCTTAACAGAATCAAATTTTGATATGTGCATTTATGGACACCTTCATAGTGATGGACATAAATTTGTTAAAGAAGGAATAATAGGTGATGTTTTATATAAGTGCGTATCATCAGATTATGTTGACTTTAAATTACAGGAGATAGAAATATAATGGAAAGAGAAATAGAAGTAAAGCTACTAGGATTAGATAATGAACTTATTGAAGAAAGGTTAAAATCTCTTGGAGCAGAATTAATAGCTGATGAAGAACAAGAAAACATCAGGATTAATAGCAGTCATCATCCCATTGATAGTAAAAAGGGAGGATACCTTAGAATTAGAAAAACAAAAGATTTAATAAATAAAAAAGAAATAATATATCTAACCTTTAAAAAACATATAAGTGATGAATCTGTAAGAGAAAATATTGAATATACAAGCATAATCGATAATCCAGATGATTTAATAAATATATTTAAGTCACTAGATTACGATATATATGATACCGGATATAAGAAAAGAAGGTCATATCTTTATAAAAATATGAGATTTGATTTTGACTCTTGGGATAAAAATACTTATCCCGACCCATTTATAGAGGTAGAATTTGAAAATAAAGAAGAATTTTATAAAATTTTAGATGAGTTAAAGGTTGATAAATTAGCCATCTCTACACTTTCAATAGCAGAACTCAAAAAATTATATAAAAATAGTATGACATACTGATTAAATATGTTATAATGGTTTTGAAATTAAAGGAGGATAACATGTCTGAATATACTTATATTAAATGGTTTAATGAAATATCAAAAAATGATGTATCTATGGTAGGCGGTAAAGGAGCAAACTTAGGAGAATTAACTAAGCTTAGTCTTCCAGTTCCACCAGGATTTTGTGTAACTTCACATGCATACGAAGAATTTATAGAATATGCTCAACTAAATGAAGCTGTTAAATTTTTAATGTCATCAGTTGATGTTGAAGATGTAGATTCACTATTTGAAGCTTCAAAAGCTATCCAAGACAAAATCGTAGAAAGCGAATTTTTTGATCAGTTAAATGAAGAAATTCTAAGAGCTTATAGAGAGTTTTCTGAAGAAATAGGACTTAAAGATCCTGAAGTTGCTGTAAGATCATCTGCTACTGCAGAAGATTTACCAGATGCATCCTTTGCAGGACAACAAGAAACTTACCTACATATAAGAGGTGAAGAAGAATTACTACTTCATGTTAAGAAATGTTTTGCATCTTTATGGACTTCTAGAGCAATTTATTACAGAGAAAAACAAAATTTTGATCACTTTGATGTAGCGCTTTCAGTTGTTGTTCAAAAAATGGTAAATTCTGAAAAATCAGGAGTAATGTTTACTGCTAACCCAGTTTCTGGCGATAAGAACGAAATGATGATAAACGCAAGTTGGGGACTTGGAGAAGCTGTTGTTTCTGGAATAGTTACACCTGATGAATATATAATAAACAAAAAAACTAAAGAAATTGTAGAAAAAAATATTGCAACTAAAAACTTTATGGTAATTAAAAAAGAAGACGGAATCGGAACAGAACAAGTTAATGTTGCAGATGAATTAGGTAAAGAATTTGTAGAAAAAGAATGTCTAACAGATAAAGAAATCGAAACTCTAATCGAAAGAGGACTTAAGGTTGAAGAACTTTATGGAAGTATTCAAGATACAGAATGGGCATTTGATAAAGATACAAAAGAATTTTATTTCTTACAATCAAGACCAATAACAACAATAAAAGATGATGAAGAAGAGGAAGAATCAGAAGTGTTAAATGCCTTATGTAAAGGTCTACCAGCTTCACCAGGAATTGGTAGAGGTAAAGTAAAACTAATAAAAGATATATCAGAAATAAACCTAGTAGAAGATGGCGATATACTTGTTACAGAAATGACTAACCCAGACATGGTACCAGCTATGAAAAAAGCAGCAGGAGTTGTAACAGACGAAGGTGGTAGAACATGTCACGCTGCAATAGTTTCTCGTGAATTACAAATACCATGTATAGTTGGTGCAAAAAATGCGACAAAAGTACTAAAAGCAAAAGAATTTGTAACAGTTGATGCTACTAGAGGAATTGTATATCAAGGCAATGTTTTAAACGATAAAAAGAAAAAAGAAGATCAAGGACAAGCTGGTGGAAACTTCAGCGAAGATATGTTTAACCAACTAAGAAATATTGTTGCACCAACAACTGCAACAAAAATCTACATGAACCTTGGAGAACCAGATTTAATTGATAGATATAAAGACCTTCCAATGGATGGAATTGGCCTTATGAGAACTGAATTTATATTTACAAATATGATCGGTGCTCACCCAATGTATCTTGCAAAAAATGGTCAAGGCGATTTCATGATTGATAAACTAGCTGAAGGTATTTCAAAAGTAGCTCAAGCTATTTATCCTAAAAATTGTGTAGTTAGAATGTCTGACTTTAGAACTAATGAATTTAGAGGACTTAAAGGTGGAGACGAAGTTGAACCAATAGAAGCAAACCCAATGATCGGTTGGAGAGGTGTTTCTAGATATATATCACCTGAATACGAAGAAGGATTTAGACTAGAATGTAAGGCAATGCTAAAAGTTAGAGAAGAATACGGACTTACAAACGTAATCGCTATGCTTCCATTTGTAAGAACTGTTGAAGAACTTAAAGAAGTAAAAGAAATCATGGCAAGTGAAGGTTTAAAACAAGATAAAAACTTCAAGATTTGGATCATGGCTGAAGTTCCAGCTGTAGTATTCCAAGCTGAAGAATTTGCAGAACTTGTTGATGGATTCTCAATCGGATCAAACGACTTAACTCAACTTGTTATGGGTGCAGATAGAGATTCTGGAATATTAAATAATATGGGATATTTCGATGAAAGAAATGAACCAGTAAAAAGAGCATTAAAGATTTTAATTGATGCTTGTAATAAAAAAGGAATTACTTGTTCAATTTGTGGACAAGGACCTAGCCAATATCCAGAACTTGCAGAATACCTTGTTGAATGTGGTGTAACTTCTATGAGTGTTAACCCAGATACAGTTGAATACACAAGAAGAATGGTTGCATCCGTTGAACAAAAAATGATATTAAGAAATATCAGAAACATGAAAAATGATTAATTTAGGATAAACAAAAAGAACTCATGTAATGTGAGTTCTTTTTTTTATCTAATAAAATATAGGTAAAACATTATTAACAAATTCTAAGCTAAACAAGTATATGTAGGGAGTGGTAAAGATAGCTAAGATTAAAGATAATTTCTTTTTTTCTTCTAAAGTTATTGATTTACTATTTTTAAATGAAATATTTTTATTAAAAAAGTAAATCAAGATAAAAGCTATAATAACAGCTATTAAAACTACTGAAAAAGAATAAATATTATTAATTGGATCATAGGCTATATGACTAAAAATATCATAATTTATATCTTCAAGTTTAGTTCCAACTATATAAAGCAATAAGCCACTGATTATATCGCTTAAAAAACCAAAAGCAACGACGAAAAATATAGATTTTTTATAAATGTTTTTCCAGTCCTCAATTTTTATAAATTTCAAACCAAGAATTAAAACAATTGAGTCAATAATAAAATTTAAGGGAATAACTATAAACCAAAAGAATGGAAAAATTGGAATGGCCCATAGGGGAAAAATCATATTATATAATTTTTTATTCTTCATCTGAAATTACCTCATCATCTTTAGGATCTTCTTTTTTTTCAGAGTTTTCAGAAGAGTCTTCATTTTCATCCACATCATCTATAAAATCTTCAAGATCTTTTTCATCTTCTTTGATTTTATTATTTTTTAAATCTTCTAAATAAGTATCTAAAGAAATCTTTTCGTTAAAATATAAATCTTTGATAATTTTGTCTATGTTAGATGTATTTTTTCTAACTAATTCTCGTCTTATATCATCAAGAATATCAAACTTTTCTTTTGAATATTTATCTAAAAATTTCTCTATATCAGATTTTATAATCTCAACAAGACTAGGATTTAACTTGTGAGTATCTAGACCAATCTTTATATTATTTTTTTCAATAACTTCATTCATTATAAGCTCAGAATCTGATAAAATATCGACTCTTTCATAGCTGATATTGGAATTTTTACACCTTTCTTCAAAGGCTAAATTTAAATTAAAATCATTTGTCGCAATTAAAACATAATCATAACTAAAGAACATAAAGTTTTCTTTGAGTTCAGTTTCTTTAATAAACACCTTTTCTGGATAATCTTCACTAAGTTTTTTAATCTCATCTACAAAACTCGCTGCAATTATATATATTTTAAATTCAGTATCTAAAAGTTTTTTAATTCTTGATAGGGCAAGAAGACCTCCTCCAAGAACCAAAGCATTTTTATCTTTTGTATTGTAGCTCATAGGTAAATATCTCATAATATACCTCCTTTTCTATTATTATACCTCATTTGTTTATAATTAAATTATTAAAAATACTTAAGAAATAAATATTATTTGATAATTATTATTAATATATTTATAATAAATAATTATAGGAGGGAATATGAGAATACAAGAAGGATATATTGATTTTAAAAATTACAAAACTTATTACAGAATAACAAATCCACAAGCTAAAAAATATCCACTTCTTTTTTTACATGGCGGACCAGGATCTACTCATAATTATTTTGAAGTTTTTGATGAAATAGCAGAAGAGCTTGATAGACCACTAGTTATGTATGACCAAATTGGTTGTGGCAAATCTAGCATGGAATTAGACTCTTCTAATTTTAATCAAGAATTTTGGACTCAAGAATTAGAAAATTTAAGAGAAAAATTAAACTTAGAAAATCTTCATATTCTTGGACAATCATGGGGAGGAATGCTTACTCTTTCTTATTGCATAGATAGAAAACCAAGAGGACTCGAATCTTTAATCTTATCCTCAACCTTATCAAGTGCAAAATTATGGAAAGAGGAACAATACAGACGCATTTCTTACATGGAAAAAGAAAAACAAGAAATAATAAAAAAAGCAGAAGAAAATGATGACTATGACAATCCTTTATATAAGGAAGTTGTAGATGAATTTATGGAAAAATATTCTGCATCAAGTCCAAAAGAAAGCGATCCAGAATGCTTAAGAAGAAATAAAAATGCAGGAAGAATTGCCTATATAAAATCCTGGGGACAAAATGAATTTATGCCAACAGGAACTTTATCAGGTTTTGACTACACAGATAGACTATCTGAAATAAAAGTCCCAAGCCTTATAACATCAGGATCTATGGATTTATCATCTCCTTATATTTCAAAAATTCTTTTTGATAATATAGAAAATTCAAAATGGGAACTTTTTCAATATTCGAGACATATGCCATTTATTGATGAAAGAAAGAAGTATTTAAAAGTACTCATAGCTTGGCTTGATAATTTTAAATAAAATTTAATATTTATGGAATCATTGCAATATACTTGTAATAATTTTAGTTTTCTAACTATGATATAATGAAATCCAAGAATATTTTTTTATGATTTATCGAATAGGAGGTAAATATGATTAGAAAAAATTTCAAAAAAGCACTGGGCGTATCTTTATGCGCAACAATTTTATTATCAAACTCAGTGTTTGCTAAAGAATTTAAAGACGTAACTAAAAATGGCCCTTATGGTTGGTCATATAGTTATATTGATGAACTAAGTGATAAGGGTGTTATCGATGGATACCCAAATGGTAACTTTGAACCAGACAGAGCAGTTAGCTTTGAAGAAACTTTAAAATTATTAAAAGGTGTTATTAATGCACCACAAGATGAAGTAAATAAAGCAGTGGAAAAATATGGAGATGACCTTACTAAAATAGGAGTAGCTTCATGGTCTAAAGAATCAGTTGCACTAGCAATTGAAAGAGACATAATCACTCTTGATACAGTAAAAGAGGCTAAACAAAAAGGATTTATAAATCCAGATAATCCAGTATTTCCTGATAGAAATACAATTTCAGTTTATTTTGCAAGAGCTTTAAAACTACCTGCAAATGGAGATCAATCTTATTTAAGACATGATGATAAGGATAAAATTCCAGCTTCTACTAAAGGATATTTAGCTTCATTAGTTAAGGCTGGCATCTTCTCATCAACTGGATCTGATGGAAAATTTGAAGGAGAACGCCATATAAGAAGAAGTGAAATGGCGAAAATCACTAAGCTTTCTTATGATTATAGCAAGGCAGAAGGTCTAAACACAGAAACTAAAACAATGACAGCAACTGTTATCCTTTCAACAAATATTAATAATCAAGATACAATAATTGTTGAATCAAATAACAAGAGATATCAATTTAGGGTTAACTCATCTACTATTTATAAACAAGGTGAAACAAGCCTTAAATTCTCAGATATTAAACCAGACCAAGAATTAAAAATAACTTATGCTACACTTTCAGATAAGACTGCAGAAGGTTTAGCTAAAACTATTGAAATTACTAATTCAAAAGTTGATTTAATAGCTTATGTAAGAGGAGTTTCTAATGGTTCAGTTACTTTAAACTATTCAAGCAATAAGGATGTAGACCTTTCAAAAGATTCTAGATTTACTACAAATAAAACTGAAACATTCAAGACTGACTCAAACTCTAAAATCTATAAATATGGTCAATTAATAAAGCTTAGTGACCTATATGTAGATGATATTGTAGAATTTAAAGCTGATAAAAATAATATAATTAAAGAAGCTCAAGTTTATCCAAAATCTACAAGTGTAAGTGGTACTATTACAAGCGTTTCTAGTGCAACATCAGCAAATACAAGAGAAAAAATAACAATCAAGCTTTCTGATAATAAAAACTATACTTTCTATGGCAACTCAAATCAAAATGACCCATGGTTTAATAATTCTTTATTTAAAGATTTAAAAACTGGTCAAAATGTTACGCTTTCTCTAAACTATAAATTTGTAACATCAATTGGAGACCAAAAACAAGATAACTATGGTAAAATTGAAAATGCCAGTATGTATGTTTCAAAAAGAAATGATGGAAGAATTGGGGAAATAAGTTTTAAAACAAATAATGGAAGAAATGTTTATTATATAACTGATCAAACTATTTTTAGAACTCAAAGATTCAATAACCTTCGTCTATCTCAAATAAACGAAAGAGATTTAGTAGGTTTAACAGGAAAGATCTCTCTTAGAGGTAATGATGTTACAGAGTTTATAGAAGTTGATTCTAGTCAAAGATTTGATGCTATAGCTAAAGTTATTGATACAAGAACACTATATAATTTTGGTCAAAGAGAACATGAATATACTATAGAAATAGTTAATCCTGGAAGATCTTCAAGCATGAAAAAAGGTGAAGAATATGTATTTTCTTCAAATAGTATTTTAAACAAATATGATTATTTAAGGATTACAGGATACAAAGAATATTCAAACATTTATGGCAACCAATTAACTAACGTTCAAGTTAAGATTGTTGATGGGGATTACGGCCAATTTTATTAAAAAGAGAAAGTGCTAAGTTTAACTTAGCACTTTTTTTATGCAAAAAAATAGGCCTCATAATGAGGCCATGGAGGCGACAACCAGATTTGAACTGGTGATAAGGGTGTTGCAGACCCGTGCCTTACCACTTGGCTATGTCGCCATAGATCTTTTATAGAATAACATAAATTTTACAAATAGACAAGTGAATAAATTAAATTTAATAAAATTTATAAAAATAAGAAAAAATTATTAAATTTATGAATAATTTCTGATAAAATATAAAAAATTTATAAAAAAATAGTATAATTAAGAATTAGTGCCTTAGTATTGATAAATTATTAACATAAATATGTAAATTTATTATTAATTTATATATTTTAATAAGGGTATAAGATAGGTGTAGTAATTGTCTTAGTAGAAAAAGGAGTATGATGTTGTGGCTATTCATGTTACAAACGAGATTAAAACTTTAAAAAAAGTATTATTACATAGACCAGGCAAAGAATTGTTAAACTTAACTCCAAACACATTAAAAGAGTTGTTGTTTGATGACATTCCATTTTTAGAAGAAGCCCAAGAAGAGCATGATAATTTTGCTAGAGTTTTAAAAGAAAATGGAGTTGAAGTAGTTTACTTAGAAGATTTGATGACTCAAACCTTAGATCAAAATCCGGGTTTAAGAGAAAAGTTTTTAAAACAATTTATCACAGAGGGTGGAATATATACAAAAAAATATAAAACTGCTTTGTTTGAATTTTTAAATTCCATTAAAGATAATAAAGAACTTATTTTAAAAACAATGGAAGGGGTTAATCTAAAGGAAATAGATACAACTGAAAAAGATTCCTTAGTAGACCTTGTCAGTCCACCATCAAAAATGGTTCTTGCACCAATGCCAAATCTTTACTTTACGAGAGATCCATTTGCTTCTGTTGGTGACGGAGTAGTCTTAAATAAAATGTACTCTAAGACTAGAAACAGAGAAACAATCTTTGCAGATTATATATTTAAATATCACAAAGATTATAAAGACAGAGTTGAGATGCTTTATACTAGAGATGCACCTTCTACAATAGAGGGAGGAGACATATTAAATATAAACGAAACAACTCTTGCCATAGGTATTTCTCAAAGAACACAGGCGGATGCGATAAGCGACTTAGCTAAAAAGATATTTTATGATTCAAATTCTAAAATTAGAACTATACTTGCCTTTGACTTACCAGAATCTAGAGCTTTTATGCACTTGGATACTGTTTTTACACAAATTGACTATGATAAATTTACTATTCATCCAGGAATTCTAGGGACTCTTAGAGTTTTTGAAATAACTAGGGCAAACAATGAAGACGAACTTACAATAAGAGAAAAACATGATACTCTTGAACATATTCTAGAAAAATATCTAGAAAGAAAAGTTGAGTTAATTCTTTGTGGCGGAGGCGATGAAATAATCGCAGCTAGAGAACAATGGAACGATGGGTCAAATACACTTTGTATAAGTCCAGGAAAGATTATTGTTTATTCTAGAAATACTGTTACAAATGATATATTAAAAAGCAAGGGTCTGGAAGTTCTTGAAATAAAGGGAGCAGAACTTGTAAGAGGTAGAGGCGGCCCAAGATGTATGAGCATGCCACTAGAAAGAGAAGACTAAAACTAATAAACTATAATTATTTTGCGGGAGGTAAAAATGCCAGTTAATTTACAAGGAAGAAGTTTTTTAAAGTTATTAGATTTTACATCAGAAGAAATTAGATATTTACTAGAATTATCTAAAGAATTAAAAAAATTAAAACTAACTAGAACACCACATAGATACCTAGAAGGTAAAAATATCGTACTATTATTTGAAAAAACTTCAACTAGAACTCGTTGTTCATTTGAAGTTGGAGCACACGATTTAGGAATGGGAGTAACATATCTAGAACCTGGAACATCTCAAATGGGCAAAAAAGAATCAATTGAAGATACAGCTAGAGTACTAGGAAGATTTTACGATGGTATAGAATACAGAGGATTTTCACAAAAAGTTGTTGAAGAAATTTCTGAAAAAGCAAAAGTTCCAGTTTGGAATGGTTTAACTGATGAATTCCACCCAACTCAAATGCTAGCGGATGTTTTAACCATTGAAGAAAATTTTGGAAATGTAAAAGGACTTAACTTAACCTATATGGGAGATGCAAGAAATAATGTTGCAAACTCATTAATGGTAGTATCTGCAAAACTTGGTATGAATTTCACAGCTTGTGGACCAAAAGATTTAATGCCTGAAGAAAAATTAGTAGAACAATGTAGAGAAATAGCAAAAGAAAATGGATCGACAATAACTTTAACTGACGATCCAAAAGAAGGAGCAAAAGGGGCTCACGCTATATATACAGATATTTGGGTATCAATGGGAGAACCAGATGAAGTTTGGGAAGAACGTATAGAACTTCTAGAAAAATATAGGGTTGATAAAAAAATAATGGATATGGCTGATAAAGATGCAATTTTCCTTCACTGCCTACCATCATTCCACGACACCAACACAATTATAGGAAAAGACATAGCTGAAAAATTTGGAATAAATGAAATGGAAGTTTCAGACGAAGTTTTTGAATCTAGCAAATCAAAAGTATTCGATCAAGCAGAAAACAGAATGCATACAATAAAAGCAGTAATGTATGCTACTTTAAAATAATTATATAAGAGTGGTATAGATGGCAAAACGAATTGTCATTGCTCTTGGGGGTAATGCTTTAGGGCATACTCCCTCAGAGCAAATAAGAATTGTTAAAAACACAGCAAAAACTATTGTAGACCTAATTGAAGATGGTAATGAAGTTGTAATTGGTCATGGAAATGGGCCACAAGTTGGGATGATAAATTTAGCTATGGAATATTCATCAAATAGTCCTATGTCTACACCGTACATGCCTTTTGCAGAGTGTGGAGCTATGAGTCAAGGCTATATTGGTTACCAACTTCAACAAGCAATAGAAAATGAACTGAAAATAAGAAAAATCAGTAAAGATTGCTGCACAATAGTAACTCAAGTTCTTGTCGATAAAGATGATCCTGCTTTTAAACATCCAACAAAACCAGTTGGGGCTTTTTATAGTAAAGAAGAAGCTAAAAAATTTGAAAATGATAAAGGTTTTATTTTCACTGAAGACGCAGGAAGAGGATACAGAAGAGTTGTAGCTTCTCCTAAACCTCAAAAAATAATAGAATTAAATAGCATTAAAACTTTGATTGCAAGTGGAAAAATAGTAATATCTTGTGGTGGCGGGGGAATTCCCGTTGTAGAAAGTGAACAGGGCTTAAGAGGAGTAGCAGCTGTAATAGATAAGGATTGGTCATGTGCAAAACTAGCCCTAGACCTAGAAGCGGATTCTTTATTAATACTAACTGCTGTTGATAAAGTTTCAATTAATTTTAATACAAAAGATCAAGTAGACTTAGATAGCTTAAATTTAGAAGAAATTGATAAATATATAGCTGAAGGAGAATTTGCAAAAGGTTCTATGCTTCCTAAAATTGAAGCTTGTAAAAATTTTATTATGAATGGAAAAGAAAATTGTCATGCAATAATTACATCTCTTGAGAGAGCTGACCAAGCATTAAAAGGAAGAACAGGAACAATTTTAGAAAAATAAATATTTAAGTGTTAAATCGTTATCAAATTATTAATTTATAATTTAGATGACGATTTATTTTTTATTAAAATTTAGATAGAAAATAAAATTTTAAAAATGCTTTTATTTTAACTTAAGAGCTGGCTCAAACATTGAAAATATCTGCTTTTAATGCTATAATGCTAGGGATGATGAGCAAATGGAGGATATGATGAAGGATAAAATTTTAGAAATAAAAAATCAAGCAAATTTAGACTTAGACAATTCAAATGACTTAAAAGATATTGAGCAAGTAAGAATAAAATATTTAGGAAAAAAGGGAATGTTAACAGCAGTCCTAAAAGAAATGGGAAAACTTTCCAAAGAAGAAAGACCAATTATAGGCTCACTTGCAAATGAAGTAAGAACTGGAATAGAAGAAAAAATTAAAGAAAAGACTGAAGACTTAAATCAAAAACAATTAGAAAAGAAATTAAACGAAGAAAAGATTGATATAACATTAGATAAAAAGACTAATTTAATTGGACATAAACACCCATTAGTTGAAACAATTGAAGAACTTGAAGATTTGTTTATAAACATGGGCTTTATGGTTTATGATGGTCCAGAAATTGAAACTGTTGCAAATAATTTTGATTTACTAAATGCTCCTAAGAACCATCCATCAAGAAGTAAAAGTGATACTTTTTACATAGATGATAAGACTTTACTTAGAACTCAAACATCACCTGTTCAAATTAGGGCTATGAAAGAACACGGAGCTCCTATCAGAATGGTTTGTTCAGGAAGAGTTTTTAGATTTGATGAAGTGGATGCAACTCACTCTCCAATGTTCCATCAATTAGAAGGGCTAGTTGTTGATAAAAATATTTCTATGGCCAATCTATTTGAATATTTAAATTATTTCGTTAAATCATTTTTTGGCGATAATATGAAAACTAGATTTAGACCTCATTATTTTCCATTTACAGAACCTAGTGCAGAAGTAGATGTTACTTGTACAGTATGTGGTGGCGAAGGTTGTAGCGCTTGTAACAATACTGGTTGGAGTATGGAACTTCTAGGTTGTGGTATGGTTCATCCTAATGTTTTAAGAAACTGTGGCATAGATCCAGAAGTTTATTCAGGATTTGCTTTTGGAATGGGAATAGACAGAATAGCTATGGTTAAATATAAATTAAACGACATTAGGTTGCTATTCGATAACGATAACAGATTTTTAAATCAATTTTAGTTGGAGGTTTTATATGTTATTACCTGTTAAATGGTTAAGAGATTATGTAGATATAGATGCAAGCACAAAAGAAATATCAGAAAAGATTACAGATACAGGTTCCCATGTTGAATCTATTGAAGATAGATCTGTTGGACTAAGTAATGTAGTTGTTGGAAAAATTTTAAAAATAGAAAATCATCCTAATGCTGATAAGCTTGTTATTTGTACTATTGATACTGGTGATGAAGAATTAACAATAGTTACTGGTGCAAAAAATGTATTTGAAGGAGCAATTGTTCCTGTTGCAAAAGTTGGAGCTAAACTTGCTAAGGGTATGGAAATTAAAGACAGTGAACTAAGAGGAGTAGCATCACATGGTATGCTTTGCTCACTTGGAGAATTAGGACTTGATTCTAGCGTAATAGCAAAAGAATATAGGAATGGAATTTATATATTCCCAGAAGGAACAGAAATAGGTCAAGATGCCATAAAAGCCTTAGATTTAGATAGTGAAATTATTGAATTTGAAATCACACCTAATAGACCGGACTGTCTAAGCATTATTGGTATGGCTAGAGAAACTGCAGCAACTTTTGACATAAAATTAAAAGAACCAGAAATTAAATTCCAAGAAGAAGATACAAATATTAAAGAAGTTTTTAATGATGTAAAAATAGAAACTTCAAATTGCAGAAGATTTTATTCAAAAGCAATTAGGAATGTAAAAATAGAAGAATCACCACTTTGGATGCAAAACTATCTTATGGCAGCAGGAGTTAGACCAACTAACAATATAGTTGATATAACAAACTTTGTTATGCTTGAATATGGACAACCTCTTCATGCCTATGATTTAGACAAGATTGAAACAAAAGAAATTCTAGTAAGGATGGCAAAAGAAGGCGAAGAATTACTAACTCTTGATAATCAAAAAAGAAAATTAAAAAATACAGACATAGTTATTAGTGATGGTAAAGAAGCTATAGGGCTTGCTGGAGTTATGGGTGGTTTTGATACTGAAGTAACAGAAAATACAGTTAATGTTTTATTGGAAGGTGCAAACTTCGACCAAGACTTAATAAGAGATACAGCAAGAAGACTTCAATTAAGATCAGAAGCATCAGCTAAATTTGAAAAGGGAATAGACCCTAATATAGCTAAAATTGGTGTAGATAGAGCAGCTCAACTTATAAAAGATTTTGAGGCTGGAGAAGTTTTATCAGGCTGCATAGATGCTTATGAAGATAGGGCAGAAGAAAAAGTAATAAAACTTAGACCAGAAAAAGTTAATAAATTAATTGGCTTTGAAATTAGTCCACAAGAAATGGTAGATCTTCTTGAAAGATTAGAAATTAAATCAAAAATAGAAGGCGACCACATTGTTTCAATAGTTCCAACTTTTAGATTAGACTTATCTATCGAAGAAGATTTGATTGAAGAAATTGCAAGAATTTATGGCTATCATAATATTGAACCAAAGCCTCTTGAAGGAACAGTTACGGTTGGTGGAAGATCAGCACTTAGAAATCTTGAAATAAGAATAAAAGAATCCTTATTTACTCTTGGATTTAATGAACTTATAACCTTCTCATTTGTAGGAGATTCAAATTTTGATAAATTAAATCTAAAAAAAGATAATAAATTAAGAGATGCTGTAAGAATAATAAATCCACTAGGTGATGAATTTAGTGTCATGAGAACAACATTAATTTCAAATCTACTAGAAAACTTATCCTACAATGAACACAGAGACAATAATAATGTAGCAGCATTTGAATTTGGAAACACATTTAAACCAGAAAATGGAGACCTACCAAGCGAAGAAAAGAAATTGTCTCTAGGTTTTTATGATATAGGCGACTTCTATTACTTAAAAGAAGCAGTTAGAGAAATTTTCTGGAAAATAGGTATTAAAGACCTAGAATTCAAAAGAGCAAATGTAGAATTTCTTCACCCAGGAAGATCTGCAGAAGTTTATTATAATGGAGTTAGCTATGGTGTATTTGGTGAAGTTCATCCAAATGTATTAAAGAATTTTGATATGAAGAAAAGAGCCTTTGTTGGGGAACTATTAGTTGAAAGACTTCTTGATTTTGCAATTCCAAACTATATTTATAAAGAACTTCCAAAATATCCTGCAACTAAGAGAGACTTGGCATTTATCCTAGATGAAGATGTAGATAGTTATTCAATAGAAAAAATTGTTAAGAAAAATGCTAAAGATTTATTAGAAAAATACGAAGTTTTCGATGTTTATACTGGCGAAGGTATAGATGATGGAATGAAATCTCTTGCTTTTTCAGTAATTTTTAGAGCTAATGATAGAACTCTTAAAGATGAGGAAGTTAACGAAATTATTGAAAAAATAATTGAAGATATAACAAAAGACCTTTCTGGAAAGCTAAGAGAATAAGGAGGAAACATGAGCGATAAAAGAGTAAAAGTTTCTATAGATGATATGAATTTTTATGTAGTAGGAGAAAATGATTCCATTTATGTAAAAAATTTAGCAGATGATCTAGATTTAAGAATAAAACAAACACAAAACTCAAATTATAAATTAAACCAAGCTCAAAGTCTTATACTTACAGCTCTTAATATACTAGATGAAAAAAACAAGGCTATTAGTGAAGAGAATTCAATTAAAGAAGTAAAAGATAATGATGATGTTTTTAGAAAAAATGTAAAAGAATTAGAAGAAATTAAAGACCTAAATAAAAGATTAGAAGATAAAAACTCACTTTTAGAAAAAGAAATTGAAAAATTAAATAAAAAACTATCCAATGAAAGAGAAGAAAATCAATCTTTTACATCAAAAATTGAACTTCAAAATAAAGAGTTAGAGGATTTAAAGGCAAAACTTGCTGAAGTAAAATCTGAAAAAGAAGTATTAGAAAAACAAATTTATGAATCTCAAAAAAGAATTATAGATTTAAATAGAGAAATTGAGAGCTTAAATGATAAATAATAATATTGAAATTTTAGCACCTGCTGGTAATACTGCATCTTTTGAAGCAGCAATTAAGGCAGGTGCTAATGCTGTTTATTTAGGGGGTAAAAACTTTTCAGCAAGGGCAGGGGCAGATAACTTTTCTAAACAAGACCTAATTGATGCGGTAAATTATGCTCATTTAAGAAATGCTAAAGTTTATGTAACAATAAATACTCTCCTTGATGATAGCGAACTAAGAGACAGTATTAAATTTAGTAAATTTTTATATGAAATTGGTGTGGACGGGATAATTATCCAAGACCTAGGATATTTTTATCTTTTAGATAAATCTATAAAAGAAATAGAAAAACATGCCAGCACTCAGATGTCTGTAAATAATATTTATGGGGCAAAAGAAATTGAAGAGATGGGATTTGACAGACTAGTTATAGCCAGAGAAACTGAATTAGATGAGATAAAAATGATTAAAAATCAAACAAATCTATCAGTTGAAGCCTTTATACATGGTGCTTTATGTGTCAGCTTTTCAGGCCAATGTTTATTTTCTTCTATGATCGGAGCAAGGTCAGGAAATAGGGGGAATTGTGCCCAAGCTTGTAGAAAAAAATACAAAATTATTGGTCTAGATTCAAAACTTTTATCAAATGATGCTTATTATTTATCTCCAAAAGATTTATCACTCTTAGATAAAATTGAAGATTTTGTTGGTCTAGGGGTTGATTCTCTAAAAATAGAAGGAAGGCTAAAAAGTCCAGAATATGTATATAAGATAGTTTCTTCCTATAAAAATTCTTTGGAAAATAATTTGAAAGAAGAAGACAAATTAGAAAGCAAACAAATTTTTAACAGAGGTCAAACTGAAGGACTAGCTTATGGTGATTTTGGTAGATCTTATATTTCAAGTGAAAAAGCGAATAACAGGGGAATTTTAATAGGACAAGTTGTAGAAAAAAATAAAAGTGGAGTCTTTATAGATTTAAAAGCTGATATAAATAAGGGCGATGGAATAGAATTTGACGATGGCAATCATAGTCAAGGTTTTAAGATAGATGAGGATGTTAAGAAAAATAAAAAAGCCTTTATTAAAAGTAAAAGAAATATATCGATAGGATCAAAAGTATACAGAACTTTCTCTAAAAACTTGGACGAAAAAATAAAAGATAGTTTAAATCAAAACAAAAAATTCAGACCAATTGCTATGGACTGTATTTTAAAACTTGATCAAGATCCAAAATTAAAAGTTTCATCAGATGGCTACCAAGAAACGGTTTCTCTTGATAAAAAAATCACTAAGGCAAGAAAAATTAGATTAGATAAAGAACAGATAATGGAATCTCTTAATAAACTAGGAGATAGCATATATTACTTAGATGAAATAAATATTGATATCGATGAAGATATTTTTATTAGCAAATCTGATTTAAATAAGTTGAGAAGAAAAGCCATAGAAAAACTAGATGAAAATTTTATAGAAAAAAGACAAGAAATAAAAATTGATGAAAATATTTTTAAACTGGAAAAAGAAGATAAGAAAAACAAAGAAAAGAAAAATCTAAATGTTGAAGTTTTTAACTATCAAGATTTATTAAAAATAGATTTAGAAAAAGTAGATAAGATTTATTATCCAGCAACTAGCATTGATGAAGATGTAATAGATTTTGTAAAAAATACTAATAAAAAGATATCTATTGTTTTGCCAAAATTTCAAAATTATAAACAATTAGAAGCTAGCTATTCTTTATATAAAAATAATAAAGAATATTTTGAAGAAGTTGTATTTAATAACTTGGCAAACATTAATATATTTAAAAATGAAAATATCAATAAGGTTGCAGATATTGGGCTAAATTGTTTCAATTCCTACAGTGTAAAATATTTACTCAATCTAGGGATAGACAGGATAATACTTTCTCCAGAATTAAATAAAAATCAAATTCAAAAAATAGCCAGTCATTATGGCAAAAAACTTGAAGTATTTAGCCATGGCTTACTTCCTGTAATGACAATGAGACATTGTCCTATGTCAACTGTTTTAAATTGCAAAGATAGCAGCAGATGTAATCAATGTAAATTTTCTAAAGGCTTTTACCTAGAAGATTCTCACAAGGAGAAATTTTTAGTAAGAAGAAATGACGATATTAGCGAATTATTTAATTCACACCCAATAATGTTTGGAGATAAAATCAAAGATCTTGATCTTGCTAATTTTAAAATATCTTTAAATTCAGATATAAAAGAAAGTATAAACTTATATTATAATATTATTAATAACAAAAAATTTGACCAGGATAGTTTGAAAAACAAACTTATAGATAGATACGGAGCTGTTAGTTTTGGACATCTAAACAGGGGGATTATATGAATAAACTAATAGAAAAATCGAAAAGAGTTTTAGAATTTGATAAAATAATTAATTTGCTAAAAGATGAAATTGTTTCAGAACTTGCAAAAGATTTAGCAGACAAAGAAAGCATATCTTTTGACGTTTCAGAAATAAATAAGCGGCAAGACCAATGTGACGAAGCAATAAAATTAATCATAGACAAATCTGAACCCCCACTTTTTGGAATTAATGATATTACCGCTTTAATAAAAAGACTAGACATTGGCGGGGTTTTAAATTCGGGAGAACTTTTAAAAATCTCAGATTTTTTAAGAGTATCTAGGTATTTAAAATCTTATTTAAATGTTGATGTAGAAGAATATACCTATCTTCCAAGACTTGCAGATGATTTATTTAGCTACAAAAAAATTGAAGACGATATTGATAGGGTTATAGTTTCTGAAAATGAAATATCGAGTAATGCCTCATCGAAATTATCTTCAATAAGACAACAAATAGCTAGAAAAAAAGTGGCAATTAAGGATAAGTTAAATTCCTTGATTACAGATGAAAATACAAAAAAATATATGCAAGATAGTTTGGTTACTATAAGGGAAGGAAGGTATGTTGTTCCTGTAAAACTTGAAAGTAAATCAAAATTAAAAGGGATAATACATGATAGGAGTTCCAGTGGACAAACAGTTTATATAGAGCCAATGTCTGTTGTTAATCTCAACAATGAACTTAGAGAACTTTATAATGATGAAAGAGAAGAAATAAATAGGATTCTCGAAGAATTATCTAGGAAGGTTGCTGAAAAAGGATATGAAATTTTAGGAAACCAAGAAATATTATCTTTAATAGATTTTATTTTTGCAAAAGCTAAACTTTCTTTAAAATTAAATGCAACAAGACCAATTATTAATCAAAACAGGTATATAAATTTAAAAGAAGCTAGACATCCTCTATTGGATGCAAAAAAAGTTGTACCAATAGATATTCATATAGGAAAAGAATTTAAATCACTTATTATAACTGGACCAAATACTGGAGGTAAGACTGTCAGCATAAAAACAGTTGGTCTCTTCGTGCTTATGACACAATATGGTCTTCATATTCCTGCTAGGGAAAACAGTGAAGTTGGAATTTTTGAAAATGTTCTAGCAGACATAGGTGATGAACAATCCATTGAACAATCTTTATCAACTTTTTCATCGCATATGATAAATATTGTTGAAATATTAAAATATGCAAATTCAAAATCTTTGGTAATTTTCGATGAGCTTGGAGCTGGAACTGATCCAACAGAAGGGGCAGCCTTAGCAAATGCAATAATGGAGAGCATGAGAAGAAATGATATAACCTCCATAGCAACAACTCACTACAATCAGTTAAAAATTTATGCTTTAACTACTGATGGAGTTGCAAATGCTTCTATGGAATTTAATGTAGATACTTTCTCTCCAAGCTACAAACTCTTGATAGGAGTTCCTGGAAAATCAAACGCATTTGAAATATCAAAACGGTTAGGATTAAGTCAGGATATAATTGAAGATGCTAGTGAATTTATAAGTGAAGAGTCTGTCGATTTCGAAAATGTTTTAAAATCTATAGAAAAAGATAGGAGCATTATCGAAAGAGAAAAACTCGAACTTAGAGAAGAAATTGATAAATATAAAGAAAACAATGAGAAATTAAAAAAAGAAATAGATAAGCAAAAAAATAAGCAAGACAGGTTAATTGAAGATGCAAAAACAGAAGCTAAGCAAATTTTATTAAATGCAAAAGAAAATGTTAGGCTTATTATGGATGAAATAAAAGAAGTAAAAGAAGAATTATCATCCGAACAAGCAAGAAGACTTCAAGATGTAAATGATACTTTAAGGAGTTCTCTTGATGAGACAATACCAGGTTCAAAAACAATAGAAATCAAAAAGGCAAAAGCGCCAATTAAATCATTAAAAGTTGGTGATAGTGTCCATGCAGATTCATTAAATGCTGATGGAACTGTTATTGATATTGATAAAAATGGAAAAGATGTCTTAGTACAAATTGGGATGATGAAAGTAAAACTTCCTAAAAATTCACTATCTAAATCAGATGTGCAAGAAGAAAGTCAAAAAAATAAAACTAAGAAATTAATAAGATCAAAATCAAAATATGTTAAATCTGAGATAGATATAAGAGGAAAAACTTTTGATGAAGCACAGCCAATAATTGAAAAATATATAGACGATGCTTATCTTGCTGGACTTAAAAGTGTTCGGATTATACACGGCAAGGGGTCTGGTGTATTAAGAGAAAAAGTAAAAAATTATTTAAAATCCAAAGCAAATATTAAATCCTGCAAAGACGCAGCCTACAATGAAGGTGGTAGTGGAGTTAGTGTTGTTGAATTTAAATAATTAATTTATAAAGGAGAAAATATGATTAATTTTAAAGATGAAATTATAAAAATTCTAGATCAAAAATTAAATGAAGATAAAGAAGTCATGACCAAGGAAGAAATATCAAATGCTATTGAAGTTCCGCCAACAAGTGATATGGGAGACTATGCTTTTCCAGTGTTTTCTTTAGCAAAAGTATATAGGAAAAATCCAAATTTAATATCTAAAGAAATAGCAGAATCAATAAAATCAGATTACTTTGAAAAGGTAGAATCAAAATCTGCTTATATTAATTTTTTTATAAACAAAGAAAAATTAGCTCAAACGGTTATTGATGAAGTAATTACTAAGGGCGAAGAATTTGGAAAAGAAGATGTTGGACAAAATAAAAATGTTGTAATTGAATACTCATCTCCAAATATAGCAAAGCCATTTCATATTGGGCACATAAGATCGACAGTAATAGGAGATTCAATAAAAAGAATATATAAATTTTTAGGCTATAATACAATTTCTTACAACCACTTAGGTGACTATGGAACTCAATTCGGTATGCTTATTGTTGCTATTAAAAAGTGGGGCAATAGAGAAGAAATTGCAAAAAATCCTATACCAGAACTGTTAAAATTATATGTAAAAATAAATCAAGAAGTTGAAAATGATCAAGAATTAAGAGATGAGTGTAGATCTTGGTTTGCAAAACTTGAAAAAGGCGATGAAGAAGCGGTTGAACTATGGAAATGGATCAGAGAAGTTTCTTTATTAGAATTTAATAGAGTTTATAAGATGCTTGATATTCAGTACGACACTTACAAGGGGGAATCTTTTTACTCTGACTTAATGCAAGCAGAAGTTGATCAATTAAAAAAATCTGGCGCCTTGGTTGAATCTGAAGGAGCTCAAATTGTTGACTTATCAAAATATGACCTACCTGTAGCCCTAATAATAAAATCAGATGGATCAACAATTTATATAACAAGAGATATAGCAGCTGCTCACTATAGACATGAAGAACACAAACCATATAAAAATATTTATGTTGTTGGATCACAACAAACACTTCACTTCCAACAATTAAAAGCTATATTAAAAGAAATGGGTTATGACTGGTCAGATGAAATAGTACACGTTCCATTTGGAATGGTTTCTCTTGAAGATGGAACACTTTCTACAAGAAAAGGTAGAGTAGTCTACTTAGAAGATGTTTTAAATAAGGCAACAGAAAAAGTAAAAGAAATACTAAGTCAAAGAGAAGAAGAACGTGGACAAAAAATTGAAAACAAAGATGAACTAGCAGCTCAAGTTGGAATCGGCGCAATTAAATTCCAAGAATTATTCAATCAAAGAATAAAAGACTACATGTTTTCTTGGGATAAAACTCTTTCTTTCGACGGAGAAACTGGACCATATGTGCAATATGCCCATGCAAGAATAGCTTCTCTATTAGAAAAAGGTGGATTTGACAAGAATGCTGAAGTTGACTATAAACTTTTAAAATCAGAAGATGAACATGAAATTATAAAGACTTTATACAACTTTACTAATGTTGTTATAGATGCTCATGAAAAATATGAACCATATTTTATAACAAGATACGTTGGAGATTTAGCTAGATTATTCAACAGATATTATGGTCATACTCAAATAATTACTGATGAAGATTCTGTATTAAAAAATACAAGGCTTATGCTCTGCTATGGAGTTAAAAATGTTTTAAAAGAAGGTCTTTACCTACTTGGAATACAAGCTCCAGAAAAAATGTAAATATAATTATTGGTTAAAAATTTCTTTGATAATTATTTTTGTAATAAAGTGTTTATGATAATCTAGATTTTAATGGAAGATTATAAAAAAAGAATAAAGCTTTGCAGATAATCTATAAGATATAATAGATAAAGCACTATTACAGTAAAAACAAAATTCAAGAAGAATAACTTAAAAATAAATTTAAAATAAAACTTAGACTCAAAGACCCTATAGAAGATTATAGGGTCTTATTTTTATTTCCAGTATTATTCAGAATGTAAAATAGTCTACGGATTATGAAAAGTAATTAAAATTATAATCAGTTTTAAAGTAATAAAAAAACTAGTAATTAAATTAGAAGAAAATATAAATTTTTTATAGCGGATTATTTGTATTTAAATTATATATGTATGATAAAGAAAAATATTATCTTTATCGCTGTATCAGATAATAAAATAAAAGCCTTTCTTTCTCGTTTTCAATGTTTTTTCTAGTATAATATTCTTAAGACAATAATATAAAAGTGATGAGAAAATTAAAAACCTAGGGGGAAATAAAATGAAAAAAAGAGTTATAGCTACACTTGCTTTGAGTACTATATTGCTAACACCAACAAATATTTTTGCTAAAACATTTAAGGATGTTAACAATGATGATTGGTATTATGGTGTTGTAAGTGAACTTACAGATAAGGGGATAATAAATGGATATGAAGATAATACATTTAGACCAAATAAGTCTGTAACCTTAGCTGAATTTTTAACATTAATGAATAATACAATAGGCGAGAAACAAGTTCCAAATACTGATCCTAACGACAATTGGTTCCAACCTACTTTTGACGAGTTAGTAAGCAAAGGTTTAGATATAGTAGACTATATTCAAGATCCTGACTATGATATTACAAGAAATGATATGGCAGAATACTTGTCTTTAGGACTACAAAAGTTGAAAAATGAGACACCAGATACTACAAGACCAAGTGGAATTAAAGATTTTGATAAAATACCTGAAGAATTTCAACCTTATGTTGCTCACTTGGTAAATGCTGGATATATAAAGGGTGACCATAATAATAATTTCAATGGAGATAGTCAACTAACAAGAGCAGAGACAGCAGTTATTATTAAAGCAATTAGTGGAGCAGTAAAATAATAAAAAAACTAAAATTAGATATATTAAGTTTAAAAGTTTATGACAAACACCTATAACTTAAAATCAAATGATTTCAGGGTTTGGAATTTCTTGGTGCGATAAAAAATAGGAGGGCTTAATGGAATTAACAAAATATCAATCTCAGATGTTAAATGGCGACTTTGGAAAAGGTAAAGCTATGGCTATAAAAATACTAGTTGCAATTGGAGAAAGTTTTGGTGCAAATAGACTAGTTCCAATAAAAAGAGCTCATATATCTTTAAGTGCACAGGGTGCCGATAGGTGGTTCTCAGAAAAAATGAATAAAGCGGGTGCCACTTTTGCGGTAAAACCCACAGTAAATCCAGGATACTCTCTATCTTATTTCAATAATAAAGATATATTGACAGAAGATGATATTGATAACATGCAAAGGGTTCATAATGCTTATAAGAATATGGGGGCAATAATGACTTACTCTTGCACACCTTACCTATTTGCCAATGTTCCAAAATATGGGGATATAGTTGCTTTTTCAGAAACTAGTGTAACAATCTATGCTAATTCAGTAGTAGGTGCTAGGACAAATAGGGAAAGTTCTTTCAGTTCTATGTGCTCAGCCATTACTGGTTTTACCCCAGAATATGGATTTTTGCTGGATGAAAACAGATATGGAGATACATTAGTAAGAGTAGAAGCAGATTTAGAAAGTGATTTTGATTATTCAATACTAGGTTTAATTTGCGGGGAAAAAGTCAATGGTATTCCAATCTTTGATGGAATAAAGAAAAATCCTAGTACAGAGGCTCATATAAACTTAGGTACTAATTTAAATGTAACTGGTTCGCATACTATATATCACATCTTAGGTTATACGCCTGAAGCTAAGAATCTTGAAATGGCTATGGGTAATAAAAAAATCAAAGAAGAGATAGTGATAACTAATGAAGATATAAAAGATTTTAAAGATAAAATAAAACCTAAAGAAAAAATTGACTTTATTATGTTTGGGTGTCCTCACTATACATTTGAGCAAATAAACAATGTTTTAGAAATGGCTAGGAGTAAAAAACCTAAAGTTCCTATTTGGATTTTGACATCACAGGCTTTAATAAAGTTATTAGAAGATATGGATTTAAGGAAAGAATTGGAAGCGTATAATATCAGTCTTGTTCCAAATACATGCATAGATGAAGAACGAGTTTGGAAAGATTTAAAAGGGAAAAATGGTTTATCTGATTCGCCAAAATGTTCATATTATATGTCAACTTTTAATGTTAAGATAAATGTTCTTGATGCAAAAGAATGTATGGAAATAGCTTCTGAGGGTGGTGACTTTTAAAATGAATAAATTTAAATGTAAAGTAATTTCTGGTGGAAAGGTTGAAGGAAAATTAATTTTTTCTAAAGAGCCAATTTTGTTTTACCACACAGACCCTAAAACTGGAAATATAATTGAAAAAGGTCATGCTCTTGAAGGAAAGAGCGTCAAAGATAAAATAGTTGTTTTTCCAAAGGGTAAAGGTAGTTCTGTAGTTCAAGCTGATGGCTTGTATAAACTTGATGAATGTGGGACAGGTCCCAAAGCTTTAATCGTTGAGGAACTTGATACTGTTCTTGTATCTTGTGCAATTGTTATGGAAATTCCCATGGTAACAGAGGTAGATAAAGAATTTTATAACCAAGTTTATGATGGACAAAAAATAACTTTAGATGCTGACAAAGGAGAAATTATAGTACAGCAACCATCAAAATAATATGGTCCTACTTATAAGTATATACATAAAGATATCTTTATTTTACTTCGAGTATCTCTTTAATGGATAAATTTATAAATATAAAAAATTAGGAATTTCTTAAATTATAGATATTATATGTATATAAAATATTTATATATTAGAGATCATTCTATGATTAGATACAGATGAAAAAATAGATCAATATCTCAATAGTAGAATAATAGATGAGAATAAGTAAATGCTCTACAATGTCTATTAAATTAATTGGTGTTGCTATTTTTTGAAATGTGGTATTATTTTTTATAGACATGAAAACTTCTTTAACTTGTATTAGTATATAGATTGGGATATTGAGTGAAGAAGAAAGATTAAATAACTTTTATAATAAGATTTTTGAAAAGTTATGTGAATATATGAGTATTTGAGTTCTACAATCGCAATTTAATAGGGGAAATCAAAATGAAAAAAACAATTTTAGCCTTATTTTTAATATTTTTACTGGCAGCCTGTAACAGCAATGTTAAAACTGGAGATAGTAATGATCCTAATCCAGCAGACAAGGAATCTGAAGTTATAAAAATTGGAGCGATAGTTTCAAAGACAGGGAAATCAGATATCTATGGAGATGCTGTAGATAAAGGAATTAAGCTAGCTATTGATGAAATAAATGAAAATGGTGGAATTGATGGAAAGAAAGTTGAATATATTTTAGAAGACGACAAGAGTGATCCAGTAGAGGCAGTAAAAGCTTATGACAAATTAATTGAAAAAAATGTCGATGCTATTGTTGGACCAATAAGCTCAGAAAATGCAAAAGCTGTTGCAAATAAATCTAGTCAAAAAAAGATAGCAATTATAAGTCCAACAGCAGGAAGCGAATCTATAACAGAAGATTCGGATAATATATTTAGAACTTGTTTTACCAATAGCGTACAGGGAGAGATTTTGGCTAATTTTTCAATAGATATTTTACAAGCAGAGAGTGCTTTTGTATTGAGAAATAAATCAAGCGACTATTCAAATGAAATTGCAGATGCATTTAAAGATCAATTTACACAAAGGGGATTAAAAATCCTAGCGGATGAAGGATATGAAGAAGACGATTTTGATATTAAAACTCAGCTGGAGAATATAAAAAAAGAAAATCCTGATTTAATTTTAATCCCAGAAAATTCTGAAAAAGATTTTATAATCGCTAAAGAAATAAGAGAAGCTCAAATAGATGCAAAAATTATTGGATCAGATGGCTGGGAAGGAGTTTTAGATCTAGCTGATAAAAATTCGGGAAAAGTCTTGGACTCTATATACTTTGCTAGCCACTATGCTGGTGATGATCAATCAGAAATAGTTAAAGAGTTTGTAGATAGCTACCAAGCTAAATATAAGAAAGTGCCATCGTCTTTTTCAGCTCTTGCTTATGATAGTGTATATATTTTGAAAAATTCTTTTGAAAAATCAAATTCTACTGATAGTGAAAAATTAATTGAAACTATAAAAAATATTGAGGTTGAGGGAGTAACTGGCAACATAAGATTTGATGAGAAAAATAATCCCTACAAATCAGTTGTCATTATAAAAATAGAAAATGGAAAATATAATTTTGATTCACTTGTTTCACCTGAATGATAATAAAATAAACGACAATTTTAAAATTGTCGTTTTTTTAATTCAAAAATGAATATATCTAATAAAATTTATTTAACAATTAGTTACTTGAGATTATAACTTGTCTTGCTGAATCATTATAGTCAACAGATAGTCCTAAAGATTCACTCACAAACCTTATAGGTACGAAAGTCCTTGAATCTTTAATAAAGGCTGCTGTGTCTATATCTTTCTTTTCATCATTTACCATAATATATTTTTTGTCAATTGGAATGATAATTTTTTGGTCGTTATAAGAAATTTCTACCTCTCTGTTAGATTCATTGTAATTAATTTCTGCATTTAAAGCATCCATTACAAATCTAATAGGTACGAAAGTTCTAGAATCTTTTATAAATGGAGAAGTATCCATCTTTTTGTCGACTCCATTAATAGTGTAATTTTTCTTATCTATTGTCATAACAAGATTCATTGAATCTTTGTCGTATAAGTCTATAGTTTTTACTAAATTACCAGCTTTTACTTTTAAAAGACCCTTGCTAAGACCATTAAGAGAATCTATAGTGAAATTTCCTCCACCATCAACAGAACCTGAAAATCCTTCAAGCTCAAAACTTAAAACTCTTGGATCTATATCTTTTTCAGTCTTATCATTTAAAACAGCCTTTACAGTAGCTTGGTAACTTCCGCCTTCAACCATTTTGGTATTGTTAAGTTTTATTTTTAAATCTTTTACTTTATCAAAGCCATAGACATTAACTTTTTTAACTTGTTCATAACCTGATTGAGTTACAAATTTAATTTCATTTTCTCCCTCAGCAAGAGCAAGATACCATTTTCCATTTAATAGACCTTTTTCTTCAGAAGCAGAGGATAGACTATAAGCAAAGCTATCAGCTTTTATAGGCTTAAGATTTTCATTCCAAGCTCCCTTTACAGAAAATTCTGCACTAGTTCCTACTAACATAGAGTCTGGACCATTTATCTTTAAACCAGCTATATTATTAGTGCTTGGAGCTGTATTATAAATACCAATTCCATTAACTACTTTTCTTTCAGCAGCATTTTTTTCTGGATTTATAAATCTAGTTCTTTCAAAGTCACCAAGATTTTTAGCAACCATGGCAGTTGATCCACCGCCATCAAGGTTAAGTGCTTTATTTGCTCCAATTGAAACCATGAAATCCGACAAATTAGGAAGTGACATCCCAGCAGATCTCTTTGTTCTACCTTCAGCACTTGCTATATATAAAGTTTTTCCATCTTTTGAAATACCAGCGCAAGTTCTTGCCCTAACTCCACCTAGAACATTGATATCTTTAGTATATTTTACAACTTGTCCATTATTAACAAGTAGAGCATGACCACCAATTAAGAATTTAAAATCTTTTTTAGGACTTATACTATAGTTAATAGCAATTTGGTCGCCAATTTTTACATTTTGTTTTATAAAATCATAAGCTTTTCCGTCAGCTTGTAGAATTAATTTTCCATCAGGAACTGGGAAATTAAAGTTTTTCCCTTCGCTAATTTGTTCAACTACTCCATTTGCATTAACCAAAATCTCACTGTTTGTTTTTTCTCCCCTTGATTTTGATGCCCAAAAATCATTATATAAATTCAATTTATCTTGGTGAGAATATTCATTAGTGTCTTCATACCAATAGTAAGATTTATTAAGACTATCAAGTTTAAAGGTTTTTCCATTTTTCGCCTTAACATTACCAGTAAAAGTTATTTGTTCAATACTAGCAATATTGTCTTTTGTTATTCCTAAAGAATAAAGTCCATTATAGTAAACAGGAGATGTTTGTAATTTTCCACCCACTATAGAAGGACCTTCTGGAGATCCTTGAAGTAAGGTATTAAAAAAGTCTCCATTAACAAGAGCTGTTGCATCAGTTCTTTTAGCCATTTGGCTTACAGTTGCTCTTTGGGTATACTTTCCATTACCAGCAACAACTTCAATTCCCACATAAGGATTATTTAAATCAATCTTTAGCAAATTTATATAAGTATTTTTCTTATTATAATTAACAATGTGTTCCTCTCTAACTACACCTGGTGCTATTTCTTCACTACTATTAACTTTTGCAAAAGAAGTGCCATTAAAAGATAAGGCCACAATTAAAGCAAGAATAATACTAGTAAAAAATTTTTTAAAATTATTAAACATATTATAAATTTCTCCTTTCATATACAATAAGTATATTATTTATTGATTATTTTCTCAAATAATTTGTATAATAACATCAGGAGGAAGTTATGGATATTTTAAAAGATTTAAAATTAGTTTACTCAAAAACAGTTCAAATAAGTAAAGATCTTATAATAAAAAATCCGATAGTATTATTTTTACCTATGATTTTTACTTTAATATTAAATTATCTTGAAAGCTCTAGTCTATCGGGGCTACTATTTTATAATTCTTTGCTAGGCAGTTTGATATATGCTTTAATTTACTCTGCTATAATGTCTATATATTTTTCTGTATTATCAGACCTAGTATATTTTGGAAGAATAAAAATACAAAATATATTTAACACAAGAAACTTTAGTAATTATTTATTTAATATATATTTTGTAGTATTTGTATATTCTTGGGTGAGTTTATTTAGCAGTAATTTTTATTTACTTGGATTGATTTTATATATAGTATTCAATCCAATAGCAGAAAGCATCTACATTAAAGACAAGCAATATATAGAAAGCTTTACTTATACATTAAACTTTATGAAAGAAAACATCTTGCATTGGTTAATTTTACTAATAGTATATGGAATCTTATCAAGTCTTATACTATCTCCAAATGCAATAATAGAATCTATCTCAAAACAGGACTATATAAATATAAGCTTAGGATTTAAAACTTATCTTCCAAGCTTAAATAATACAGACAACTTAATAAGATATATAATATTTTATTTATTAACAGGCGTATATATAGTATTTAGAGCAAGCTTATTCAATATATTAAGCAAGAGCACGTTAAGAAAAAGAAAATATATGGGAAGTATTTAGTTAGGAGAAATAATGTACCTAAAAAAACAAGTAGATAAGAGACTAAAAGACATAGTTTTTATAGAATTAAATAAAAATGTTGAGCTAAATGAAATTGAACTCAAAAAAGAAATAAATCTACCAGTAAGGCTAGATGGTCTTATTGAAGGAATAAAAGATAAATCAATAGATGAAAAAATTGATTTATCAAGAATTAATGAAGGGATAATATACCTATTAGGGATAGAAAAAGATTTTAGATTTAAAAATGAATATTTAAAAATTATAAACTTTGCAGTAAAAGACATAAAAGCTTTGATTCTTTATCTTTCATCACAAGCAGCTAACTTAGATGACAACATTGCTTCTTTTATTTATTTAAACTCATATGATAACTTCATTGAATACGATCTAGACCTAGAATTTGCTAAGGCAAATATAAAAGAAGCTATCTATAATAAGGAATACAAAAACCTATCAGAAGAAGAGCAAAAAGAATTTTTAGAAGACATAGCAAATGATTATGAAGACATACTAAATCATAGTGAAGAATATATATTAGCCTATTATAGACTAGGTTATATATATAGGAACTTAAATTATTATTTAAAATCTAAACTTTACTTTGAGAAATTTTTAAACAATTCTGAAGATGAATATGAAGAATTAAAAGATGAAATAAGGGAAGACCTAAAAGAATTAGATGACTATGCAAACCTGGAAGCATCTGAATCATACATAGCCTATGGAAAATTAGATAAGGCTTATGAAAGTTTAAATAATGTATCAGACCTATATCCAGAAAAAGAAAAACTACATTATTATAAAGCGTTAACTACTTTTGGGCTTGGACTTCTTGAAGAAAGCTTAGAGCATATCAATCAAAGTCTTAACTACAATGATGAAGTAGAGGAATATTACAATTTAAAAGCTCAAATTTATTTAAATCTAGAAGATCTAGAAAAAACAAAAGAAACTTATAAAGTTGGAATAGATAAATTACCAGAAAGTTATCTATTAAATTATAACTTTGGAATATTTTTATATAACATCAAAGATCAAGTCTTTAAGCCATATCTTGAAAAAGCATATGAATTAAATCCAAATGACCAGATAAAATCTTTATTAATTTAGAAAAAAGCCTTGACTTATTTTTAATAAATAGTAAAATATTAAAAGTCAGCTCAAGCTGATTACATTATAAAATATTGAAATGAATATATTGAAAAAAATAAGTAAAATAATTTCTAATTTTACTTGACAATACATTATACTT